>CAVYZB010000007.1:0-631300 GCA_963772895.1 uncultured Acidobacteriaceae bacterium
CGGGGTCGTAGTTCAGTTGGTTAGAACGCTGCCCTGTCACGGCAGAGGCCGCGGGTTCGAGTCCCGTCGACCCCGCCATTTTCTTTCAAGCACTTACAAGGAAATGGCAATCAAGGCTTATGGTCCTGTTAGGGCCAGTGCTTTCCCCTTTCGTAAAACGACCTGCACGACCTTGCTCTGCCCCTGTCGTTTTTCCGGCATGCTAGCCTGGGCGTACAGTTCTAGGGTAATCCTGCTGTTGGCGTGATTTTTCTTCGGCTCGCGTGACAACGCATGTTTCGAAGTAGAGACACCGGTCCGCACGAAAGCACGGTCGGGTTTACGTAAGGTCTGTAATCTCCTTCTTGTTTCGGACGAAGAGCCGGACGTCCGCCCCTTTGTTATTGCCGCCTTGTATGCATCACGTCGTCGACGAGTCGATCCATGCTGTGTTGCTGGACACGGATCAGGCCTGTATGAGGGCTATCCAGGTCGGCGACTAATGCCATCACCACGGCTACCACCAACGGCGTGACCACGAGAGGTACCCAGAATCTACGCTTCAAACTATATCCGGTAATAAAGCTTTGGAAGGCCGCGACAATGAAGATGATCAGCCACACTGTCGTCGGAACGCGGCTTTCAAACGCAGCCAGTCGCTTCTCCGCAACGTCAATCATATTACTTAGAGACTGCAAATAGGTTGCGATAACCGCGGTCTGACTCTGCTGGGTGACGGCAACAAGCTGTTGCCAGAGTAGCTCTTGATAAGCCTTGGTGCGTTGTATCTCGGCTGATCGAGAAGTGTTTCCCGTGGCAAAATCGCGGCGCACAAGCACATACTGCTGGAGCAGTTCCAGAGTTTTGCCACGCTGGGGTTCCGGCAGAACATCTGCCCGCAACATGCCCATCCTGATCGCGCGCGCTTCTTCGTTGACAAGGTCCCTTCTCTGGTCGAATCGAGGCAGCATCATTGCAACGGTGAATCCCAGGAGCAGCCCAGGAGAACGAATAAACCTTCGCGCAAACCGGTAATGTGCTCGTGGCGATGGCTGTCTTCATTGACGCGGGTAGCCAAAGCCACCCGGTAACCGAGTACCCGATGACACGAGTAGTGCGATGAAAACCGCGATGAGGAGAAGCCAAGGCTCGTCAAGAAGAAAAGTTATAGCAAGTGACTCCGTTTAAGCAAGAACCTGCCCTGCGTGGCGCATGATGAGGACGGGCCCAACGAACCGATGCCTGTCGGCTCGGCCTGTCAACGGTGTCAGCGCCCCACAAAATCTATCTGCTCCGGACGGTCCAACCCAACATGAGAAGCCCGCTGGCAGCGATCCAGCTCCCGGCGACGCGCACTGCGACTCGTGCCCAATGCGCGCGTAGGTGAACCACGAACGCGGCAGCGAGAGCGATCAGAACAAATATGGCGAAGACCAGGCCGACGATTGCGACCGACGCAGTTTCGAACTGACCCATACCAGCCCCGTTCAAGTAGCCATGATAGACACCCAGCAAGGAGGCGAGCGCTGTAGTCACGCGCAATGAAACTTTCGCGTCGGCGGCCAGCAGCCCTCCGAGAATGAGAAACCAGGCTGCCGCGATAAATGGATGAGGCCTCGTAGTCGTTGCGCTCAATCCGGCAAGACCGCCGAGCAACCATGCAACGGGAAGAGTAAACAATGCCCTCCGCCCGTAACGAGCGCCGCGTAGTCCAGCTAGTAAAGCCAGAGCGAGTACCGGAACAATGTCCTCAGGGCTCATTAGGAAATGCATCAGCCCGTCGTAGAAAGGCCCCATTCCAGTCGAGTTGAGGTGCGCGTCGGAGGGGAGAGCGAACATGACAAATGCGAAGACCACGAATGCGTACAGTGGCAGACGAGATTGGCTCGTGCTCTTCATGCGAACGCCTTCCACATGAAAAACGTGCCACCGACGGCGACCAATCCTCCGGCGACGCGAAGTAATTTCTGTCCCCACGACCAGCGATGCACTGTCCCGATACCGATTCCCAGAGCGTGCAGGCAGCCGGTTGCAATGACGAAACCCATGCTGTAGAGCAGCGCACTTTGGCCTGGTGGCAATTCAGTTCCATGCGCATAGCCGTGGAATATCGCGAAAACCCCGACCAACGCCGCAGCGAAAGCAAGAGGCGGGCGCACTTCAAACAGTACGGCAGCACCCAGAAGAATTGCTGAGAGAGCGATTCCGTATTCGGTTCCTGGCAAGGGCACTCCTATGAGCCCCAACATCCCACCGAAGGCCATTACCATTGGAAATGCAACCGGCAGAACCCAAATAGCAGGAGCACCGAGTTGCGCACCCCAGAGGCCTACCGCAACCATTGCCAACACGTGATCGAGTCCGGAGATCGGATGGCGAAAGCCAGTGAGGAATCCAACAGCTTCGCCCTTCTGTGGATGGGCCAAGGCCATCTGAGCACACAGAAACACGAAACCAGCCAGCACCATTACCCGGACCGCAGGATTGTGTTGTGGTGTGTTCATCGCCCGCCCCCGAAGAGCAATGCCACTCTTTGTACTGTCCAGAACGCGCCGAGCGAACCTACGGTATATCCGGGAAGAAGCTGCGCCCATCGCGGCCAACGCACTTCGAGTATGCGGAAGGAGCGTTCGAGCGCCAGAATCAGCGCGATGAAACCGAGCTGCCCGAGTTCTACGCCGAGGTTGAAGCTGACTAGCGCCAATGGAAGCTCATGTCGCGGCAGCCCGGCGCTGGTTAGAGCGCTGGCGAAGCCGAATCCATGGAGCAAGCCAAACGCAAACGCGACCACCCAGGGATGGCGAATGGTGAAGCTGGTTTCGCCGCGCCAAGAGCGGACGATTTCCGGCCCCAAGAAGAGGATGCTCAGAGCGATCGCGGCGTTCAGCGGCAGAATTGGAACCTCCGCATAGCCGAGAGTTGCAATCGCAAGGGTAATGCTGTGCGCAACCGTGAACGCGGTCACGGTTTTCAGAAGCATCCAGCGATCTTCGACGATCAGCAGCAGCCCCAGCACGAACAGCATGTGGTCCGCTCCGAAAAGAATGTGCCGGATGCCCTGCACGATGTACGTGCCCACCACTCCCATCCAAGTCTGGGAGGCGGCTATCTCCACCCACGGTTGCGACGGATGGATGATGGAGGTCCACTTCCTGCCGTCAAGCAGCTCCACGCGCACGAGCACGTCGGTGATGGTGAATTGCAGCCCAGGGAAGTCGATGCGCTTGCCCGCTAGGCCGTTTGGCCCGGCGTCGATCCATCGGCGCTCCACGAAAGAGTCGGCCAATTCCTGCACGTTGGGCTCTCGTACGTTCTTCACGTCATGAGGAAGTTTGAGCGCTATGGGAAGCCGCATCCCAGCGAGTACCGGGGTGCGCCAGAGGACGCTGAACTGACCGGGCGCGGTCTCTTTGATCTCAAGATAGGCAGGACGCGCCTCATGGGCCGAGGCAACCGAAACGGAAAGCAGCAAGCAGGCCGTGAGCCAAGCGAAGCGGGCACGGAAGCTGGTCACAGCGGCCCCTCACCGGAAGCGGAGGGAACTTGTTTCTTTGGGGCTGGGGCCGGGCTTTGCGGGACGTCGGAAGGAGCAGGCAACAAAACGGCGTATTTAGCGCGCATCTCCTGGTAAGCCTTCTGCCAGGCCTGCCGCTTCTGTTCGCCCAGCCAGGCGGTCTTCACATCCGGCTCCATTTCCTCGAACGCCGGAATCCGACCGGGAATCACAGTACCGACGAACACCAGGTGCCAACCGTAACCGGACTCGATGGGGCCCTGCCACGAACCCGGCTTGAGCTTCTCGATGGCAACTGCGAATTGCGGTCCGAACTCCTTGGCTATCGCCTCGGTAGCTTGGTCGCCATAGTAGTCCTGGAACATGAACTGGTCGGCGAGAGAAGCAGCAACTGCGGAATCCTCTGGCTGGCCGGAGATTTTAGTCAGTGCCTTCGCGGCATCCTGTTGGGCGTTCTTGCCCCGCTTATCGGGAGAGAAATAAAGATGGCGGAAGCTGTAGCGGCTGGGCAAGGCGAACTGATTGCTGTTTTTCTCGAACCAGGCCTTGAGCTCTGCCGTCGATGGCTCGTGAGCAGCGGCGACGTCTTCGGCGAGGAACTGCATCTTCTGCGCCATGCGGCGCTTTACGATGGTGTCGTCTTTATCAAGGCCCATCGCCAGCGCCTCGCGGTAGAGGACCTCCTCGCGAACCTTGTCTTCCACCATGGCTTGAAACTCGGCGGGGGTTGGCTGGCGATGCCATTGAGAAACGAAGTACGTGTCCATCTGCTGGAGTTCATCGAGAGTCAAGACAATCTGCCTCGATGACTCGACTCCCCCCCGACCTGGATGCGTGTAGCTGTACACCGCGAATAGGGCGAGACCCAGCAGCAGAAAGTGCACCAGCGGCTCGCTCAGCCAGTGCTTAATCGCAGGAGAAATCCACGGATACGAGCGCGACATCTCTGTCGCGGGCTGCGCCTCGGAAACTATGAACGCTTCATTCACCAACGGTCTCCAACCAAGGAACATCAATTCAGTACTTACGTTGCCGGCATCGTTTCCTTGAAACGCGCTCGAAAGAGAAGAATGACCAAGACCGCGTGGGTCACAACGGCAGGCCACAATAGCAAGCCACCATTTCCCCGCGGACTCCGATGTAACCAAGGTAAAGCATGGCAAGCATGTTGTAGCTCAGCATTCCATTGAGCGACTGAAACGCCGAGTTGCGCGGCCAGCAGGACACGCCTAAGCCGATCAGAGCAATGCCGGCGAGGCGACTCATGATGAAGGCGGCGCCATTGGTCTCTGCGCCAGACAGCAGGCGCACGACAATCGGCGGCCAGGCGAGCAGAATCAGGCCTGTACCCGCTTCTGCAGCTGCCGACAATGCGAGGATGTTCTTCTTCATCGTGCTTTCCCGACCGGCGAATTCTGACCTGACTCTACATCACCTGCTGTACTTTAGCCTCCGCCTTGTCAATCGCCGCGTTCCCCATCTTCTCGAATAGTTCCCGCCGCTTCTCTTCGCGGATAACCTGGAACTTCTGCTGCTGCTGCTGATCCAGGAGAGGCATGATTTTGGCATCGATGGCACCGCCGATTTGCTTCAACTGCTCTAGCTTCTGCAGAGGCTTGAGCGAGGTATTCTTCTTGAGCGCTCCCAGTTGCTCTACCTCGTCCTGCAGGAAGGGGAGAATCTGCTGTTTCTGCTGTTCGTTCAGGCTCAGTTCGATTGAAAAGGTGTTGAGCGTGGCCGTGACCGGATTGAGGACGAACTGTGGGCTCGGGATGATCTCGTAGTTGGCGTAGCCGAATTCGTTGCTGCGAGCGCCGTAATACGTATCACCTAGTTTGTAGATGGTAACCGCAAACGGATCCTGGGAAATCGTTGTCACCACTTTGCCGCCTTCGATCTTGTACGGGGTGGTGGTTCCCTGGTAACCGTCGCGGACTGGGTTGCCAACCCAGCTAGGAGTCGGTACGTGCTTGCCGATATGCCAGACGTTGCTCTGGCCTTCGGCAGTGTAGGCGACGCTAAACTTGTCACCGTTGGCATTGTTTCGCACCCAGAAGGCCTTGCCCACGATCAGCGCCTTCAGTTGTGCATCGCCCAACTGGGTTGCACCTTTTGCCTTCAGATCGGTCACCGTCATACCGGCGGGCGCATTCTTGCGCGCCTCGGCACTCGGGGTGTACCAGATAGGCGAAGTCCATGCGCGTTCCTGTCCGGTGAGCGGCACCACGTCCGGCGGTGTCAAGCCGGCCTTGACTGCCTGGATGAGAGTCCAGCGCGGCGTGGGGATTTCCAGCACGCGAGCGTAGTAGAACGCATGCAGGCTGGAGTCGAATTCGGGATCGGTCCAGACGGTTTTCAGTTCCGTCGAACCGACGGTGTTGGTGTAGGTGGCCTTCTCCAGGTCTACGGTGCTCTGTATCGCCGGAACTCGGCCCGACCACTTGTCAGGCTTCCGGTCGCCGGACCAGACGACGTCGAAGATCTTCTCGAAGCTCTGGCCGTCCTTCGTCCAGCCTTTGATGATCTGAATGCGATCGAGATTGCCGGAAGTCGGGTCCTTCACAGCCCAAACCACGAACGTTGGAGCCGTGCCCTTCAAGGGAGGCAGGTCGCCGCCCATGGGGACGCCGTTGGTGTAGGACTGGTGCACCCAGTCGCTAGCGTTCAGAATGTCCTTGTTGTAGCCCCAACCGCCGAAGAAACGCACCTTAATGTGCGGACCGCTGACGCCAAAGGTTTCCTTGCGATACATCGCATCCCAGATGGAAGCGCGGGTGTTTTCCTCCGCCCAGACTCCGGTCAGTCCGCCCGGATTCTCCAGGCGGACATCAATCGTGCCAAACGCCATCACACCGGCCATGCGCCGGTCGACGGTCCCGTCAATCTGAGCGTGACCGCCGTAGAAATTGTCTTGGCGGTAAGGACTGCCGGTATTGTGCGAATCGGAGCCGCCAGCCATGCCGAGTTTGTAAGGATTGTAGCCGCGCACGTCCTGCATGGTAATGCCGTCTTTCAGTGCCTGGCGGCCGAAGCTTCCTTGAATATGATCGATCCGGCCAACAGTCGGTGGAGCACCGAGCAGGCCGGTGAAGATCTCATAGCTGGCGAACTCATCATTGGGCGAGAGCAAAGGATGGGTCTCCGACTGTCCCTTGATCTGTTTGATTTCGACCAGGCGTTCGTTGCGATCGCGTGCGGCTGCCCAGGCTGCGTCGATGGGCCTGCCGAAGCTGTCGACGTCGATGGGATACATCCAGCCGTCGCTCAAGTTCGCATTATGCGAAATCGCCAGCAACTCGTTGCCTGCCTTGCGCTGCGCGTCCATCCACTTCCACAAGTCTTCAGGGTGCCAGGAGTCCAGAGCACTGTAGGGCATGTCCGGCACGTGGGCGCAGTCACGGAAGAAGATATTGCGGTGCAAATTCCGGTTGTCAGGAGCGGAGGTGTACTCATACGAGCAGAACGCCGTGAATTTGCCAGGATGATTGTTCTCGTCGGCAATCCTGACGTTTTCCTTCCAGATGGAGCCGGCTACTTCGGGGCTCATCAGAGCCTTCACCGGAGCTCCGGCGAGCATATTCACCAGGTACGTGAACACTTTCTGAACATCCGCGTTGTTATTGGGATCTTTGAGAATAAGAGGCTGTGCAGCGGGCAACTTACTCGTGGCCGATCCCGGCGTGTTGGCTTCTTTCGTTACGCCGACATATTCCGAGTGGTCGGTCACACCCATGAAGTCCATGGGTGTTTCGATTTTGATGTCGTAGCCCAAAGGATGCTTGATGGTTTGGCCCTGCGCATACTTCAAAGCGTCATCGGGCCCTGTGAGCCGGTTGCCCATGAGCCAGGCATCCACCGACCAACTGGTGTGGATGTGTTCATCACCGAAGTAGGCGTTACGATCAGGGTTGGGTTTCGGAGGTTGCTCTGCACTCGAACTCTGTGTGGTCTCACCAGCCGATTGTGCGGGTTGTGCTGTCTCGGACTTCTTGCACGAAACCACGGCGCCGAAACTAAGAAGCCCTAACGCCAAAGCCGCAGCTGCCACAAATCTCGCCTTCATAAATACCTCCTTCTTGCTGAAGGGTTGGCCCTTGTTGGGTTTGACTGTGGTTCTTTACTGAGCAGGAGGGCGGTCGGATAGCGTCCGCCGTGGTTGGCGGCGTGGTAGCAGCCACGTCGGCGGGACCCTGCGATGTTAACTCAGGGCTGCGATAAAAATGGGTGGGGACAAAAGCCCAAGTGTAGTCACCGGCGGCCTGCCAAACGGTGGAGTGATCGACATCTAGAAATTCGCAAATTCTGCGCTGGGCGTCCTCGATGAAACGGTATACCCGGTCAGCGGGGACATTGATAAAGTGAGACGACAGGACGGCTACCAGTCTCTCAAACTTCAAGTTCTCCTCAAGTTTGGCGTGAAGGTCAATCTCAGCAAAAGCCCTCATCTCCCTACTCTCACTTTCCGGGCATGCCGCAGGTCCGGGTGCCTCAGAGCGCGGCTCAAGTACTTGCGTCTGTCTGTATCGGTGAAATCAGGATACTGTAAATGCTGGGAACCCGCGTTCTTATTGCGTGGATTGCGATACCACTTTGGTAGAAAGCAGCCCCGCGCCGAAAACTGCATGTCACTGCCAACTTTTGACGAGTTCCCTGACAAAGTTGGTGGTTCCGCAACAATCGACGGCGTGATTAGTCTTGGTAGCGTGTAAGAATACGCCTGGATACGCGTCGCGGGAGAGCGGCTTTGAATTCTCGACTGGGCACAGAACGCTTCCATCCTGCATTCGAGGGCGAACTGGTGGCTGGCGGCTGTCCTTCTTGCTTATATGCTCGCGCCCCTGACATAGGTGTCGATCTCGGGAATTGTGTTACCTGGGCTCGAACAGGTGGAACGGTTATATGCAGGACAGCATTCTGCATCTCGGCTTTGGGCCTGCTCGGCATCCGCCCCTTCGGGCAAAGGCCCTGCAACCTTTCTGCGGCAAAAGCATTTAATGAATAGCAGGCTCGGGGACAGTTTGGTGCTATGACGACGTGAAGGAGGAACGGTATGCCAGTAATTCGAACTTGTAAAAGTTGCGTGCGCAAGAACCGTATTCCGGCGGCCCACCTGGCGGACACCGGACATTGCGGAGCCTGCAAGGCGCCTTTGCCCCCGGTGAACGAACCCTTGGAAGCCGATCCTCAGCTTTTCGACGAAGTTCTACGCGATGCCCGCGTTCCCGTGTTGGTTGACTTCTGGGCGGCCTGGTGCGGACCTTGCCGAATGGCGGCTCCGGAGGTTGCGCAAGCTGCTGCCGACATGGCGGGTCAGGCGGTGGTGCTTAAGGTTGATACCGAACGCTACCCTGAGCTCGCGGCACGGTTCAATATTCGCGGTATTCCTTATTTTGCTGTGTTCTATGCAGGCAAGCCCGTTGTTCAACAGGCGGGTGTTGTCGACCATCAGCAGTTGGAGACCTGGCTGAGATCCGCTGTTCCGGTTCCGGCCGCCTGAGACGCGTATTTTGACATACGACCGGTTGCCGACATTTGGAACAATCACCGGATTTTGACGCGATCCGTATGCGCGCGTGCCGATGCATATTACGCCGAGCGTCATCATAGAGAAATGGAGGAAACGACATGCAGAACAAAAAGTCCGTGCCTCAGCAAAGGCAAACTCTCGCCGCCAAGGCTGGCGAATTCCTGATTGGAAATGATCTCCGGGTCACCCGACTCGGTTTCGGCGCGATGCGAATCACGGGAGATGGGATTTGGGGCGAACCGGCAGATCGGGCTGAGGCCATCCGAGTCCTGCGCCGCGCTGTGGAGTTGGGGGTTAATTTCATCGACACCGCCGACTCCTACGGTCCGCGCGTGAGCGAAGAAATCATCGCCGAGGCGCTGCACCCGTATCCGCCGGACTTGGTGATTGCCACCAAGGGCGGCTACGTCCGGCCAGGTCCCAACCGATGGGTGGAAAACGGCAGGCCGGAACACCTGAGATCCGCCTGCGAAGGCAGCTTGCGCCGCCTTCGACTGGACCGAATTGATCTTTATCAGTTGCATCGGATTGATCCGAAGGTCCCGGCCGAAGACCAACTCGGCGCTCTGAAACAACTGCAGGCGGAAGGGAAAATCAAACACATCGGTCTATCAGAAGTGAGCGTGAAGCAGATCCAGGATGCGCAGAAGATTGTTCCGATCGTGAGCGTGCAGAATCGTTACAGCGTGGCCGACCGCGGATCGGAAGATGTTCTGGAGTATTGCGAAAAGCAGAAGATGGGCTTTATTCCCTGGTTCCCACTCGCGGCCGGTCAGATATCCAGCGCAGATAACCCAATCCGTCGTGTGGCTGCGCAGTGGAAGGCGACGCCATCACAGGTGGCTCTGGCATGGCTGCTCTCACGATCTCAAGTCATGCTGCCAATTCCAGGGACATCGAAGGTTGCACACCTTGAAGAGAACGTGGCGGCCGCCGGCTTGAAGATTGACGAAAACAAGATGCAGGAATTGGGTCTTACGGCATAGACGCGCTTGGGGAAATTCTGATTAAGTCAGGCCAAAGTCCCTCCGGGGCTAAAGCCCGGTCTAATATCAGGCATTTGCGGACGGCCTGAAGGCCGTCCCCTTCAGGTACGAGATCTAAGCAGGGTTTCCTTAGATGGAGATGCAGCATGGCGATCAGAGAAATCAAGGTACAGCGATTCAGTGTGATTTCTTCCAAAGCTTTCGACGATGTCGTGGCTGGGTTGGAGGCGGCGCTTGGGCATCCCGACATGAACTCATTTATCAAGAATGTCGGCGCGGCCAAAACCTTCGCCGAGGTGGAAAAGATTGTCGATGACGCGACTGGCCCGTCGGAATTGATGGAGTTCGCACGCATGGACCTCGGCGCCATACTGCGCAAGCGCAACGGAGCAGCAGCCCACCAGAGTCTGCGTTTCGTTGTAGGCAATCCCGTCACCATGAGCTCAATGCTGCAACATGTGCCCGATGCGGGCTCGTACGCGCCGGTAACGATTCTCGTCGACGAGCGTCCCGATGGAGTTCATCTTTCCTACGACAGAATGGCCAGCTTTCTCGCCGCGTACGGAAGCCCCGAAGCTATGAAAGTCGCTCACGATCTGGATGCGAAGGTTGAGGCATTGCTGGTGGCAGCGGCTGATTGAACGGCTCGAATGTTGCTGCTCTCTCGGCAACCTGTGAATTTCGGCCGTCAGGACCAAGGAGCCGTTTCTTCTAAGGGCGGGTGCCCTTTCTCCTGCACCGCTGACTTGGCGCGGAAGATGCCCCCTGCCGGGGCATTCGGCGAAATGCGCTCCACATCCTTAAATCCGACGTGTTGCAGCATCGCAATGCAGCCGGCAATATTCGGGAACCAGAAGCATGTCGGATCACAACTGGGATTGTCCTTGGGCCCACTGGTAATGCCGAAGGGGTGAAATTCCGCCATCGGCGTGTCGCCGTGATCGCCGCATGTGGAGGTTTGCATCAGAAGTGTCCCTGTGCAAACCGAATGAATTTTTTCCAGCGCGAGCAGCGGATGGCGTAGGTGGTAAAGAACACCGAAGAACATTACCAGATCAAAGGTGCCAAAAGTTTTGGGATTGAGGTCATAGACGCTGGCCAGGTGCGAGCGCACATGCGACCCATAGGCCGCCCGGCAAATCTCAAATTTGCGCGCCATCGGTGGATAATTTTCGACGGCGATAACTTCCGCCGCTCCCCTGCGCTCCGCCTCAAAACTGAAAAAACCCTCGGCGTGACCTATATCGAGAACCCGTGCTCCCGTCAGGTCCTCGGGCAGACCGTAATGCGGCAATTTTTCCAGCTTTGGATCACTCCACCCGGGAGTGACCAATCCTCCTGGCAACTCCATTTTGAGAAACCAGTAAGGCTCGTCTTGAATCCTCGCTCGCAACCATTCGTGCAGGGTCACATTTTGCGGGTCGATCTTCGACTCCACCGGAGATACTTTGGACACCGGCGAGGGTTTCTCGGCTGTATTTCCGACACTCGGCGATTTGCTGCTTTGCTTACGCTTGAAAAACATCGGTATCTAGAGTCTCCTTCCGCGCTTGCAGGATAGCTGGGCAGAATATTCGGGTCGCTCTCATCATAGTCTGCGTCTGCCCCTGGGGGCCACGACCACAAGCATAGGACACTGATCTAACGGATTCCAACGCCGCTGCGCGCGGTTCGCGTTCTGACATGGAGCCATAATCATCGACCCGCGTCCTGCATCATGCGTCACAGACAAGCCAGGGCTCGAAGCGGGAACATTAACCTGAGAGCAGGCTCTTTCGTAAAGGCTGGACAGGCAGAGCAATGACATCCTCCGCCAATGCACTCAACCGGCAAACGAGCCTGCACGAATGAGCTTTCGAATGAGGAGGCTAAGCCCATGCGAAACGTGTTCATTGTTTTCTGGCTCTTCGGGCTGCTCGCATGTCAAATGATGGCGCAGGAAAAGTCCACCATCACTGTAAAAGGCAGCGAAGTGAACAACGGCGTGGTGATCGTCACGGCGCATCAAGCGGCGACGCCGGAGCAAGCAGCCGCGTCTTTCGCCCTGCATTGCAATAAGGAAATGGCGGCCTGCAAGGCCATCGAGGCGGGGACATACTTGATGGTTCGCCTCCCAAAAAATTGGGGAATGTACGACTGCGTCAATGTCGATCTCTATCCGGCCACGGCTGATCCCGCCAGCAGCGAGAAAATCGGCGAGTATTGCTTGCTGGATAAGTAGGACCAGGCGGAGAGATGGTGGATCGTCATCGGCTCTGCATTTCAGCTTGCTCAGCCGCGTCGTTCCACGTCGTGCCCGATGCTGGAGGGATGAAACTCATCGCGCGCTCTGTTAGAGCGGCAATGGTCAGGCTGGGATTGACGCCAAGATTGGCTGCGACCACGGAACCGTCGCAGACATACAGGTTCTTATATCCAAAAACGCGGTTGCGATAATCAACCACGCCATTCTCAGGCGAGCCGCCGATTACGCAACCGCCCAGACAATGGGCCGTGCCGGGAACATCGAACAGGATCTCCGGCAACATGCTCACCGCGGTACCTCCAGCAATCTGAGCAAATTTCTGCGCAAACTCATTCGCCTGGGGAATGAACGTAGGTACCCGCTGCCCACGGCTGACTAGAAATTTCCTGAATGGCCAATAGATGTGCCGCTCCCATCGCATGTCAAGGTGCCCATCGAGCGCTTGCATACAAAGCAGGATTACGCATTCTCGCGCAAAGCCCATGGGCTGAAGAATTCGCAAGGTTTTGAAGGGATGGCGCAGCAATGAACCTGCGAGATTCCTGATCCATAGTCCGATCCGTCCTGGGCCGGGATGGCCGCCCGTCAAAATCGTGGCCAGCACGCTCATAGCATCTGAGCCGGCTGGATAGCGAACGGCTTCAAGGTGGGTATGCTCATCGATGTAGACCCCCGATCCGATAGCGACGCCTTTGGACAAATCTTCCTTAGAGCCCGGCACGCGCACCCCGATGAGCGACTCGGAGTTGGTGCGCACCCGCCTGCCCAACTGATCGCTGATTGCCGGCAGCGAACCTTTTTCTTTCAGATGAAAGAGCAATTCCATGGTGCCCAGCGAGGACGCCGAAAACACCACGCCGCGACAGGTGAAGCGCCTGCGCTGCCGGTCGAAGACGGCCGTGGACTTCACCGTTGAAGACTTCATAGCCACGGCTCCCGTCGGCGATTCCCTCGAGGGGCTTAACATCCACTACTCGTGTCTCGGCAAAAACTTTGGCGCCGTGCTTCTCCGCCAGGTACAGATAGTTCTGGTCAAGCGTGTTCTTGGCGCCGTGGCGACAGCCGATCATGCAACCGCCGCAAGCCGTGCAGGTCGTGCGCTCCGGCCCTTCCCCACCGAAATATGGATCAGGAAACGTCTGGCCACCAGGTTCTCCTTCAGGGGATTGAAAGATGGCGACGTTCGTCCGATAGAATGTCTCTCCGATTCCTGCAGCGTCGGCGACCTTCTTCAGCAGACGGTCCGCCGGTCCAAGGATGTTGTTCTCCCTGACGCCCAGCATCCGCGATGCGGTCGCGTAATGCTGGGGCATCTCCGACTTCCAGTCTGCTAAACCTTTCCACGATCCGTAATCCCAAACTTTGTCCGGAGGTTGAAGCAGCGTACAGGCATACGTAATCGATCCGCCGCCGACAGCACAGCCGTGCAGAATGGTGACATGCCTGAAAAAGCGCATGTTGAAGAAGCCGCGCAGCGCAAGGTTGGGACGCCAAAACCAGCGATGAATCGACCAGTTCGTATGCGGCAGGTTCTCCGGCGTCCATCGGCGACCCATCTCCATGACCGCTACCCGGTATCCCTTCTCGACTAGCCGGTGCGCAGAAACGCTGCCTCCGAAACCGGAGCCGATGACGATGAAATCGAAATCGTATTCGCCGCTGGGTGACGTCATCGCGGGTTCCTCTATAGCATTTTCATCAGCGAGGGCGGAGCACGCACTTCGGGGCTGCGGAAAAACTCGGTTCGCACGGTTTGTGTCAGAGCATGGCTTCACAGCCTGCTGGAAAACTCTGGTGAACGCTCTTGGTGGGAGCCCCCTGCTTCAGCAGGGGGAGCTGGACTTCAGTCCAGCGGAAAAGTGTTCGATCTCAATATGGGCTTTAGCCCCGGTTGTCCAAATTCCCGGCGCTAAAGCGCGCGATCAAAGCTCAACTTCTCCCGGAGCGCTGAAGCGCTCCTTCCCCCGCATAAATGCGGGGGCTCCCACCAAAAGTTACATTCCACCAGTTACGCTCCGACTTTTTCAGCAAACTGTTCACCCGTACCGCTAAGCTCTTATTTTTGTCATCCCGCGAGGAATCTGCTTTTGCGACTTTTTCCGCAAGTTGTGAAGGGGTGCTTCACCAACCCAAGTGTGAAACTGCTCCAATGGTCGAAAGCAAAACTCGTGTTTTTCACGGAGCTCGATCAACAGCGAATTATCTCACCCTTCTTTAGCCTAAGTTTCACTTCGAGCGGTTGATTCGTTGCGGCTCGTGCCGAATCGGACCGGCGACATTCCCGTAACGGGAATCACACCTAACAGGTTCGCTCGTCACTGCATCCCGGGTCTTAGGTACCGCATTATGAAGAAGTTCCCGCTTCTCATTTTGGGAACTGCAGATTCCGTGATTGCCGCTGAATGCTGGGGAATCCCCAGGAGAAGTTGAAAGGACGTAGAAGTATGGCAGAGATGGTTGCAAGCCTCAGTGAAGAGCGGATTGCCTACCTGGAAGGGCTGGTCGGTCAAGCCCGCACCGCCGCCGCTGTGTTTACGCAATACACGCAAGAGGACGTCGATCGCATTGTCAAACCGATGGTCCTGGCTGGATTGGAACAAGCGCAATATCTCGCCCGACTTGCGATTGAGGAGACCAGACTCGGGGTTGTGGAAGATAAGGCCCTGAAAAATATGGTGGCCACGGAGTTTGTCTACAACTACATCAAGGACAAACGAACCGTTGGCGTCATTCGCGAGTTTCCCGAACGTGGCGTAGTGGAGGTGGCTGAACCCATCGGGGTCATCTTTTCTCTCACCCCGATTACGAACCCCACTTCGACGGTCCTCTTCAAATGCATCATGGCGATCAAGACGCGGAACGCGGTCATTTTCAGTCCGCATCCCAGCGCGGGGCACTGTTGCTACGAGGCTGTCCGGATCATGTACGAGGCGGCGGTGAAGCATGGAGCGCCCGAAGGCGTTTTCACATGTCTCGAGTCGCAGACCCTGCAGGACAATGCCTACCTGATGCACCACAAGGATGTCGGCCTGATCGATGCCACAGGTGGACCTGGAATGGTAAAAGCCGCTTATGGCTCCGGCAAACCAGCGTTGGGCGTAGGACCCGGGAATACGCCGGTTTATCTGGAAAAGACGGCGGACCTCAACATGGCCGTGGTGGACATCATCACTTCCAAAACGTTCGACAACGGAACGATTTGCGCTTCCGAGCAGACGGTGGTGATTGATGACGCGATTTATGACTCAGTGCTGCAAAAGTTTTCGGACCTAGGCGCGCACATCTGCGATGAGAAAGAAACGGAACTGCTGGGACGCACGGTGATCGATCCCAACACCGGATACATGCAGCCTATGGCCGTCGGTCAGAAAGCCACCGACATCGCCCGTATGATCGGGCTGCCAGTCAAGCCCAACACCAAGCTGCTGATCGCGCCGATTCAAGGCGTCGGTCGGGAATATCCGCTATCCGTCGAGAAACTATTCCCCGTGCTCGCTGTCTACCGGGCGAAATCAGTCAATGAGGCGCTCACCGTATGCGTGGACGTGAATCATGCCGGAGGGATCGGACACACGGCGGTCGTTTTCTCACGCAACGATGAGGTCATTCAGAAGTTCGGCGAAGTGATCAACGCGGGCCGGATCATTGTGAACTCACCCGGATCGATCGGAGCGTTGGGTGGGATTTACAACGATATGGTGCCCACCTTCTCCTTCGGGTGCGGAACCGGTGGCGGCAACAGCACCACCGACAATGTAAATGTGTACAACTACCTCAACATCAAACGCGTGGCGCGAAGGACACAAGCCCATATGTGGTTTCGAGTTCCCAATCAGATCTACTTCAACATGAACGCCGTGGAGAATCTGCGCCGCCTGCCATCGCGCTCCACGGTCATCGTCACCAATCCAGCCATGGAACAGATCGGCCATGTAGACACTGTCCGTCGCCACATTCCACCGGAAACACTGGTCCATGTCTCGGTCATTCCTGACGCGGAGCCCGAAGTCAAGGTTGTGATGCAAGGAGTAGAGGCGCTCAATTTCTACAAAGCGGACCAAATCATTGCGTTGGGCGGCGGGTCCGTGATCGACGCAGCGAAGATCATGAAGCTGAAGTACGAATCGCCGGAGGCGGACTTAGAGGAATTGGCCGCGCCGTTTCTCGATCTGCGCAAACGCGTGGTCGAGTATCCGACCGAGAAAGTTACCCGGGCGCGATTGATTGCCATCTCCACCACCAGCGGAACGGGAAGCGAAGTCACTCCATTTGCCGTATTGACCGACAAGCAACGTGGACGCAAGGTGACACTCGCCGATTACTCGCTGACACCGGATGTGGCCATCGTCGATCCACAGTTCGTCATGTCTATGCCGAGAGGCCTAACGGCAGATACCGGCATCGACTGTCTGACCCACGCACTGGAAGCTGGAGTCTCGATTTACGCCTCCCCCTATACCGACTCCAACGCGATGCAAGCGATTCGAATGGTGTTCAAGTATTTGCCCATCGCTTATGAGCACCCTAACGATGAGGAGGCGCGGTGCATGATGCACAATGCCGCCTGCATTGCGGCGATTGCATTTGCTAACGCCTCGGTGGGCGTGAACCACGCGCTGGCTCATGCCTTCGGCGCAAGGTTTGGGGTGGCGCATGGTCGAGCCAATGCGCTGATGCTTCCGCACGTCATTGCCTATAACGCAGCCGTGCCCGCCAAGTTCATGCCGTCGCCGAACCAGCGGGGGTACACCGCGCACAAGAAATATGCCATGGTCGCGGACCTGCTGGGTTTGGGCGGTCAGACCATCGACGAAAAGGTGAAGAACCTGGTGGCCGCGACGGAGCAGTTACTCGACCGGTTGGCAGTTCCGCGTTCCATCGCCGACCTGGGAATTTCGAAAGAAGAATTCGAGCGGGCGATGCCCGACCTGGTCAAGAATGCCTTTGACGATCCTTCGGGTCGGTCGAACCCTCGCATGCCGCTGTTAACCGAATTGAGCGATCTGTTTTGGAGCGCTTATCGGGGACGAAGCCTGCCGACAGTGGCAAAGGCATGCGCAACAACAAACCGCTGAGGAATGGTCGTGCGTATGACAATGAATGCTGAATGGCTTGAAATTGATGGTGAGCGTGCGGGTAATGGTTTGCAGGCGGCCATCGAAGCCTTGGACAGAGCCGAGGGCGATATGGTTCTGGATTTCTCTGCGGTGCGCCGAATTGATCCGAGCGCGCTTAGAGCGATGGAAAAGTTAGCCGGCATAGCCGACGAGAAAGCCGTCAAGGTCGTATTGCGCGGCATCAACGTCGATATTTACAAAGTGCTCAAGCTGGTGAAGCTGACGTCTCGATTCTCCTTCTTGGCCTGAGGTTTAGGTGCCTGGTGGGAGCCCCTGCTTCAGCAGGGGAGGTGGAAGCCCCCCATTTATGCGGGGGAAATCTTCAACTTCGATCGTGCGCTCTAGCTCTAGCGCCGGGATCGAGCAATCCTAGGGCTGGCGCCCATCTTCTACCGCGTAGCAATTGTAAGAGAGGTAACCGCTATGTCGAATGGGGTCGAGAACAATTCATTTTCCTGGGGAGACGCTTTTTTTCTGCATATCGAACGCCCAGGCCAGCCGCTCAATATCGCGGGGGTCAGCGTATTCGAAGGGCGAGATAAAGCTCGCGGACTGCCGCGCATACATCGAATCGAAGCTTCCGCTGATTCCCCGCTATCGTCAGCGTGTGCGTGCCCGCTTCTTTCGATCTGGGTCTTCCGAGTTGGGAGTTCGATCCGCAATTCGACATTCGGAACCACGTTCGCGAGGTGACCCTCAAGCATGGAACGGAGAAGGAACTCAAGGCGCTTGCCGGAAAGATCGTGAGCGAAAGCCTGGACCGCCAGCGGCCGCTGTGGGATTTCACTCTGGTGCGGCTGAAGGACGGCCGCACCGGACTCATCGTTCGAATCCATCACTGCATGGCGGACGGAATTGCTGGCGTCGGCGCGATGAATGTCATCATGGATACCTCGCCGGCGGCACCGCCGATCTCGAAGAAGAAACCGCGTGTAGAACCTTCTCCGCCCGCCAGGGATGCAGGAGCAGCCCTGCTGGACGGGCTCGCCAAATCCTACCTCTCTTTGTTCAATGGGGCGCTGACCTTGCATTCGGGATTGTTGAACATGGCACAGCAGGCGGTGGCCAATCCCGCAGATGTTCCTGCCGAGCTGCTGGGCGTAATGTCTGAACTGGCCGCGCCGGTAGAGCGTTTGCCCTTCAACGTGATCTGCAACGGGCCGCAGAAGTTCGCTTGGACCGAGGTTCCACTCGCCGACATCAAGGCAATCAAGAACATCTGCGGAGGAACGGTAAACGATGTCGTCCTCACTGCGGTCACGCTGGCATTTGGCCGGTATGCCGAGCATCGTGGCGTTGACTTGACCGGGCGGTCGCTGCGAATTGTGAGTTCCGGTAAATGTGCGCGGCAACGGAGACGCCACGGAACTGGGAAATCAAATCTCCTTCGTGCCGGTGCCGCTCCCGCTGGACATGCGCGATCCCCTGAAGTTGCTGGCCGTGGTAATGGAACGAGTGGAGTTTCTCAAGCGTACTCGCGCGGCCGAATTTGTCGGACTGCTGGGCGGCCTGTTGTCAACCCTGCCCGAACGCTTTCTGGAAAAATGTTGGTCCCGTTGCCAGCCAACTTCCGCTTAGCCTGTGCAATATCATCTGCACTAACATCCCCGGTCCGCAGGTCCCGCTCTACCTGATGGGACACAAGATGCTGTCCTGGTATCCCTGGGTGCCAATCGGCGGACTGATGGGAATTAATTGCGCCATCCTGACCTACAACGGCACAGCATATTTCGGCTTCACTGGTGATGTGAAAGCGGCGCCTGATCTGGAGCGTCTGGAAAAGCTCGTGGATCAGAGTTTTGCAGAGTTGCGGGCGGGTGCTGGCGCCAGAGTGGCGATCGAAACCAAAGTCAAGGCTCCGACGCGCAAACGCAAGCGCCCGATTGCGAAGATTCCGGTCGCAAAGATTCCGCTATCGAAAAAGATAACGGTTCGCAAGAAGGCGTCGCCAAAAACGACAAGGCCACGGCCTACGGCATCGGTCGCAGCACCAGCAACGGTGGAACCAGAGCCGCAGACAGCGTTGCCGGTCGGAGCGTGATAGAGCTTTGCTACAGCTGTCGCAGTCGAAGCGAGACCGCAACTAGATGACACCACCTGTTGTATTCCGTGCTGGTTTGATTAGAATTGCGCGCGGATGTCGTTTCATCTGGAAGAACACTCGTGTTCCTCAAGGAGGGCTCCCGTGACTCGCCTATTGCGCTATTTCTGTGCCCTTGCCATCACCATAGTTTGTGTTTCCTCGCTGGCGTCAGCCGACATCAAGATCAAGACCCGCACCACGGTGATGGGTCACACCACCGAGAGCACGGTGTATATCAAGGGAGCGCGCGAGCGCAACGAGACGAGCTACGGAGGTCACGGTGGCACTGTCAGCATCGTCCAGTGCGACCAGAAGCGCATGATCACCATCAGCGGCGATCAATGCATGATCATGTCGATGGGCGGTGACGCTTCTTGTCCTACGACACCGAACATGGGAGCCATGGCACGTGAGGCTGCAGGAGAGGAGCCCGCGCTTCCGCGTAAGGGTGGCGTTGTGACCATCACTCGCACCTCCACCGATACCGGCGAGCGCCAGGACATGTTCGGCTACAAGGCACGCCACATCAAAACGTCGATGATGATGGAGTCCAGCCCCGACGCCTGCAACCAGTCGCACATGAAGATGGAAACAGACGGCTGGTATGCCGATCTGTCGGCGGGATTTTCCTGCCCCGACGAGTCGTACCGGGCGTTGGCC
This sequence comes from uncultured Acidobacteriaceae bacterium, assembly GCA_963772895.1. GTDB lineage: Bacteria > Acidobacteriota > Terriglobia > Terriglobales > Acidobacteriaceae > Bog-257. The sequence continues at coordinate 20,112 of CAVYZB010000007.1, forward strand.
TGCGGTGGCCGTGGCGGAAAGCGCGGTTGCAGCGATCGCATTGTGATGAAGGGCGGCGGCGGCGCCGCACTGGGCTATCCGCTTAAGCAAACCACGACGATGAATGTCAGATCAGGGAACGTTCACTACCACGACGGAAGTAGTGGAGCTAACCAACACAACCTTGGATGCGCCGTTGTTCGACATGCCGCCGGGCTGCAAGGTCATGGACATGTCCGCCATGATGGGCGGCGCGCCCTCTACGCACTCGGAGACCGCGCCTGAGCCGGCGGCAGCTCCGGCTACGGCGGCTGCAACCGCACCTGCGGCGCCTGCGGCGCCGGTCGTTGCGCCTAAAACTGCGGGCGTGGTACGTATCGGCGTGGTCAAGATCAAGGACATGAGCGGCCAATCCCTTCCCACGGACAGCCTCCGCCTCAACCTCATGAGCGAGATCGGCCGCCACCAACATGAAGCCGTCGCGCTCGACGACCGAAGGTCCGCATTCGGAAGTCGAGACCGAGGCGCTCTCTAAGCAGTGCGACTATATCCTCTACACCGTCTCCACTCAGGTGAAGGACCCTAATAGCGGTGGGCTGCCACCCGCTTCTCTGCCCAAAGGCGTAGTACTGGATCCGGCCAAATATGAGGCTTTGACGAATGTCACTTTGTACAAGGTGGGCAAACCGCTAGCCGAGCTTAAGGACGTACCTTTGGCGGCCGACGCCAACCAGTTCGCCGTCGATGCAGTCACGACGACGTTCGTAATGGAGTCGGACCGGGTCGATCAGCAGATTGCAGAGGACGCCCATCCCAAGCCGGCTGCGAAGCCTTCCAAAGCGCCGGCGAAGCATGGGACAGCTGGAACCAAGCCAAACTAAGTCCTGCGGCATTCGTCATCTTCACGCCTTGACTGCCTGATGCTCAGGGGCAGCGTCGCCGAGCGCCGCAATCTTTCGCTCGTAAAGGCTGATGCCCGGCATGGCGCTCAGCCCGTGAACGAAGATGCTAAGCAGCACAGTCGCCATGACTGCCTGCTTAATGGTCGACTCTCCGGGCAAATGTAATTCCCGCTCCAGATACACCAGGCCGAGGACAATCGAAGCCAGACCGCGCGGGCCAAACCAGCCCATGAAAACCACGCTGGCCGCGCTTAGCCCCGTTCCGATGAGCGCAATCGCCACCGGCAGCATGCGCACCACCGTCAGGCTGAGGACGGCATACAGCCACGCCCCCCAACTGAATTGCGCCCAATTGCGCATCACCACTACGCCGAACAGGAAGAACACCGAGAGGTTGAGCAGTTCTCCCCATTCCTCGGCAAACTCGACACTGTGCTTACCGGCTTCCTGGAATCGGATCTGCACCGTCAGGCCGGCGACAAAAGCCCCGATGAACATGCTTGCGCCAAGCTTCTCGGAGATCGCCAGGCAGAGCAGCGGCAGCGCGACCAAGCCGATCTGCTGGAACGGTTCCGCCATCCAGCCCTTACGACGCGCGAGGCCCAGCAGCCAGCCACCAGCGAGGCCAATCGCAACGCCAACGACGGCGCCAATGCCCAACTGTTCCAGGATGAACCGCGGCAGGTGGGTGACGTAACCCTCAGTTGTTCTGGCCGCCGCGATGGCGAGGAAGAAAAGGAGAAAGGGGACGGACAGTCCATCGTTCAAACCTGCTTCCACGTTGAGCGCCTGCCGAATGCGCATGGGCACACGCCGGCTATTCACGATGATCTGCCCCAAGCCGGCGTCGGTCGGTGCGAGGATGGCCGCCAGAATTCCTGCTTCCCAAAAGGAGAGCTGTGGAAATACGAGGTGCGCGGCCACCGCGCCCAAAAGGATGGTCAGCAGCAATCCGGTGCTCAACAATCGCGCCGGCAAGTTTCGAATGCTGCGCAAGAAATTCAGGTCGGTGCGGCTGGCATCGGTAAAGAGCAGCATGACCAAGCCAACTTCGGCCAGGCCTAGAAAGACCGCAGAAGTTAACCCTGTGCTGACAATCCCTTTAAGGGCACGAAACATCAGCATTCCCGCGGCGGTGAATACGATGGGAGCAGTAATGGCGGCCCGCTCCACGCGTCGCGAAAAGAGGCTATAGACGAAAAGAAGTGAGACGAAGAGGGCGAGCGGCATCATCTCATTGACGCTGATTCAAAAATTAAAATGCGAACAGGTGATTGTATTCCCCAGACCGAATACAGAAGAGTAGAGGGCCGTCGTCGACAACCAGGCGCGTTTGCAACCCGCCTGACAAACAATTTTTGCACGCTGCTACGCCGCGGTGAGCGCGTCGCGTGTGGCTCTCAGCGTGTTGACCAGCGATTCCTTCGGCAGCTTACGGATGATCGGCTCGATCACCCATCCCAGTCCAATAGGAATGTCGCGTGTCAACGAAATGGCCCGGCACTCCACGCACACGCCGCCGTCGCGCTCCTGCAAACGCCAATAGGAATACAGACGCCACAAAAAGCCGTAACCTGTATCGGGCGCCAGCACCTTTTCTTTTTCCGTGCCCGCATCCTCCACTTCGGCGATTCGCGTGGTGTAGGAGCGACAGCACCAGCGAGTATCGTCCACCCGCGAGTAATGCACATCGTGGTAGGTGTCGAGCACCACGGTAATGATTTTCTTCTTCAAAAGCCGCAAGAAGATCTTGAAATCATTGCCGTCGTGTGCGATCAGCTTCGAATCCATCACGTCGGGCTGGTAAACATTCTTGTGGTTGTCGTAGTTCTGAATCAGCGCCAGGGTATCGGCCACCGTCGCGCCCGGAATGAATGCGGCCGCAATCCAATCGTGAATCAGGCCGTTCGGCACCTTAACGGAGGCATCTCCCGACCACAGTTGCGCCACGATGTCCCCACGCCGCACTTGCTGTGCGACCTGGGGATCGGTGTCGGACCACAGGAATGCGCCATGGCCATGCAACGACGGATCCATGGCCGCTTCGGCCTCGCGGATGTACGCTTCGAAAGCCGCCAGCGTACGAGGCTTCAGCTGCACGATATTTGCAGTCTGCGCCATAAGTGTGGGCCTCTTGCGAATCGTGGGCCGCCCAGATTCGATTATCAAGGACGGGCGTGAACATTGGAACAATTTCGGGTGCCCACTCATTCCTGTTTTTGGAATAAGTGGGAACTGCTGATTACTTATCCTAGTGTTGCACCGCATCACCCTTGTCGCCCACACATTCGAAAGTCGCGAATGTGTGGGGCACCCAGCACCCAGCGACCTATGCCGTGGTGCGGCGGCGCTTTTTCGGCCGCTTCGGTTTCTCGGATTTCCGGTGACCGGCTTCCATCTCGGCGATGCGCTGGCGCAGTTCTTGCAGCTCTGTACCCGACTCGCTTGCCTTTTCCGGCGATGATCCCGGGATGAATTTCTTCACCATTTGCAGTGGAGAAAGCGCTACGGATTGCACATCGGTCAATCGGCTTTCCAGTGTATTCTGCACTTTTTTGTACGCATCGAACGCCGACTTCAGATACCACATGATGAACTCCTGCCCCACGCGGTCTGACGCGACAATGAGTTGCCGCAATAGTTCCAGCGGCAATCCGGTGGGCTGCTCCTTCGCGTCTTCCACGATGATCTGGGTCAGGGTCACGCGGGTCAGGTCCTGGCCGGTCTTGGCATCAACAACTTGCAAGTCCTTCCCATTTCGGACTAAGGCGGCGATATCTTCCAAGTTGATGTAGCGGCTCCCAGAAGTGTCATAGAGTCTGCGGTTTGCGTACTTCTTGATGACCACTTTGTCGGGATCCATAGGCTCGCCTCTCTGTTGCACCGCACAATAAGTGTACTTTTAGATTGACAAGGAACGCAAGGAATACTAGGTTTGAGTTGATGCTGCAATGCAGCAAAAACGGAGGTCATTATGCCTAGAACAGATAAGCACGAGCCCACGATGGCCCACTCTCGGGAGTCGTCCTTTATTTCCCTGTTGACCGGTTGGATGCAGCAGGGTGTCGAGAACTTCTTTGCCACGCAACGAATCCTGGTTGATCTAGTCACCCGTCAGAATGCGGATGTAATGCACATGCTGCGGGAGCGGTTGAACGATCCCGCATATTGCCCGGCCGAGATTTTTACCGACCTGACCGGAGAGGGAGTGACGAACCTCATTGAAGGGCAGAGGTTGCTGCTCAACTTGGCGCAGCAGGAATATGAGCTCGTCACCAACGCAATGAAGGAGCGGGTTGGCGGCTTGCCGGCAGCTGCGGCGGCGACCGATTTCGTGCGTCGTGGTTTCGATACGTTTGTGGAGATGCAGCAAGATATTCTTAAGATCGCCAACAAACAGATACACAACTGGCTGACGGCGGTGAAGGCCGGCAAGCCCTACGACAGCGAAGGTCTGGTCGAGGCTGCTCGCGAAAGCTTCGACACTTTCGTCCACGCGCAGAAGAAATTCCTCGACGTCATTAAGGAAGAAGCCGACAAGGCCACTGAAGGCAAAAACGGTGGAAGCAAAAAAGTAACAGAGATCACCGACTTGGCGCGCCACGCCACCGAGACTTTTATCGAGGCACAAAAGAAGCTGATGGACGTAGCCGGCCGTCAGGTGAACGCCAGCCTCAAAGCCACTAACCGTACACTCAACATGGTTTCACCAAATGCATTCACGACATGGCCGGATTTTACCCGCGAAAACGTGAAGCATTTCGTGAATGCAGAAAAGGCCTTGATCGACACCGTTATTAACCGTCCTCCGGCGCACAAAACTACAAGCAAAACTGCGCACCGCAGACGGCCGCGGACGATCAAGGTAAAAACGGCCCACGCCACAGCCTGAAATCTGAGCTGACCGGTTAATGGTGTACCGGTTGGGTGTGTAACTTGTAGGAAGCTGTCCGGCATGCCGCGGCCAAGCCGTCGCGGCACGCCGTTTTCCCTCCGGACGCGCCTAGCTAGGATCTCAGTCCAGTCGTGGCGCTCTCTTTTTCAAAAACTCTAGAAATTTCTGGCAACTCTTGACTGCCCCGGATACACTAACTTTCCGGAGATGCCGTGCGACTGTCCGCCTTTGTTGGGCGCCCAGAGCTTCGGTCATCTTGGAGGCCGCAGGTGGAAACTGAAAGTCAAAGGAAGAGCGCCTAATCGCCTATGGCCGCTTCCAACAATGGCTACCAACAAGACTATGTAGTGGCTGACGTTACACTTTGGAAGGAAGCATTGTTTGGAGCAGAGGTGCTCTTGCTGCATTCCTCCCCCGTCTACTATGGTTTAGGGATACCGCATGGCGATGGCTCGGGAGTTGTCGTGGTGCCGGGCTTCCTCGGCACCGACACTTATCTGAAGCGGTTGCATTCGTGGCTCGCGCGCATTGGATACCGTCCCTATTTTTCGGGCATCGGCCTCAATGCGGAATGTCCGAACCTGCTCATCCAGCACCGTCTCAATGAGAACATCACCAAGGCGCTCCACGAAACCGGATGCAAGATTCATCTCATAGGCCATAGTCTCGGCGGTATCATTGCTCGCTCGATTGCCAACCAAAGGCCTGACAATATCGCATCCGTAATCACCTTGGGTTCACCCTTCCGCGGAACCGTGGCTCATCGCACCGTTCTCAATGTGGCGGAGTCGGTCCGCAGGCAAATCTTAAAAGAGCACGGACCGGGAGTGCTGCCCACGTGCTACACGGGACGCTGCACCTGTAACTTTCTGGCTTCGCTGCGCCGTAAGATGCCGCGCTCGATGTTCGAAACCGCGATCTACACCCGGCAGGACGGCGTGGTTGATTGGCGGTATTGCATTACCGGCAACGCCACCAGCGATTACGAAGTTTCAGGCACCCACATCGGATTGGCATTTAATGCATCCGTTTACACCATCATTGCGAACCGCTTATCCGAAGCGAAGACGGAGTAGGGTTTCTTTTAAGGCAAGGGCCTGTGCAATGCGTCTTGCGCCCTGCCCTTCCAGTCCCCACCGCGGCCTGACCAGTAGTTGAGCGCCGAGTGTATCGTCGCTGCCAGATAAAACACCGCACTGAGCGGCAGGGTCAAAGCCCAGGCAGCTGTTCAACCCATAGAAGCGGACCATCGGCAAATAGGTTACCCACATGAGGAGGTACGCAACCGCGCCGATCAGACGTCAGGGTCGGCGAGGCGCTCAACACCAGCACCACCGGCAAAAGATAAATCAGTAGCAAACCCGCCGTCGCCCCAAGCAGCAGCCATATCGAATGCTGTAACTGATTGAATGCTGTTCGCGCGATCATGCTCTCAATCGCGCCAAACGATTTGTAATCACGCAGGCTGTATGTATCCGGCGTCAACCCCAGCCACACTTTCCCCCCGCTGCGCTTTACCATGCGAGCCAGAGCGCAATCGTCGATAATCTCGCCTCGGATGGCGGCGACTCCGCCGGCACGCGCCAACGCTTCCGGACGAATCAAGATGCAGCCGCCCGCAGCGCCTGCGATCTTGCGCCGCGGATTTCGAATCCACGCGGGTGGATACAGCATGAGGAAGAAGAAAACAAACGCCGGAATGAGCAGCTTCTCGGCCAGGCCACGGCAGTGCAACTTCACCATGAATGACGCCAGATCGTAGTCTCCACCTTCGGCAATGGCAACAAGTGTTGCCAGGTTTTCTGGCGAGTGCTTAATGTCGGCATCGGTAAGCAGCAGAAATTGAGAATGCAGCCGCCGCGCTTGCTCGATACCTTGCTGCATCGCCCATAGCTTGCCGGTCCAGCCATCGGGCAGAGGCTGGCCATGAATGATGGTTAGCGCTTCCGGATGCGAACTATTCGAGGCAGCTTCACGTGCGACTGCCGCGGTCTCATCCGCGCTACGGTCGTCCACGAGGAAAATGTGAACCACGGCAGCGCAGCTTTGCTGCAGAAGAGAATGAATCGCATCGCCAATGACATCGGCCTCGTTACGAGCAGGAATGACTACCGCGATAGGGCCAGCGATCGCCGTCAAAGGTGCAGCCTTCGCACCCAGGCGCTGCACCATCCAAAAGCGGCCATGGGCCAGCAGGAGATAGAGCCACAGAATAATGCAAACACATCCGGCGACTAGAGCAGACAAGTGCATGAAGAGTCAGACTAGAGCGTAATGCGCGACCTAAACCGAGTTGGTCGTGATCATCGGCTTGCCAGCCCGCCCGCGGTCTCGGCGCCGTCGATCACGTACACGTGTCCATTCAGGTATGTGGCGTCGTCGGAGGCCAGAAACGCGAACAGAGCAGCAACCTCCTCGGGCCGGGCGTGCCGACGTAATGGGATCTTCTGGTTCACCGCCTCCAGCATTTCGTCAGAGTATTCGGCACGCTGCATTGCGGTCAGTACGTATCCAGGCGCAACTGCGTTGACCCGCACTTTTGGCGCCAACTCCAGCGCCATGGAGCGCGTCAACTCAATCACCGCAGCCTTGGATGCGTTGTAGTCGGCGTAATAGGGATAACCCATGATGCCATTGGTGGACGCGGTATTCAGAATGACGCCGCCGTCGTGTTTCATCATGTAGCGGGCGACGGTTTGCGCGACATTGAAGACGCCGGTCAGGTTCACCGCGAGCACCTGGCTCCACTCGTCGGGCGTGATATCGAGGAACTGGTGACGAATACTGATGCCGGCATTGTTGATGACGACATCCAAGCCACCCAGATCGCCGACTATGGCCGCAAAGGAGCTCTGCACCTGCTTGTGATCGGCGACATCGGCAACAAACGCCCCAGCGATACCGGGTTGTTCTGCGCGGATCTTTTCGCATGCCGCAGGATCGCGGTCCAGAACAGCGACTACTGAGCCCTCCTCCAGGAACCGCGCGGCCGTCGCCGCACCAATACCGCTGGCGCCTCCGGTAATGAGGACGCGCTTGCCTTTGAGTCCACGCATAGGTTCTCGAGTGGCTGATCTTCGCCACTCAGAATAACAAACGCTGCTCTGTTTGTTACCGGCTCCAGTACGAGCGAATACCTGTTAGACTTTTGCGCACGCAGTATGGCAACGCAAGCGGAAGGCCATCGCACCCGGCTCTACGACAATCCCGAGGGCAGGTTTGTCCACGACGTTGTACTTGATTCCTGCCGCCAGCATGGGCAGAAGATCGCCATCGTGGACACTTCCTGCACGCCTGCGAGGCGAATCACCTATGCGGCGTACGGCGAACTGGTCGAGCGGGCCGCACGCGGACTAGTCGCAGCCGGGATTCGGCCCGGAGAGATGATTGCCATTTATCTGCCGAATTGCTGGGAGTTCGGCGTTGCCTACCACGCTGCAACCTTGGCCGGGGCCATACCAACAACGATGAATCCAACCTACCGCGAGCGTGAGGTCCGCTATCAACTGGAGACGGCGGAGGCGGTCGCTCTCATTAGCGACGGCGCGCTGCTCGCCGGCATTGATCTTTCGGGGCTTCCCGCATTACGCAACGTTTACACCATACGCAATCCTGGGCCAAGCGGCTCGGAACCATGGGAGTCTTTGTTCGAGCCGAACCTCACCGCCCGCTTGCCTGAGCCGCAGCACGATTCCCGCGTGGCCTTGGCCACGCTTCCCTTCTCCAGCGGGACCACAGGGTTACCCAAAGGCGTGATGCTGTCGCATTTCAACCTGGTCGCCAACGTCTATCAGACGCTCACCCCGGGGGAGTTTGGCGCCATCAGCGAATCGGATGTGCTGTTATGCTTTCTTCCGCTCTATCACATCTACGGTCTGACCGTCGGCTTGAATCTCACATTGATGTGCGGCTGCACCCTGGTATTGATGCCGCGTTTCAACTGCGAACGTTCGCTGGAGACAATTGTGCAGGATGGAGTGACGATCACTCTGTGTGTGCCTCCAACCCTTCTGGCCTATTGCCAGGCCGCGGAGCAGGGGAAATTTCCGCGCGAACATCGCATGCGCTGGGTGAAGTCGGGAGCGGCTCCGCTCGCGCCGGAATTGGCCCGCCGCTTTTCCCAGAGCACCGGCATTCCCATTCGCCAGGGCTACGGAATGACCGAAGCCTCACCCGTCACCCATTTGGGGTTTCTTCTTCCTGAGCTGTACAAACCCGATTCCGTTGGGGCTCCAGTCGCACAAACCGAATGCCGGGTTGTGGATGAAAAGGAGAACGACGTAGCACCAGGAGAAATTGGCGAGTTGGTAATGCGCGGACCACAATTCATGCTGGGCTATTGGAAGTCTCGCGATGCTAGTGCCGCGGTGCTGCGCGACGGATGGTACTGGTCTGGCGACATCGTACGTGTCGACGACAGCGGCCAATACTACGTGGTCGATCGGCTCAAGGAAATGATGAAATACAAGGGCTTCTCGATTGCGCCAGCCGAGGTGGAAAGCGTGCTGCTCGAACATCCCGCGGTGCGCGATTGCGGCGTGGTTTCGAGAGTGGACAGCGCAGGAGAGGAGATTCCATGCGCCTTCGTCGTGTTGCGTGAAGGAGAGGTAGCCAACAAGCGAACCGAATGCTCACTACAGTGCTTCGTCACGGACCGTCTCACCGCTTACAAAATGCCGCGCGAAATCTATTTCGTGCAAGCGCTGCCGCGAACCGCCTCCGGCAAAATCCTGCGTCGAGAACTTCGCAAACTGCTCTGAGAAACCACGGCTGGCAACTCACATCACTTTGTGACTGCCAGCACACCACTTTTCGGGGATTCTATCTACACTAATCTTGGATTCTTACGGCCCACTATGTTTATGGGCTCTCATTGGAGGCTTATGCATATGCGGAAAACTATGTTCGCCGTCCTTATCGGACTCGTCTTGGTGCTAATCGCCAGCATGGCGGCAAAAGACAATCCCATGGGCATTGCTACAAAACAAACCATCAACTTTACAGAGCCGACGGTTGTTGCCGGAAGCTTACTCCCGGCGGGCGACTACAACGTCACGCACGAAATGCAAGGCCAGACACACATCATGATCTTCAAGCAGATCAATGGAAATGCCGAGGCCAAAGCACAGTGTAAGCTGGTGCCACTCACCACGAAAGCTCACCGCACCGAGCAGATTTACAAACAGAATGCGAAGAACCAGCGAGTATTGGTCGAAATGACCTTCTACGGAGATAAAGCAACCCACGTGCTTGAGCCGTAGCATCCTCAACAATCATGAAAATAGCAATGGCGGCCGAGGGGCCGCCATTGTTGTCATGCTCAGCTCTTAAGCCTTGGATTTCGCGACAGTATGCTGCCCGACGATCGAGCGAAATTCGTCGTCGCTAAGCAGGCCGCCCTTTTCGATGGCCTTGCGCTTTACCAGTTCCAGGATGGTCGCGCGATTGGACTCGGGTACGTTTACCCCGAGTTCTTCAGCCTTCAGGCGGATACTGTCCAGTCCACTCTTCTTACCCAGCACAATGCCACGGTGAGCACCGACGAGTTCAGCGGCATACGGCTCAATGGCTTGTGGCATATGAAATTGGCTGGCCACCGCGCCACTTTCGCGCAGAAACAGATTGTCGCCAATCAATGGCTTCCAAGCCTTCCAGTTGGTATTTCCCCGCCCGGCAAACCACCTCCGACACTTCTCGAATTCTTTCGAGATTCATTTCGACGGGCACGTCGTATAGGCACTTCAAGGCGAGCGCTACTTCGGCGATATCGGTGTTTCCGGCACGCTCGCCCATTCCGTTGATGGTGCCTTGAATCCAGCTTGCGCCGCCGCGAACTGCCGCGATGGCCGCGGCCGTTCCGAGTCCGAAGTCATTGTGGCCATGCCAGTGAATCGGAATATCTGGCCCAATCCACTCACTCATCCAGCACACCAGAAACTCGGCCGCTTCGGGAGTGCACGCCCCGATGGTATCCACCACAACCACTTCTTTGGCTCCCGCTTCCAGCGCGGCTGAGTAGACGCGCCGGAGAAATTCGAGCTCGGCACGCGTACCATCCACGCCGAAGAATGCAACCCGGATACCGTGTTCCGCGGCGTAACCAATCGCCTCAGTCGCACGCCGAACCGCCTCATCGCGGGAAATACCGTAAGCCTTCAGTTTGATCTCGCTGATAGGCACTTCAATCACCGCGGCTTGCAGCCCCAGTCGAACCAACTCGTCCACGTCGCCACGGGTAGCACGAGCAAAACCCCACACCTGGGAGTGTTTCAGCCCCGCTCGCAAGATCATCGAGATGGCTTCGCCGTCTTCCTTCGACACCTTCGGAAAACCCGCTTCGATGCGACCCACGCCGAGGTCGTCCAGTTTCTTCGCGATTTCGAGTTTCTGCTGCGGACTGAAAACCACGCCGACCGTCTGCTCCCCGTCGCGGAGTGTGGTGTCGTAAAAACGCACCGTACGCGAGTGATCGAAGATGGGTTTCACGCCGGATCGCGCGTTCAATTCGCTAGTCCAGATTTTGCCGGCGACGTCGCTCATGTTAGTGCTCCCTGCTCGGCTTGGTTTTTCGGCGCTTTTACACCGTACGCCTGTTCCCATGAGATGACCGGGTTGCGAAGGACTCCGATCTGCTCAATCTCGCACTCCATAACGTCGCCCGGCTTTAGAAACCATGCTTTGGGATCGGCACTGAAGGCGGCCACGCCGGAGACAGTTCCGGTGGACACTACATCACCCGCGCTATATCCCATTGCCGAATAATGCGCGAGGATTTCGGGAATGGTGACCGACATCTTGCTGGTGTGCGAGCGCTGCCGCGGTTCGCCATTCACGCGCAACTCCATTGCCAGATTGTGCGGATCGGCGATCTCGTCAGCCGTGACGATGTGCGGTCCCAAGGGGCAAAAGGAATCGATGCCCTTGCAGAAGCTGAAGACGCCCGACTTCATCTCGTTACGTTGAATGTCGCGGGCGGTTATGTCGTTGAAAATCACGTACCCGCCGATGTACTGCTCGGCCTCCTTGGCCGTGAAATGTTTGCCGGCCCGCTTGAGGACGACCGCGAGCTCAAGTTCGTAGTCGAGCTCCTGGGTGAGATGTGGTGGAAAGATCACTGGCTCATCGGGCCCAATGATGGCGTCTACGTTCTGGAAGAAGACGATCCATGGAAGCACCGGATGTGAGAAGCCTGCCTGTTGGGCTTCGTGATGATGTTCGCGAAAGTTGCCGGCAGTGTGAAAGAACTTCTTAGGGATGATCGGCGCTTTCATGTGAATCCCATCGCGCCCGTAAAAGACTCGTTCGCCGTCAACCCCAGCTTCGGGGTTTTGCGACGTTACGTAGTCAAGCGCCACACGGGCTGCGTCCAAGCTGCGATCGCCGCCCTCGAAAAGCATGCGCATGTCGGTGGGCACGAGGGCATCGGCCATGCCTTCTTCAGCGTCGCCGTTTTCCTTTTCACGACAATAAAGTTTGTAAGCGGCATTGAGGTCGGCAATGCGGCCGTCTGAGGTCAGCGCGCCAATATGTTGGCGCCCTGAGCTTGTCGTGAAAGGTGACCAGTCTCATTCAGCCCTACGGTGCGAAGGTTTTCTCCCGCTGCACGTAGTGTTTCTGGAAGTAGTCGCGATACTGGCCGGTGCGCACGTCATCGAGCCATGGCAGGTTCTCGCGATACCACGCGATCGTCTCTGCCAGTCCCTGATCGAAACCAATTGCAGCCCGCCAGCCCAGCTCGCGTTCCAGTTTCCCGCAGTTTATGGCGTAACGCAGATCGTGTCCCTTACGGTCGCTCACGAACTCAATGAGGGCTTCGGAGCGGCTCAAGCGCAGCGAGAATCAGCTTCGCAACCTCGAGATTGCGCATCTCGCAGCCACCGCCGATGTTGTAAACCTCGCCTTCGCGTCCCCGCTGCAACACTGCGTCTAGCGCCATGCAGTGATCGTTGACGTGAATCCAGTCGCGCACATTGCTGCCTTTGCCGTACACCGGCAGCCGCTCACCCGCCATCGCCTGGGCGATCATCAGCGGAATAAACTTCTCCGGAAATTGATACGGCCCGTAATTATTGGAGCAGCGGGTTACCACCGCGGCAAACTTGTGGGTGCGCACGTAGGCCAGGACAAGCAAATCCGAAGCAGCTTTGGTCGCCGCGTACGGACTATTTGGCTGCAGCGGAGATTCTTCCGTAAACTCGCCTTCTTCGCCGAGGCTGCCATATACTTCGTCGGTACTGACGTGCAAGAATCGCGGCACGCCTGCTTCTCGACAAGCCTGGATAAGGTTGTGCGTTCCATCTACGTTGGTGCGGACGAATGCTGCGGCGTCCTCGATGCTGCGATCCACGTGGCTCTCGGCGGCAAAGTGGATGACGGCATCGCATCCGCGCACCGCATCCAACACCGCGCGGTCACAAATGTCCACCTGCACAAACTCGCACCTGCCCTGCTGCAGTGCCGGCTCCAGGTTCTTCAAGTTACCCGCGTAGGTAAGCTTGTCGAGCACCACCAGCTTCCATTCCGGATGCGTGGCCAGCGCGTGATGGACGAAGTTGGAGCCTATGAATCCAGCGCCTCCGGTGACTAGCAGCTTCATAGGCTACGCACCACCGCGGGCTCTTCCGCATTGCGCTGCACCTTGTCGCGCACCATGTTGCTGGCGTGCCACAGCGATTCAAAGGTGCCGGCGTCGGTCCACCAGCCTTCCAGCAATGTGTGCTGAAGGGTACCTTCGGCAATATAACTGTTGTTGATATCGGTAATCTCGTACTCTCCGCGGCCCGATGGCTTCAGCGTGCGGATGCGATCGAAGACTGTAGCGTCGTAAAAATAGATGCCGATAACCGCGTACGACGAGAGCGGCTTCTTGGGCTTCTCCTCAATGCGCACGATGCGGCCCTGGTCAAACACCGGCACGCCGAAGCGCTCGGGATCAGGCACATCCTTCAGCATCACCATCGCGCCTTTTTCGAGTTGCTCGAAGCTCCTGGCCGCCTCGCGCATGTCACCCTCAATGATGTTGTCGCCCAGAACGACGCAAATCTTGTCGCCCTTGGCCCAAGGCTCGGCCAAGCGGAGCGCATCGGCGATTCCGCCTTCCCCCTCCTGGTAGGCAAAGCTGAGTTGTTGCAGACCGAACTCCTTGCCGTTCTGCAGCAGCCGGAGAAAATCGCCGGCGTTCTGTCCGCCGGTCACGATCAGGATGTCGCGAATGCCAGCATCGACCAGCGTCTGCAGAGGGTAGAAGATCATCGGTTTGTCGTACACGGGCAGGAGGTGCTTATTGGTAACGCGGGTCAGCGGATACAGACGAGTACCGATGCCGCCCGCCAGGACTATTCCCTTCATTGGTTCTCCGTCCTTGTGCCGCAGACGGCGCAGGCGCGCACCGCAGCTGCGGACGACTCCTACGGCCAAAACCCTGCGTAAGCACGCTGCCATGGCGTGCGAAACGATGGACTGTTCAGCGACCTGTACACAGCGATTATCAGCGAATCGCGTCCTGCATGGCAAGCCGCAGTTGGCTTCGCCAATCCGGCAGCATAACTCCAAAGGTAGCCTGCACCTTCGCATTGGAGAGGACGGAATTGCGCGGTCGCCGGGCTGGCGCCTGAAATTGCTCACTGGTGATGGGCACAACACGCTTGGCCTTCAAGGGTCCGCCGAACTCACCTGTGTCCGCGGGCCAATCGAGAAGCGCTTCGTAGTCCTCGAGTATCGCTCGTGCGAACCCTACCCAAGATGTTTGTTCCGCAGCAGTAAGATGAAAAAGCCCACTCTGCCAAGAGCCGGTTTCGCTGTTGCGCTCCAGCGATCGAGCCAGAACAATCGCGGTTGCTTCGGCAATCGTCCTCGCCCATGTGGGTGCGCCATACTGGTCGCCGACCATGCGCAGCTCTTCCTTTTCGCGAGCCAGACGCAAAACGGTACGCAGAAAATTCTTGCCGCGAGTGTCGTACACCCAAGTAGTTCGCAGGATGATGTACGGGCACCCAGCCGCGGCAATCAACTGCTCGCCTTCCAGCTTGGTCTGACCATAGACGTTGAGCGGTCCAGTCGCGTCGTTCTCTTGATAGGCCTGCGCCGTGGGCTTGTTGCCGTCAAACACGTAGTCAGTGGAGTAATGGACCAAAAGGCAGCCGTTGCGAGCCAAGTCCTCTGCCATGCGCGCGGGGGCCAGAGCGTTGATGGTCCGCGCCAGGCCGGGCTCGCTCTCCGCCTTGTCTACCGCCGTGTAGGCGGCGGCGTTCACCAGGACGTCAGGCTTAAATTCGCGTACCGCTCGTGTCACGGCATCCAGGTCAGACAGATCCAGTTGATCGCGCGTGAGGGCTGTTACGTCGCCCAAGGGCGCCAGGGTACGCTGCAAATGCCAGCCTATCTGGCCAGTGGCGCCGGTGACAAGAAGTCGCAGGCTCATGGTTGGTATCGCGGCAACTGGTCGAGTGCGATCTGCGAAAGTGGAAGATAGCTATTGTCCTTTTCAGACAGGATAGGCGAGGGCGTTTTCCAATCAATGCCGATGGCAGGATCGTTCCACAGCACGCCGCGGTCATCGCTGGCATCGTAATAGTCGCTGCATTTGTAGAGGAAGTCCGCGGTTTCGGACTGGACCACGAAGCCATGCGCAAATCCCTTCGGCACGTAGAGCTGCACATGGTTTTCCGCAGAGAGCAATACACTGACCCACTGTCCGAAGTTCGGGGAGCCGACGCGAATATCCACTGCGACGTCCAGCACTTCACCCTGCACCACGCGGCATAGCTTAGCCTGCGGGTTCCGGAGTTGGTAATGCAATCCGCGCAACACGCCACACGATGAGTGCGAATGATTGTCTTGCACGAACCGCTCGTGGATGCCGGCGCCTGCCAGTACGTTCTCGCGATAGGTTTCCATGAAGAAGCCGCGCGGGTCTTCGTGGACTCGCGGCTTCACCACGAACACGCCAGGCAACCGGCTTTCAATAATTTCCAAGTTGTCTCCAGGCGCGACCACCGTGTGACCTGTGCGCCCCTCCGAAGAATAAACGAAGCGACGATTATAATGCGTGCTTCCTACCCTATGTTGCGCTGCTCCGCCATGATCGTGACGTATAACTCAGCCGCCAGCATTGAGGGCTGCCTGGAGGCGCTGGCGCGCGAAGATTGCGAGATCATAGTGGTGGACAACGCTTCGCGCGACGAAAGCGTGCAACGGGTGGAGGAGTTCGTCGCCTGGCATGCCGTGCATCTAATGGAAAATTCAGAGAACCTTGGCTTTGCTGCCGCCGTGAATCAAGCGGCAAAGAAGGCCTCCGGAGATGTTCTGCTGGTGCTCAATCCCGACGTCATCGCCGAGCCCGGAGCAGTCAAAGCACTATTGCAGTGTCTCGAAACCACCGGTGCAGTTGCGGCCGGCGGTGCACTCCTGGCAGACGACGGACAACCAGCACGCGGCTTCACGGTTCGACAGCTGCCAACTCTCGCAACCCTACTGTGCGAGGCGATGCTGGTAAACCAACTGTGGCCGCGCAATCCGCTAAACCGACGTTATCGCTGCCTCGACGCCGACTATTCGCAGGCGCAGGAGGTCCAACAGCCGGCGGGGGCGTGCCTCGCGATCACGCGAGCGGCATGGGAGTCCGTCGGCGGGTTCGACGAGCAGTTCTTTCCGGTGTGGTTCGAGGATGTCGATCTCTGCCAGCGGCTGGGGGAGAGCGGTGGCAAGATCGTCTACTGCCCGGCCGCGCGTTTCCGCCACAGCGGCGCGCACAGCGTGCGCCAGTTGCCGTTTCGCGATAAGCAGATGTTCTGGTACGGGAACATGCTCCGCTACGCACGCAAACACTTTTCCGGCGGTCAAGTGGCAACATTGCGCTGCCGGAATCATTGCGGGAATGTTGTTGCGATCGCTTGCTGCGGTATTCGGCGCCCGCCAAGCTCCGCTCGGCGAAACACTATCGGGATACTGGGCGGTGATACGGAGCGTGCGATAGTTCATGAGCGATTGGGTAGTGGTGCTTTATGACACCACTACCAGCGATTGAGAGCATGGGGACCTTTGTTAAATTTGAGGTAGAGGACACCGCGATAAGATAACGACTGTTGGAGGTAACGGTTGCAAAAGCAGGCAAGAATCACGCCCAGGGGACAGACTACGGCGCCGCACGAGATCCGTCGTGTGCTGGGTGTGAGAATGGGGCGACCGGTTGATCTTTGAAAGTGATGAAGCGGGTGTCCGGATCCGGCCCGTCAGGACGGAGAGCATATTCGCAAAATATTGGCGAATCGGAAATCCGGGAATCCCCTTAGTCCCTAACCCTCGTCCTTGATCCTGCCTTCCCCGCCAGCTCCCCGCGATAGTTCAGCGCCTTTAGTCCCAGGAACCGCGCCGCTGGGCCGAGTTCTTCCTCTATGCGCAGCAACTGGTTGTACTTGGCGATGCGATCGGTGCGTGAGGCCGAGCCGGTCTTGATCTGCCCTGCTCCCGTGGCGACGGCGAGATCGGCGATAAAGGTGTCTTCCGTCTCGCCCGAGCGGTGCGAGATGACAGCTGTGTATCCGTTCTGGCGCGCCAGATTGATCGCGTCGATGGTCTCGCTGACCGTGCCAATCTGATTGAGCTTGATCAGAATTGAGTTCGCGACACCAGCGTCGATGCCGCGCTGGAAAATCTCGATGTTGGTCACGAAGATGTCGTCGCCGACGAGCTGAATCGTGCCACCGAGTTCGTCGGTCACTAGCTTCCAACCATCCCAGTCATCCTCTGCGAAGCCGTCTTCCAGGGACACGATGGGATACTGCCGCACCCAATCGGCCCAGAATTTCACCATGTCTTCGCTGGAATGCTCGCTCTTGTCAGACTTCTTGAAGACATACTTCTTTTTGGTACTGTCGTAGAACTCGCTGGCGGCAGGGTCGAGCGCGATGGCGATCTGCTCGCCCGGCTTGTAACCGGCTTGCGTGATGGCTTCGAGTATTACTTCTATGGCCTCGGTGTTCGACTTCACCGATGGCGCAAATCCACCTTCATCGCCGACTGCGGTGTTGTAGCCGCGCTTTTTCAGTACGCCCTTCAGCACGTGGAAAGTTTCGACGCCCCAGCGCAGAGCTTCGCAGAACGACTTTGCGCCCACCGGCATGATCAGGAATTCCTGGAAATCCACGTTATTGTCAGCATGCACGCCGCCGTTCAAGATGTTCATCTGGGGCGTAGGCAGCAGGCCAGCCGTAAATCCACCGAGATATTGGTACAGCTCGATGCCCAGGTGGTCAGCCATCGCGCGCGCCGCCGCCATAGACACGGCCAGAATCGCATTCGCGCCCAGCTTGCTCTTCGTTGGCGTGCCGTCGAGAACCAGCATTGCATTGTCGAGATCGCGCTGTTCGCTGGCATCCATGCCCTCCAGTTCAGGCGAGATCACCTCGTTGATGTTCTCGATCGCCTTCAGCACGCCTTTACCCGCATAGCGCCCCTTGTCGCCATCGCGCAGCTCCAGCGCTTCATGCTCGCCGGTGGAGGCGCCGCTTGGGACGGCAGAGCGCCCACGCGCACCGCTCTCCAGAATGACGTCAGCTTCGACCGTGGGATTACCGCGCGAATCCAGAATTTCGCGGGCAAGAATCAGCTCAATTTGAGTCATGGGAATAAGTCCTAAGTCTCTCGCCGGTGGATTTGCTTGCGCCTCGGCGAGAGGCACGAAACCTGCAATTATACGGGAGCTGGAGGCCGGAATTTGTGACAGACAAACACGATGCCGGGCCCTGGGGTGGAACAAGGTTCCCGCAGTGCCCAATTCGTCGCCTGGCAATATACTTTTGGTATGAAAACGACGGTGTCCATTCCTGATGATGTTTTCAAACAAGCGCAGCGCTTGGCCCAGCAAACCAATCGAACGCGCAGCCGGGTCTTCAGCGACGCGCTTCGGGAATATCTGGCGCGCCACTCTTCAGACGGACTAACCGAGGCGTTCAACAAAGCCTGTGCGGAGATCGAGGAAATCAAAGATCCGTTTGTCGCATCGGCTGGACGGCGTATCCTTCAGCGAAGCCAGTGGTAATCTAATCTCGATTGCCCCGGGAGTCGCCCGAAAGTCACCGTAATTTTGCGGATACCTGGCAAAATGGTTTGCGGCTGCGCTTAGGGTTGGGTATGCTCTTGCCAGCGGTTTAGGCGCTCCCAACGAGGGGCGCCGCGGACGCCTGCTGGCCGGCGCTGCAACCGTATGGAGCTCAAGAGTATGTGGAAGCGCAAAGAAGAAGACGAACACACCGCACCAGTTTCGAATGCAGGCCCACCAGTCTCAGCTTTTAATCCGCCTCTGAGTACGCCACCTCGTTCGGCCGAACCCGCCCGCAGCGAGAGCTTGCGCAGCGGCGAGGTTGCGACCATCGGCAAGTCGGTGGTGGTGAAGGGCGAACTTTCTGGAAGCGAAGATTTAGTCATCGACGGCGAAGTCGAGGGCTCTATCTCGTTGCGTGGTCAAAGCCTCACGGTTGGTCCCAATGGACGGGTACGGGCCAACATCGAAGCCCGCAACGTAATCTTGCATGGCCGGGTAGACGGCGACGTACATGCCACGGAGCGCGTCGAATTGCGCAAAACCGCATCGTTGACTGGAGACATTTCCACCGCGCGAATCTCCATCGAAGATGGCGCTTTCTTCAAAGGCACGATTGACATTCAGAAGCCAGAACCGGCTGGGAGGCTGGACACGAAGCCGCCAGCCACTGCACTGGCCGCCGCGGCTCCCGTAACCGCCAACTCGGCACAAGGGTCGCTTCTCGAGCCTAAGAAATTCTAAGAAGCCGAAGTTTTTCGTTCATGGGCGCTGCGCGCCAGGCGCCTATGTAGTCGTCCCCGGCCCATTGCCAAACCCTTGCCCGCTGCTTTCAGCGCGAAAAGATTGATGGTTGCGGCGTTCTGCCCATACAATGGTGCGCAGTGGCTCCTCCTGGCATCTTCAGCAGACTATTCGGCAGTCCTGTCCGGCAGGGCTCGGATGACGACGTTGTGCCCGGACAAAGGGTGAGTCGTCGCTCCACTGGTTTCAACGAATTTATCCGGTCGATCTCTCGTGAAGAAGGCCTGAAAGTTCTCGACTTAGGCTCTACCTCGCCTGCCAACATCACCTTCATGACGGGCCTGGGGCATAAGTTTCATCAGGAAGATGTACTGCGAACGGCGACCGACAAGACGCTGATCATCCCCAACGGCGATGGCGGCACTACCGTGGATGTCGACCGCTTTCTGCATGAAAACCTGGCCTTCGTTAGAGAAGAGTTTGATGCGGTCATGTTCTGGGACCTCGCCGACTTCTTGCCTGAACCCTTGGTGAAGCCCGTGATCGAGCGCATACAGATCGCCATGAAACCCGGCGGTATCATGCTGGCCTTCTTTCACACCAAGGATGCCGGCCCGGACGCCCCGTTTTACCGCTACAACATTGCCTCCAAGGACACTTTGGAGCTGCAGCCGGCGCGCGCCTACAAACTGCAACGCATCTTCAACAATCGGCACGTCGAAAATCTCTTCCGCGAATACTCGTCGATCAAGTTCTTCCTCGGCCGCGATAACATTCGAGAAGTGCTCGTGATTCGGTAACCGGTGTTTGCTTTTCGCTTTTCGCTTTTCCCCCCGCCGTTCGCTTCTTCGCCAAATTTTGCTGAATCTGTGTTGTCAAGGCTCTGTTTCCGAATTGGCATGTTTGTGACGCGGGAGGAAAAGTGCTACGAGCCAAAGCGAAGAGCGAATGGCGAAAAGCGAAAAGCATCTTTACGACGCTCTTCTTGTCTTCCGAATCATGTACGGAATTAGCCCCGGCAGCCGAAGCACTTCGAAAACCGCCGGCTTGGCGAATGCCGGCAACGAAAACAGCGAACGGACTCGGGCAGCAGCTGATATCAGGGGAGCGAACTGCATGGCATACTCTTGCTCATATCCCGCAACCGCTGCGGCTAGCGAATTTCTGCCCGCCAGGAACTCACTCAAACATTTTGCCGCCACGCGCCCGCTCCTCAAGGCGATGGAAATGCCGTCGCCGGCAAACGGATCGATAAACGCGGCTGCGTCGCCAACGTATATCGTCTTCCCTCGGACGGGCTGTGCCTGGCGATAGATCAGCGGCGCAGTCGTGATCGGCTGCATAATCGCACGCCAGTTCCCCGCTCGGTCCGCTAACTTCGGATGAAGCTTGAAAATGTCTTGCAGCGATGTGGCCTGGTCCGACCGGACCATCGCACAAGCATTCACAACACCCTTGCTTACTGGTTGCACGCCGCAGTAGCCATCGGAGAAAAAATACAGATCTGTGCACGGCTCCGTCCACGATTCCTGGAAGTGCGCCTTCAGTCCGATCCACTTGGGACCGGAAGGAACCGTTCGGTCAACGGTGAATTGTGACCACCTTCCAGCTGCGACAACCAGCGCTTTCGCCGTGAATTTTCCAGACGACGCCTCCAGCACGAACAGGCCGTCACCATTACTGCCGACTATCTCGCAGTTGGGATGGACCTCTGCTCCAGTTCGGCGCGTAGCTTCCCACAGCAACACATCAAGGTCATATCTCGAAATGCTTAGCGCCGAAGGAGTGACGGGCGCTTCGATTACCCGCTCGCCGAGAAGCAAACGCATGCGGTCGATCACCGGTGCACTTTTGAAAGGCGACTCCGCTGCCGGCACATCTTGCAGCAGGCCGGCCAGGACATCCAGCGATTCCGCCGAAACAAATTCTCCGCAAACCCGATGTCGCGGGAAATCTTTCGCCTCGAACAATCCGACTCTTGCACCTAGCCGCGCCGCTGTAATCGCGCAGGAACTTCCTGCGGGCCCACCTCCCACGATTGCAAGGTCGAATTGGGGATCAGTATTTAGCATTTAGCAGTTAGCAATTAGCTTTTAGCTCTTAGCATTCGGCACTTATGGCACTTAGTATTTGGCGGCAATGCCAGCGCTCTCCAAATGGGCTCGTGATAACAGCCCAATAACTGTCAAGACATTCTGCGAACCTCCGTGGTTGTTACTAAATGCTAAGTGCTAAATGCTAACTGCCGCTTTTCTCACTTCCACAGCAACACACCCATGCGGAACAGGTAATGCCGTGAAACTTGAATTTTTCTGGCTCCTGCGTTCGCTAACACGCCGCGCATCTCCTCGCAAGTGTAAGCCCGGCGGACCGAGGCGGGCGCGTCATGCCAGGTGATGCGACTGCGGAAGAGCGGCAATCCAAGATAAACCAGCGACAGGTGCAACCGACTACGGACCAGATCATTGATAAGCACTGCCTGTCGGGCTACGCGCAGTGATTCAGCAGCGAACTTTACTAACGTCTCAGGCTCAAAATGATGGGCCAGGAGCGAGCAGCTGACGACATCGAACGTGTCATCCCGAAAGGGCAGCCGCAAGGCGTCGCCTGCAACCGAAGCCGCACTTCCACGTGGCAGATGCGAGCACACCCGATCCAGAAGGGTTACCTGCAGCCCAATACCGCGCTCCGCCAAAATTCGTTGCGCCGCAAAAGGCAAGTCTCCGTTTCCAGCGCCCACTTCCAGTAGCGAGAGTTTCCGGCAGCCAATCTTCCTCGCGACTTCGCGAAGTAACTCGGTAGTTGTGCGCATTCCGCCGAACCACCGATTAATGTAGCGCAAGTCAATCAGACTTTCCGCAATCTCCGCGGCTGTGCCAAGATCGTCATCGAGTAACTCGGGAATGGCAGTTCGTCGCATCAAAGCCGTCGATGCCGATCTAAAATTCTCCTTCGCACGATATCGCGCCTCTCGGCATGGCGCACACGCTCACAAATCTATACCCGCGGGCGTGGATTTTACCGGCTCTCCAAGAATCAATAGGCGTCAAGAACCGATTTCTGACACAGAGAATCAAGCTAAATCGCCGAGGGATACTTCGGGCAACGGGAACTCAGCTACTCACGGATGGAACCGCAGGTGCCACAATTGGAAGGTGGCAGTTACCTTTCCGGTATCTTAACCACTTGATTAACGACGACTTGAGGCCGTCTGGCATCAAATGCCCTTGTTTAAGCACATTCTCGAGTTTGGCCCCAGGGTTGCTAACTGAATGAGGTGTCGGCCCGATTAGAATGTCGGCCGGACGGATAAAACCGGCAACCAGGGGAACAACGGTTTCTTTCGTACGGACCCGGCCAAAAACCCAATGGGACTGCCTTTTTCTGATTGGGCCGACGCATTTAAGCCCATTCGAACCTCCTCCTTTAGCGACGGCCAGCCTTAACGCTGGCTGTTGTTTTTTCTGACCACCTTCCGCGCCGCGTCAAGAGGTACTTGCCGAAGTGCTTCGTCAAGAGAGACACTCAACTGGAAGATGCCTGATCATGCTCGACGATGTCGGCATGGCTACTAGGTTTTTGGCGCGCTCGGCGAGTTTGTCGAAAAAGCAACTAACATGGCTAGACCTCCGTCTAATGCAACGGGAGTGGTGTACGGTTGACTCAGAGGTCGGTGTGAATTTGTCGGGAAGGCATACGGGTTGGACGGTGTCCGCAGTGATGGTCGCTCTGATCGTCAGCGTGCTGGGTCACGCCCAGCCGAAGGCGAACATTGACCCGCTTGAACTGGTGCGACAAGCCTCCAAGAATGAGATCAGGGCCAGCGATGTTCAGTACTATAAAATGTTCCGCGACACCACAGAGTACAAAGACCACTCTATTACCAAAGAAATTGTCCGTACCAAGCAAGGTGGCTTGACCACCACGCTGCTCATCAATGGTCGGCCGTTGACCGCCGAGGAGCGGCAGAAAGAAACCGAAAGACTGGACAAATTCGCTCACGACGACGCCGCTCGGCGCAGACGGCGGGAGTCCAACAAAGCAGACGACAAGCGCGCTGAGGCCATGTTGAGCAGCCTTCCTGATGCTTTCCTCTATACCTATGCCGGTACTGATCATGGCCCTAATGGCGAGGAGCTAGTCCATTTGAAATTCAGGCCAAATCCCAATTTCAATCCTCCGAACCATGAAACAGCGGTCTATCAGGGCATGGAGGGCGATTTGATCATCGATCGCAAGGCGATGCGCATTGCTAAGATCGACGGCACGCTGTTCAAGGACGTTGATTTCGGCTGGGGGATTCTGGGTCGGCTGGACAAGGGCGGCAGATTCATCATCGTACAGCGCGACGTCGGTGGCGGCGACTGGGAAGAGGTGCAGGAAACGCTGCAGTTCCATGGAAAGATTCTTCTGTTCAAGCCGCTGACTATCTGGTCAACGGAAACCATGACCGACTTCCGGCCCGTGCCCCCGGACATCACGACTGCCCAAGCGCTTGATTTACTGCAGAAGAGCACCGAAGCTGTCGCCCAAAATAGCCCAAGTGGCGTCAATCAAGCGCAAAACACTCATAAGTAGTGGCGGTCGATTCTGACCGAGGCTGTCTAAAGCAGATTCCCCATCGGTGCAGCAAAAACAAAACCGCTCCAAATCTTATGCCTGCAATAGCTGCTTTCTTACGGTCAGCTTTTCGATAAGATCCTTCCGCAGTTCATAGCCACGTCCCGGCTTGTCACTGACTGCAATTGTTCCCGCCAGAGAGACCTCAACCTCAGGCTCAATAATGTCTTCCTTCCAATATCGCTTTGACGCCGACACATCGCCCGGCAGCTTGAAGTTGGGCAGTGTGGAAAGTGCCACATTGTGGGAGCGGCCAATTCCCGACTCCAGCATGCCTCCGCACCAGACAGGAACGTTGAAAGCCTGCGCCACATCGTGCACCAGGATCGCCTCCGAGAAACCGCCTATCCGCCCGACCTTGATGTTGAGGATGCGGCAAGCAGCAAGTTCTAAAGCAGCTTCAGCATCACGAGCGCTGCGGATGGCCTCGTCGAGGCAGATCGCCGTCAGCAATTGCTTCTGTAAACGCGCATGAAAGTAGAAGTCGTCGCTCCACAGCGGTTGTTCAATCATCAGCAAATTGAAGCCGTCGAAGCCCTTCAGATGGTCGATATCGGCTAGCGTGTAGGCGGAATTGGCATCGCAGCTCAGCAGGATAGTAGGCCAGCGTGCGCGGATCTTCTCCAGTACTTCGACGTCCCATCCCGGCTTGACCTTGATCTTGATACGCTGGTACCCGGCGGCCAACTCAGTTTCGATCTTTTGCAACAGTTGCTCGTGTGAATCCTGGATACCGATGCTCACACCACAAGCGATTTCACGCTGCGTGCCACCGAGCAACTTCCACAGAGGAGTTCCCTTCTCCTGCGCCTCGGCGTCCCAGACCGCATTTTCCAGCGCCGCCTTGGCCATGCGATGTTCGCGAACGCGCGACAGCAAAGCGGGCACCTCGGATCCCGACTGTAACGTCTTGCCCAGTAGCGCCGGAGCCAGGTACCGCGCACTAACATCCCATGCGTCCTCGATGTACTCTTCGCTGTAATACGGGGCTTCGCCGGCAACACACTCGCCCCAGCCTTCGAGTCCGTCGGCATGAATGGTGACCAGCAGGATGCGGCGGGTAGTGGTGCGTCCAAAGCTCGTCTCAAAAAAATGGACGAGCGGCATTTGCAACTCGCGTAGGGTGATGGCTTCAATTCTCATCAATCATTTGCTCGCGTACGACCAATCCTCATCCCATCGTCCCAGCAGGAAGCAACCATTGCCTTGCGCGTCGCGCTCGTAGCCCAGGCAAGCCAGTCCCCGAGAGAATGCCGAAAGAAATGCCTCCCGATTGCGCAGCTGCACGGCTGCCGCTTTCTGCCGCGTCATCGGTTCTGCTTCTTCCATGCGTAAATCTCGGCAGGAATCTCGACGCGTGCTTCCTCAACGAACTCCGGATGCTCACCAGTCGAGAGCAGAGTCGCAACTCGCTTCGACGTCAGCCACCACTCGGCCACCAGCCGGTCAGTGGGAAGGAAACCCTGCAGCGGCGACGACGTAATCCCATACTGATTGAGGTTGTAACGGCGAGCAATTGCTCCCAGTCGCTCCAAATTCAGATAAGCGTTCTTGATCTCCAGCGGATCGAAGGTCCACTCCAACAATTCGTAGCCATGTGCGATGGCGTCCTCGCGCTGAAATAGCTTGATGCGGCGCCCCAGTCCGCTGTTGCGATAGCCTTCCTTCACCGCGAGCATATGCGAGTGCAAATAGGGATGGCCGGTGCGCGTTCCCGGAATCGAGAAGGCAAAGCCTACCAGCGTTTCGTCTTCCCAGGCGCCGATCACCTGCCCGCCAATTTTGGGTGCCAGGGAAAAAATGCGTAGCGGCACCAACTCATTGTCCGCAAATCCCCAGACCTCTTTCTGCAGGGCCACGCAGGCATGAAACTCCTCCAGCTCGGTACAATTGCGGAGCACGAGCGAGTCTGCTGTCACACTTTTTCCTGGCGCTTCGATTCCTGCCACAGCGACTCCATTTCGTCGAGAGATGCTCCGGATGGTTTCCGCCCCTGCTCGCGAAGTCTGTCTTCAAGATACTCGAAACGCCTGCGGAATTTGCGGTTGGTCTTGCGCAGCGCTGACTCGGGATCGAGTGCGAGGTAACGTGCGATGTTTACGACTACGAACAGCAGGTCTCCGACCTCGTCTTCCAATCGCGAGCGCAGTTCTGCAGAAATTTTGACGCTGCGTGCCCCAGCTACTCCCGCCGCCGACTCCGGACGCGGACCTGGCGCGGGATACTCCTCCAAGTCCTTGCGAAGCTCCTGCGTTTCCTCATTCAGCTTCTCAAAGAGTGCTTCGATGTTCGGCCAATCAAAGCCGACATTCGCCACCCGAGAGCTGATCTTGTGCGCCTCCATCAGCGACGGCATCTTCGACGACACGCCCGCCAGGACGGAATCGGAACGATCCGGCGCTGTGGCGCGCCTCTCCTCGCCGGTCCACGGCTGGCGCTTCTTTTTCTCCTCCGCCTTCAGGGTCTGCCAGTTACGCAGCACGTCGCTCGGCGTATCGGCCTTCACGTCACCAAAAACGTGAGGATGGCGATCGATCAGTTTGGTGGAGAGCCGGTCGAGTACATCGTCAATGGAGAAGCGCTTCTCCTCTGCCGCCATCTCCGAGTAGAACAGCACCTGCAAGAGCAGGTCGCCGAGTTCGCCCGTCAGCTCATGCCAGTCGCGAGCGTCGATGGCTTCCACCACCTCGTAGGCTTCCTCCAGCGTGTAGGGTTTAATTGTGTCGAAGGTCTGTTCGCGGTCCCATGGGCATCCGCCCGGCCCGCGCAGCCGGGCCATGATGGATACGGCACGCTCGAATCGCTCACCTGTTGTCGGCATCCTTCACAATCTAAATGACGGCAGACGGTGGGCGCAAAGCGACCTCTCCAGCGTTCATGCTGATTTCACAAAAATCCGACGTAGCAATTTGGGATCATCGGAGATCAAGCCATCCACGCCCCAGTTGGCGAGGCGCACCAGGTCGCGCTGGTGATTTACGGTCCAGGTGAAGAGCTTCAGTCCGGAGCGGTGAACTTCATCTACGACAGCTTGCGAGAGCAGCTTGTAATGAGGGATGAAGATCGAGACCGGCAGCTTCGTCCACTGCCGCGCATTTTCTGCATGTTTGCAGACAAAGCCCAATGGCAGGGAAGCATCGAGTTCGTGCAGCCGCAGTAACACCTCGGGCAAAAACGAAGACACCACAAAACCGTGCATCGGCAGGTGGGCCTTGATCGCAGCGACAATCGCCTCCTCCTGGCCGGCGACCTTTAATTCGATATCCAAATACGACATGCTTCCGAAACGTGCCAGCACATCTTCCAGACAGGCCATTGGCGCACGGCGCTCGAAGGGGTGACGGCGATCGAGGCCAGAGTACTCGGTTCTGGCAACCTCTCAACGTCCGAATTTCGGATCGTGACAAAGCGCGCTGCGGCGATCGCTGGTGAAACGCACATCGAATTCGACGCCATCGCAGCCGTGGGCGAGAGCGTACTCAAATGCGGCGAGGCTGTTTTCAGCGGGTGCACCGGGCCAGCGCAGGCCAAGTCGTGGAAGCCGCGGGCGGGCGCCGCGGTGGCCGAGAAGCAGTGGACGTGAGTTGTGGTTCACCACAGAGGCACAGAAACACAGAAAAAACGTACTTGCTAATTTGTTATTTTAGCTTGATGTTGAAATCAAATGTGTTGCTGCGAAAACAAACGAAAATAAAAACCTCTGTGTCTCCGTGCCTCTGCGGTGAACTAGTCCAGGTCAAAGTCGCGAATGGGTTTGCCCGTATCGGGGGTTTCCTTGGCACGTTTGAGAGCTTCCTGAAACTTCTTCTCCAGCAGGTCGCCTGAATGTTTCTGTGCCTCCACCGATTGCCGGAAGATGGACTCCTTGCGGGTGTCCTGGTCCTTCATGGCGCGGGCCGCAGATTCCAGGTCCTCGAAGGTTTTGGGAACAGCCTTGGGCGTATGCGCGATCACAGCCTTGGTATCACTGTCGATCTTCAGCAATGCACCACAGCAGGGACACGGAACCTCAAATTGGGGCGACGACTTAGCCATGCACGAATATTACCGCAAGCGGCGCCAACGAGCCAAAGAGGCGAAACCCGGGGCACTTCCGCAAAGTATCAGAATTCAGTCGCCGAGAACCGCCAAGATGTAACCGATCGAATCCCAGGGAATCTCATAAGAAGTTGGTGCATTTCCCAACTCCCGACAACACATTCATCGCCTTCTTCGTTGGTCAACATTCTTGAGAGAAAGGAACTTAATCATGGTAAATGCAGTTGACGTTCTCACTTCCGAGAAGCCAGTAAAACAAAAGGGACGCATTGAGACGACTGGCTACGCAGCCCATCCATCTACTTCACCCCTCGAGCCATTTTCCTTCGATCGCCGAGAACCAGGTCCGAAGGATGTACAGATCGGCCAGGCGTGCAAAAAGGAGGCATTATGAAGCTGGCAGGCAAAAAGGCTCTTATTACCGGCGGGAACAGTGGCATCGGTCTTGCCACAGCGCGACTTTTCGTTGCGGAGGGCGCGCAGGTCGCCATTACTGGTCGCGACCAGAAAACGCTGGATGAGGCGGTTGCAGAACTTGGACCAAACGCGCGTGGCTACCGCGTTGATGTCACCATTGCGGAAGACCGCAAGCGACTCATTGCAGCCCTGGCCAAAGATTTCGGGAAACTCGACATTGTCTTTGCCAACGCCGGAATCACCGGCAGGACGCCTACCGGTTCGACTGACGAGGCCATTTTTGAGAACGTGATCCACACCAACCTGAATGGCGCTTTCTTTACGGTGAATTCAGCGGCGCCTCTGCTGAACGACAACGGCAGCATCATCTTTAATGGGTCGGTACATAACTATCTCGGCCAACCCGGCGTCGCCGCATATGCCGCCACAAAGGGCGGCCTAGTCTCAATGGCGCGTTCCATCGCCGCCGACCTTGCCCCCCGCAACATTCGCGTGAATGTCGTCGCACCCGGCGCGATCAAGACTCCCATCTGGAAGCGTGGGCCGCGCGCCTCTATATCTGCAGACGAGTCCGCCAAGGTGGCGAAGTTCTTCTCGTCTGTCATTCCGATGGGCCGTTGGGGCGAGCCGGAAGACGTCGCCAAAGCCGTGCTCTTCCTTGCGTCGGACGATTCCTCATACGTCAACGCAGTCGAGCTGATGGTGGATGGCGGAACCACAGGCGCCCCGTTTGGAGCTCCCATTCTTCGCGCCTGACGGCACCGAGTTAAGGCCGGGCGCCCCAGGCTTTCGCCTGCGTTTGGCGAAGGCTGGCAGCGAGGAGGTTTGAGGGATATCGCGGCACAACGCTTCAGGAGGGGGAAACCTGTGCCGCCCCTGAAGGGGCTCGTCAACCTTGCCCAGTTTACTTCCCGGCTCGATGATTGGAGGAATCGCGGAAACCCAGGAGATGCTGGATTTCCGCGGCGAGCACGGCAGCACCTCCGATATCGAGATAATTCCGATCCGGAAGATCAACGAAGCCTACGAGCGCATGCTGCGCAGCGACGTGAAGTACAGATTCGTGATTGATATGGCGTCGTTGAGGTAAGGATTGATGGCTCCCACCCTTTCGCCAAAGGCAGGCGAGAAGGGTGGGGCGGGCCGGCGCCATCAGCTTCGCTCAGATCACGACAACGACGCGTCCGGATTTACTTGGATGTTCGACGAACTCGTGCGCCTTGGCGATATCGTCCAGCGAGAAGCGTTCCGCAATATCAAAGCCCTGCCATCCCGCCTCAAGCGCCTGGTTGAGGGCACGGGTCGCTTCCAGTTTTGGCTCAGCCGGAATGTCATCGCTGCCAACGAAAAACATCCGCGCGTTCTTGAAGACAAGTTGCCAGACGGGAATCTGAGAGTTGGGCGCATTTGTGGCGTAGGTTGCAATAGAACCGCCTTGCGCCAGCGCCTCTATGTCGGTGTTGATGTTCGCGGCAAACGCAACTTCGACGATGTGGTCGACGCCGTTGGGCGCTAATACGTGGATGCGTTCCATCAGGCTGTCGCCTGTCAGCAGGACATCGTCCGCGCCTGCGCGCGCCGCGATTTGGCGATCGTCCTCCGCGCGGCAGGTGGCGATCACTCGAGCTCCGGCCCGGTGCGCGAGCTGCACTGCACAAGCACCGACCGCACCTGCACCGCCCTGAACCAGCAGCGTGCGCCCCTCGACCGGACCGCCGACATGAACAGCGCGATGCGCGGTTATGCCGGGAATGCCGAGACAGGCACCCTGTTCCATCGGGACGCCGTCGGGAAGCGGCACCGCTAGCCGCGATGGCACCACAACGTACTCCGCGGCGGTACCAAACGCGCGATACGATTGAGCGCCGTAACACCAGACGCGCCGACCAACCCATGCCTGGGATACTCCCGGACCGACGCGATCCACCGTACCCGCGCCATCGCTGTGCGGAATGACGCGCGGGTATGGCATTCCAACCCCGAAGGCATCTTCCCGCTTTTTGACGTCGCCCGGATTTACACCCGACGCGGCGACGCGAATTCGAACTTCACCCTCAGCGGGCTGCGGATCATCCATTTCACCGACCTGCAAAACAGCACGCGCAGCGCCTTGCTTCTCGTACCATGCCGCCTTCATAGTTCTCGATTGTTCCAGATTTGTGAGGGCATGTCGATTTGTCGCCGGGTGCCCAGCCTTTCGCCTGCGTTTGGCGAAGGCGGGGAGCGAGGAGGTTTGAGGGACATCGCGGCACAACGCTTCAGGAGGGGGAAACCTGTGCCGCCCCGGAAGGGGCTCGGTTGGAATTGGAATCGGCTGCCCACAGCTTCCGCTGTGGGCTAATCAGTTTCGCCCTTCGGGCTTTCGCGGGCTCCGATGCTTCGGGCTTTTCGCTGACTCATATGCAGAGGCCCCCGCCTCTCGCCTGCCTTCGGCGAGGCCTGGGAGCGAGCTGACGGCTGATGGCTGACAGCTTGCCCTATCGCAGCGCTTCCATGCACTCGTCCAGCACTTCCCGCGAGGGCCGAGTGACACTCTCCGGCAAGGTCGCCAGCGGCTGATCAGTCATATTGATCATGTCGATGAAGTTGGGCGCGGTGGTGTTCAAATAGAGCACTCCCGTCAGAACTTCTTCGGCATCATGCGCCTGCATTACGCGCTTCACGGCCTCAGTTTTATTGGTGGGATCGTAGTCCTCTTCCAGCTTGCGCAGCCGCAGCGTCGAGCCATCGTGCATGGTGACGTTGAGGCTGGTGCCGGCGTCATAGTCCACGTCAATTTCGTTGAAGTGGGGGACGAAGTTCAAATCGTGTAACGGCTCTTCATGGTCTTTGACGAACTTGTACGATTTGGTCGAGCCTTCGTGGTCGTTGAAGGTGGTGCATGGCGAGATCACGTCGAGCATCACGGTCCCACGATGCGCGAGCGCCGCTTTCAGCATGGTGTGCAACTGGCGCTTGTCACCCGAGAAGGAGCGGCCCACGAAAGTTGCACCCAACAGGATCGCCAGCGCGCAGGTATCGATCGGCGGCAGATCGTTGATGACGCCTGTCTTCAGCTTGGAACCCAGATCGGCGGTCGCCGAGAACTGCCCTTTGGTCAGTCCGTACACGCCGTTGTCTTCGATGATGTAGATCACCGGCAAATTGCGGCGCATCAGATGCACAAACTGGCCGATGCCAATCGACGCCGTATCGCCATCGCCGCTGACGCCCAGCGCGACAATCTTCGAATTCGCCAGCACCGCGCCGGTCGTGACCGACGGCATGCGGCCGTGCACCGAGTTGAAGCTGTGCGAGCGGCCCATAAAGTACGCCGGGCTCTTCGAGGAACAGCCGATTCCCGATACCTTGATCACCCGTTCGGGCGCGATCCCCATCTCGTAGAAGGCATCAATGATGCGTTCGGAGATGGCATTGTGGCCGCATCCGGCGCACAAGGTGGTCTTGCCTCCACGATAGTCGAGCACCGTCAATCCGATGCGGTTGATCTTTGGTTGAGGCTGGGGCGTTGGCGCGGTTGTGGTCGCCATTTTATTTGCCCTCCTGAGTGATGATGTCGTCGGTGATGGAACGCGCGTCGATCGGCAATCCGTTGTAGTGGCGTACGCTGCGCAGCTTGCCTATCTCTTTAGTCGCGATGTCCAGCTTCAACAACTGCAACATCTGCGCGTCGCGGTTCTGGTCGATCATATAAATCCGCTTATGTGCAGCCACGAAGTCGTGCGTCTCGCTGGTGAAGGGATAAGCGCGCAGCCGCAGATAATCGGTCTTCACTCCGTACTCGCTTTGCAGTTGGTCGAGAGTCTCAACCACAGCGTGATGCGAGGTCCCGTACGCAATGATTCCAACTTCGTTGCCATCGTTGCGCACCATCTCCGGCTTGGGAACGAGCGTTCGCATGGTCTCAAACTTGTGCGTCAGACGGTCCATGTTGTTGGCGTAGTCGTCAGGACGTTCGCTGTAGCCGGAGGTCTCATTATGCCCGCTTCCGCGCGCGAACCAGGCCGCCCTCGGATGATCGGTTCCCGGCAAGGTGCGGTAGCCAATACCATCTCGGTCCACGTCCTTGTAGCGTGCGAATCCCCCGGCGCGTTCCAGTTCCTCCGCGGTCAATACCTTGCCACGATTCTGCGGCTTGTCGGGATATTGAAACGGCTCCGACATCCAGTTGTTCATCCCGAGATCGAGGTCAGACATGACGAACACCGGCGTCTGCAATTGCTCGGTGAGATCGAATGCTTCGCCCGCCATGCTGAAGCACTCAGCCACACTGCAAGGTAACAACATGGGATGCCGGGTATCGCCGTGCGAGAGCTTGGCCACAAACTCGATGTCGCCCTGCGCGGTGCGCGTCGGTAGTCCAGTGGATGGCCCCACGCGCTGGATGTCCCAGATCACACCGGGAATCTCGACGTAGTAGCCCAAGCCGGCGAACTCTGCCATCAGCGAAATTCCCGGTCCGGCGGTGGCGGTCATAGAGCGGGCTCCCGCCCATCCAGCGCCCAGAACCATGCCGATAGCAGCCAGTTCGTCTTCAGCTTGCACGATGGCAAAAGTCGCTTTGCCATCACCGCCGACCCGATATTCCTTCATGTAATCGATGAGGGTTTCCACGAGCGACGAGGAGGGAGTAATTGGGTACCACGTCACCACGGTCACACCGGCGAACATACAGCCCAATGCCGCGGCGGCATTGCCATCAATGATGATCATGCCGGTGGTTTTGTCCATGCGCTCGACCGTAAACGGGTCGGCCTTGGTAAGCGACGAGGCAGCGTAATCGTACCCAGCCTTGGCGGCGTTCCAATTGAGGTCGGCGGCCTTGACCTTCTTCGCGAACTGCTTGCGCAGCGCCTTCTCCACTTCAGCCATGTCGAGATTGAGCAGTTGCGACACCACCCCGACGTAAATCATGTTCTTGACCAGCTTGCGCAGCTTCGACTCGGGGCAAACCGCGGCGCAAATTTTGTCGTAGGGCACGGCGTAGAAGGTCACATCCGAACGCAGTTCGTTCAGCTTCAGGGGTTCGTCATAGAGCACTGCGGCGCCTGACGCCAGCGACATCGTATCTTCGCGCGCGGTCTCGGGATTCATCGCCACCAGGAAGTCAATCTCCTTCTTGCGCGCGATATAGCCCTTCTTGCTGGCGCGTATGGTGTACCAGGTTGGCAATCCGGCGATGTTCGAGGGAAACATGTTCTTGCCGGAGACGGGAACGCCCATCTGAAAAATAGTGCGCAGCAGAACCGTGTTGGCGCTCTGCGATCCCGAGCCGTTTACGGTTGCAACCTGGATGCTGAAGTCGTTAACGACAGGCTCACGCACGGCGCCCTGGTCGGCACCGTGTACTGCGAATTCGGTTGTGGCCATCAATACCCCTTACTACAGAAGGATGCTGCGGAGGGCAAACATCTCATTATAAGGCAGTCGGCGAGTGGCGGGAAATCTAAACCGCACCGTTCTCATCCTGTCCAGCGAGACCATCGTCATTTACTCTATGCTGTGGCGTTGTCCAGCGCGTCAAGCCCATGCCAAACTTCACAAAACCAATCTACCTATCTGGTCACGCCCGTCAGCAGATGCGGTTTCGCGGGTCGAGCGAGTTGGAAGTTGTCGATGCCATCTGCAGTGGAGACTGGCAGCCGACTGGGAGCGCTAGATTCGAATGTCGCAAGGATTTTTCGTTTAACGCCACGTGGAACGACAGAGTGTACGCCACTAAGCAGGTACGGCCCATTTTTGTCGAGGAGTCAAATGAGATCGTCGTAATCACCGTTTACGTGTACTATTTTTGAAGGAGCCGTGATGACAATCACCTACGACCAACAAGTAGATGCTCTTTACATTCGCTTTCATGAGACCACAGTAACGACCAAGCATCTCGCTGACGGCATTGCTGCTGATTACGATTCCAACGGACGTCTTGCGGGGATTGAGATCCTGGATGCGATGAAGCGACTCGGGGATCCCTCCGTTTTTAGGCGAGTGACGCTCGAGGACTTGGCTCTCGAACATCATCAGTAGAACACGAACCCTTTCGCCTCAATCAAAAGAACCCATCCCCTACTCCAAGCTACGGGTTTCATCTGCAAAATTGCTACTCCCGCACCTACAACCCGAACAACTCACGCAGCCGTTTGGTCTGGGCGCGACTGACCGGGACCTCGGTCTGTTTCTTATCTTCCATGCGGATCTGGTAGGAGCTTTTAAACCAGGGCACGACTTCCTTGATACGATTGATATTCACCAAATATGAGCGATGGGCACGCCAAAACATGTTGGGATCGAGTGAGTCGAGAAGTTCCTCCAGAGTTCGGCAGTTCGATTGGCCTTCCATCGCCGGTCGCCACAACCGTAATTACTCCGTCCTCAATCGAGGCGTAGCAAATGTCCTTCTGGTCCACGAGGAAAAAGCCTGCCCCCCGACTTGAGCAGTACCTTCGCAGCCGGCGGCCGCGCCTGCTGCTCCAGCATCTTGACGATAGTGCCGATCTGGTCGCCAGGCGAGCCGGCAGTCTCCAGCTTTTGCCGGGCCCTTTCCACGGCCTTCGCCACTCGCTTCTTGTCGAAGGGCTTCAGCACGTAGTCAACCGCGTTCACTTCAAAAGCCTTCACCGCATACTGGTCGTACGCGGTGGCGAACACGATCTGCGGCAGCGGAACTTTCTTGTCGATCAGCTTTTTGATTGCGCCGAACCCGTCCAGTCCCGGCATCTGCACGTCGAGGAAGACCAGTTCGGGGGAGAACTCCTTGATCAAGTTCACCGCGTCCATGCCGTTCTTACCTTGCGCCACAACATCTACATCAAGCTCTTTCAACAGATAGGCGAGCTCGTCACGCGCAAGCTGCTCGTCATCCACAATCACCGCAGATAGTGACATTCAATCTCCTGAATCTGGGCCGGCTCAAGCATAACTATACCTAGATGCAGCCTCGGAACCAACCAGCCAACGCAGTGGCACTACTCGATGAACCCTTGCCGAGCTGCGTGGACGTAATCGGTGTAAGCGGGAGAGCTTCCGCTGCGGCGGACTTCTAGTGCAATCTGCCCGCGATGGTAGGAGGAATGCAAGCCGACATGGCTGAGGATGTCGGCCACACTATTCTTCCATCCCTCGCCTTTAGAGTTCGTGTAGCCGCAAGAGGCTAGATAGATCGCCATCGGATAGTCCGTCCAGATAGGATTGCCATGCGGATTACACTGCCGCAGCTCCGCGCCGCATTCCGCTAGCGAGAGGTCTGGCCAGACCGCAAGGCGCGGCGAATGGTTCAGCAACCGATTGAGCCACAGATGTTCAGCCGCGATGATATGCGCCAACAGCCTGGTCGACCGTGACGGCGGATCGGGTAGACCCGCGAGGACACGTAACACCTCAGCATTTGCCCAGAAGTCGTATTCGAACTGACGGCGAAAATGTTCCAGGAGGCTCATGACGATTTGATATCCGAAGTCGCCAGCGGGATGCGGGGCGCGCGAATCCTCGAAGGGCGTAACGGTTCAGCTGCTGGCTGATAGCCGACGGCCGACAGCTTCCTTGTCGTACACTAATTCCAAACATGGTCGTCATCTATGGCATTCATTCGGTCAGCGAAGCGCTGAAATCGGGAGCGCGCAGCTTTGAATATATTGGGATTGCGCGCGAGCGGCACGACCAGCGGGTGCAGCGCATCATTGACGACTGCCGAGCTAGCGGCGTGCAAGTGCGCTTCCTGCCGCGCGAGCAACTCGACCGCACTGCCAATACCAACACTCATCAGGGCGTCATAGCGGTCACCAGCAGCAAACAATATGCGGACGTGGACACTCTACTCGAGCAGCGTCACGGTGAGCACAGTTTCCTGGTGGTGCTCGATAGCGTGGAAGATCCCCACAATCTGGGAGCGCTCATCCGCACCGCCGATGCCGCCGGCGCCGACGGCGTTATCATCCCGGAGCGCCGCGCTGCTGGCTTGACGGGCACTGCTGTCAAGGCTTCGGCGGGAGCGTCCGAACATTTGCCGATCGCGCGGGTCACCAACATCTCGCGCACTCTGGATGAGTTGAAGGAACGCAATGTCTGGACGGTCGGCCTCGACGAACGCGGGACCCAGAGCTACGACGAAGTGGATTACAACATGCACTGCGCCATCGTGCTTGGCGCCGAGGGTAAAGGGCTACATGACCTGGTGCGCCGGCGCTGCGACTTCCTGGTCTCGATTCCTATGCTTGGCCATGTACCGTCGCTGAACGTGTCGGTAGCGGGCGGCGTGGTGATGTATGAGTTGGCGCGCCAGCGCCGCGCCGCGCAAAATCCTGCGCAGATCCCGTCCTCCAAATGAAAAGGTTGCCGCTATTGTTGTTGCTGACGTTGGCAACTCTAGCTGCCAGCGTTCGCGATTGACCGCGAAGTGTTTACGATCTCCCGGTATCAGCTTGAAGTGCAAGTGGACCGCACCGCACATGTAATCGCGGTCACTGGGAAGCTCACGTTGCGCAATGATTCCAACAAGCCACAGAAACTGGCGACGCTGCAAGTGTCGTCCTCGCTGGCATGGAACGCCATCGCGTTGGACGACAAGCCGGTGCAGTGGCTCGGCGACAACTACACCTCCGACATCGATCACACGGGCAGCCTGTCGGAGGCGATCGTTACCCTGCCCAAGGACGTTGCTCCGGCGGCCACGGTCACACTCGATGTGCAATACGGCGGAACCATTACGCCAGACACCACACGCCTTACGCGCATGGGCGCTCCCGCCGACGTGGCGGCGCGCAATGACTGGGACGAAATCAGCGATCCCTTCACCGCCGTGCGCGGACTGGGCTACGTAACCTGGTATCCCGTGGCGATTGAAGCCGCGAGCTTGAGTGACGGCAATGCCGTCTTCGACGCGATCGCGCGCTGGAAGTATCGCCACGACCGCAGCGAGTTCGATGCTGCCTTTGCGATTGACGCTGGGGATGGAAAGCAGCCGTTGCGGATTGTGACCAATATGTCTAGCCCGGGTGAAGGCACGCTGGTGCCGGAAGTCCACGGCGACGAGACTTCTTACCATCTGGTAGACAAAGCCAGTGTGATTGGGCTGGGCGAGACCGTCCCGACTTTTGCGATCGCCAACTACGTCGAACTGGCGAGGCCTACCGTTACGCTCTTGCATATTGCCGATCACACCTCGTTGGCGCGCGACTATGCCGTCGCCGCCGAAGCCAACGATCCCCTGCTGCACGACTGGCTGGGTGAGCCAACTCAGCCGGCGCGAATCATCGAGTTGACGGACCCGAACGCCAATCCCTGGCAAGACGGCCCAGTGTTGTTCACGCCGCTTCGCGAGGCGTCAGCCGCGACCCTGCAGCTTCTGCTGCTGCCTGCCCAGGTCGCGGCGCGGTTTCATTCTCCACACCCCTGGATCCAGGATGGGATGGAACGTTTCCTGCAAACGCTTGACGGTGGAGCGCCGCAGCGGAAGACATGCAGCCTTGGAGTTTCTCGACCAATATCGTGGGCCTCTGGTGCAAGCGGAAAACGCAGCGCATCCGAAGACGGCAGCGGCCAGAATCCCCGTCCGACAACAACCCCGCCAACAACACTCTGCTTAACACGAATGACGAGCTCTATCTGCGCGGCAAGAGCGGCTTCGTGTTCTGGATGCTGCGCGACATGATCGGCGAGGAAGCCATGCAACGCGCTATTGCGGCCTATCGAGGCGGCGCCGATAAAGATCCCAGCTACTTTCAACATTTGTTGCAAAGCAGCTCCAAACGTGATCTGGAATGGTTCTTCGATGACTGGGTTTATCGCGATCGTGGCCTGCCAGAGTTTCACGTGGAATCGGCATATACCCGACCTCTTCTCAGCGAAGCGAATAAGAGCTTCCTGGTGACCGCGACGATCGACAACCGCGGCAGCGCCGGAGCGGAGGTGCCAGTACTGATTCAGACTCCTTCTGGCGAGAAGAGTGTTCGGGTAGTTGTCAAGGCGGGAGAAAAAGGTACGGGTCGCATCGAGGTGCCGGTGGCGCCCGACAAAATCACGGTCAACGACGGAAGCGTTCCTGAAGCGAACCTGGGCAACAACGTGTACCAGATGCCGGCCAAGCAACCGTGACGAAAAAACATCCACCACAGAGGCACAGAGGACACAGAGGACAAGCACAAAGATCTGATTCGTGTTTGTCCATGAAAATCCGTGGTTGATTTATCTTTATTTCTTCTCTGTGTCCTCCGTGCCTCGGTGGTGAACCGTTTTCTCGCAACACTGCTATCATTTTGAGTTGCGACTCCGCGACCACAACGCAAGAATGAGGACGGCTTGAGCTACATCCAGTTTCTCGGTGCGGCCGGAGTTGTTACCGGCTCGAAGCACTTGATCCATGTGGACAACAACGGCTCACGAGCGTTGCAGGTGCTCGTCGATTGCGGCCTCTTTCAGGGACAGAAAGAATGGCGGGAGCGGAACTGGCAAGATCTGCCGGTGCCGGCGAAATCTATCAATGCCGTCATCCTGACCCATGCCCACCTTGATCATTCCGGATGGATTCCGCGCCTGGTGAAGCAAGGTTTTCATGGCCCGATCTACGCGACCACGGCAACCATCGATCTGTGCAGCATCCTGCTTCCCGACTCCGGACACCTGCAGGAAGAAGACGCGGCGTACTACAACAAGACGCGGGCCAGCAAGCACGTGCCGGCATTGCCGCTCTACACCATGGAAGAGGCGCAACAGTGCATGACCCTCTTCCGGCCGGTAAACTTCGACGAGACGAAGCAACTTCCCGGCGCATTGTCTTTCCGATTTGTTCGAGCCGCGCATATCCTCGGCTCCGCCATGACCGAGATCACGCTCAACTCGAACGGCAAGTCGTCGAAGCTTTTGTTTACCGGCGACATAGGCCGTGTCCGCGACAACTCAGTCGCGCCGGGCAAAGTTGTGCACTCAGGTCCCACTGAAGGCGAACAGTGCGATCTGCTGGTGATGGAAAGCACCTACGGCAACCGCTTACACCCCCACACCGATCCCCGTCCGGAACTGGCGGCGCTGATCCGCACTACGCTCCAGCGTGGCGGCACTGTGGTCGTACCGTCGTTCGCCGTCGAGCGGACCCAGAAGTTTTTGTTCCTGCTCAAGGAGTTGATGGAGACCGGACAGATACCCCGCGTGCCCGTGCACGCCGACAGTCCCATGGCCATCAAGGCAGTGCAGATTTTCCTGAAGCACACGGAAGAGTTCAGCCCCGAGACGAAAGCACTGATCGAGAAATACGGCTCGCCATTGGAGTGGCCAAACTTCCACTTCGACGTCATGCAGGATGATTCCAAGAAGATCAACGAGTCGAAGTATCCGGCGATTATTGTGTCGTCGAGCGGTATGGTCACCGGAGGACGCGTGTTGCACCACCTGATGCAGCGCCTGCCTGACCCGAAAAAATCTGGTGCTGTTCATCGGCTTCCAGGCACCGGGGACGCGAGGATTCACCATTAAAAATGGCGCTTCCGAGGTGAAGATGTTCGGTCAGGTAATTCCGATTCGCGCACAGGTGGCGGCGCTGGAACAATTCAGCGATCACGCCGACACTCCGGAATTGCTGGAGTGGCTGCACACCTTCAAGCGTGCGCCCAAGCAGACCTATCTGGTCCACGGAGAACCGCCGGCCGCCGCGCAGTTACGCGATACCATGGTGAAAGCACTGGGATGGAGTGTGCACGTGGCAGCTTACCGCGAG
Organism: uncultured Acidobacteriaceae bacterium; assembly: GCA_963772895.1. Lineage (GTDB taxonomy): Bacteria > Acidobacteriota > Terriglobia > Terriglobales > Acidobacteriaceae > Bog-257. The sequence continues at coordinate 60,446 of CAVYZB010000007.1, forward strand.
AAGGTGCCGGTTATGTGAGGCCGTTTACTTCGCGCCGCAGCGCAGGAACGATTGATCCAGCTCGCCGTCCGCTTTACGCTGCCTGGGTTGGCGAACCTGATGCCTTCGTCTCCGCTTCGCCGACGGACCGCGGATGCGGCCGCCCTTCGCGATGCGTCCCGCCTTCATAAGCCACACGCGCGAAGGAGATATCAAGTACCAGGCCGCTGAAGGCATGACACAACGCCTCATTGATGTGCACCACCGAGGCCGCTTGCTCATCGCTCAGGCCGGCATCGAGCAACTGCGGAAGTCCGGTTTCTATTCTTGCCGGAAGCTCAGGCACCAGCCCCAATGCGCTTTCGCCGATACGCTGTTGGCAGTCCGTGAATAGCGGCGATTGCATCAACTCCTGCAGGTCCCGCCAGTATCCATCGTAGAAGGCAGGCCAGCAAGCCATGGCGCGATGTTCGTCCGAAATGAAGGCCAAGTCCATCATCCGGCGGCGTTCGTTCCAAATGCGCTGCAGCCCCAAACTGGCGGCACTGTCGTCCAGTAGACGCGGCGAAACCGGAAAGCTGGGATGCTGCGCGCGCTCGGGCGCGACCTGCTCAGAGCCCACAGGTCCTTCGAATGCCTGTAGCTGCGCCGTCGCAATCAGCAACAGCAGTGGATCGGCATACTGGTAATAATCAAGCACCTGGGCCAGTGAGAGCCCGGGCCCTTGATTGGAATGCAACTCCCGCGCTGCCAGGCTGTCGACATCGAAATAGTTATGGACTCGCGTGTAGGACTCGGCAGCCAGGCGCGCGCCGCACAAGAAAAACTGGCGGGACTGCACGGCCGGACGAAACGCCTGCCAATGAATCTCCAGGAACTCAGGATAGGCAGCATAGGCCTGATAGAGAAGTGGAACGACGGGCAGTCCGAGACTGTGACGAACTTCATCCAGAATTTCGCGCGTGCGGGGGGCAGCCTCGGCCTCGCCGACCAGCTTCAGACGATTGCCCCGTCTCCACCTCATGAACAGTTTGATGAGGTCAGCTGCCACACCGATGTAAGGTGATTACCGGAATTCTCGTTTCCGTAAAGTTAACAATGGGCTTTAGTTCACTACAGTCACTGCAAGGAGCCATCTCATAAATCGCTTTGTATCAGGGCACGACTTCAGACGCGCCTCAACAAGCCCAACCATCAGTTGGGCTTCAGCCCCCTGCCTTGAAGCCATCTACTTGCGAACGTCGGATAGAATCACCTCTGGAATCGCAGCGATGGAACAACCCAGTGCGACCCGCCAGTTCGAAATATTGTTCGACCACGCCGAACCGAGCCTCATTTCGGATGACGCTTACGCTCCCTACGGCAACTTCGGTTTTCCGCCGCCGCCTACCGGCCGTCCCTGGATCTACTCCAATTTCGTCCAATCGCTTGATGGCATCACCACGTTGCTGGGGGAGCATGCCTCCGGGGGAGAGATCTCGCAGTCAGCCGAAGACCGCTGGCTGATGGACCTGCTGCGCGCGCACGCCGACGGAATCCTGATGGGGATGAACACATTGCTTACAGAGCAGCGCATGCGCGGTCCGCAAAGCCGGGGCATCGTATTCCGGGTTGCCGACCCGAAGCTGCGCGCGCTGCGCAATCGGCTGGGAAAGGGACGCGAGCTTAACATCTTTGTCACTCGCGCGGTGGATCTGGATCTCTCGCGGCACAAAGTTTTTGATGGCGACGTGGTGGACGCTGCAATTCTTACTTCTCCCGCAGGAGCGGAACGGCTGCGGGTACAAGGCGCAAGTCCTCATGTTGCGATCATTTCCGCCGGGGATGGCGAAAGCTTCGACTTGCCGCGCGCTATCGGCAAACTGCGCGAAGAACTGGGCGTTCAGTACCTGCTGTGCGAGGGTGGACCGACCCTCTACGGCAGTCTTGCACGTGCCGATTTGGTGGACGAAAAGTTCACGACCGTCTCGCCCATTGAAGTAGGCCAAGTAGTCCCGCCCGAGCAGGAGCGCCTTGGCAGCGAGGATGCGACTCCACTGTTGCTACGTCCCACGGTCTTCGGGGGCTCGGGATACACGAGAGAGAACTTGACCCACTGGACCTGGCTGAGCTGCCGCAAAGCCGGCGACCATCAGTTCAGTCGCTACCGGCGGAAGAACAGGGGGTAGGGGACTAGCCCCCCGCATTTATGCGGGGAAGGAGCGCTTCAGCGCATCACGCATCCAGAACGTACTGGGATCAAAGTCCACTCAGCCAATGCCGCAGTCGCGATGGAACCGAAACCGTTGTAACAGGCGGCTCAGCTTCACTATCCACCAATAGCTGCGCCGTCATCGCGGGCCGGCTTCCCGTCGTACCCCGCCCATCCTTCCAGTCCCGTCCCTGCCCATTCGCCGGATGTGCGTTCCCTTCAGTGATGCCATGCTTGAACCCGAAGCAGAATTCCATGCATCAGGAGTAAACAATGGGTAGCACCGCCAATCAAATCTGGGAAGCCATCTCAAACCACAGCGCCACACTCGCCGAACAGGCCGGAAAAGCTATCGTCGCCGTCGATGCTGGCCATCGCGTTGCCGCCAGCGGCGTTCATTGGAAGCCGGGCATCATCGTCACGGCGAGCCATCTCGTCCGCCGCGCCGACGAGGTCAGTGTCATTCTTCCCGACGGCAGCAGGGTAAAGGGAACGGTTGCCGGCCGCGATAGCACGACGGACCTCGCGGCTGTCCGTATTGAAGCCTCGGCAATTGCCGCGACCTTGCCTCTCGCCTCCGGCGCGAAGGCCGGTGAGTTGGTGCTGGCGGTCGCGCGTTCCGGCCGTGGCGAGCTTTCCGCCAGCGCCGGAATTGTTTCCCGCATCGGCGGACCATGGCGAACGTGGCGTGGAGGCCAGGTCGACCGCCTCCTGCGCCCCGACATCCGCCTCTATCCCGGCCAGTCTGGCAGCGCACTCGTCAACGGTCGGGGTGAACTGTTAGGCGTCAACAGCTCGGTCCTGGCACGCGAGTCGGTCATTACCCTGCCCACCGAGACCGTCGATCGCGTGCTCGAAGAGCTGCTGGAGCGCGGCCATATCGCACAGCCCTACCTTGGGGTCGCCATGCAGGAAGTTCCGTTGCCACAAGAGTGGCGCGCCAGTGCCGGGTCCGATCAGGAGTATGGTCTCCTAGTCATGCACGTCGCGCCCGAGGGGCCGGCTAAGCAGGCGGGCATTAATCTAGGCGACCTTATCACCAGCGTCGATGCGGAGCCGGTCGGCGGATTCCGCCACCTCCACCACCTGCTTGGGCAGAAGCGCACTGGAGAAGTGGTAAAGCTGCGTGTGCTTCGAGCCGGAAACGCTACTGAGGTGAAGATGACCTTGGGCGACCGGCCAAGGCGATAACCATGTCGAGCAGCGGGCTCAGCACCATGCGCAAGCCGACGCACCATCAGCCATCGGTCAAGCCGTTGCGCGTGCTGATCTCCGCTGCCTCGTCGATCACCCGCGCGGGACTGGAGCGGCTTCTCGAGAAACAGCCCAGCATGCAGCTTGTGGGCGCGATTAGCAGCGCCGACGGCCTGCCACCGGCAATCGCGGAGAACGATCCCGACGTGGTGCTCCTGCACCTCGAAGCCCAGTCACCGGAGACAAATTGGGAAGAATTGATCGCGCTCGAAGTTCCTATCGTGCTGCTGGCCGACGAAGCAGATCTTGTCAGCGCAACGGCCGCTTTTGCCGGCGGAGTGCAAGCCATCCTTCTGGGTGACGTAACCGGAGCTGAGTTAGCCGCAGCCGCCCACAGCGCCGCGGCCGGACTGCTTACGCTCTCGGGCGATCTGGCCAATCTTGTGCGCCAGGGTCTGCTCGCTCATTCTGGCGAGGAACCCGATGACTCTGCGGGGGACCCCGCTCCCATCGCCGACGTTTCTCCAGAACACCTCACCCTGCGGGAGCGGGAAGTGCTCGAGATGATGATGGAGGGTCTGTCGAACAAAGAGATCGCCGTGCATCTCAACATCTCAGCCCATACCGTGAAGTTTCATATCAGCTCCATCCTGGGCAAGCTGGGCGCGTCCACCCGTACGCAGGCGGCTGCGATTGGCCTACGCCGCGGACTCATCACCATCTAAAGTCTGAGGCCCGGGCCTGTTCAGCGCAAACATTCTCGCTCGACAGAGGTCCTACTCGAAAAGGACCGGTTGTCCAGCGGTGTCTTCGGATTCCTGAAAGTTGCTCAAACCAACGCCGACGAGCCGATAGCGCTGCTGCGGACCGAGATCAATCCGCTCTCGCAGCTTCAAGGCGATGTCCGTCAATTCTTCGCAGGAGGAGGGTGGGGAGCCTGGCGTATGGCTGCGAGTAAGGATCTTGAACTCGCTTGTCTTCAGCTTGAGGACAACTGTGCGTGCCATCCTTGATTCTTTGCGCAAAGCGGACCAAAGCTTTTCTGCAAGGCGCCGGATCATCGGCTCGGTCTCGGGTAAGAGCACGTCGTGCTCAAAAGTATCCTCGACGGATATCGATTGTGTCGGCCTGTCCGGGACGACTGGGTTATGGTCGATGCCGAAAGCAAGCTCATGCAGGCGCTGACCGTATCGGCCAAAGTTTTGTTCGAGTACAGTCAAGTCGAGAGTTTCGCAGGTCCCTGACCGTCTGTGCTCCAAGCTTCGCCAGCTTCTCTCCCATGACCTTGCCCACGCCAGGCAACGATCGGCCCTGAACCGGAGGTATGCGCAGCGCGGCCATCCTTCCGCGACCTCAACTCTTGTGGTCGGAGACGGATAAAGCTGTGGTAGCATTCCGTGGTCTAAATTGGAGGAATTATGGCGACAGCGCGCGCTTTCGGCGATCCCGATTTAACTCCCGACAATTTCAGCCAGTTCAGCAAGCAGCAAATTGACGCCGATACGGCCGCCAAAGGCATCGAGCAACTGGAGCCGGTGCCAGCCGCGCAGGAGCACGACCCCGGTGGATCTGGGTACTGTGATCGGCAATGCAGCTGTGCAAGCTATTCAGAAGGCGGGAAAGATTGTCTTCCATACGGTCGGCGACACCGGTGGCATCCATAGTCCTCAATTCCAGTTTGCCGTTGCCGACGCCATGGCCAACGACCTGAGCAGCGGCGCCAGCTTCTGGTATCACCTGGGCGACGTCGTGTATTACTTCGGTCAGGACCAGTATTACTTCTCTCAGTTCTACGATCCCTATCGCAACTACAACGCGCCTATCTTTGCGATTCCCGGCAATCACGATGGAGCAGTCTTTCAGAACGACCCCGAGAAGACGCTCGAGGCATTCCTCTCCAACTTCTGCACGCCACAGCCGACGACCACTCCCGACAGCCAGGGCGCGGTTCGCACCACCATGGACCAGCCCGGCGTCTACTTCACGCTGAATGCTCCGTTCGTGAAATTCATCGGGCTTGTACTCGAACACCTCGGAGGGCGCGACAGAAGGCGTGATCTCGGGGCACAGCATCGGTAACGCGCAGTTGACGTTCCTGCAGCAGCAGTTGAAGCAGGCGGCAGCGGAGCGCGCCAAGGGGCAGTGGCGCGCCCTGGTGATCGCGACGCACCATCCGCCGTTTACCGGCAGTCCCGACCACGTGCCCAGCCCGACCATGCTGCAGCAGATCGATCAAGCTTGCACGGCGGCTGGCATTCAGCCCGATTTGCATCTGTCGGGCCATGCGCACCTGTATGAGCGCTATACGCGCACCATCGGCAAGAAGCAGGTTCCTTATCTAGTAGCGGGCATGGGCGGCTATTACAATCTGCCGGGCCTGAAGCCCGGCACGCCCGCGCCAACGCCCAAGACTCCTATGTCGGGCAAGGACTCCACCGGCAATCCGCTCACGCTCGAGACCTACAATGACAACACCTTCGGCTTCCTGCGCATGACCGTCTCGCCCAGCGCGATTACCGGAGTGTTTATCACGGTCGATCCCAGCTCCGGCAAGACCGGCGTAGGCGACAGCTTCACCGTCGACCTGAAAGCGAATACGGTTTCTACGGGCACATCGGGCGCCGCGCCTTCCAAGCCGACGAAAGGAAGCTCCGCCAAAAATGCGCCAAAGGCTGGTTCGGCTCAGCGAAAATCGGCCGCGAAACAGCCGCAGGCTCGAAAAATATAGATAGCTTTTTGGGGGTCGCGAGCCAACGTGACATTATCTTGGAGCATGTACACCCGGTAATCAGAAGCATCCGCCGGGATTTGTCCGCTACCAACGAAAAATTATGTCGGCGGGCTGTCAAGGTGGTTCATGAGCAGAAAGACGCTGCTCAAGTAGCCAGCCCCTCTCGCCCGGCAAAGATATTCTCGACGAGCATTCGATTGGTCAGCGGGGAGATGCGATCTGCACGAACTCCGCGGCCGATCGCGCCGACACCGCGCCGGGCGCGTGTTTCGGCAGCGTGCCAAGATACATCGCGGTCTCATCGCAAGCATACAGCCGCGGGCATTTCAGACAGTCCTTGTGCATCTTGTCGGGCAGCGCTTCTTTGTCCACAATTTGGAAACCCATCTGGCCGAAGAAGTCGGGGATGCGGGTGAACAGGCAGATGCAGGTTACGCTCTGGCGTTGAGCCTCCTTCAATAGGGCGTCAACCAGCACGCGGCCAGCGCCTCTGCCTTTCGCCTTGGCGGTAACGGTGATGGAGCGAATTTCAGCCAGGTGCATTCCGTACAGATGCAGCGCGCCGCAACCAACGATCTCGCCGTCGTGCTCAACCACGACGAAGTCGCGAATGTTCTCGCAGATCTCCGCCAGCGACCGTGGCAACAGTGTTCCGTCCGCCACGTGTATCTGAATCAGTTGCTCGACGCTCATCGCATCGGGAAGGGTGGCGCTACGTGCCTGCATGGGCGACTCCTGCGTAGATGGATAGTTTTTCTTTGATCGTTGACAATGCCGCCCGAACTCGCAACGGTGCGGTACCTCCTGGAACATCGTGTATTGCCAGTACCTCATCCAGCGCCAATGCGACGGTAAAGTTCGGCATCGGCTACGATGCCACACTGCGCATAGTCTTCCTTTGACAGTTGCTCCAACTCGCACTTCTTCTCGAGGCCAAGACGCACGGCTTGCCCCACCTTTTCGTGAGCCTGACGGAATGGAATTCCCCGCCGCACCAGCAGCGCTGCGAGCGCCAGCGCATTCATGAATCCGCCACTCGCCGCCCGCTGCATCCGTTCCTCGTCGAACGAAACCGCTGCCAGAAATCCGGCCGCCACGCGCAACATGCTTGCCACTTGCCCAGCGGCGGCAAAGACGGGCTGCTGTGTTTCTTGCATGTCCTTGTTGTAGGCCTGCGGCAATCCTTTGACCGCTATCCACAGCTCGGTCGCGTTGGCAAACACTCTTCCCGCTTTGCCGCGAATCAGTTCCAGAGCATCCGGATTCTTCTTCTGCGGCATGGCGCTGCTGCCGGTCGAGAACTGCTCCGGCAATTTCACGAAACCAAACTCCGTCGTCGAATACAGAATCAACTCGTCAGCCCACCGGCTCAGATGCAGCGCCACCAATGACAGCGCCTGCACGAACTCAATCGCGAAGTCACGGTCGCTGGTTGCGTCCATGCTATTGAAGGTCGGCGAGTCGAATCGCAACTCGTTCGCCATCGCTTGGCGATCGAGCGGAAGGATTGTTCCCGCCACCGCTCCAGAGCCCAGCGGACATTCGTTGACCCGCCGGCGACAATCGGCCAACCTGTCGAGATCGCGCAGGAACATCTCGACATAGGAGAGCAGCCAATGCGCCACCAGAACCGGCTCGGCCCGCTGGAGATGCGTGTAAGCCGGCATCGCATTCTCACCGGCATCTTCTGCTTGCTTCACGAATTCGCCAACCAACTCCACCAGCATTCGCGATATCGCATCGATCTGGTCGCGCACATACAATCGCAGGTCGGTCGCAATCTGCTCGTTGCGGCTGCGGCCGGTATGGAGCTTGTGCCCCACTTCACCAATGAGTTTCACCAGTCGCTTCTCGACGAAATGATGCACATCTTCGATCGCTGGATCGTCATCCTGGGTTACGCCCTCACGCCAGATCTGATCCAGAGCGACCAGCGTCGCCGCAAGTTCACGGTCATTCAGGACGCCCGCTGTTGCCAGCGCGGCAGCATGGGCCCGGCTGGCCGCCACCTCGTATGGCAGCAGCACGCGGTCGAACGGGAACGATCGCTGCCACTGTTCGAAGTCAGCATTCTGAGCCTGGCCGAAACGGCCCGACCACATCTTCATTTCAAGCTCTCCGCATGCACCAGCGCCCGCGAGCGCGCCGGCAGCCCCAGAATGCGAATGAAGCCCTCCGCATCCTTCTGCTGATAGCCCGCACCCATGGTGAAGCTGGCGATGTCGGGCCGGTAAAGTGAGGTCGGCGATTTCCGCCCCGCGATGTCAATGTTGCCCTTGTAGAGGTTCAGTGTCACCGTGCCATTGACATCCTGCTGCGTGCTTTCCACGAAGGCCTGCAGCGATTCGCGCAGGGGCGTGAACCACAGCCCGAAGTACACGATCTCGGCGTACTTCAGACCAATGTGTTGTTTGAAGTGCGCGACGTCGCGGTCAAGGCACAGCGCCTCGAGCTCGCGATGGGCGGTAAGCAACAACGTTCCACCCGGCGTTTCATAGCAGCCGCGCGACTTGATTCCCACGAAGCGGTTTTCCACCAGATCGACGCGGCCAATTGCATTGCGCGCGCCGATTTCGTTCAGCACTTCGACAACCGCCACCGGATCCAGAATCACGCCGTTGACGGCAACAGGCGCGCCGTGTTGGAACTCGAGCGTAACCTGCTCAACTTTGTCGGCCGCTTCCTGCGGCGACTTGGTCCATGTCCATGTGGTGGCCAGCGGCGCATTGTTTGGATCTTCCAGCTCGCCGCCTTCATGGCTGACGTGCAGCAGGTTGCGGTCGCGGCTGTGGATCTTCTCGCGACTCTGCAGCACCGAGATTCCATGCTGCTCCGCGTAGTCCAGGCAATCCTCGCGTGACTGCAGCGTCCACTCCCGCCACGGAGCAATCACCTTCAGCTCCGGCGCCAGCGCCTGGTAGGCATGCTCGAAGCGCACCTGATCGTTGCCTTTCCCGGTGCAGCCGTGCGCCACCGCGGTCGCGCCTTCCCGTAATGCGGCCTTGACTTGATATTTCGCTATGATCGGTCGCGCCAGCGACGTGCCCAGCAGGTACTTGTGCTCATACACCGCGCCCGCCTGGATCGCGGGAAAGACATAATCCAGCACGAACTCCTGACGCAAGTCCTCCACAATCGCCTTGCTGGCGCCGGTCGCGTGCGCTTTCTGGACCACCGCATCCAAATCATCGCCTTGTCCTACATCGGCAATGTAAGCGACCACGTCGCAATCGTAGTTCTCTTTCAGCCACGGAATAATGATGGAGGTGTCGAGACCTCCGGAATATGCCAGTACGACTTTCTCACGCATATGCACTCCTCGGCGGAAAGCGGTGAACACCGCACTCCAGCAATAAAACCATGATGGCTTTTTGAATGTGCAGGCGATTCTCTGCCTGATCGAACACCACGGACCGTGGCGAATCAATCACCGCTGCCGCGACTTCATCTCCACGATGGGCCGGGAGGCAGTGCATGAAAACCGCATGCTTCGCAGCATAGGAGAAGAGCTTCTGATTGACCTGGAAGGGCAGGAATATCTCGCGCCGCTCGGCGGCTTCGTCTTCCTGACCCATGCTGGCCCACACGTCGGTGTACACCGCGTCGGCCCCGGCGACCGCCTCAATGGGATCGTTCACGACCTGCGCTTCGCCACCCGAGGCTGCCGCCAGCTCTTGTGCCGCGCTCACGACAGCTTCATTCGGCTCGTATCCTTTGGGGGTTCCTATCGAGATGGCCGCTCCCAGGCTAGCCGCCGCCAACATCAGCGAGTGCGCGACATTATTGCCATCGCCCAGATACGCGAGACGAACATTGCGCAGGTCGCCGAAACGTTCCTGCAATGTCAGCATGTCGGCCAGTGCCTGGCACGGATGCTCCAATTCACTCAGTGCATTAATCACCGGGATCGACGCGTGCGTAGCCATGGTCGTGACGGTGTCATGCGCAAACGTTCGCAGCACCACGCCGTCAACCCAGCGCTCCAGGTTATGCGCCACATCGCTGAGGCTTTCACGTGCGCCCAGCCGCGACTGCGTCTGGTCGACGAAAAACGACACTCCACCCAGACTGTTGATGCCGGCCTCAAACGTTAATCGGGTGCGCAGCGAAGGCTTCTCGAAGAACAGGACAATCTGCTTGCCGGCCAGAGTGCCTCGATAGTCCGCCGGACGCGCCTTCATCGCCGCTGCCAACTCCATCGTGCAGGCGAGTTCTTCGGGCGTGAAATCTTGAATCGAGATCAGGTCGCGTCCGGAAACGCTCCGCTGTGGATAGGTTTGCGGACTTAGGCCCGCTGGAATTGGAGTAGCAATCATCTCGTACCTCCGTTGGCAATTAGCAATTAGCAGTTAGCAATTAGCAGTCAGCAGTTAGCAATTTGCAATGGAAGGGGCGTACCTTTAGGTACGCCGTCATAAATTCCATTATTCTCGTCATCCCGAACTGACTTTAGTCGGTGAGGGATCTGCTTTCGCTGCCTTTTCAATGGCGTCCGAGCAAATCACGACGCAATCACCTCGGTCCCGCATTCAATCAGGTCGCTAAAGAAACCGGGCAACACCTCGGCGTGATCGGCGGGCAGGATGCGGACCCGTGCTACTCCCCGCTTCAGTGCCTTGGTGCAAGCTTCCAGTTTCGGCAACATGCCCCCGCTGACCGTCGCTTGTTGCACCATTTCAGCTATCGCTTTTACATCCAGCCAGCGAATCACGGCGCCTTCGGCATCCTTCACTCCCGCTACATCGGTGAGATAGATCAGCGCATCGGCACCACAAGCCACCGCGCATGCCGATGCCATGTGATCTGCATTGATGTTGTAGTACTCACCGTCAACGCCGAGCGCCAGGCTCGAAATCACCGGAACGATGCCCGCGTTCCACAGTCGCTCGATCCACTGCGCGTCCACGGAACAGATTTCGCCCACATAGCCCAGGTCCGGCTGCTTCTTCTTCGCTGCACGAAACATTTGCAAATCGCCGCCGCACATGCCCAGCGAGGGCTGTCCCGCCGCGCCGATCGACGCCACCAACTGCTTGTTAAGCTGTCCGGCCAGCACCATCACGGCCACATCGCGCGTCTGCGCATCGGTAACGCGCAAGCCGTCGACGAAGGTCGTCTCACAGCCCAGTTGCTTCAAGGTGCGGCTGATCGCAGCTCCTCCCCCATGCACAATCACCAGCTTGTGACCTTCGCGACACAGGCTGGGGATTGTCTTGGCAAACTTCTTGACCAGCTCCTTGTCGTCAAGCGCCGCGCCGCCAATCTTGATCACCAGTTTCATTGCAATCCTTCTTTCTCGTCGAAGCCGAACATGAGGTTCATGTTCTGCACGGCTTGGCCGGCGGCGCCCTTCAACAGGTTGTCGAGGCACGACACCACGACTGCCCGTTTACCGTCGGGCGAGAGCGAGAAGCCGATGTCACAAAAATTGGTGTTGCGTGAAAATTTGATCTGCGGCAGCCGCGCCGCTCCGAAGACACGCACCCAGGGTTTGCCGGCGTAGAACTCGCGGAGACATTGCTCCAATTCCTCCTGCGGCGCAACCTTCGTCAGCTTCACGTAGATGGTGGAGAGAATGCCGCGCGGAATCGGCAGCAGATGCGGCGTGAATTGCAAGCGATCCTGACTCGAGTCCAAGTTGCTCCAGCATCTCGCCGGTGTGCCGATGTCCGAAGACGTTGTAAGCGCTGAAGTCACCCTCAACTTCCACAAAATGCGTCTTCGCCGACGGGCGTCTTGCCCGCTCCGGAAACCCCTGACTTCGAGTCGCATATAATGCCGTGCTCCACATCCACGTACCCGTCGCGAATCCACGGCGCCAGCGCCAGAATGATCGACGTCGGATAGCATCCCGGATTCGCCAGCAACGCGGCGTGCTTGATCGCCTCAGCGTGCAACTCGGGCAACCCGTAGACCGCGGCTTCATCGAGGAGCGACGCATCGCGTGCATTGGCATCGCTGAATCCGTACACTTCGCGGTTCGCCGATTGCTTCAGACGCCACGCTCCACTGAGATCGATCACTCGCACGCCGTGCTCGATCGCGTCTGGAACCCACTCGCGCGAGAACTCGTGCGGCGTTGCCAGGAATACGACATCCACTCCGGCATCTTTCATCCGCTGCCATGAGAAAGCTTCAAATGGGAAACCGCCGTTGCCCGCCAGTTGCGGATACGCTTCGCTCAAATCGGCGTACCCGCCACTCTCTCCGTTGCGCTGGAACAGCAGAGGCTTTTTAACCGCAGGGTGATGCGCGAGCAAACGCACCAGCTCTAAGCCGGAGTAACCGGTGGCGCCGAAGACAGCGGGTTGTAGAGTGGCGTTCATGTTGATTGTCGAAGGCCCTTGTCAAGGGCCGATGTTTCCTACGCAAAATATTTCTGAATACGCCTGGCCAGCTTCTCCGCAATTCTGGAGTCATGCGCGATGACCAGAATCGTGTCATCTCCGCCGATGGTGCCCACAACTTCCTCCCACTCCTCGGCGTCGATGGCTGCCGACACTGGCTGCGCGCTGCCTGCGCTGGTCTTCACCACCACCAGGTTTTGCGCGGTCTTCACGTCATAAACAAACTCGTGAATCAGCCGCTCGATGGAAGGCAAAAATGCCTCGGCGACCTCGCCCTGGGGCAGCTTGTAGCCTTCCGCGGTCTTCACCAGCCGCAACTCATGGATGTCGCGCGACAGCGTCGCCTGGGTCACCCGGTGCCCGCGCTTGTAAAGCCGCCGCCGCAACTCTTCCTGGCTGGCAACCTCCTGGCTGGCAACCAGGTCGCGAATGACGGTGTGGCGCGAGAGTTTCGACATAGCATAAATATACAGCTATACGTATATTTATGCCACCAAAAAAACGCATTGCGGAGGAGGGACGCCATTGCGCAGCGCGGAAACGCTCGTTTCGCCAGAAGCGGGCCGATCCTGGTTCGAGGAACGACAACAGGAGGCCGTTTGGCAAGGTCCGATTGTCATAGGCTTATGGCTCCCCTAACCGCGTCGAAAAGTCCTGGGAACGTTGCCAACTTAATATCCCGCAGATCATCCAATAGAATGCAGCTCATCTGAATCGAAGAAAGAGAGCCTTATTTGACCAGACCTGCCTTTATCGTTGCCGAACCCGAGCCGGAACAGGCCCTGTCAACCCGCAAGCTCCTGTTGGAGACTTTCAAGTTCAACGTGATAACCGCGCACTCGGTTTCCGAAACACTCGAGCTCGTGCGTCTTTTTCCCAATGTTCAGGCCCTGATCATTCACTGCGGAATTCCGAATTTCGATGCGGATACGCTCATCCAGTCGGTAAAGGAGTCCACTCCAAAACTGCCTATCATCGCGCTTACGCCGACGGAGCGCGAATTGAAATGGGCTGATCACATCGTTCACAGCCACAGTCCGCAAGAATTGCTGAGCCTTGTGCAAGAGCTGTTCGGCGATCCCCGAAAGAACGACGGCGAGTCGGCTGATGGGCTACGCGACCAGGTTTTGGACTGACGGCAAGATAATGGGAATTGTCAGAAACCCATGCCGGGAATCGCAGTACGGCAAACCTGCTGGCGCGTGATATCTGACCTCAGAATTGGCATTCCCCGGCTGGCAACCCAACCCTTGCGGTCAGGCTCTTACAGTTATGGATCCCGAACAACCCAAGGGGCTGTGTTCCAACTGCAATCGCGCCGTCGAATTAGATGCCGAGGTTTGTCCCTACTGCAACGCGCCGCTCACTAATCGCCCGTCTGTGTCCCCGGACGAGCCGCGCAGCCAATAGAGTCTGAGCGAGAACTGGTTTTCTGCTACCCTCCCTCTATGCCGAAGTTCCTCTTCTGGAATCTCAATCGGCGCGAACTGCACGGCTTCGTCGCTCGTCTTGCCCGGCAGGAGGAAGTCGACGTGCTCATCCTCGCCGAGTGTCCGACGAAGTCGGCGCGAATGCTGGAGGAACTCAACGCCCACTCGTCCGACTACCAATACTCTCCCGGCAACTGCGGCCACCTGCTTTTCTTCACTCGCTTCAATTCCGATTTCCTCACACCTCTATTTGAGAGCCATCGCATCTCGATTCGCCGGCTCGCGCTGCCCGACCATGAAAGCATCCTGGTCGCCGCCGCGCATCTTCCCGCGAAGATGAACTTTTCCGAGTCCAGCCTGCTGGTGGAATCGGTACACCTGGCGCAAGCAATCGACGAGGTCGAGAACCGGGAAGGTCATCAGCGCACCATTCTGCTGGGCGATCTCAATATGAATCCTTTCGAATCCGGCATGGTCATCGCCGGCGGCCTGCACGCCGTTATGAGCCGCCGTATTGCGGCGCGCAACACCCGCACCGTGCAGCGGCAGAAGTATAAATTCTTCTACAATCCGATGTGGAACCACCTCGGCGACAAGGGCGATGCCTGCGGGACGCACTACTTTGAGAATAGCGAGCACCTTTGTTATTACTGGAACCTGTTCGACCAGGTGCTAATCCGTCCCGATCTGCTGGAGGGCTTCGCGCCAGAGAACGTGCGCATTCCTACTTCGATTGGTAAAGATTCGCTATTGCAGGAGGATGGGGAGCCAGACAAAGAGATGGCATCGGACCATCTGCCGGTAATGCTGGAGCTGAAATTTTGATATTGCTGCAAGCCATCTCGTTAGTACCGGAGAGACCAAGGAGAAGTACCTCAGGGGGCTAAAGCCCGCTTGCAAGAGAGCCGGCTGCGGCATGGCTGAAGCCATGCCCTTTCAAGACCGACTTGATGAGATGACGTTTAGTAGAACTCATCTCATAAATCGTTCCGGGTTGTATCAGGGCACGACTTTCAGTCGTGCCAAACGAAGCGCGGAAAAGATCAGGGCTTTAGCCCCTGCAAAAACAGGGCCCTCAGGGGCTAAAGCCCAAGAGACTGCCAGACCCGTTGCGGCACGTCTGAAGACGTGCCCTGATACAGAGCGATTTATGAGATGGTTAGTAACCCTGAACCGCGGTTTCTTTGGGAGGTAGCATGCCTGACAATCTTTGGCCCGAAAACATTGCCGACTCCAACCTGACCACGCCGGTGACCATCCTGAAAGAGCAAGCCGCATTGCTGGGCGAGAAAACCCGGCAGTTAGTGAAGGGAGAAGTTGTAACTCAGGCCACCGGCAACCTATTCGTCCACTACTTCTATATCAATGCGCCCACGCTAAGCTACAAGTTCGAGTTGTTTACTCTATCTCACGGCATTAACTTCTATCCTTTGGTTATGAAGTATCTCAACAACACAACCTCACTGAGATCCGAGAGCGAATTCAAAGACAAGCTAAAAGAAATCTTCGCCGCACAGCACACGCTCAACGTGGTGCACTCGATCCTCGCGCAGGTGCGCTCGTGAGCGGCCCGCGTGCCGAGTGCAGTGACCCCAGGTTAGCCCAACAGAAGGGCGAACCTGGGGCACCAGGCTACGCGGAACTCGACAAGTGATTCTGAACAACCTTCCTGTGCCCACCGCGGGTTCGTCATGCGGCGTGTATGCATTGCAGTTGGAATTCAGCGTGCCGCACCCTACCCCGCGTAATCAGGTAGCGCTGCAGGGTGACCTGCGGTATTATTGTGGGCCTTTGATATTTAGGCTCGACGTTAGGAGGGTGCACTTGGCTGGCTCAGAATCAATCACCTGTGAGGTTCCCAAACAGATCAGTGATCAGCAACTTGAGAGAAAACTCAACGAAACGTGGCAACAATTGGTATCTGAATTAGATGCTCTCCCGGGATCGATGGGGGTGAAGCTGAGCGATTCGGAACGCAACTCTCTCGAGTCTAAGAAGATCCAAGTTCAATATGAAGGGGCGGGCTTTGACCCAGCAACCATCACCCTCATAATTTCTCTCGCGCCTGTAATCCAGGCTCTCGTTCCGCTGCTTGAGCCTTTCTCGAAGGATGCTTCAGATGTGGCACATAAGGTGGCCCTGGATATCTGGGACCTGCTTAAACAGAAACTTTGGGAAAGGGAGCACATTAGCTTAAAACAGAGATAACGGCAAACGAGGAGTAGAGATGCATTTACCCTTAACACCGCGCGATGACGCCTTACTGACAGCGAAGGCAATCGCCTTTCGGACGCTTTCGTCTCTTGAGAAACTTCTATTCGTCAGTAGTGAGGGATCTGAGGACCATCCCGCACGTGGAACTGTATTAAGCGCTGTTTCTGGGTTCACCAGTTTTAAGGAACTGCAGAAACCATTAATTTCAACACCGGAGTTCCTTTCGAGTGTTCGCGAGCATCTTGTTGGGACGATAGCCAAGACGTGCGACAACGGTCGGGTTGTGTCAGATATATTCGCACACGCATTCATCTCTGAGGCCGAAAGGTACATATCTATAGTCGCGGAGATACAACGTTGGATGCATGATCTTACATCTTTTGCAATGCGATATTTCACTGGATTCGAGATCAGCATTCCAACGACGATGCTCCAGTTGCGGATCGATCCCTATCTCAATGTCGCGATAGGTGGCGTGACTGTTCCAACGGCCTCGGGTCGAGAGATAAGCTTGGTGATCAACCCTACGTTATTTTCAATTAGTGATTACTTCTCACTACCTTGTGTCCTCTCCCACGAGTTCTGGTGTCATGCTTTGAGCTCTATCGTGATCGGGCGCGCAACCGATCCAGGCGAGGAATGGGCGGGTTGTAGACCCAATGACATATGGGAGGAGGGGTGGATGGACTTTGTGCAAGGCGAAACGTTAATCAGCGAGCTTTCTACGTTCGTCAGCGACTCTCCCGCGCTGCAATTCCACTTTTCGCGGCATTCCAAAGCCGAGCTCTCGACCCGGCAAAGCCCAGGGAACAGCATTCTATTGGCTAGGGGTGCTGGAGCTGCCGAGGCGTTGCTTCGAGTTCTTCGTCAGTATTATCACAAGACCGGTGGTGACGATCTGTTCCTGCAACTCTCAGTTGGCCTGAACGCGCTGAGATGTCCAGAGCAATTCAAGGTCGGTTTTGTCGAATTTGTTTGGCAATCACTGAATCCCGGCAGCTCAAGCGTCGGAGCGAATCCAGCGCTCCTAGTGATGAGTCGTCATGAACTTCACGAGATAATGAAACCTTTCATTGCCTACAAACGGACGAGCGATCTTTATGTGGTTGATATTGAGGGACTTATCTCGGCAACCTTGCATCAAAATAATTAATCATAATAAGAAGAATAACTTGGTATAATCGAAGACGGAGGGACGGTATGTCTAGCCTGCGGAAAGCCGTTTTGTTGAGAGCGATATTCGAAATGGGAAGTTTTAGTGCACTTGATGTGGCAGATCGAGCGGGCGAGGGAGGGCATGAGTACGTTCAAAACTTGATCTCCGAATATGCACGTAAAGGTTATCTGGTACCGGTCACCAAAATCCGGCTCCAGCGTCCCGGACCTCCGCAGAAGGTTTGGGCCTTGGAGCCCTCCAAGCAAGCCAGACTGCTTGACGAGATCGCTCCCCTTTACGAGATGGTGAAGGAGTTACAAGCCCCCATTGAACTTACCGACCGCCGTAGCACGGAAACTCGAGAGGCAGACGTAGGATCACAGCCTACAAAACGAAGTCCTGAGTTATCACCAGCCAGTGACCGGTCAGTCATCACCTATCATTTCGTTCAGGGGCCTACTGGGGGATCCACTGCTCCAAAATGTCCCAGCACGACCGTTGAATTCCGCAGAACGGGAAACGGCTTTGTAGTAAAGGATGTGTTGAAGGATGTCTATCCCAGCGAAATTAAGAAGCCGGCAAGCGCCCGGATTGTGATGGTTGACGAGAACAAGATCTCGTCGGGGGCGGCCACGCTATATTCGCGTCTTCATCAGAATTCAGAACCTGGCATGATCGTAGATCTAATGACTGACTGCGCGGTGTTCACGATCGCCATTGGTGAAACGGTTGAGTTTTCGCGAACCAGGAGATTTTCTGATGCGGACGTAACTTTAGAGGTTAGGGCGCTATGGAAGAGCCTAGCGGTTGGCGCGACGCATTCCGCATTGGGGAACTGGTCTAAAGAGCCTGTCAAAGTGTTGGCTACAGTCATCGAGGGTCTCGGTGCGGACCTTTCGTTCTTCTCTGTCATACACCCGAATCGCTCAATTAGTGTTGTCCTCCTGTCGGGTATCGCTCCCGTCTATGCAGTAGACCTGGTTAGGATGATTTCGGAGAAGTTCAAAGTTCACTGCGAGGCCTCTGATCCTCTCCGAGTAGTTCGAGTTGATCCGATCACAGATGCGGTACTTGGAGTACAGAGTATGTCCGCACGTGTGCGCGCTCGAACTGCGGCGGCGCGAGCCGACCTTGACAAACGGTTAAGTTCCGTCTACAAGGCTGCGCCCCTGATCGGCTATGGGATTCGGAACTTGGTTTATCGCGAGGGAAGTACGCATGAACGTGAGCTGCCCGTTCGCAGAAAGCTACCAGACTAAAGCGGCACGAGTGATCGACGGCAAAATAGTGCCATTCTTTAGTTCCAGTTCAATTCTTCGGCACTGACAGCCTCAACACATACTGCCTCGTGCCCCAGGTTAGCGTCCGTCTTTTGGACGCTAACCCTTCGACAAGCTCAGGGCAGGCTCTGGGCTAAGAAATATTCGAGCCGGCCCACCAAACATTTTCAACTCACGATCTCTGGCCGTCCATTCCGATTCGATCTCGACCACTCCGGTCTCCCGGAAAGCATAATGCCGGAAACTACTCCACTTCCAAAAGCGTAGGGCCTCAGGGCCTAAAGTCCAGTTCTTAACGGGCCGTTTATGACACGGCTGAACAGGCTGCTCAAAAAGGCAGGTCTTTTCGCGGGCTGAAGCCCCCTCGAGATGACAAAAATAAAGAGCTCCATGGCACACCCTTCGGCAAGCTCAGGGCAGGCTCTAAAGGTGTGCCCCTTCAAAACACCCCTCGCGTTCGCGACTGACGCGCGCAGCCCACGAACGGCACGACGTTAGGTTGGAGCGCCCGTTAGATTGCCGTGTCGCACCCTTCCGCCAAAAGCAGGCGAGAAGGATGGGGCACGCGATGCGCTGACGGCTGCTATAGGGGTCCTTCGACTCCGACGGCGCGGCGCCGCCTCCGCTCAGGATTGACAGAGCAGAAAGGGGCGGTCGGTCGGTATCGCTCCGAACTTACCTTCCGTGGGACATTGCTCCAAACCGACGTTCCGGCCGCCTGCTAGGATACCGAGATTGCGATCCTCGGATTCCAGAGCATGGCCGAACATTCCGTCATCTTCAAAGAGCTGTCGTACATCTTCATCGCCGCCATCTTCGGAGGGGCGGTGGCGTGGCGGTTGCGCCAGCCGCTCATTCTCGGCTACGTGCTGGCGGGAATTTTTCTCAGCCCGTTCACGCCGGGTCCGGCGGTGCGCGAAGCTCACACCTTTCAGATTGTCGCCGAGGTCGGCGTCGTCTTCCTGATGTTCTCCATCGGGCTGGAGTTCTCGCTAGGCGAGTTGCGCGAAGTGAAGTGGGTGTCGCTGATCGGAGCTCCGATGGGCGTGGTGCTGTCGGCGCTGCTGGGCGAAGGCGTCGGCATGCTGCTGGGCTGGGGCGCGCTGCAAGGCCTGGTCGTCGGGATGATCGTCTCGGTCGCCAGTACCATGGTGCTGTCGCGGCTGCTGATCGATAGCGGGCAACTGCAATCGCAGCACGGCAAAATCATGATCGGCATCACGCTGGTGGAAGACCTGGTGGTCGTGGTGCTCACCATTCTGATGCCGGTGCTGGCCAGCCTGACGCCGCATCACGTGCTGGGCGTCGCGCAGGCGCTCGGCAAGGCGGCGCTTATCCTGGCGCCGATTGGATTTCTCGCGGTGTACCTGGTGCCGCGCGCACTGGCGCAGATTGCGCGATCCAATAATAAGGAGCTGTTTCTGCTGGTGCTGCTGGCGATTTGCCTGGGGACGGCGGCCTTGACCGAGGCTGTCGGTCTGTCGCTCGCGCTGGGCGCGTTCGCCGCCGGACTGATGGTGAGCGCGTCGGAGTATGCGCATCGCGCGCTCGATCAACTGATGCCGCTGCGCGATGCGTTCGTTGCCGTGTTCTTCGTGACCGTGGGAGTGCTGATTGATCCGCGAGCGGTGGTGCGTGAGCCGATGCTGCTGATCGCGATTCTCGCGCTCGTCGTGGTGGGCAAGTTCGCGATCTGGACCGGCGTGGTGAAGGTGTTTGGGTATCCGCTGAAGACGGCGGCGCTGGTCGGGACCGGGCTGACGCAGATTGGGGAGTTCTCGTTCATCCTGGTGCAGGTGGCGCACGCGAATGCGCTGGTCGGCGACGAGTTTTACTACGCGGTGCTGGCGGCGTCGCTGATTTCGATTTTGCTGAATGCCACGCTGGTGCGGTCGGCGCCGCGGTGGATGGAGTCGAGCCTCGGGCCGCGACGGCGGCGGGTTAACGGATAAGGCACTCCCCGCAGGTTTTGGCCTTGAATGCGGGGAGGCCGATCTCTAAGATTGAAGATGCTCCGGCGGCTCTCCCACCTTCTCGATTACCTAAGATAGCGTCTAAAATTTGGACGTTTGCTGCAGGGGCGGTGCAATATAATGTGGTTTCCACAGCTACAGCCCCAAATATAGTGTTTTACATCTTGACCCCTTCTCGCCTCCGTAAGTAGAGTGGGCATTGATGTCTTTCGGCAGGATCGAGAGAAATTCTCGGATATTGCAGGTTGGAGCGTCGGCGACCGCGACGCGCCTGCACTGTCCGAACGGAGTACGCATTTGCTCAAACTAAAGAAGCTGCAAATCCTGGGTTTCAAATCGTTCTGTGATCGCACCGACCTTCGCTTTCAGGGCGACGGCATCGCCGCCATTGTTGGCCCGAACGGCTGCGGCAAGTCGAACATTTCCGACGCCATCTCTTGGGTGCTGGGCGAGCAATCGGCGCGATTGTTGCGCGGCGTCAACATGCAGGACGTTATCTTCGCGGGCACGCGCGAGCGCAAGCCCACTGGCATGGCCGAGGTCTCCCTCACTCTAGTCGACCCGGAAATTTTCGGCGACGTTGCTGAGCCCGAGATCGACATTCAGGACGATCCTCCGGAGGACGATTGGGACGAATCTGCCGTGCGCGCTGCCAAGGCCGACGACGTCGAGCGCTACTCCGAAGAAGTGCATCCTGGCCAGAGTGACGACGAAGACGCGCCCCAGATCGCGACCGATGCTGCTCACGATGCTGTCGCTCCGCATGTCGTGCTGAAGATTCGGCGCCGCAAATTCAAGCGTGCCTTCAAGGCCGGGGAGATCACCATCACCCGTCGCCTGTTCCGTTCCAGCGAGAGCGAGTATCTGCTGAACGGCAAGCTCTGCCGCTTGCGTGACATTCAGGACATCTTCATGGGCACCGGTCTCGGGCCGGAATCCTATGCCATCATCGAGCAGGGCCGCATCGGCCAGATTCTCAGCAGCAAGCCAACCGATCGCCGCGCCATCATTGAAGAGGCAGCGGGTATCACCAAGTTCAAGACGCGCAAGCGCCTGGCGGAAGCGCGCCTCGAAGACGCGAAGCAAAATCTCGCTCGCATCAACGACATCTTCGATGAAGTCACGCGCCAGATGAACTCGCTGAAGCGCCAAGCCTCCAAGGCTGAGCGTTATGCCAAGCTGCGCGATGAGATGCGCGCCAAACTTCGCGTGCTGCTGGTCAGCAAGTTCGCGCAACTGGATGCCGAGGCTTCCCTGCTCGCCCAGCAACTCACCGAAATCGGCCATGCCATGCACGCACAAAGCGAGGCGGTCCAGCAAATGGAAGGCGAACATGGCGAGCGCACGCAGCGTGGCTACACCATCGAGCGCGACTCGCAGAAAAATCGCGAGCAGCTCAACGCGCTGGCTTTGGAGATCGACCGCGCCGCGGCCCGGCGCCGCACCAATGAAGAGCGTTGCGCCGAACTCGACGCGCGTGTCGCGGCCGCGCAGACCGAGACTACCAACACCGAGGCGCAGTTTGCGCGCTTGCAACAGGAACTGGAAGCCAATTGTGCGACGCTCGAGTCAGCCAACATCGACGTTGCCCATGCCCAGCAGGAATCGCAAGCCAGGCAGTGGGAGGCTTCGACGGCGACGACCTCGCTGTTGGAAGTCGAGCGTCAACAGGAGCAACGGCGTGACGCCATTCTTGTTGGCGTCTCGGCGACTTCCGCGGTTCGCAACCGCATTACGCAAGCGGAGGAGCGCATTGCCGCGCTCGATCGCGAGGCGCAGCGCCTGCATGATGAAACCGCTGCCGCGGTCCTGCAACTGGAGACTTTTGGCGGGCAGCAGGGCCAACTTGGATTGGAGTTTGAATCCGCATCACAACGCGTGGTCGCGCTGGCGGCGCAGATCGACGAAACGCGCCAGAAGCTTGACGAAAAGCGTGCTGCGGAGACTACCGGCAAGCGCCACTTGGATTCGCTACGTGCCGAGTACGCCAGCGCGATGGGCAAGAAGAGTTCGCTGGAAGCGGTCATCACCGAACATGGCTACACCACCGAATCGGTGCGCAAGCTGTTTACCTCGGGCGCGATGAAAGAGGGCCTTGCGCCGGTCGGCGTGCTCGCCGACTTCCTCGAAGTGGAAGATCGCTACGAGCACGTGGTGGACGATTTCCTGCGCGACGAACTGAACTACATCGTGGTGAAGTCGTGGGACGCCGCCGACGAAGGTCTGCGTCTGCTGCGCAGTGACGTGGATGGCCGTGCGACGTTCCTGGTCCATCCCGAAGATTCGCAGGCGAAGTTCTCATTCCTCTTCGACGAGTCCACGCACCAGGTCGCGCACGGCGATAGCGTGGTTCCGCTCAAGCATTGCATTCGCGTGCTCAATGGCTTCGGCAAATCGCTCGAGGTGATTCTGCCGAAGCTGGGCAACGGATACATCGTGCCTGACGCCAGTGCCGGCCGCGATCTGGCGCTGGAAAATCCCGATGCGTTCTTCCTCTCCAAGTCGGGCGAGTGTTTCCACAACGTCACTGTGACTGGCGGCAAGCAGCGCAGCCAGGGGCCGCTCTCCATGAAGCGCGAACTGCGCGAGCTGCTGCAACAGATGGGGGAGATGGAACGCGCCATGGCCGAAGAAGAATTACGCGTGGCCGCACTGGGACGCGAAATCTACGAGCTCACCGGACTGCTGCACCGGCTGGAGGACGACAAGCGCGAAGGCGAGCGCCAAGCCATGACCTCCGGGCATACGCTCCGCCAACTGGAAGCGGAGATGGCCCGGGTGCGCGAGCGGCTCTCCACCTACGGGCGTGAACTGGCTCGCGTGAGCGAGGAACGTAGTCAGCAGCAGGCGTTCATCGCGGAGCAAAGCGGCGAACTCGCGGCACAGGAAGAACAGCAGCGCCAGCTTGAGATGGAGATGCAGGCTGCGCAAAGCAGGCTGGAAGGCCTGCGTTTGCGCCGTGATGAAGCCGCCCAACTCGCCAGCGAAGTTCGCGCGCAAGGTGGCGACCTTGGAAGAACGCCGCCGCGGAGCGGTGACCGCGGTGCAGCGCATCGAGGCAATGGTGTCGGAGATCTCGGCCCAGTTAGCGAAGCTGAAGTCGCAACTAGAATCGGCCGCCGCCGAGAAGCAGCAACGCGAAGCGGACAACGTTCGCCTCGCGGAGCAGATAGTCGGCTGGACCGCCGAGCGCGAATCGGCGCACACCCGCGATCGCGAACTGCAAGCCGAGTTGCAGACGGTCCGGGTCCGGATCGTCGAGCTGGAAGAGGCGCTGAAGGCCGCCCGCGAGGCGCTCGATGCCGCGCGCGATCGCCGTGGCCAGCTTTCCGTCGCACAGGCGCGCGTGCAATCCGATGTGCAGCACATGTCAGAAACCTGCGTGCAGGAGCTAAGCCAGCAACCGACTGAGCTGATGGCCGACGATTCCCTGCCCCGCATCGCTGCCGAAGAGCTCGCCATCGAGGAAGAGGTTTATCGCGAAATGCGCACGCGGCTCGACAACATGGGACCTGTAAACATGATGGCGCTGGAGGAGTACAAGGAAATCGCACAGCGTCACGAATTTCTGGAAACGCAGCGGCTGGACTTACTGCAGTCCATCGAGAACACGCAAAACACGATCAAGGAAATTGACACGGTCTCGCGGCAGAAATTTGAAGAAGCCTTCAATATCATCAACGAGAACTTCTCCCGCACCTTCAGCAAACTGTTCGGCGGAGGCCAGGGCTTCATGCGCCTCACCGACATCGAAAATTCCGCGGAGAGCGGCATCGACGTGGTCGCTTCGCCCCCGGGCAAGAAGCTGCAAAATGTGTTGTTGCTCTCCGGCGGCGAGAAGGCGCTCACCGCGTTGGCGCTGCTGGTCGGCATCTTCCAATATCAGCCCAGCCCGTTCTGCATTCTCGACGAAGTGGACGCGCCGCTCGACGAAGCCAACATCGGCCGCTTCACCGAATTGATTCGCGAGATGAGTTTGCAAACCCAGTTCATCATCATCACCCACAGCAAGCGGACGATGGGCATGGCGCCCGTTCTCTATGGCGTCACCATGCAGGAGCCGGGCGTCTCGAAGCTAGTGTCAGTGCGCTTCCACGAGGAGCAGGCGCGGCTCGCAGCAGTACGTTAATACAAGTCATCAAGCAATCGCTGTCGTAATGCACGCCGCCACGATTGAAAATCGTTAAATAATCGACTGCCCCGCCCTAGCCAAACCATGGCTAGAACGGGGCACCCTAAGTTTGGGCAGGGAGCACGATTGCTCCAGTGCAGATTGGCATTACCTCTGCGATTACTTGCCGGCATTCGCCATACTCGACTCAAACGTCACTCCCGTCTTGCTACCGCTTAGATCCACTTCGGTAATGGAGGGGACCCCGCCACCATCTTGCAGCACGAGTTGTGCGCGCTGCGTTTTCGTGCCGAGATCTTTCACTTGTCCGCTAGCCGCTGCCACTTCTTTTCCGTTCTTGATGAACTTGACTTGGGCATTGCTGCCATTGGTCTCACACTTGACGGTGTAATCGCCGGCCGGAATGGTTGTACCGTTTAGTTGAGCATCGTGGTAAAGGCTGATGTTGTCAGTTTTGGTTGATCCCGCAAAAGCGCTGATTGACATGCCCAACGCGAGGACCAATACAGTGAGGGGAGCCAGAATACGAGTCATTTGCCATCTCCTTTTTGATAGTTCGTTCTGGCGGCCCGCGCCGGCAGGAAGCACTTGCGTTTCCCGCCGGGTTGCATAGAATGTGACACCGGGGTTAAACAGCAACAGGGATCGGTTTCCTAGCCTCCCTCAAGATGGTCTCGCCTGGGCCGCCAAACCGCGGGCGAAACATTCTGTTTGACCCCTAAGCTTTTCTCGGGGACGGAGCGCTTGTGCGCCAGTCCTCCCCCAAATTTTCTTCACCGTGATACGTTGCTTGCGCTCAAAAAGTTCGCAATGTTCACAATTTTTCGAGTCTTACATTGGACGAAAGTTCCCTATCGAAGTGAGCGCAACCCGCATCAATTGCGGGGATTCGCATTTCAGATAAAGAAATGCAGCATACGTCGGCGTGCACAATCCATTCATCCCATGTAGTGTTCGTAGGAATGCGAAATCGGAAAGATAGATTTTCCTGTAGCCTGCGGAAATTATTTGTTTTTAGCTTCTTTTCTCGACATCCCGGCCGCACCAGGATAGGTGGAGGGTCTGACATTACCGTGGGCCGCGCCCATGTGCACCTCGGAAGTGATCGCCGATTGTGATTCGAGGCGGAACCCGTTACTTTGTGTCGCGAACTAACTCGCCATTGCTGCTTGCTGTTTCCATCCCATGCGATCGCACAGAGCGGTGATGTGTGTCAGGTGATGCGTCGAGTGCCACGCGTACATCGCCAGCATCCGGTCGAGCGAGAGCATCCCATGCTCAGGATGGTTCAGCGTTCGCGCAAAATCCGTGGGCTGCATCGCTCTTAGCAAGTCTACCCAGCGCGAATGCAAGGCGGCCAACAGCTGCAGAGAAACTTCGACGGGCGTGATGGCTGTGTCGGGAAGTTTGGCCCAGGCGTCTTCGCGATAAGGCTTGATAGCCGGCCCATCCTCGGTAAGCGCGAGTTTGAAACGGATGTAGGCGTTCAGATGACTATCGGGAACATGATGCACCACCTGCCGTACGCTCCAGCCGTCAGGACGATACGGCGTATCGAGTTGTTGCGGACTCAAATGTCGCACCGCGGCGCGCATCTGCACCGGCAGCTTGGAAAGCACCTCGATGTAATTCACGCGGCGCTGGGCCATCTGGGGTTCGTCGTCAGCTGGAATCCACTCGAATTTGCCGATGGGGTACCGCAGATCACTCATGGAAATCTCCAGTGCATATCTTACTCCGAAATTGATCGCCTCCGATCTTGGTTGGCACCGTGGTTCAATCCTCAATCCAAAGTGCGCACTGACTCGGCAGGTTGCAATTCGATGCTGCAAGGCTCGGCAGGACCGGCTTTCTCGGTATTGGCAACCACCGGCGATTTCTCTTTGCCGGATTGTTTGGCGGCCGGCGCGCTTGCCACGCTCCCGCAAGTCACCACCGCTCGCCGCACCACGCGCACCTCCGCCGCCGCTGGAAATTTCATCCGCAAGTCGGCTTTCTCTATGACATCGGAGAAGCCCTTCAGCCCTTCACCGCCTTTGATGAACTTCACCTGTTCGACTTTCGTAGGTGAAATCAGGACGAAAAACTGAGCGCTGCCTTTGCCGGATGTCGACAGCGCGATCGTTCGCTGCCGTTGCAAATCGCGGCGCGCTTCCTCGACTTTGTGGTCGAGTCCTTTAGTGATTCCCAACTCACTAAGATGTGTCCCTGCGCTGTCGCTTGGCGGATCGCCATCCAGGGCCCAGAGGTAGGCGCGAATCGCCTGCTCGCGCTTTCCCTGCTTCTCATAAATTTCGCCGAGATGTTCGCCGATGGTGCCACTTCCGCTGGCTTGCCAGGCCGCATTGATGTACTGCTCCGCCGCGTCAAGATCGCCGCGCTTGAATGCAATCCAACCTTTGGTGTCCCAGATCTCGTACAAGAACAGCGCGGCTGCCAGGTCCTGAAAGCGCAGGCTGTCGAGCCTGACGTCACGCAGTTGTGTCTGCAGCGCATCAATCGCCGCGTCCGCGTATTTGTCGGCGCGATCCAGCTGTACGTTTTGTTCCGCCAGGGAATACGCAATGTTATTCCAGGTAAGGGGACTCGGAGATACGCTGATGGCCTTCTCGAATTGCGCCATGCCCTTGTCGCTCTGGTTGGTAGCGATATACGACTGGCCGAGCGAGATGAGCAATACCGGATTTTTGGGTTGCAGGGTTACAGCCTTCTCCAACTCCGGTATCGCTTCGGCGAACTTCTTCTGAGCCACATATATTTGGCCCAGACTTGCGTGAGCCATCGGATCGAGTGGGTTGATCTCGATTTGCTTCTGGAACTGCTGAATAGCTTCGCTGTACTTCAATTGCCGCTGGTAGGTCACTCCCAGATCGTTGTAAGCGTACGGGTGGTAGGAATCGATTTCGATCTGCTTCTTGAAGGCGTCAACGGCCGCATCGTTCTGGTTGAGTCCTAAATATGCGCGCCCCAGCTCGTCCCACGCGGTCTTGTGCTTTGGTTCCAGCTTCACCACGCGTTGCAAGAGGCCTACTGCCAGCTCGTAATTATTACTCTTGAGGGCCTGTACGGCCGAGTCCTCCAAATCATCGGCCGATTCATTGGCGCCGACACCTGCGGTCCCTGGAGACTTGTTGGCCAGCGAGATCTCTTGCGCCCCATCGGCGGCTATAGCGCGCCGAAAGGCGGCATAATCTTCGCCACGCGCCGCCGGCAGCTCCTGGCTGAGCACCTTCAAGGCGCGCAACGCCGTCAACTGTCCAGCCTCGAACTTATAGGTCGACGCGTAATCGGCATAGTCGCGCTTCACCTCGACTCCGATGGGAAGATGTACGGTGTACTTCTGCGGTATGGTGATCACCGCATCAACGCTCGATTCTCCAAGCGCACCCAGCTTGATAGGTTTGGTTTGGTCGTCTTCCTCCGCCTCACCCTCTCCCGGAAGAACGATCCGCATAAACGGCAAAGCCATCTTCGACTCGGGCGCCGACCAGTCAAAATAATTATTGGCGGTGGCATCGAGATCGATCTGCAAAGGATCGTCAGGATTGCTGGGATCGCTGACCTTCAGGTTGTCGATCTCAGCTCCCTTCATGCCGGTGCGTTGCACGACCATGGTGAAGAAATCCTTCCAGCGATTTCCCGGCATCTGACGCAGGGCAAAACGCAAGAACAACTCCTGGTCACCACGCACGCGAATGGAGATATGCGCCTTCAAGGTTCCGGTTTCGTTGATGGAGCCCTTAATCTGCGAGCGATCGAAAGCTGGGAATGGCAGGTCGGCAGGAGTCCACACCAGGGCGGCCTTGCCCTCGGGAGGAATTGCCAGGGCTTGCTTATTGCGCAAGGGAGCCGCCAGCATGCGGAAGGGAGCGACGCCATTGGTGCTGTCGAGCCAGATGTCTTTTCCGTTGACTGGAACGCGCGTAATCACATGGTCGAACTGCGAGGGAGAAGGAATTTCGGGGTCGAGCTCGTGTTGCGACCCTATCAGCACCGAGGTTGCCTGAAATCCCTCGGCCGCCAACAACGCCGACAGCAGCGTGTTCTTGTCTTTGCAATCGCCGTAGCCATTGGTTAGCACCTCGCTGGCTTCGTGTGGCTGATAGCGGCCCAGTCCGAATGACAAGCTGACGTAGCGAATGTTGCGCGAGACATATTCGTACAGCGCTTTCACCTTCGCCATATCGTCAGACTTACCCTGCACCAACTCTTCGGCTTTCGCCTTGATGGCATCGTTCGGCTGGCGCCGGTCGTGTTCCAGCGAGGCATACCAGGCGCCCAGTTCTTCCCAACTTTGGAAGGTAGTCAGCTGGACGGTAGGAATTTCGTCGTGGACCCGGTGCGGATTCCTCGCCTTCTTCTTGCCGTGCGGACCTTCCTCCTCATCTTTCAAGTGGGTGTAGGTCCAGCGATAGACGCGGCGGTCACCTTCGTCAGAAATCTTGGGCTCATAGCCAGGCTTGCTCTTCAGCTTGATCTGCCGTCCCGCTGGGACATTGATCTCCAACTGCTGGTCAAGGATGATGCCTTTGTCGGAAAAGTTGACGCTGGTCCAGAACTGCCCCGGGGTCAGCGGATTCGTAATGGTGCGGACGAACTCATACTCCAAAACGTCTCCGGGACGTAGCGACGGAACGCTGATATGTTTCTCGTGATAGTCGGTGTACACCGGAGCGTCGGGCAGAGTGAGGTCCTGGATGGCCGACTCCTGCGCCGTAATAACGGTTCCGTCGGGCTTGCGCACGCGCACGTAGACGATCTCCAGCTTATCGCTGAGCGCGCTGTATCCGACTTTGAGCTGGCCCAGCGCCTGCACACCGCTCTCGCTGACGATTCTGATTTGCGCGTCGAGTTGGTCCCGCCCAGTTCCGTCATTCTCGAAGCGCATCGTCTGGTTATAGTGCTCGATGACGTAGGCTTCCTGCGAATAGTCCGGAGGCGTAGGCGCTTGTGCCGTTGCCGCTTGTGGCGGATTCACCACCGTTGGTTGTTGTGGTGTCTCTTGCCCAGGAATTATTGGCATTGGAATGACAGGTGTTTGTGGCGGAGGAACGGCTTGCGTTGGAGTGCCCGCCGGCGTCTGCTGCGCAATTGCAAAGACCGTCGTAAGTATAAGAAGAAAAAGAAATCCGGCGAGAACTGGTTTCATGGCTGGGCAGCTGGGACGAATACCCATCGTACGCGCGGCCCACGCAGAAGCCAAATATCCGCGTGAAGCATCCTCTCGTGGCTTTGACATGAAGGATAAGTACTTCCCCGCCACAGCAGCCCGCATAGCAAAATGAACTTAGATTGGGACATAAGAGTCTGCGCACGAACTGTGCCGTCTCTGAAGAGACTCATTAATTATCCACATTTCGCTCAAGACTCACGCCCTGGGCTAAAATTATGTCGCCCCTGCGGGGTTCATGAACTCTATCGCGTTCGCAGCAGGTAAGCGTTCGCTTCGCGATTGGTTGTCACAGCAGAGTGGTGTCGCCAGGCTCCAATGCTCATGCGCGTCAGGTCGTATGCACCGTAGATAATATTGGCGCGCCAGATGTCGCTTCGAAACGTCAATATCTGCCGCCTGAAATAGCGAAATATGTGATTACCAGGCCGGAATCGCGCTGACATGGTTTTCGAGGCTAGGCCTGGCACCATCGGCTCACATTGTTTCAGCTCCACAACGGCTAAGGCACCGTCGGTGGTGACCAAATCTCCCGTAGAATTCTGGCTAACATTCGCCATCTTAGGCCGTGGCATCAGGTGCACCGCTTTTATACAGCCAGCCACATTGAGATCGCGAATCACCTTGCTGCGTTCCTCGTCAATGTCGGAGGTAATGTGGTGCACGAATTGGCGACGCTCCAGGGAAAGCGTGGCTCCGGTGTCATGGGTTGCCGAACTCACCCACACTGTTTCGGAGTCTTCGTCGCCAGACCACTGCCACATGCGCAGATGATCGCGGCGGGCATAGCTGTTCAGACTCTTCTGCCAGTTCATATCGGCAGGTTCGCCGTCCAGGAGAAAAGGCCGCATGGGCGCCTGGGCGTAGCCGCTGTTATTAAGGAACGCGTAAAAGTCGCGGAAAAATGATTTCTTGTTGAACGCGTCGCTGGTGCTCCATCCGGCTTGCTCGAAAGCAGACTCCACCTCCTGGCGCGAGCCCACGAAAACCAGGTTCACTACATCCGCATCCACCAGCTTTACCGTGGTCGAGTGCTGCGGAAGCGCTTGAGCGAAACTCTCGAGATCCAAGTTTTCCGTTCGACTAACGGCGCTTTCCATCGATGGGTCCAGCGGTGACTCAGATTCTGCGGCCAATCCGGTAATTGGTTCCGTGAGCTTAATGCGGAGGTCGGTGCCGGACGGGAAATAAATCTCCGGCTCGGGAAAGATGGGAAAGGTTGCTTTGAAAACGATCAGCCCCGCATCTGAATATGGGTTCCAGGTGGGCAAGTGCCGCAGGCGGCTGTTGATTGTTCCTTGGGGAGAGTCACTGCTACGGACTCCCTGGATTACACCCTTAGAAACCTGTTCGCGAGCATTCTCCACTTCCATCACCGTGGTAGACATGACTAGCGGCGAGCCTTCGCTGGCCATCACGCGATCGAATTGCAGCTGCAAAGCGGCGGTCTCGTGGCGGATCCCCCACCCTACTTTGCGAACTGAGACGACCGTTCCATCGATTCCCGTGCCGACAGGGAAGAGCTCGCGGCCGCCACAGATCACGGCTTCGATTAGAACAGCGTGTACGGGGTCGCCTGCTTTCGCGTTGTAGGAGGAAACCGGCGAACTAAGCCGAATCCAAAACGTTTGTCCGGCTGGGAGACTGTCACAGGCAAGGGCCATCGTGGAGCATAAGATCAGTAACCAGGGAGCCAGTCGACGGCGGGTACCGGGAGAGACTCTCATCAAGGCCCGTATTCCTTTTATCGAGGGGTGCCGTCATCATAAACGATAACGGCGCAAATTGATGATGACGGCGCACGGTTTCTCAATTACGCTCGTGGCCTACTTCTCGCGCTTGCCGGAAAGTTGCACCGGAATTTCCAACATCGGCCTTCCCATTCGCTCGGCATCTTCGGACGTGACCCCGGCCATTTGCATCCTGCGGTCCTGAATCTGGCGCAGCACGGCAAGGATCTCGCGCTCCTGCTCCACATAGTCTTCCTCGCTGATCGAGCCCTCCTCCAGCAAGGTTTGCAATTCCAGCAGACGCTCCTTGATGGGAGCGTCGTCGGTGTACTCTTCTTCCGCCGCGCGCGCCAGGGTCCGCAGGATGAACTTGAATCCCGTGATCGGCGACAACAGCAGATCGTCAAGAAAGAGCATTGCGGTCCTCAACCTGCACTGCTGGGTTCCAGCTTCAGACGGATGTTTACGAAATTATAAGGCGGCCAAGGGCCCGTATACTTGAAGTTCAGGCGCTCGCCGAACTTCTTGGCGATGCGGTTGACCGCCGCGTCAAATTCGGTTTCCCGTTCTCGCTCAATCAGGAATGCGGCGTTCATGATCATCTTGTCGCCGATCGGCTTATTGTCGCGGGAGGCCACGCAGATGGTACGCAAGCCTTCGTAGATCTCGCGCAGATACTCTCCCGAGCGCTCCGTCAGGGCCTTTTCGATCATGCGGCCCAGTTGCATGCGGGCGAAGTAAGTGGATTGCAGATGCTTGCGCGTGATCTCCTGGTGGAAGCGATGGATCTCCTCATGGTCGCGCCTTAGCTCTTCGACGATGTGGTCGCGGTCCCATGAGACCTTCAGCCCGAATTCTACTTTTCCCTCCATCTGCTTCAAAACGTCTTTCACCGACGGATAAATGCTGCGCAACACCTCGCGAATGTCGTCTTCGGTTCGGAACACCGTTCCGAAACTCATGGGGATGATAGTGTGAGTTTTCATCACCGTCTCGATGACATGTTCGTGGGCCAAGGCGTTCTCGCGGGTGGGATCAAAAATAAACACGCCAGTGCGGCTGACAACAGCGGAGATGTCGCCATGCGTAACCGCGTAGACCATCTGGCCGGTTCCTCCGATGCCCGTCTTGCCGAACGTGACTGGCTCCCTGGATTGGATGATCCCATACACGTAACGGCCCTCCTGAGGAAGCTCGGGGGCAGAAATGGGTTCCGGCGCGAGGCGAATCTTCGGTTTGGCTTTGGAAGCCAGTTCAACCACGGGGGCCCCTCGCATTTGGATGGGATCCCGAGTTTCGATCTTTTTCTTCACCGTTTTCGCCGGCTTGGAAGTGGACTGCCTCTTAGCCGGTCGCCTTACGTTGCTCATGAACGTCCCTCAACAGTTCAGTAATCGTCTGCAGTAGCTCTTTGATGTCAATCGGCTTGAACAATACTGGAATCCCGCTTTCATCGGCGCGATCATTCGCTTCCTGTGTGGCATACCCAGTCAACAAGAGTGTGGGCATTTCGGGGTCTTTCTGGCGAGCGAACTCAATAACGTCGAATCCGTTCTCTTGCTTCTCCAGCGAGAGGTCACAGAGCAAGAGATCGACTTTCCGCTCCAGAAGCATCTTCCGCGCTTGTTCCGCCGACAGTGCCGCGCTCACTTCGTATCCCTGCTGTTGCAGGATCAGTTGATAGGTCACCAGCACGTGGGGTTCATCGTCCACGACCAGGATGTGACATTTGCGCTCTGTCATATAGTCAATGCTTTCTACCGCACCGCCGGCAACGCGATGCTGAACACGGTCCCTTTTCCCAGCTTACTGCGGACGCGCAGCTTGCCTCCATGGTTCTCGATGATGCCTTTGACGATCCACAATCCCAGGCCTGTTCCCCGCTCTCCCTTGGTGGTCACAAAGGGCTCGAACATGGTAGGCAGTATGTTCTCCGCGATACCACTACCGTTGTCCGCTACCAGGATGGAGATCATCTCCTTCATTTCGTTTTTGTAAACCCGAGTGCGAATTCGCAACGTGCCTCCCTGGCTCATGCTGTCCTTGGCATTCACCACCAGGTTAGAAAGGACCTGGCGAATCTGATCAGCCGATCCCAGGGCAAAAGGAATATCGCCAAGATCCTTTTCCACAGCGACACCGGCCCTTTCGAGCTGGCGCGCGAACAGCAGCAGCGTGTCCTCGACCACGCTGTTCACGTCCACATTGCCTACCTGTTCGGCGCTGCGATAAAGGCCCAACATCTGCCGTACGATGCGCGCCACGCGCTCCGTCTCGGCCTTCAGAATTTCGTAAACGGGCCCCGCCTCCGGCTTCACCTGATCGGTAAGCAGGAAGATGCAGTTCTTAATCGCCTCCATGGGGTTGTTCACCTCATGGGCGATGGTGCCGGCCAACCGGCCCGCCGCGGCGAACTTTTCCATTTCCAACATGCGCCGCTCGAGTCGCAACTGCTCCAAACGGCGCACCGAAGTCAAGTCGCGCAGCACCGTCACGGTGTAGGCAACCAGGCCGCGTTCATCGTAAATCTTGCCAGAGCGCGCATCATATTCCACCTCCTGACGCGACCCCGGATGGGTTAACCGAAGGCGCGAACTTTCGCGGTCGGAAAACGAGTACGTGAATTTGGTGACGTAGGCGTCCAGCTTGGACTGATTGCGCACGTGCAGCCCAGAGCGGCGCTTCTCGGACCCAATAAGGTCCTGCGCCAGAGCGTCGAGCAAGACCACCTTGGCGTCGCGGTCACACACCACAATGGGGTCGCCCACGTTTTCGATGATCAGGTTCAGGCGGTCGCGGTCCTGTCGCACCACCTCTTCGGCCTGACGCAGACGATCATAGTTGGCGCGCAGCTCCTCGTCGGCGCGACGCAAATCGGTCACATCGCGCAGCACAGTCACCATGCCGGTATGGCGTCCATCCGGAGCGAAGCTGGGGGCCGAGACCGCTTCGAACAAGACCTCGTCACCCTCAATCGCGTCCACCAGCGTCATGTCACGCGAAGACTCGCTGCCCGAAACCACCATGGACGATAGCGCAGCGGAGAACAGGAGGTTATTCAACTCGACCGCGCGGACCCGGCCCGCACTCACGTCCTCTGGAACTTTAAAGAAGCGCTCAGCAGCCTTGTTCTGCGTGATCACGCGGTGCTGAGGGTCGGTGAGGACGACGGGGTCGGTCATGCTCTCCATCACCGCCTGCATCTGCGCAATGACGGTTTCCATCCCCATCATGCGATTGTAGTAATGCTCGACCTTGAACAATCGCGAGAGATAGCGGTTGGCCAGCTCGATGAGGGCGCGCAGATCGGCGAGATCCGCTGTGCTGGCGGAGCGGTCCACCTCCGTCACCACAATGCCCGCGTAGCCGCGCATCTCGCAAAGGCCGCAGACCTGTTCCTGCAATTGCAGTGGCCGCCGGGAGTGGTAATTGTCCACGGACAGGCAGTCTCCTCGGCGCGTGCGTTCCGCTTCCCAGCAAGCCGTCTTATTGCGATATATCAGCGGATGATAGTAGAGGTCGGGACCACGTTTGCCACTGCCTCGAACCAGTTCCGGCTCGAAGCCATGCAGCACGCGGACAGGTGTGCTGTCCACGGCATAGAGCGAACCGCGAAATTGCTGCAGAAAAACTTTGGAGCAGTTGAGTGAGGCCACGGGAACGATTTCAGAGGTGTCGAAGTCGACGCGCGCGACCACTGCCCGCGGGTAGCCCAGCGCGACGATCTCCTCCAGGAGGACTGGAAAAATCTCCTCGCTGCGCTCGGCTCCAAGCAGGCGAAGCGCTGGACGGCGTTTCGCAGTCCGTTCGGGCGTCTCTGAGCGCATGCGCATCTGTGGCGAAGCCATGGAAACCACTCCCCGATATCGGCTTCCTTAGCGAGCGACGGTGCGACGTGTGCGAACCGGGCGACGGGTGGTCTCGACCGTCGTAATTTCCTCTTCCGGCGCCCCCAGCTGGGGACGAGAAACCAACCCGGTGAGACCGACGGCGTCGGCATACTTCAAATACGTATCGATAGAAGCCACGACGATGCGGGCTTCTACCGTGATGAGATCGATGCCGACCAGCGAAATACGGACCCAGGCGTCAATGACGATGCCTTTGTCCAGAACGCGATCAAGTACGTCGATCAGACTCGAACCGCCGGAAAGCCGTTCGACTGCCATTCCAGAACCCTCCTGCTGCGCTTCTTCCTATCCGCTGCTGCTTATGCTTTCTTCTTAGCCGTCTTCTTTTGCGCTCGCCGTTTGACCGGAGCGCTGGTGACCCGCAACTCGGTTGCGGGTCCAGGCCTTGGTAGCGTGCGCGGGACAGGCAGCCCCGCCGGGTGCGTGAGATTGGGGTCGAACTTCCACCAGTTCAGCCCAATCTGTTCCGCCTTGTCGACCGAACAGACAAGGAGGCGAATGCGGATCGTCAACAGCTCCACATTGGCTAACGAGATCCGCACGTCTCCAGCTATGACCAAGCCCTTGTCCAACACCCGATCAAGGATGTCGAGCAAGTTAGCAGTTCCTGAGACCGTGGGTACACGTTCCATGCTTTAGTCTTTAGGCCAGAAAGTACGGCTGTCGAAGCCAATCCGCGGTCGCGCCTCGACACAAGGGCAGTATCCTAGCGAACGCGGAACCCGCTGTCAATTGACCGAACGCCAAAAGACAGAGGTTCCGAATTTCGCGTTGAATCTCTTCGCTTAGGTGATGCACCCCTAACAATTAGATGCAGACCGGTTGCCTGTATTCGAACAATATCGCTCTTATGACTGAAAATATTTTCCGGCGACCGCTTCCTGGCAACCCAGGAAGGAAGACTACTTCGCCCCCCGCCCCCGGGCAACGCTGAAATTACGATCATCATTAATCAGCGGCGCGGAGCGCACCAGCCGAAACCGCACGTTGTCGCCGCACTCGGAGCAACTCGGAAAGGCACGACCTCGCAGCAGGGTCACCTCGTGGTAGAGCCGATGGCGGTAGTGCAGCACCTGATAGACGCCCGACTCCGGCACTTGATCGGCTGGTTGAAAAACTTCGTCAGCCATTTCGCCCCTGTCCGTGTTCGAAAATGTTGGGGAACAGCCACCAGCAAATACGCGAATATATCACATTACGATATAACCCAGTTGTCCGCCCGATTCGAACTGGATGTATTAGGTGGGTTGAAGCAAGTTTACTCAAGAAGGTTGCCTAGCGGACCCAGATCCAGGTTCAGGTCCTCAGGCTTCAGGCCAAACTGCTGGGCCAGGTCTTTGATCTTCTCCTCCAGTTTCATCAGTGCGAGTCCCATTTCTTCCACCTGCTGGTCGGTGAGCGAGCCACCCTCCATCCGGCGGATCGCCTGTCGTTCGAGCAATCGACGGAGCAACTCGATCAGCCCAAGAACCAGCTTTGCCAAGCCCTGTTCGATGGTCTCCGGCGAGCAGTCAATGCGCTCGGCCGATTGTGCAGTCACGCCCTGAAGCTGCCGTCTCAACTGCGACACGGCCTCTTCCACATCCTGGGGCGTCACCGGCTTCGGGCTATCCATGTTCGCCTCGCGGAGTGACAAACTCGGCCGGAGGCCAGGGCCCGCTCAAGCGAAGCCGTACCCCCTCCGAGGGTCCGGCGCTCTTCAACGACGTGATGAAGCGCTCGCGGCTCTCCCTCGGCACCAGCGCAAACCAGCGATGGCTTTTGCGCTCCTGCCGGGCCCGCCACTCGCGCACCGAGTCAGCCGTGACGTTCTTCAGTTTGCTATCGATTGCCGCAATGCGCCCTGTCGCGTGCGAGCGGCGCTTCAGATATTCCCGACCGCTGACCGGCGTCGCCAAGTCAGCCTGCTCATCCATCGCCCAGCTTCCTACCACTTCGTACTGTACGGCATCTCCGATACGTTCCAAGGCAGCGCGATACAGTCCACCTTCCTCAGCGAGGTGCTGGTTCATAACTTCTTCGCTCTCCAGCAAAGTAGGAAAGCGAAACGGGATCGGAGTGGCTGCGGCCAGGACCTCGCGCAGCACCTGGTGAAATCGCAGCGCCGCTTTCTTCGACGATTCGGCCCCGGTCAGGCACTCTTCCGGGTTGGCGATTTCACTCCAGTAGAGCTGTAGCCCCACCATCTCACGCGATCGGATCGCGCTCTCGCAGACTCCCGAGGTTACGTTCACGGGCTGGTTTGGTAGGGTGACGCAATAGAGCAAGCAGGGCATTCAGCGCTCACGAATCCCGCGGCAAAGCGGAATGCTGTAGGTCAGCGCCGGAGCGCTCCATGCTACGCAGCGCTGTCTCGACCGACGTCAGGACCACATTCAAGCCGACGTACACCAGATCGACTCCCGCCAGGGAGATCACCAGGCTGCCATGGATCACCACGCCCGAGTTAAGCACGTGGTCCAGGATGTCGAGCAACGAAATATCGCCATTGCTATCCGTTACCAGCAGTGAGGCCGACGATTCAGCAACCGGTTCAGTGGACATCGTCCCCCACGAACGAGTACGGAGGCCAGGGACCACTCCAGTCGATCCGGCGGCTATCACGCCATTTGGTAGCGTACTCCTCTAGAATGCCTTCGAGCTTTGTGCGGTCTTTCCGGCGAATGAGAAAGGAGCCGTGCCAGACCAGTCCTGGCTGCCCGACACTGGCCTTTCCGCCAGGACTGGAGGCCACCGCCAACCCATCCAACGCCGCGATGAATGCGCGCACATCCCGGTCTGGATTCTTACTGCGCCGCGGCCGCAAAATTTCAGCTTTCTTCTTGAGATAATCGGATCCACTGACGGCTGCCACAGCGGGTGAACTCTTTCCTGGCGCGATCATGAAAAGCTTGATGCCCCATTCGTCAGCTCCGGCAACGCGCCTAAAGGCTGCGCGTAAAACGCTCTTGCGCGCCTTCAGGTGCTGCGCCATCGAGTCCGCGTTGAGAAAAACCGTGCCGAATCGCGCCGGCAAACAGGTCAGCTTGCCTGCAATCTCGCCCACCGCGTGCTGATGCCGCAATCCCGCCGACGCCAGCCATTCCAGATCTTGCATGCGCTCTACGAGGTTCTCGGCAAACTGATCGCGGGGCACGCGGCTTATCCAGCAGACATGTCCTCCGCACACCACCGCCTCGACCGCTGCCGAACCATCGACACCTTCAGCGGCGATTAC
The DNA here is from genome assembly GCA_963772895.1 of uncultured Acidobacteriaceae bacterium. Lineage (GTDB taxonomy): Bacteria > Acidobacteriota > Terriglobia > Terriglobales > Acidobacteriaceae > Bog-257. Next base: position 99,101 of record CAVYZB010000007.1, read on the forward strand.
CGGCGGCGCACTCATGCGTATTCGCGAGATCGCATAGAGATACAGCACCCGACGGGCCGCCGGCTGTGCCGCTTTCTTCTTCTTCGGCTGAGACGTTGTTTTTGGACGAACGCTCATCTTAGTCAATGCGCGAGTTGAATTCAGTAACGCGAGTTGAATTTAGTACGTGAGTGCAATTCAGTTTGCCACGCGATTTTGTTTGCAATCTGAATTCAGTTTCACACGAATTCAGTTTCAATGAATTCGCTTTGCAATGTGAAGGGGCGCGGCTTCAGCCGCACCGTTAATCCTTTTTTCCACCCGAGCGGACTTCAGGCCGCAGGTGTTAGGAGGCCCTTTCCTCCACGCTCTCACACCATCCGCCACAACTTTCGCGTGAACTTCTGCAGCGCTTTCTCTCCCGCGATCGCGTTTTCAAATTCTCCGACCACATAAACGTCACCCAACTTCTTGTGTAAGCTAGCGAGCGACGCCGCCTGCCACTCCCTGACCAGCGTACACCTTCGACAGCCCGTAGAGCTCAACAGGACGCGATTGACGAACACGGCTCCGAGCGGCGCCTGCAACTCGCGCAGCGCTTCCAGCAGTCGCAGTGTTTCGTAATCCGGAAGCGGTTCCGCAAGGGTGACGGTCATAATCTGACAGCGCTTGTCATCGCGCAAGATGGACAACAATTCCCGCACCCGCTGCGACAACTTCGCGATCTCCACGCCGGCATCGCGAGCGAAGGGTAGTGTACGGTGCGCCGCCAGGGTTTTCAACAACACGCGGGCCCAGGCCAGCAGACGATCCGGCGTTCGCAGCACCTCCAGCGCGTGGGCCGTGGGCGCCATATCAATGATCACGTGCTCCCTCTTCTCTTCGTTCAGCAGATCGAGAATGCCAAAGGTGGCGAAGATCTCGTCCACTCCGGGCGGCACTATGTCGAGCAGCGCCAACAAGAACTTGCGGTCAAGACTGAGATCGACGTGGATGCCGCGCGTCTCTGCGGTCGTCGCCTGGTCCAGGCGGGCTCGCAGATCTCCGGCCCATTGCTGGAACTCAGCGATCGCGTCAAACTCTGCCGCACGCAGCTTGCGGTCTCCCAACACCGGACGCAGACAGCTTCCAACCTCTGCTGCGAAGATGTCATCCAGCGAAGGTGCGGGATCAATCGAGCAGATACTCACGCTCTCGTTCGGCGAAATTTTGCGGTTGTGGTACCCGAGAGCCGCCGAAATCGTGGTCTTCCCGACTCCTCCTTTTCCCAGCGTCAGCGTCAACGGCGCCCGGAGAGGCGGCCAGTCGGCCGTTTCAAGCTGGAAGCGCCCCACTTTCGCAGGCTTCGCACGAATCGAACTCGGCAGCCGCTTCCCTTCGAATACGTGCGCACCAAAACGCCGCAGCGCCTCCATTCCCAGGATTGGACTGCCCGGATCTTCGCCCGAGAACAACTCGGCATCGCCAAAGCGCTTGCGGATAAACGCGCGCGCGGAACGGCTGTGCTTCCATCGCTGCCGGCAACGTGGGCACCTTGTATCGCTCCCGACCACGCGGTTCAACACGACGGCCGTAAAGCTGTTCTGCGGCTTGGCGGCCCGAAATGAAGCTGCTGATCGTGCAGCCTGGTTGAGCGAGAAGGGCTCCGCAGTCGTGACCACCACCAACTTCGAGCCTTCCCTGGACAGCGCGTTCTCCACCCGACCCACCATCCGCGACCACCGCTCCACCGCCGGCTCGCGCTGCGCACGCCCACCGAAATGCCGCGCCAGAACCACGTCACGCGAAGCCGCCGTCTCCAACAGATCGAGGAATTGGGCAAAGTGCTGCGGCATCTGGAACAAGCGGATAGCGTGTCCCATAGGGGCCGTGTCCACCACAATCTCCTCGAACTTACTGTCGATCAGCTTATGAATCGCCAGCAGCGCCCCGACTTCGGCCATACCTGGCAGACTGGTGTCGAGCAGCGACGCCAACTCGTCGCCAGTAAACAGGCTGCCCCGATTCAACACCGCGAGTATCTCCTCGCGCTCCGTTTTGAGAAATGCATTGATTTGCTTTTCCGCGTCCACCTGCCGGGCCCATAGGCGACCTGCGGTTGGCAAGCGCTTGGGTGTGTCGCCAAGTTTGGTTTGCAGAATGTCGGCCAGCGAGTGGGCGGGATCGGTGGATAAGAGGAGAATCGGCCGGCGTGGCAGCTCAGCGGCCTGATGCAGTGCATAAGCGGACGAAACAGTCGTCTTGCCGACGCCGCCCTTGCCGACGAAAAAGGTGAACCGGGCCACCGCTCACTCTCGCACGAGCCACATCACTGTCGCAACTGAGGCGAACGCAGCGAGATGTCAGAGTATCGTGCAGGTTTTGCGCTAAGAAGTCAGCCATTGCAGCCTGAGGATTCCCGGCCTCGAGTTCACATGAGTTGCTCAATTTTCTCGATGAGGACTTCGGGTGGTTCGCCCTTGGTAATGAACGCGTCGGCCATCTCCAGTGCATCCGACGGCAAAGAGAAGTAGGCCGACAAGAAAATGATGGGGACACCAGGCCGGCGGCGGCGCAGCTCTGCGGCTACCTCCCCACCATTGAGGTCTGGCATGTAGAAATCGAGCACGACCAGATCGACTTCGTTCTGCTCGAAGAGAGCTATCCCCTGGCGCCCATTGGTGGCGGTGAGCACTCGAAAGCCATGGCTTTCTAACATGATCCTTCGCACTCGGAGACCGATCATTTCATCGTCAACACAGAGCACCGTCCTCTGGCGAGCTGCGTTCATCCAATTCCCCAATTCTTCCGATATGGACTCGATTTCTAAATGCAAACTGCTGCCCGCCCTGCCACTTTGCTCTTAAGATTGGCTCGCTGAATAAATAAGAGAAGTCGTCGCCACTTTTGCGGCCCCAATGGCTCTTTTGACGTTGTATCGTAGGATCACAACTTTGCCCATGCCGAAAACGTCGTAGATGGCCTGTATGTTACTGATTCGTAGTTACTTAAATCCTGTCCTGACGATGCTTTGGCGCCAAAGTTGTACTGTCTTGTCAGAGATGCGATCGCAAGACCTTTTTGTAGAGGTACGATGGATAAGGTTTTGAGCCGACAGAGACATGGAAATAACCTCGACCGCGACAAGTTACCTGTACCTTGCTATCCGACGCGACTGGCGTCATTTTCGCTTCACGCTCTCGCCGTGATATTTTTAGAGACTCCAAGTCTCACAGCCCCAATGATATGGTCTCCGTAATGGTGTTGCCGGCACTGCCTTCTTCGCTACGGACCTGTGAGCTTGCGACCTAAGCTGGCGTAAACATAACCATGATCCGCTCTTACAAAGGAACCAACCCCACCTTTCCGCCGTCGTGCTACGTTGACGACTCGGCGCAGTTGATCGGCGACGTGACGCTGGGCGAGAACGCCAGCGTATGGATGAACGCTGTGCTGCGCGGCGACGTACACTTCATCCGGGTCGGCGCGAACAGCAACATCCAGGATTGCAGTGTGCTGCATGGGATGCTGAATCAATGGCCCGTTATCGTGGGCGATTGGGTGACGGTGGGGCATTCGGTCACGCTGCACGGGTGCGTCGTCGAAGACCGCTGCCTGATCGGGATGGGAGTCGTCATTCTGAATGGAGCGCGCATCGGCACTGGTTCGATCGTCGCGGCCGGTACGTTGATCCCCGAGGGCACAATAATCGAGCCTGGCTCCTTGGTGATGGGCGTTCCGGGCAAAGTGCGCAAGAAGTTAGCCGACAAAGACCGGGAGACCATCCTGCGCTACGCACGGAATTATTTGGGCTACAAGGAAGATTATCTGGCGGAGAGGAAGAAGTAGTTTCGAGTTTCAAGTTTCGAGTTCCAGTTGGTCGGAGGTTCGTCTGGTCCGAAACACAACCGCATATGACCGGGCGAACGCAGCAAGACGGTTCAAACTCGACTTCGAAACTTGAAACTTGAAACTGTTCTCCATGATTAAAGCCGTTCGTGGAACTCGCGACCTTCTCCCGCCCGACACCGACCTATGGAACTGGGTGGACGCGAAGGTGCGCGACGTCTTGGCGCGCTACAACTTTCACGAGATCCGCACGCCGATTTTCGAGGACACGCAACTCTTCTCGCGCAGCGTGGGCGAGGAGACCGACATTGTCACCAAGGAGATGTTCACTTGGCAGGATCGGCACCCAGCAATTGCTCCGCTGCCTGTGTTAGAGATCGGTTCTGAAGTGCGTGACCGTTTCACTGGCCAATCGCTGACTTTGCGTCCGGAGAACACCGCCGGCGTGGTGCGCGCGTACATCGAGCACGGTCTCGACAAGAAAGGCACCCTGCAGAAGCTTTACTACATTGGGCCGCAGTTTCGTCGCGAGCGTCCGCAGAAGGGGCGTTATCGCCAGTTCTACCAGATCGGCGCCGAGATCATCGGGCCGCCGAGCGCCGGCAGCGAGTCGCCGCTCCGCGATGCGGAAGTGCTGGAGATGCTGGCCACGCTGCTCGATGAAGTCGGATTGCGCGATTGGCAGTTGCAGTTGAATTCGGTGGGCTGCGCGGAAGATCGCGCGCGCTACAACCAAGCGCTGCGTGAGGCATTGAAGCCTGTAGTCCATCTGATGGATGCAGATTGCCAGCGGCGTGCGGAGACCAATCCGCTGCGCGTGCTGGACTGCAAAGTGCCAGAGGACCAGCCCATCATCGAGAAGCTGCCGAAGATCAGCCAGTATCTCGACGAACCTTGCCGACGAACATTTCGCGGCGGTGCGCGCGATGCTGGATGCCGTCGGCATTCCCTACACAATCAACGAGCGCATGGTGCGCGGCCTCGACTACTACACGCGCACGACGTTCGAATTCACGCATGGCGGACTGGGCGCGCAAAGCGCAGTGCTGGGCGGCGGCCGCTACGATGGACTTTCGGAGTCGCTCGAAGGTCCGAAGGCGCCCGGAATCGGTTTCGCCATCGGCGAGGACCGGCTGATTCTCGCGTTGCAATCGCAGGGCGAAAAGCCGGCGGAGAAGGTGCAGGCATACGTCGCTCCACTGGGCGCGGGAATGAACTGCATGCGCTCACGCTGGCGCGAGAGTTGCGTCGCGAGGGTATCAGCGCCGACATCGGAGACGAAACCTTCCGGCTGAAGAAATCGTTCGAAACCGCTGAGAAAGCGGGGGCGCGATTCGTTGTGATTATCGGCGAGAATGAAGTGGCGGCCGAGCAGTTTGCAGTGAAGGATCTCGCCAGTGGGGAGCAGGTACAGGTCGCGCGCGCGGATTTGGCGGCGTATTTGCGGCGGCGGTAGTCATCACATCCAAATCCTCCTGCCTTGAGGTAATCTGAATTGATGCTCGACTTCCTAGGTGATTTGAAACGTACTCATATGTGCGGCGAATTACGCGCCACTGACGCTGGCTCCAAAGTTGTGCTCATGGGCTGGGTGAACAAGCGGCGCGATCTAGGCAATCTCATCTTCCTCGACCTGCGCGACCGCAGCGGCATCACGCAGATTGTAATCACTGCCGATGCCGGAGCCGAAGTCCACGACCGGGCAACTGCAGTCCGCTCCGAGTTTGTCGTCGCCGTCATCGGCCATGCGAAACTGCGTGACGCGAACACCGTCAACAAGAACATTCCGACAGGCGAGATCGAGGTCATTGCCGACGAACTTCGCATTCTGAACGACTGCAAGGCGCTGCCATTCTCGCCTAGCGATACGGTGCTGGCCAACGAAGAGGTGCGCCTGAAGTATCGCTATATTGATCTGCGCCGGCCCGAACTGCATCGCAACATCGAACTGCGCCACCAGGTTGCCATCGCCATTCGCGACCATTTGAACGAGCAGGGCTTCTACGAGATTGAGACGCCGTTCATGACGCGCTCCACCCCCGAAGGCGCGCGCGACTACCTGGTGCCCAGCCGCGTGTATCCGGGCGAGTTCTACGCGCTGCCGCAATCGCCGCAGTTGTTCAAGCAGATCCTGATGATCTCGGGCTTCGACAAGTACTTTCAGATCGTGCGCTGCTTCCGCGATGAAGACCTGCGCGCCGATCGGCAACCCGAGTTCACGCAGATCGATCTGGAGATTAGCTTTCCGACGGCCGGAGACCGTCTTCCGCGTGGTCGAAGGCTTCCTGAAGGCGGCGTTCCTCACCATCGGCGCGGAGTTGCAGACACCGTTTCCGCAGATGTCATACGACCAGGCAATCCGCCTTTATGGCATCGACAAGCCTGACCTGCGCCTGCCCGCAATGGCCGACGTGCGCGAGGCATTCGCGGCGGACCACCTGGAGACGCTGCATGTCGATTCCGAGCTACCGGTTGTCGCGATTGTCATTCCGAAGGTCGGTGAGCTGTCACGCAAAGAACGAGACGAAATCAAGACCATGTTTGGCGATCGCAAAGACGCCAAAGTTTTCGAAGACATCAAGCGGCTGGAGAAATCTTTCCCTGATGCCGTTGCGAAGATTCGCGACCTGGCAAAGCCGAACGCCGAAGACCTGATGGTTGTGGTGGCAGGAGCAAAGCGCACCGAAGCTGCGAATGCGGTGAAGGCGCGCCAGCAGGCTTATGCCGTCTATTCCGCCGCCGGGACAGTTGCGCCTTGCGCTAGGACAGAAATATGCCGAGCGGCACGGTGCATTCAAGCATGGCAACTTCCGGCTGTTATGGGTCACCGATTTCCCCATGTTCGAATGGGATGAAACGGAGCAACGCTGGAACGCAGCGCACCATCCCTTCACCTCGCCGCACGAGAACGATATGGATAAGCTGGAGAGCGATCCGGGCGCGGTTCGCGCGTTGGCTTACGACGTGGTGCTCAACGGAACTGAGCTGGGGTCGGGCTCGATTCGTATTCACCGCCAGGATATTCAGGCAAAAATCTTCAAAGCCCTCGGCATGTCTCCCGAGGAGCAACAGGCGCGCTTCGGATTCTTTCTGGAGGCGCTGCAATACGGCACCCCGCCGCACGGCGGCATCGCGCTCGGGCTCGATCGCATCGTGATGATCCTGGCGGGTGCTGAAAGCCTGCGCGAGGTGATTCCCTTCCCTAAGACCGCAAAGGCGGTTGATCTGATGGTGGACGCGCCCACGCCAGTGAGCGATAGGCAGTTGAAGGAGTTGGGCATTGCAGTGCGGAAGGCAACAACTGGCGATTAGCAATAGTGGTTAGCAATGCACTTACGAGGAACACATGTCCGACGGCAGCGTGATACACACGGAAGTTCGCGGGTTCGATCTCTGCCTGGACGAAACCGCGTTATTGTTGTCGAGGTCTGGCGAGTATTTGACTCCTCCCATCCTGCTCAGCCCTGTGGACGCCGAGAAGCTGGCCATGGAAATGGCCAAGTCGCAGTTGTGGGAGTGGAACCAAATCGAGGAACTGAAACGTAAGGCCGAGAAACGCTACAAAAATTATCTTGGCTCGTGGCTCGTGATGTGTTTGGCCGCCTTCAGTGCCTATGTCGGCTTTCCCGGTTATTACTTGCCTGTATTTCTGCTCCTGATTTCGATTTTTCTCTGGTGGCGAGCCAGCTTCCTGGAGCGCAAGGACGAGGAGACAGCCCGCGAAGAGCGGAAGCAGTTCACTCCAGACTGGAGCTACATCCGGCAGAGGCTGGAGGCAAACATCACAGATAGCGGAAACCCAAGTAAGAATTCTGAATGAAATCGACATTCAATCGCGGAATGTCTGCCGTCCCCGAAGGGACTCGATCTTGAATTTCCACGTTACCCAGCGCTAAAGCGCCGGGCTAAAATCTTTCGCCCCATTCGGGGCTGATCTTTGCGTGCTTCTTTCAGCTCTTACGGACGAAGACGGATAGAGATACGAGGACGAAGCTCGCCATCACCTTCTATCCACTGATCACTCCCCTGACCTAGCCCCTGCTTTCAGTCTTTGGCCATCGCGTAATAACCCTGCCGGGCTTGGATCTTATAATCGCCGGTCTTGGCATGGATTTGGATCTTGCGATAGCTACCGTCGAGCTTCGTGTTAGTTGGCGTATAGCCAATGTTGTACTGGCTACGCAACTCGTTCTGAATCTGCTCGAATGCCTGGCGAAGCTTGTCCTGCTTGTTGCCGACCTCGATGACGCGGCCGCCGGTCTGTTCGGCCAGCTTCTTCATGTCGTAGTCCCCACTGTAGCCGAAGCCGCCGTAGAATCCGCGATCGGCAATCAGGATCACGTAGCAGATGGTGTCGGCTTTTTGTGCGGCTTCGATGGCGTCTTGAATGCGCAAGCGGCTGCCCTGGTCTTCGCCGTCGGTAAAGATGATCATTGCCTTGCGTCCGACTTCATTCTTCAACTTCTCGTTAGCGCCGAGGTAGATTGCGTCATACAGCAGCGTGCCCCGCGGCGTGGTTGGAATTGGACCACCACCCAGTCCTGGTGGGCCGCCACCCATACCGGCATTGATCTGCACCTTATTAAGCGCCCTGGTCAAATCGTGCACGTTGTTGGTGAAATCCTGATCGAGGTCCACATCCACATCGAAGTTAATGACAAAGGCCAGGTCCTTGTCACGAAGAACAGCATGCAGAAATTCAGCGCACGACGTCTGCTCAATGTCCAACACACGGGTCTGGCTGGCGCTGGTATCGATCATGATGCCCAGGGTCAGCGGCTGGTTCGATTCTGCAGAGAAATACTTGATGGTTTGCGGCTTCCCGTCCTCAAGCACCTCGAAGTCAGTCTTGGTGAGGTTGGGAATCAGCATGCCGTGTTTGTCCTTCACGTTGAAGAACAGGTTGACGACATTCACCTGCGCCTTGAAGGTCTGCAAGTTATCGTCTTCGGCTGGAGCCTGCGACTGCTGATCTTGGGCCGGCGGCGGCGATGAGGGATTTTGCGACTGGGCCGCGATCCCCAGGCTGCAACCCAGGATGAGGCACAGGATAGTGGCGAACTGCCGAAATCGGTGGACCAACATAGCTTCTATTTCCTATCGGATGCATCCATTGTAGAGCACGGCAATGGATTCCGCTGCGATGAGGGCTGCCCAGGCTTTCCCAGTGCGGTTATACTGTCCAGAGTTCCGGCAATCTGGGAGACAATAGAGATTACATGTTCAATCGCCGATTGAGCTCGTGGATTCAATCCGCCATAATGGTGGCGGCGTTGAGTTTTACTGTCAGCTACGCCATATCGCAAGAGCAGAAATTGCCCGACGCTCCCACGCCGCAGAACAATGCGCCTGCCCCCAGTGTCAACTTGCCGTCCCAGGGGACGCCGGAGGACCAGGGTTCTTCTTCGAGTGGAAACCCCGAAGCGCCGCCAAATACTCGCAGCGGACAGCAGGAGCCGACCAATCCGGAAGCGCCGCCTCCAGGGTCGGAGCAAATCAAGACGGTACCTGCCGGCAGCGCCTCCAATGCCGGCGAGAGCGGTCGCGATGAGTTGTTCCGGCTGCAGCGGACGGTCAGTTTCGTCACCGTCCCGGTTACCGTGAAGGACAATGAAGGCAAGCTGGTGGATGGGTTGCTGCAGAGCGACTTCAGCATTTACGAGGATGGCATCAAGCAGCAAATCAAGCTTTTTACCAGCGATCCGTTCCCACTCTCTGCCGCATTGATCATTGACCAGGGCATGTCGGACTTGACCCTGAAGAAGGTGAACCTAACGTTCTCCGCCCTGGGTGGATCGTTCGGCCCATTCGACGAGGTGTCCGTATTCACTTATGGCAATACGGTCAACCAGCGGTCCGATTTCGGCAATTCGACTCGCATGGAGATTGCGCTGCAGCGAATCAAGGATGAGCGCGGCCAGGAGCCCAGCGCGCCTCTGGTGGGTGGTCCCTTTGGGGCAGGTCCTGTGACCAATAGCAAGCCAGTGCCGGGGGGTAAGATGGTCTACACTCCGGAAAAAGAATCCCATGTGTTGAACGATGCCATCCTGGCGGCCGCTCAGAATTTGGCCCACCGTCCACGCCAGAATCGCAAGATTATTTTTGTTATCAGCGACGGGCAGGAGTTGGGCAGCCGCGCCAGCTATGCTCAGGTATTGAAGGTGTTGCTAACGGATGAAATCGCGGTTTATGCGATCGGCGTGGACTCAGCCGCCATGCCGGTCTATAACAAAGTCGAGAAGGCGCGGATTCCGGGCTTCGGATATAGCAACATCCTGCCGCGATACACCAACGCCACCGGCGGCGACGTGCTGAACGAGTTCTCCAAGGAGTCCATCGAAAGCGCCTATCAGCGGATCACCTTGGAAGCTCGCAACCAGTACACACTGGGGTATAACACTCTGCAGAAACCTTCCAGCAATTACCGCGAGATCGAGGTACGCGTGAAGCGTCCCGGCCTGGAAGTCTTCGCCAAGCATGGATACTACCCCCTGCCTCCACAAAGGGCCGAGTCGCTGACGGCCGATCAGCCGGCGGCGGGCGGGGATACGGGAGCGCCTCCGCAAACACCGCCGCAGTAATTGGCGCTTGGTAACTGGCAAAAGCGACCCTTGAACCTGTATCAAGTGCCATCAGGTGCTGAATGCCGCGGGGCTGTCATTTCAGCTTAAAGCTTCTCAACATCTGCTCGAACGTCGGACGCAGCTTCGCGAAGTCGTTCTCCGGCGCAATGAAAACCAGATAGATCACGCTTCCGTCGGCGCGCTGCGTGGTCACCAGCCAGTCACGCTCCTGCACTGCCTGGTTGTCTTGTTTAATGGGCGAAACACCAATCATTTCCTGCGAGCGTCCGAGCACGCCGTTCACACGAATGCTTTCATCGTTGCCGATGGTCCGCAAACCGGGATTCGACTGTCGCAGATTGGCAATCAGGTGATGGGTGGCCGCGTCGAGTGACATATCCGTCTCAGGTTGGAAGTAGTCCATGATGACTCCGTATGCCACCGCATTCTTCGCCATTCCACCCTCCGGCGCAATCGTCACCGAGGATGACGGATCGCCGTAAACCTTCCAGTTCGAGGGATAGCTGATTTCAAAGGCGTTGTTATTGAGGGTCTGGAAAGAATTGCTGGGCGCGGCAATGGAGGCGCTGATTGCACCGCTCGACTGCCCCTGCGTTACTCGCTGTCCCGCCTCGATCTGCGCCGCCGTCAGAGGATGCCGGGCCATCGCAAGCTGATGGATGCGATTGAATTCCGGCGTGTTCTCGATAAAGCTCTTCGGCGGAAGAACGGACACCTCGTGGCTCACGGACTGCACGCGGTTCCCAGGATTAGGGTGATCGCTGAGGAACTGAATACCGGCATCGCCTTGCGCTTCGAGCTTGCGGAAGAATTCGGCCATCTGCCGTGGATCGTATCCAGTGTCGTACATGATGTCGGTGCCCAGCAGGTCGGCTTCATTCTCTGCCTGCCGGGAATTGTGCAGGAAATAGGACCCCACGCCGAAGCTGATGCCCATCTGCGTCAACTGCGCCAAGGTGCTGGAATTTCCGATGAGCGCGCCCAAAATCTGCAATGGCAATTGCGCTTCCATCTGCCTGGTCGCTGCGCGGGTACCATGTCGCAGCGCGACGTGAGAGATTTCATGCGCCATCACGCCAGCCAGTTGTGCCTCATTGTCGGCGGCTTGAATGGTTCCCAGATTGATGTAGATAGGACCGCCGGGAATCGCGAAGGCGTTGATCTCCTTCTGATTGACTACATGGAAGCTGTATGGCCACTTCTCTCCCGGAGCATGTACCGCCAGCTTCGCGCCCAACCGTTGCACGTACTGGGCGATGGGATCGCTGTCGGGCAATAGCGGCAGCTTCTTACTAACTTCGGCCGCCGTCTGTTGTCCGATTTGTATCTCCTGCTGGCGGGTGAAAGCGTCTGAACTGGTGGACGGCTTGAAGCGCGCGTCCATGGTTTGCGGAGCCGCGATCGCCAGCGCAAGCAACAGGGCAAACGTTTTCGCGGGGAAGCGGACCGCAGGACGCATATCCATAACCTTAAAATATTACCTCTTGCGTATCAGAGAGAGGCGAGAGGGAATCGCGAGGGTCATGAAGACATAAGAGCCGGGGTACCTGGGCAGCCGCTGAATTTTTTTCCGAGATTCGCCGGAAGCATGACATTCCGCGTTGAAATTCTCAGCGGCTGAGAGGGATGCCGACTCTTTTCAGCGTTCTTGATTCCCTATGGTTGACGGCCCAAGTTCACTTGCGATCGGCCAGGGGGACAGTACTAATCTCGCGTCCACGCGATCCAGCCGATCCTTTGCCCGCTTTGCCGGCAGCCGCCACGTGAGCACTTGTTTCTTTGTCGTAACGCTCCAGCAGGACCGGAACCAGCGCGCCTTCAGCCTCTTTCACGAAGGTCATTCTTGCGTCGCCGTTGAGATCGATACGGATAAAGTCGCCCAGTTTCACTTGCCCGGTAGCCACCAGGTTGGCCAGCGGAAACACAATGTTCCGTTCAATAGCGCGCTTGAGATGGCGGGCACCGTATTTCAAATCCGTGCCTTCTCGCAGCAGGAACTGCTTGACCGGCACGGTACAACTGAAAACGAACTGATTATTGCCGGCGATCTGGAGAATGCGCTGCTGCACCAGACCGAGTTCGATTTCCAGGATCTGTTCCAGGTGCTCGAGGCGCAAGGTGCGAAAGACCACGATCTTGTCGATGCGATTCATGAACTCGGGGGAGAACTTGCGGCGCGCGGCCTCTACTGCCGTGCGGTTGATCTTCTCGTCCAGCCGGCTGTCCATCTGCGCCGGCGTCTGGGCAAATCCCATCGTGCCATTAATCAGCTCGTTCATCTCGGATGCACCCAGGTTCGAGGTCATCACGATGACGCACTGCGAGAAATCGACACGGCGATTGTCACCCAGCGTGAGCGTTGCCTTGTCAAGAATGCCGAGCAACAGTTGCCACAGCGCGTCGGAAGCCTTTTCAATTTCGTCGAATAGCAGGATCGACAGTTTCAGTTTCTCGGTGTGCCACTGGTTGAGCGCTTCCTGAGTGAGCAGCGGATGGGTCTCACGGTGCCCGAGATACCCAGGCGGCGAACCGATCAGCTTGGCGATCTCATGCGAATGTTGGAATTCGGCACAGTCGATCTTGATACAAGCGTGAGGATCCCCAAATAGCGACTCCGCCATGGCTTCCACTACGCGCGTCTTGCCTGAGCCAGTTGGCCCCAGGAAGAGCAGATTTCCAACCGGCCGTCCCGGAGGATTCAGTCCCGCTAGAAACATCTGGTAGATTTCGGCTACCTTTTCGACGGCCAGATCTTGGCCAACAATCCGGCGCCGCAGCGAGGTTTCGAATTCCAGCGCGTCGCTGCTGCGTAGCGTTGGATCGAGGGTTGCGTTCAGTCCAGTTTTCATAGTCCTTGTCAACCTATCGGTCGGCCGCTGACGAGCAGTGACCCGGCCTTGTCTTACTGGAAACATTAGATGCAGCCAGAATCAGCGTGGCGACTTACTGATTAGTCAACAATTAGTCGACAATTAATCAACAAGTAGCCGCAAATTCGGAGAGGTCAAGGCAACCCGACCGTTGCTCTGGGACCCGACGTTCGTTCTCAACTTTTCACAGCCCGCAAGAGCTGCGGGCCCTGAGAACTGTGGCAGATGGCGACACCGTCCCCGTCTCCAGCGAGCCTCTAGGAGCCACGATAGGCGATAATGGGCGAAAGCATGTCTCGGCAACCTCTATCGGCAGACGCGGCGCGCCTTGGCGCACGGGCAGGGTACATTGTTCTGATCCTACTATGCCTCGTCTGGTCGGCAACGGCCCAGCCGGGCGGCAACGCGTTGAGCTCGCTGCTCGTTAACAAGAACAATTCGCAAGCCAGCCAACCCGCTCCTCAGCCTGCTCCTCCCGCCGGAGCCCAACCTCCGGCAGCCATTCCGCTTCCCGAGGTGGCAAGCCGTGCGGAAGAGTTGACCCGCCTGCTGCGCGGCATCCGTAACCAGTTACCCACGCAGGACCAACTCGACAGCATGAAGGCCGCGCTGACCGAACGCGAGACCTTGTTGCAGCCCAAGAAGAAAGAGGTTGATGCGTTGCTGGCTGGATCACCCAGTGGGTTGGAGCTGCGGGAGCAGGATACGTACTGGCACGTCATTTCCACCGAGGGCGCTGCCACGCGCAAGCAACTGCTGGATTGGGCCAACGCTGCCCAGTCGGCGGTGCAGCAACTGCAAGCCTTGCAGCCGCAATGGACAGCGACTCTGGAGGAAAACAAGACCACTCCCGATCTTGGGCCTACGCTCGACGTGATCGAGGCGGCTGTCAATGGCATTGAGACTACGAAGGCGCAGGCGCAGGATTTGCTGCGAGTGATTGTCAACCTGCAGGTGATCGCCGCCAATCAGCACCAGTTAGGGCTCGATGCGGTGGACCGGCTGGGAAAGGCGCGCGCTCAGTTGAAAGACCATGTGCTGCAACGCGACAGCCTGCCGCTGTGGCGAATTTTCCTCCGGCGGCAACAGGGCGAGACGCGCGATTTTTTTGGCAACGCCGGCGCGCGCATGATCAGCATCAAGGCGTTTGCCCAGGAGAACAGTGGTCCATTTGTCGCCCTGGCATTGCTGTTGGGGCTGTCGCTCTTGGGCGCATATCGGTTATCTGTCAGGACGCGCGGAACGCAGCCCCGCGATGAACGGCAAGCGCAGGTGCTGATGATTACGCGCCATTGGTTTTCGCTCGGAATTTTGCCGCCATTGCTCACAGCGTTCCTGCTGGCGCCGCTGGCGCCTTTGCCCCTCATCGGCCTCGCCATTCTGCTTTCGTTCTTTTCGATCCTGGTGTTGTTGCCGCCGCTGATCGAGCTGCCTTTCCGGCTACCGCTGTATTGCCTGGTGGGAGTGTATGTCCTCAACGCACTTCTGGTTTGGGTCCTACTTTCGCCCTCGAGCAAGCGGGAGGTGCAGTTTTTCGGCTTTTTAGCGGCGATCGTTCTCTTCGCCTATCTGCTCCGGCCTGCACGAATCGCCGATGCGGAGAAAACCGGTCACACTCACTCTTTTCTCATCTTCAGTTCACGCGTGGCCCTGGCGGTTCTGGCACTGGCGCAGGTAGCGAACGTATTCGGTTATTACCAGTTAATGCTGTATCTGACGGTGGTGTGCATCTATGGCACATTCATCGCCCTGGCTGTCTTCACTGCGTTGCGCGTCTTTTCTTTACTGTTTCTGGCCGCCCTCGAAGCGCCATCTGCCGAGCGGCTGGCAGTGGTGCGCCTGCACCGTGCGAGCATCGCCCGCTGGACACCGCGCATGTTGCAATGGGCGGGTGGTTTCATCTGGCTCGGCGCCACGCTCGAGCTCATGGGCGTACGAACATGGGTTAACGAGAAGATCGTTGCCCTGCTCGACTTCAATATCGTCGGCGGTTCCGGCAACATCACGCTGGGAGGCGTGCTCGGCTTCTGGGCGATACTGCTGGCCGGGTTCGCATTCTCCACCTCGCTGCGCTTCCTGCTGCGGGAAGAGCTGCTCAAGCGCCTGCACTTGAAGCGCGGCATCCCGGAGTTGATTTCGACCACGCTGCATTACTTGCTTCTGTTGCTGGTTTTCCTCTTCGCGGTGAACGCCGGTGGCGTGGCGCTGAACAAGTTCACTGTGATCACCGGCGCACTCGGTGTCGGCGTCGGCTTTGGGTTGCAGAACATCATCAACAACTTCGTCTCTGGACTGATTCTGCAATTCGAGCGGCCCATCCGCGTAGGCGACGTCGTGGAAATTCAGGCTGGCCTAACCGGCACCGTGACCCGCATCGGCATCCGCGCAAGCACTGTCCAGACCTTCCAAGGCGCCGAGATCATTATTCCCAACGCAACTTTCATCTCCAGCAATGTGACCAACTGGACGCTCTCGGAGGCCAGGCGACGGGTGGATTTGCCGGTAGGCGTGGCCTACGGCAGCGATCCCAAGTTGGTCAGGGACCTCCTGCAGCGCCCGGCGGTGCAGCATCCTGACGTCCTTACTTCGCCTGATCCCGCCGTCTTCTTCAAGGAGTTCGGAGAAAGCGCACTGAACTTCGAGCTGCAGTTCTGGGTGATGCAGGAGAGCAACGTTACCAAGGTGAAGAGCGAGGTCGCGCTCGAAGTCATGCGGCTGCTCTCCGAGGCGGGCATCGAGATTCCATTCCCGCAACGCGACCTTCACCTGCGAGGTGTGGATCCAACCGCGGCCGGGCTGCTGGCGGGAAATGGAGCCACGCCTATCTCCGCCGAGAACGATGCCGAAGTGGAATTCAGGAGCCGCAGCAAGAGTTCGGTGGCAGGAGAATGAAGCGTGCCGCGGAATGCAGCGTTCTGGCAGGTTACAGAATTCGCGGTTAATTGGACTCTGCGGACGTTCCAGGTCCGTGATAAGAGGCACAAATGAGAGTGGGCCCTCGCGCTTGAGTGCCCACTCTGGTATTTCCGAGTTCTTACGCTCTACAGCAAGAATCGACGACGGATTGTGCCGGCAAGCAGGATCACCCCGCTACCCATCAGAAACAGGCTCCCCGGTTCAGGAGTGGTGGTTGAGACCGGATTGACCGACGTAAGAAGCATCGAGTCCCCGTTTCCGTTATCGGTCGTCAGGGTGAAGTAAAAGGTTCCGAGCGGGCCGCCGTTACCGAAGAAGAAATTGAAGTCTCCGCTGTTGCCATCAGGCGTACCCCAAGGGCCGCCATTGACCGTTGGCTGGCCGACAAGCTGTGCAAACATGTTCAGCGCACCGCCGCCAGTATCCCAGTAAGTGTAGGTGCCAAGGGCGCTGCATGCACACAGATCAGCCTTTGTCCAACTACCGTTGCCCACGGATGCTCCGGTAACTGTCAGGCTGAGGCTCGTAATGTCGTTATACATGTCGTAAGCAGGACCGCCGGGATTTGGCAAAGTGGTGAGGTCAAGGGTTATCTGTCCAGTCGCGGTCGCACCGTTACCGAAGGAAGCGCCCGACCAGGCTAGATCGTACGTCTGGTAGACATCTGCAAATGCGGTGGCCGCCAACAATAGCAAACCAACCGCAAGCGCGTATTTGAAAAGCTTCATTGGAACCTCCTGTATTGAGTCGCAAAATATTGGCGCGCGTGCAGAGCGGGCCAATTCACGCTGAGGCAACAACTACCTGGCAGCAAAGTGGAAAACGTAAGCGTGACTGCGCTGGCCGCATGTTACTTCATCTGGAGTTTCCGCTCAGCTTCCAGTGGCCCGACACTATATACCCATCTGGGCTTTCAGTACATCAAATTTTTTAGCGGCCCCGCCTGACCTCTTCCTCCCGTCATCTCGCGTAGGTGTGGGTCTGAACTCGCGCCTTTCAATGCTCACAACTTGTTTCCTGCTGTGATCATCATCAGTTGCACAGGCGCCCATCACGCGGGTGTGACGTTCGCAGGCGTAGAATACGAACATTCGGCAACATTCGGACCGCTAGGCGAGGGCGGCCGTGACCCTGGAGGTATCCAGCCTTTGAGCAAACTTCCGCAGACCCTGGGCGAGCTCCGCAGCAGCTCGCAGTTTCCTGAACAACGAGTGCGCAACCGCCGCGTGAAGGACGAAATGCGCGACAACCTGATCGCGCGTTTGCGCAGCAGTGGACCCATATTTCCCGGCATCGTCGGCTATGACGATACCGTGGTGCCGCAAATTATCAACGCGTTGTTGTCACGCCATAATTTCATTCTTCTCGGATTACGAGGTCAGGCGAAGAGCCGCATCCTGCGCGCTCTCGCGTCTCTGCTGGATCCGCATATCGCTTACCTGAGCGGCTGCGAAATTCATGACAATCCCTACGCTCCGATTTGCCGCCGCTGCCGCGAATTGCTGGCAAACAATCCCGATAATGCCCCCATTTCGTACCTGGCGGCGGATGATCGTTATGTAGAAAAGCTTGCGACCCCCGACGTCACCATCGCGGACCTGATCGGCGACATAGACCCCATCAAGGCGGCTAAAGGCGGCCACGAACTGGGCAGCGAGTACACGGTCCACTACGGACTTTTGCCGCGCGCCAATCGCGGCATCTTCGCCATCAACGAACTGCCCGACCTCGCGGGGAAAATCCAGGTTGGCCTGTTCAACATCATGCAGGAAGGCGATGTGCAAATTAAGGGCTATCCGGTGCGCATGCCGCTGGATGTTGCTCTGGTTTTCAGCGCCAATCCCGAGGATTACACCGCGCGCGGAAAAATTATCACGCCGCTGAAGGACCGCATCGGCTCTGAGATTCGCACACATTATCCGGCGACCATCGAAGAAGGTATTGCCATCACCGCTCAGGAAGCGTGGACGGCGCGCAACGGTTTGCAACTGGAGGTTCCCGGGTTCGTGAGCCAGGTAATCGAGCAGATTGCGTTCATCGCGCGCGAAGATAAGCGCATCGACAAACGCTCCGGAGTGAGTCAGCGCCTGCCCATCAGCGCCACGGAAAACGTCATCTCCAATGCCGAGCGGCGGGCGATTCGATCCGGCGAGAAGCTGGTAGTACCGCGCATCGGCGACATCTACGCCGCCTTGCCCGCGATGACCGGCAAACTAGAACTGGAATACGAAGGCGAGCTGAAGGGAGCCGACAATGTGGTGCGCGAGATCATTCGCGCCGCAGTCGCCCGCACCTACGACAAGTATTTCCACGGCAGCAGCAACATGAACCAGGTGGTGCAGTGGTTCGATCTGGGCGGCGAGGTCCAAATGCGCGACTCCGCCAGCGCGCAGGAGATGCTGCACAAACTGCGCAGCATTCAAGGACTGCTGGACAAGCTGAGCGCGCTAGGGCTGAGCGGAAAAGAGCCGTCGGAGATGCTGGTCTCAGGAGCGGAGTTCATCCTCGAAGGCCTGTACGCGCACAAGAAAATCGGACGCAGCGAGGAGCGCATGTTCACCGCGGGCGAAAAGCAGCCGCTGCGCGAGAAGCGACCCGTCCGCGACGAGGACGACGATGAGCGCGAGTTTCGCCGGCAGCGAAGGCCGTTTAATTAGGGGCTGGCAGCTAGCGATTAGGGCTTAGTGGCTAGTGGTAAACATAAACTCCGGCGATCAACACTCGCATCTGTCCGCTGTTAGCTGATGGCTGAAGGCTAAGAGCTGAGGCTAAGAGCTAATGGCCAGATTCATTAGTTACAAAAAATACGTTCCCGAGCCCGCCTCCGAGATGAGCATGGAGGACCTGCTCAACGCGCTCTCTGACTACCTTTTGCAGAGCGGTTTCCAACAGCAGTACATGGAATTTTACGACCTCAAAGACGCCGAGCAGACGCTCGACGACCTGCGCCAGGCCATCGCTGAAGCTCTGCTCAACAGCGACATGCTCGACGAGCAGATGCGCGAGCAGATCGAGAACATGAGTCCTGAGCAGATGGAAGATTTGATCGAGCAGCTCATCGATCGCATGGAGCAGGAAAACTACATCAATGTCGATCAGCCCCACGACCCTTCGCGCAGCTCGACCGCGGGTGGACAAGTTGGCGACGCGCAATCGCAAGCGCGCTTCGAGATCACCGACAAGGGCCTCGACTTCCTCGGCTTTCGCGCGCTGCGCGATCTGCTGGGCTCGCTGGGCAAATCGAACTTCGGCCGCCACGATACGCGCGATCAGGCCACGGGCATCGAGGCCAGTGGGGCGTCGAAGACCTATGAGTTCGGCGACACGCTGAACCTCGACATCACTGCGACGCTGTCCAATGCGATCCAGCGCGAAGGCCTACGTTTGCCGCTTAACATCGAGTACAGCGATCTCCAGGTGCATCAGTGCGAGTACCAGTCGTCGTGTGCGACGGTGCTCATGCTCGACTGTTCGCATTCGATGATTCTGTATGGCGAAGACCGCTTCACCCCGGCTAAGAAAGTTGCCATGGCGCTCTCGCATCTCATCCGCACGCAATATCCCGGCGATTCGCTGTCGCTGGTGCTGTTTCACGATTCGGCGGAAGAGTTGCCGCTCTCGCAGTTGGCGCGCGTCAAGGTTGGGCCGTACTACACCAATACGCGCGAAGGCCTGCGCATGGCGCAGCGCATCCTGCAACGCCAGCGCAAGGACATGAAGCAGATTGTGATGATTACCGACGGCAAACCGTCAGCGCTGACCTTGGAAGATGGCCGCATCTACAAGAATGCGTTCGGACTCGATCCGCTGGTGGTGAGCGAGACCCTGAAGGAAGTCTCCAAGTGCAAGCGCGCTGGAATCCTGATCAATACTTTCATGCTCGCCTCGGACTATGGGCTCATCCAGTTCGTCCAGAAGGTCACCGAGATGTGCCGCGGCAAAGCCTACTTCACCACGCCCTACACACTGGGCCAGTACCTGCTGATGGATTACATGTCGCGGAAGACCAAGACGGTGCATTGAAAAGTTCCGCTGTTCTACTGGCTCGGCACCTCATCAAAGAACAGAGTGCACTTGCCACCGGTCCCCTTATTCGGCCCGGCAGTGAGGTTGTCGTCCTTGTCAAACTTGAACCACACTGAGCGATTCTCTGCATCGTCCTTCTGATTGGGCGTATCGATGACCCGGATTTCGTAACCAGTTACCATGCTCTGGTTATTTTCGTAGTAGACAATCTCCGCCACAAAGGCTATGTGGCCGCCCAAGTCCTTGCCGCCATCATTCTTGCCAAAGCTGAAAAGTATCTCGAAGTCTTCCCCGCTATCCAGGTCCAAAGCCACTGCGCCCACTGAACAGGGTCTTTCAGTAGTATTGACCTTCAGTTTGTTGTCCTTGGCATACTTGTTCTTGCCGTCAACGAAAGGCTTATTGAAGGTGCCCTTGCCTTTCTCACCCAGGTCTGTATTCATGTAGTTCTTGGCCTTCAGGTCGTCGTAGATCTGCTGCGCGGTCTTGTTAAACTTAATTTTGCCCTGCTTAACCAGATAGCGAAGCGAGCGCGCTGCCGATCCGGGGCCGCAGCCTTGCAGCTCCTCTTTCACTTTCTCGACGTCTTCGTCCTTGATTTTGATCTTGGCTTCCTCTCGCTTGGTGTCGGTGGGTGCCGCACCCAGGAAGTCTCCCGCGGTTGCCGGTTCCACCTCGCCCGCCTCGCCAATGAAGGGGGCTTGGGTGTTAGACCCGCTGAAGGCGCCTCCGCCAAAAACCCACTCTTCTTTACCCACCGCAACTTGATATTGTTGTCCGCTGATGTCCACGATGGGCATCGTTGCCAGCGGATTCGCAGTGACGAAAGCGTATGCCCGGTAATTGGGATTGCCGGTAAGATCGTCACCGCGCGGCACACCAAGGTTGAAAGTGATGCCGTCGGGCAGGCGGCCTTCGAAGGCCGTGCTGTCCTTGAAGACCATGACTTTATTTTGGACTGCCCAGTTGTTAGAGCCAGAGCCGGCATTCGGGTTGGTCAGCAATTGTAGGTAGCCGTAGAAACCTCCAGAGCCGTCTGAAAAAAACTGCCCCTGGTCGCCAGGGCCAAACTGGAAGTTGGCTAGGCCCCATTCGGAGTTCTGGGCAAGAAAGCCTCCCGAACCTTGCAGCCAATCAACCTGGTTAATCACCAGCGTCGACGCGATGGCGCTTGAGTACACGCACAAGCACGCCGCCAGTAACACTCTCCGCATCGCGCAAAAGCCCATGGCATCACCTCTGAGTCGCCGTCTACCAGAAAACGGCTAAACTTTACACCCACTCGCCGCCCCGAGCCATAGCAAAAGTCGTCTTCCAGCGAAATTTGCACTCCGTAGACCGGCCTCTCCGTACACCTGCTTGTCAGAGTGGAACGTATCGCGAGATTCTGATTGACTATATTTCAGCGCCGGTGTCCAACAAGGAAATGCCCCTGCACGGTCTAACTCGTCGGCTGCCCACAGCAACAAATGTTATCCTCGCGCTCATACTGGTGACGCAAACCAGCTTCGCCGCCATCTGGTTGGCCTCGATCGACGGGACCTGTGTGGACGAACACGGCAAGCCTTTAACGGGCACAGTCGTTCATTTTGGCGATCCGAAGAACGGAAAATACTTCGACGTGCGAACCGATTCTGCCGGCAGGTTCTTCTACATCGCTGCGCAACCGTCGATTTACACCTTGCTGATCAAGCGGGGTCGCAGGCCACCCGTCATCTTTGAGGACGTCGATATCCAGTGGAGTTCGCAGCCGCTGCAGTTGGAGGTGAACCTCGAGCGCAATACGGTCACGGTTACGCGCAAGACGATGCTGCCCGAATTTTTCCGCCAGGATGAGACGCAGGCCGTGCTGCTGGCCCAAGGAAACGGCGATCAGGCCACGATTGCGGCCATCAACCAGCATTTGGCTGCTGCAAAGCAACTTTCCGATCAGGGAGATTGGCAGGGCGCAATCCGGGCGCTTTGGAATGCGACAGAGATTGACCCCAATCGCGATCTCCCTTGGGCGTTGCTCGGCGCGGCTTATTACAATGCAGCCACGCACGCTGCGGAAGGTGGCCAAGCTCTGCTCGAGAAGTGCGTCACAAGTTATCAGAAAGCTATCGCCATCGTCCCTTCCGCGGCCTATCACAATAATCTCGGAAACGCGTACGTGAAGCTCAAGCAATACGACGATGCCGTCGAGCAATATCGTAAGGCAGAAGCGCTAAATCCTGATCAGTCGTCGTTGTACGAGCAGAACGTCGGGATGGCGTTGGTTGAGGAGGCACAGGCGCGTCCGAGTGATTCTGCGCTAGAACTCCTGCGGCGCGCTCTGCAAGCGTTCAATCAGGTGTCGGCGGTCGAAACTAAAAATGCAGAGGTCTTTTACTGGAAAGGCATTTGCCGGTTGCGGCTGGCAGCTAATGGGCTGGGCTCGTATAAGGATGTTGCTGAGGAATTTCGGAGCTACTTGAAGCTCGCGCCGCACGGACGATTTGCGTCCGATGTAGAAGCTATGCTGCGAGCCCTGCCCAGTGTCGAAGCCGGAAGTGTCCCGAGTCGGTGAGCGTCCGCTGCCAATCAAAGGACCACCGGCCAGTGGTCCTAATCGCGCCTCATTGAATTTTAAGACCAGTCACGAGCTACTGCCAGGCGGTAGGGGTTCCGGGGTAACCGTCTCATCGGCTTTCTTCACGGCTGCTTCTGCGGCTTGGAAGCCAATCTTGGAATGGGTGCCGTCGCAGAACGGTTTGTTCACCGATCCGCCGCAGCGGCACAGTGAAAACGCTGTCTTGCCCGTCAAGTCGTAAGGATTACCGTCAGCATCGACCAATTCGATCGCGCCCTCGGGTGCCTCCACGCGAAATGGTCCATTTCTGCGGACCGTGATTTTCACCTGTGCCATCCATCTCCTCCGTTAGTGTTAGCGCAGTGCTCCGTCTCGATTGTAACGGAGTCCGCACAATTCCAGCGACGGCGCTACTTCGAAACAAACGACGCGTGTCAGTAGAAGAGGTATTTTCGCCACTTGGAGTCGGAGCGTCCCATCATGCGCATGATGTGGCGGCTGGTATGGAGGTTGAAGGCGCGTGGCTCACGCATGAGTTTCATGTTGGATTCGTGAGGCAGCAAATTGCCCTTGCGGCGGTTGCAGGAGTGACAGCAGGCGACCAGGTTTTCCCATGTCGACGCCCCACCTCGCGAACGCGGGATCACGTGATCGAGGGTCAACTCGCCAGCAGCCAGGATCTTCCCGCAATACTGACAGGTGTTGCGATCGCGCAGCAGAATGTTCTTGCGCGACAATGCGCGCGTCTGGTGCGGAATACGCCGGTACTCTAGCAACCGGATTACAGAGGGCACGTGCATGGCGATGCGCGCCGCGTGCAGATAATGTCCGTTGGCCTCTTCCATCATAGCCACGCCCTTCAGCACCAGAATGATGGCGCGTCGGGCGGCGCATACATTAATCGGCTCATAGGACGCATTGAGCACCAGCACCGGTGCATGCATCTCCGTCCATTGCGGCGGCTCATCACCGGCAACCCGGGCATGATGCATACATCCGGCAAGCGACTTGCCGTATCGGGACGCTGCGCTATGGGCCGACATGGACATACCCAGTTATACCGAAGCCGCGAGAGCCACCGCTTCGATTTCCTCCTCATCCCCATGGTTGGCAGTTATCCGTGGAGCCGCGGCCTGAAAAGCGCGGGCCACGGTCGCCGCCCAAACTCGTTCTGCGCCAGCCTGCTTCAACACGCGGGCGCACTCTGACAGCGTGGTTCCAGTTGTCATCACGTCGTCCACCACGATCACTGTGCGACCCTGCACGTGCCGCTTCTCCCGCACGCGAAATGCGTCGCGCATATTTGCAATCCGTTCTTCGCGACTGAGTCCGACTTGCGAAATGGTCTCACGCTGACGAACCAGTACTCCCGTCGCAACTTCAACCGGTAGCGGCAAATGCCTTACCGCTGCACGCGCGATCAGTTCTGCCTGGTTAAATCCACGCTCACTCTGCTTGCTCTTGTGTAGCGGAACCGGAACGACCAAAGGAAGCGAATCGCCGCAACCCGGGAGGATCTCCTCGATGGAACTGGCCAACATTCGACCCAGTACCGGCGCCAGCGGAAGAACCTGTTCGTACTTCATTAGATGCACCAGACCGCGAAGTCCGCCTTCGTATTCGCCGAAAGAAACGGCGCGTGCGAACTCGGGCTCGCAATCGCGACAGTTCTGGCATCGCCCGTCGCCCATCAGCAACTGCGCACTGAAGAGGCGATCACCGCAAAGGACGCACTGCGGTTCGCGTACTGGCGCTATCGCCAAACATTCAGGACAGACGGGAATACGGGATACGTTATTGAGTGGGATGTTGCATAATCTGCAATCGGAAGGGAAAAGGACGGAAAAAATGTCGCGAAAGATGACTTGCAAGGGCGCGAAGACTACGGCACGTTGCTGGGCGCGCTGACTTCGCCGGTCTCGCTCTAGCGTCTCACGACTGCTGAAGACGACCCTCCAACCATCCGAACACGCGCAAACTCGGCGCGTATCGAAGACCCGTCGCCGGTGCCTCCGGGTGCCAGAGGAGCGATGGTTGACGCTCGTCCAATCACCCCAACGAGCTAAAACTCGCCGGGGACCCTGATCCGGTCCCGAAGCACCGTGACAGCACAGTATATGAGTTTCGATGCGCAACGTGCAATGCACAAGAGGATTCGGACAAAGGAATTCACGGGGATTTCATCGATTCGTCATTTGCCAGTAGCTATCGCGACCGCAACCAGCACTTGTAACGAGTGCCACTGGCATGCTAACTTGCGCCGTCGCCTCTTTGCTGCGCCGCGCGAGGTCTTCATAGATGAGTACCACCATCAGCACACCGGAAAAGAAGTTTCGTTCCTATGTCCCCGACAACACGACCATGCCCGAATTCACGCTTCGGGCGGTGCTCCTCGGCCTCGTCCTGACCGTGATTCTGGGTGCCGCCAATGCCTATCTCGGCCTGCGTGCCGGGATGACCATCGCAGCCACGTATCCCGCCGCCGTCATCGGCATGGCCGTTTTGCGCATGATGAAGGGCTCGATCCTGGAGGAGAACATTGCGCGAACCGTGGGCTCGATCGGCGAGTCGGTGGCGGCGGGCGCGATTTTCACCATCCCAGCGTTCGTCATCTCGGGCGCCTGGCCGGTCTTCGACTTCGAGCATGCATACTGGAAATCGTCCATCCTGATGTTGGTGGGCGGCGCGCTCGGTATTCTTTTCGTGACCCTCCTCCGGCGCGTGATGGTGGAAGACCCCGAACTTCCCTTCCCCGAGTCGGTGGCCGCCTCGCAAATCCACATTGCCGGGCAACAGGGCAGTCGTGCCGCCAAGATTCTATTCGGCAACATGGGTTTCGGAGGCATTGTTTATCTGCTCGGCCAGTTCAGCTTGTTCAGCTCAAGCCGGGACTTCATCGTAAATGTCGGCAACCTCGGCACCAGCTTTGTCCGCATGGGCCGCAGCGCCACGGCGGCGAAGCTGCCCGCCGGAGCGGTGACGACGGTCTCCGCGCCGGCCATCAGCCCGGCGTATCTCGGCGTCGGCTACATCATTGGTCCGCGCCTGGCTTCGCTGAACTTTGCCGGCGGCGTAATCGCATGGGGCCTGCTGGTTCCACTGATCTTGTTCCTCGGCGGGCCGACCCTTGTCGCCCAGTTTGCACCCGCGGGCACGACGCTTCCCGATACCGCGTTCTGGGCGGGACAGGCCGGGGCGGTGTGGAGCTTCATCGTGCGGCCCATCGCCGTCGGGGGAATGCTGGTGGGTGCGTGCTACACGCTCTTCCGCATGCGCAAGAGCCTGGGCTCGGGCATGGCGCGCGCGGTCTCGGATTTGAAGAAGTCCGCTGCAGCACATGCCAGCACAGCCCGAACGGAACGCGATCTCAACGCCAAGTTTGTCTTCGGCGGATTGTTGGTGGTGCTGATCAGCATGGTCTTCCTATACAAGAGCTACGCGGATTCGTGGGGTCCTGGCATGGTCGCTGCGATTGTGATGATCATCGTCGGCTTCTTCTTCGCCGCGGTCTCCGGCAATCTGGTCGGGCTGATTGGCTCGTCCAATAACCCGATCTCCGGCCTGACCCTAGCCGCGCTGGTCATTGCAGCCCTGCTAATGGTGCTGATGGGTGTCTCGGGAATGCATGGCGTGGCGGCGGTGCTCGGCGTGGCGGCGGTGGTCTGTATCTCCTCCGCCGTGGCGGGCGAGATGCTGCAGGACCTGAAGGTGGGACACATCCTCGGCGGCACTCCCGCCAAGATGCAGATTGGCGACTTCCTGGGTGTGACCGTCGCAAGTTTTGCTCTGCTTCCGGTCCTATTGCTGCTGAATCAGGCGAATATCAATAGCGGCGGCATCGGTTTCGGCGATCGTCAGCTTCCGGCGCCGCAAGCCGGACTGATGGCTATGCTCTCGCGGGGCATCGTCGGCGGCGAAATGGCGTGGCCGCTGATTGTTGTCGGCATCCTGATGGGATTTGCATTGATCATGATCGAGGTTAAGAGTCCGATGCTGTTCGCCGTCGGCATGTATCTACCGCTGGAAACCACGTTCGCCATCTTCCTGGGTGGCATGATTCGCTGGATCACCGACAAGATGCGCGACAGCAAGAACTTCAACGAGGCGCAGAAGGCCCGCGTGGAAAACGCCGGAGTACTTACTGCCTCAGGGTTCATCGCCGGAGAGGCCCTGATGGGGATTGTGATTGCGGTTTTCCGCTACAAGGAATGGCCACTGCCGGTGATCTTCCAGCACCCGAATGTGATTTCGGGATTTATTGTGCTGGTGATTCTTGCGGTCGTCATGATTCGCGTACCTCTCGCCAATGCGGGCAGACCGGATGAACCAGCGCCCCCCACAGCGATTATGTAGAGCAGAGTTACTTATCGCTACTGCCATTACTTATCGCTGCTGTCATCCCGGGCTAGGACTTCTTTCCGAGTCGAGGGACCTGTTGTTTGTGCGCGGATGACCATCGCCTCCAATCTTTCTGCCATCCAGGAGCGCATCCTGAGTGCCGCCACGAGGGCAAGTCGGAATGCGAGTGACGTCGCATTGATGGCCGTCACTAAAACCCTTCCTGTTGAACGTGTCGTAGAAGCGTATCAAGCCGGTCAGCGGCTCTTCGGGGAAAACCGCGTACAGGAATTTGCGGAAAAGTTCGGCGCGCTGACTGCTCTGCACGACGCAACGTTCCACCTGATCGGTCACCTGCAATCCAATAAAGCCTCGAAGGCGGCTGAACTGTTTTACGCCATTGATTCTCTAGATTCGGCGAAGCTCGCAGAACGTCTGAACACCGCAGCCGGAAAAGTGGGCAAGACTCTCAATGTGTTGATGGAGATCAATGTTGGCGGTGAAGCGGCCAAGAGCGGCCTCGCGCCCGATTCTCTCGAGCTCGAACGTATTCTCGCCGGGGCTCCCACCTGGAAGCATCTGCGTATTCGCGGACTCATGACCGTCCCCCCGTTCACCGAAGACCCCGAAGGAGCTCGGCCATACTTTCGCCAGCTTCGAGAATTGCGCGATCGTCTGGCCGCTCGCCATCTGCCGGCAATCGAGTTCGGCGCGCTCTCCATGGGCATGTCGCATGACTTCGAAGTCGCCATTGAGGAAGGCTCGACCTGCGTGCGCATTGGGACCGCGATCTTTGGCGACCGGCCAAAGCCATGATTCCCATCCGACAGACGTCATCCGGAGCAACGTTCCAAGTAAAGGTGCATCCCCGCGCGAAAAAGAATGCCATCACTGGCGAGGTCGGTGAAGCACTGAAGCTGGCTTTGACCGCGCCTCCGCTGGAAGGTCGTGCCAACCAAGCTTGCATTGAGTTTCTGGCAGAAGTTTTGAAGGTGCCGCGTTCGTCGGTTACGATAGCCGCCGGGGAAAGCAGCCGAAGCAAAGTGATTCGCGTGCGCGGAATGTCCGCGGTACAGGTGAAAGCGATGCTGACGAACAAATAATCATAGTTTGCGCCGAGGAGTCAGCTGCCAGCCAGGGTGGACCGCGGGTTTACAAATCCTAACTGACCACTGGCAACTGACCACTGACAACTGATTGAGGAGAGCATATTGAGCTTTGCGCAGCGATGGCACGATATTCGCGTGGGCTTCGAGCGTCCCTTCTGGGTCGCCAATATCAGTGAGTTGTTCGAGCGGCTTTCCTACTACGCGGCCTTCGCTTCACTGGCGCGCTATCTCCACGAAGTCCTGAAATTTCCCACCGAACAGGCAGGCACGCTCACTGGATTCTTCGGCGGCCTGGTGTGGTTTCTGGCGGTCTTCGGAGGAACAGTCGCTGACCGAATGGGCTTCCGCCGCGCTCTGTCAGTGGCCTACTTGATTTTGAGCTGCTCCTATTTCCTGCTGGGATCGCTGGGAGCGCCATGGCTGGCGCCCATTCGTGACAACGTGCCACTGGTAGTCCTGGCGACATTCGTTCTCGCTCTGCCGGCGCTGGGAATTGCGCTGGTAAAGCCCAGTGTCGTCGGCACCACCGCGCGTGCTTCGAAAGAGAACGTCCGTTCCATTGGATATTCGATTTACTACACGCTGGTGAACATCGGGGGCGCGGCCGGTCCTTATGTTGCATCGTTTGTTCATCAGCGTATGCGCGTGGAGAACGTATTTCGCGTTGCGGCTCTGAGCGTGTTCCTGATGTTCCTGGCCGTGTTGCTGTTCTTCAAAGAACCGCGCCGCCACGACGAGGTAGAAACCGCCAGCCTCTCCCAAGCCGCCAGGAATTTCTGGACCGTCGTTACCAATCCTCGCTTCATGCTGTTCCTGCTGATCTTCACCGGCTACTGGATCGTCTATTGGCAGGAGTTCATCACGCTGCCGCTTTATGTTCACGACTACATCAATCCCCACACCGACACTGAACTCCTGCTGGTGACTGGACCGCTGGTCGTGATTGCGCTCACCGTGGTAATCAACGTCTTTACCCAGAAGTTCCGCGCCTTCAGCGCTATCATCATCGGCACGTTGGTGACCGCCTTGGCATGGATTATCCTCATCGTCAGGCCGACCGTAACCGGAGTGGTCCTGACCCTCATCGCGGTTGCGCTTGGCGAGATCACCCAATCGCCTCGCTACTACGAATACATTTCCCGGCTCGCTCCCTCCGGGCAACAAGGGACCTACATGGGATTCGCTTTTCTGCCGTTGGGCATTGGCTCACTCATTGGCGGAAAGTTCGGCGGATTTCTTATCCACCACTACGGCGAGGTGAAACATCAGCCGGGAATGATGTGGTGGGTAATCACGGGGGTAGGCGTCCTCACCGCGATTCTACTGTGGATCTATGACAGGTTTGTACTGCCAAAACAAGTGGGCGAGACCACCCATGCAGCGATTGGTTGATAGCCGGGCCTCACAGGTCGCTAAAGACTGATAGCCACAATGAAAAAGACTCCAGCCTATATCGCCAAACACATTCGTATGGTGCTGAAGAATGGCGGCTCCGCGCCTCACACGGAGGAAGTTCAACGCTTCTTCAAGCACGAGGTCCAGTCGCGCGGCTGGTACACCCACGAACTTCGCAAGGTTGCGACGCGATTTCGCCGGACGATCATCGCCGAAAACGGTTTGCCATTTCTGTTGCAAGTTGCCGATCAACTCTTTCGCGGTGATGTTCTGGAGGAAAAAGTCTTCGCCGTCGTAATGCTTCAAGGGATCGTCGAAGAATTCGGCAGGGCTGAATTCAAACTTTTCGAAAGCTGGCTCGACCGGGTTACCACGTGGGCCGACCACGACACCCTGGTGCACTCCCTCATCGGCCCGATCATCGCCGCAGACGCCACACTGTTATCGCGACCGCCTCGCTGGGCGAAGGCTAGCAAGCGCTGGCATCAGCGTGCCGCGGCAGTAAGTCTCATCCACAGCACGAGGCAACACAAAAACTTTCACCATATCCAGCGCATCACCGAGATGCTGCTGCCAAACGACGACGACATGGTTCGGAAGGGACTGGGCTGGCTACTCCGTGAGGCGACCAAGGCGAATCCAAAGCAGACTGTCGACTATCTCATGACGATTCGCGATCGGACGCCCCGGTTGGTGCTTCGTACCGCTTGCGAAACTTTGGACGTTCTAGCCCGGCAATCGGTGCTAAGTGTTAAGCAAACCCGGTCCGTACGCATGTTGACCATCCGGTGAAGGCACGGTTGGCGGAGAGTGAGCGCAAGAGCCATCGCTGATCGGGCGGACTTCGGCGGGCGGCATCACCCGTTACCGAGAGGGCCTCTGTGTTTATGAATGTCCCTTTGACTCAGGATTCAGGCTGCGCTGCCATTGTCTTCGGGTTCATTGAATTTTCGGACTCTTGGGCGTATATTTGGTGAAGTACTGTTGTGTTTTGAGGGTTCTGTCACCCCCTCCCGGCGTGACGGCGAGCCCCGTGCATAATCGGCGAAGCACATCGGTGGGCGAGAGCCCACTTTTTATTTCCACCCCGTAATCCGCTGGTGCGCGGCGAGTCCAGGCGGCAGCGATAGCCTGACGGGCGGTTTGTGCTTATTCGCAAGGGGCGGTCTTTGGTGAAGAAAAGACGATGGCGGCCAGTTTGGAAAAAGTTCGAGAGATCGCAGAGCGGGTGGCGCAATCGAGCGGCCTGGAAGTGGTCGATATCGAACTGTTGGGCGGCGGTAAAGCGCGCATGCTGCGCATCTTCATCGATAAGCCGGAGGGAGTTACCCATGAGGATTGTTCCAGTTTCAGCCGCGAAGTAGGCACCATTTTCGATGTTGAAGAAGCCGTGCCGGGAGCTTCGTACTTATTGGAAATTTCGTCTCCGGGACTTGATCGCAGACTTTCAAAACCGGCGGACTACCAGCGTTTCACCGGCAGCCTGGTGAAGCTGATGACCCGGGACCCGGTCAACGGCAATCGGCATTTTGAAGGACGGCTGAAAGCGTTTCACGATGGCCGACTCAGTTTGGAATTGACCGGCAGGAAAAAGTCGAAGAAGCATCAGGAAGTTGAGCCGGGAACGGAAGTTGAAATCGAGCTGGCCAACGTTGAGAAAGCAAACCTGGTTCCCGAGTTCTGATTCGAACGCAGTTAAAGACCAATGGAAGTAAGGTGGCGAACATTTTATGGCGAGTGAACTGTACAACGTAATCGACGCCCTGAGCCGGGAAAAAGGCATCGATCCGCAGATCGTCGTGAACGCGGTGGAGGATGCCATCGTTGTGGCCACCCGAAAGTATTACAAGACCCAGGAGAACCTGCGCGCCGAACTCGACAAGGAGAGCGGGCAGATTCGCGCCTTCGCGGTGCGAACCATCGTTGATGGGTTCGAACAGATCGAGGATCCACTCGCGCAGATTTCGCTGGAGGATGCCAAGCGCATCGATCCTGCGGCTGAGGTAGGTGGCGAGTTGCGTACCTATAAACCTACGGACGTACTCGGTCGTATTGCGGCGCAGTTGGCCAAGCAGGTCATCTTTCAGAAGGTGCGTGAGGCCGAACGGGACACGGTTTACAACGAGTACATTGGGCGCGTCGGCGAAGTGATCAACGCCACCATCAAACGCCAGGAGGGCCAGGACGTCATTGTGGACCTCGGCAAGGCCGAAGGGCGGATGCCCAGGAAGGAGCAGTCGCGACTGGAATCGTTCGCCCCCGGTGAGCGTGCGCGCGTGGTGATCGTCCGCGTGGAGAAAGCTTCCAAGGGCCCGCAGGTTGTGGTCTCGCGCGCGGTGCCCGAGCTGGTATCGCATTTGTTCCAGACCGAAGTGCCTGAGATCTACGACAACACGGTGGTCATCCGCGCCATTGCCCGCGAGGCTGGCGAGCGCACCAAAATCGCTGTCATGTCGAAGGACAAGGATGTCGATCCGGTAGGCGCTTGTGTCGGAATGAAGGGCATGCGTGTGCAGTCGATTATCCGCGAATTGCGCGGTGAAAAGATCGACATTATCGAATACCACGAGGACCCAGTGACCTTTGCGGAAAAGGCGTTACAGCCCGCGAAAGTCAGCCGCGTCACGGTCCTCGAAGGCCAGGAGAAGCACCTGGAAGTAATCGTTGACGACAGCCAACTGTCGTTGGCGATCGGCAAGAAGGGCCAGAACGTCCGCCTCGCCGCCAAACTGCTGGGCTGGAAGATCGATATCAAGAGCGAAGAAGAGAAGCGTCAGGAAGTGGAAGATCGGATGAACGTAGTGTTGAACCAGCCGGCCACGCCACTGGAAAGCATTCCTGACCTTGAGCCCGGAATCATTGAGAAACTGGTCGCCGCTGGTATAACGACCGTCGAAGCCGTGGCCGACATGACTCCCGAGCAACTCGAAGAGGTGCCGGGGATCGGCCCCAAAACGGTGGAGAAAATCAGCATCGCGGTCAATAATTATTTTTCCAGTTTAGACGCAGCGGCGAATGCGGCGAGTGAAGAAGTTCCCCTGCCGGAAGGCGAAGTCGCCACCGGAGAAGAAGTGGCCGCGGAGGCCGAGGCGCTGTCGGAAGATGATGCTGCCATGGAAGAGGGTGGCGACGACAACGCCACCGGACCTGACTCGGGTGGGCAATCTGGCGATGTTGAAGGTTTGGACGAAGAGCCGGAAGCAGACTCGGAAAGCGTGGAAGAGCTGGTCGAGAGCGGCCAATACTACGAGGCCGAAGTAGTAGAAGGGGTTGAGGACGCGCCGCTGGCCGATGAAGCCGAGGTGACGACACACGAGCGTCCAGCCACAGAAAACGAAAACATTCCAGACGAAGAAAAACCGGGCGAACAGAAGTAAGAGCAGGGCCCGCGGTGGCTGTTGTGTGGCCGGCAAAATTTTACCGTGAGGATGCTATGAAGGTTTAACCGGGCGGGACGATACGGAGGAAATAGGGCGGAATGCAGAAGATTCGAATCAATGACCTGGCAAGAGAGCTCGAGGTAAAGAGCAAGATGATCCTCGATGCTCTCATCAAGGTCGGTGTGACTGAGAAGAAAACGCACTCCAGTTCCATCGAAGTGGACGAAGCGGAGCGCGTTAAGAAGTACTTTGCCGAACACGCAGAGCCGGGGAGCAGTCGCGCCTCACGAGCAGTGGCGGAGGAATTCAAGCCCAAGCTGGACCTGTCGCACATCTCCAAACCCGGCGATGTGCTGAAGGCGATTACGCAACGGGCCGCCCAACCTCCCGCGAGTGCACGTCCGGCCATGCCTCCGACCCTTGCCACACCCGCAGGGCCGCGACAGACTATCGCTTCGCCTTCAGCCGTTCGCCCCTCTCCGTCGATTACGAAACCGGTCGCTCCCGTGGCGAGCGGAACACCAGCCGCTCCGGTAGAGCCGCCCAAGCCGGCGCCTCGCTTCATTACGCCTCAGTCGGTCGCGCGGCCGCCAGCCGCCATTGTCATTCCACCCAAGCCACCCGTAGCTGCGCCTCCGGCGACGCCGCCAGCGCATCTCTCATCCGGAACTGGGACAGCTCAGCCTTCCGAGCCAGTGGTCGAGGACCAGATAACGGCACTGGAAGAAAGTGAAGCTTTGCCGTCTACGTCGGAAGCGATCGAATCCGAGATTGCGACTCCTGCAGAAGGCGAGCTCCCCGCGGCGCTAACGGAAGCGCAACCGCCAGCCGCGGAAAGTCGTGCAGCCACGAGCCCCTCGGCTCCGTCAGGGCACTCTGCTCGGCCTGGCTTGCCGACTCGGCCCCCCGGGACTGCAGCCACCCCGCGCCGTTTGATCGTTCCTCAGACCGGGCCGCGTCCAGTGTACCTGGCGCCACCCGTGGCCCCGCCGCGGCCCGGCGCCCCCATAGCTCCGCGAGCCGGCATGCCAGAGCGTGGTAAGCCGATCTTCCAGCGTCCGCGTCCGGGAGTGGCGCCGCAAGGACAGACGCGGCCACCAGTGCGTCCCGGAGAGCGCCGTGGTCCGCATCCGACGCGTTCTGGCGCGCCTGGTGCACGCCCGGGATTCGGAGCTGGCGTGGGCGCCGCCCCGCCGCCTCCCACGGGGCAACGTCCCGCGGGTCGGCCAGCGCGTCCAGGACAACGCTATGTTCCGCGAGGTGTGAAGGAAGGCCCAATGAAGGGCTTTGTCCCGCCGCCGCGCCTTTCGCTTTCCAGCGAGCCGCTGCCCATTACGCGGAGCATCACCATTCCAGAAGGCATCAGCGTGAAAGACCTGGCGGAGAAATTGGAAATTCGCGCCAAGGACCTCATCGCCCGGCTGCTGGCGCGGGGTGTTTTCGCCACGGTCAACCAGACGCTCGATTCCGATCTGGCAACCGATATGGCTCGTCACTTCGGCGCCGAGACGGCAGTTATTACCTTTGAAGAGCAGTTGGCCAAGGATACCGTGACAACAGAAGGCGCGGGCGAAGACGGCGCTGCTCAAGGCATTCCACGTCCGCCTGTAGTCACCATTATGGGTCACGTTGACCACGGCAAGACCAGCCTGCTCGATGCGATCCGCTCAACCAATGTTGCTGGAGGTGAGGCTGGCGGAATTACGCAACACATCGGCGCTTACAAAGTCGCGATCACCGATCCCAACTCGCCGGCTTTCGGGCGCGAGATCGTCTTCCTCGACACGCCTGGTCACGAGGCTTTCACCCGCATGCGTGCTCGTGGATCGAAGGTCACCGACATCGTAGTGCTGGTTGTGGCCGCCGATGACGGTGTGATGCCGCAGACTCTGGAAGCCATCGATCACGCCAAGGCTGCGAACGTCCCTATCATCGTCGCGGTCAACAAGATCGACAAGCCGGACGCGATGCCTGAGCGGGTGAAGAAGCAACTCGCCGATCGCGGCCTGATGCCGGAAGAATGGGGCGGCAGCACCGTCTTCGTCGATGTCTCCGCGAAGCAGAAGACCAATCTCAATCTGCTGATGGAAATGATCTGCCTGGTTGCCGACCTGCAGGATCTGAAGGCAGTACCTGACCGCTTGGCGCAGGGCACGGTACTCGAAGCCAAGCTCGACCGCGGCCGTGGTCCGGTGGCTACAGTGTTGGTACAGAACGGTACGTTGCGGACCGGCGACAACTTCGTAGTGGGGAACGTC
The DNA here is from genome assembly GCA_963772895.1 of uncultured Acidobacteriaceae bacterium. GTDB lineage: Bacteria > Acidobacteriota > Terriglobia > Terriglobales > Acidobacteriaceae > Bog-257. The sequence continues at coordinate 134,335 of CAVYZB010000007.1, forward strand.
TTCGGAAGAGTACGTGCTATGTTCAACGATCGCGGCGTTGCCCTCGATGCCGCTACTCCCGCAACCCCGGTCGAGATTCTCGGCTTGGAAAGTTTGCCGCAAGCTGGCGATCAACTCGTCGCCGTCCCGGACCGCGAGAAGGCACGAGGCATCTCCGAATATCGCGAAGGTAAGGCCCGCGAAGCGCAGCTTGCCAAGAGTTCGCGAGTCTCACTCGAAGGCCTGGCGGAACAACTGAAGTCCGCAGGACAGAAAGAGCTGGACATCATTCTCAAGGGTGACGTTCAGGGTTCGGTCGAAGTACTCAGCGACGTACTAACGAAGCTGTCGAACGACCGGGTCAAGATCAAGATCCTGCTCAGTGGCGTCGGAGCTATTACCGAGACCGATGTGCTGCTAGCCTCGGCGTCGAACGCCGTCATCATCGGCTTCAACGTTCGGCCGGAGCGCAAAGCGCAAGAACTGGCCGAGCAGGAGAAGGTCGACATTCGCCTGCACTCCATCATCTATGAGTTGGCGGACGAGATTAAGCGCGCCATGACCGGCCTGCTCGAACCAATCATCAAGGAAACCTACCTGGGACGCGCGGATGTCCGCGATACCTTCCGTGTACCCAAGGTCGGCGTGATCGCTGGTTGCTATGTCACCGATGGCGTCATTAAGCGTGATGCCGAAGTTCGCCTGCTGCGCGATAATGTGGTCGTGTTCAAGGGCAAGATTGGATCGGTGCGGCGCTTCAAGGAAGATGTCAGCGAAGTCCGCCACGGCATGGAATGCGGCATCTCGATCGCGAATTACGGTGATATCAAAGTAGGAGATGTCATCGAAGTGTTCGTCACCGAGAGAGTGGCTGCCGAAGCGTTTGTGTAGAAGCAGGGGTCAGGGGCTAGTGGGGGTACGTGGGAACCTTCCACCTCAGCGCCCAAAGCCCGGAATTGTACGGACCACTTAACGCGGGATTGAAGACCCGCACTCTGGTAACAAAACAGCCTCGTCCCGAACATTGCTTCCTTGCGAATGAGGCACTGTCCGGGACGATGTGCAATGGGACGGGCAATGATTGCGTATCTCAGACTCGAGATTCGCATTGAAGGTGCGCACTCGCTAAAAGACAAGCGGCAGGTCGTACGCAGCGTCAAGGACGGTCTGCGGGCCCACTTCAACGTTTCCGTCGCAGAACTTGACCCGAGCGATGCCTGGCAACGCGCCACCTTGGGCGTAGTCGGCATTTCGCATTCGCGCGACTACCTGGAAGGCCTCATGCGCAACGTGGAGCGGCACGCGCTGCGCACCGCCAACAACAGCGGTGGCGAAGTCACCGATTCGTTTCTTGATTTCCTAAGTGAAGCAGAATTTGACGACCGTGCAACCGAGGAACCGTGATGGTTATCACCGCTGGCTTGACAGGTTGGCGTATGCTCTAACGTTCCCCTATTTTCGGCTGGCAGAATAGAAGGCAATGGAGAACCGGGGACAGAAATACCATCGTGGCCGCATGGCAGAAGCTTTGCGGGAGGAAATCGTCGCCCTGGTGGAAGGAGAACTCGGCGACCCTCGCATTGGATTGGTCAGCGTTAGCGAGGTCTTGCTGGGGCCAGATGGTAAAACGGCGCGCGTGTTAGTCTCGGTGGCCGGCGATGAAAAAGAAGCCGAGCAGAGCCTCAAGGGATTGAACGCGGCGGGCGGCTACATTCGTCATGAACTGGTGAGACGCCTTGGTATCCGCCAGTCGCCGGAGTTGATCTTCGTACTCGACAATTCGGACCAACAGGGTAATAGGATCGAAGAGCTTTTGCATCGCATTCAGAAAAGGAAGCGTTAGGGTCGAACCCGGGACCACTAGGATGCTGGACGAAGTTCTGAATCAGATCGTTAGAAGACAGAAGTTCATTCTCACCTCGCATGCCCGGCCAGACGGCGATGCGGTCGGATCGGCGTTGGCTTGCTGCCAGATTCTACGCAGCATGGGAAAACAGGCCGACGTCGTCCTGAGCGATGGCGTGCCTGGCGTGTACCGGCCGCTGCCGTTCAGCGATTCGGTGCTGCAAACCACCGAGAACGCCCCCCAGCCCGAGGCGGTCATCATTCTGGAATGTGATAGCGTGCAGCGTACGTGCCTGAGTGGCTTGGAACAGCATTACCTCATCAATATCGATCACCACTCAACCGCCCGTCCGTTCGCCGACCTGAACTGGATCGATCCCAGCGCTTGCGCGACGGCAGAAATGATCTTTCGTCTGGCGCGCGAAGCCGGCGTCCACATCTCAGCCGAAGTAGCCACCTGTCTCTATACGGCGGTACTCACCGACACAGGCAGGTTCTGCTTCAGCGGAACCAATGAGCGGACATTTGCCTTGGCAAGAGAATTAGTGCAATGCGGCGCTGACCCGGTGCGCATCTCTCATAACGTCTACTTCTCGAACCAACTCTCTAAAATGCGCCTGCTGGGGGCGGCCCTCGGCACTCTGCACCGCGACGGTAGCCTGGCTTGGATGCACGTGGATCGCGCTTCCGTGGAACGCTGCCAGGCCAACGAAGAGGATTGCGAAGGATTGGTTAATTACGCATTGGCCATCGAAGGTATTGAAGTGGCATTGTTCTTTCGGGAGCAACCGGACGGCTGCTTCCGCGTGAGCCTGCGCAGCAAGGGCGCAGTCAACGTCGCCGCCGTTGCCGAGCATTTTGGAGGAGGCGGACACAAGTGCGCAAGCGGATGCGCAATGCCGGGCCCACTGTCGGTCGCAACTGAGCGTCTGCTGGCTCAGTTTCGGATTCGCGGCTATCACGCAGTGGTGCAGTAGCCGTTGCACGGCAGTTCCACATTTGGTGCGTGGGGTGGAGCACCGCTTTCGGCGGCCAGTGCGCGCTGAGCAAACTGCTGCAGTCAAACGGATCAAGCATTGAAACCTAACCCCATCTTGGAGGAACGCACTCGCCGCTCCACTGACGTTCTTGCGCTCATCGCGTTCTGCGGATTCCTGTTTTTTCTCGGCATGCAAATCATCGGGCTGGTGGGTGCTGATGAACCACGCTATGCGCAAATTGCGCGGGAAATGCTACAACGTGGCGATTGGGTCACCCCGGTCCTATACGGTCATCCCTGGCTGGAGAAGCCACCTCTTTATTACTGGTCCGCCATGGTCGCGTACAAGGCGACCGGCGGCGTGAGCGATTGGGCGGCGCGACTTCCATCGGCAATCCTCTGCTCGCTGATGATCTTCTTCATCTACGTCTGGGCCCGCCATTTTCGACGGGGAATGCAGCTTGATGCGGCGCTGATTACCGCTGCTTCGGCCATCGTGATCGGATTTGGGCGAAGCGCTTCCACCGATATGCCCCTGGCCGCGACCTTGACGGTTGCAATGCTGTGCTGGTATGGGTGGTACTCCAGCCAGAATCGGGGCTGGCTGCTGGGATTCTATCTCTTTGCCGGACTTGCAACCCTGGCCAAGGGGCCTGTCGCAGTCTTGCTCGCCGCATTGGTCATCGTGGTATTTGCCGCGCTCCGACGCAATGGGCGGTTGATTCTCCGTACCCTGTGGCCCATGGGAATTTTGCTGTATCTCGCCGTGACCTTGCCATGGTTCATAGCGGTGCAGCATGCCAATCCGGAGTTCTTCCGCACTTTTTTCCTGCAGCAAAACGTGGAACGATTTAGCACTAACCTCTATCACCATCCCCAGCCCTTCTGGTTTTACCTGCCGGTGGCGCTGCTCGCGCTGGTACCGTGGACGGTGTTCGTCATCGCCGCGCTTGTCGATGCCATTCGGGACTGGCGTTTCTCCGTGCAACAGCCACCCGGGGTAGAAGATCTGCGCACTTATCTCAGCCTATGGTTTCTGCTGCCGATAGCATTTTTCTCACTGTCGCAGTCGAAGCTGCCCGGATACATTTTGCCGGCCATTCCAGCCGGTACGATTCTGCTGGCCAACTTTGTCTGGCGCCGCGAACAGGTAGGAGAAAAGCCGAGTACCTGGATGGGTCTGCCCCATGCGCTTCTCTCTGCGGTCATGTTGGTGGCAGCGCTGGTGGTGCCGTTCAAACTGCTTAAGCTGCCGCTTCCGCGAAGTGTGATTATCGTAGCCGTGGCACTGGCGGTTACAGCGATAATTGCGCTTGGGTTAAGCCTGCGCTTCCAGGGCTACCGGGTACTACGGTTCATCACGCTTGTTCCGGTGGTCATAGCGTTTGCCCTTTTGTTGCGCGGCACGGCGCCAATTATCAATTTATTTCAATCGGCGCGCCCCATAGAAAAGGCTCTTCACCAGGGAATCATCGGACAAATTCCGCCCGTTGCCGTCTATGATGTGCCTCCTGGGGTGAGATACGGCTTGGCCTTCTACCTTAACCAGCCCATCCGAAGTTACGAACAAAATGAAGTGCCCTCATTTGATCATCTGGTTGTGGCCGCCAGTGGCGTCCAGAAAGAACTGGAATTTCGGCTTACCGGACGGAGTGTCACCCGAATCGGCGCTTTTGCGCCGCAGCACCTGGATTTTTATGTAGTGTCGGGGAAAGCCTCAGGACAGGCGAAACCATAGCTCCCCCACAATCTCACTGTCGACTAGTCCTTTTTAACACCCTGGCTGAATCGCTACTGAAAAGGGCGCGGCTCCCAGCCGCGCCCTGTGATGCAAGTATCAATCAAACCGACGTGAAAGCTCTCTAGCCCCTACCGCGGAGGCTCAGCATTGCCGTGTGGCTCGCGATTCTCCTTTGGAGGTGCGCTTTCGTGGGGAGGGGCCGCGTGTTCCGCCTGCGGCTGGCTCATGTGCGGCGCCGGTTGGTTCGCATGTGCCGGCGGGCGAGGCGCCTCTCGGCTGGGCTCCTGCGGTGCGGGATGACCAGCATTATGCGCGACGGTGGGATTCTCCGGACGCGGAGCGGCCGCATTACTCGGACGCGGTGTGCTCTGATGTTCCGGCGGACGCGGCACGCTATTCGACTTCGCGGCGGTATTGCCATGCGGAGGCGGCTCGGTCTGGTTCACATGCGCTGGAGGATGCGGCGCCTGTCTCGCAGGTTCTGCAGCAGGGGCGCTGCCTCGGTTGTGCGCAACCGTCGTCTCACTTGGCCGTGGGGCCGTAGCGTTTTTCGTCGGCTGTTCGGTCTCTCGAGTTGGCGGACGCGGAACAGCATTGTTCGGGTGAGGTGCGTTGTTCGCCGTATTTGGATGCGGGACGTTCGCATTGTTGTGATTGGCTGCGGTCGAACGCTCAGGCGGATGCGGAACATTGTTGTTGGCCGGACGCGGAGTGCTAGCGTTGGCCTTAGTCTGCTGCGGGGCACGTACCGCTGGATTATTCGTCACCGGTGCATTCTTTGCCGCAACCACACCGGCACCGTGGAAGGCAGTTGGTTTAGGAGTTGCCGCCACTTCCGGCCGGCCGTGGTTCACCGACGCCCATTGCGCGCGATCGTTGCGCGCCAGCTGTTCATGCTGGGTCTGCACCGAAGTCGCATTGATGTGCCGCTCGCGTGCGGCCGCCTCTTGGGCAGCACTGGGCCTCGCGGCGATGCCGCCTTGGCCACCGTTATAGCTGACTCGATTGACGGTGTTGTTCACGATCGTAGTGTTGTAGGTGTTGTGGATGTTGGTAACGTTTACCCGATTAACGGCACGGTTGTAATAGAAATCCCGACCGTGCCAATATCCGCCTTGATAGCCGTTACCGTAATAGCCATAACCGTAATTAATGCCGCCATAGAAGCCTACTTGCGGCCCCCAGTATCCTGCGTGCCAGAGGTAGGCATTGCCGCCCCATCCCCAATAGCCCGGCGTCCATAAGTAGCCGACCTCAGGAGCGAGTACCCACGTTCCGGGTACCCAAAAATAACCATCCGGGCCGTACGCCCAATAACCTGGAGTCCAGATGTAACCTGGAGCCGGGCACAGAGGCTGGCTATACACCGGAAGCGGAGGCGGAGCTATTCCTACCGAAATGAAAACTGCTCCGAACGATGAGATGGACACTGCGAGGATCAGCAGGGCTAACAAGACTAACTGACTGCAACGAACGATTCGCATATTTCCCTTTCCTATTGCACATTCAGCGCACAGCCAGTTGCGCCAATGCAGCGGGGAGAATCCCTTGGACTTCGCCAAAACTTGAATTTCGAATTTCTGTTTTGCTGCTCCCAAATACGAATCGTATTAGCTGGGAAGAGTTGCTAGGGAAATCGGCGAGGGACCGCGCAATATTTTGAACGTAACAGGCAACCTTGCTCACCCATTTAAGGTCCGCCTCAGATGAGAACCTGCACGCGAAAGAGCACTAAGATCGACTCGAGATCTTTTGTTGCGTTGAGCGTTAATCCTGCAGCCGCGATGGTGCACCCAACTATCCGGCCCGCTTGAAATATTGCACAGCGCGTTCGTGAGCTTCGGCTTTGTCGCGACTTTTGAACGTGCCGAGATTGCGACGCTTGCCTGTCTTGGCGTCCTTCTTACGTGAGTACAGCCGGTATTCTCCGGATTTGAGTTTGCGAATCATGATTGTTCATCTCCTACGAATGGATGGATGAACAATTCGCAGCGTTGGTGGCCCGAAAATCAGCGCTGCGCTGCTGCGGTTGCTCTTCTCGCCTCCACCCGAGCGCTGTGTTCAGCCGCCGACAAATACGCGCCGCCCAATAACAGCATCCCGCTCCAGAACGACCAGAACATCAGCGTCACCGAAACCGCGAATGGCCCATATACTTCCTGAAAGTTCAGCCACGGCAGCGCCAGAATGTAGATGTACTTTGCGGCCTCCGACACTAAACCGGTAATAATCGCTGCCGGCAGCACCGCTAGCGCGGGGACCTTGCCGTGTGGGAGTACCCAATAGATCAGGAAGTAGATTCCAATGGTCGCCGTGATCGCCGAGGCCTTCATCACCATGAATCCAAGTCCTGCAAAGACGAAGTTCTGGTCGCCAATCACTAGTCCCAGCATCTTCAGGTTCTGCGCCGTCAGCGCGATCGAAAGCATCGCCAGGCAGCCGCATGCCAAGCCAAGTCCCAGCGACATCAACAGGTTCATGAGGTAGGAGCGGTTCTTCTTGAAGCCCCAAATGCGATTGAGAGCCACTTCCAGCGGAAGAAAAATTCCGGTCGAGGTGATCAGCAGCATCACGAACGACAGCACCTGGCCTCGTCCTCTCACGCTCGCCAGAAACTGTAAATTGCGGATAACAAAATCCTTATTGCTGGGCAGATAGTCGCGCAATAGCTCCAGCACCACGTTGTACATGGCCTGGGAGTGAATGACCCGACGGATGAGGGTGAGCAACAAAACGATAAACGGAAAGAACGAGAGGATTGCATTGGCCGCTACGGAGAAGGCGTAGGTGTGTACCTCGGTTTGCGTCAGGTAACGAAGCGTGGACCAGCCATGCCGGCGCAAGCGGTGTGCCATGCTGTGCGTTTCCGGCAGACCTTGAAACAGTTCTCGCCTGTCGTCCTCTTGAAGCAGACGTTCCGCCGCCGTCCCCAGGGGCGAGGCTGGCTCTTGTAACTCACTGTCATCGCTAAGCTTAGGGGTGCTTGTCGTGCGCGTGGTGGTTGAAGATTGCGAGGGCTTGGACGTGAGCTGCCCTGTGGCGCCTTCGCGAGTTAGTTCGGAGTTGCTGCTCATCGATGTCTTTAATCGTAACAGAGCCAGGACGGCGCTGGTTCACGCCCTTTTGAAGCTTCGGCGTTGAACAGGTTTTCCCATATTGGAACCGAGCAAACCCCTGTGATGAAAATACTTGCCAGAACCGCAAGTTCCTGTAATCATCTCCTGCTCCCCTCTCGAATGGGTGAGAGAGGAGCTTTCGGTGCAACCGAAACGCGGATTTGGGTTGATGTTTCTGTCAGCAGTCGAAAGTCACGCATGTACTGGCTCCAGGGATCTGCTCTGCCGCGGACGCACCAGTCCGCCACGACGGATTCAGGGGGCTTTTCCATTGCAGAAAGCTGCGAGCTGAGCCGCAACCCTTGTTTCCCGGCAACGTTGAGACGCCTTCCGAATCCTGCTCCCTCAGGGTTGTATTTGGAACGTCCGCGAAGCAGGGGTTCTTCCAAGTTCTATAGGTGAAAGGAGTAAGTTGTGAGAGAGAAAGGTACAGTCAAGTGGTTTAATGGAGCCAAAGGGTACGGATTCATCCAGAGATCCACGGGCGAGGATGTGTTCGTGCATTTCTCAGCTATCCAGGAGAACGGATACCGGAGCCTGAACGAGGGCGAGACAGTGGAGTTCGACCTCACGAAGGGTCCAAAGGGCTTCCAGGCCGCCAACGTGCAGCGCGTGTAAGACGTCTTCGCCACGCGGAAGCAAGGTCACATTCGCGTCGCTTTGCAGTCGAGCTTCCGAGTGCGGCCAAGACCACTGAACCCTCCCCGCCCCGGGAGGGTTTTCCTTTGGAGAAACCACCCGCAGTTCGATTCCCTCTCAAGTTCACGCCGCAGCAACCGTCAAATGGAGTTCGCCGGCGAGCGCCGACAGTTTCTGCACCGCTTGATCCACCGACTGCTGGGCCATATCCACTCCAAATGCCTGTTTGTCAGCGTCGATGACGGTTACGTTCTCCAATCCGACGAACCGCAACATGTGCCGCAAGTAAGGAACCTGGAAATCGGAGGATGCCGTTGACCCGTCGTTGTATGCTCCGCCACGAGAAACAATCGCCAGCACTTGTTTTTCCGCCGCTAGAAGTCCCTTGGGGCCCTTGTCCCCGTAGCTAAAAGTCTTGCCCGCGCGCACCACCAGATCGAACCAAGCCTTTAAGGATGCCGGAATCGAGAAATTGTGCATGGGCACGCCGAGCACAATTACGTCGGCCGCTATTAGTTCCTCAATGAGGGCATCGGAAAGCTCCAGTGCTCGGTTTTGCTCCGGCGTTCGCTCGGCCGGCGGCGTGTACAACGCCTGAATCCATGATTCCGTGACGAAAGGGAGGGTTGCGGCCGCCAGGTCGCGCTCGATAATGCGAGCATCCGGGTGCTTGGTTTTCCACTCGTCGGCAAAGTGCTGAGTCAACCGCCGCGAGACGGAGTTGCTGCGGGGACTCGAATTGATGATCAGCAGGTTATTCATCGCGATGCCTCCAGGCCTTATCGCCTGTACTCAATTAAGTGTTGCGACACTAAATTACTGTGTCGTAACACATAATATCGGATGTGGAGGGCGATAAGAAGGATTCAAAACCGCTCAGTATTAGCCGGACGAGGAATCTGCTGCGGTGTGCCCCTGTAACATCCTGGGGCAAAGCAAATCCGTCACCATCTACCGCGGTTCGCGATGACAGCCAGGAAAGGCGACATTACTTGAACTCATCTCATAAATCGTTCTGGGTTGTATCATGGGCACGACTTTCAGTCATGCCAAACGAAGCGCAGAAAAGCTCAGGGCTTTAGCCCCTGCAAAACAGGGGCTAAAGCCCAAAAGATTGCTGGGCGCGTTGCGGCACGTCTGAAGACGTGCCTTGATACAGAGCGATTTACGAGATGGCCTCTCGGCAACTTTGCTCACGTTTTTCATTCCACCGAGACCGGTTCCAGGATCACACCGCACAAGCGGCTCAATTCGCGACACTCTTCGTAATTGAGCTTGCCAAGGCGGGAGCCCACGGCCGCGTCAATCTCGGGCTGCATTTTGGCGAGGAGCTTCAACCCTTTGGCAGTAATGCTGGTCAGAGCTTGGCGCTGATCGTCATTTCCACGCGAACGCTTGACCAAGCCGCGGGACTGCAGACGGTCTACCAAACGTGTGACATCGGGAGCACGGTCGATCATGCGTCGCGCGATCTCGCAACGCGCGTGACCTTCGGGATGGACACCTCGCAAGATGCGCAGCACGTTATATTGCGGGCGAGTAATGCGGTGCATTTCGCAGAGTTCGTCCATCATGTCATTCACCGTCGTGGCTGCGACCAAAAGGCTCAGTAGAGCTTCCTGCAGAGGATTGGCGAACTGCGATTGGCTAAGGCGCCGGCTGAGGGCCTCGTTCATGCCTTCTTTATAGCCAGAATTTGTGCGCTTGTCATTTTGCGGAAGGCCGGCGGAATCGACCGAGGTTATGGCGCAACCGCTGTAGGGCCCAGTGCGCGTGTTCAGCGACGATCGCATCTTCATCGCGACTCAGCTTTTCGAGAATTGGTAAGAAACGCTCTTCACCGCTGTTGCCGAGCGCAATCGCGACATTACGGCGCAGGCCATTGAACCGTGCACGCTTCACGGGTGAACCGCGGAACGTTTCGCGGAACTCTTCCAAGCTCAAACCAGCCAGCCACTCCAGATCGGGATTCACCAACGCAGGACGCGGCTTAAGTTCCGGCGCCTTCGTTACGGGAGCTTCATGGTTCCACGGGCAGACGTCCTGACAGATATCACAGCCGAACACTTGCCGGCCAACGCCGAAGCGGAGCTCTTCGGAAATTGCGCCGCGTTTTTCGATGGTGAGATATGAGATGCACCGGGTCGCGTCAAGTTGATACGGAGCAGGAAAGGCGTCGGTCGGACAGGCATCGAGACAGCGCGTACATGACCCGCAGCGGTCGGGCGGAGGGAGATCGGGCGTCAGCTCCAGCGAAGTCAGCATGACGCCGAGGAAGAGCCACGATCCCAACTGTTCGTTCAAGATGCAGGTGTTTTTGCCAATCCAGCCGATTCCGGCGTATTGGGCAAAGATGCGCTCGATGACCGGACCTGTGTCCACGTAGCACCACGTGTGCGGTGCAGGCATATTCTGTTGCTTGCAGATTTCAAGCAACTCCGCTTCCAGCGCTCGAAGCTTTCCGAGTATCACCTCGTGATAGTCACGTTGCGACCAGGCGTAGCGCGAGATCCATCCCTGTGTGGTCGTTCCGGCGTGGGTTGAATAGGGCTCGCTGGTGTTGTAATTAAGAGCGCACACCACGATGGAACGTGCCCAGGGAGCAGCATTGGCGAGCGAGGCGCGTTTCAGCTCGCCGGCGTCATTGCGCGCTTCGAGATACTTCATTTCGCCAGCACGGCCATCGGCGATCCAGATCGGAAAGAAGCGGTGCTCAGCCGTGTCCGCCACACCGGCGACGCCCGCCAGATCGAAGCCTACCTGGGAGGCAAGGCGCTTGATGTGGTTGTTGATCGCGGACAAAAAGAAACCGCCGGACATGGTGGGACGATTATAGGAGGGCGTTCGTCATCGACGGTTAGCATTTGGCCTCTAGTATTTGCCATTCAGACTTCCGCGTCTGTTTTGGCGGCGCCCCCTCGACAACACCGAAGACAATATCGGCCTCGGACAGCGAGTAGTGTCGTAAGAAATACCTTTCCATCCTGAATTGTGATTCTCTTGCTGCCCTGTTGTCCGGCGATGGACAAGTGATGCTGATTTTGGACGCTTATCGGTATCCCGCAACTTCCTTGACGTCAGTAACTACCGCCGCGTCAGCTACTTCCGGAATCCCGGCATTGGCACTTGACGTGTACTTACCTGCTCCGAACAATGCCGGTAGCTGGACAAAAATGTTCTAACGATCGGATTGCTCTCGCGTCTTAATAGGTACGAGGAGGCTGTATGGAGCGCAGATATCTGGTGGCGGCCCTGGCGATCGTAGCGACCTTCGCGGTGTTCTCTCACGGCCTGCGGACACTCGAACGCGTTTCTCTGACTTACGGTCAACGCGCCCAGGGGGACCTGAAGGCGAAGTGCAACGCCGAGCACTCTGCCGTGTCGCGATTCATTGGCAAGGTCCGGACAAACTTGCGTCCGAATTATCCGGAAGAGGCGCAGATGTTGGCCGAAATGAACCTGCCAATCGCGATGGCGCAAGCGAAGGTCGCTAAGCAGATGGCGCGGCAGAATATGGCAGCCACCGAATGCGCTCGCGCTACGGCGCTGCGGGAAGCGGAACGTGCCCAGCGGGAAGCAACCAGAATGCGCGAGAAAATGGCACGCGCGAATGCTTCGGCGATGCCCATTGCGTGGGAAGCGAGTATCGCTGCCGACGTGAATCAACGGGTTCAAGCCAAGACCGCAGCGCTTGCAGAACGTCTTGCTGCTCAGAGTGTGAGACTGCAAATGGCCGCAGATCAAGTGCGGGAAGTTTCCGTAAAGTTCTCAGACTCCGACGCTGAGGGCGCAGCTGTGCAGCACTCGTCTAATTATGCGGGTTCTAAAGTTCGTTGCAAAGTGACGCAATCGCGGTAGCGGCAGGTGACTAGCATTCCGACCAAAGCTGGACGATGATACACGAGGTTCAAACTTCCTAACGGTTTGGTTAACTACACCGCTTGTCTCTTTCCTGCCACAGCTTCCGGCATTGTCACAAGCAATGCGGACAACGAAGCTTGACCCACTCCGCTAAACAGTACGATGATGGAGCCATGAAGCTCCCCCACCCTCCCGTATGCCCCCGGTGCGACAGCAATGAGGATGTGAAGAAGATTGCGTACGGGTGTTTGCCGTCAGACGGACCTGCGGAGCTGGCTCAGGAAGGATACGTGCTGGGCGGATGCTGCATTCGCCCCGATAGTCCCGAGTGGTACTGCGATGCCTGCGAAGAGAGCTTCGGCACATGGCGAGAGTCGTGGGGTGAATCGCTCAGCGACAGCATTCACTAGTTGATTCGCCTCACGACCATCGAATAAATCTCCCGAACTTCATCGGGCACCGAACTTTGCCAACCGGGCCCTTCGCTGCTGCCATTCCTCCGTTGCGAAGATTCGCGGCCCCACTTCAATCAGCCGCGGCAGCATCTGGAAAACCGAAATTGGTGTCCACATCATTCCCTGGCGAGTGCGATAGCCTCGCCGGTTCAGTTCATCGGCAATCACGGAATACGGTCCATCCTGAATGGTCAACTCCATCATCAGGAAGAGGACTTCCCTTTCGGTCGGATTCTCTTCCAGATGTGGAGGATCGTTGGCAACAACCTGCAAACCAAACGGGACCTCCTCAACCGCGCGCCCGGCCTGATCTTCGGGGACTTCGCGTTCCCACTCAACCGCAACCAGTTTCCAGCCCTGTCCGGCCTTCTGTGCCAGTTCTTCCGGCCCCAACGAGCCCGGCACGTCCTGACGAATGCGCTCGATCTTTGCCATACTCCTCCCTCTCTCCTGATCCTCAACAGGGTCCGCCTGTGCCTACAGCCGCAGGTCAGCCTGATACCTCTACTACATTTGCTTCGCCATCCTGAATGTTGCGCAAATAACTGTGGGTGAACAAACATGCGCTGGGTGCGTGCCGCGTCGAGCGACGGGAACGTCCGAATTCAGGATTGTTTGTCCGAAAGCGGACAGGCTGGCTCGTGGTCTCACTTACAGCAACGGGAAGAACGACGTCGTCAGTTCACGCGGCAACCGAGGAGCTGGCGCGGTTGCCGCCCCTCTTCGGCGACTGATAAACTCGAAGGTTAGATCAGGCGTTCGCCTCACCTTCCTTACTACCTATGTCGAATACAACGGATATTGCAATCGTCAACGGCGCTCGCACGCCCATGGGGCGCTACTGTGGCAAGCTGCGCGACTTCACCGCCATGGACCTGGGCGCGATCGCGGCCACGGAAGCCATGAAACGCTCCGAGGTTGAGCCCGGCGAAATCGATCACGTAGTGATGGGCAATGCTCAGCAGACCTCCGGAGATGCGATTTACGGAGCACGCCACGTGGGACTCAAGGCTGGAGTTCCCATCGAAGTCCCGGCGCTCACCGTGAACCGGCTGTGCGGATCAGGGATGCAGTCGGTGGTGACCGCTGCACAAATGATTCAACTTGGCGAGTCGAAGATCGCGCTCGCCGGTGGCATGGAATCGATGTCGCAAGCGCCGCATGTTATTCGCGGCATGCGATGGGGTGTCGGGCTGGGCGAAGGCAAGCTTGAAGATTCGCTCATGGTGGCGCTGCTCGACAGCTACTGCGGACTTTATATGGCCAATACGGCCGAGCTTTACGCTGGGCAGCATGGCGTTACGCGCGAGATGCAGGACGAGTTCGCGATGCGCTCGCAGAAACTCGCTGACGAAGCATACAGGGCCGGGCGACTGCAGGAAGAGATAACGCCAGTCGCTCTGCGCAATCGCAAAGGCGAGCCGACCGGAGAGATGTTTGCCGAGGACGATCATCGCCGTCCGGAAACTACATTGGAGAGCCTGGCAAAGCTGAAACCTGCCTTCGGTAAGAACGGCTCGGTCACTGCGGGCAATGCCAGCGGAATTGTCGATGGCGGCGCGGCGGTCGTGGTGATGCCGCTGGATGAAGCACAGAAGCGCAATCTGAAGCCGATGGCTCGCATTGTGAGCTGGGGAATTGCGGGTGTGGATCCTGAGATTATGGGCTCGGGGCCGGTTCCGTCCACGCGCATCGCGCTAAAGAAAGCTGGATTGAAGCTTGAGGACATTGATTTGATCGAGGTGAACGAGGCGTTCGCCGCGCAATACCTAGCCGTAGAGAAGGAGCTGGGACTGGATCGCAATAAAGTCAACGTCAACGGTGGCGCCATCGCGCTTGGTCATCCGCTGGGCGCAACCGGAACGCGGCTACTGATTACGCTGATGAACGAATTGCGTCGCCGCAAAGGCAAGTATGGATTGTCGACGGCATGCATCGGTGGCGGGCAGGGCATCGCAGTGATCGTGGAAAACCTGCAACTGTAACAGGAGTGGACGGTGCGCGTCGTCAGCGGCGTGATCCTCGGGTACCTGCTGTTCGAACTATTGTGGTTAGGGTTGTTTCGCGTCACCAACACCGATCCGCACGCTCCCGCCAGCATCAGCTTTGAGCTCGGCGCCATCGTATTTGGGTTACTCTTCGCGCTGCTAGCCGGCTACGTGGCCAGCTTTATCGGTGGGCGCCCGCACTTCGTGGCCGCGTGGATCGTCGGGGCGCTGGTGGCGATGACTGCTATCGTCACCATGTTTCGCAAGGGCGTTGCGTGGCCGCAAATGGCCGGACTGCTGTTCATGGCTCCGGCGGCGGTGGTCGGCGGGTGGACCTACGTACTGCGCAGGCGAACGAAAGACAACAGGAAGGCAAAATGACCGTTGAGGAACGGGCGCTGCACGGGATGGTGTATCAGCTCGAGGCGGCATGGAACGCCGCGGACGCCGCCACTTTCGCCGCGCTCTTCGTGGAGGACGCCGACTTCATTCACATTCTGGGTGGATACTACAGCGGTCGCATCGCAATTGAGGCGGGCCATCGGATGATCTTTGGGACGATCTACAAAGGGAGCACCGTAAGGTATAGCGTGGAGAAGATTCGGTTTCTGCGGCCCGAGGTCGCGATCGTTTTTCTTCGGCAGTTTCTGCAGTTTCGAGAAGGCGGTGCTGCGAGCGAACTTGAGGCGCGGCCCACCCTCATCGCAGAAAAAGTTGATGGAAAATGGCGGATTGCAGCGCTGCAAAACACCAGAATTACGGAAGCGGGTGCGGGGCAGAAGGAAGCGACGTCCGCTAAATGATGAATTGTCATTACGAGCGCCCGATTTTGTCGCGAGGAATCTGCTGTTTGGCTGGCCTAAGAGCAGATCCCTCGCTTCGCTCGTGATGACAAGAACGACGATGGATAAGCTGGTCAGCATTTCGCTGTATCAGGCTCTGCTGGTGGACTTATTCGAAAGGAAAGCGCAATCATGGATATTAAGAAAGTTGGCGTACTTGGTTGTGGGCTGATGGGCTCGGGCATCGCGCAAGTGGCGGCCACCGCGGGTTTCGACGTGGTGGTGCTCGAACAGGAGCAGAAGTTTCTCGACAAGGGCTTCGCCGGCATTGAGAAATCCTTGTCACGGCTGGTGGAGCGCGGTCCGGAGAAGGGTGGACTGACCGCCGAGCAAAAGAGCCAAGCGCAGTCGCGCTTGAAGGGCACGACCAAGATGCAGGACCTCGCCGACTGCGACATCGTCATCGAGGCGATCATCGAAAACGCCGACGAGAAGCGCAAGACCTACGCGCAGCTCGACGCGATCGTCAAGAAGGACGCGATCTTCGCCACCAACACATCGTCGATCTCGGTCACCGAGTTGATGACCGCGACCAAGCGCCCGGAGCGTTTCATCGGCCTGCACTTCTTCAATCCGGTTCCGATGATGAAGATGGTGGAAGTGGTGAAGACCATCGCCACCGCGCCCGAGGTGTACGACACGGCGTATGAGTTCGCCGTAAAGCTGGGCAAGGTGCCGGTGCGGACCAGCGACAAAACCGGCTTCATCGTCAATCGGCTGCTGGTGCCCTATTTGCTGGACGCAATTCGAGCGTACGAAGAGGGTGTCGGCTCCATCACCGATATCGATGAAGCGATGAAGCTGGGCTGCGGCTATCCGATGGGCCCGTTCACGCTGCTGGACTTCGTCGGCCTCGACACCACGTACTACATCACGCACGTGATGTTCGACGAATTCAAAGAGCCGCGCTTTGCCTCGCCGCCGCTGCTGCGGCGACTGGTGCTGGCCGGGTGGTACGGACGGAAGTCGGGCAAAGGCTTCTACGATTACAGTGATCCCAATAAGCCGGTGCCGGGAAAGTTTGTGTAGAAACATGTTCCGCAAATCGGCGCTCATGGCGGCATTGGCGATCGGCATCTTTGGCCCAATCTGTATGGCCGAAAGCTATTCTTGTCGTGCCGATCTGTTCATGCCGGATGCCTATGGTAAGAAGCCGATTGTGTGGTCACCCGATCACGCGAAATACGTTCGACTGTGGAGCACGCCTGAAATTGCCGAGCCAGACGAAGGTGTTTTCAGCCTCTCCATTTATTCCGGAGACCGGCTGTTGAAGACCTTCACTCTCCAGGATCTCAGTGCAGGGACATTTGTGAAGTGGTCGCCGGATTCCAAAGCTTTCTACATAATGTGGAGCGATGGCGGCGCGATCGGCGGTTACCACGTGCGAGCATTTGTTGTTGGTGAAAGGCAAGCAGTGGAATCTCTCGCTCCGAAAGCTGTCGCCGCGGATTTCGCAAAACATCATTATTGCAAAACGCGGGGAAACAATCTGTATGCCGTGCGTTGGGTGAACGGGTCAAAGGAACTCCTGTTGCGACCCGAAGTCTATCCGACGAGTGATTGCGCACCCGAAACCGCCTTAAGTGCGGAATACCTCGTAAAGACAGAGGATGGCAAGATCGTTGAGAAGGGAACGGTTAAGGAGATGACGGCCTTTTCGAACGGATGCCCCTCCGATGTTTTCCCGAGTGCATTCGCCACTCAAAACGAAGTAGAGGAGTATAGGAAATTACAACCTCATGATCAACTTCCAAAACATTAAGTTCGAAAAGAAAAACCAGATCGCCTACATCACCATTGACCGGCCGAAGGTGCTCAACGCGCTGAACATGGCCACCATGCAGGAGCTCAAGGATGCCTTCGCGTCCGTAAAGGATGACGCTGAGGTCAGGGTTGTCATCCTGACGGGCGCTGGCGAGAAGGCATTCGTCGCGGGCGCCGACATTAGCGAGCTGTCGCACCAAACGCCAGTGTCAGCCAAAGAGTACACCCACCGCGGACAGGCGATTGTGGATGCCATCGAGAATCTCGGCAAGCCGGTGATTGCCTGCGTCAACGGGTTCGCACTCGGCGGGGGCTGCGAACTGGCGATGGCCTGCACCATGCGTCTGGCGAGCGACAATGCCAAGCTCGGCCAGCCCGAGGTGAAGCTCGGACTGATTCCCGGCTACGGCGGCACGCAGCGGTTGTCGCGACTGGTGGGCAAGGGACTCGCGATGCAGCAGATCTTGACCGGCGAGATGATCACGGCGCAGGAAGCGTATCGCATTGGATTGGTAAACGAAGTTGTGCCGCAGGGTGAGCTGATCGCGCGTGCCGAGGCGATCGCTGCCAAGATCATCGCCAACGCGCCGCTGGCCATTCAGTACGCGATGGAGGCGGTGAATCGCGGCTTCGATCAGCCGTTGGCTGATGGTTTGTTTCTGGAGGCCACGCTGTTTGCCGTGTGCTGCGCCACCGAGGACAAGAACGAGGGCACGCGGGCCTTCCTGGAGAAGCGGCCAGCCCAGTTTAAGGGGAAGTAGGCGGAGCCGGGCGAGTTTGGCAAAACAAAACCGGCCGCATTCGCGGCCGGTTTAACAGCAGATCCTTCGACTTCGGCGGCGAAGCGCCGCCTTCGCTCAGGATGACATCCCTGGAGTTATGACACCCCGGAGAACTAGTCTCCGTACACTGCTTCCCGCTCTTCTACGACTGGCTCTGCGGGCTTGATGCCGCCGATGTTGCCGAGCGGGATGAAGCCATCGTTGACCACCGGCTTCTCGCCAAGGACGTGCTCTTTGTAGAGCGCCAACATGCGCGCTTTCTCGGCTTCGGCTTTCACGCGCTCCTCGCGGGCTTTGAACTTCTCCTGGCGAGCGTTCTTGGCGATGCCGAGATCGTCGAGCGTGTGGTTGGCTTCGGCGTTCACGTGCTCGTCGACCAGCTTGAGCGTGTGCGCGGTGGTCTCGAGGCCGACCTTCTTGCCGCCGGCGAAGATCTCGTGACGGCCATGCTCCTCGTACCACTTTGTCAGAGTCGCCGTCATGTGCATCTTCTCGACGATGTTGCGCCAGCCCACGCCGGTGTTGTACGCGCAGAAGCTGATCTCGCCTTCCTGCGTGGCGTAGGGAATGATGCACTGCTCGGTGCGGCGGAAATCGTAGTTGAACAGGTCCTGGAACCACATGCCGGCGACGAACAGGAAGTTCCAGCGATCGCGGCGGCGGCTTCTCGATGTCGGTCTCGGTGCGGTCGCCGCTGACCTTGCCGTAGTCCTTGCCGGTCGCGCCGAAGGTCTTGTCGAACTTCTTCAGCAGGTCGGTGAACTTGAAGTGCGTCGGCGACTTGAACGGGATCGTAATTCTTCAGCAGCGCCAGCGTCATGCCGGCGATCGACATCCACTTGCCGCGCGCCGCGTCGTTCACCTTGGCGATGTCTTTCGCGATGGTGTCGCCGTTGAGGAACGCCGTCACCGGAACCGCTTCCTTGGTTTCCTTGTCGATCATGACGGCCATGCCGACGCCGCAATTGGGGTGGCAGCCGCAGCTCAACGATCCCCAGTCCTTGTCGGGCCCGTGAACCAGGTCGGCCCAGTCGGAGAAGGTGCTCATGAACGAGATAGGGAACCAGTCGCGGACGGGCTCGCCCAGTCCGGTCTGGCTCTTCACGTCGTGCGCGAGATGAGACAGCGTGTAGCGCTGCGCCTGACGGCGCTCGTCGGTGATGGCTTCGTCGCGTCCCGTAAACGATACCGGCTGGAACGAGAGGAACGAAATGCGCTTGGGATTGTCGAGCGCAAACTGGATGATGCGTCCGACCTGCTCGTTGTTCAGGTCGTTGACGATGGTGACGACAGGCACAATCTCGACGCCGGCGTTGTGCAGGTTCTCGATCGCCTGCAGCTTCACGTCGAACAGGTTGCCGACCAGGCGGTGCGAGTTGGCGGCGTTGCCGATGCCGTCGAACTGCAGGTATGCATAGCGGAGACCCGCTTCAAAAGCCTGCTTGGCAAACTCGGGACTCTTGGCGAACTCGATGCCGTTGGTCGCAGCCTGCACGCTGTTGTAGCCGACCTTGCGCGCGTAAGCGACCGCGTCCAGGAAGTAGGGCGACAACGTTGGCTCGCCGCCGGAGAACTGCACCGACATCTGGCGGCGCGGCTTGATGGTGATGGCGTTGTCGAGCATGGTCTTGATTTCGTCCCACGTCAGCTCATGGACGAAACCAACCTGGTTGGCGTCCATGAAGCAGGGATCGCACATCATGTTGCAGCGATTGGTCAGGTCGATGGTCAAGACCGATCCGCGGCCGTGCAGCACGGTGCTGCTGCCGTGATGATGCAGCTTCTCGTCGTTGTGGGCGCGAATGTCGCGGCCGGGGAAAACTTCCTCCAGGTGCTTGAAGAACGCAGTGTCGATGGCCATCACGTCTTCGAAGTGGCCATGGATGGGGCAGTCCTTGACCATCAGGATCTTGCCATCGCGCTCGATAATCTGCGCCTTGATCTCGCCGGCCTTCTCGTTCATGAGAACTTCCAGCGGCAGTTTGCCGTCGATGATCTCCTGGCGGATTTCGGGCACGCACTTGGGGCAAAGCGAATCGGTGGCGCGCGGCCAGCCCAGCGGCGGCTTGGATTTCTGGTACGACTTCAACAGTGGCTTGTCGGACCACTTGGGCGTAAACGAAGGATTAGGATTGATGCTATTGAACTTGTCGAAAACAGCCCATGCGCCCTTGGCGGCAACGGTGACGGCTTTCTCAACATATTTAACGGGCTTGTGCATTTACGCCTCTCTTAATCAGTATGAATGACAGTGGCCAACCCCACGTTGTACGGGCCACGTTTCTCTACTACCTGTGTATTAGGTTACTGGTGGCCGCCAAAAGGGCCAACCAAGATAGAGCAAGCGGGCGGATTTAGCGGGCCAGCGGAGAGTATCGAACATTGAATGGTGAGCTGGATCACTGTGCTATGTTATTGAAAAAGCGGGGGCTCTCACGGACGAAAGCGGCATCCGGTCCAAAACCGGTCGCATTCAAAGCGGCTTGAACTTCGAAACCTCGTCGGCCCGCACTGAGCTCATCAGGCTGTGTCTTACTTGTAGTGCTAGAATGTAAGACATGGAACATTTCGAAGGTGTAGTTACGTCAAAGGGCCAGTTGGTGATTCCAGCTAAACTGCGGCGTGTTTACCGAATCGGGCGGGGCACGCGAGTCCGGTTCGCGCGCATTCAAGGCGGGATCGCTATCTATCCAAAGTACGAGGATGCCATTCAGTATTATCGCGGGATTCTGGCGGGTTTGGGCTTGCCGGAGGACATCGAACGCGAACCGGACCGGGACATTGAATGAGGACCCACGTCCTGGATGCGAGCGCGCTCTATCGCTATCTCACGAATGGAGCGGCCGAGGAGATCGTCGCTCGCGTGCTAACGGACGCTGCGGCCACCGGGACTCCGGTCCTCATGTCTGTGGTGAACTGGGGCGAGGTCTACTACACGCTAGCAAAACAGATCGGCCTCAGCAAGACCGAGAACCTGATGATCGGATTGGCTGACAAGCTCCCGGTTTCCGTTGTTGGAGTGGCAGTTGAAGATGCTGTACGCGCTGCACGTCTCAAAGCCCAGTACAACCTGCCGTACGCCGATGCCTTTGCCGCCGCGCTCACCGGAACTCTGCGTGTACTCGTGACCGCGGACGTAAGCCATTTCGAGCGCGTTCCCAAACTTCGCCTGCTAAGACTGCCATCCGCCAAGAGAGCAGAGGCGTGAAGGCCCGCCTTGCGACGGCTGGCTTTTTCGGACGAAGGACGCAACAATAGTGGATAGTGCATCGCCGCTTGGACTATATTCCTAACAACTTCATCGGAAACGCTTGGTCGTAGGTTGAGGAGGGAACTCTGATGGGCGCTACAGGTATGTGGGTGCGCAAGCTCGACACTGCCTCTACCGGCGACCCGCTGGTGTTGGTGGTAGTGGAGGGCAGCGACCGCCGTACCCTGGTACTGGAGCACTTTCCCTTCACCGTGGGGCGGCGCACCGACCGCGACCTGGTAATGGCCGATCCGCGGGTGTCGCGCGAGCACGCGCAATTCATTCGCGAGCCCGACGGCACCTACATTGTCGATCAGAGCAGCCGCCACGGAACGTTCGTCAACGGAGAGCGCATCAACCGGCGCAAGCTGGCGCGCAACGATCGCGTGGAGTTCGGCGTGCAAGGCGCCGCGTACACGTTGTTCAGTCCCGACCGCTCGCCCTCCAGTGCGGCACAACAATTTCTCAGCCAGTTCTCGACCTGGAAGCCCGCTACCGGAGCGGGGTCGGACCTCGAGATGCTTAACGTGTTCCTGGAGGCGGCGCGCAAACTGAATACCAGTGGCGTGCTGGAAGACGTCTTGAATGCGCTGCTGGAGGCCGCGTTGCGGCTGACGCGGGCCGAGCGCGGATTCGTCTTCCTGCGACACGCGGACGGCGAGCTGCACCTGGCGGCGGGTCGCGACAAGAAGGGCGAGAGCATCAACGACGACAGCACCATCTCGCGGTCGGTGCTGCGGGACGCTGCCAAGAGCGCGTCGGAGTTCCTGGTCACGGATACCGACGATACTGACAAACTAGCCGGCCGCGAAAGTATCGTCGCGCATAACCTGCACAGCGTGATTTGCATTCCGCTGCGCAAGACCGTCATCCAGGACAAAGTCAGAGAAGAGACCAAGCCGGGCGAGTCGGATGTGCAGGGAGTGTTGTACCTCGACGCACATTTTTTGTCAGGCAAGCTTTCGTCGGTAAGCCACGATATTCTGCGCACCATCGCCAATGGCGCCGCGACGCTGGTAGAGAACGCCGCTCTGGTGCAGTCGGAAGATGCGGCCAAACGGTATCGTCAGGAGTTGGCCATCGCCGCCGAAATTCAGCAGGGCCTGATGAAGGTGACCGTTCCCGACGTCCCCTTCGCGAAGGTCAACGCCATAAGTTATGCCTGCAAGGACATTGGAGGCGACTTCTTCGATCTGGTTTACACCGAAGCAAAACTCTCGCTGATTGTCGCCGATGTTTCCGGCAAGGGCGTGTCCGCCGCAGTGGTGGCGTCGACTCTGCAGGGCATGTTGTACTCACATCTGGCCCGTGACTCCTCTCTGCCGGAGATGATTGCGGCAGTGAACCGCTTCCTGTGCGACAAAGTGGGAGGCCAGAAGTACGCCACGCTGGTAATCGCTCGGCTGTTGGGAAGTGGAGAACTGGAGTTGATTAATTGCGGCCATGTACCTCCGCTGCTGATCTCGGGCGATGGGGTCACTAAGCTCGAAGACGGAAATTTGCCGGTGGGATTGGTTCCAGGCGCGGACTTCCAGGCCGCACGTTTGCAACTGAAGCCAGGAGATCGCCTGGTGCTGGTGACCGACGGAGTCACGGAAGCCGAGGATGCCGAAGGTGAATTCTTCGGCATGGAACGATTGGAGACCTGCTGCAAAGACGGATTTGCCGCGATCGAGCAGGCGGTCACCGATTTTCGTCGCGATACCGCTTTGACCGACGACTGCACCATCACCGAGATCATCTATCGCGGGGAGACGTAAAGCCGCCGAGTTTCCAGGCGGGACGAACGCTGGGCAGATCTAATTAACCCCTTCTAATTTCGCTGGTCATCCCCTTGCACGGATTGCTGGGTGAAGGGAGCAGTCCCGTTGGTCGGGGCTGCCGCGCCTTGCAAAAGGCGGCGCAGAATATCCATGGCCACAGCGATCGAGGGGATGGAAGACATTGTCCAGGAATTCCTGGTCGAAGGCGCGGAAGAGGTTGAGCTGCTCGACCGCGACCTTGTTGCCCTGGAACGCGAACCTGGCTCGCCCGAGCTGCTGGCGGAAATCTTTCGTGCGGTACACACCCTCAAGGGCAACAGCGGCGCGCTGGGGTTTTCCAAGCTCGAGTCGGTGGCCCATGCCGGCGAAAGTCTGCTCGCCGCTTTGCGTGATGGCAAGCTGGCGTTAACTCCGAAGCTTACCAATGGACTGCTGGCGATGGTGGACGCGCTTCGCAGCCTGCTCAGGGCAATCGAAGAAAATGGTAGTGAGGACGAGGGAAATTACACGTCCGTAGTAGATTTACTGAGAGGGCTGGCGGATGAGTTTGCAGCCGCGAATAAAGCCAGCACTCAAAACTTAGCTCCGCCGTCCACTCTCGCGCCGGAAAATCGGCGCGACGCAGTCGGCGCCTCGACCGCGAGTGTTCGGGTCGGTGTTGGCCTGCTCGACCACATCATGAACCTGGTGGGAGAGCTAGTCCTGGCGCGCAATCAAGTCCTTCATGTTGCCGCGGCGTCTTCCGATGTCAGCGTGGTCAACGCTGCGCAGCGCCTCAAATCGGCTACGAGTGGCTTGCAGGAGTCGGTGATGAAGGCGCGAATGGAGCCGATCGGCAACCTGTGGAACAAGCTTCCCCGCCTGGTTCGCGACATCGCCGCGCATTACGGCAAGCAGATCGCGCTCGAGATGAAGGGTTCGGAGATCGAACTCGACCGGACCATTCTGGAGGCGATCAAGGATCCGCTGATCCACATCCTCCGCAACGCCATCGATCATGGCATTGAGTCTGCCGAGCAGCGCGCGAAAGCCGGTAAAACCGCCGCCGGGCATGTGCGCTTGAGCGCCTTCCACGAGGGTGGCCGGGTCCACGTAGAAATCAGCGACGACGGGGCGGGCATCAACCTGCCGCGAGTGCGGCAGCGGGCCGTCGAGCGTGGAATGATCACCGCCGAGGAAGCTGCCGCCATCGGCGAGCGCGAACTGACGCGTCTGGTCTTCACTCCAAGCTTCTCCACTGCGGAGGCGGTGACCAACATTTCCGGCCGAGGAGTAGGACTGGACGTAGTCAGGACCAACATCGAGAGAATTGGCGGCGCCATCGATCTGGAGAGCGTTGCAGGACAAGGTACGATCTTGAAGATCAACCTGCCACTGACTCTGGCGATTCTGCCCGCGCTGATTGTCAGCAGTGGCGGCGAGCGCTTTGCGATTCCGCAGGCCAGCCTGCTTGAGCTGGTCGCTTTGGAAGTCGGGGAGCAGAACAACCGCATCGAGCAGATCTGTGGAGCGCCCGTGTACCGCTGGCGTCATGGACTGCTACCACTCGTATTTCTAGATTGCCAGTTACAGCTGCCCAGGCAAAATGCCGGGGCGATGAATATCGTCGTTTTGCAGGCGGGCGCCCAGCCTTTCGGATTGGTCGTAGACGC
The DNA here is from genome assembly GCA_963772895.1 of uncultured Acidobacteriaceae bacterium. Taxonomy (GTDB): domain Bacteria; phylum Acidobacteriota; class Terriglobia; order Terriglobales; family Acidobacteriaceae; genus Bog-257. Next base: position 158,991 of record CAVYZB010000007.1, read on the forward strand.
GATCGGCGACACCGAAGAGATCGTCGTCAAGCCACTGAGCCATCCCTTGAAGCGATTGTCATGTTTCGCCGGCGCAGCCATTCTGGGTGACGGACATGTGGTGCTGATCCTCGATGTGACCGGCGTGGCGCAGTTGGCGAATCTCGCGACTGCAGGCTCCGCGCCAGAACACAAGGAAGCAACCGCAATCGAAGTCCATCCAGATCCTGCAAGGCAGTGCTGGGTCACCTTCCGGCAAAACGCAGGAAGAAGGTTTGCACTGCCCATGTCAGCCGTGGCTCGCCTGGAAGAGATTCCGGCTGAGAAAGTCGAGCGCTCACGCGGCCGCGAGGTAGTCCAGTACTGCGGAGAGATCTTGCCCCTGCTGCGCACCTCCGACCTATTTCACGAGCCGGCGTCGGAACGCGACTTACTGCAAGTCTTGGTGCTCCGCGAAGCCGGCCCCGGAATTGGTCTGGTGGTGGACCGGATCGAGGACATCGTCGAACAGACCGTGGAACTGCATGGCGGAGAAACCGGCTGGTTGCAGGGGACGACGGTAATCGACGAGCGCGTGGCCGATATGCTGGACCTGAAGCGTGTGCTGGCGGGCGAGCCATACACGCCCGCTGCCGCGGCAGCAGGCGACCGATGAGCGCCGAGCGATCCTTCTGCACGTTTTTTCTCAATGGACTATGGTTCGGCGTTGAAGTTAAGTCGGTGCGGGAGGTGTTGCCGTGGCAATCCATGACGCGCGTGCCACTGTCGCCCGATGCGGTTGCCGGGCTGATCAACCTGCGCGGCGAGATTGTGGCGGTCATCGACCTGGGAAAGCGCCTGGGGTTCGGACCGCGTCCTGCGAGGCAGACCGCCATGAACGTCGTGGTCAAGAGCGACCGCGGCGAAGTCAGCCTGCTGGTGGACGAGGTCGGTGAAGTTGTGTCAGCCAGCCAGGACAGTTTCGAGAAGACTTGCGAATCGCTCTCCGCAGAATCTCGCCAACTGGTGCCGGGCGTTTACAAACTGCGAGAAGGCCTGTTGCATGTGCTCACGCTGGACGCGGTTTGCAACGGGAACACGAAAGAGACGGCGAAAGCACCACGGAGAGAGCAGCGATGAACTGGTTTCGCGATCTATCCATCATCAAAAAGCTTCTGCTCAGTTTTGCTCTGGTAGGCGGAATGGGCGGGGCAATTTTTGTCTGCGGGGTGACCACGCATAGCCTGGACCTGATGATTGCGTTTGCCGTTGTAGGAACCGTTCTGGAGATTTTGCTGTGCTGGATCATGGTGCAAACCATCGGCAGCGTTGTGGGCGAATTGCGGCGGGCGGCGGAGCAACTGGCAGTGGGAGATCCCGAGGTCATGATCGCAGTGCGCTCGCGCGACGAACTGGGGGCATTGGCCGACTCCCTTCGCCGGGTGGCGGCGATGTATGAAGACCGCGCCAGTATTACGCAGCGCATCGCGGCCGGAGACATGAACGTTAGCCTACAAGTGGCCTGCCAACGCGACGTGATGGGTAAGAGCCTGCAACTGTGTGCCGCCAACGTGCAAGCCCTGGTGCAGGATTCCACCAAACTGGCGGAGGCAGCGGTGGCTGGCAAACTCGACGTACGCGCCGATGCCGGCCATTATGCAGGCGGATTTCGCGAGGTGATCGAGGGCCTGAATCGCACCTTCGAAGAGTTGCGCAAACCCTTGCGCGTAGCGACGCATGTACTGGAGAAGTTCAGTCATGGCGAGCTCCCTTGGCCGATCCGCGAGGAATATCAAGGCGAGTACGACAATTTGAAGGAAAGCACGAATCGAGTGATCGAAGTGGCCAAGCAAAGGCAGGAGGGGGTTGAGCATCTTCTGCAGGCAGCCATCGAAGGCCGGCTCGAAGTGAGGGCCGATCCTGCGAAGTATGAAGGCAGCAATCGCAAACTGTTCGAGGGCATCAACCAGTTGCTGGACGCGATGCTGCTGCCGATTGCGGAAGGCAATCGCGTGCTGCGGCAAGTTCGCGCCGGCAATTTGCGTGAGCGCATGGAGATCGAATGCAAGGGCGATCACCAGAAAATGAAAGAGGCCGTCAATGGCGTCCACGATTGGCTGAAAGAGTTGGTGGACTACGTCACGCGCATCGCCAATGGCGACATGAGCGCCCGCATGGAAACTGCGTCAGAGGACGACCAGAGACAGGAATGGCTGGTGCTGCTGAAGAGCAATATTGTGCGCTTGCAAGGAGAATTGGGACGACTGATTCTGGCAGCCCAGAAGGGCGATCTGCTCGCGCGGGGCGATCCCGGCCAATTCAAGGGGGCCTATGCGGAACTGCTGAATTCAGTGAATGAGATGTTGGAAGTGTTCTGCTCAGCGATGCAACGAGTGGCGCGGATGAGTGGGCCGCTGTCGCAAGCAGCCGCGGAGCTGGGCCGAGTTTCCCAGGAGATGAGCTTAAGCACGAGCCAGACCGCGAACCAGGCGAATGTGGTATCGGAAGGCTCGGAACAGGTCAGCCGGAACATCCAGACGGTGGCTACAGCGGCCGACGAGATGGGCGCCAGCATCAAAGAGATCGCCAAGAACACCACCGAGGCGTCGAAGGTGGCGACTGCGGCGGTACGGTCGGCGGAAGAAACCAACGTAACCATCGGCAAGCTGGGCCAGAGCAGCGCGGAAATTGGTCAGGTGGTCAAGGTGATTACCTCGATTGCGCAACAGACCAACCTGCTGGCTTTGAATGCCACCATCGAAGCAGCACGTGCCGGAGAAGCGGGAAAAGGTTTCGCGGTGGTCGCGAATGAAGTGAAGGAACTGGCGAGAGAAACCGCCAAAGCTACTGACGACATCAGCCGCAAGATCGAATCGATCCAGGCAGACACCCAGGGAGCCGTTGCCGCCATCGGGCAGATCGGCTTGGTTATCGGCCAGATCAACGACATTCAGAACAATGTGGCCGGCGCCGTGGAAGAGCAGAGCGTTACCACCAACGAGATCACGCGCAGCCTGGCGGAAGCGGCCCGAGGAGGGGTCGCGATCAGCCAAAGCATCGCCGCGGTGGCGGAGGCGGCGCGTTCGGAGGCTACGGCGGTGGTACAAACCCGGAAGTCGGCGGAGACGGTGGAGAGAATGGCGGAGGAGTTGCACGAACTGTTGGCGCGTTTTCAATATCAGAAGGCCGAAATTCCCGAGCTGGCAGTAGCAGCGACACAAGCAGCCACGGCGGCAGGGCGCCGATTTTAGCTGGCAATAAGCCGCCCTGTGCGCCTCTACTGCATCCCACCTTCGGGCCTGAGGAGGCAGGAAAACCTTTTGCTTCGGCTTACTTTGTGATCTAATGCAAGAGCGTCACAGAACCAACAGTATCCCGAAGTTTCCTGATCGGATATGCCAGTTTTGCCACTTCTAAGCTTCCGGTCGCCGATCCGCAGAGCGATCGAATTCGCCGCGCACAGTTCACACCGCAAACCAGGGCCCGTGGTGTTGCTGTGTCTGCTGTCTCTGTTGGCTGGCTCTCCGGCGTTGGCCGTGACGCACGCCAAGGTGCATAAGAGCCACCATTCGACTTTACCTCCCAGTCTTCATTATTGGCGTGTCAGCAAGTATTCCCGAATGTTTCCCGGCTCGCATGACTTGCTGGTCCAACAGAACCAGGAACTGGACCGCTTGCAACTGCCTCGCATGCTCGATGAGGTGGATCTCATCCACTATGAGGCGTTGCAGGTGCTGGTTCCGGTGAACGAAACGGATGCCCTTAAGATCGCGCCCGATTTGCCGGAGAACCGGCGCTACTGTCGCCCGTGGACACGGGATTTCCTGCAGGATATGAGCCAGGCCTACTACAACCAGTTTCACAGCTCGTTGCAGGTCAATTCACTGGTGCGCACCGTGGAGCAACAGCAACGGCTGCGACGCCACAACCACTACGCCGCGCCGGAATGGGGTGACACGGCTTCCACCCACTTGACCGGAGTTACCTTTGACCTGTCGCGCCGTGGCTTGACGGGCGCGCAGTACGGGTGGCTGCTCGCCTACCTGCTTCCCTTGAAGGCATCGGGGATGGTGGACCCGATTGAAGAAAGCCAGCCGGTTCTGCATGTGGTCGTTTTTGAGAAATACTCCGAGGGTATGGACCAGAAGGATGATAGCTGGTCCGAGGCGAACGAACCTACCGAGGCGAGTATGCTGACGGCGGTAAGTACCAGCCAATCCGGTGGGGCAGGCGCCAGCCAGCCTTCAGGTGTGGGCGCCAGCCAGCCTTAGGAGAATCTGCAAATCATGACGAGCTATGCGGCGCTTCCAAACCATGGTTGCGCCGTTTGAGTCTAAGCTACACAAAGGTTCAATTCCACATGCAACGCAAAAATGGAATTTTGATTCCAATTGCTGGCGGCGGTTGTGCTGCCTTGGGGTGACAAGCATGCTTTGGACAATTTTTGCGATTCTGCTGATTCTCTGGTTGTTGGGATGGGGCTTCCATATTGCGGGAAGCTTAATTCATTTGCTGCTTGTAGTAGCCGTGATCGTGCTGATCATTAACCTGGTGACGGGACGAAGGGCGGTGTAAGGCAACAAGTGCCAGCGCGAATCGGGATTGGGGATCTTGGACCGCGCCGGTGGTGTCGGCTTCCCAATCGGGTATCCGCGAAGTTCGGGTAGAGCGGCGCCTTAAGCTCCGCGTCAAGGCTGCTCTCTTGATGAGGCTTTCAGTCCGCTGCGGTGCAGCGGACACAAGCACTGAGGAACCGCCCCAAAACGGAGCACCCGGATGGGTGCTAATTCCTAATTGCTAACCGCTTCCTCATTCACTCGCTGCGCAATGCCTTCATCGGATCCACCAGCGCCGCGCGACGCGCTGGAATGAGGGCCGCAAGGGCAGCCACTGCGCAGACCAGCAACGTTCCCAGGAAGAGCGTAAGCGGGTCGCTGGAACTTACCCCGAAAAGCTGGCTACGCAACAGCCGCGCCAGCAGGAGTGAGACCGGCAGACTGACGGCGATACTTATACCGGCTAGCCACAACACATCCCACAGAACCAGCCGTATCACCCCGGCACGCTGCGCTCCCAGCGCCATGCGAATACCGATTTCGCGCGTGCGTTGCGCGGTGGAGTATGCGAGTACGCCGTAGAGTCCGATCGCGGTCAGCAACACGGCCAGCGCCGCAAAACTTGCTGAGAGCAACGCAATCAAAGTTTCGGTGGAGAGGTTGTCGGTAATCTGATCATCCACGGTGCGCAGATTGCTCAGCGCCAGCCGCGAATCCAATTGCTGCATGGCCGTGCGAATGTTCCCCATCGCAAGCTCGGGCGATTGCCAGGTGCGCACGTAGAAGTAAAGCGAGTTCGGATCGGCTAACTGAAAACGCGGACGGTAAGCGGTGGGTAGCGGTTGATCGCGCAGCGTGTGCTTGGTATCTCCCACCACGCCGACGATCTCGGTGTCCATTTTTGAGTCGGCGCCGCCGAACGAGATGGAATGGCCCACGGCATTGCGGGGCTCGCCGAAATAGCGGCGTGCAAAGGTTGCATTCACCACCGCGACATTCGGCTTGCCGGCAACGTCCTGATCGGTGAAGGTGCGGCCCGCCAGCAGTGGAATTTGCAACGTCGAAAAATAACTGGAGGTGACTGCCGGCTCTTCCACCTGCCGGTTATCGTCCTCCTTGTAAACATAGCCGGCGATAGTTACCCCACCGGTTTGCGACGACCCCTGAAGGTCAGGATCATCGGTACCTCCGACCGTACGCGTTCCAGGCAAGGCTGCCAGAGTTTGTTCGACCCGCTTGTAAAGATCGAAAGTTTGGTCGGGCTGATAACCCGCCAGCCGAGGATTGATGCCAAAGCTCACCAAATGCTCGGTGGCGAAGCCAACTTCCACGGAGCGTAGATTGCGAAGGGTGCGGACGAACAGTCCCGCGCCAACCAGCAGCACTAGGCTGAGGCCGATTTGCACGGCAACTGAAAGCCGGCGGAAGCGCAACTCACCGCCGGAGCCAGTCGTGTTTTGCTGCTTCAAGGAATTCACCAGGTCGGGACGTAGAAAGCGCAACGCGGGAGCCAGACTGAAAGCCAACGAAACCAGCAAGGACAGGGCGAACGCAAACAACAGAATGCGAAGATCGGGGCGAGTCGTGAAAGGTAGATCCGTGGCGGTGCTACCGACGATGCGCCTCAGCAGCGTACGAGTAACGGCAGGCGCCAACGCAACTCCTAAGAGGCCACCCAGCAGGCCGAGGATCATGCCTTCGGTCAGCAACTGGCGAACGATTTGCCAGCGGCCAGCGCCCATGGCGTAGCGCACGGAAATCTCGCGCGCGCGTCCAGCCGCGCGAACCAGCAGCAGGCTGGAGACGTTTACGCAAGCCATGATTACCAGCAACCCGACCATGCCCATCAAGACCATCAACGGCGTGCCCACCTGATCGCGGAAAGGAGAGAAGCCGCGAGCGCTATCGACCAGTTGCAGCCGGGCGTCGTCGAGGAAGCGCTTGCGCCAGCGGGCCTGGTGAGCGAAGGTTTTGAACTCTTCTTCACGCAAGCTGTGCCACAGGAGACCCGCTGACATTTCCGCGCGTTCACGGCTCACGCCGGGTTTCAGCCGGCCGACCACGGTCATCCAGTAGGAATTGCGGTCATCCAGGTCCTGCCATCGGGGGGTGATGACGTTCTTGGTGGACAGGGAAACGAACACGTCTTGCGGCGAGCCCGCCACGATACTGTGAAATTGGGGAGGAGCGACACCAACAATGGTAAAGGGATGCGCGTTGATGTGCAGGGTCTGATTGACGACACGCGGGTCGGCGCCAAATTCACGCACCCAGTAGTTAAAACTCAGCACCACCACCGGAGCAGCGCTGGGCGACTCATCGGAGGGCAGCAGAAGACGGCCCATGGCCGGTTGCAATCCCAGCACCGGGAAGTAATTGCCGGAGACCAGTTCACAGCTCACCATGCCGGGCGTGCTGTTCCACTCGACCGCGACGTTCTGCTGGTCGTTCGCGATGAGACCGGAGAAAACCTCGTTCTTGTCGCGCAGGTCGCGGTACATCGGGTAGGAAAAGTAATCGTTGTCGTCGCCGCCGTAGGAGTTGTAGTGGCCGGGCGCGTCGCCGGTGTAGCGCAGGCGCACCAGTTGCTCGGGATGGCGGACCGGCAGCGAACGTAGCACCGCCTGGTCGAGCAAAGTGAATATGGCCGTATTGGCGCCGATTCCCAGCGCCAGAGTGACGATGGCGACGAGGGTAAAGACAGGCGCTTTGCGCAGTTGACGCAGTGCAAAGCGGAGATCTTGAAATGTTTGCATGATCGTTTGCACCTTCAAGCAACTAGCAATTAGCATTAGCATTAGCAATTAGCTTTTAGCAATCAAGAAACCACGGATTTTACGGATAAATACGGATAGTCGGGGAGAAAACGAATTCAAAAATCCGATCCCTGTTCTTCCGTGAAAGTCTGTCGTCGAATCAATCCGCGCACGGCTAAAAGCTAATCGCTAGTTGCTAATTGCTCTTCCCCTACTCCGTTCGCAGGGCCTTCATCGGTTCAATGGAGGCGGCGCGACGCGCGGGCAGGTAGCTTGCCAGCAGTACCGTTGCCACCAAAATTGCCATCGCCGCAATCCAGGGCAGAGGATTCAACATCCCGACCTTAAACAACAGGCTGGAAAAGATACGGCTGAAGCCCACGGCTGCGAGCGCTCCACAAATGACTCCGATCACGGCAAGCCGCAGACCCTGCAGCAACACCAATTGCATTACGCTGCCGCGTTGCGCGCCCAGCGCCATTCGCACGCCGAGTTCGCGGGTACGCATCCGCACCGAATAGCTGATTACGCCATACAGGCCCAGCGCCGCCAGCAGGAGTGCCAGTCCGGCAAAGGTCGTCAGCAGCAAGACCACGAAGCGACGGCCAATGAGCGATTCGTCGATGCGCTGCTCCATGGTCTTCACGTCGTAGATGGGAACGCTGGGATCGACCGAACGCACTGCGGCGGCGAGGTCGCCCTGCAAATCAGTTGGCGACCGCGAGCTGCGCACCACGATAGTTGCGGACGTGGGTGGCAATTGCGCTGCGGCCCCATAGTAAAAGCCCTCGTTGGTGTCGGACTCAAGCGATGAGGCGCGCGAATGAGCCACAACACCAACGACGGTGTACCACGGTCCTTTCACGCGATCGTTAAATCCAATGTGCTCTCCGATGGGACTCTTGCCGGGCCAATATTGACGGGCCAGAACGGTATCAACGATGGCAACCAGTTCCGTCCCCTGACGATCTTGCGGGGCGAATTCCCTTCCCATCACGAGCGGCACGCGCAAGGTAGAAAAGTATTGCGGCGTAACCACGCGGGCGTTGCCGTGCGGTCCGGCATCATTCGGTCCGGGAGGACGGCCCTGAATGAAAAAGCTAGAGGAGCCACCCTGATTGTCAAAGGGCGCAGAGTCGGCGAGAGCAGCGCTCTTAACTCCAGGAATGCTCTGTAGCCGGTCTTGCAGCGCGCTGAAGAAAGCGGCCACTTTGGCATCGCTGGCGGCTTGCGCGGCTGCAGCTTGTTTGGCAGCTGCTTCCTTGGCGGCGGCATCTTTCACCGCAGAAGCGCTGGACACCGCCTGAGCGACTCCATAAGCCGATTGCGGCAGCGAGAAGCGTGCGGTGAGCAAACCACTCGGCTGGAAACCGGTCTCAACTTGCTCCAGCGCTTTCAGGCTGGTCAGCAACAGGCCGGCGGCGGTAAGCAATAACAGCGAAAGCGCGATCTGCACGACCACCAGCGATGAGCGAGCGCGTTGGCGCACCAGGCTGCCGGTGCCCGAGCGCCCGCCCTCCTGTAGCGCGTTGAACCAACCAGCCTGGGTGCGTTGCCACGCCGGAACCAGTCCGCACAACAGCGAGCACAGCACCGCGATGCCAGTCACGAACAAGAGGACCGGACCGCGGAAGGAAGGCTGAATCTGCGTGCCCAAAATGTCGGGCAGAGAGCGCAGCAATAGCGGCGCCGTTGTCGATCGCGACCACGAAGCCAAGCACGACTCCGGCGATCGTCAGCACGATGCTTTCCACTAGCGCCTGGCGCAGCAAGCGCACGCGACGCGCGCCCAAGGCGACGCGGATGGCCAGGTCGCGCTCACGCGCCGATGCTCGTGCCATCTGCAATCCGGCGATGTTGGCGCAGGCGATGAGCAACACCATGCCCACCGCGATCAACAACATGGTGAGCGGCTTGCGCAGGCTGCCGCCAATAAATTCCGTCAGCGGCATCGCGAACATACCCCATCCGCTGGCACGGCTGAAACTATTGCTGCCTTCCGAGGCGATGGTCTCGTCGGCCTTGCGGTCGAGATAAGCGTTGGCCTGTTGGAGGGTCACACCCGGCCGCAGCCGCGCCACGGCAAACAAGTTCTCGTTGTGGCGATAGTTTGCGTCGTGATAGATCGAAGGCGGAAGTGCAATCGGCACCCAAAGCTCCGCCTGATTTGGCCAGTTGAACGACGGCCCCATCACGCCGATCACGCGAAATGCCTGGCTGTTGAGCATCAGCGTCTGGCCAACAATGTTGGGATCGGAGCCGAAGCGCTTCTGCCATGCGCGATACGACAGCACGGCTTCATTCCCGGCGCTGGGCTGGTCTTCCTCCGGCGTGAACACGCGCCCCATGAAGGGACGCACATCGAACGTCTCGAACCAGCCGGAGGAAACCAGAGCGCCGTTCAATAATTCCGGGTAGCCATTCTCGCGGGCGTAGTTGAAGCCCCTGGGCTGCATGACTGCGCCCGACGAGAAGATGCTCTTGCCGTCAGCCGCATCGCCGAAGTCCGGGGCTGAGACAGCGATGTTGCTGAGATCGGGCATGGCGTTGTAGCGCGCGCGCACCGCGACGAGTCCGTCGGCGTGAGGAATGCCGCTGGGATTCAGCAGCACCGCGTTGGTGACGGAGAAGACTGCAATATTGGCGCCGATGCCCAGGGCCAGCGTCAACACCGAGACGGCAGCAAACCCGGGCGCCTTGCGCAGTTGACGCAACGCGTAACGAAATTCATGCAAGATCGTGTGCATAATGTTTTGGCCTGCGATTGGCCGTCAGCCGTCAGCCGTCAGCAACTAACTCCTTCTGGTCTGGTTCTAAGCGCTTCTTTCTTGTCATCACGAACCGATTTCGCCGGTGAGGGATCTGCTTTTCTGACTCGTGCGCGCAGCCCTTCTGCCGCCATGTCACTAAGAGCTCAGATCTAAAGCTGATAGCTGACGGCTGATAGCTGACAGCTTCTTCTTCACTCCGCCCGCAGCGCTTGCATCGGCTCCAGGGCTGAGGCGCGGCGCGCCGGCAGCAACGTTGCCAACAGCGCTGCACCAAACAGCACCAGACTGATCGCCAGGTACACGACTGGATCAGCCGTGCGTACGCCGAACAACAGGCTGGCGATCAGGCGCGTCAGCGCCAATGCCAGCACTAACCCCGCGACGAGTCCGGACGTCACCAGCATCAGAGATTCCTTCATCACCATCGACAGCACCGACCGGCGATCGGCTCCCAGCGCCATGCGCAGGCCAATCTCTTGCGTGCGAATCGAGACGCCGTAGGAAATCACACCGTAAATTCCAATGGCAGCCAGCAATAGAGCCATGGCGGCGAAGGCTCCCAGGAGCATGGCGTTGAAGCGCGACTGTGCCACCGAGTGCTCGAGCAACGTCGTCATCGGACTGATCCAGGCCACCGGCTGTTGCGGGTCCAACGCTGCCACCGCGTCGCGGATTGCGGAAGCGAAGATCACCGGGTCCTGATCGGTACGCACGGCGAACATCACACTGCCCCAGCCCTCGCCCGCGAACTGCGTGACCGGCACAAAGACTTCGGGATCAGCCGGTTGGTTCGCATCGGTATTTTTCAGGTCGTCAACCACGCCCACTACGTTGCGGTAGGGAGGCAGCGGCTCCTGAGTCGCAGGCAGCTGCGCAATTAACTCCGGCGGCGGCAGTAGCCGGATGGTTTTTCCAATCGCAGCTTGACTGGGATAGAACCGCCGCGCGAAAGCTTCATTCACGATGGCGACCGGCTGGCTATTCGCTGTGTCGGAATCGGCGAAAGCGCGACCCGCTTGCAGCCGCGCGCCCATCGCCTTGAAGTAATCGGGGCTGACCAAATTGAATTGCACACTGGGCACGTCGGCCATGGTGTGCATGGGCGGAAACCCTTCTCCGCTGACCATCTTGCCCCAGCCCATGCCGTTACCCAGAGGCAACGTGTTCACGATGCCCACGGCGCGCACACCCGGGACCTGCTGAATCCTCCCAATAACCTGCTGCAGGAACAATAGCGCCTGGTCCGGCTTCGGATATCTGGCATCATCCAGCGGCAGCCCAAAGGTGAGCAGGCGTTGCGGCTCGAAGCCAAAGTCCTGGCGCTGCAAATGCGAAAAGCTCTTGATCAGCAGCCCGGCTCCAGCAAGCAACGACGTCGCCAGCGCCATCTCGGCGATGATGAGACCGTTGCGAAACCGGCGGGAGTGGCGACCCTGAGTCGCGCTGCGGCTGCTCTCGTGTAATGCCTGACGCGGATCGGCACGCGATGCCTCGACCGCGGGAACGACGCCGAACAGCAGCACCGATCCTAGCGCCAACACCGCGGTGAACCCCAGCACATAGGGATCCATGCTAACCGTCCGTATGTTAGGGAAAGTTGCCGGCAGGACAGACGTGACCATCCTGAGGAGCCCGAAGCCCAGGAACATGCCTGCTGCGCCGCCGAGAATCGCAATCAAGATGCTTTCGCTGACGAATTGTCGTATAAGCCGGGCGCGGCTCGCGCCCATCGCGCGGCGGACGGCAAACTCCCTCTGGCGGCCGGCGGCGCGGGTAAGCAAGAGGTTGGCGAGGTTGACGCATGCCACCAACAGAACGAACAGCACCGCTCCAAATATCGCGAGCAGCGCTGGCCGCACATTGCCCACCAGGTTGTCGCGGATGCTCTGGGTGCGAACGCCCAACCCTGCATTGTTCGGAAATTCTTTAGCGATGCGCGCCGCAATCACGGTCAGATCGGAATCGGCTTGCTGCAGCGTGACTCCCGGCTTCAACCGCCCTACGACCCAGAGGAAGTGATTGTTCCGCGTGTTCATGTTATCGCCCGGCGCGAAGGCCAGCGGCGTCCAGATCACGACTGGCCGCTTGAAGAAGCGGAAATCTTTGGGCATGACGCCGGTGACGGTGTAGAGTTCGCCTCCCAGATGCACTTGCCGCCCGACAACATTGGGGTCGCTGCCGAAGCTACGCTCCCACAATCCGTAACTGAGAATGGCAACTCGATGCTCGCCCCACTGCTCATTACGCTCGCTGAAGCCATGGCCGAGAAACGGCTGCACGCCCATCGTGGGGAACAGGCTGGTCGTGATCGATGCCGATATCAGCATCTCGGAAGGGTGACCTTCCAACGACATGCTGATGCCGCCATTAGAAAAGGCACCCATGTCTTGGAAGGAGTGATTGTCACTGCGCCATACACGATAGTCCGCAGGCGAGGAGGGAATCATGTGCATGCCCTGCGAGGGAGCGGAGCTCCACAACAGCAGAAGGCGATCGGCATCCGGATATGGCAAAGCCCGCAACAAGACGGCATTGACCACGCTGAAGATCGCGGTATTCGCGCCAATGCCCAGGGCCAGCGTCAGCACAGCAACCGTGGTGAAGCCGGGGGATTTCCACATCTGGCGGAATGCATGCCGAAGATCCTGAGAGAACATTCGCATGGTCGTTTAGCCTTTGGCTCTTAGCAACTAGCAATTAGCAACTGGCAATTAGCAATTGGTGTTCGGTTGCGCGGTGACAAATTGTCCGCGCTCATCTCGACGTCGACGCGCGACACGTCACCGCGGCCACTTCGCCTGTAACAGTGCAAGGTGTTGGCCACGCTCAGAGCCGAGTTATCAATAAGTTAGGGATTAGCAGGTCGGAGTGATGTCCGGCAGCGAAACGTCGATGTTCGCAATCGGACAGGAACAGAGCGGCGTGATCGTCCAGAAAACACGAAAGCCCAGCGGTTGGCTGGGCGCTTTCTGAATCTCAATTCTAGATACAGTATAGCACAATCAATGGGGCGATGACCGCGGATTTGTAACTTTATATATCTAGCCTTATCAGTTACTTAGGGACAATTGTTGCATTCTTAGCTATTGACATGTAAAAAGTGCGCGACAGTACGTGATGGTAGTTCAACTACTGTCGACGACACCCGCAAGGCTTACGCCTTGGGCTAACGGCAATTCCGCCCCTCCCCCACCCCCATTTCACGCAAAAACGGCGCGGATCCCGGTTATCGAGTATTTCCGCGGCTCGTCAATCATCGAATGTGAATTTCTTTCAACCGGCGACATCGGGGTTGACCATATCTTTGCCTTCGGTATACTCTCCGCCCATGTCACACATTGATTCGCACCCGCCAGGCTCATTTTGCTGGGTCGAGTTGGGCACCACCGACCAGCCTGCCGCCAAAGCCTTCTACCAGTCGCTGTTCGGATGGACGCCTGCCGACATGCCCATGGGGCCGGATGCATACTACACGATCTTTCGGCTGGAAGGCCGCGACGCAGCAGCCGCCTACACTTTGCGCCCGGAGCAACGCTCGCAGGGCGTGCCTCCAAACTGGACGCTGTACATCGCGGTCGGGAGCGCCGATGATGCGGCCAAACGGGCTGCGAAACTTGGTGGCACGATACTGGCGGAAGCCTTCGATGTCCCCAATGCCGGCCGTATGGCAGTGCTGCAGGATCCCACGGGGGCGGCGTTTTGCGTATGGGAGGGCAAAGAGAACAAAGGGACCGGCATTGCGCACGTCGATGGCACCCTTTGCTGGGCCGATCTGAGCACGCCGGACCCGCAGCGCGCCAGCAAATTTTACAGCGAGCTCTTCGGTTGGCAGATTGTCACCGACGACGAAGATCCCGAACATAATTATCTGCACATCAAGAACGGCGAGCACTTCATTGGAGGCATTCCTCCGGTGTCGGATCGCCAGCCCGGCACGCCACCGCATTGGCTGGCGTACTTCAACGCGTCGAACTGCGATGCTTTCGCCGATAAGGCCAAAGCCTTGGGAGCAAAGTTTTACCTGCCTCCGATGACGATGGAGAATGTCGGCCGCTTCGCGGTGCTCGCCGATCCGCAAGGCGCGGTCTTCGCGCTGTTCCAGCACATGCCAAGAGAGCAGAAGTAGCGAAACGTGGCAAGCAAAACCAGTTTCGGTCCCGGACACCTAAACCCCCCGCTATTCGACTGCAGGATTGTCTGGACCATTTTCGAGATACCTGGCATCCTGGGCTGCGATGCCTGCCTTCTATCGCGCTCCTCTTCGTCGGTTTGTACAAGATTCCGTCTCTAGCATCCTGGGCACCCTGGCATTGGCTAATGGCGCTGCGAAGTTCCAACTTGCCCCGGAAGCTGTTGAGGCCTGGAGGGTGCAATTACCAATACTCATAGTCGGGTGTGCCGAGCTTATAGCAGCTGTTCCAGCTGCGGCAGATTATGAGTTGCTGCTCGAATACCCAATACCTCGGGTTGGCAAGCGCATCGATGCAGTGCTTTTGATGAACGACTTGATTGTTGCGATCGAAACTAAGACCGGGCACGCGCCCACTGCTGCGGAACGCCAAGTTGACGATTACGCGATTTACTTAGCTTGCTTTCATGAGCCCAGCGCCAGGCGAACCATTGTGCCTTTGGTTATTTCCGATGGGCGCATTGCAAGTGGCGGCGTTCGTCCGTTTGCCGATGATGTAATCCGGCCTTGTCGCATTGCGGCCACCAAAGAGGTTGGACAAACGCTTGTTTGTATTGAACGTGAGAATCACACATCCGAGGCGTGTGCCATCGATGCGGACGCATGGGACAAAGGACGTTTTCGGCCGATTCCGCCAATCATCGAAGCGGCTGTCAAGTTGTATTCAGAAATGGAAGTATTCGAAATTGGTCACGCGTGCGCGGCACAGGAAGATCTCGAACGGGCAACCCGCGCTCTTGTTGACGCCGTGATCGAAGCTCGCACGAACGGCAAAAAGCTTATCTGCTTCGTCACGGGAGTGCCAGGCGCGGGCAAAACCCTGGTCGGGCTTAATGCAGTCCACCGCAAAGAGCTTCGAGACGTTAGCGCCTTCCTATCTGGTAATGGACCCCTCATAAAAGTCATTCGAGAAGCCCTCATTCGCGATGTAACCCAACGGTCTAGAAATACAGGGAGACCGATTACGCGTCGCGCAGCGGAGATCTCCGTGCAAGCCTTTGTTCAAAGCGTACATCGGTTCGCTGAAGCGCACTATCAAAAAGACGACCCCATCCCCGGTGACCGTGTCATTGTATTCGACGAGGCCCAACGGGCTTGGGACGCTGAACAGAACAAACGAGCCAAGCGTCTGGAAGTATCTGAGGCACACATGATGCTTGACGTGATGAGTCGTCATGAGGGTTGGGCTGTGCTGGTCTGCCTGATAGGTGGCGGACAGGAGATAAACCGCGGCGAGGCGGGTTTAGCGGAGTGGGGAACCGCCCTAGGCAAATTCAAAGAATGGGAAGTCTATGCGTCTCCTCAGGTCCTGGCTAAGAAATCGGAAGGTCCTTTCTTGCTGTTCAGAGGAGACGACCCTTATCCCGACAGGATTCGAGCTGTTTCGCAATTTCATCTTGAGGTCAACAACAGGTCTGTACGAGCAGAACACATGTCGGCCTGGGTCGATGCCGTCCTTGCGGGGCACGATACAGTGGCCAAAGAGATTGCGAACGGTATGTCATGTCCCCCAAGTCTTACCAGAAACCTTACAACCGTTCGCGCTTGGTTGCAGGGCAAGCGTAGAGGCTTTACCAGGGCAGGCCTTGTTGCTAGCGCTAGTGCTTCGCGGTTGAGGGAGGACGGCATCGAAACCGCCTTCGGATTCCACCGTGACTTTGAATGGGAACATTGGTTTCTGGATCGCGATACATGCGACGAGATCGGATGCGATCATAAGTATTGCCACGACGTACGGGCTTCCTCAAGATTAGAGGTGGCTGCGACTCAGTTTGAGGTGCAAGGTCTCGAATTGGACTGGATTGGCCTCTGTTGGGGAGAGGATCTTGTTTGGATGGAGAATCAGTGGGCAAGCTTCAACTTTGGCGGAAAAAATTGGAAACCAAACAATAACAAACGCAAGCATCAGTTTCGTGTGAATGGATACAGGGTTCTGCTAACTCGGGCTCGGCAAGGAATGATCCTCTACGTTCCCGAGCCAAGCGCAAAAGAATCGTCGCGGTTGTCTAGGGAACTACAGTCCACGGCAGAGTTTCTCATTAATTGCGGGGTGCGAGAAATGCACTTGCTGTGGCCATGAACAAGACGCAACTGCCGTCGACGAAATCTGCACTCCGCTTCTGAGGGAAAATACGTTCTGCGGCGTAACAGATTCAGCTAACAAGGCCGGACCTGTCGCTTACTTCGGCTCTCTCACACACAAGCAAACCCATGGTCTCCTTCACAAAGTCGAATTGCTCTCGCTGACTTCCCGTACGCCGCGCAGCTTGGATGCTGTGCCACCATCACCATACGACCAGGGGTACTGATTGAGGTACTCATCATCCCAGTGGTCAAAGTCGTGTGTGAGTGAGTGGGCGAACGACCATGCTTCATCCTCGCCGCTCGCTATAATGAGGAGGTGCCCGCTATGCTCGTGCTCTCCGTCAATCACGGTATATATTGCAAGGTAACGCTTGAAGAACATTGTCCCTCCATTCTGAGTCGCTGTACGTTGCACAAACAAACACCTTCATCTTCGTCCTTGTGCTGTATCACCCGGGCTTTGCGGCAATGTTATCGCCCGCACGATGGAAGAGTCCATAGGGTAGCTCAGGGCGCATCGAATTGCTGAAAAATACGCATCTATCAAACCAGTAGCCGGTTAGGCGGACGCGGACTGGAGTACCAGCCCATTTTTAGGCAACTCTGCTACCGAATTGCCGTACCCTGGTTGTCTAAAACATGGCTAGGGGCAAGCCTTGTCCGCTTTCCTCTCGTCCAACGGAACTTAATCCGAGCCCTACACGTACCAATTATCAGAACGGAATCCTGCCCGCTTTGGGAGGTTGCAGTGGCTAACGGCAAAAAGAATAAGAAGAAGCGCTGGATCATCATTTCGATCGTGTCGGTTGCCGTCCTGGCGTTGGTCATCGTTGCGGTGGCGGCAACCCGGGGAGGCACCAAGATTGATCCCACTAAACTGGCCAAGGTTGAACAGGGCGATCTGGCCAAGAGCGTGGTGGCGACCGGCAAAGTCACGCCCATCACCAAGGTGGAGATCAAGTCGAAGGCCAGTGGCATCGTGGAGAAGCTCTACGTCGATACCGGCGACAGGGTGAAACAAGGCCAGGTGCTGGCGCAACTCGACAAGATCGAGATCGAGGCACAGGTCAATTCGGGTCGCGCTCAACTGCTGTCCTCAGATGCCAACCTGAAGGCTGCCGAAGCTGATCTGAAGCGTGCCGAGGTGGACGCCGAGGGCGTGGATATCCCCACCTTGCAGCGGGCGTATGAGCGTGCGCAGGAAATGTCGAAGGACGGAGTCGTCTCGCAATCGACTCTCGATGACGCCCAGCGCAGCTACATCATGGCGGTTAACAAGCGTGATCTCGCTCGGGCGCAATACATAGTAAACAAGGCGAAGGTTGCACAGGCCCAGGCGGAAGTGAAGAAAGACCAGGCCAGTCTGAACCAGCTCGAAGAGCAGCTTAGCTATACAACGATCACGGCCCCCATTGACGGCATAGTGCTGTCGCGCGACGTCGAGGTCGGCGACGCGGTCAGTTCCATCCTGGTGTTAGGTTCGGGCGCCACCCTGGTTATGACGCTTGGCGACACCAGCGAAGTTTACGTGAAGGGCAAAGTCGACGAGAGCGACATCGGCAAGGTGTACCTCGGCCAGCCGGCGCGCATTCGGGTGGAGACATTCAAGGACAAGACCTTCACCGGCCACGTAACGAAGATTTCGCCGATGGGCGTGGAAAAAGACAACGTGACCACGTTCGAAGTGCGGGTATCCATCAACAATCCCGGCGGCGAGCTGAAAGCCGAGATGACCGCCAACGCGGAGATCATCCTCGACGAGCATAAGAATACGCTGATGATTCCCGAGGGCGCCATCATGTACGACAAAGACAAGAAGGCATCGGTGGATATACCCGATCCAAAGGGCAAGGATGGAATGCGCAAGATCGCAATCAACATTGGAATCTCTAACGGCGCCAAGACCGAAGTGTTGTCGGGTCTCAAAGCAGGCGACCAGGTTGTTCTCCAGCAGTAGGTGCGGGTCCGTAACCGCCCGGGCTGTCGGCAACGGCAGCCCAATTTCCTGCAACGAGCAGTCACTTCAATATTCCGGCGAGGCAATATGAAAAAGCACTGCACTGCCCTTCGTCTTCTTCTCGTTACTCTCCTGTTAACTCCGGCGCTGCTGCATGCGCGCGCCGAAGGTCACTTCGATCGCACTTTGCAGGTCTCTGGTACCACCAGCCTCGATGTCACGACTGGCTCCGGCGACATTACCGTTAAGGCGGGCGGCACGGACAAGGTCGTGGTGCACGGGACAGTGCACTCTAACAACGATTGGTTTTCCAGCAGCGATAGCGCGATACACACCGTCGAATCGAACCCGCCCATTCAGCAGAACGGGAACAGCATTCGCATCGGCTATGACTTGCCTGAGGATGTGCGCCGGCATGTTTCCATCAGTTACGAGATAACCGTTCCGCCCGATACCTCAGTACAAGCCCACAGCGGCTCAGGAAGTCTTGGAGTCGAAGGTGTTCGCGCCGAGGTACAGGCCCAGACTGGATCGGGTGAGATCCGCGTGCGAGATGTCGGAGGACGCTCGCATGTGCAGACCGGAAGTGGAAGCATCCGGGCAGAGAACGTGGCGGCTCCGTTCTACGCGCATACCGGCAGCGGCGACATTGAGGCAGAACTTACCGGATCGGGTGACGTGGATGTTCAAACCGGTTCAGGCGGAGCGCACGTGCGCGGCATCAAGGGTGGTTTACGCGCCCACAGCGGAAGTGGTGACCTCAGCGCTGACGGTAGTGTGGGGGGGCCATGGAACTTGCACACCGGCTCCGGATCAATCCGCCTGGCGGTGGGCACGGGGAATGGCTTCAATCTGGACGTGCATACCAGCTCAGGCTCGATCCACTCGGATTTGCCTATCACCGTGCAAGGCTCGATGGGCCATCACGAGTTGAAAGGGACAGTGCGCGGCGGCGGCCCCGACGTGGAAGTTTCCACCGGCTCTGGGGATGTAGACATCCGGTAAGGCGAAGGAATTACGCCGACAGCCACCTTTCGGGGGTGGCTTTTATTTGCAATGAAGTTCTGGCGGAATCGGGGGTAAATCGCAGAAAACTATATGTTTTTCCAGTTCCCAAACCCAAATAAATGGTGCATTCTAGGGACTCATAAACGAAATCTATCCATAGGCTGTTTGATTATGAGGAAGTTGACCCGAGGGCGAGTCGTTCTCGCCGTTTGCGTGGCCTTGCTGTACTCGGGGAGTGCTGCCAGCGTTCGCGCGCAGGCGACATCGACCAGTCCCGGCGATCCGTCCGAGGTGTCCCTACCGCTTGGACAGTCAACGAGTTCTCTGAGAATCCCAATTGATTTCGGCGGAGCCGCCGCCGGATCCACAACGGAGCTCATCGACGACCCTTCCGAGCTGTCCCTGCCTCCGGTGGGACGGTCATCCAGTTCCCTGGACCGCTCAGTGGATTCGGGTGGCGCCGCTCCCGCCTCTGGAGCGGCCATCATCGCGGCGCCGACGACTTCCAAGCAGGAAACTGGAATCGATTGGTGGCACCTGGCAGGAGGATCGCTGGCATTTCTGACGGTTGAGCACACATTCCGGTACGCCACCGAATGGGGAACGCGGGATGCTTTCGACACGCCTTTTTGGCCTGGATATCTCGCTGCGGTCGGCAACCTTCACGGATGGGCCGACGGAGACCCATTCTTAGTCAACTATGTCGGCCATCCCATGCAGGGCGCCGTGGCCGGATTCATTTGGCAACATAATGATCGCGCTTACCGCGACGTCGTGTTCGGTGAGAACAGACGATACTGGAAGGCAAAGCTTCGGGGAGCGGCGTTTTCCTACCTTTACAGCGTGCAATTTGAAATAGGCCTGCTCAGCGAAGCTTCTATTGGGCATATCCAGGCGCAGTTTCCGCAACAGGGATTCGTAGACCATGTCATCACGCCCACCGTCGGCCTGGCATGGACGCTCGCCGAAGACTCATTAGACCGCTATGTGATCACGCTCTTCGAGGAACACAATCGAAATCCATACTATCGATTGCTGCTCCGTTCAGGGTTAAACCCGTCGCGGTCGATGGCCAATGTGATGAACGGAAAGTTGCCTTGGAACCGTGACAACCGTCCGGGCGTATTCAAGCCGTTTCCCGAAGCGGCTATGGCGAAAGCAGCCTTGGAGCGGGAAACGGCAAAAACTCCGGTGAATCCGCCGCCCGGAGTAGCACCTTTCGAATTCACCTTAACTCCCAACTTCAAGACGTTCCTCGGCAGTGGCGCCAAGGGATCGTGTATTGGGGGTGGGAGTTCGATAGCGTTCCGCGTTGCTTCCCAATGGCAGATCGTGGCAGACGTCAACGGTTGCAAGCTGCTGGATCTTCCCACCAACCTCAGCGGCGATTCGTTGAGTTATATGATCGGACCCCGCTGGACGCCATCGACAGGCGGCCGCTGGAACGCGCATGCTCAGTTCCTGGTTGGGGGGGCCAAACTCACCCAGGAAAGGATTTACCCGGAGGAGAAGCTCGCGCTTTTCGGGCCGTCGGGGCCGAAGGCGGGGAACCTCTACGCGACTCACCCGATGTACACCAAGGACTGGGAGACGAACGGGCTCGCCGTCGCCGCTGCAACCGGAGTGGACTACAAGATCAACAACGCACTGGCGTTCCGCGTTGCCAGCCTGGAGTATTCCCATTCCTGGACGCAAGATCTGAACGGCTTCAACTATCAGAACGGGCTCCAGCTTACGACCGGGTTGGTGCTACGCATGGGCACTTGGTAGGCCTTAGTGCGCTTGACTCGGGCAGCCGCAGCGAATACTTTGCCAGAGCATGTCGGACACACGCATTGTCACCTTCACTACTGACTTCGGGCTGAATGATCCATTCGTGGGCATCATGCATGGTGTGCTACTCAACATCTATCCTGAGACAACCATCGTTGACATCTGTCATGCCGTCGCTTCGTACGACGTCTTCGACGGCGCTTGGACGATCGCCCAGGCCTACCGATTCTTTGCCGCCGCGCACCGTGCACGTAGTGGTGGTCGATCCCGGTGTTGGCGGTTCGCGGCGGCCCATCATCGTCGAAACCGATGACTACATCTTCGTAGCTCCGGATAACGGTGTGCTCTCGCTGATCGAGAGTGCGGGAGCAGAAATTCACCGTGCGTCACGTTACGGCGGAGCGTTATTTCCTGCAGCCAGTGAGCCAGACGTTTCATGGCCGTGACGTCTTCTCGCCTGTAGCCGGATGGTTGAGCAAAGGCGTCGCGCCAGCCGAGTTCGGCCCAGAGATTTCCGACTACGTGCGGCTGAGCCTGCCCACCGTAGAACGCATCGGCGAGAACAGCCTGCGCGGCGTGGTGATCAAGGTGGACAAGTTTGGCAACCTGATCACTAATATCAGTGAGCCGGAAGCGCCAGCGTTGTTCAACATTACGCCGCCGACAGTAAGCATCTTGATTGCAGGTCAGACGATCAGGCACGTATGTCGTTCCTACGCGGAAGGTGGAGAGGACGAGGTCTTCGCCATCGTTGGCAGCTCGGGATATTTGGAGATCGCAGCAAAACAGGCGTCGGCGGCGGAGAAGCTTGCGTCAGGAGTGGGAACGCCGGTAGGAGTGGTGTTTGGAGCGTGATTGCCAGATTAATGTGACTATGGTAATATGACTATGGTGGTAAGTTAGAGGGCATTCGTGAAGCAGGTTCCCGCAGGAAAGTTTAAGACGCAGCTGTCTCGCTGTCATGGACGAGGTACAGGCTACGGGTGAGCCCGTTCTGGTCACAAAGCATGGCAAGCCGGTGGTTAAACTTGTGCCCGCCGAGATCAAGGACGACAGCATTTTTGGCTACATGGCCGGCAAGGCGAAAATCGTCGGAGACATCATTTCGCCCGCGACGCCGCTCGAGGATTGGGATGCGCTTAAGTGATTCTCCTGGACACGCACGTCCTTGTTTGGATGTCGGTCGATCCTGGCCGCCTTTCTAAGACGGCGATCGAGGCCATTCAAGAAGCGCGAACCAAGGGCAGCATTTATATCTCAGACATAACTCTGTGGGAGATCGCCTTGCTGGCACAGCGTGGAAGAATACGGAGTGCAGGCACGGTTGATGCCTTCATTCACGGAATTGCCTTGCCCATGTCAGTCAAGCGAATTACTCCGGCGATCGCAAGCACAGCTGTCCAGTTCCCTGACGAATACCCGAAGGATCCGGCCGATCGGCTAATCGGAGCGACGTCGATTGTCGAACAACTTCCGCTGGTCACCGCCGACGAAAAGCTGCGCTGCAGTCCTCTCTTACATACAATCTGGTGAACACAAAGTGCGAGGGCATTACGGGTTCTTGGGTTTGACGCGCGCGTAGCGTTCCATTTCGCCCGTCCACTTCAAGAAGCGGAACAGTTCCGCTCGCTCGCGCCAGGTGAATCCAAAAAATTCAAGGAACCCGATGCTCTGCATCTTGATGCCGGTGTAGGTTTCAATTCTCCATCGCAAATAGGGGCTGCGCCAGGGGGCGAGACGATGGCCGCGAGTCGCATTCCACAAGAAGCGCAAGATGTAATGCATGGGTGTAATAAGTATATCGGCATGCTGGCCGAATTTATCGCCTGGGCGCTCGACTTCGCCAGGCAAGGGCGCATCCTGCTAAACTCAGGCCGGAGCCGCGAAACGCCGGATGACCGACGACCAAACCCGACAAACGGCGGAACAACATTACTACGCGGCGCTCGATCTGTATGCCGAGGGGCATCACCCGGAAGCCATTGGCCAGTATGAGGCCGCCATCGCTGCCGACCCCTCTTTCCTCGATGCCATGCACGGCCTGGCACGCGTTTACCAGGACACGGAGCAGTTCGACAAAGCCATTGCGGTCGCTAAGCGCATCGCCGAGCTGGACCCCGACGATGTGCTCGCGCATACCAGCCTCTCGATTCTGTATCAGCGAAAGGGAATGGTCCCCGAAGCCGAGGCTGAGGCCAATAAGGCACGTGTTTTGGGATGGAAGCAACAACTGAAACAAGGCAAGCAGTCGCCAGAGTGAAACCCCGATCGGCCAGGAAACCTGAAGCCACAGTGCGCGCGATCTATCGCAAGCTTTCGCGCGCTTGGGGACCGCAGCATTGGTGGCCGGCGGAAACTCCGTTCGAGGTCATCGTTGGCGCAATCCTCACGCAGAACACTTCGTGGACCAACGTCGACCGCGCCATGGCCAACCTGCGCTCAGCGGGCATGCTCAGCGTCGAGGGCATCCGCGAACTGCCGCTGCCAAGGCTGGAAGCGCTGGTTCGCCCCTCTGGCTACTTTCGGCAAAAAGCACAGCGGCTGAAGAACTTCGTCGCGTTTCTGGATGTGCGCTACGGCGGATCGCTGGAGCAGATGTTCGCGATTCCCACCGAACAGCTACGCGCTGAACTGCTCACTCAAAACGGTATCGGGCCGGAGACCGCAGACGCGATTCTGTTGTACGCAGGCAATCACGAAGTGTTTGTTGTCGATGCCTACGCTCGCCGCATTCTTGGGCGACATCAGGCGGTGAACGCCGGCGCGAAGTACGATGAAATTCGCAACCTCGTCGAGCGTGCCTTGCAACGCGAACAGCCGGTAGAGTCTCATCGCGTAATACGACACGAACGGCCGCCAGTTCACGAAGCATCGGCCATTAGCAGGTGGCAACGCAGCGCGCGGGCGCAGGTTTACAACGAAATGCACGGACTGCTGGTGCAGGTGGGAAAACACTATTGCCTGAAACAACAACCCAAGTGTGACACTTGCCCGCTAGGTTCCGTTCTCCCTATCTCGATAGAAGAGAGCATTGTCTCTCGAAAAGTCGAAGGACCAGAAGGCGGTCGTCGCCGGGGTGGTAGATGGTAATCGCTAATTTCCCCTTGGGCTTACAAGACTGTGTCGCAAGCTCTGCCGTCCCTCCGGGGCTCCAAATTATTTTCTACTTTTACCCAGGGCTTCCGCCCCGGAGTAATATTATGTCGCCCCTGGGGGCTTGACTTTGCGCAGTCGTTCGGCCGTTCCAAATCAGAGCTAGTTTTCACACACGCTCGACAGATCGAAGTTTAAAATCGATGCTTTACTCTGTGCCTCTGTGGTGAAACTAACTGTGATGAAATTTAACTTGACTGCCTACGCGCCAGCGCACGCCGGATGGTTTCGTCCAGCGCGGCTTTCGCCTTGGCATACTCCTCAGGACTGATCTTGCCCTGCTGGCGATCGATTTCAAGCTGAAAGAGTTCTTCCTTCATCGCCTCGAGCAGAAGCGCATTGCGATCACGAGCCGGCGCCGCGGGTTCGATGAAGTCGGCGAAATCGGCGGCTGCCTCTCCGCCATCAACTACGCTGCGGCCTGATGCGCCCGCGGCGTCGCATTCGCGGGATGCTGGACGAGCGTTTGATTTCGACACTACGTACGCGCCGCCCATCACCAACACCAACGCAAACGCTCCGAGGATATATGCACGGTACTCGTGCAGGGGATCGGGCACGTCAATCGGAGCACCCAACCCACCGCCGGGACGATTGTCGTTAGCTGCGGCCTGTGATCCGCCCATCGCTCCGCCGCCACTGGCGTCGCCTCTGCCGGTGGACTGCGCGCCTTGCTGGCCTTCGGCTTGAAACTCGCCGGTGCCCGCAAGGCGGAAGCTGAGGTCTTGTCCGGGCTTGACATTAGTGAGCACCATAACTCCCGGCTGATCGGGCATCGACTGAAACTGCTGGGGATTTTTGGGCGTAAAGGTCATGCCCGGGGGAGTCATCACGACAAAGTGCTGCACCTCGCCGAGTGGCTTGGGCGCGATGCTGGTCTCACCACTGTAAGGCAGGTGATAAGACACTTGGAACTGCGTCTCACCGGGGCGCAGAGGATAGGTGAACGCGTAGTGGTTTTTCTGCGAGCCCGGCGAGGCCTCAACCGCAATGGGCTGTCCACCGGGACCTTTGGCCTGCGCCGATTCCAGCTCAGCGCCATCGGGCAAAACAAATTCAAACGTACGCTTGTCATCGGCTACGGTGCGCGGCGGCTGTGATTGGTTGCGAATTGCATACAGCGCGATCCCCTCCAGCTGTTTGCCGTCGCTTTGGTAACGGTCCACTTCGACGGTCTGGCTAAGGCCGTCCACTTTCTTGGCTGAGTCGTACACCGTAAGCTCGGCCGTCGTTGTGCCCGGCATCAGCGGTCCACCCTGCGGGAAGTAGTTCACGCCTTCGTGAGTGACACGCACCATGTGCGGCGCGCGGTCACCAGCCGGCGCCGGCAACGAGAAGCGTCCCTGCGCATCGCTCTTGGTGCTTCCAACTTCCTGCATGCCTTGCGACAGCGAGAGGAGGGTGACCTCGTCTCCGGCGGAGGGTTTGCCCGTGGTGGCATTGGTGACAGTGCCGGTGATGTTCTGCGCCGCCGCGATGGAGGTCAGGGCGAACATGGATACACCGAGCCATGCACAAGTAACCAGATTGATGCACGTGGTTTTGAAGGGGCACGGCTTCAGCCGTGCCATACGCGGCAGGGTATGTTGGGCTTTAGCCGCTGAGGGAATTCGAGCCCTCTGACTTCCCTCAGCGGCTAAAGCCCCGAGTTTAGAGAGAACACTTGCGGCACAGCTAAAGCTGTGCCCTTTCAAGGCTGGCCCTCCCCCACTTTGTTGCGAACCCGCAGCTAGCACATTGCTCACGCTCTGCCCCCGTTCGGGCTGCTTCCCGGACGTCGCGTGCCCCGCCGGACAACCGCGCGCGTTTTCTCAATGCTGTCGATTTCGGCAAGGATGGCGGCCGCTTCGTCTTCCAGCGAGGCGCGCTGCACCGCGTAATCGGCCTCGCTCAGCTTTCCGGCCTTGTGCTCAAAGCTAAGATCGCGCAGATTTTCGTAGGTCGCTTCTTTGCGTTCCAGCAAATACATCTGGCGAGTCTTCTCTTCCCCAGCTTCCACATCGCCCGGCTGATAGAAAACGTAAAAGAACAGCAGCGCTGCAAATAGCGCGCAGCCAAACATGACGAAGGCGGTTTCCTGTCCTTCCGCGGCGAAAACAATCAATGCATACATCAGTAATCGGTCTCCTGACGGGCCTTCTTGCGAAGGTTGTCGAGTTCAGCGGCAGCGAGATTGGGAGGCGGCACCGGATGCGCAACGGCGCGCGACTTCCACAGCCGCACCAGCAATATGGTAAGCGCGAGTGCGGCGGCAAAAACCGCGAACGGCATGATCCATGCCACGCGGTTGAAGCCCGTAGTGGTAGGCGCAGACAACACCGTATTGCCGTACTTCTGCACGAAGCTCTGCAGCACGAGAGAATCGCTGTCGCCACGTTCGATGCCGGCAATCAGCTCGTTGCGCATGCGTTCTGAATAGGTACAGCCCACATGGTTGCACTCCAGCAAAACCTGATTGCAGCCGCACATGCACATCAGGCCGTGTCCCAGTTTGTTGAAGCGAGCGTCGGTGTCAGCGCCGAGGAAGGTTATAGCCAGCAGCGCGATTAGCAGGAGCTGGGCAATGCGAAGTTTCGAGTTTCGAGTTTCGAGTTTCAAAGTGACGAGTTCCACAAGTTTTATTCGTAAACCTCGCGCCGGTGCGCGATACGGGTTACCTCGACGGTTTTCGCTTGGTCATCTACCTCATACACGACGCGGTAATCCCCTACCCGAATGCGCCATTGTTTGTCGCCGGCTTTGAGTTTCTTGCACCCAGGAGGTCGTGGCACTGACGCGAGGCGTTCGATCCTTGACCAAATCCTGGCGACTAGCTTTGCGGATAAGTGCTGGAGTTCCCTTTCAGCACTCGCGGTTAAAGCAACGCGATAGTTATCCACGCGGAAGCTTTCCGGCCTTAATTAGGCCGGCTTTTACCTTCTCCAGCGGGATTCGTTTTTCGTGCCGACGCGAACGTGAGACGAGAACGTCCTCTATATCTTCCCACAGCTCGCGATGTTTCTTGAGATCGATCTGGACCGCTACCTTGCGACCTTTCTCGTCGGTTACGTACTGGATTCCGTTCATAACTTCAAGCATCCTTTGCAATGATCAATTTTCATACGACGGCGTGATACTGCGGCACCGCGATCTTCAGCCATTCCACGATGCTCGACAACACGCCATGTTCCGGATCTTCTTCGGCGAAATCCACGCTGGTTGTAGTAGGCTCGGGCATCGGGTCACCGTCGGCAGCAAGACCTTCAAAGTGAAATTCCGCGGCCTCGCGCATTGCACGTCGCATATCCTCGAGATTCGGCGCTGTCGCAATTACCCCCGGCAGGTCGGGGAGAAATCCGCTGAGATTCTTGGCGCCGACTTCGTACACCACAAGGAGTTTCCTCTTCATGTTTGTGTCATCCTGAACAAGCCCGCTTCAGCGGGCGAGTCGAAGGACCTCTATTACTCACATCTGCCGTCCCTACGGGACTCGGCTTCAGAAACGAATCCTACCCAGCGTTGAAGCGCTGGGCTAAGCTCTTCCGTCCCTCTTTGCGGGACTGGAGCCGCAGATCCTTCGACTCCGGCGGCCAACAACGGACCACCTACGCTCAGGATGACAAAATTCAGAGTTGTCGTCTCCCACCCTTTTGCCAAAAACAGGCGAAAGGATGGACCACCCAATTTCGCGCCAGTTAATCCCTAGCCGCTAACCCCTCCTTAATCCCTAGCCCCTGCTGTTCAGTCTCCGCTCACTCCCACCGCCCGGCCTCGCGCCGCCTCTCGTTCCGCGCGCTCTTTCTCTTGCACCGAGACCTCGCCGGCTTCATGTTGGGCAACAGCGCAATCAACGTCCCGATGATCACGACCACCACACCCGACCAGATCCACATCACCAACGGATTGACGTGCGCCTTGATGATCGGCTTGCCGGTGTCCTGGTTGCGCCCGGTGTAGACGAGGTACAAATCCGCGCTGGGGCGCGAGCGGTTGGCCACGATAGTCGAGGTCTGCTCGCTGGCCTTGTAGAAGCGGCGCTCAGGATACATGGTGTCGATCTTCTTACCGTGTTGGTAAACGTCAAGCACCGCCCACTCGCTGGAGTAATTCGGCTTGTCATCCTGCGTGTACGACTCGCACACCAACGTAAAGGAACCTATCTGCATTTTGTCGCCGAAGCCCATCTCCTGTTCTTTATCCAAATTGAAGGGCAGGCCGGCGAAGCCGATCATGATGACAATGAATCCGAAGTGCACCAGGTATCCGCCGTAACGTCGTGTGTTGCGGCGCGTAATGGTCACCATGCCTTCGACAATGTTCTTCCCGCTCTGGCGCGCGATAACGCGTCCACCACGCCAGAACTCACCCACCACCGTCGCGGCCACCAACACCGATAGCGAAATCGCCATCAGCGAATAGAAGTAAGACGCATCCTCCCAGGGACGCATACCGCCGATGATGAGCCCGATCGCCGTCAGCACCGCGAGAATCGTCGGCCACAGAAAATTACGCTTCAGGCTGTCGAGAGACGTCTTGCGCCAGGCGAGCAGCGGTCCCACTGCGGTGAGGAAAATCAGGAACAGCCCAATTGGGACGTTCACGCGATTGAAGAATGGCGGCCCGACGGTGACCTTCGAGCCAGTCACCCACTCCGACAGCACCGGAAAAAGCGTGCCCCATAACACCGCGAAGCACGCCACCAGCAGCACCAAGTTGTTGAAGAGGAAACTCGACTCGCGCGAGACCAACGACTCCAGCCGGTGCTCGCTCTTCAGGGTGTCACGGTTGCGCACGAAGAAGAACACACAGGTGGCAAATGTCAGCGCCAGGAACCATACGAACCAGATGCCAATCCCCGACTGCGCGAAGGCATGCACCGAACTCACGACGCCGCTGCGCGTGAGGAATGTTCCGAAGATAGCCAAGAGAAATGTGGTGAAGATGAGCCACATGTTCCACATCTTCATCATGCCGCGCTTCTCCTGCATCATGACCGAATGCAGGAAAGCGGTCATGGTAAGGAACGGCAGGATCGATGCGTTCTCAACCGGATCCCATCCCCAGTAACCGCCCCAACCCAGCACCGCGTAGGCCCAGTGCGCGCCGAGAAAAATTCCGCAGGTGAGAAACAGCCACGCCACCATGGTCCAGCGGCGGGTGATGTGGATCCATTTCTCGCCGGGATACTTCATGATCAATGCGCCCAGCGCGAAGGCAAATGGCACGGTCACGCCGACGTAGCCGAGATAAAGCATCGGCGGATGGATGACCATCTCGGGATACTGCAGAAGCGGATTAAGGCCGTTGCCGTCAGGGGGAATTTGTCCGCTGACCAGGCCGAACGGATGGGCCGCGAAGTTCACCAGCAATAGGAAGAACACTTGAACGGCAGCGATGATCGCCGAGGCATGCGCTGTCAGTTGCGGATCGACTTTGTAGCGCAACCGCAGCACCAGCGCGTAGGTCGACAGCAGCCACGCCCAGAACAGTAGGGAACCTTCCTGTCCCGACCACAACGCCGCGAACTTGTAGGCGATGGGCAGATCGCGGTTGCTGTGGTGCATGATGTACGAGACGGAAAAGTCGTTGCTGAGCGCAGCTATCACCAGCGCCACCGCAGCTACGGTGACTGCCGCCCAGCAGGCGATTCCCGCACGGCGAGCGGTCTCGCCCAGGCGATCGTCCTTGCGATACAGTGAGAGCGAGCCGGCAATGAACGAATAAGCAGCCAGCGCCAGCGCCAGCAGTAATGCAAAGCTTCCAATTTGAGGCATGAAGATCGATTACCTGTTTATTCCCCGCCGGAGGAACCCGGTGGAACCACGCCACCCTTAAGCGATTACTGCCATTTTACTCGCAATCGTTTGGCGGAACAGGGATTTGTATCGCGATAGGATACAACTTTGCGGGAGTTCGCAGAACTACCTAGGACAGGTGCAAGGCGCGGCCGCACACTGCTAGACTTCTCCTCCCCTCGGGCGATATTTGGCAGCTGCCCCCAGGGAGTCCCAAGTTCAACCGGAACTCCCCGATTAGGGGCGGCGTGAAATCTCTCTGAGTTAAACCACCCATCTAGGCCGCACGCCGCTGCCGCGTCTTTGCCGCCTTACGGGCGGCCTGCCGACGCCCTTCTGCTCCTTTGGTCCTCGCGGCCTTTTTGGCCGCCGCCTTACGCGCAGCACTCCCGCGCGTCCGCGCCGATGTCCGGGATTGTTTCGACAATGACGCGCGTGACGCCGTCCGATGGCCTTCGCGTTTCAGCACACCGCTGATCGCCCGCGAACGTTTGGCGGAGGTTTTCTTCTTTGTACGAGATTGGCCCCTACTTATATCTCGTTTAGCCTTTTCCCGCGTCGCCTCCGAGGTCTTCCCTTCCCCCGGTGGAGGCAGGTTCACTCCGGCCCGCCTTGCCTTCGAAAGGCCAATAGCAATTGCTTGTTTAGTGTTGGCGGCGCCATGCTTACCTTCGCGGATGTGGTCCATCTCCTCTTTCACGAATTCGCCAGCCTGAGTGCTGGGCGATTTTCCTTCGCGTGCATCTTCCTGGGCCCGCTCCAAGGTTTCTTTTTCCGGCATCAATTTCCTCCTTTGCTGGTCAAAGCCGCAGACACAAAAACATCCGACGCGGCTCAAACTTCAAGATGCACACCGGAAGTGGCGGGATGGATGAGCGTCATCTCAGGCTCAGTCCCACGAAATTTGCGGCAACGGCATATTCGGCAGCTACCGAAAGCATGCGGTTTTGCATGATAATGTGATCACGACAGACGAACCTGATGCCAAATCCAGATTTCGCTCAACGCTACCGGCCGCTGCTGTTCGCCATGGCGATCGTCTTCGCAGGGACAACCATTCTTTACAGCGCCGTCTGGATGTACTACGTCCGCCAAGGGACGGTCGAAATTGGAATCGATACGCACCCCACTCCCTCCGGTATTGAAATCACCGATGTGTACAGGGATAGTCCAGCGCAAACGGCGGGACTGAGAGCGCACGACCGCATCGTCGCCATCGACGGTATAGCCCTGACTTCTGAAGCCTCCTGCTCCGAGACACTGCAAGATGTTTGGCTGCGGTCCCAGCCTGGTGACCATGTGGTTTTGAAGGTTGTGCGCCCCGGAGAGCCACAGCCGCTGGTCATTACGGGTACGTTTCGCGCGGCCGCCGGCCGGGGCGACAAGGTTCCGCTGACGCAACGCGTGGCAAATTTAATACTGAACTGCTATCCGATTCTCTTCGTTGTCGTCGGACTAGTGGTTTTGTTCCTGCGCATTGAGGACGGCAACGCGTGGCTGCTGGCGCTGGTCTTCGCGGCCTTCATTGCCGCCGCCAGCATTCCGGATCCGGTCGCCATCGCGCCGCACCCCGTCCGGATCTTTTTCTATGCCTATCGAACCGTGCTGGACTCCCTGCTGCCCGGAGTCTTCTACTTTCTCTTTGCTGTCTTCCCCACACGCTCGCCTATCGAGCGCAAGGCTCCCTGGCTCAAGTGGCTGCTTTTGGCCCTGACCGCTTGTCTTTGCTTAGGTGGAATACGCACCGGCAATTCCGCGGTGTTGCCCTTCCTGACGGCACTTGCTGGGGAAAGCGTCTGGGGAAGGGTCAGAATGGTTGTGGGATACGGAGCCATCCTGCTCGGCCTGCTTTCGCTGCTATCGAACGTTCTCAGCGCCTCCAACCGGGACGACAAACGCAAGCTGCAGGTGATTCTTTGGGGAACGGTGGTCGGCATCACCCCTGCCGTCGTCGCCGGCCTTATATCGGACCTATACCCTGTTCATATTCCTTTCTGGATGAATTTTGTAAAGGTTATTTTCTTGTTTTTGTTCCCGATTTCCTTCGCTTACGCCGTGGTCAAGCACCGGGTGATGGAGCTTCCGGTGCTGCTGAAGCGTAGTGCCAGGTATTTCCTGGTGGAGCGCGGATTCGTGATCCTGATCCTGGCCATCTCGGTCGGGCTGACGATCTGGTTCGGGGAGGCGTTCTCGCGCCACTTCTCGGCCGGATCGAAAGCGGCCATTCCGGTGGGCGCAACCTTCGGCGTACTGCTGATCTCGGGCGCGACCCAGGTGCATCGACGAGTACGGACCCGGCTGGACCGCGCCTTCTTCCGCAGCTCCTACGACGCACAACAGATTCTGGAGAACCTGGCGGCAAAGACATTGACGGTCAGCAGCCGCGAAGGATTGGCCGCGCTGTTGCACGATGAGATTCACGACGCGTTGCATCCGCATTCGATTTTCGTGTACCTGAAAAATAGTGCAGGACAGTTCTACGCCTATGCCGGCAACCCCCCGGCGGAGGCAATGACTGTGTCTCCCAAGGCTGAAGCGGTTGCGATGCTGGCGGAACGCACCGAACCTATGGACTTCGGCCCCGAAGACAACTCCGGAACTCAATTGGAGCTGCTCCATACGGAGTGCCTCGTGCCTATTCGTGGCTCCAGCGAAGGCGAGTTGCAGGGAGCCATCGTGCTTGGCCCGCGGCTTTCTGAAGAACCGTATTCGGCCAGCGACAAACGCCTGCTGGCTTCGGTCGCCAGCCAGGCGGGTATCGCCATGCGCAGCATCACGCTGGCCGAGAAGATGGCGGAGCGCATGGAAGCGGAGCGCCGCAGCGAGCAGGAGATGCAATACGCGCGCCAGGTACAAAGCCGCCTGCTACCGCAGCAGTCGCCCTCGCTGCGGACGCTGGACTGCGCCGGCAAGTGCATTCAGACGCGCGCTGTGGGCGGCGACTATTACGATTTTCTCGATCTGGGTTCGGGACGCCTCGGCCTGGTGCTGGCCGACATTGCCGGCAAGGGAATGTCAGCCGCGTTGCTGATGGCCAACTTACAGGCCAACTTGCGTGGTCAATATGCGCTGGCATTGGAAGATATTCCCCGTTTGCTGCGCTCGGTCAACTACCTGTTCTTCAAGAACACGGAAAGCAATAATTATGCGACCACGTTCTTTGCGGTGTATGACGACGAGACGCGGCGCTTGCGATATGTCAACTGTGGACACAATCCGCCGATGCTCTTGCGGGCGACGGGCGAACTGGAGCGACTGAATGCCAACGCAACCGTGTTGGGATTATTCGAAGAGTGGGATTGCAGCGTGGCGGAGAGCTACCTCGCGCCTGGCGATGTGCTGGTTATTTATACCGACGGCGTTTCTGAGGCAGGTGAGAGAGACGACAGCGAGAGCGAGGAGTTCGGCGAAGACCGCCTACTTGCGGTGACCACGAAGTATCAGCAGCAATCAGCCGGCGAAATTATGGATGGCATTCTTGACGAGGTACAGCGGTTCAGTCCCGACGAGCAAGCCGACGATATGACGCTGATCGTGGCGCGGGGGCGGTAGGGATGGCACGTCCGGACCCCGAAGAAGAACGGCAGCGACTTAGCCAGCTCTATGCTGCGATGTCGGATGGGGAGTTGAACGCCATCGCGGCGGATTCGGCCGAACTAACCGACGTGGCGAGCCAAGCTCTAACCGATGAGCTGGCTCGCCGGCGCCCTGAAGAACCTGCCGTGGCAGACACAGGAGCCGGTCCGGAGCGCGATTCAGTTGAATTAGCTGACGTCGTTAGCATTCGCCAGTTCAGAGATCTGCACGAAGCGCTGATCGCGAAGGGTGCATTGGACTCGGCAGGCATCGAATCCTTCCTGGTCGACGACAACATGATACGGATGGACTGGTTTTATTCGAACCTGGTCGGTGGCATAAAGTTGTGCGTTAGACAGCAAGACGCCGACGCGGCGTTAGATCTGTTGGAACAATCGGTTCCCGAGGAGTTCGAGGTGGAGGGCTTTGGACCGTACAAGCAACCGCGCTGTCCGAAATGTCAGTCTCTGGATATCGCTTTTGAGGACTTGAATCAGCCCGTTGCCTGGATCAGCGCCTTTGTTCTCGCTCCAATTGCTCTTCACCGCAAGAAATGGGTATGCCATTCGTGCGGAGAACAGTGGCGTCAGTCGGAAGAGATCCAAGACGCGACCTAAAACGAAAAATCCCCATCCAAGCAAAGCCAGCTTGGATGGGGCACCCTCAGGGCCCTACTACCTGCCATCGGGTTCTATCCACTATCCCTAACCACTGTCCACTGCCCCTCTCACGCCTGCGCTGGCAACCCACCATTCGACATCCAGCGAGTCGATGGTTTTACGATTGCCTTCGGAAGTATGTCGAGGTAAATCACGGCATATCGGAATGCGATTACGCCGGCCGCGATGACCAGAACACTCGATGCCAACTCGGTCCACTTCGGCACGTAGTGCGTTCCCATGGCCGTCTGCAACGAGTTGATCGAGACGTTCAGCCGGTCAACCATGAATCCCGCCACTACAATGGCAGAGGTCCAGTAGAGCCGCTCGGGATTCGAGCGCACACTGTCGAAGCTCAAGAGGAAGATTGGGATCGCCAGGAACAGCACGACCTCGAGCCAGAAGTACCCGGCTTCGCTGGTGCGCTGAAAGGCGTAGCCTAGCGCCTGATTCGAAACCAGGTCGAGTACCTTGAAAAAGGCATAGACGATGAGCAACAGTTGGATCATTCGGCCGCAATCGCTGAGGATGCTGAAATCCACGCGCACGTTCAAGCGAACGCATGCAGAGGTAGATGGCCATGACGGTCAGCGCCAGACCAGCAGGAATCGCGGACAGATAGAACAACGCGTGCATATACTGCGAATACCACAGCGGGTGAACCTTGCCGCGCGCGATCAGGAACAGGCCGCCCAGATACGACTGGTGCATCGACGATAGCAGTACGCCGGCCAACACCACACCAATCAGGATTTTGTGGTGAAAGCGCAGCACCGTCTCGCGAAATGCCTTCCACGGCAGCTTCTCAATCACCGCCGGTGCGAACTCGAAGGTGAGCACGGTGGTGTAAGTCATGATGCAGATACACACATCGAACAGGACCGAACGGTGGTTCCACATCACGATCGGATGCCAGAAGCGCCACGGCAGGCCGATCTCGTAAAGGTATCCGACGCAGACCGTCAGGTAGCCGAGGAATGAAATCAGAATCGAAGCGCGCAGGATGGGCCGGTAGCGCTCCATGCCCAGCAGATAAACCGCAGCGCTGATACCGAAGCCAGCGGCGGAGAGTCCGATGCCGCAGAGTGTACCCAGGCCAACCCACAGGCCCCAGGGCATCTGATCGCTGAGGTTGGTGCTGGCGCGGAATCCCTCAAAAAATCT
Organism: uncultured Acidobacteriaceae bacterium; assembly: GCA_963772895.1. Taxonomy (GTDB): domain Bacteria; phylum Acidobacteriota; class Terriglobia; order Terriglobales; family Acidobacteriaceae; genus Bog-257. The sequence goes on from CAVYZB010000007.1 coordinate 194,370, forward strand.
TATGTATGTCGCATAAAGACCGGTCACGAATATGATGGCTACAATGACGCGCCATAAAGTTATTTCCGATTTAATTCGCGCAATCATGGCTAGCTCCTTTCTTCTTTGATCCGGTTGATGGTGGCTTTCTCCTCGGCTTCAGCGAGCGCAACTTCGCGCCGCCGCTGCGTAACCCAATACAACGCCGAGAGAATGGTGCCGCCCATGATTACCACCTTGGGCGAGTCGCCCAGGGCGCTGGCGGTAAGAGTTGGCATAGGCTGATTGCCGGTGGGCGCGGGTTTGAATCCGAGCTTCTCGAAGAGAACATCGGAGACAAACAACACGCTGCCTCCGCCGAGTTCTTCGAGCCCGTAGATCCGCGGTACGTACGACGAGTCGCCGCGGATGCGGCTCCAGGCTTCGGCAATCAAGTCATCGCGATTGCCGAAGACGGTCGCTTGCACCGGGCAGGCTTCTGCGCAAGCCGTGGACTTGCCAGCCTTGATGCGGTCCGAGCACATATCGCACTTCTTGACGAAGGGCGCGAGCTTGGTCCACTGATAACGCGGCACCTGGTACGGACACGCCAGCATGCAATACCGGCAGCCGATGCATTTGTCGGCGTTGTAGAGCACCGGACCCAACGGACTTTTGCCGATGGCGCCGACCGGGCAAGCCGAGGCGCAGGCCGGATCGTCACAGTGCATACAAACTTTGCGAACGAACTTATCGCCACGCGTCTCGACCACGGTGAACGCAGTGTCGGAAAGGGTTGGTTCAGGGTCGGGGCCGAATCCGTGGAGTTGTTTGCAAGCGGTCTCGCAGCTCAGGCATCCGATGCAGCGCTTGATATCGATGAGCATTGCTTTTTGTCTTGGCATGAGATTCTCCGTTGTGTTATTTCGACCAGCGCTACGTCAGAAAAAATTCCTTTGTCAGTTGCTCCCGGGTACTGGTATCCACATGGAAGAGCACGCCTTTGATCGGCAGTCCGCCATCTTGTGCCAGAGCGGGATTAAGTTGTTGCAGCATTGCGCTTATACGCGCCATGCTGTTCTGCATCCATGCCGGAACCATCGGCCCGTGCAAAAGGTTTTTTACATTAGTGGAAAGCTCGGGGGCCTTGACCATGCACAGCCAGCCATTCTTGTAAGGGTCATCCACGATGAGGTTGGGGTTCTTCAGGACTTCGTGGTTGACTGAAACCAGCACGCCTTCGATAGGCGACAGAAGATCGACACTCTGCCCTTCACGCGTCACCGTACACAACTTCTGCCCCTGGCGTACCCAGCGGTTCAGATCGGCGATCTCGATGGAGTCAATCTTGCCAAACAAATTTCCGGCGAAGGCATCGATGCCAACGCGGGCATTCTGCCGGCCCTCATCTAAGACCCAGGTGTGACCGGGATGAAAGGCATGGCCTTCGGGAACCTCGAAGCCGGTGTGCTGCGACATGACCGGCGTATTCAGTTTCTTCGTAGGTGCCACTTGCAAAGTTGCCGCCTCTTGCGGACGACGGAAATACATGACCGTAAGAATGAGTAGGAACGTAAGCAGAACAAATAAGATCGACATAAAGCCTCCTTACCTGCTCCGCCCGATGTCATAAGCTGCATCGTAGCGGGCAAAGCACGGGCCGTACGATTCGCGCTTGGTCAGTTTCGACGAGGAGTGACAGATCATCACGGCACTGTGCTCCGCTATGGCTAGTGCACGTAGGGGGCAAATCGCTTCCCGAAAGGGGCTGTGGTGGCAAAGGATTTAGGAGCTTCGTGCCGATTGCGGAAGGTGCGACCACTGCGTTATGCAGGTAACCGTCGCATTTTGCAGTAGTGCAAAGGCTGCGGTCGATGGCGGAGGTCCGTCAGCGTGTCCCGGTCAGGAGGGTGTGCTGGTCGATCTTCCGCGGGCGGATTCCTTTCCCGGCGCCACTGCCTTCCGCCAGCCTCAGATCGTAGTCGTTCTGCAGGTTGAGCCAAAACTGCGCGGGCAGGCCAAAATATTTCCCCAGTCGAATTGCTGTGTCGGCGCTGATCGACCGCTTTCCTCGCACCACTTCGTAAATGCCGGGAAAGTTCAGTGTCTTAGCTAACTCATAGGCGGTGATGCCCATGGGATCCATGAACTCGGTCTTGAGGATCTCACCCGCGTGTACTGCAAAAGCCTTGTTTCTTGCCTTGGCCATATCTACCCTCCTCGCTCCTAGTGGTAATCCACCACCTCAACATCAAAGGCGTTGCCCTCGCGCCACACAAAACAGATCCTGTACCGGTCGTTGATTCGAATGGCATGCTGGCCTGCGCGGTCACCACGAAGGGCTTCCAAACGATTCCCTGGCGGCACGCTTAAGTTGCCTAGCATAACCGCCGCATTCAGGATGGCCAGTTTCTTGAATGCCCTGCGGTACAGGTCGGCGGGTAGGCGGCGACTCCTTCCCGAGCGCCACAAGTTTTCTGTATCTGCATCCCGAAAACTGGCTATCATTGCTGCAGAATACTAACGCAACACAGTACTATTGTAAAGCGTTAGTAATGGTCTAACCTGCTATACCAGCTCCGGGGTTTTCTTGAGTCGGCGCAACAGCGAGGTGGGATGAATGCCAAGGATGCGGGCGGCATGGGTTTTGTTTTGCCCGGTGGCGTTCAGAACTTCGTGGATGTAACGGTCCTCGAGTTCTCTCAAGCTGACAAACTGATCGCCCGTAGGTGAGACTTCGAACGATGACATCTCCTCATGGGCGGGCTCTTCGTGGTAATCGCGAACTTCTTCGGGCAAGTTCTCTTCGTCAATCTCATTGCCTTGGCAAAGGATCATGGTGCGCTCGATCACGTTGCGCAACTCGCGAATGTTTCCCGGCCAGGGATACCTCTGTAGCAACTCCGCGGCGGCGGGAGTGAAGCCCACAAAATTTTTTTTCAGCTCGTCATTGAAGTGCTGCATGATGTCAAGCGCCAGCGGCAAAATATCTTCGCGGCGCTCGCGCAACGGCGGGATAAATAATGGCAGCACGTTCAGGCGGTAGTACAAGTCCTCGCGGAACTCGCCTTTGCTGACCGCTTCCTTCAGGACTCTGTTGGTCGCGGTAATGATGCGAACATCCACGTGCACCGGCTTGGTGCCGCCGAGACGCATGAACGTTCCTTCTTCCAAGACGCGCAACAACTTCGCCTGCAGACTGAACGAGGTGTTGCCGATCTCGTCGAGGAAAAGCGTGCCGCCAGAGGCCTTCTCGATGAGTCCTTCTTTGCGCCGCCGCGCGTCGGTGAAGGCGCCCTGCTCATAGCCGAACAGCTCACTCTCCAGCAAGGTGTCAGGCAGGGCGGCGCAGTTCAGGCTGATGAGCGGCGCCTGGGCGCGCGGACTGTTGTAGTGAATGGCCTTGGCCAGAACTTCCTTGCCGGTCCCGCTCTCGCCTTGAATGAGAACGGTGGTGTGGTCGCTCTCCGCGGCCCGGCGCGCCATCTCGAGGACATTTCGCATGACCGGGCTCTCGGTCACCACACGCCCAAAATCGTATCGGCCTTTGGCGCTCTGCACAGTGTCGTGAACGCGGACGCGCAGCGCCAGCATCTCGGTCGCCCGCCGAATGGTGTTGACCATGTCGGCGATGTGAAATGGTTTGATCAGGTAGTCATACGCGCCGAGCTTCATGGCTTCCACTGCGCGGTCGACCACGTGGTAGGCGCTCATCATCACGATGATGGTGGATGGAGAAAGCTTCTTGGCCTGGCGTAACACTTCGATGCCGTTGATGCCGGGCAGCACAACGTCGAGCAACGCCAGGTCAGGCTTCTCTTCGGCGAGCGTGGTCAGCGCTTCCTCGCCGCTCATGGCCAGAAAGACTTCGAAGCCTTCACCCTCCAGGGCGCGTCCGATTGTGCGCACGGTGAGCGCTTCGTCATCGACAATCAGGATGGAATACGACATAGCTAGGCGATGACCTCCTCCTGCTGCACGGCCTTGCCAACCTGGCGAATGGGCAGGGTCACGCGGACCGTGGTGCCCAGGCCGGGCACGCTTTCAACCTGGATATCTCCGCCATGACTGCGCACGTAGCTTTGCGTGATGCTCAGTCCCAGGCCCGTGCCTTTGCCGCGTTTGGTGGTGAAGAACGGCTCAAAGATGTGCGGCAGGATGTCAGCGGGAATGCCGCTGCCGGTGTCGCGCACGCGAAGTTCGACAACCTCCGCGAACTTAACTTTGTCGGCGAGGATCGTGATGGTTCCTCCCGGCGGCGTCGCCTGCACCGCATTCAGCAGCAGGTTCATCAAAATTTGCGAGAGCTGATTGGCATCGGCGCTGATGGCCGGCAGATCCATAGGAATACAGTTCTGCAACCGGATCTGCCGGAACATGGGCTGGTGCTCTAGAAATTTCAGCGTCTCAGCCGCCAGCAGACTGAGATTGACCTTGCTGAGCATTAGCGGCCCGGGCCGCGCGTAATCGAGCAATCCACGCACCGCCAACGAAATTCGTTTTGTGCCTTCAATGCACTGCTCAATCTCTTCCCGCCGTTCTCCGCAGGCGTCCTTCGATTCCAATTCCAGGTGCGACAGGATTCCCAGCAAGGGGTTGTTGATTTCGTGGGCTGCCCCCAGGGCAAGCTGCGCCAGAGAGGCGTACTTCTCGTACTCGGAGAGTTGCGACTCAAACTGCATCTTCTCCTTCGCCAGCTCGCGCTCTTCCTCCAGACGACGCAGCAATTCCTGTTGCGCCACATTGCGCTCGTATTCGCGATGATCGGCGAGTTCCTTCGATCGCAGCGCTTCGCGCTCCGCCGCCTTAATCCGCGTCCTGGCCAGAACGGCCGCCACGAGCAACACTGCAAAACCAACTGCGACGCCGCCCCAGAATCCGCCATTCGTTGTTGGGGGATTCGCACTAAGGGCGTACGATTTTGCGGAAAAGGCAAGGAACAATACCAGAGCTAGCATGGACACCAAAAGGCGCGGGGCCCGGCGCACACTGCGGAGCGCACTCGCAAGGCGATTGCTCAGCCAAGCTGAGACCAACACACACCTCCCTACTATGACGTTCGCGCAGTATTGCCGCCGGGGCAGTGACAGCTGTCACCTGCACAAGTGATGGGTGAATGTTTGTCAGATAAAACGAGCGGAAACACTCGGGCTTATGCCAGGTCAATTGCGGGCGCGATCTCATTCGGCTGAGCCGGTTCCGGCGCGATCATCGGATCGGGAGGGCTGCTGGCTTCTGTCACGGGCACGGGCCGCGCATCATCTTCCGCCAGCGAAACGTAGGCTCCCAGACGAGCGAGAAAGAGCAGGTCTGCGCCTGCGAAATAGATCAATGCGATAGCCGCCATGACGAGCAGCACCCAACCTGGAGCCACGTAAGGCAGTAAGCTAAGCGGCGAGAGTATGCCCAGCGTCATCGTCGCGAACCATACCAGCCGAAGCAGAAAAAATCCGAGGCCCAGCAGAAATAGCCGGCCACCTCTGCGCGAAACGAAGTCCACAGTTTGCGCGAGGGCGTCCATTGCCGGTGCGTCATTGCGAATGCAAAACAGCGGCGCAATCCCGAAGAACCAATTCAATGCGCCCCCGAACCAACAGGGCAGCCCGATTCCGAAGACGAGAAAAAGCGCCGCCAGGCCGGCACGGTCGTCGGCAACCATGACACTGCCAATCAGCAAACACGCAATCGCGACCGACATCGCGATCAACGACCATGCCGCGCGCATCAGATGCAGCACGAAGATCGGAGCAAATTGCCATGTCGGGTGTCTTGGCTCGTCGCCGCTGCTGAACATTGCAACCAGGCGGCGCAGCGTGGCGGCGCGGCCTGCCGTGGCGGCAAAACACCAGAGCAGCGTTAACCCGAGGAGAAGGACCGATTGCTGCAGCACGAAACGCGTGAGGCTGCCTCGGAAGATGTGCTGAATCACGCCCGAAAGCAATTGCGGTTGAAATGTGCCGAGCAGAAATTCGTCGGCCCGAGAGATTTTCAGGCTGTCGAGAAACAACACGCCGGAAATGATGGTGAGGGCCCACGCGGAGAACCCGAAGCACCAGCGCCAGGTAAGCTCGGCGGCGAACAGAACTGGGTCGTGCCACACGGCGGCAAAGCCATCCCGGAACGGCGAACCATTGCTGCCAGCGCGCGACATGGGTAAAGGATAGCAGCAGGCGTTCGGGTAGTGCGGCCCTTTCGGTCCCTTACCCTTTGTCATCACGCGCGGACTTCTCGCTCTCCGTTAACGCGCGTCCCAACTCGGCCGGCGTATCCACCAGCACGTCGGGAGGAACCTGCTGCAAGGTGAGCGGCGCAAATCCGTAGGTGACTCCGACGCTCCACAAACCCGCATTGCGGGCCGTGAGAACGTCCACCCCAGAGTCGCCGACCATCACGGTTTCATCGGGGGCTGCGCCCGCTTCGCGCATCAGAGTGTTGGCGCCAAGGGGATCAGGCTTCTTGGTTTCGAAACTGTTGCCCCCGTAGATCTGTACGAAGCAGTGAGCCAGTCCTAGCCCAGCGAGAATCTCGCGCGACACTCGCACCGGCTTGTTGGTAAGCACCGCCAACTTGCGCGGTACTCCGTCGGCTTGGCTGGCTTGCTGCAGCGCCTCGCCTATCCCGTCGTAGGCGCGCGTGTTGTCGAGCTTGTGTTCACGGTAGTAAAGCAAAAAATAGTTGAGCGCTTCCTGCAGAAATTCGCTATGGGCGGGATCGCCGAGCGCGCGGCGAATCAGCATGGGCGCGCCATCGCCGATGTAGGTGCCGATCACCTCGATCGGCAGTTCTTTGCGGCCATAGTTGCGCAACATGGCGTTGACCGCGGCTGCCAGGTCAAGCTCGGAATCGATCAGCGTGCCATCCAGATCAAAGATAATGAGTTTGATTTTGTTGACCGGAATAGGGCGAAGCGTGCGTATCATTCCCTTCCAGTATAGCGATGCAACATTCTTTTGGACTTGCGATGACAAGCGCAGGAGGCATCTGCTTTTCCCTCGTGGGCTAAAGTCAAGCAATCCCCGCTCATAGTAGCTGGGTAGTTGTCGGGTAGCTGACCCGTGAATCTCAGCTTAGGTGTGTGATTGGCGAATCGGGCATCCAAAATCATGCACCGACCTAAAAGGGGCTCGCATCGAATCGCGCTAGGAGGAAGTGTTATGCAAGCTGCCATCGTTCCCGCTGTGGGCAGTTCGTGGCAGGTCAAAGACGTTCCACAACCTCAGCCCGGACCGAATCAAGTGCTCGTGAAGATGCATGCAAGCGGCATCTGCTACACCGACGTACACCAAACGCTCGGACGCTTGCCCGGACCATTCCCCCGAATCCTCGGCCACGAGCCGGTCGGCGAGATCGTTGCCGTAGCTCCCGACGTCACCACGCGAAAGGCCGGCGACCGTGTGGGTACCGCTTGGATTCAATCCACTTGCGGGCGCTGCGAATGGTGCCAGCGTGGCCGCAGAATGTTCTGTCCCTATCTGAAGGGTACAGGAGGCGAGGCCCAGGGCGGACACGCCGAGTACATGCTGATGAATGCCGATGTGACCTACCTTATTCCCGACAAGGTTTCTTATGAGCAAGCAGCCCCGATCTTCTGTGCGGGTTATACGGTCTATAGCGGGCTCCGCTGGGCCGATCCCAAGCCGCATGAGCGCGTGGCTGTGCTCGGCATCGGCGGCCTGGGGCACTTGGCTGTGCAATACGCGAAGGCCGCAGGCTTCGAGACCATCGCAGTTTCGCATTCCCCTGATAAAGACAAGATGATCCGTGATCTCGGTGCAGATGAGGTTGTCCGCGACGGAAAGAGCCTTGCGGAAGCGGGAGGCGCAGACGTGATCCTCAGCACCTCAAATTCGACCAAGTCGATGGTGGACAGCATTCAGGGATTGCGGCCGGACGGCCGGCTGGTCACGATGGGCGCTGACGCGGAGCCGCTTTCGGTGTCGCTGCTGGATCTCATCTCGAAACGCATTCAAATCATTGGGAGCCAGCAAAACGGCCCCGAATATCTTTACGAAGCACTTGATTTCGTAGCCCGAGGAAAAGTCAAAACGATTGTCGAGACGTATCCATTGCGAGAGGCAGCGAAAGCCTACGACCGGGTTGCGGACGGCAAGGCTCGGTTCCGTGCCGTCCTCACAATGTAATCGCCGATCCGAGCAGGTACCGCCGTCTCGCCCCGGTTGACGGGCCGCCCCGGGAAACTGACTTACAGCCGTCCGCTGACTCGCCCCCCGTGATGGTGGTTTCTGGAAAGGCAGCACAAGCAGATCCCGCGCTTTGCTCGTGATGACAACTCAGTAGTGGCCAAGAGTGCCTATCCACTACCGACAATTCAAGAAATCCTGCCGACCATTTACAATGATGGAACGTTCGTCGCCGTTTCCGGGGTTCGCATCTTACGCCTGAGGTAATGGATGGCCACCACAAAAGCAGAGCCTAAACCTGCCGTCGAGCAGCCTGCTCCAAACAAGAAATATGAAGGGCTCACCAACCAGCAGTTGATCGACATCTACCGGCTGATGTATATGTCGCGCCGGACCGACGATCGCGAGATCCTGCTTAAGCGCCAGCAAAAGATTTTCTTCCAGATCTCTGGCGCAGGACACGAAGCGCTGCTGGTGGCCGCCGGAATGGTGCTGCGCCCAGGCTACGACTGGTTCTATCCCTATTATCGCGACCGCGCGCTCTGCCTGACTTTAGGCATGACGCCGTACGAGCAATTGCTGGAAGCCGTGGGCGCCGTTGACGATCCCAACTCAGGCGGGCGGCAAATGCCCTCGCATTGGGGACACAAGAAGCTGAATATCGTGACCCAGTCCTCGCCGACGGGAACGCAGTTTCTGCAAGCTGTAGGCTGCGCTGAAGCTGGACGCTACTTCAACCGCTATCCCCAGGCTGCGGAAAGGGCCACCGCCGATTATCGCCAGTTCAAGGACGTGCAGTTCCACGGCGACGAAGTGGTCTACGTCTCCGGTGGCGATGGAACGACCAGCGAAGGTGAGTTCTGGGAGTCATTGAACACCGCATCGAACCTGAAGCTGCCGGTCCTGTATCTGATCGAAGACAACGAGTACGCCATCTCGGTACCGGTGGAAGTTGGCACCGCCGGCGGCAACATCAGCAAGCTGGTTAAGGGATTTCCGAACTTCCATTTTGCCGAGTTCGACGGCACCGATCCGCTTGTCAGCTATGGCGCGCTCAAGACTGCCGTCGACTATATTCGCTCCGGCAAAGGGCCGGCGTTTGTTCACGGCCATGTGATCCGTCCATACTCGCATTCGCTGTCCGACGACGAAAAACTCTACCGGCCCGATTCTGAGCGCAAACAGGAAGTGGAACGCGATCCCATCACTCGCTTCCAACTTTTCCTGGTGCGCGAAGGCATTCTCGACGAGCAGGGCATCGACAATCTGGAAAAGGATGTGGAGGCGGAAATCCAGGAAGCGGCGGATCGAGCCGTCGCCGCCGCGCTGCCCGCGCCCGACTCGTACAAACAGTTCGTGTACTCGCCTGATCTCGATCCCGCTTCGGCGGCGTTTCAAACCGAGGCGGCGCACCCTCTTCCCGCCGAGAAAGGCGCGCCCGCGGCTCCCGAAAAGACGATGGCCGACCTGATCAACGCGTGTCTCCGCGACGAGATGAAGCGCGATCCGCGCATCGTAATGTTTGGCGAAGATGTGGCCGACTGCAGCCGCGAGGAGTATCTAAAAGACAAGCAGGTGAAAGGCAAGGGCGGCGTTTTCAAGCTGACCGGAGGCCTGCAGACCGAGTTCGGCTGCGACCGCGTTTTCAACTCGCCGCTGGCGGAGGCCAACATCGTGGGCCGCGCCGTAGGCATGGCGACACGCGGCCTGAAGCCGGTAGTGGAGATCCAGTTCTTCGACTACATCTGGCCTGCCATGCAACAGCTTCGCAATGAGCTGCCGCTGATACGCTGGCGCTCCAACAACGCCTTCTCCTCGCCGGCGGTAGTGCGGGTCGCGATTGGCGGCTATCTCACCGGCGGATCCATTTATCACTCGCAGTGCGGCGAGAGCATTTTCACGCATACACCGGGCATGCGCGTGGTCTTTCCGTCGAATGCGCTCGACGCCAATGGCCTGCTGCGCACCGCGATTCGTTGCGACGACCCGGTGCTGTTCCTGGAGCACAAGCGCCTTTATCGCGAAACTTTTGGCCGCGCGCCGTATCCGGGACCGGATTACATGATTCCCTTCGGCAAGGCGAAGATCGTTCGCCCCGGTCATGACCTTACCGTGGTGACGTATGGAGCGGTGGTTCCGCGCGCGCTGCAAGCCGCGCAACGCATCGAACGCGAGCATGGTGTCAGTGTGGAGCTGATTGACCTGCGCACCCTCAGTCCATACGACTGGGAAACGATTGCGACGTCGGTAGCCAAGACCAGCCGCGTGCTCGTGGCTCACGAGGACATGCTGAGCTGGGGCTATGGAGCGGAGATCGCCGCCCGCATCGCCGACGAACTCTTCGACCACCTCGATGCTCCGGTGAAGCGCGTAGCGGCGAAGGATACATTCGTCGCCTACCAGCCAATTCTGGAGGACGAGATTCTGCCGCAGGCGGAAGATGTTTTCCAGGCGATGGTGGAGTTGGCGAAGTACTGAACCAGGAACCAGGGGTCAGAGACTAGGGTTTAGTGCGACGTCTGCTAACACACTACGCTTAATACTAGCTGTCATCCCGAGCGCAGGCGGGCCGGGTTTGGGCCGCCGGAGTCGAGGGACCTGCTGTTCTCCTGCATACGATCAAAATCACCAGCGCACTCGCGCTGACGATTTCCGCTTACTGGAATTCGCTACCGCCCGCCCTTGCTCCCCCACAGCCAATCAATCGCGATAGGGCCGGCGCCGCTCCAGATCAGCGAGAACGCAATCGCGCCGCATACCATCGGAAACTCGAAGCCGCCATTTTTCGCAAACAATCCGTTATGTAGATGCACCTTGAAGATCGCGACCAACATGTCGATGACAATGGCGAGCGCCGCCAACCGTGTCAGAAATCCAACCACCAGCAAAATGCCTCCGCCAAACTCCGCGGCAGCTGTGAGGTAGCCCATCCACCCTGGAATTCCCATGTGCGACAGCATCCCCATGAACTGCGGCATGCCCCCAAAAACTTTCTGATAGCCGTGGGCGATCATGACCGTGCCCAGCGCCAGCCGCAAAACCAGCAGCCCCAGGGGCTGCAAGCGATTTAAGAAGTTCAATCAGTTCTCCTGTGCCGCGGCCAGAGCTTCCTCGCGGAGTTCCTGGACGGATTCGATACGGTAGCCGATTACCACGTCGCGCAATGCCATCTCATTGAGGAAAAGCTGCGCTGGGACGTCGACCTCCTGACGCACAACTCCGCGCTTGGAAATCTCGCCGCCAATCAGCATCTGCAGCACGATCGACGCCGGCCATGCCGTGGTCCGCATCATGGATGTCGTCCCCGTCAACGGGTCGGTGTAATCGATCATGCTGAAAGACGCGACGACGCTATCGTGATGAGCTTCGACACGCAGCAGAGTGACCTCGGGCTCCTCGCTGGCGAATTTTTCCTCGAACAATCGCGACATCATCTGCCGCGGGGCCACTGCGTTCCCGTTCACCACGCGTTTCACGCTGGAGAACAAGCCAAGATCGTAAAGCGAACGCAGCATGCGAACGTGTCCGGGATAACGCAGTGTCTTCTCGAAACATTCGCCAACCTGGCCCTGGAACGTCTCGGGCAAAGTGGATGTGCCACCCGAAGTGTGGAACGCCTCCAGCTCAGGAAAGCCTTCCATCTGGAAGGGCTCGACTTCGGTGAGCGGTTCGACCGTAACAAGTTTTCCGTCGCGCAAAATCTTGGCGGGCTCGCTGTACTCGTTGATCAGCCCCTCGACCGAGAAGACGAGTTGGTAATTGAATGGCGGACGCGGACGCTGCGGCAGGCCGCCAACATAAATCTTCAGCGCATCGGCCTTGCCGCCGATGCGGCGCAACAATTCGCCTCCCAGGATGGACGCCATGCCGGGCGACAGACCGCAGTCGGGAGCAATTGCCGCGCCTGCGGCTTGCGCTTGATCGTGTAGGGCAAATTCCTGTTTCACCACGGTGTTGTTGCCGCCAAGGTCAGCGAAGTGGCACTTGGCTTCAATTGCGGCCTTGGCCAATTCCAAGTTGAAGAAGTACGGAACAGCGGAGAGCACGCCATCGCGACCGCGCATGATCTTCAGCATGGCCGGGATGTCGGCGGCGTCAACCTGGACGCCCGTGACCTTGTCATTACCGGTTAGTTTGTTGATCCGAGCGACAGCCTCATTCAAGCGCTGGAGGTTGGAATCTGCGAGCGTGATTGCCTCGACTCGTGGGCTTCGGGCCATGTCAAACGCCGCTGCCCAACCCATCATGCCTGCGCCAATTGCCAGAATCTTCATGATGCCCTTTCTATAAAGCGTGGTATGAGTATCTTGCAGAAACGCGAGTAGTTGCCTGGTAAGTTCTGGCCAGAACCAACAGGATAAATCAGTAAAGGGATTTGACAAAGCCCGACAAGGGAGTAGCGGCGAGACGCTGCTCGAAATCAGCAATTAATTGGGGTTCCTCTTAGTCGGGGAGGACGGCCGCCTTCGAAAAGAATTGCTACGCGCTGCGCCGCCACTCCGGCGCAATTTCGTGTGGCGATGCAGACAACACCGCGGCGGCGTGCGTCACATCCATCTCACTCAGCCGCAATGCCAGGCATTTGGCTGCGCCGCCGGCTTTCAGGAATTCGGTAAGGGAACTTGCACCACCGAGAAGCCAAGATCTTCCAGTCGCATGGAAAGTTCGGCACTAATTTCATTTAGCACGATCACGCGGCCGACGTTTACTGCGTTACAGGCAAAGCGCAAGGCATCTAAATCGCCAACACAAATGCGCTTGTCTTCGGGATATCGTTCTTCAATCTTGGCTAGCGATTCGGCGTCGAAGGCTTTCGGGAAGTACATCACATAGCCGCCAAAGAGTGGACAAAAGCAAGTGTCAAGGTGATAGAAGCGAGGATCGACCAGCCGCAAGGACACCACTTCAATCTTCCAAATGTCCATGAGCCACTGGTGCGTGCATTGCAGTGTACGTACGCCATGCCCGGCCCAGAGTCGCGAACCGTCCCACTCAAACAAAGCATCTCCCTCGCCCTCGAATGGCGTGCCACGTGGCATCTCGCGAACGGCGAAGCCGGAATCGCCGAACCACTTGCCGAAGTGAGGCTCTTCCCCTTGCCGTTCGGGGTGAAGAAATCGACTCAACGCCACAACGCCATGCCGCACTAAACCCGCATTGGCCGTAAAGACCATGTCAGGTGACCCGGGCTGCGGCTTTACCAACTCGATGCGGGCGAATCGAGCGATGGCGGAGCGCAACTGTTCCCACTGTGCCGCCGCTTCCCTCTTCGAAGAGGCGTGGACATTGCCCTCCATCCAGGGATTGATGACGTAATTCACCTCGTACAAGTCAGGGGAACACATCAGGAAAGCGGGGCCGCTGGTGGCTAGCTCGCCGCCAGGTTGCGGGACAAGGTCCGCCGAGCTCATTGGGGATCTCCTACGCGAGTCTGTCCGCGGCCCGAGAGGATGTCCAATAAAAAATTCTTATGTTACGTATACGTGAATGAACGCCGCAGCTCGCATTTCAGATCGGCTTTTTAGTTGGATTTTTCATCAGTTTCGGCAGCGGAAGACAGCAAGCTTTGAAAGGGCACGGCTTCAGCCGTGCCGTAAGCCGCCTCTCATGATGATGGCTTTAGCCACTGAGGGACTTCGATATTAACACGAACTACGAATTCCCTCGGGGGCTGAAGCCCAACTCTCCACCCACGCAACGGCACGGCTGAAGCCGTGCCCCTTCAAAGCGTGAGCCCTTCTTGGATAATCCAGCTTTTCATGTCGTCGTATAATGAAGAGATGTCTAGTCGCCGAAATCGCATTCTGTAGACTCAGACAGCGATTTTGCGCGGCAAGCGTCGGGTCAGGATTATGGAATTCAGGTTAACCAGTTCGTACAAGCCGCAAGGCGATCAGGGAAAAGCGATTGAATCCCTAACCCGCGGCCTCCGTGATGGCGACAAGCATCAGGTACTGCTGGGAGTTACCGGTTCGGGCAAGACCTTCTCGATGGCCAAGGTCATCGAGGAGCTGAATCGTCCCGCGTTGATCCTGGCGCATAACAAAACACTGGCGGCGCAGCTCTATCACGAGTTCAAGTCGTTCTTCCCCCACAATGCGGTCGAATACTTTGTCTCGTATTACGACTATTACCAGCCGGAAGCCTACATTCCCGCGGGCGATGTTTACATCGAGAAGGAGGCCACGGTCAACGACGAACTCGACAAGCTTCGCTTGTCGGCCACCAAGTCGCTGTTCGAGCGGCGCGACTGCATCATTGTTGCGTCGGTGAGCTGCATCTACGGCCTGGGATCGCCGGAAGCCTATTACGGGATGCTGCTGTTTCTGGAAAAGGGACAGAAGATCAAGCGCGACGACATTGTCCGCAAGCTGGTCGAAATTCTGTACGAGCGCACCGACGGCGATTTTCGCCGCGGAACGTTTCGGGTGCGCGGCGACATCATCGAAATTTTTCCGACTTACGAAGACAACGCATACCGCATCGAGTTGTGGGGCGATGAGGTTGAATCGCTGGCGCAAATCGATCCCCTCTTCGGAACCGTCAAGCAAAAGTATGGGCGCTTGCCGATTTATCCCAAGAGCCATTACGTCATGAAGCCGGAGCGCAAGCAAGCGGCGGTGCAGTCGATCCTGGAAGAGTTAGCGTGGTGGGAAACCGAGTTGGAGAAGCAGGGACGGATCGTCGAGGCGCAACGCGTCCATCAGCGCACGCGCTTCGATCTTGAGATGATCAAGGAGATGGGCTACTGCCACGGCATCGAGAACTATTCGCGCCACTTCACCGGGCGCTTGCCGGGCGAACCGCCGCCGACCCTACTGGATTATGTGCCCCGCGATTACCTGCTGTTCGTCGACGAATCGCACCAGACGATTCCGCAGGTGCATGGCATGTGGCACGGCGATCGCTCGCGCAAACAGAACCTGATCGAGTACGGATTCCGGCTGCCCAGCGCGCTCGACAACCGTCCGCTTACGTTTGAGGAATTCGAGCACCGCGTGAACCAGGCGGTGTATGTCTCCGCAACGCCCGGCCCTTACGAGCTGACAAAGTCGGCAGGCGTGGTGGTGGAGCAGATTATTCGCCCGACTGGACTCGTCGATCCCGAGGTGGAAGTGCGCCCCGTCAAGGGACAGATTGACGACCTGTTGCACGAGATTCGCCGTCGCGCGGAGAAGAATGAGCGTGTGCTGGTCACCACGCTGACCAAGCGCATGGCCGAGGACCTGGCCGAGTACTACAGCGAGGTTGGCGTGCGCTGCCGTTACATGCACTCGGAGATCGAGACGCTGGAGCGCATCAAGATTCTGCGCGATCTGCGCAAAGGCGAGTTCGATGTGCTCATCGGTATCAACCTGCTGCGCGAAGGTCTCGATTTGCCTGAGGTCTCGCTGGTGGCGATCCTCGACGCCGACAAAGAAGGCTTTCTTCGTTCGGCGGGATCGTTGATCCAGACCATCGGCCGTTGTGCGCGCAACCTGGAAGGCCGCGCGATTCTTTACGCCGACAAGATGACCGACTCAATGCAGAAAGCGCTGGATGAGACCAACCGGAGGCGCGCCATTCAACGCGCCTACAACGAGGAGCATGGCATCACGCCGGAGAGCATCGTGCGGCCGCTCGACATGACGCTGGTGGGCGTCGCCAACGCAGATTATGTCGATCTGACCAGTGAAGCGGAAGGTCTGCCGGAGTTTCGGTCACAGGAAGAATTGGACGCTTACATTGTGAAGTTGGAAAGTGACATGCGCGAAGCTGCCAAGCGCTTCGAGTTCGAACAAGCCGCCCGGCTGCGCGATACCATTCGCGATCTGCGCACCAAAGAATTCATGTTCACGTAAATCCGTCAGTGAACAACTCACTGCGTCAGGATCATCATGGGCTGCTGCAGTGTGCACGAAGAGATGCAATTCGGGTTCTGCGCAGGGGCCGCTATGGCAAGCGAAACGGTGTCATTTACCGTCTGGATGATGCTGGTCGAGAAACTGCCCTGATTGGTCACGTAAACTTTCGTGGAGGTCGGATCAGCCGCGACGAATGTAGGGCTCACTCCCACGGGAACGGTCCGCAGGACGGTAAAGCTGGTGGCGCTCACGACGGTCACATTGTTCGAGCCGGAGTTGGCGACGTAGAAGCGCGAACCGTCTTGCAGGGCGGCCACTCCGGCGGGCGCAGTGCCCACGGCCACAGGCGGAGACAGCGACGGTATCGGCGGCGTATTGGAAGGATTCACATTCGAGGCATCGAAGACGCTGACTGTGTTGTCGCCCGTGTTGGTGACATAGAGCCGGTTGAGATGTGGGTCGAGATAGGAGTAAGTCGGCTTCACCCCCAGAGGCACTGACGCTGCCACGGCCGGACTATTGCCCGTCGTAAGTATGTCGAGCGCACCGGGATTGACTCCGTCGCCCTGGGTCACGACGAAGATGTAAGTACCATCGGAGTTCGAAGTCGCATAGACGGGATGAAGTCCAAGTCCGTTCGCCGAAGTCAACGTCGCCACAACTGCAAGCGTCGTCGGATCGACAACCGAGACGGAACCTTGATTCATGTTATCGGCCTGATTGAGGACGAAGACCTGTCCGGCGTTCGCCGCCTGGACCATGTTGATTGGGTTCAATCCAACGCATCCGGTATTGGTAACCGATCCCGTAGCGGTGGCCATGACACTGACGGAGCCGCTATTCGGGCACGTCGAATTGGCTCCCGAATTGAGCACGTACATGTTGGTTGTTTGAGTGGCCGCCAGAAAGACAGGATGCGACCCCGGCAGCAGTCCGATCGTAGTAACCGCACCATTGACAAAAGCTGAGAAGTCACTCACCGTGTCATCGCCGCTGTTGGCGACGAAGAGAGCAGTCGAACTGGGCGGCAATGCTTCATAGACGGAACCGACGCCCAGAGTTTGCACATAACTCACGCTGTCTCCGGAAACGTCGATCTTGGTGACTGAGCCGTCGCCGTTGGGGTTGTAGTTCACAACATAGGCGAAGTGCGTGCTCTGTGGCTGGCCGCCGGGACCGACAATGGGATTGGCGACTGGGCGATATTGATCGCCACAGCCCAACCAAAGCAACAGCAAGAAAGCAGCCAAGACGAGTAAAACAGTTCGGCGGAAAACCGTCATCCACACTCCTGATGATGAACTGCGCCTACGAGAATGCAAACCGGAAAATACATTGTATAGGTGCGCGCCCACCAAGGTATAGGGCAAGACTACGCTCGGAGTGTGAACCCTAGCGAGGGCGCTCGGGTTGCGGTCGGCGCAAACGTAAACGACCGTTCGCGGCCACGGGAAAACTATCGCCGTAAAGCAAAGCCCTGCCACAAAGGACAGGGCTTGCAAAATTCGTGCCTGCAATTACACGCTGAAGGAAGATCCGCAGCCGCAGGTGCTCTTCACGTTCGGATTGTCGAACTTGAAGCCGGCGCCTTCGAGCGTCTCGATGTAATCCACGTTCACGCCCTTCAAATACATCAGCGAAGTCGCGTCCACGTAGACCTTCAGGCCTTCGAAGTCGAAGGTCTTGTCCATCATGCCGGCGCCATTCTCGAACGACATCGAGTAAGAAAATCCGGAGCATCCGCCTCCGACTACTCCCACGCGAAGTCCCGCCGGAACAGGGTTCTGTTGCGCCATGATCTCCTTCACCTTGGCGATCGCCGTCGCGGTGAGATTGAGTGGCTTCGTTTCGACAGCCGGGGTGGTAGTTGGTACAGGTGTGCTGGTTGTGGTCGCCATCGTCTCTCCTCTGGAACTAGCGGGATTATAGCAAACTCGGGCAAATTTGTGGTCAGTCACCAGAAAGCCGGGCACCAACCAAAAAGTGCTACTTGTTTTGATGCCGCGAAATTCTTCTCCGTCGCAGACTTGTAGAAAAGGCCCTCTCGGGTCGTTTACCGATGGGATAAAAAAGGGCTGCTTCTGCCGGGTAGCAGCCCAAGTATCGATGCTTCGCTCGTCTTGCTCAGCGCCCTTAAAGGAGAGTGGTTCCAGTTCTGTGACATTGTCACCAATTCCTCAAACAGTCAAGACCACTGAAGGGAACCAATAACGGCACTTTACGGCCTATCCATTTGCCGGCGCGTATTTTTCTTTTCTTCGTGAACAATCCACCAGTTCCCTCCATTGACGCCGTTGTTCGCGTTTAGGGTTCAGATAGAACCCCCCGAACCTTGGTACAGATGGCTTAAGCTAGTTATCGACTTGCAAATAATTGCCCTTGCCCTCAGGAAACGGGAGATATAATGTACTCAGTGAGGGCCCCCCTCAGGTTGCGCGGAGCAACCACGTTGGGCGTGGGACCGGTTCATGGTGAGCCGAGGTGGCTGATGTCAATGATAACCATGTTGCTGATCGCGTGGGGTGTATTAACGGTTCTGCTGATCCTGCTTCTGATTTACCGTAGCACCCTGACCTTACACGAAGACGATCAACTCTTTCTAGACGAAGCCAGTGCCAATCTCCGGGCTGAACAGGAGGAACTCCAGCTTCGCATGAAAAGAGTAACCCCATACGTGCGTATCTTGGGCGCGGCGTCGGGACTGCTGATCCTGTTCATCGCGGGGATGGCCGTGTGGCAGCAGATGAACAAGGTGTACTGAACCCTTTGAGCTGAACCCCAGCTCATCGGACGAAATTGGCCCAGGCAATACGTCCCGCGAGTAAATCTCAGGGGACGAGGAAGATGCTTGAGCCTGAGACAAACTGTGAAAGGAAACGCGCAGCGCATTTGCCTGCGCGTTTCTCTTACCAGTGCCGAAATGACCGATGCTCGCGGGGGAGTGCTATCCGCGCAAGTTCCGTTGTGCGCCAGGCGCGTCGCTGTGCTCCCCAGAGTCCAGCGCAGCGAACTTCGTTCTGCTAGAATTGTCCAATCATTCATTGGGATGGCAATCAATAGAAACACGTTTATGACGGCGTTTACCGCCGCTCTTCCCTGCTTGAATCGCACCGCCGATCAGGCCCTCAATGCCGGTGAGCGCTCACGGAATTCGGCGGGTTTTAGCGTAGTCAGAGTCTTGCCAAGGCCCTCAAACAGCGCCCTCAAAGAAGAAGCGATTCATTGTCGGGCGCATCTTTAAAGATTGAGGCAGAGGCTTCAGATTGAAGCAGAGGGTCCTCAACCGCGAAGGTGAGCGCCTGGCGCCAGCGAGCAGATTGCAGAGGTCAATGTGGCAACCCAAGAAATCAACAATCGAGTACTGGAGTTTCCGTCGAAACCGGAAGTCGACGCGGAAGAGGAAGTCGCGGAGTGGCTGGAAGCCTTCAACCAGGTGGTGGAGAACGAAGGCACGAACCGCGGATGCGAGCTTCTCGACGCGCTGATCGCGCGCGCGCGCGAGTCGGGAGTGGAAATTCCTGTGCAATTGAACACTCCCTACGTCAACACTATCCCGGTGGACGAGGAAGATCCGTATCCCGGCGATCGCGTGCTGGAGCGGCGTATCAAGAGCTTGATCCGCTGGAATGCCATGGCCATGGTGCATCGCCAGAACAAGAAAGACCCCGGCATCGGCGGACACATTTCGACCTACTCGTCGCTCGCCACCCTGCTGGAAGTGGGATTCAATCATTTCTTCCACGCCAAGTATGGTGATCAGCCGGGCGATTTCATTTATTTCCAGGGACACTCGTCCCCGGGCGTCTATGCCCGGGCATTTCTGGAAGGACGTCTCAGCGAAGAACAGGTGAAGAACTTCCGCCACGAATTACGCGGCGCGCCAGGATTGTCTTCCTATCCGCATCCCTGGCTCATGCCGAACTTCTGGCGCTTTCCGACGGTCTCCATGGGATTGGGCCCGCTCAACGCGATTTACCAGGCGCGATTCATGCGCTACCTGGAGCACCGTGAAATTATTCCCCAGACGCCACGCAAGATTTGGGCGTTCGTGGGCGACGGAGAAACCGACGAGCCGGAGTCGATGGGCTCGCTAACGCTGGCCTCGCGCGAGAAGCTCGACAATCTGATCTTCGTTATCAACTGCAACCTGCAGCGGCTCGACGGCCCGGTGCGCGGCAACGGAAAAATCATCAATGAACTGGAGGCCGCTTTTCGCGGCGCCGGCTGGAACGTCATCAAGGTCCTGTGGGGCTCCGATTGGGACAAGCTGTTTGCCCGCGACAAGTCGGGCATTCTCATCAAGCGCATGGAAGAGGCGGTTGACGGCGAATACCAGAGCTATAAGGTCAAGGGTGGAGAGTACATTCGCCGGGAATTTTTCGGGAAATATCCCGAGCTTCTGGCGATGGTCTCCGACATGAGCGATGACGAGTTGCATCGTCTTACTCGCGGCGGGCATGATCCGCAAAAGGTTTACAACGCCTACAAGCGGGCGGTGGAGCATCGCGGCGGTCCGACCGTCATCCTCGCCCACACGGTAAAGGGCTACGGCTTGGGATCGGCCGAGGCACGCAATGCCACCCACCAGGAGAAGAAACTCGCTGACAAGGCGCTTACGGCATTCCGCTCGCGCTTCGAGATTCCCATTCCTGAAGAAGCCGCGCGCGAAGGATGGCTCTACCGTCCGCCCGATAACAGTCCAGAGCTAAATTACCTGCGCGAGCGCCGGAAAGAATTGGGCGGATTTATGCCGGCGCGGTCGGTGCCTGACTCGGGGTTCGAGGCGCCACCTGTGAGCGAGTTTGCGGAATCTCTGGCCGGATCAAAAGGCCGGGCCGTGTCCACCACCATGGGCTTCGTCAGCATGCTGCGGCAGTTGTTGAAGAATCCGGCAATCGGCAAGTTGATCGTTCCCATCATTCCCGACGAAGGGCGCACGTTCGGCATGGAATCCATCATTCGACAGGTGGGTATCTACGCCAGCCAAGGTCAGCTTTACAAGCCGCACGACCAGGACATGCTGTTGTACTACCGCGAAGAAAAGAACGGACAGATTCTGGAAGAAGGCATCACCGAAGCCGGATCGATGGCGTCGTTCACCGCGGCGGGAACGGCATACGCGAATTACAAAGTGCCCATGGTTCCCTTCTTCACTTATTACTCCATGTTTGGCTTTCAGCGAATCGGCGACTTGGTGTGGGCGTTCGCCGATGCTCGCGGTAAGGGCTTCTTGATGGGCGGCACCGCCGGCAGAACAACGCTTGCCGGTGAAGGCCTGCAACACCAGGATGGACACAGCCTGGTACTCTCCAGCACGGTTCCGACCTGCCATAGCTACGATCCGGCCTACGTGTACGAGATCGCCGTCATTGTGCAAGACGGCATGCGCCGCATGTATCGCGCAGGCGAGGACCGCTTCTACTACATCACCCTGTACAACGAAGATTACGCGATGCCGGAAATGCCAGCGGGGGTGGAAGAAGGAATTCTTCGCGGCATCTACAAGTACAGGTCATCCACCCAGGGGACGGCGACAGTTCAGCTGTTCGGCAGCGGCCCCATCCTGAACGAGGCCTTGCGCGCCCAGAATATCCTTGCCGAAAAGTACGGCGTGCACTCCGACGTATGGAGCGTCACCAGCTATAACGAGCTGCGCCGCGACGCGCTGGCCACCGAGCGCTGGAACCGCCTGCATCCGGCGGAAGCCGAAAAGCGCCCGTACATTCTGACTGCGCTAGAGGGAAGCGACGGGCCCATCATTGCCG
The DNA here is from genome assembly GCA_963772895.1 of uncultured Acidobacteriaceae bacterium. Lineage (GTDB taxonomy): Bacteria > Acidobacteriota > Terriglobia > Terriglobales > Acidobacteriaceae > Bog-257. Next base: position 216,078 of record CAVYZB010000007.1, read on the forward strand.
CCACCGATTACATGAAGGCGGTTCCCGATCAGCTGTCGCCGTGGCTCCAAGGACGGCTGATCACGCTCGGTACCGATGGCTTCGGACGCAGCGATAACCGCGAGCACTTGCGTCGGCACTTTGAAATCAACGCCGAGTCAATTGTCGCAGCGGCGCTGTCACGGTTGGCCCGCGACGGAAAGTTCGATATGCAGCGCGCGCAGCAAGCGTTCGCCGAACTCGGCGTCGATAGTGAAAAGATTGACGCAGCGATCGCGTGAAGTTCTCGGTTTCCAAACATTGCAGTTTGGAATCTCCATAGCGCCCGGACGCATCGTCCGGGCCGCTTTTATGTGCTAACCGAGGTCTTCACCAAGTCAAACCCATTTGAGGGATTTCCCTTACACATATCAGCAGTCAAATCTTCGTCGTATTGGACCTCAAACTTTCCACTCGCACACAACGCGCTTGCAGAGTTACCATAGGCAGCAACACTTTTCATTGAAGCGTAGCCCACGGTGCGGCTGCAACCGCATTGATCGAAGTGTACTGCGCCCAAGCAGCTCTCTCACATTGCACTTATAGTTCTTGCCAACGTGTAGAATGCCAGTCGGCTCATATGAGTCGAGTTTGGCAAACCAGGCAATACCAGGTCCACAAGGAGATCCGATGAGGTCAGGGAAGGCATTTGCAGCACTGGGGTTGGCACTTATTCTCTGCGTGTTCCTGGCGGCCTGCGGTGGTGGTGGCTCCAAGCCCACTCCGGCCGGTGCTCCGGTCGTAATACCAACGAGTTTGCCTAACGGCGCAATCAACGTTCCATACAGCTCCCAAGTGGGGGTTGCCCAAGGCACCGGAACGCCACCGTTCACCCTTAGCATTTCCGCCGGCAGCTTGCCCGCCGGACTGAGCTTCAACACCACCAGCGGCGCGATCACGGGAACCCCAACTACGATTGGAAATTCCAGCTTCACCGTGAGCGCGACCGACGCCAAGTCCCTCACCGGAACCAGGAATCTCAGCATCAACATCCGCGGGTCGATGTCGATCGTACAGCCCACGCTGCCGGGAGGCCAGGTGGGTGATCCCCTACAGCGCCACCCTGATGGCAACCGGCGGAGTAGTGCCGTACGTTTGGAGCGTTAATACCGGTTCTTTGCCGGCGGGACTCGCGCTTACCTCCAATCCCGATGGCACAGGCACCATTTCCGGGACACCCACCACCCTCGGAATCTCGACATTCAGCCTGCAAGTGGCGGATTCGGAGAGCCCGCCCGCAACCGGAACCTCGGCTCCGTTGAGTATCCACATCCAAGGCTCCGTTACCATCAGCACCACGTCGTTGCCAAACGGCAATGTAGCCATCTTCTATGACAACCAACTCATGGCTACCGGCGGACTGGCACCCTACCATTGGACTGTAACCAGCGGGACGTTGCCGCCCGGATTATCTCTGACGACCAACACGGGAGTGATCTCGGGAACTCCTACAACTACCGGGACTTTTCCGTTCACGGTCCAAGTCACCGACTCGGAAGGCCCTCCCGCAACGGCAACTGGATCCTTCACTATCATGATTGCGCCGACGCCTCCATTGGTGGTCACGACAAGTTCGCTGCCGGCAGGTACGCAAGGCGTTTACTACACGAACCCGGTGACCGCCATGGGCGGAGTTCCGCCGTATTCATGGAGCCTTGCCGCCGGATCAATGCCCTTGCCGGCAGGCCTGACGCTCAGCGGCACCGGCGTAATCGCCGGGACGCCCAACGGCAGCAGCGGCAGCTTTCCGATAACAGTGCAGGTCACTGACACGTTGGCGAATACAGCTTCTGCTTCCTTGACGCTCACCATCAATTCCGGCCCATTGGTAGTTACGAATTCATCGTTGCCCGCAGGCGCCGTATCGGTGCCTTATAACGCCACTTTGGGCGCTGCAGGCGGAACTCCGCCATACACTTGGACGCTACTCGGCATTCTGCCCGACGGGTTAACTCTAAACCCCAATACAGGCCTGATTTCGGGGACCCCAACCGCAAGTGGCTCTTCTCCTCTCATCCAGTTTCAGGTGCACGATTCGGCTTTAGCCACGGCCCTCTCGAAGCCTTTTACCATAACCATCAATCCTGCCTTGACCAATGCCGCGCTGACCGGCGATTACGCCTTTTCGTTCAGCGGTTACAACAACAGTACCCCTCGTCTTCATGGCCGGCAGATTCACGGCCGACGGAAGCGGGACGATCAGCAATGGGTTGCTCGACATGAATAGCTCCAGTGGCCCTCCGGCAACCAGCGTGCCGTTCACTGGAACTTACTCGATCATGCCCGACGGTCTAGGTACGATGACCTTCACCCCGGCCCAGGGTTCTCCCCTCGTCTTCGCGGTGGCTATCTCCAGCACTGGTGCTGGCAGGATGATTCAGAGTGATCCCTCCAATCCGCTGGCCTATGGTTCGGGCGCCATCGAGGCGCAAACGATTGTCGCGCTCTCGGGAGGCAGTCTTTCCTTCGGAGCCACCGGAGTCGACATGGACGGAAATCGATACGCCAGCGCTGGCGCTTTCCAGATCAAGGCCTCGGGCAGCTTGAGCACGGGTGAGATCGACATCAATGATGCTGGCGCGGTAACTACAAGCGCCATCTTGAGCGGATCTTACGCCGCGGCTGATCTCAGCACCGGTCGTGGCACGGCAAGCCTGAGCGTCAACGGCGGTCAAGCGGAAAACTTCAGCTATTACTTGGTGTCTGCCTCGGAGATAATACAAGTCAGCACCGATCAGGTCTCGACCACTTCCCCGCTGACGCTCGCTTCTGTGCTCCGGGGCGGGACCAGTGGCGTGAGCTACACCAACACAGTCTTGAAGGGTGCAAGCGTTCTGCAAACCAACGCGGTAAATCCCAATGGCGGGCATCCAGAAGCGATTGGCGTTGCTGGATTCTTTACCGGTGACGGCAGCGCCGACGGAAACGGTTTCGGTAACGCTACCGTTTTGTTTGACCAGAACACGGGCGGCACGCTGGCCCAGCAACAAGTCGCTGGGGGCCAGTATAAAGTTGACCCGCTCACTGGACGCGTCACGCTCAACGGATTCGGTGGCACTCCGCCCGTCCTGTACGTGGTGAACCAGAACCAGGCGTTTGTGGTTGGCACCGATGCAAACACCACCTCCGGAGTCCTGGCGCCACAAATCAGCAACGGTGCGACGGGCACACCCTTCACCAATGCTTCCGTATTAGGAGCCTATGTGGGAGGCTCGGTCACGCCAGCCTTACCGTCGGTGACCAATCAGGTTGACTGGCTGTTTGCCGACGGAAATACCAACATCAATGGTTTGGAGGACAGCAGCGGTCCGGGTGGTCCACAGAATAATCAACCGATCGTTGTCACCTATCAGGTTGATGTTACGGGCCGGGCTCTCATCGATTCCAACCCGGGCAGCATGCTCGAGGGCATCATGTTTGTGGTGTCGCCGACCAAGGTAATTGTTCTCTCAACCGACACGAATCCGGTGCTGTCGACTTTTGCGTCAGCAAAATCTACGAACTAGGAAGATTTCGTTTGATGTTTTGGCGACGACAGGTGAGGCACATCTTCATAGGCGGAGGAAAAACTCCGTGGGATTTAGGCGAAGCCACCCGCTTCAGCAGCGGCGTTTCGCCTGGATTATTCGTCAGCTCCGGTAGCAGAAGGCAGCAAGCTTTGAAAGGGCACGGCTTCAGCCGTGCCGTAAGCTGCCTTTTCATGATCGTGGCTTTAGCCACTGAGGGACTTCGGGGTTGACACGAACTGCGAATTCCCCGGGTCTAAACGATTTTTCTTCCTGCCCTTTTACGCGGGCCTGAAGGCCCGCACTACCCCTATCGCGGATACACTAATCCTAGAAGTGCGCTAAAGCGCATCATCAAAGCCGAACTATTTGAGGAGCGCTGAAGCGCTTCTTTCTCCCGCATGAATGCGCGGGCCTCTACCATCGCCCGTCGCAGCTGCGGGAGACGGCCGGAAGCCTACCAACTTCATGGCCCGTCGCGCCTCGCGGTTCTTCATGAAATTGTCCCAGATGAATCCTGTGCGATAGTTTTCCGCCATCAGCATCGTGATGCCCAGGTTGATGCCGATCACATCGACATCGGTCCACCCGGTGAGGGGATTGAACGCGTCAACAAACCCATAGCGCTTCCATGCCCGCAGTCCATGTTGGTTGTAAAGATTAGTCAGGCAGGCGATAGTGTCCTGCGGCCGGAAAGGAATCGAGCCTCCGGCGGCGCAGGGTACCACGGTGCCGTCCGGATATCCGATCTCCGGTGGACCGCCCCAAATCTGGTAACCAAGCCGGGAATCGGAAGCGGTGATGCCCCACGTATTCTCGTCATAATCTGGAAAGCGCCAACGAAGCGAGCGGCAGAATAGCTGGTGGACATAAGTCGCGGTGGCCGAGTTCTCGAAGTAATTGGCATACGCATCCCGCTGGTTACGAAAATCGAACCAGGCGTGGGAGTACTGATGCACGAAAAGCGGATCCGGTCCACTGATATAGCTGTAGCCCTCGAATTCCTGCGTCGGCCGGGCAAACGCATCCCATGACGACGGACTGATGTTGTAAATGGGAGCTGCAATAGCGAGCAGATACATCATCATCAGCTCGCAATAGGTATCCCAGCGCGCGCCGGTGAACTTGTACTCCGGAGTCCAACTCAGCGCAAACGTCTTTCCGCCATTCAGCATCCAGTGCCAGTTCACTCGCGCGTAGATCTCCGTGGCTAATCGTGAAATCACTGGATCGCGGAAATACGCGTGTGCTGTCAGCACTCCGCATAACAGGATGGTCGTGTCGATCGGAGAGACCTCCGACTGAGGCACCCGTTTGCCGGTGTTGATGTCAATGAAGTGATAAAAAATGCCGTTGACATGTTCGACATGGTTACGCAGAAAGCTGAGAGTGTTGACCACCCGCGCCCCGATTTGGTGCCGCGGAAGATATTGTCGCTCATGGCCAATGCACAGCGCGCTTAGGCCAAATCCGGTAGCAGCGATACTGGCAATGCGGTCCGTGGTTGGACCGCCGTCGGCAAGCGCGCGATCCAGCACCAAACCCGTGCGTTTTCCCGCTTCATTCCAGAAAAACAGAAAGCCGCGGCTGACGATCTCTTCCAGTAGTTCATCGCTGGTGAGCTGCCAATCCTCCGGCACCGCCTGGGACAACGCTTGTGTTCCAGGCGCCAACGCGCGCAGCCCGGAGGCCGCGAGAGGATAAGTCAGCGCCCCTTTGGCAAGCAGCGACAACATTTCACGGCGCGTAAGGCCGTGTCGTTCGTTAGCCAACTTGCCTCCGCGTCGTTGCCTGCATTTGAAGTCTTGAGATTCCCAAACGAGCGAGTTTACTCAACCTAGAGAGCAGCCACAAACGGGGAGGCGCATACGTAGACCATAACCGATAAGAGTGCCCCATAATTTCTTGTGTTGCTCCCTGGACACGAGTCGTCCGCGAAAAGGTTTAGAGTCCGAACAGTGGCGTTACTACCTCCTGCGAGGGGAAGTGAATCGGCATTGTACTGCAAAAACTTGCACCTAACTCCATTTAACCTCTAATTCTTTCAATAGTTTGCAGCGGTGAGAGAATTGCATACGTACTGCGGGGTGAGTCTGCGCAGTTGGCAAACGTCCCAGGGCAAAACTCGTCTTGCAGCAAGAGTGGTTACGCCTTCTGTTCCCCGTCGGCGTTTCCTGCTCCCCGTGAGCACCGTAAGGTGTTCAAGTGAGAAGTTTCAACCTCGCGAGTCATGACTCTCAACCACGGAGGTAACAAACTTGAACAAGAAACTTGGATGGTCGATATGCTTGTTGACCCTCGCCATGTGCGTAAGCAGCCTTCCGGCGATGGCCACTTCTACACTTTTCAGTGATCTCGGACCTCCCGGCAACCAATACCAGTGCTGCACAGGATGGACTGTGAGCGGCACTGGGCTTATCGGTACTAGCTTTACCGCAGCGAACCTGTTCACTGTGAGCGGCTCTGGCAACCTTAGCGTCAGTCAGATTGATCTAGGCGTGGGGTTTTTTGGCTCGCCCCACACCTTCTACGCCAGCATTTGGACCGACAACGGGGGCCTTCCCGGAAGCCAGGTGTCCGGCGCTTTCTGGGATAACCTGACCACTATCACGCCATTCGGAAGCTGCCCCCCCTCATGCCCGGGCAGTTACGACGGAGGCGGTTTTGTCACCGTTTCTGGCATTTCCGGAGTCACCCTGACCGGTGGTCAGTCCTATTTCATGATCCTCGGTCCAGTGAACATTAACGATAGTAGTGCGAACGCGTGGAACTACAACAGTCAGGGCGTGAATGGCCTCGACCTCTTTTCCACGAACGGTGGGACTAGCTGGACCAGCAATGGCACTGGCAACCCACTCGGCGCGTTCGACGTCTTGGGCAGCCAAGGTACCACTACACCCGAGCCTAGTTCCCTGTTATTGCTCGGAACCGGCTTGCTCGGAGCGGTCGGAGCGATTCGCCGCAAAATGATCCGCTGAATTTGCCTCCTCCTCAAGTCAAAGCCGGAGCCAACCAGCTCCGGCTTTCTTGTGTCTGAAAGCATCTTTTCGACTTTGGTGTAGGCGTGGCTCCCACGGGGGATGCCGGCAATCGCTGCCGGCATCCCGTGGCCGTTCAGGTTAATGATGAGGCTCAGTCTGCTCCTGGCCGGGCGGAGGTGGCGTGGTGCTTTGCGGTTGCGCACTGGGAGGAGCGCCTGTTCCTTGTGGCGGCACGTAGGGCGGCACCGGCGAAGTCAGCTCCTGCACATTCGCTGGGACAACGCCCTTCACTGTCGGGACATGTTTCACTTGTCCGGACTCCGCATCAGCCATATCAATGCCGAGCTTGGTCAGAGTTTCTGCTGTGGACTGATCCAGTGCCACCTTGGATTTCTCGTAGTTGGCGGCAGCGTTGAGAACATTCGATTCCGCAGTTGTCAAATTGCTGGAGGCCTGTAGTACGAGAGTAGGCGTCGAAGCGCCATAGCCAAACTTCTTCTGCTCCGCCGTCAGGCTTTCCTTTGCATAGTCGCGAGCCGCTACGGCCGCCTGCAGAGCGGCATAATTCTGCTGCACCGAAAATTGGGCCTGCCGCACCTGGATAGTGATGGTGTTCTCAATCTGCTGCAAGCCGACCTGGGACTGCCGATATTCCAACTCGGAGCGTACCTGTTCGGATTGCGCGGCCCGGTTGCGAAGGACAATGTTGAAGTTTACTCCGATACCTTTGTCTGGCCCTGAACTATTGAAGAGATCATGAAATGCGTTAGGGTAACCGGACCTGGGAATCGTTCCCGGATCCAAACACGTCTCCCCCGGAATCCCTCCGCTAGGGGGGCATGGAGGAAGTAGTGGAGTTTGCTCACCCGCCAGTGCCGATGCCCCATAAAACGCGTACACGTCCAATGTTGGACGCAGGGCATTCTTCAGCGATTTGCGCGAGATTTCCGCATTCGTTAAGTTGATGCGCGCCGTGGCAATTTCAGGTCGGGCCTGCAAGGCTTCTTGGATCAGGTCCTGGACCGGACGGACCTCCTGGGGCTCGTTGAATTGGAGAGTGTCGGTGGGAATCACGGTCGCTGCCGCCAAGATCGGATCGCCCATGTTTTTGGTAATGGCATTCTTCATCAGCAGTTGCTGAAGTTGAAGCTGGGTTTGGGAAGTAATCAGGTTCTGGTTGGCGGTTGCGACTCCACTCTTGGCTTGCACTAGCGTGATGGGCGCCAAGGTGCCAATCCGAATTTCTTCTTCATCGTCGGACTGCGTCTTCTGCGCCAGTTGCAGGGCTCGCTCGTTCACTCGCACCGCTTCGTACGCGGTTACCAGGTCCCAGTAGATATTTTCGACTTGCGATACCGTCGCGATAATTTGCTGGCGAAAGACGACGTCCCCATTCTCGCGGGTGTTGCGGGCAATCCGGATCCAGCGCAGGTTGGGATCGAATCCGAAGCCTTGCAGCAGGTGCTGGGTCAATTGGAACCGGAAGCTCGGCGTTAGCGCTGGATTATATAAGTCGAAAGGTATATTCGTTGTGATGCGGCTGTTGTCGAAGGTAACCGAAGCGAGGGTGCCGGTCGAAAACGCCTGCGTGTAGCCGAAGTTATAGATATTCGTATTTTGTATAGCGGTCGGCTCGCCAGCGGAGAAAAAAATGTTTGTCTGGGGGGTCTGTGCACGCTCGCCTTGGATCGTGCCCGTAAGGACAGGGTCATAGCTCTGAAGTGTGGGACCCGCACCAAGCGTCGATCCGACAAGGCCCCCTACGCCAGCGCCAGCTCCGCCGACACCGACTTGGGTACCGCCCGCGCCGGTGCCAGTCGCGCCGGTAGAGGAACTTCCCGTTCCTCCAGCGGAGGTAGAACCGCTGGTACCGCCAAGTGTGCCCTGCACCACTCCCTGATTAACACCGAGGGCAAACGCTCCGGATTTCGTGCGCAGCAGCTCCGTATCCGCAATGGCGAGGAGGTAACGTTGCTGGACGATATCCAGGTTATTCTCCAGCGCCATCGCCACCGCGTCATTGATGGACAGGTATATCTTGCCGTCTTGGAAGAGCTGGTCGGTACGCGCGGAATTGCTCAGATTCGGCGGCGGCACACTGCGCGATCTATAGGGCGCGATCACGTTGGGGAGGCCAGATGCTGCCTTCGAGTAATCCTTGTCCGAATACAGATGAGCGTTATGCTGCGGCTCGGGCGCCTGCGGCATTGGCGTCATGGTTGGCGCATTCGACTGGCCACTGGTTGGAGTTGCATTCTGGGCAAAACCCGCTGTAACAAGCACAACCACGATCCCCAGCGAAAGCGCTCTTCGGACCGCGAATTCAACGAATCTGGCAAGGCACATTTTCCTCATCTCCTGAAACTGGCAATTGCGTCAGTTTGTGCTGCAGTATTGTTAATGATTGTGGCCTCAGTGTAATACGCACCAAAGTGACCAAAGGTTCACGCGAATAGCGAATTGGTCTCCCGCTGTCGATGGCCTACAGAACCGCAGGAAAACTGCTTTTGACTTGGCAAGATCGAACGATTGCGATAGATCGGTAAAAAATTGCCTACTCGCGGCGTCTGGCACTCTGTCTCGAAAGCGCGGTCAAATTTTCTGCAGCTTCCAGTGGCCACGCTTGAACAAGATAGCACTCGCCCCAGCTATGGCCGTCTCCGCGACCACAATGGCGATAAATACACCGTTCGACCGCAGATGCATCGGCATGGCCAGCCAGTAGGCCAGCGGAATTTCCAGCATCCAGAAGCCGAATAAATACACATACGTCGGCGTTACCGTGTCACCGGCTCCGTTGAAGGCTTGCAGCATCACCATGCCGTATGCATAACCGATGTTGCCGTAACTGACGATGCGCAAACACGCCGTGCCCAGCCGCACCACCGCGGGGTCCTGGCTGAACAACCGTATCAACGGCTCCGCGAACAAGATGAACAGCACGCCCACGCCGCCCAGGAACAGCATGTTGTAGATTCCCGTCCTCCACACCGACTGTTCGGCGCGCTCCGGCTGCTTGGCCCCCAGATTCTGACCCACCAGCGTCGCGGCGGCATTGCTCAATCCCCACGCCGGCAAAATGACGAAGATCACAATTCGTATTGCAATGGTGTATCCGGCAAGCGCCGCCGCGCCAAACATGCTCACGATGCGCACCAGCCCGATCCAACTGGTGTGCGCAATGGCAAATTGCAGGATACCGGTGAGCGAGACGCGGGCCAGCCGCAAAAGGACGTGCAGATTGATGCGAATCTGCCGGCGAAGAATCCGGATGCGCTCCGTCCCGCGCAGCAGGCGATAGAACTGATACCCGACGCCGATGCTTCGGCCGGTGATGGTCGCCAACGCGGCGCCGGTGACCCCCAATCGCGGAAATGGGCCCAAGCCGAAGATAAAACACGGATCGAGAACCAGGTTGATGATATTGGAGGCCCACAAGATCCGCATGGCGATCGCGGCATCGCCGGTGCCACGAAAGATTGCATTGTTCAAAAACAGCAGGAGCAAAACTCCGCTTCCGCCCAACGCGATTCTTGCGTAGCCGCTGCCAACCGCGACGATCTCCGGCGACGCTCCCATTAGCCGAAGCAGATCAGGAGCAAAAATGAGACAGAGCGCACCGATGACGAGCGAAATCGCCAGGCCCAGCGCGATCGCCTGGACTCCTGCCACCGCGGCACCGGCGGGGTCTTTCTCTCCGATGCGTCGTGCCACCATCGCCGTAGTCGACAAGCTCAGTCCAAGGCCCACGGCGAATACCAGGCTTAGCAGCGATTCCGTCAGCCCAATCGTTGCCACCGCATTGGCTCCCAGGTGTGCCACCCAGAAAACATCCACCACCGCAAACAATGATTCCAGCACCATCTCCAGAACCATCGGGACAGCGAGCAGCAAGATCGCCCGGTTCAAGTTTCCGGTGGTGAAATCCTGATGCGACCCGCGAATGGCCTCGCGCAAGGATTTCCATAAGCTGGGTTGCGGATTGGGCGTGGTTGGGGAAACAACATCCATGGAGACCTACGATCTTTGGCGCGCCGCAGCGAGGCAAAAACCGCAGCGCACATTGTGATTCCTGCAGAAACAGGACTTCGCTTCAGCTGATTGGGTTAGCGGATTCGCAAGGATGGCGTATTACCGAGGGTCTAACATCTACTTGTCTCCCTGTTCTCGGGGCCCAGCGCCAGTTCTTCGAAAAGAGCCTAGCCTGAAGTAAAGGAACGGTCGATCAGTGAAAGGCATTCTAGCCGATTCAGCCGCAAGCATCAACCAGACTGCACGCGTTCCCCAAAAAAAAGCCGCCAGTTGCAACTGCACTGACGGCTCTGCAGGTAGCTAACGTAGACGTTATTTAGCAGGGGATATCGGGCGTGGCGCGGAGACCGGAAGTTCGTTGTCACGATCTTCTGGTCTTCTCGCCGGATGGTCAGATTTGGCTCCCGGTATGGGCTTGTCGTCTTTCGAGCTCATCCGCTGCTCCGTCATCTCGTCCGCACTGAAGCCATAACCTACGGTATAGATCGCCTCGTGGAACAAGCTGCCCGTCGGCGTAAGGGCCAGGGCGAAGATTGGGAGAGCTCTTGATACAGTCGTAACGCCTGCCGGGTACACCGTTGCGACATAATCGGCCACCATTCTGCCTGAGAAAGTGTTGGGTAGCCAACTTAACTGCATGACTCCCGAAAGCTGCCGGCCTGCAGTCCAGGTTTGTCCGCCATCGTTCGACAAAGTGAGGCCTGCATACAGCCGACAGGAACCTCCACAATCCGAAACCGGATAGTAATAATAGGTGATCGCCATATGGGCCGAACTTCCCGAGGTCCTGATGTCAATCCCCATGCCGTGAATGAAATGGTCCACTCCGCTACCAATGGGATCGATGGGAACGCGCACCACCGCACTCCAATGAATTCCGTCGCTAGAAGAGCTGTAGACAATATCGTTCGCGGTACAACCACTTTCGTAGCGGCAGTCGGGCCACGATACGTACACCTGGCCTGCTCCGTCGATCGCAGTGGAGGGAAGACCGGCACTGCGAAGGCCGCCATCTTCCCCATGACTGGGAGCGCTGGAGATACTTATGGCTGCGTTCCAGGTCTGACCACCATTGGTGGAGGTAAACGCCGACATACCCCCGTTAAAATCAGCAAATCCCACGATAACTGTGCCATTCGGCTGCACAACGGGATTTACCCCAATACCGAAATCGTGGGCCGCCGTGGCTTTCGCTGGTCCCCAGGTCAAACCGCCATCGCTGGACGTGGTCATCTGTATCTCAGAGTTGTCCCAGCCTACATAGCAATTCCCGTAGTAAGGGCTGGTAGCTGTGTTGTCACAGGCAATCCAGTTCTTATCAGCATTGCCCGCCTGCGTGACGTAGATCGGGTTGCCCCAATGTAGGCCATCGATTGAGCGGCTTACCGCAACATTCACCCCGCTTGCAATTGGCAGCGTATTGATCAGCCACACGCCGTGCTTGGCATCGTAGGCGACCGCCGCGTCGCTGGCGGCGCTATTGGTCCCGCCACCGCCGTAAGTGGTGAGACCGGGCAGATATCCGTTGCTCCACGTCACTCCTGCATCCAGAGAGGTGGCAAACCCGACATCATCACCGCCACCGCTGGAGATGCGGGCTACTTGAAATGCGGTGACAACCGTGTTTCGATATGCGAAAGCTCCTGGTTCAACTTCCGTCATGTGCTGGGCCGCGGGATCGGTGAAGCTATCTTGGCTGAGCTGTCGAACGAGGCTTGTCTGGGCGCCAGCCGGAATCGTCGCCAAACCTAGGGCGAGTCCCAGAGCAGAGATGAGAACTGCCCGGCCGAGGCGAGGGCAGGAGAGCGAATACAAGAATGTCATTAGAAATCTTCCTTCTTTGTGGTTAAGTCAGAGTGGTGTCGAGTGTAGGCACGAGGGAGGTTGCGCCGGACAGGAGGGCACGCCGAACCGCCGACCGAGGCGACCAAACTTTACCGTGCAGAGCCACTGCGTGTCAATTAAAACTCAGGAGATCGCTTAACCCGGACCGTTGACGCCGCTCAGAAATCCCCCGAGGTGAGCAGTCACGGCGATCATCATCACAGCCACAACCTCGATGGGCAGCCGATAGATGGGCAATCTGCTTTGCGGGTTTCGCTGGGCGCGAAAGTGGATACTCCACACCAACCAGATCAGCGCGCTGGAAATTACTCCCATGGCAAGATGCAGAAGCAGTACTCCTTTGAGCCGCTGACCTTCCAGCTGCCAGTGCCAGGCCAAGACTCCCGTGGCCATGACTGGCAAAGACGAAACGGCCGCCACGAGAAGGTCGTAGTACGCCACGAAGGCGAGGGTGCGATTCTTATTCCAATAGGCGAAGAAATCGAAGCCTACGCCCACGATAAACAAAGCAATCGGAAAATGGACAAGCACCACATGTTGCGCGTGCCTTGCGAGCAGGGCCGACTTGAGATCAAAAGGGTGCAAGCTGCCCTCCCGTCACTGAACCACAATTTTGGCCGTCATCTTGGGATGAATCGAACAGAAGTAGCTATACGTGCCCGGCTTGGTGAAGGTGTGGGTGAAGCTCTCGTCGGTATCAAGCGCCTTCGACTTGAAAGCCTTATCGTCGCTGACCACCGTATGAGGGATATCGTCACGATTGGTCCACCGAACTGTGGTGCCTACCGGCACCGTGATGGTGGCTGGCGAAAAACTGAAGTTGTCGATCTTGACTGCGGCTTCCGGCGGGGTCGCCGACGGAGTGGCCGCAAAAGTACGCGCGCCGGCAGCGAGAGCCACTAGCACGATTGCGGTTGCCAACATCCAATTTTTGGTCCTCATAATCATTCCTCTCCCTTTTCTCGCTGTGATCTGCGTGTGTTTCCAGCATTGTTCTTGGCTGTTCAAGCCAAGTTCGAGTCGACCACAGCCAGTGAATGTTTCCCGCGCACGTAATTGACGTCGGTTACACCCAAGAAAGCGCGTAGCTGTTCCGCCGGGACCTTCATGGGTCCGGGAGAAGATGCCTCACCCGGTTTCGGTTGGGGAAACGCCGTGGACGCCGCGGTATGGAATGTGATGTTGCCCTCGACTTTTTGCATGGTCTGATGGATGTGCCCGTTCAACACGGTGACCGATCCGAAGCGCTTCAGATACGAGAGCGCCTGGGCGCTGTCATCGGTTCCCCAACCCCATTCGGGATACACGCTCCACAATGGAATATGCGCGAAAACCACGATGGGCGTGCTTTTCGAAAGATGCTTAACGTCTCTTTCCACCCAGTCCAGTTGTTCGCTGCCCAGGCTGCCCAAGCCTCCAGCCTTCAGGTTCAGGACATTTACCAATCCGACAAAGTGCACGCCGTTCTTGTCAAAGCTGTACCAACCCGATCCTTGCGTCCCTTTTCCATATCGTTCCAGATACTGTTTGCCTTCGTCGTTCAAGACATCGTGTTCGCCAGGCACAAAGAAGACATCTTGGGTGCTGGCGCTCTTTAACAGTTGATCCACAGTGTCAAACTCGCCCGGTTTCGAGAGATGACTGATATCTCCGGTGTGCAGGATGAAAGCAGGCGCCACCGGTAGAGCGTTGATTTTGTCGATGGCAGCCTTCATCGTGCCGACCACGTCCGGATTTGCGGCTTTGTCGAAACCCATATGGCTATCGCTTATCTGAACGAAACTGAGTTCGCCCTGGAGTTCATGCCTGCCCATCGAGGCAACACGTCCCAGGCTGTAGGAGTTCAGCACTCCGCCTTTGATTACGCACAGAGCACCCGTGCCTGCCCATGCCATACATTTCAGAAAGCCTCTGCGGTCAATGCCGTCGGTCTCAGGTTCGTCGAATCGTTCTAGGGTCGTTTCAGCCTTCATAAGCCTGTCCTCCTTGGTCCTTTGCGGAAGGTCTTCAAATCGGTTCACCATTGCTAACCGCGCTGGAGCGCGTTAATTCCCGCAAAAGGTTCGCCGGAGCAAAAAATAAAAGTTTTAGAATGGCTGGAATAAAATTGCGTGTCCGAGAGTTAGCGAGATTAGGGATTGAAAGCAGAGAGCGGCAGTCACGAGCAGTTCGAGCGGCTGGCAATGCCGCTCTTCGATTCGCTGTACAACTTCGCTCGTTGGCTCGCTCAGGACGCTACGGAAGCCGAGGACCTTGTTCAGGAGACGTTTCGGAAGGCGCTGCAAGGATTTTCGTCATTTGCAGCGGGCACCGATTTCCGAGCTTGGATATTTCGAATTCTGCGCAACACGTTCTTGACGTCGCGCACTGGACTGCGCGCCAAGCTGACTGTGGAATTGGATCCGGAAGATGAAGAAACAATTTCCGTGACTTGGGAGACACCTGAGTCTCTTGCCCTCGCTTCGGCGACCCGCGAGGCACTGCAGGCCGCGCTCGATAGCCTTCCTGTCTTATACCGCGAAGTGGTTCTGCTGTGCGACGTCGAGGAGATGAAATACCAGGAGATCGCGCAAGTGCTATCGGTTCCCGTCGGGACCGTTATGTCGAGGATTGCGCGCGGACGCAAGCTACTACGGCAAATCCTCGTCGGAGAACGAACCGCGAGGTCGAGTTCGGGCAGGAAGTAAGGGAATAATGAACTGCTCAGAATGGCAGAGCCGGGTTGGAAGCTACGTCGATGCGGAGTTGCCGCCAAGTGAGATGGAGGCGTTCCGTGCACACATGACGACGTGTGCCGATTGCGCCGCGACTACCTTGGCTCTGATAGAAAGTAAAATAGCCGTCCGCCGCGCCGGCAATCGCTACACGGCGCCACCGGAGTTGCGAGCCAAGGTCCTCAGCTTGGCGCGGGGCGAATTCGACCCGGCGCCTCATGCCAGCGGCAGCGATCAACAGCGACACGGGAGCGTTGTCATGCGACCTTGGCTGGGTTGGGCACTGGCGACCGCAGCGCTCCTGATACTCGCGGTTGGATTGTTCGTTGTGGCGAATCGCCGGCAGACTGCCAAGACGCTTGCCGAGTTCGCCGATCTTCACGTGACAGCGCTTGCCAGCGCCAATCCTGTCGAAGTCGTTTCCACCGACCGGCATACGGTCAAACCGTGGTTTCAAGGCCGCATTCCGTTCACCTTCGATCTGCCGGAACTGCAAGGCACGCCCTTCACGCTGGTGGGAGGCCGGGTCGCCTACTTCCACCAGGAACCGGGCGCACACCTCATATTCGGTTATCAGCGCCATTTTATTTCTGTGTTCATCTTTCGGGACACGCCTCAACTCGCGATGCCGGCATCTTTCTTCGCGGACAAAACCTCCTCGTTCACTTTGCGGACGTGGACCCAACAAGGGCTGCGCTATGTCGTCATAGGCGACGCAAATACAGCGATCATCGAGAACCTGACGGAGTTACTCCAACGCGCTCGATAATCTAAGGACGGGATCGCAAATCGGCCTGGCGATCTTCGAATGTTAGGCGGGGCGAGGAACGAGGAATGTTAGCGGGACGAAACCCACTCCTACTTTCAAATTCTTCTATGTCCCGATCACCACTCCCCCATCCACGGAAATTACCGCTCCGTGAATGAAGGCGGCCTGGTCCGACGCGAGCCAATAGTAAGTATTCGCCACGTCCTCTGGCGTTCCCATGCGTCCCAGCGGGGTGCGGGCGACCATGGCGTCAAGAATCTTCCCAGGCATCGACTTCACCATGTCGGTGGCGATGAATCCAGGAGCGACGGCATTCACGCGAATGTTGTGCTTGCCCAGTTCGCGCGCCCAGGTGTGGGTCATCCCGATCACACCTGCCTTGGAAGCCACGTAGTTGGTTTGTCCGAAGTTGCCATGCAATCCCACCACCGACGCGGCGCACAGAATTACTCCGCCTCCGCCTTTAATCATGTGTGGAACCACGGCGCGGGTACACAAGAACACGCCCTTAAGGTTGACGTCGACCACGGAATCCCACACGTCTTCGCTCATGATCGACTCGGGGCTGCCGCCATTCCACTTCACCAATTGCGCATCGCGAACAATGCCGGCGTTGTTGATGAGCACGTCGATCCGGCCCCACTGATCAATGACTGCAGCCGCAGCCGCCTCAACCGCATTGGCATTGGTGACGTCCACGGCCTGGAAGCTGCATTCCCCGCCCGCCCACTTGACCGCCGATTCCAGCTGAGGAGCGGTTTTGTCCGAGACATCCCATGCCGCTATCCGCGCTCCGTCTTCGGCAAAGCGGAGCGCCGTCGCCCGGCCAATGCCGGCCACCGCTCCCGTGATGACCACAACTCTTTTCGGCAACCCAGTTTCTTTCACGGTGAAGCCTTCCTCGCTTACAGCCAGTCTCGTTTTACATCCATCGATGTCCTACGACCGACCTGCGGCAGTTGTGGTCACACCATGTTGCTACGCGAAATTCTTCGTCGTAACGGTGTTCACGTTCTGTCGGGGAGTTGGCTCTCGAGATGTTATGGGCGGCGACATCTCACGCCAGCGGCTACTGCAGTCTGCAGGCACGAACCAACCGTCCGTTAGCCTAGTCCCAATTGCCGCACTGCGTCAAGATTTGCGGCGCGATTTTGCTTTCCCCTTCCTGCTCTTCTTCTTTTGCCGAGGCCGCGACGCTGCCTCCAACTCCGCAATGCGCTGCTTTAGCTCATCCACTTCGGCCGCCGTCTCCCCGTTCTTGCCCCGGTCCTCCTGCGGAGTGTCTTCCCTTCCTTTGGGCTCACTCAGGGGAGTACTTCCCGGTGTCGCCGTGGGTTGGGGCCAGCGCATGAACTCGAGAGGATTCATTGCCGGCGGCATGGCACGGTAGGCATTTTGGTACAAGTCCAGCATCGCTTTCATGTAGTGCAACGCGCTTTCCTGGGTGGCACGGCCAGACGCGACGATCATCTGGCGCAACACGTCTAGCGGGAACACGGAGTCCGGCGCCTTGGCATCCTCCACCACGATCTGCGCCAGGATCAGCCTGGTCAGATCTTCCCCGCTGGCGGCATCCACCACCCGAACATCGTGGCCATCGCGCACCAACTGCGCGACCTGGTCCTGGTTGATGTACTGGCTGGTGGCGGTGTTATAGAGCCGCCGGTTCTCGTACTTCTTAATAATCAGCGTCTTAGCGGCCATTCATGGTTGCTCGTTTTTTGCCTTGACAGGCGGCAGCAGGAGCGTATGATTGTCTTATGTTGCAGTGCAGCATAGATTGCAACATAAGAAACCTACAAGGAGCACATCATGCCTACTACTGCAAAGTCCAGCAAGAAGACTACTCCCGCCGCCGCCGCCGGTAAACCCGAATTCGCGGATGCCTTCACTCCGCTTTACGTCAATGGCGTTGAGCGTCTTGCCGAACTGCAAAAGAAGTCTCTCGACATCGCCGCCGAGCAGAGCACCGAATTCCTGAACACCTGGAAGAAAGCTTTCAGTTCCTTCCCACTTACCCCGGCGACGTTTGTGTTTGATATTGCCGAACAGGCCGTCGAAACTTTCGTCGAAACCCAAAAGTCCGCTATCGACTTCGCGGTCGAGCAGAGCCACACGGTTGCCCGTATTAACAAGACGCGGGTCAACGCTTACGGCGACATCGCCAACAACGTCGCTGGCATTTTCCAGCAGTCGGTCGAGCGTTCGGTGGAAGCCCAGAAGAAGGTCCTTGACTTTGCATCCGGTCAAAGCAAGACCGCTTTCGAAGCCACCAAGAAACAACTCGCTCCTGCCGGCGCCCCGGTTGCGGCGGTTGTGGATTCCTTTCAGCGTGGGACGGAAGCCTTCATCGAGACCCAGAAGGCAGCTCTCGAAATCGCGGCGAAGCCTTTCAAGTCGGTTGCCGTACGGTAATGTCGGTTGACCGTAATGCCGTTTCCTAGATGGCCTCGGAAGCTCCCAACTCCTCGCCTCAGGAGAACCATGGGAGTATTTTCGGGGCTGTCGATGGGTATATAGTCGTCGAGAAGGGGTGGCAATGGCAGAAGAGAAAGCACAGAATGGCAAGCCGTTTGATCCAGTGGATCCCTGGCGCAGCATGCGTGACACCTACCTGGATGTCTGGGCCAAGAGCATGGTTGAGGCTGTGAATAGCGAGGCCTATGCCCAGGCCAGTGGTGCGATCCTCGATTCCTACCTTACTGCATCTTCTCCCTTTCGCGAAGCAGTCGAGAAGACGATGCTGAAGGTGCTGGAGCAGATGAGCATGCCATCGCGCGCGGATGTCGTTTCGCTCGCCGAGCGCATGACCAATGTCGAGATGCGGCTTGATGATATGGACGCTAAGCTGGATCGCATTTTGCAGCATGCTTCGCGTGTGACGTCCCCCGAGCGCAGGCAGCCCCAAACTGCGGTTCCGCCGCGCAATAGAACGCCCAAGGTGGGATCCAAGGCGAAGAAGAAAGGGACCAAGTAGGATGGCAGGCGCACCGGTACTCACCGATCCATTTACCCTCGCAGTTAACCGGCTCAAGACGCTCTCGAAGGTAATGACCACGCGGGCGGCCATTGCGCAAACCCCGAAAGAACTGATCTGGACGCTGAACAAGGCAAAGCTCTATCGCTACGTTCCGGTTCTGCCCAAAGAAAAGCGCCATCCGGTCCCGCTGTTGCTGGTCTTCGCTCTCATGAACCGGCCGTACATTCTTGATCTTCGTCCGGGCCACAGCTTTGTCGAGTACATGGTCAACCAGGGCTACGACGTGTATCTGCTCGATTGGGGATCCCCGGGGCCGGAAGACAAAAATCTCAAGTTCGACGATTACACCCTGGATTACATGCCTCGCGCGATCCGCAAACTCAAGGCGGTGTCGGGCTCGGAAGAATTCAGCCTTCTCGGCTGGTGCATCGGCGCAATCCTCACCACGATCTATGCATCTCTGCGAGGCGACGAGGGCTTGCGCAACCTGATTCTACTGACGGCTCCGTTGTCCTTCTCCGACAAAGAGAACCTTACCTTCGCTCGCTGGACCGACGAGCGCTATTTTGATATCGACAAAGTACTCGGCGCGTTCGGCAATATGCCGGGAGAGATGATCGATTATGGCGCCAAGGCCCTGAGACCGGTCGAGAACTATGTCAGCAACTATGTAAAGCTCTGGGACAATCTCGACGATCCCAAGGTGGTGGAATCCTGGCATGCGATGAACACCTGGGTCACGGACAATGTGAACCTGGCGGGAGGCGCATTCCGGCAGCTCATTGTCGATCTTTATCGCAATGACCGGTTGATGAAAGGTGAGCTCGTGATCCGCGGCGAACGTGTGGACGTTGGCCGAATTCGAGCCAATCTGCTGACCGTCATCGCCGAGGGTGATCACATCACACCCTCGTGTCAGTCAGAGCCAATCATGACGAAGGTCAGCAGCAAGGACAAGGAACTCTTCCGGGTTGCCGGCGGACACATCGGAATCATGGCCGGTAGCGGCGCGAGCAAACATACCTGGCCTCACATCAATGGATGGCTGGGACCGCGGTCCAAGTAAATTCTGACGGCGGCACCCCCCTTACATGTGATATCCGCCGTTAACGTTCAATTCCTGTCCGGTGATGTAGTCCCCGTCCGCAGCGAGGAAGCTGGCCGCCTTGGCTATCTCCTCTGGCGAGGCGAACCGTCCCAATGGGATCTTGGCTTTGATTTGCGCGGCAATCTCTTCCGGGATTGCATCAACCATTTCCGTAGAGGTGAATCCCGGCGCAATGACATTAGCTGTGATATTGAACTTCGCCATCTCAAGCGCGAGCGTTTTGGTGAACGCGATGATGCCGCCTTTGCTCGCTGAATAGTTCGCCTGTCCAAATGCCCCCATCTGGCCGACGACAGAACCGATGTTGATGATCCGGCCAAATCTCTGGTTGATCATGGCTGGCACCGCCGCGCTGGTGCAATAAAACGTGCCGTTCAGATTAACGTTGATCACCGCGGCCCAGTCGTCGTCGGTCATCTTGCGCATCGACCGATCGCGAGTAATTCCGGCGTTATTCACCAGAATATCGAGCCGCTGCCATTTATCGAGAACTTCTTTGACGATGCGCGCGGCCTCACCTTTTTTGGCCACGTCGCCCTGAATGAGCATGCAATCGATGCCTAGTTCGCGAATCTCTGCAGCCGCACTTTCCGCATGCGTGGCCTCGGACCGGAAGTTAAGCGCTACGTTTGCCCCACGGCGCGCCAATTCGAGCGCGATTGCACGTCCGATACCGCGCGAGGCTCCGGTCACCAGAGCAACCTTTCCGGCGAGCGAGGTCGGTTGGTAATTGCCGTTTCCCTGTACAACATTTGCCATTTCTAAGCTCCTATCTTCCGAATTTACGCTCACAATCGCGGGATCGACCCGCATTACCACATAACCGCCAACCGCGCCGGCGCCGAAACCCGGCGCGAAAATTCGCATAGGACGGTCAATCCTTCCCTCGCGCACGGCGTCATGGACCGCCATGAGAATACTGGCGGACGACGTATTGCCAACCCTTTCGATGTTGAAAAAGATATGTTCACCCGGAATGCCGGCCGCCTCGGCCAGCGTGAGCACCATGTTCTTATTGGCTTGATGGGGAACAACCAGATCGATCGCGCCAATGAGCGAGCCGGCGCCTCCGTTAGGGTTCGGCAGCTGAGCCAACTCGCCCATCATCTCTTTGAGATAGCGAGTGACCAGGGCCTTCACCTCCGGTCCGTACACGGTAATGTTGTTGTCGAACTCGGGGTTGGGCCAGATGATGGAGTTCACCTCCGACCAGGGTCCGCTGGCGTAGGTCTGGAAGAAGTCGATATCGGAAGGCGTTCCTTCCGGAGCGGGAGCCACAATTACTGCCGCTGCTCCATCACCAAAAATCATGCGCGAAGTGCGGACGGTTCCAATCTTGTCGGAGAATTTCTCGGCGCAGACCAGCAGCACCGGCCGATCGATCTCTTGCAGCAAGCGCACGGCCTCGGCTAGACCATATGACATTCCGGCGCAGGCGGCGACGATGTCGCACGAACTGTGGGTCTGCATGAGGCCGAGCTCACCCGAAAGCCAGGTGGCGACCGATGGAATGAGTTTAGTGCTGGTGCACGTGCAGAACAGAACGGCACCGATCTCGGCGGGCCGTCGTCCAGACTTCGCCAACGCTTTCTTGGCTGCCAGCAGGGCCATGTCCTCCAAGGGCAACTGGGTGTAACGCCTCTCCTCGATGCCAGTCTTCGCACTGATTTCCGCGGCGCTCATACGCGACCAGCAGTACGCGTGGTTGCGGATGAGGTCTGCATTCGTGCAGGTCACCTCGCCCTTCGTAAACGGCGATCGCTTCGAACCTGGGAAGAATCTTGAATCGCTTGTTGACATCGACCGGGGGATACGGCTTGATGGGCTGACTCAGCGCAAGGGTGTCGGGCCGGATCATCCGATTCGGACGGATTCGCGGTCCCCAATTTTCGTCCTGCTTTACCCGCTGGATGAAACGCAATACCTCTTCATTCCGCGGATAAAATGCAACCACATAATCGTCATTGTTCAGCTGGCCGATTTCGGTTTGCATGCTGGTCGACGGGTCCCACGGATATTGGTTGTGAAGGATCATGCACTGCCGCATCAGTGCCTCTAACTCAGGCACCGGATGCAGGCAATCGACAACATCGTC
The DNA here is from genome assembly GCA_963772895.1 of uncultured Acidobacteriaceae bacterium. GTDB lineage: Bacteria > Acidobacteriota > Terriglobia > Terriglobales > Acidobacteriaceae > Bog-257. Next base: position 238,126 of record CAVYZB010000007.1, read on the forward strand.
GAATGTGTAACTTAGATAATCGGGGTCGTAAAGCCGCAGCTGCCGCGTCCGGTTCGCCGGGTCCGCCAGCGCCTCGGCCACCGTCGGACGAACAGGGCGAAGCTCCCCGCCAGCGCTCAGGCTGTTGCGAAAGACATTCAGCAGGATGCCAAAACTCCGGTCTTCCAGTTCCTCGTCCCACGAGGGCGGCAGGTCCTGATACCCAGCCTCGAGTGCGGTTGCGACCGCGGAGGAATCCCGTGGCTTGTACACGGGAAGGAAAATGTCGTCCCGCTGCCGCGGCAGATCTCCCCAGCGCGTGGCACGCTTCTCATACATTGTCAGGGTATAGCGATTTACCCAAAACCGGTTCAACACCAGATCGCGGCAAAGCTCATATCGCGTCTTGTATTCACCTGCCTTCACGCGTGTCGCAATCTCTACCTCGGTCGGGGCCTTCTCTCCGAAGTCGCGCCGGATAACCGCTGCGAATTGCTTGAGGCTCTTAAATACCCTAAAGTCCAGCTCTGGGAAAAAGTTTCCTGGGAACACAATTCGGCCGTGAGAGTTGATAACGAAAGGCTTCAAAAACATTGGCTTTCTTCTTCCTGCTCCGGGGTTTCGACGGGGACACGGACCGATTCGCCGGGCTGCGATCCATGATTGCCCGTAATCAAGTGAAAACTTGAGAATCTGCTTCGCGGTATCAGGTCCACTTCGTGAACAAAAGCCTCGAATTCACCCATTTCGAGCGCTATGAATAACCTATGAAAGTTTAAACCATTTGTGCTGTGACTCTAACCGTAACTCGTAGTGACGTAGGTCACAGACCCGATGTACGCTAGAGTGAGAGCGTTATGTAGGGGGATAATCTTTGTGAAAGAAGAATCCTTGAAAGCGAATCTTCATTACGCCCGGGTGCTCGCGAATTCGGGGCTCTCGGGACTGCGCCAGGGACGAGACTCGCAACTTGAGGGGGAGTGCCTCTCCACAGTCTTGACTCGATCTGCGCTTGCATCCTTGAGCGTAGCTGCGATCGGTGCATTTGCCGGCCTGTTCTCCTTCCGGCAGCTTCGATCGCCGCAGTGTTTCACGCACCGTTGCTTTCGGAGTGGCAGGGGGTACCATCGGTTTCGCCGCTGGTTTCACGTGGAAGACCCGCAACCTCACCGCCAGCATGGCGCGTTCAGCCTTGAAGGAAATGGGCACCGTCCGCGATGAACGGTGGATTGCAAGACATCCGATTGACTACGCATAGAGCGGGAACGTTGGCCGCTTGCAATGAGTAGAACAATGCAACAGCCCCTGCAACGCTACTAGGGTGCGCGGCTTTACTCGAATTCAACCAGGATCTGGTTGATCTTTACCGCATCTCGTGGGGAAACGTTGACGGATTTCACCTTTCCAGCGATCGGCGCCGTCACGTTAGTTTCCATCTTCATGGCCTCGAGCACGACCATCAGGTCATTGACCTTCAGTTGTTGACTCGCCTCGATATCAATCCGCACAACAATTCCGGCCACTGGACTGCGACAAAGTTTAGATTCGTCGACATTGGGATCCGACGAAACCCCTGGAGTCGGAGGAGTGCGCAGCACGGTCGACTGAATAGTAGCTGTCGCCGGAGCGGGACGGTTGTCCTGCGCTCGTGGAGAGTCGTCCTCTTCGGCGACCTCGACTTCGACCTCGTATCTTTGCCCGTCAACCGATATCTCTAACTTCATGGTCCGTTCCTCTCACCGAGCGCTCTCCACCCCGGGGCCCAGGACTCTGTCCGCCAACATGGTCATCGTCGTAGCTGGCCAAGGTTATGCGATGTTTGGACGATCAAGCGGCCTTGCCGTGCCCAAGGCTCGACCGCATACGGCGTCTGAATTGTCCTTGCGGACTTAATGCGCACCTTCTTGCCGAGGAATGCCGTAATGCTCGCGGCGATCACCGCCAAAGTCTCGGGCGCAATGGTTACAGCACTCGTCATGATGCAGACGCCTCCATGTCTCAGAGCGGAATCAGACCATGCTTCTTTGGCGGACGAAGCTCTCGCTTGGTGTGCAAAGCTTCCAAGGCCCGTGCCAGATATCTCCTGGTTTCAGCGGGCTCGATCACGTCATCAACCAGCCTGCGGCCAGCCGATATGTACGGTGTGGCAAAAGTGCGGCGATACAATTCGATGAGTTCATCGCGCTTCTGCACTTTGTCTTCCGCCGCGTCGATCTCATGGCGGAAGACAATTTCCGCTGCCCCTTCGGCGCCCATCACCGCGATTTCTGCGGTCGGCCATGCCACCACCCGGTCTGCTCCCAGGTCTTTGCAGCACATTCCGATGTACGCGCCGCCGTATGCCTTGCGGATTACGATCGTTATTTTGGGAACCGTCGCAGCTGAATAGGCGAAGAGCACTTTGGCTCCGTGGCGAATGATTCCTCCGTACTCCTGCTCCACGCCGGGGAGAAAGCCTGGTACATCGACGAATGTGAGCAGGGGAATATTGAAGGCATTACAGAATCGCACGAAGCGCGCTATCTTGTCGGAGGCGTCAATGTCGAGCGCTCCGGCGAGCACGCTGGGCTGATTCGCGACGATTCCCACGGAGCGGCCCTGTAGGCGTCCAAACCCGATCACTACGTTCGCTGCGAAACCCGGCTGTATCTCAAAGAAATCCTGGTGATCCAGCACACGCGCGATTACCGTCCGCATGTCGTAGCCAACTTTAGATTCTGCCGGCACTATGTCGTTTAGCAGGGGATCGATTTCAAGTTCATCCGTGTAAGCCAGGCGAGGCGGATCTTCCAGATTGTTCGACGGCAGAAAGCTCAACAGCCTACGGCACAGCGACAATGCTCCGTCATCGTCCTCCGCGATCAGGTGAACCACGCCAGACCGATTCATTTGGGCCGCAGGGCCGCCTAGTTGGTCTGCCGTCACGGCCTCCCCGGTCACCTGCTTGATCACCTGCGGGCCGGTGATGAATATCTGCGCGCGCCTGGTCTGGATAATGAAGTCGGTCAGCGCCGGGCTGTAGGCTGCACCGCCTGCACAGGGGCCGCTGATGATAGAAATCTGAGGCACGGTGCCGGAAAGCATCACGTTGTTGTAGAACACGCTGGCATAGCCCGCCAGGCTGTCGATCCCTTCCTGTACGCGCGCACCACCGGAATCGTTGATGAAGACGAATGGGCTACCGGTCTTCATGGAAAGCTGCATCATCTCTTTGATCTTGGCGCAGTGCACTTCGCCTGCGGCTCCGCCGGCGACGGTGAAATCTTGGCTGGCAAGGTGAATCAAACGGCCGTCCACCGTCGCACATCCCGTCACCACTCCATCCGCCGGCAGTTCCTTGTCGGCCATGCCGAAATAGGTGGCGCGATGCTTCGCAAACAAACCTATCTCCTGAAAGCTCTCGAGATCGACAAGCTTTTCGATACGCTCCCGGGCACTGAGCTTGCCCAATTCATGCTGCTTTGCCAGCCGTTGTTTGCCGCCGCCCAGCTCAAGCTTCTCGCGCTTCTCACTAAGCTCGCTGATTCTCTCGGCCATAGTCGTGCTGGCCGGTTTAAGGGTTGGTGTAGCCATCTGTGCCTCCCTGTCGCGCTTTAATACTTCGAAGCGCACCTCACGCCTGTGGCTACGTCGCCGCAGGCGCTACTGTTACTTTGTGTTCCTTGCCATTAAGGGTTACGACGTAGGTCACGGGCGATGCCGGTGCGCCGCCGTCGCGATTTGCATCGGGCCGCTCCGAATCCACAGCCGTTGGCTGGTGACCAGGTTGCTTCGGACCTTCCGTTCGGGTTTTGAAAAACTGTTGTGCAATTTTAGGAAACATGGCATATGTCAATACGTCTTCATCAGTGCCGCCGAAGCCCGGCAGGGCCGTGGCTGCGGCTCGCCTCTGGTCCCACTCCGGCTGAAGTAAATCGGCTGGGCGGCAACTGATCGCCTGCTTGCCGGTGCGGGCAGATGCCATCGCCAGTACTTCGGCATTTTTCTCTCCCAATGGGGTGCCGTAATAGCCCAGCATCAACTCCGCAAATTCACTCGTGAGCACGTTGTATCTGCCTTGCAAGTGGTTAAAAACCGCCTGGGTGCCGATGATTTGATCTGCGGGTGGCTCCAGCGCAGGATAGCCGGCATCTCGGCGAACGTTCTGGATTTCCGATAACACATCCTGGAGCGAACGTCCCGTGTCCTGCCCTTTCAACTGGTATTCTGTGCTGGAGATCACCGACGAAGGAATCTGGCTATCAAAGATCTCGGTCTCGACGCCAATGTATGCATCCAAGAATGCCCGGTAGCGGGGCCGCACGGTTGCGATGTGCTGCTTCACACGAAGAATCCTCTCCATGTCGAGCCGGCATTGGTAACCTGTGCCCTCTAGCATCTCCACAAAGCTCTCGGTGGGATTATGTCCTCGCCCGAAGGCAAGCGAGCTGATCGCCGTATCGACCATGTCGCACCCGGCTTCAACAGCCTTCATCAGCGAGACCATGGTTACGCCCGTCGTGGAATGGGTGTGAACGCTCACCAGTGTCTCTTTTCCGCACTTCTTCTTGATGCCCTCTAACCAGATCGTAGGCGGCTTGGGGTTTCAGCAGGGCGGCCGCATCGCGGATGCAGATTGAATCGCAGCCTATTTCTTTTATCTTCTGCGCCATGTCCACATATGCGGCAATCGTATCCACCGGACTTGGGGCGTAGCAAATGGACGCTTGGGCGTGCTTGCCGAGCTTCCTGACCGCTTGCAGGCTAGTCTTCAGGTTTCGGACGTCGTTGAATGCGTCATAGACGCGGAAAACGTCGATGCCATTCAGGGCAGCTTTCTCCACGAACCGGTTGACGATGGAATCATCGAAATTGCGATAGGCGAGCAGATTCTGTCCGCGCAAAAGCATCTGCAGCCTGCTCTTAGGCAGCAGTTTGCGATAGGTCCGTAGTCGTTCCCACGGGTCTTCATTCAGCAGGCGTATGCACGCATCGAACGATGCGCCGCCCCAAACCTCCAAAGACCAGTAGCCCGCATTGTCCAGGTCTTCGCAGACGGGGATAACATCCTCCAAAGCCATGCTGGTTTCCAGAAGGCTTTGCTGCGCATCTCGCAGAATCAAGTCGGTCACTTCAATCGTGCGTGCCATAGTGCGCGTTTCCTTCCGGCGAAACTCCTGCTTGTTCCTGCAAGTGGCTCTGTAATTCGCCGATGAAAGACGTGGTCAGGAAAGACTGGCTTCGGAACCACTCTTGAACGAAAATCCCCAGCCCCAACTCAAGAACCCCGAAGAATCGTAGCGATTACTCTATCAGGCTGCCTGGTGATGCTTCGGCTTTCTCTGGATACTAACCATGGTGGCACTGTGAACGATCCGGACTCTGTGATCATTGTCACATGTTTGATATGTTTCGTAGAAATAGGCTGTAACCTCTTGAGAAAGCGGATTGCTTTTCGTCAATTCACAACGGCAAAACTTTCGGTGACGACGCATCGGCTTGTTTGTTGCGCGCCTGCAACAGCGCCAGGGCGCAAGAAGCCAGGCGTTCCAAGGTATTGCCGCGGCGACTAGTAGCGATGATCGGCACGCGGGCGCCAATCACAAGACCGGCCACCTGTGCGTCCGAGGTGTATTCGAGTTGCTTCACCAAAATGGCGCCGGCTTCAAGGTCGGGAACCACCAGGATGTCAGCACAACCCGCTACCGGCGACTGAATGCATTTCATCTTCGCCGCACCTTCGGAGACTGCCACATCGAATCCGAGCGGCCCATCCAGCACAGCTCCGGTAATCTGTCTGCGGTCCGCCATCTTGCAGAGCACAGCGGCGTCAAACGACGAAGGCAGCTTTGACGAAACCTCTTCCCGCGCCGCCAGGATCGCAACTTTGGGAAGCGACATTCCCAGAGAATGCGCGAGATCGATTGCGTTCTGCACGATATCCCGCTTCTGGTCCACGGTTGGCGAGATGTTCACCACGGTATCGGTAATAAATAGCGGACGTGGGAAGCTAGGCAACTCCAGTGCCGCAACGTGGCTCATGCATCGCCCCGTGCGCAAACCTTGTGGAGAGTCGGCAAATTGCAATAGCTCGTCGCCGTGAAGGCTACCCTTCATTATGGCCTCGACTTTGTGCTCCCTCGCCATCGCAACGGCCCGCTCGGCCGCCTGGTGGGAGTGTTCCGTTGCCTCCACTTCAAACTGAGAGATGTCGAGTTGCCCCGTCTCGGCAGCGGCACGAATTCTCGCTTCAGGTCCCACGAGTACCGGAATGATCAGGTCGGCCTCCGCCGCCTCAATCGCAGCCAGCAGAGATGCCGCTTGCACGGGATGGACGACCGCCGTACGGATAGGGTACAGCCCTTTTGTTTGCTGAATTAGCTTTCGATACTGTCGGCCTTTCTCCAGCAGCTTGACCTCAGGCAGCGTGACCCGTTCGCGCGAGATTTTCTCCGTTGGTGCGATTACGTCCGCCGTCCCGGTGATCACGATCTCATCGTGTTGGTTAGTGGCCTGGCACTCGAGCGTCACTCGGTGTTTGTTCGCGTCCATCTCTGCGACTTTGACGGTGACCGTAATCGTGTCGCCTACGGCGACCGGCCGGCGAAAACGTAAGGACTGGCCCAGGTAGATTGCACCGGGACCGGGAAGCTGCGTGCCTAACACAGTCGAGATCAGCGCGCCGCCCCACATGCCGTGGGCAATGATCTTGTGAAACATGTCGCTCTTGGCGAATTCTTCATCCACGTGCGCCGGGTTGACGTCGCCAGACATGATCGCGAAGAGCTCGATGTCTTTCGAAGTAAGGGTGCGGGAGATGCTGGCGGAGTCGCCTACTTTCAGTTCAGAGAACGTCCGGTTTTCAATGTGATCGATCGTGGCGGCAAGATTCATGTTCACCTCGTAGTCGAGCCTCCGACCCACACTTACATGGTAAACGGATTCGATCGCCACGACAGTGAGCTTCGTCACCGAGCGCGAATGTATTCCCCTGCGCTACGGCTAGTACTGATAAAATCCGCGCCCCGACTTGCGGCCGAGCCACCCTGCATCCACCATTTTGATCAGCAGCGGGCAAGGCCGGTATTTGGGATCGCCGAGGCCAGATTGCAGCACGCGCATAATATCCAGGCAGACATCGAGTCCGATAAAGTCCGCCAGCGTCAGCGGCCCCATCGGGTGCGCCATACCCAGCTTGAAAACTTCATCCACCGCCTCGGGAGTTGCCACGCCTTCCATCACGGCGTACATGGCTTCATTGAGCAGCGGCATCAGGACGCGGTTCGAGACAAAACCTGGAGCGTCGTTCACCTCGACGGGAGTCTTCTCCAATTTCTCGGCAAGAGCTTTGACCGTCTCGTAAGTGTCGTTCGAGGTCGCCAATCCGCGGATCACCTCGACTAATTTCATCACCGGGACAGGATTGAAGAAGTGCATTCCGATGACTTTGTCGGGCCGCTTGGTCACCGCCGCCAGCTTGGTTATAGAAATGGATGAAGTGTTCGACGAGAGCAGAACTTCGGGACGACAGATCACATCGAGATCGCGAAACAGCTCGGCCTTGATATCAAAGCGCTCGCTGGCCGCTTCCACCACGAAATCACAGTCGGCCAACCGCGTGCGATCGGCGGTACCCGTGACGCGTCCCAGCGCCTGGTCGCGCTGCTCCGCAGTCAATTTGTTCTTCGTCACCTCGCGTTCCAGATTCTTACTGATGGTTTGCAAACCGCGATCGATGAAGCGCTGCTCTACATCGACCAGCACGACGCTGTATCCATTCTTGGCGAACACGTGAGCAATGCCATTGCCCATCGTGCCCGCGCCGATGACTCCAACTGTTTTGATATCCATAATTGCCTCAAGGGAAGTTCGATAGCGGGTCTAGACCGCACTGCAAAACATTCGAGTGTAGCAGAGGGAACGTAACCGCGCGGTTGACGTCAAATCCGCCAGTCGTTTCCACACGAGCTGTAGCTTCATCCATTCCAGGCCCTGTGACCTTTGCTAAAATGCCGCGTCCCCTGCAAAATAAATATTGTGAGGTGAATATAAAGATGGCTCAACGAACTGCACTAATTACCGGCGGTATGGGTGGACTTGGAGAAACGATCAGCACGAAGATGCACGACGCTGGCTACCGGGTGGTGGTGACGAATTCTCCGGGTAATAAGACCGCCGAGACTTGGCTCTCTAACATGCAAGGCCGTGGTTATCAGTTCTGTTCAACTGCGATCGATGTGGCCGACTACGATTCATGCGAAACCGGCGTGTCGAAGATTCAAGAAGAAGTTGGCCCAATCGATATCCTCGTCAACAATGCGGGCATCACCCGCGACCACACCTTTAAGAAGATGACGAAAGCGCACTGGGACGAGGTGATTCATACCAACCTGGATTCGGTGTTCAACATGACCAAGCAGGTGCTTGATGGCATGGTCACTCGAGGATGGGGTCGCGTCATCAACGTTTCTTCGGTAAATGGCCAGAAGGGCGCATTCGGCCAGACTAATTACGCGGCAGCGAAGGCGGGAATGCACGGATTCACCAAGGCCTTAGCTCTTGAGGTAGCAAAGAAGGGCGTGACCGTAAACACGATCTCGCCGGGCTACATCGGGACAAAGATGGTGATGGCGATACCTGGCGACATCCTCGATGGCAAAATCATTCCGCAGATTCCAATCAATCGGCTGGGCCGGCCGGACGAAGTCGCCGGCTTGATCATTTATCTGTGCTCAGACGAGGCGGCATTTGTCACCGGCGCCAACATCTCCATCAACGGCGGCCAGCATATGCAATGACCGGGCACGCGTCCCCCACAGACGGATGAAAACCATACCCTGATAAGCTCCTAATTCACCATCGCAATTCCAGGCGGATAGGCGACGGGGCGCCAACGTGATCATAGCTTCAAGGGGGGAACCTGTCCGGTGTCCATTGCGTCGAAAGCGCCTACAGTCCAAAGTCCGAGGCCGACCAGAAATACTGTTTGGGTCTAACTCCTCCACACCTTCGTGAACGCATTTTCGCTCGCCAGGTCAGCGCCCATAAAGCGCATATCAATCACCTGGCACAAGATGAAGACGAAGGCTATGATTCCGGTCCGGCGTTGCGCAGTGTAGAGCCAATTGCCAGTCCATGGATACTGCGGACATTCAACTCGCCGCGATACCACACATAAATCCCATACTGAGCGTGGAAGAGAATGGGAATGAAAATGAATATCCACTCCAGCACGAAAAACCGGGTCAGAAGTTTCGCCTGGTCGTTGTAAGCTTGGACGCTGCTGGTCGCCTCCGAATTGGAAATGAAGTGCAGGAGCAGAAATGCGCCGATTGGGAAGACGCCACTAATGGAATGGAGCATGCGCCATCTGTTTCCCCTGGAACTGACATCGCTGCGGCTCTTCCTGCGTTTGCGCCGACTTTGCCGCCCGCTGGCGCTCTTCCTGCCGTGGAGTCGAATCCCCTTGCCCGCTGTTCCACGCCTAACGTCCTGAGCAGCCTCTTCAGGCCGAGGGCATAATCGGTCCTGAAATCGATGCATTGAAGCCGGTCCAGTCGGAATGGAACATCATATTGGCGGCAGAGAACCGGAATGACCTGGCCAGACGAAGGGCGAATTCGGAATCGTTCCGGCTGTAGCTGAAAAAAGCTGCCTGTGCCTCTGTTGCCAAGCCAATCTTCCGGTGCCGGAAGCTTATGGAAAGGACATGATAGCCGATTGGAGCGCAAGCGCCGAGATGATTGTAATCTCGCTCCGAAGAGCCGCTTACGGTTTTGTCGCCTGGCCGGTCTTTTTCCCTGCCTCATCTTGCGAAGAAACCCACTTTGCATGTTCCTGCGAGACCAAACCCTCTATGCGCTCTGCTAGTACGGTCGTGGCCCTATCAGTGGATTGGTACGGCCCGGCCTGTGCAAGGTACAAGTACTTCTCGTGTTTGAGTGCTTCACAAGTCGATCGGTAGGCAATCCAATTTGCCTGAAATTGATTCAGCTGCTGAATCCCTTCTGCGAGCACGATGATTATCCCGAGACCCGCGATGTAACCTCGGCCCCAGTTTGGCACTGACAACACAGGTATGAAAACGGCGGAGATCATGGTGAGCAGTTTCAGCGACTTGTACCAGTGTTGGTTCGATCTGCTCTTCCTGTCGTACCAGCTAATCTGATCTTCCAGACGGTCCAGCGTCGGATTGGACTGCGGAGTAGAGTTCAACATCGCCCTGATTTTACCCGGAATTTCCGCATCCTGCTTCCGCCGCTGAGGTTACAGACCTCAGCGGCGGAAGCGTTTTCTTTCTTGCCCGGGAACGCGGGCCTGAAGGCCCGCTCTACCCGAACTCGCCTTACACCAACTCCTAAACTGCCCTAGTGTACGGCGTAGACCGCTGCACTGGTTGGTGGCAGGGTCGTTTGCAAGAATTTGTCACTTAATACTACTTGTCCTGTTCCGAACAGATTGTCGAACTGATATGCCTTCTCCAGGCTCGTGCCCTCGGTAGGGATCGTAATCTGCCGCGTCTTTTCCGAAGTATTAAATATAATGAACAGCTTCTCGTCAGCGGTTTCGCGCACAAATCCATAGTATTTATCATCCCAACCGACGTGCCATTGGCGCCCTTGCCTTAATGCGACATGTTGCTGTCGCAGGCGAAGCAGCGACTGCACGTGCGAGAACACTTCCTGCTCCTCTGGTGAGCGTCCGCTGGCTAGAAAAGCATCGTGGGCATCCCGCGGAAAGCCACCCGGAAAATCGTGGCGATTGTCCGGATCGGCGCCTCCGGACATGCCAACCTCATCGCCATAGTAAAGCTGCGGGATCCCGCGCAGCGTGGCCAACATAGAAAATGCCAGCTTAAGTTTTTCGTAGGAACCATCGGCATCGGTGAGAAAACGCTTCATGTCGTGGTTGCCGATAAACGTAACCAGTAGTTCGGGATGCGGATATAACCGGTCCTGTCGCAGCACGTCAACAATCTTTTTTGCGGACGCTCCGTGAGCCACCACCTCGCGAATGGCAGAGTTCATGGGGAAATCGAATGGTGTATCCAAGCCGGTATCTATGCCGTCGAAGCCGGTCTGTCCGCCGGCCCAGTAGGAGGTCACCGTGGGATCGGAGTTGTAAATCTCTCCAACAGTAAAGAAGTGCGGGTAGATTGAGCGCAGGCCATTGTTGTAGTAGGCCCAAAAGGTACGTGGAACATAGGGAAATGTGTCAATACGGAAGCCATCGATGCCGCCGTTCTCTGCCCACCACAGAGCATTCTGCAGAAGGTACTGGGCCACCAGAGGGTTCTCCTGCGCCAGGTCTGGTAGTACGTTAGCAAACCATCCTTCAAGCGCGCTTACATAGTTCGCCTTCACAGCATGCGGGTCGGTGATGGGTGGATAGTAATAGTCGGTGTCGAGGTGATGTTCCGGAGTACCGTGCAGCCAGTTTGGGGCAGGCTGTGAGGTCGCCCACGGATGCTTAGGGCCCACATGGTTCGGCACCATATCCAGCAGGATCTTCAACCCAAGCTGATGGGCCGCAGCTACCAATTCCTGATAATCCTTCATCGTGCCGAAGTGGTCTTCGACGGCGTACTCGTCAACCGCGCCATAGCCGTGATAGTCGGAGGTGGAGTCGTCGTTGTCATACAGTGGTGTGAGCCACAGCGCGGTCACGCCAAGGTCTTTCAAGTACGGCAGATGTTCCTGGATGCCCTTTAAGTCGCCGCCATGGTAGGTCTTCGGACGACTGCGGTCATAGGTTCCCGGCGCGGCGCCTTTCGGTTGATTGTTGCTGGGATCGCCATCGGCGAAGCGATCGGGCATGATCAGATAAATGACATCGTTGGTCGTGATTCCCTGAAACTTGCCCTGTGGAGAGGAGCGTTGCAGCAGAGGAAGGGTCGCGCGAGTCTCTCCGAAGGCCGTTTTAACACTGATGATGACGTCTCCCGGCCGCGTCCCGGGATCTAACTTTAGCCACAAGAAAGCATGTTTGCCGTCGGGTTGAGTTTGGACATTGGTCACGGACGCACCCGGATAATTTATCGAGATGTTCGCTCCAGCGAGGTTGTCTCCGTAAAGCAAGACCATAACGGTCGGCTGGAAACCAGTCCACCAATTTGGGGGCTCCACCTTCGAGACGTGGGGGACGCCGCCGGGCTGGGCCGTTGCTGTGCACAAAAATGCAAGGACCAACGCGAGAGCGCAAACGCATAGGCGCATATCGCGACTCATGCGCCCATCTCTTCGATCCGGTGAAGTCTTCAGCAGAGTGATACTCATGGCGGCATTCTCTCATGGTAGAAATCGATCTCACATGAAGGTTTTATTGACAACGATGTCCAGTGCCGCTTACGCTTCGGGTTCAACGCCGCAACGGTAATCGGCGAACACTGACCAGCGACACTTCTCCGCGAACCGGAAGCAGCATGCAAAAGCCGAATAAAACCTTCTGGCAGATCTGGAACCTGAGCTTCGGCTTTCTCGGCATCCAGTTTGGCTGGGGGCTGCAGATGGCCAACATGAGCGCCATCTACGAGTATCTCGGGGCGCGCGCCGATCAGATTCCGATTCTCTGGCTCGCGGCCCCGCTTACTGGCTTGATCGTGCAGCCAATCATCGGCCATGCCAGCGATCACACCTGGACGCGCTTGGGACGGCGCCGTCCTTATTTTCTGGCGGGAGCGATTCTCAGCTCTTGCGCACTCATCCTGATGCCGCGTTGCTCCGCCCTGTGGATGGCTGCCGGCCTGCTCTGGATCCTGGACACATCCATCAACATCAGCATGGAGCCATTCCGCGCGTTCGTTGCCGACCTGTTGCCCGAGGAACAACGTACCCCGGGTTTCGCAATGCAGAGTCTGTTCATCGGGCTCGGTGCCGTCGTCGCCTCGGCGCTGCCCTGGTTACTAACCAACGTGTTTCACCTCGCGGCCGAAAGCTCCCGCCACGCCATCCCGCTGACGGTGCGGCTGTCGTTTTACATCGGCGCCGCGGCGTTCTTCGGCGCGGTTTTGTGGACAATTGTTTCTACCCCCGAGTATCCGCCACAGGATATGACGGAGTTTCAGCAGCGAAAAATTGAAAAGCGAGGATTGAGCGTTCACGTCAGCGAGATCTTCACCGCTATACGCGAAATGCCGCTGACCATGCGCCAGCTGGCGCCTGTGCAACTTCTGACCTGGCTTGGTCTGTTCTGTATGTGGCTGTACTTCCCCGTCGCGGTAGCGCACAACGTATTTGGCGCGGCTGACCAGACATCGCCGCTCTACTCCGCGGGCGTCGAGTGGGCTGGCATCTGCTTCGGAATGTATTCCGCTGTATGTTTCGGATTTTCATTCTTCCTGCCGAATCTGGCAAAGCATGTGGGCCGCAAGGGGGCGCACAGCCTATCATTGGCGTGTGGCGCCCTGGGCCTGATCTCAGTAGCCTTCATCCACGACAAGAACTTTCTCCTGCTTTCCATGGTCGGGGTGGGAATCGCCTGGGCAAGCACACTGTCGATGCCGTATTCCGTGCTGGCCGCTTCGTTGCCCGAAAATCGCGTTGGTGTGTACATGGGCATCTTTAATTTCTTCATAGTCCTTCCCGAGATCGTTGCTTCCCTCGGTTTCGGGTGGGTCATGAATCACTTACTGCACAACAATCGGCTGGCTGCGGTGATTGCGGGCGGAGCCTTCATGGCCATCGCCGCGGTGCTGATGCAGCGTGTGGTCGATCCTGGATCGCAGCGAATTGCCCTGGAGCCGCTGCCCGAAAAAGAGGTTGCGATATAGGATCGCGACAGCCTGGAAAGGCTGTGCATAAGGCTCCCACGATCTAGCGCAATTTTTCTATTCGCCCGTCAGCGCCTTGTGCTGTGCCTCCGTCAAAGGTACGACCGAAAGCCTTCCTTGACGCACCAACGGCGAATCCGCGAACAGCCGGTCGGCTTTGATCTGCTGCAAAGAAACCGGCTGCGGAAGTGCTTTCCCCACTTTAATCTTCACCAGTGGTTTCTTGGGATCGCTAGCGTCAACGGAAACGACTGACGCGGTGCCCACTGCGCTCTTGCGATCTCCGGTTTCGTAGATGATCAATCTCGCTCCCGGTGTCATCTCCCGGAGGTGCTTTACGGCAACCGGGTTGGTTACCCCATCCCAAACGGTCACCTTCTCTCGCTGCAGATCCGCAAATGAGTACACGGAAGGTTCAGTCTTCAGCAGATAATCCATGGACATGAGATTGCCTTTCAATTGCATAAGGTCGATACTGCAAGACAAACCAAAATAGCTAATCTACGTCATACATGCTATGCCACGAAGAACGTCCGCGCTAGAGTTCCTCGCCGTGCTGTTTTTGCTGCTCTGCGTCGTGATCACCCCGGCTGCCGCCCAAGTGGACCTCAAGGTCCATCCCGCGCCCGACTTCGGCGAGGGCGTCGTGTGGCTCGACCAGGGCGCTCCCGTGCCACACCATATCTCGGGATATAAAGGCCAGGTGGTGCTCATCGATTTTTGGGAATATACCTGCATCAACTGCATTCGTGATTTCGGCGTGGTGAAACGCTGGTACCGCAAGTATCATCCCTACGGTTTTGAGGTCATCGGGGTGCACTACGGCGAATTCAATATCGGATTCGACGTGGATAACGTACGCAAGGCGGCGCAACAGTTTCAACTGCCGTGGCCAGTGGTTGCCGACCAGAAGGGAACAACCTGGAAAGCTTATAACGCTCAAGGTTGGCCTGACCGCTTTCTTGTAGATCCGCAGGGCAATATCGTGATGGAAGTCTTCGGCGAAGGCAACAACCAGAAGATGGAAGCGAAGCTTCGTGAACTGTTGGCGGTCGCACATCCCGAGGTCGCCAAGATCGCCCTCGATCCCCCCGAGAACGAATTCGCACCTGAATGCGGCGTCCCTACCCAGGAAACGTATGTCGGCGCACTCTACGGACGTAGCGCCGTCGCGGACATGGGGGACCACCACGAGGGCGAGGTCGTCGATTTCCTGCCACCTCATTCGCCGGCTGACGGCAGTGTCATGCTTGTGGGTCGCTGGCGTGTCGAGCACGATGGCGTGACCTCCGAAGATCACGGCGCGGCGGCCGAAGTCCGTTATCACGCGCGCTCGCTCTACGCGGTGCTCAGCCTCTCCGGTGCGAAACAGGTCCGCGTCAACCTATTCCAGGATGGCAGTCCTTTGCCCAAAGAGAGCGCCGGTGACAGACGTGCAATTCGATGCCAAGGGAGCGTATGTGGAAGTGACCGGCGGACGCATGTACTACCTGGTCCGCAGCCCGAGTTTCAGCGCGCACCTTATCGCGCTGCAACCAGAGAGCCCGGGCCTATCGCTGCATTCGTTCACCTACGGCAATAACTGCCAGTTGGCGGATAAGCCGTAGCATATCGGTAAGTCGGAAAGCTCGGTCGATTCGGGCGATACGGATTTCCCACAGCACAAAGTTTGTTTTGTAACCGTCGCAACGCGGCGCACAACACTCTGTAGGCAATCGGCATCTCACGTCGGTTCTCGGCAAATTGGAGGACCCGCTTGAAACAACGACTTGCGCTTGGGATGCTCGCCTGTCTTCTGTTGGCGGCCACATCGGCTAGCGCTCAGTATTCTCCAGAGTCTCAGCAGTTCGACATTGGTTTTGGGGTTGGGACCGTCATGGCCCCGTCGTCTTACAGCGCATCCGGCAATCACAGTCCGCAGACGGTCGGCGGCGGGGCCTATCTCGGGTTCAGCGGAGATTATCTCTTCTGGCACCATGTTGGGATCGAGGGCGAGGTAGCTTGGCGGGCCAGCCAAAATTTGTACTTTGGATATCAGCCTTTTCGTCCCATCTTTTACGATTTCAATGCTATCTATGCACCGCCGCTCGGCAGGCACGTGCAGTTGGAATTGCTGGGCGGAATTGGGGGACTGAGTACTCGCTTTTACACCCAAACTTATACATGCAATTATTTCACCTATTCCTGCACCAATTACTTCAGCAGCAATCATTTTATGGGCGATGTGGGCATCGGCCTGCGCTTCTATCTACACAACGCGATTTTTCGTTCAGCCGGAGTTTCGCGCATACTTCATCCACAATAACTTCGAATTCAACAGCAGTTATGCCAGCCGTGCCGGCGTGACACTTGGATACTCGTTCGGAAGGTAATAGTGGCCCATGTAACAACATCTATAGCGCGTGGTGTAACACGTTGATATTACCGGCCTGAGTTTTAATGCGACTCGATGCCCATTTCTTTGCCCAGGTTCAACTGGTCAGACTGAAACTCGGCAAGTGCTTTTTCCAGATTCGCTGCAGCGCGCGCCAGGCGCTGCGAATCAACCCTGCTCTGCTCCAGTTCCTGCGAGATCGCTTTAGCTGCTTTGCTGACAGCTGAGTCGGTCTTGGTCAACTTCTTGGTCAGGTTCTTCAATCCGGCTTCTTGTGAATCCGAAAACGATTGCCGAAAAGCTCGATTTTCGCTCTGCGCTTCTTCCACAGAGTCCGCTAGGCCAGTCGCTTTACTGGTTAGACCCTCTGAGTCACCCGCTTTCGACGACAGCTCCTGAAGATCCTGCGCCTGCTGCTGTGCGGCTTCCGTGCTCTTGATCATGAGACGAAACTGGGCCGTCTGTTCCTCGCTGGCTTGTACAGCGACGGCATGTTTGAAGGTTGCCGTGTCAGGGTCTTCGGCGGGTGTTGTTGTTCCTCCGCTGCTGCCGGTAGAGCCGCCGTGGCGGCCTCCATGTTGTCCCAGGACGGCAAGCGGGAACAGCAACAACAGCACGGCAATGACAGACACACTGGCGCGCATCGCAAGTCACTCTCGTAGAGATTTTAGAATGAAATGAGTTGGGCCGCACTTAATCGCAACCCGATTGCGGAGCAGCTCGCTCGCGCCCACAGAGCGCCGAAATCGAGGAGTCGCGCACGGCGCTACTAGCCCTATGCGCGACTATTTTGTCTGATGAGCTTACTTCTGGCTAACCCGGAGCTCCTCGCCGCTACCCCGGTTGCATGCTTTATCTTCAGCTACTGCGGAGGCGGAGAAGTCTCCCCCTGGGGCTGACTCTGACCCGGACCACCGTGCCCGTGGCCCTGCCGGCTCATCATCTGCTCATACTTTTGCTGTTGATCGGAATTCAGGATCGGCTTGATCTGGCTCGACGTATCCTGCCGGATCTGCATCATCTTGCTCATGCGGTCCTGTTGTGAAAGTGAAGAGTCCTGATGCAGGGTCTGCATCTGCTTCTCCTCGTTCTCCAAGATGGGCTTGATCTGTTGCTGCTGCGCATCGCTCAGGTTTAACTGCTTGGTCATGTGTTGCAGCCGCTGATCGGCTGTCATGGGCTGGTGCGGACCGTGACCCCATTGGCCACCACCCTGTTCCGGAGCCATCTGCGCGTAAACCGCAGTACTACCCACCAGCACTGTGAAGATTACGGCTACATGTAAAAGGTTCATCTTCATCGTCCAACGCTCCTCGACACTCGTTGCATGATCAATGCCGCCAGGTATGCCGTGGCCAGCGTAAACGGCGCGTTCGACGTTACCATCATCGTCCACAGATCCGTGAGTTTTCGTAACGTACGCGCCATATTTGCTTCACCGCAATCAAGTGTCCATCTACCTACCAACAATGAAACCCAATTTGTTCCGGTAAGTTGCCTGCGCGATGAACTGAAAAACTAATGGAACTCCCGTGCGCAGCGCGCTGAATAACTTTACTAGCTTCTCGTTTCGCATTGAACTGCATGCGAGCGGACAAGCCTCGCGGTATTAGGCATTGGCAAGCAGTTTCCGACTCTCGACTGTTCCTTATCCCTTTGGCTTGGCTTTCCGGTTGGAAAGCACAGAAGTTCCTCGGCCTCTGATATATAATCCCCGCCAAATCCCCAACCCAGGCGGGCCTTATGATATCGCCGCTCACTCCTCTGGAGTTTCTTTCCCGCAACGCCATCGCTTACTGCGACTGCACCAGCCGAGGTGGATGGCGACCGGCGCTTCACCTACTCCGAGATGCAGCGGCGCGTGCACTCTTTCGGCGCCGCTTTGCAGCACGCCGGCATTGCGCCTGGAGATCGAGTTGCCGTGTTGGCGCGCAACGGACTGCTGCCACTGGAGGCGCACTTCGCAGTCCCGCTGATTGGCGCGGTGCTGGTCACTCTCAACATTCGACTGCAATGCGGCGAGCTGGCCACCATCCTGAACCACGCCGGTGCGAGAATTTTGCTGGGCGATGCCGACCTGCTCGCACCGCTGCAGGCGATGCGCGCACAGATTCCGCAGGTAGAGCGCTTCATCTCCGACTACGAGGCTTTCCTTAGCGAAGGTAGCAAGCCTGTGGTACCTCACGCGCCGGGTGAGGAAGACGTCATCTCCATCAATTACACCAGCGGCACCACGGGCGTACCCAAAGGCGTGATGTACACCCATCGCGGCGCCTACCTCAATGCCATTGGAGAAGTCGTGGAGCACGGGCTTGTCGTACCGCTCGGTTTACCTGTGGACGCTGCCCATGTTTCACTGCAACGGTTGGTGCTTCCCCTGGGCGGTTACGGCGGTGGGAGGGCGGCAGATATGTCTGCCGGAAGTGAACGCCGAACGCGCCGTCAAGCTAATCGAGGAGGAAGGCGTCACCCATCTCTGCGGTGCGCCCATCGTCGTGCGCACGCTTACCGAGTACTGCTCGCACCACGGGATTCGTTTTCGACCTGAAATAAGGATGGTAGTCGCAGCAGCGCCTCCGCCCCCGGCCGTGCTCCGGGCGGCTGAAGCAGTTGGGATCGAGATGACGCACGTCTATGGACTCACGGAAACCTACGGACCGCACTCGGTATGTGCCTGGCACTGCGAGCTGGGACGATGCGCCGCTGGAAAAGCGCGCGCTGCTGAAGGCGCGACAGGGCGTGCCGTACGCGGTTTTTGGGACGGACATGCGAGTGGTGGATGAGAACATGCACGACGTTCCCGCGGATGCGCCTTACGGTGGGAGAAGTGGTGATGCGCGGCAACAACGTGATGCTGGGCTACTACCGCGAGCCGGAGGCCACCGCGACCGCATTCCGAGGCGGCTGGTTTCACTCCGGAGATCTGGCGGTGATGCATCCCGATGGTTATATCGAGGTGCGCGACCGCGCCAAGGACATCATCATCTCTGGCGGAGAGAATATTTCCTCGCTGGAGGTAGAGCGCGTGCTGTACGAGCATCCCGCCGTCCTGGAGGCGGCAATTGTCGCCCGCCACGACGAGAAGTGGGGCGAGGTGCCGCACGCCTACGTCCTGCTGAGGGAAGACGCCATGGTCACCGAACAGGAGTTGATCGCGTTCTGCCGCGAGCGCCTGGCACACTTCAAATGCCCAAAGGCGGTACACTTCGGTGCATTGCCGAAAACCTCGACCGGCAAGATCCGCAAGAACGTGCTGCGCCAGCAAGCGCCGCGCAGTAGAAGGAGCTTCGTGATGCCTGAATTGCAAACTACAACTGTTACCAAATACCAGAACATCCTGTTCGACGCCGAAGGAGCAGATTGCGGTCGTTACGCTGAACCGTCCGCAGCGGCGCAATGCGCTGTCGCTGGAGTTAATGACCGAGCTGATCGACTGCCTGAACGAAATTGGACGCGATCGCACACTGCGGGTGGTGCTGTTGCGGGCCGCCGGCAAGGTCTTCTCCTCCGGCCACGATTTGAGCGAGATGGTGGGACGCGACATCAACGAATATCGCCAGGTATTCGATGTCTGTACCGAATTGATGACGCGCGTGCAATCGATTCCGCAGCCGGTAATCGCGGAGGTGCAAGGCATAGCGACAGCGGCCGGATGCCAACTGGTGGCAACCTGCGATTTGGCCGTGGCCTCCGACCAGGCAGCGTTTGCGACTCCTGGCGTAAAGATTGGACTGTTCTGCACCACTCCGATGGTCGCGCTGAGCCGGGCGGTCGGACGCAAGCGCGCGCTGCAGATGCTGCTAACCGGCGAGATGATTGACGCCGTGACCGCTGCGGAATGGGGACTGATCAACATGGTCGTTCCCGCCGCCGAGTTGGCGGAGCAGAGCCGCAAACTGGCCGCGCGCATTGCCGAAGCCAGCTCGCTGACGGTCGCGCTGGGCAAGCAGGCGTTCTACACCCAGATCGATCTCGACCAGCCGAAAGCCTATGCCTACGCCAAAGAAGTCATGAGCATGAATTCGCTCGCCGCCGACGCGCAGGAGGGAATCTCGGCATTTCTGGAAAAACGCCGCGCGTGCTGGACGGGAAAGTAGAGCGCCTCGGACTGCAGGCTTTAATCCGGCAGCACTTTGCCACGTGTTTCTACAGCGAAGGGGACCGCCAGCAACCCGATGCCAAAGGCAATTGCGGTAAAGGCAACCGGCTTGCCGAGCGTTCGCATATTTATGACCAGCGCGCCAACTCCGAAGTTAACTCCCGCCGCAATGAAGCGCCCGAACGAGGTGGTGAACGCGAATGCGGTCGCGCGCTCGGTGGTTCCGTACTGCTCCGGCAGCCAGAGACTGAAGACGGCGAAGTTCCCGCCAAAAAAGCCCAGGAAGAACAGCACCGCGATGAACGGATTCAGTCCATTGGGCAGATAAAATGCCCAACCAAAACTAAGCACGATGCAGACCAGCATCCCGAAGAAATAAAAGGCCAGAGTTGACTTGCGGCCGAAGCGTTCAGCTATTGGCGGAACCGCGAGGCAGCCCAGGATGGTCCCCACGGAGAGCAAACCCATGCCGAAGGATGCCATGCGCACAGCCTGCGACTGCAACATGCCGGCCCGTTTTGCCAGGGTGATGATTGCAGTCGGAGCATAAACCGCACCGGCCCACAAGCCGCAGATAGCCGCGGCCAGCAGCACTGTATTCACCAGCGTGCGCTGTGTGTAAGGAGGACTAAATATCCTGCGCAACGACGAGAGCCCACCGGCAGCCTTCGCCTTGGCTTTTTGTTCCCATCGCTGAGGCTCTTTCACGCGCAGCAGAACCATGACAGCCACGACCACCGGAGTCATGCCGCACCAGAACATGGCACGCCAGCCAAAGTGTGCGCCCACCGTGTAGTTGAGGGCCGATGCCAGAAAGAAACCCGCGTAGTAACCGGTCTGCAGATATCCCGCGCCCATCTTGCGGCGGTCTTCCGGCCACGCTTCCGCGACGTAGGTCCCCGCCAGCGCCCATTCGCCGCCAATTCCAATGCCCGCCAGAAGGCGGAACAATCCCAGCTGCCACACGGTTTGCGACATTGCGGCGGCGCCAGTGAAGATGGCGTAAACGAAGATGGTGGCAGCCAGTACTCGCGTGCGGCCAAACTTGTCGGCAATCGGACCCCAGATAAGCGACAATCCCCATCCCACCAGGAACAGCGCGAATAGAACAGAGCCAGCGTATCCGACCGTCGCAGGAGTGGCTTTGATCCCCGACTTAGGAAGCAGTTCGGTCAACGCCGGACTTAAAACCAGTGCATAGATGACCGAATCCATGCCGTCCAGTGTCCAACCGGCCCACGCGCCCCAGAATCCGGTGATTTGCTGGCGATTAAGTTTGGTGTAAGTTGTCGTTCCCGGAACCGCCACTGCTTCGTTCGCCATAGTGTTCCCCTTGCTACGAGGAGTAAGCACTCGATTTCGATTTTCGACTATTGCTTGACTTTCGCCATGTAGGCGCTAGCCTCAGCATGAGGCAGTGCATCGGCCGCAAAAGTAAACGTGCCTCTATCTTTCACCTCGCGCGCAGCGCGCACGAAGGCCCCAAGGGCGGCGCGGGCGAAAGCGCCACCCACACTGATCCGCTTTACTCCCACAGCGGCCAGTTCTTCGACTGAGAAGGTGGCACCTTTTAATCCCATCACGACGTTGACTGGCTTTGAAACTGACGAACAGACCTCGCGGATAGCTTCGAGGCTCGGGAGCCCTGGCGCATACACGACATCAGCGCCAGCTTCGGCAAAGGATTGCAATCGTTGAATAGTGTCAGCAAGATTGGGACGGCCATGAAGGAAGTTCTCAACCCTTGCGGTCAGCATGAACTGACAATCGTGAGCTGCCTTCGCCGCCGCAGCAACTCGCTCGACCGCAAGTTGAAACTCATAGATAGGATCGTTCGCATCGCCGGTAGCATCCTCAATCGATCCGCCGGCGAGGCCGACATCAGCCGCGAGTCGAATGGTTTCCGCGCACATTTCTGGCGAACGACCGAAGCCATCCTGCAAATCGGCAGAGACAGGTAAATCCGTTGCCTCGACAATGGCCTTCGCATTCCCCAAAATTCCATCGCGCGTCAGTTCTTTCGTGGAGTCGGGACGTCCAATGGAGAACGCATAACCTGCGCTGGTTGTCGCCAGGGCTTCGAAACCCAATGCCGTCAGGATTCTTGCGGTTCCTGCGTTCCAAGGATTGGGGATCACAAAGGCACCGGGTCGTTCGTGAAGCGCGCGAAATGCCTTGTATTTCTCCTCGCGTGTCACCAATGGTCCTCCTCCCTTCAAGACCTCGTATCGTTGCTGGTCGCAGTCAGAAACATTTTTGCGATCTCAGGCTTCATTACCTTGCCCATCGCGTTGCGTGGAAGCGTCTCAAGCACGAGGAACCGTGATGGAAGTTTATGGGCGGCGAGAAATTCTTTAGCCCAGGTGCGAAGGGTAAGCAGATCGAGTGCGTCGCCATCCTTTAGCACCACCGCTGCAGCGACGCGCTCGCCCCACTCCACATCCGGCACGCCCACCACAGCGCACTCGGCGATCGCCGGATGCTCGCGCAGAGCTTCTTCAATCTCCAGCGCGGATACCTTGTGCCCGCCCGTCTTGAGAATGTCGATGTTGGTCCGTCCGAGAATGCGATAGACACCGTTCTCGACGACCGCCGTATCGCCAGTGCGAAACCAGCCATCGCGAAAGGCATCACGAGTGGCCTCAGGCTTACCCCAATATTCCGCGAAGACGCTTGGGCCGCGAACCTCGATCTCGCCCGGCGTTCCCGGAGCAACCGGCTGGCCGTTTTCGCCGACAAGCTGCACCTCGACGCTCGGCAATGGCGTCCCGACGCTTCCCGGCACGCGCTTGCCGCGCAACGGATTCGACAGCGCCATGCCAATCTCGGTCATGCCGTAGCGCTCCAGCAGTGTGTGGCCGCTGATTTCCTTCCAGCGTTCAAGCGTGCTGACCGGCAGCGCTGCCGAGCCGGAAACCATCAAGCGTAACTTGGCGCACGCCTGACTGAGCGCAGCGCGGCGCTCCGGCGGAGCCGCTTCCCAAGCGGCGATGAGCTTCACGTAAATCGTCGGCACCGCCATGAACAGAGTGATGCTGCCGTCGGCGATGCGCTCCCACACGGCATTTGCGTCGAAGCGCGGCAGCATCTCGCAGGTCGCGCCCGACCACAGCGCACAAGAAACAACGTTGATGATCCCGTGCACGTGATGCAGCGGCAAGCACAGCACGATGCGATCGTCGGCCGACCACTCCCATGCCTCCACCAGGCACCTGATTTGCGCGGTAATGTTCGCGTGAGTTGTGACCACGCCCTTTGGCCGGCTGGTGGTGCCGCTGGTGTAGAGAATCATGGCGCGCCGGTCGCTAGCGATGTCCGGCAATTCTTCCGGTTGGCATGCCACAGCTTCGCTATAAGACATCCCGCGGATGCCACGATCCGCGGCGATGGGCGCCAGAAGCGGCTCTGCCGGAGCGTCGAAGACCAGCGTCGACGCCTTGGTGTCGTCGATGAAGTATTCCAGCTCGGACCTAGGAGAGTTGAGCGGCAATGGAACGGCAACGCCACCCGCCCGCCAGATGCCCCACTGCACCGCAACCCAGGGAAACCCAGGCGTCGCAAGGAACGCCACGCGATCTTCCTGAAGATCCTCGCGGCCAGCGAGTAAAGCGCTCGCCACGCGAGCCGAGGCATCGAGCAAATTGCGGTAAGTGTAGGATCCTTGCGAATCGACAACAGCCGTGCGTCCGCCATGCTCCTCGGCTTGAGCAATCAACGGAAGACGACTGGTGTGGCTTATCACACGCAGACTCTAAATGCTCGGTGCCGCGGTGTCCACTAACGGTTTTAGCATCCGCCAAGTGTCAATTCTGGGAAGGACGCCGCAGACAGGGCCCGGTTTAAGGTTTCTGCATCGCCGCGGGTTTGGCCATGGGCTTCAAGGCCTGGTCAGGAGGAATCTCCTTGCCGTCGCTGTCCACGTAGTGAATGTCGAACGCGCCAGCGATCACATCAAAAAGCACGCAACTACTGATGCAGGTGAACCTATGTACCTGCTTTCCCTCTAAGAAGATGTAGTCGCCCATCGCCATCGGGTGAGAGCCACCTGACTTCATCTCCGCCTTACCTTTGCCGGACACCATCATGAGATTCTCGTCGGCGGTATGCCAGTGCCACGGCACAACACAGCCGCTCTTGAACTTTATCAGCAAGATCGCGGCGCCCTTCATCGGGTCTCCGTGTTGCGCGGAGAGAGTCATGCACGACGGAAGCATGGGCAAATTCATGAACTTGCTGGATGCCATGGGGGCGTAAGGCATCTGATCCTGACTCTGCGCCGCCAGCGGCGCAAGGAGAGCAATTGCGAACAGGAAACGCAACGCAAATCGCATAGTAATACTCCTCTCGTGATGAAAGTCGGCAAAGTCTAATCCAGCCGTATCCGCCGATTCAATCGGAAAATAGTGGGGAGCATACGTGGCATTTTTAGGATCGGCGTATCCGGTCATGTTGGTCTGCCTCGAAGCTCGGAGCCCAAAAAAAAGAGAGGGCATTTGCCCTCCCTTCTCCGAACCAGATCGATTCGCGACTGCCGAATCCCTACCGCCGCGGTCCGCCGCGGCCGCCACCCGGTCCACCACGTCCGCCGCGCCCGCCACCTGGGCCGCCACGGCCTCCGCGTCCGCCGCCTCCGCCGTGACGTCCGCCGTCGTGCCGGCTGCCGACGTGCTCGCGACGCTCGCCATCGCGATTGAAGTTGTGCTCGGCGCTCGGCTCGTCCGCTTTTTCGTGCCCGCCTTCGAAGGTCACCGCGCCTTCACCATCGGGCGCCGGCTCGCCGCTCTCGGCGGCCATCTTGGCGCGTTGCTCTTTCAGAATGGCCTTGCGCGACAGCTTGATGCGGTTGCCTTCGACCGCCAGGACTTTCACCAGCACCTGGTCGCCTTCCTTCAGTTCGTCGCGAACATCATTGATGCGATGCTCGGCTACTTCGCTGATGTGCAGCAGCCCATCGGTACCGGGCATGAATCTCGACAAACGCTCCAAAGTCAGCCAGGCGCGTGACCTTGCCGAGATAGGTCTTCCCTACCTCAGCGGTCGCGGTGATGTCGCCAATCATCTGCAGGGCCTTGGCCGCCGCCGCTTGATCGCTTGACGAAACATTCACTTTGCCGGTGTCTTCCACGTCGATCTTGACGCCGGTCTGTTCGATGATGCCGCGAATCACCTTGCCACCCGGCCCGATGAGGTCGCGGATCTTGTCGGTGGGAATCTGCAGAGTGTAGAAGCGCGGCGCAAATTCGCTGACCGTGGTGCGCGGCTCGCCGATGATTTCGTTCATTTTGTCGAGGATGAACAGCCGTCCGTGCCGTGCTTGCTCCAACGCCTCGCGCATGATCTGTGGCGTGATGCCCATCACCTTGATGTCCATCTGCAACGCCGTGATTCCCTCGCGAGTGCCGGCGACCTTGAAGTCCATGTCGCCGTAGTGATCTTCGGCTCCCGCGATGTCGGTGAGGATGGCGTAATCCGCGTCCTCCTTCACCAAGCCCATCGCCACGCCTGCAACCGAGGCCTTCAGGGGAACGCCTGCGTCCATCAAGCTCAGTGAGGCTCCGCAGACCGTCGCCATCGACGACGAACCATTTGACTCCAGAATGTCGGAGACGACGCGCATCGCGTACGGCCAATCGGTCTCACCCGGCAGAACTGCCGAGATCGCGCGCTCGGCCAATGCACCGTGACCAATCTCTCGGCGACCTGCTCCGCGCAGGAATGCAACCTCGCCGACCGAGAATGGCGGGAAGTTGTAGTGCAGCATGAAGCGCTTCTTGGCTTCGCCCTCGAAGGCCTCCAAACGCTGCATGTCTTCGCCGGTACCGAGGGTGGTCGTGACCAGCGCCTGGGTCTCACCGCGGGTGAAGATTGACGAGCCGTGAGTGCGAGGCAGCACCCCGACTTCAATCCAGATGTCGCGAATCTGATCGAACTTGCGTCCATCCGGGCGGCGGCGATCTTTGATCACCTGCTCACGGAAGATCTGCTCGCGCAGCAGGTCGAAGTACTTACCGGCCTTCTTGCGTCCAGCTTCGTCCTCTTCAGGGATGGCGCTCTTGATTTCGTCTTTGAGCTGCTTGATGAGCGAGTAGCTCTCGTTCTTGGGATGCTTTTCGGTGTTAACCGCATCCAGCAGACGATCGCCGAACTTAGAACGAAGCTCGCCAAGGTAGGCCTCGTCGGTCACCACTGGCTCGACGGTCCGCTTCGGTTTACCGACTTTCTTGGCCAGGTCGCTGATCGCAGCGCAGATTTTCTTGATCTGCTCATGCCCGAACTCGATGGCCTGCACCACCGTTTCTTCTGAAACTTCCTTGGCGCCAGACTCGATCATCACAATGCCGTCGGCAGTGCCCACAACCATCAGGTTCAGCTTGCCGCCGCGCTGCTCGTCGTAGGTGGGATTGATAACGAAATTTCCGTCTACTTGGCCGACTCGAACCGCGCCGATGGGGCCATGAAATGGAATATCGGAGACGCTGAGCGCAACCGAAGCGCCATTAATGCCGGCGACATCGGGATCGTTGGTCGTATCCGCCGACAGCACCATGGCAATGACCTGGGTCTCGCAGCGGAATCCTTCAGGAAACAGCGGGCGAATAGGCCGGTCAATTTGGCGGCTGGTCAGAATTTCGCGCTCGCTGGGCCGCCCTTCGCGCTTGATAAAGCCGCCCGGAATCCGTCCGGCGGCGTAGGTGTACTCGCGGTAATCGACGGTGAGGGGAAAGAAATCGATGCCCTCACGCGGGTCGGGGTTGGCGCAGGCGGTGGCGAGAACAACATTGTCGCCGATGCGCACAATGCAGGAACCGTGGGCCTGCTTGGCTAATTTTCCAGTTTCAAAGTGGATGGACTTGCCGCCGTGCAGCTCGACCGTAACTTCATGCTTCATTTGTTAAGTTCCTTCCGTTCCGAACGCAACTGATAGGGCCCCTATTCGCTGTTGGAAAAGTTTCAGAGAGAGGCGTGCAGGTAGAGCAGGTCTTCAGGCCTGTGTAAACGGACAACCGGAATTTAGAGTGCCGTAAGTACGACACATCCCCACTTTTCCGTGCCGCCCTTGCGGGCTCTCCGCTTGTCAAAACACCTTCTCCGCGGGCCTGAGTGCCAGCACTACCCAACTACGACGGGAGATGGAGTGGAAAACTCGTCCGCCAAAAGAGATTGGACGATCCCTGTGGGACGCCAAAGCGCCGCCAGGCCCCA
This sequence comes from uncultured Acidobacteriaceae bacterium, assembly GCA_963772895.1. Taxonomy (GTDB): domain Bacteria; phylum Acidobacteriota; class Terriglobia; order Terriglobales; family Acidobacteriaceae; genus Bog-257. The sequence goes on from CAVYZB010000007.1 coordinate 265,528, forward strand.
TGCCGATCGACGCATGTATCGACGCACAATACGCCAGAAACGTTGTTGTTCAGTGGCTGGCAAACTGCTGGCTTCGTTACTTTCGGATGCCGAGCTTCTGAATGACAGTCTTATACCGTTCGGTATCCGACTTTCTGAGGTAATCGAGCAGGCCACGACGCCGGCTCACCATCATGAGAAGACCGCGCCGGGAGGCATGGTCCTTCTTATGCGTCTTAAAATGCTCCGTCAATTCACCAATCCGTGTACTCAGGATCGCGATCTGCACCTCGGGCGAACCGGTGTCGGTCGCATGAGTGCGGTGTTGGTCAATCAAAGCGGCTTTTTTCTCTGGGGCTAACACTGAATCAGCTGCGCTCCTACTCTTTAATCGTATGTTGTTACGTCGTCTAGGATAACATGCAGTCGGCAGAAGGGCAAAAAGGGCCGGGACGGCGGGCGGGGCCCTTTCCAGGTGGGACGTAGCAGTGTTCTCTCATCGGCCAACACCCAAGATCGCCAGCCGGTTCATGCCGAGGCCCGGCGGCTTCATGAAATCTTCACGCAGAATTTCGCCGGAATGAATGGGCGGGAGTTTCTTGGATTTGGCCATGGGTTGCTCGCCCAAAAATGCCGGAGCCCTTGGACTCCGGCACTCTTTCGGGTCAAAAAATTAGATCTTTAACGTGCGGCGAATCACTGTCGCCAGTCCGACCACGCCCGAACCGAACAGGACCAGACTGCCGGGTTCCGGAGTAGTTCCTGAGGTCGTAGCCGTGAAAGTCGGGGTGCCGCTCGTCGAATTAAGGACGATGGTCCCCAGAGTTGAACCAAGCGCCGCACCGGTGTCCACGAAAAAGAACGTCGAGGGCAGCGGGCCAATGGCGCTCTTCAGGTCGTAGGTGGCAAACGCGGAGTTCGACAGATCCACAATGTCCTCGATGTTCACGTCGGTGAATCCGGCGACCGAAACATTCTGGTTATCGAAAACATGGAAGGGATCGGTGAATGTTCCTGCGCCGACCCCCTGAATGGTGAAGCTCGCTACTCCGTCAGGCGTTAGAAACAAACCACCGCCTCCGGTGATCAGGGTGGTGTCTGTGCTGAGGGAAAAGGTCACGTTCGCGTCGAACGGATTGCCGTTGACTGTGCCAGCGGCGGTAAAGGATTCGGTAAAGGTGATTGGACCGGCTGCGGCTGTCAGCGGAATCAATCCGCATGCCAGCAGAACAAGCACGGGCAGCAGAGAGTGCAATTTCTTTGTCATGGCAAGTCTCCTTTCGCGCGGACGAAGCAGCATCGCAGATCACAACTTTTTCAAATACAGCGCCCTACCGAAATGGAGGCAATATTCTGAGATTAGCTGTCGGCGAAGTCAAACTAATTTTGGGTTAATTTATGCGGGGGTCTTATAACGAATTCGAGGGCAGGCCATAGCAGCAGCGGTGGAGGGTCGGCCGGCCCGGCTCTACTTTTTCACCGTGATACTGTCGGCGATCTTGCTGTACTCGTCGTGAGAAATGATTCGTTTGTCGATCAGCTGATGGGTGTTGTCATAAGGCCGCGCCGCGATGATCCGGTCGGCCGCAGCATCGTCGATTCCGGGAAGACTCATAAGCGAACTCTTGGAGGCTGAGTTCAGGTCCAACGGATGATCCGACGTTGGCCGGCTCAAACCTTCGCGGATGCCCTGCGCCACTGCCTTCGCGTTGTCTTTCAGGTCCGCCGTAGCCTGTGCAGTCTTCTGCCTGACCTCGTCGGGATTGGGTGGCCGGGTGTTGCAGGCATTGCAACCGGTGAGCACAATCTGGCCGCTACTCAAAGCCAGCGCCAGTAGAACAGTATTCACACGCATGCTCGTGGGATGCCGATTCGGCCCTCGCAGGTTTGATCGCACGCCTCGTGTTCCATCGGAGGAACCAGATTCCCATTCACGCAAAAAAAGGCACAGCTCGTGAACTGTGCCCAGTCGCTTGCTCGTGTCAACCCTGCTCAGTACGACCACCGGCAGCGCGAGCACTCGGCGCTCGCTGTCCCGACGGCGTGCTTCTGCCAAGGAAACTCAACCCTGTGAACCGCCCGCGATTGACGTAGGCAATCGCGTAATGCAGGACCTTCGCGATCCGCGCTCTCGCCCATTACTGCGGACCAAATTCAACAAATAACATTCGCCTTACGCGTAATAAGCGGCGTTCTTCTCGATGAACTCCTGCTTGTCGGCCGGAACCTCATCCACGATGAAAATCGAATTGGTCGGGCACACTGGGACGCAGGCGCCGCAATCGATGCAGCCTTCCGGGTCCACATACAACTGGGTCGCTGCTTCGAACTTCTCTTCGTCCTTCTTGGGGTGAATGCAGTCGGTCGGACAAGCCTCGACGCAGAGTTCATCTTTGGTGCAGGTGTCGGTAATAATGTATGCCATGATTGCGATCTCCCGATTTTGGTTTCTTGCTGCCACCCTCATCGCGACAGCCTGGCGGTCTTTCCGCCAAACCCAATGTACAAATACCTCGACCACGAAGGCGGTGATGCCAATCACCTCCCTGTTGTGAGCTAGCGCACATGCTGATTGCCTTCCGAGTAAGCCTTTCATTTCCGTCATCTCTCTGTCATTCTCTCGATGGCGATTCGCCTACAATTACGTGGGATGGATAAGCACCTTCGGTGTTAAGGTCGGGCGCTTGTCGGTAACGAATCGTAACGGTGGGATCGCAGGGGCTCGATTGGCAAGACGTTTGCTCCCCTAATCCGCATTTGTGCCGCAAAGCCAGCCAAGTAGTGGAAGTTCAACTCGTCCAACGGAGCCCACACGGTAATTTGTACATGCCAGGTGTGAATTCCCGACGAATCGTAGGCTTCGCTATAATCGGCTATTCGGCTTCGCTAATCTTCCAAGGAGCGAGTGAATGCACGCAGCGAAAAAACCGCGGGTCCTGGTGGTCGACGATGAACAAGTCATTGCCGACACGCTCGCCAAGATTCTCGATCTCAACGGCTACGACGCTTCGGCGGTGTACACCGGAACAGCGGCAGTCGAGAGCGCGCGGTCTCTGCAGCCGGACCTCATCATCAGTGACGTCATCATGCCCGACATGGACGGCATCCAAGCGGCCATCAAAATCCGCGGATTTTTGCCGAACTGCAAAATCCTGCTCTTCTCAGGGCAGGCCGCCACTGCCGACCTGCTGGAGAATGCACGCGCCCAAGGACACGAGTTCGAAATCCTTGGCAAGCCAGTCCATCCTTCCGATCTACTTGCCAAGTTGAGGGGTTAGACAAGTTTCCGCTGGTTTCACGGTCCGCACCCAATTCGCTGGGCCCAGCATCCAAGTAGGAAACGCCGCCTTAACTAAAGGACCTGATGAAGACCTCGGAAGTTTTACATGCGTGGGGCGCTATCCTGGCGGGGCGCCGCCCATCGTTGTCGATCGAGCTGACGCGGGAATGTCCACTCCGCTGCCCGGGTTGTTATGCCTACGAGGACGCCCATCTGGGCACAGCGGGCGTCACCTTGCGCCAACTCTCCGACAGTAAGGGCAGTGCGTTGGTTGAAGGTGTGCTGCGGGTAGTTGAAGAGCATCGCCCGCTGCACGTGTCTCTGGTAGGCGGAGATCCGCTTGTGCGTTATCGCGAGCTGCTGGAATTATTACCTGAGCTGGATCGCCGCGGCGTCCACGTGCAACTTGTGACCAGCGCGTTCCGTGAGATTCCCGTGCAATGGAATTTGCTTTCGCGTCTGAACATTGTGGTCTCGGTGGACGGGTTGCAGCCCGAGCACGACGTCCGCCGCAAGCCGGCGACTTATGAACGCATTCTGAAGTGCATCGCTCAAAGCCATGTCAGCATTCATTGCACTATCACTAGCCAGATGATGAAGCACGAAGGTTACCTGGAAGAGTTTGTAAAGTTCTGGAGTCTGCGAAAAGAGACCAAACGTATCTGGTTCAGTATCTTCACGCCGCAGAAAGGCGCTGTCGACCCTGAGATCTTGACCGTGCCAGAGCGGACGCGTGCCATTGCCGAACTGTTGCGATTGCAGGAAGCATATCCTCTGCTGGACATGCACGCGTCGGCGATCAAGGAATTCGCGCATCCGCCGGCTTCGCCGCACGACTGCATCTTCGCCAGCACTACGACCATCATTTCCGCCGACCTTAAGACCCGGGTCACCCCCTGCCAATTCGGCGGCGATCCCGACTGTTCGCAGTGCGGCTGCGTCGCAAGTATGGGCTTGGCCGCAGTTGGCCATCACAAGGTTCTTCCCGGCTTAACTACCGGACAGCTCTTCACCGTCTCGAGGCTGATCGGACAGAGCGTAAACGCGCTGCGGTCCGCAAATCGGCCAGTGAACTCTGTCATCGAGGCTGAGATTGAAGAGGAAACTCACGCTGCTTAGGCAAGCGAGGCTGTTTACGGCCCGGTTTCCTTCTGCCTTCTGATCTCTTCCATCACCGACGAGATCAGCTCTTTCGCATCGGTGATGCCCTTCATCACCATCTGAATATCCATGGCCGGCATGCCGGGCCGGCGAGCGCTCTGGCAATAGACGCCGTGCTGGCCCACCATGGTCAGCGCGTCGGTCAAGACGTCGAGCGCTACCGCCAGGCGTCCCCGCGGCACACCCATCATGAACTCGTATTGGTCCAACTCTTCCCGCTTTTCATCCAGAATGCTCATGGGTTGAATTGTATCGTTCCCCCCGACAGTGAATAATAGAGCGGCAACATCGGGCCAGGGGCCCCGTTCAGGAGGAGTGTAATGCAGAAGAGCCGTTCAGCCGTCCTCGCGATAGTAGCGTCAGTCGTCCTTGCAGCTATAGCGTGCGCGCAGCAGAAGCCGTTAAGCCCTCCGGGCGAAGCGTCGGTGAAGTTCGACGACGGGCACACGGTCACGATAAAGTACAGCCGACCTTCCATGCGTGGGAGAAAAATCTTTGGCGGCCTGGTGCCGTTCGGCCAGGTCTGGCGAACTGGAGCGAATGCGGCGACCAGTCTCAAGACTGATGTGGACCTGACCATCGGAGGTGCCAATGTTCCGGCGGGGAGCTACACGTTGTACACTCTGCCCGGTCCGACTAGCTGGAAGCTGATCATCAATAAACAAACCGGACAATGGGGCACGGAATACAGCCAAGGCCAGGACCTGGCGCGGGTGGAGATGAAGGTCGATCAGTTACCGTCGGGTATGGAGACTTTTACCGTCTCGCTGGACAAGACGAGTGGAAGCTCGGCTATGTTGAAGCTGGATTGGGAGAACACCGTTGCCAGCGTGGAGGTAAAAGAGAAGAGATAGCTGGGTAAAGCACGCCTTCAAGCGTGCATGACTGCCATCAGTTCCTGAATCGCGCTTCAGCGCCCGAGGTAATGTTTTCGTCACCTCAGTGGCTGGAGCCAGCTCCTTTCCGAATCTCCACTGTACCGCAGAAGCGGTACTCCACCCATACAACAAAGGTGAACCTGCCCTCTAGGTTTTTGGGAAATCGTGCAGTCGCGACAGGTCCACCGAGTCATCAAACTCGATTCCGAAATGATCGCGCAGGCATCGCCGCACTTCGTCGTCGATACCTAGCATACTTTCTTCGCGGCGTCCGTCGCCCGTGATGATCAGTCGCCGATTGGCTAGCGTGATGCGGCCGTCCGGGGTGGCCTTGCTGCAGATCCAACGTTTGGTGAAGCCCGACTCCGGCGATGTCTGATGGAACTTCGACATCTCTTCATAGTCGCCGATCAGGCGCGGCAGGTCGCGAAAAATGTAAAGCGGCACCGTGCCTTTGTCATCTTCGCGCAGCAACTGCCACTCCTCTTCCAATGGCGACACGAGATAGCGATGCCCGTTCACCTGATCGGCGCCTCCGGCGCGAAATACGATCGGATCGACAAATGAGTCTCCGAATCCGACATCCACCAACCATGGCTCTTCCAGGTCAACTCGCAGGAGCATGTGATCGAACTCGGGACCGAAGCCGCCATCGTCGCGGCGCACTCGGGCCGAGAGCATTTGAACGCGAAATCCCAAGGCGATCAGCAGCTCGCAAAACAGTCCATTCAGTTCGTAGCAGAAGCCGCCCCGATGACGGCGCACGATTTTGTCATAGAGCGAAGTGAGATTGAGACGGATAGGCGTCTTCAGCGCAACATCCAGGTTTTCGAACGGAACGGTAAATAGATGCTGGCGATGCAATCCTCGTAACGCGGTGGGAGAAGGCTCGCGCGGGCCGAAGTACTCAATGCGTCGCAGATACTGCTCGACGTCCATGATTTCACAGGTAGGTTGGACTATACAGGGAGCTCGCCTTGCAGCCAACCAACTTCCTGCACCTTCGGTTCGGCAGTCAGGTCGAGAACAAGATTTTCCAGGATGAGTCTTTTGCTGGGTGGGTTGGAACGCAACGCCAGATCGGCACGCGCCACGCGCCGGATGGCGCTGGTCAATTCACGGCGCGACTTGTAGCGCCTTGCCTGGCGGATAATGTCTTCCGCGGCAAAAGGCGGAATGCGGAAACCCTGCCATAGGACCTGCCACAACGCTCGCGAATCGCGTACATTCCGTTCCAGAATGACCAGCATCTGCCGGAAGGTGCGCGCCAGCATGTACAGATGGCCGATGGCCGCCTCGTCGCCGTCCCCGGTATTCAGGATGGCGTCGAGCACACCCAGTGCGCGAGCACGGTCGCGCGCCGAGATCGCATCAGTCAACTCATAAAATGACCGTTGCTTGGCGGCGAGCACCAGGGTCTCGACGTCGCCCAAGGTAATCCGCTTTTTGTCGCCGACAAAAAGCACCAGCTTCTCCAATTCATTGGCGACCATCATCATATCGCCGCCGAGAGAGTCCACCAATTCGCGCGCGGCATCGGTATCCAGCTTCACGTTTTCGATGTTCGCGGTTTCCGTCGCCCATTTCGCCGCGTCGCCCTCGTCCACACGGGCAAACTCCAGCACCTTGCAATACTCGCCCAAGGTCTCACGGATGCGCTCGTAGCGGTCTTTGTCGGTCAGGTCCATGCGGCGCACGTCGGTGGGAATGCTGATGTGATCGGCCACAAAGATGAGCAGCGCATCGGGATTGGGATCTTTGAAATAGTCTTCGATGGCGCTAAATTCCTCGTCGTGCTTGCCGCGCCCATAAAGATTCTTAACGCCACGAATGAAGAAGACCTGGAAGGGCGACATCAGCGAGGGAGTGCGCGCCTGATCGAGAATATGTTGCAGTTCCACCTCGCTCAGGTCCATGTCATAGACGCTGAGTTCCCGTACCTCAGCAGGCACCAGGTGTTGCAGGATGGCATCACGGCAACGTTTGCGGAAAAATGCCTCATCGCCGATAAAGACGTATCCTGGCGCCAGGTTGCGCGCCTTCACATCGGCGACGAAGCGGTCCGAAGCGGCAAAACTCCGCACCTAGTAGGCCTCCAGGATGTCGCTTACCAGCGATTGGGCAAAACTATTCGCAATCCGACCTACGGCTGGTTCTTCTTCCTCGAAAAAACTGGGAGCATCCCGCGAAACCTGGTACTGCTCGCGGTAGACATAATTGGGATTGTCCCAGAGCACTTTGCCTTTGCTGCTGACCAGCGACACCTTCATCGTGACCGTCACCATGCCGGAAGAGATACGCCCGGTGGCAGGGTCGTAGGTCATAGGACTTATGAGAGCTGACGTGACGGTTCCAGCGAGGGTAGCATCGGCGTCGTGGTCCTGGTTAGTGGTCACTATGCGGTAATTGGTCCGGTTCGCGCAATTCACGAATTACGTCTGCTGTGATGGTTTGCTCGATGCGGTAGATTGACGTTCCGTTTATGAAAGTCGGTACATACAGGGTGTGAAGGTCGGTGGGCAAGCGAACAGCTTGCCCGCCAGTGTGATAGCCGCAGCCACCGAATGCGAACAGCAGCGCGACGACGCCAGCAAGCATCAAGCGTCGAGTTAATTGAGATGCGGTCACTGAACGGTCCCTCGTGGACGCGCGGCAATCATGCTCTCGGCACATTCCACCGCGGTCAATGCCGCAATCCGCAGATTGTCAGATGCGACCCATAGCCAGAAACCGTTCGGCTGTTGCGAATCGCGACGCACAACCACCTGGATCTGCTCCTGTCCGGCCGCGTTGACGTTACTGGGCGACTCATCTGCACTTTGCAGAACGTCGACGTGGTCGCCGGATAGCGCCGCCGTCAACTCTTCCGTCTGGGCCGCTTGCTCCAACTCAAGGTACAGCGAGAAGGCGTGACCATGGAAGATGGGTGCTTGCAGAAGCATCAACGAAGGCACGGCCACCCTGCCGTCGACGAGGTTGAGAAAATGCCGCTGGATACGGCTTTCCAGCGAATTCAGCGAGGAGAGGGCCTTTTCTCCATAGCGGTCAATCAGGTTGAAGGCCACCTGCGTGTCGAACACCGCCTTGGGTAGTTGCTGGAAGGAAAGCAGATTCACGGTCTGCTCGTGCAGTTCATCCATGCCACGCTTGCCGGATTCCGAAGCAGGCTGAAAAACCGTGGCAACGGCGCGCGCGATGCTGCCGATCTTCTGCGCACGCAGCATCAGCAGCGCCAATACTACCGCAGCGGGATGAGCAATGGTCACCGGAACCGGGGTAAAGTCGATGCGCGGACCGAGACCCAGCTCGCGCTCTACCCAGGGAGCGCGCAGCAGAACACCTTTTTCGTTCTCCAGCCCATAGGAAAGATCGATGATGTCGCTGCCCGCCTTGCGCGCCATCGGCCAGGTATTACGCGTGAAGGTTTCGTCGGATGCGAAGAAGGTGAAGTCCACGTTTTCCAGATGTTCGGGAAGGACACTCTGGATGAAGGTGGGTTCTTCGCCCACGGCCTCGAGTTGTCCAAGTGACTCGTCGTCATCGAGCAAACGGATATTCTGCGCCGGAAAATTACGGTCGGCGAGGACGTCCTTCAGTTCGCGGCCTTTCAGCGTGCCCGCGCCTATGATTGCTACGCGGAACATGACGCCTCAATATCTTCCGCCGGGAAGCGCTCCAGCGGTTTGAGTTGGCTCATTCTTATCAAGCGTGTGATGCCTCGTCTTGCGGTGGAGGAGGCGGCAGCGTGGGCCGCCGGAACACAAAGGAAAGCCGGGCCAGCACCCCCGAGAGAATATAGACCAGCGCCAGCAGGAATAGTACATATTGCGATGAAAACCAGATCAACGCAATGACCGCGCCAATCACAATAAGCCAGCGGAAATTCTGAGGCTGGCGAAAATTGATTCCCTTCAGACTAAAGAATCGCCAGGTACTCACCATCAGAAAAGCGAGTGCGAAGACGAAGACGCCCCAACCGATGGAGAGCCACCAATATTGCAGCGGATTCCCTTGCACCAGGTGCACGATCGCCGCGACGGCTCCAGCACCGGCCGGAATAGGCATGCCGACGAAATACTTGCGACCCGGGCGTCCGGGATTCGAAGGCTGAGGATTTACCTGGATGTTGAAACGCGCCAGGCGCGAAGCACCGGCCAGCAGAAACACAAAGGTCGCGATAGCTCCCAACTGAATTACGCGGTTGCGAACATCGGGATCGCCGGCCAGTGGAAGCATATGAAAGCCCCACATCCACGCCAGGATCGCGGGCGCTACGCCAAATGCAATCACGTCGGCCATGGAGTCCAGTTCGCGGCCAAAGGCGCTGGTCGTATTGGTTAGCCGCGCTATTCCGCCGTCAAAAAAATCGAACACAATGGCGAAACCGATGGCTTTAGCAGCATGATCGAAGTGCCAGGGATCCGAGGCCGTGCCCTGAATGGCTTGCGAGATGGCGTAATACCCTGCGGCTATGTTGCCGGCCGTGAACACGGAAGGAAGGATATACACACCCTTCCGTCTTCGGCGCGGTTCAGGCGAATCGTTTTCCCGTCGCATCGGCTGCTCGCTCATCGCACCTCCGCCACGTTCTGCGGGGATCCGGGTTCCCCAACCAGGGCCGTTTTCGCGGTGGTTGGGGTAGTTGGAGGCATGACGGCGCAAGGCTGGGCCACGGCCAGCACACTGGAGCCACCCTTCACGTGATCACCCACTCGCACTTTCATCTCGGCTTCAGCGGCGAAGATGACGTCGGTACGGGAGCCGAACTTGATCAGCCCAACCCGCTCGCCGCGCGCCACGTGATCGCCGATCTTCTTGGTGAAGACGATGCGGCGGGCCAGCAGACCGGCAATCTGTTTAAACACCACGACACCGGCGTCCGACTGGACAGCAACTATGTTCTGCTCGTTCTCTTCCGCCGAAATAGCTCCCATAGCATTGCCGAACTTTCCCTTCCGATACTTCACGTCGGTGATGACGCCAGCGACCGGGGAACGGTTGACGTGCACGTTGAATACATTCAGGAAAATGCTGATCCGGGTCCGTTGTTCGCCGTTTTCCTCGATCTTGGAAATCTCCGTGACCTTTCCGTCAGCAGGAGAAACGATAGCGCCCTGAGCTGCCGGTATCTCGCGCTCAGGATCGCGGAAGAACCACAAGAAGAATGCAGCCAGCAGTATGGGAATTATCGCCAAAGCCGGCAGGGTCAACCATCCCACCACCACGGCTACAGCAATAAAAGCCAGCCCGTAATAGATTCCGTCGCGAACCATGGGTTGTTTAGATTATAGAGCCTGGGAATGAAGCTGCTCTAAGAACAGGGATCAAGAATGGGTATTCCTTCCTGTGCGGCGGCGCTGAGAAGCTCTCGATCGGAGCAGACAAAAACCGGGACGTCGCTTCCCGCCGAACTCTTCAAGGCCAGATACCCAGCTAATTGAACTGCATCGAACGCACGCAAGGCATACCGATCGACGAGCATGGAAGCGAGGTCCAGTACGAAGTCAGTAACTGCTTGGGTAATAAACCTACCCTCGAGGTGGCGTTTGAACACCTCGAGGAGTTGAGCGGCAACTGCCGCTGGAATCTCTCCGCTTCTTTCACGTCTCCGCACAGCTGATCGGAGTTCGACTTGTGCCAACGCGAGGATGGCTAAGCGGCTTTCGCTTGCACGATCCGCCAGAGACAACAAGCGCTCCGTTCCAGGTTCACGGACATACAGCTTGACCAGAGCGCTTGTGTCCAAGTAGTAGAGTGCCAACGCTCAGCGCCTCTCACGGAGAATCGTTGAGGATAGCGGCTCGCCGCGAATCTCGATCGGACGAAACTCTGGTTCAGAATCTCCAGGTTGGCCCAGCGCTGCCTTGACCTGCGGCATCAGTCGGTTCAACCGGATGGTCGTTACCGGGAATTGCGGGGCTTTGGGGTTGGGCACCTTGCTGATAAGAATCAATTGCTTCTTGATTGCCAAATCAAGCGTGTCCTTACGCTCGATGTCGGTCAGCATTGAGGCAATAGGTGCAAGCGGCAGAATCTCATCGCGAAATTTCTTCAAAGGAACAAAGTTCCAGCCCGGCTTGGACTCCGCGCGGTCCAAAGCCCTCAGCAACTCGGCCTCGGCAGATCCAGGATTGCTGTTGGCACCGGCGGCATTTCCAAAGTGACGCTCAGCCCCAACAATGGCAGAAGGCTGTAAGGGTGTCAGGGCGGCTGGAGGGGATCAGGTCCCAATACGCATAGTGCGTTGCTCTCGCGGACTTTGACGATCAGTCCCGCAACCTCATCAAATGGGAACTTATACAAAGGCTCGGTTGTCGGCTTATCGTCCACTGAAAAGTAGAGGAGCCGGGGCTTCTTGCTGAGGGAGGTCCAGCAAACCGGGGCCTCCGCCATCGCGTTTTCCAGGTCTTGACGAGTCATTGCGCGTTCGAATCGAATTTCTATTCGGCCGGATTCGGGGGACCAGTTGTTCGCCGACGCATGGTTCGGTTTCTTCCGACGATTCGCATCCAGCAAGGTAACTTGTACTTTACAGTCTTCAGGAAGGACGTAGTTGAAGTCGCCCAGGATGTGCTTCAGTGGGTCACCCAGTTTTTGGGCGAATTGAGGCTCTAGCTCTTCTATTTTCATTTTTTCTCCTATATATGTTTCTAAAATAATGCTCAAGTAACAAGCAATTTCATTAGAGCGGGTCTCGCCGACGGTGTCAAGCGCAACCCTTTCTGACAATTAGACGTTCGGCTCCTTTAAGAGATTTCAATTTATCTTACAACTTTTTTCAAGGTCCCAAGATCTCCCGCGTGAGTTGGTCCATGCGCTGTTGAACTTCCTGATATTTGTCACCAGTAGATGGGCCGGCAAATCCGGCGTGAATGGCGTGAACACGTCCATCGCGGTCAAGGAAGATCGTGGTCGGATACGCGCCAAAATTCACCAACTGCGGCAGAGTTTTTTCGATCTGGCCCTCCGCGGTGGTGCCGGCCAGTAGAAGCGGGAACGTGATGCCATACTTGGCGCGATAAATTTCAATCTGTCGCAGGTTGCGAGCGTGGTCGTCGGTGTACTCGTAGGCAAGCCCGACAATCACTAGTCCCTGCGAACGGTACTTGCCGTAGAGCTGTTGCAGAATCGGCGCCTCGTCGTGGCAGTTCGGACACCACGTGCCAAAGATGTCGACGATGACCGCTTTGCCTTTGAATTGCGCGCTGGCCTGGTCGACGAACTTGCCAGTCGAATCCGTGCCACCGAAGCGAAAAGGCTGTTGCGGGTCTTTGACTCTCGTCAGCCCTCCGGCCTGCACATTGGGGTCGGCGCTGGCGACATCTTTGCTTCGTTGGGCAGTGAATGGCGTAGAGGATGCCGTCCCCGCAAGCTGCCCTTTCAAACTGCCATCCGGCTGAAAATCGCCATCAAGCGCGAGCACATGAATGCCGTCAAAGCGGCTCAAGTGAAAATGAGTGTGACCGGCGGGGTCATTGTAAACAGAGCCGTGCAGCAAACCGGTATCTCCGCTGACTGGCTCGAGAATGCCGGTCACAAACACCTTGCCATCGGCGGACGCCGTCTTCTGCTGCCGGAAAGTTGCCAGCGTGACCTTGTCTTCTGTCGCCCCGCCCGGCCGCACGACCAGCCAGTCGCCCGCCAGGGTAGCGCCCGTCCATGGCTTCCCCAGCACGCGTTGCTGGTGGGGAACCAGCGTTACCGGAATATGCACCGTTCCTTTGCTGGTCTGACGCGAGTATTCGCCTTCCATCTTTTGCGGAGAGACAAAGTGTGCCGTCAGTGTGCCATCGTAGTAGTCGAGACGGAGTGTAAGCAAGGCTCCATCCCACGTGGTACTGCTGAACGGCTGGCGATCGGTGTCGTTCACCAGCGCTGCACTGATTCCTGTGCTCTCGATCTTCAAATCGATGCCGAAGTTCACGTCGCCGGCGGAAGTTTGAATCGAGCCGTCCCATGCTCCCTCGGGTGCTTGCGCCTTCATCTCGCCTGCTGTTGCTGACCGAGCGCACGACAGGCAAATCACAATCAGAGCGAAAAGCACGAAGCGGCACACCCGGCCAATAGGACCCAAGAAGCTCCCCCTTAGTCATGTTGATTATCGCTTACGGAAAGACTTATGAGGTAGTGCGCAACTTCAGCAGAGAAGATACAGCTAGAGCAGGGCGAAAAAGAATCGTTCTTTCCCGCCGCGGAAATGGGCTTAAGGCTGGCTAAACGACCTGGTGGCCGGTCCGGAACTGCTGTTCCAAACTTTCCATCTGGTCCTTCAGGCGGAGCTTCAGCTTCTTTAGTTTCACTTCCTCAATTTTTTCGTCCTCAGAAAGATATTTCTTTTGGATCAAATTTTCGAGGCGCAGCGAATACTGCGAGTGCTCATCCGCCAAGCGGCGGAACTCATCGTTACTTGCAAGAAGCTGATCGCGTACCTGAGTTGCCATTCAGTGAACCTCCGGAGAGATGCAAAATGCAAACGCTAGCATGAATGTCTATTCTGCTTCAAGATTAAATTGTCGCAGATTTGTAATAGAAAAAGACAACAACAGCGCGTCTTCCTGGGGATCTTTGTAATAGCTATTTCGTCGCCCTTGCTGGCTAAATCCAAGCTTTTCATAGAGTCGGCGCGCCCCCAGATTCGATTCCCGGACCTCCAATAGCACCGAAGTGGCTCCTGCGGACTGGGCCTTTCGAAGCAGCGCGACAATTAATTTGATGCCTACACCGCGCCTGCGTTTTTCTCGGGCGACAACCACATTTTCAATTTCCCACTCGGGGGTAGCGCGACGCGCGATTACAAAACCGACCACCTGGCAGGATTCTGCCTCAGCGATGGCGACCAACGCAATTCGCGGTGGAGCGCCAGCGGCAAACAATGCGTCGTATTCGCGCTCGGCCCAGTGTGCTGCTGTTTCGGTCTGCTGCTCGAGCGCACGAATCGAAGGCACGTCGTCAGGAGTAGCGGGACGGATCGGCACTACGTCTTCTTCTTCGCCGATGAAAATATTTCGGCGTCGGATCGCCGGATGTAATTGACATCGACGGTCGCGGGATCGGCAGTGTTTCCACTCGTTAGCTTGCGCAGACCGATGCGACCAATATCCCCGGCATGGAGTGGCGCTACCAAATGAACGCTTCGGTTCGCGGCTCGCAGTTTTTCCGCGATGTACTCATCCACCGCGAGAAGACCACCGGCGACGGCTGAAGGTTGCCCAGCAAATTCGTCCAGCTCCGCGATGTACTCACTCAGCAGAAACATGCCTCCGGAATTGAGGCCGTATTTACCGACGTAAATTTCACCTCGGCCGGCATCCAAAATGGCAGTCGCAATTTCGCCCCGGCCATGCGTAAGCACCAAGGCTTCCAGCATGGAGACGGTTGCCAGCGGCTTGCGCAGTACTTCGCAAAGGCCTTTCACCGTGGACAGACCAACCCGCAAACCGGTAAACGAGCCGGGGCCCGAGACCACGACAAAGCCATCAACTTCAGCCTTATTGAGACCGTGTTGCTGGAGAGCCTCTGCGATGCGCGGCAGCAACTGCGCCGAGTAGGTGCCACCCTCGAGTGAAGTCAGTTGCAGAACTTCGAAACTATCACCGTTGCCACGGCACAGCGCGATGCTTCCCTTGCGGCCCGAGGTATCGATTGAAACGACCAGCATGTCAGACGCCCAGGGGAGCGTCTTCCACCAGTTCCAGCAGTACGCCACCAGAGCTGGAAGGGTGAACGAAAACGTAGAGATGTCCACCCGCGCCAATTTTGATATCGTCCGAGATCAAACGCGTTCCCGCCGCTTTTAACCGCTCCACGGTTCCGGCCAGATCGCTGACGTGCAACGCGACGTGATGAAGACCCTCGCCGCGCTTGGCCAGGAACTTCCCAATGGGCGAGTCGGGCGAAGTCGGCTCCAGCAGCTCGAGTCGGCTTTCGCCGATCGGCACCATAGCCAGCCGCACTTTCTCCGCTTCCACGGTTTCTTCGGGCATCACTTGCAGTCCGAGCTTTTCGTAGAATTTCTTGGCTTCCGCCAATGACTTCACCGCAATACCTAGATGGTCGATTTGATTCATTCTGGCGTCCCCAAATTCTCGATTATCTTCTCCACCAGAGAATACGGGTCACGCTTGTGTTCGGCAACTTCCGCCGCATAGCGCGCGGCCTCGCCTTCGCTGAGGTAATATGCCAGCACGCGCTGGAAAAGGGCATCGCGCAACATCTCCGCGATTCGCTCACGCCAGTTCTCGATACGGCGGGTGCGTGCGCGGTCGTCCTGCTCAAGATACGCACGATACTTTTCGATCGCCTGCAACAATTCCGCTATGCCCGTTCCGTTGCTGGCCACGGTCTTCACAATAAGAGGCGTCCAATTGTCCTTGCGCACGGCCAGCGTCTGCATGGCTCGAATCTCGCGCTCCACGCGTTCGGCGCCATCGCGATCCGACTTGTTGATAACGAAAATGTCAGCGATCTCCATGATGCCGGCCTTGATGGTCTGCACATCGTCGCCCATGCCAGGCACCAACACCACGATGGTCACATCCGCCAGGCGAACAATGTCCACCTCGTCCTGGCCTACACCGACCGTCTCGATCATGACAATGTCGCGGCCGCTGGCATCGAGTACCGTCGCAACATCGGCGGTGGTGCTGGCCAACCCACCAAGCGATCCGCGCGTGGCCATGCTGCGGATGTAGATTCCGGGATCGGCATGGTGCGATTGCATGCGAATGCGATCGCCCAAGAATTGCGCCGCCACTGTACGGGCTGGTGGGATCGACAGCGACAATTCCAACCGTCTTGCCTTGCGCGCGATACCCATGCGCAACTTGATCCACCAGCGTACTCTTGCCCGCACCCGGAGAACCCGTCATACCCAGCAGCAGGGCCTTGCCGCTGTAGGGAAACAGCGCCTTCAACAGCTCGGTGGATTGCGCGGTGTGGTTTTCCACTATGGAAATAGCGCGCGCCAACGCACGCGGTTCTCCTGCGCGAATTCGTCGGACAAGTTCCTGGACATGACTGTTTGAGGTCAAGGGTTAGCTTACCAATGGACAAGCTTACCAGCAGTTTAAGAGGTCACACGCCCGTGTGACGATGGTGAGTATGCTTAAAGTGGATGGCTGAGTTTGCGTTCGGTCGATTCAATCCTTCAGAATCTGACGCGCGATGACCAGCCGCTGAATTTCACTGGTTCCCTCGCCGATGGTGCAGAGCTTGACATCGCGATAAAACTTCTCGGCAGGATAATCCTTGATGAATCCGTAGCCGCCGTGAATCTGCACACACTCGTTGGCGCAACGCACCGCGACCTCGCTGGTGTAGAGTTTCGCCATCGAGGACTCCAGCGTGGTCTTCATGCCGGCGTCTTTCATCGCGGCTGCGCGATGGGTCAGCAGGCGAGCAGCGTCAATTTCCGTCGCCAGATCGGCAAGCTTGAACGCGATGGCCTGAAACTCGCTGATCGGCTTGCCGAATTGCTTGCGCTCCTTGGAGTAGTTTAGCGCAGCTTCATAGGCGCCTTGCGCCATGCCCAGCCCCAGCGCCGCGATGGAGATGCGGCCGCCATCCAAAACCTTCATCGCGTCAACAAATCCCTGGCCTTCCTGGCCCAGCAGATTTTCACCGGGAATTTCACAGTCTTCGAAGATCAACTCCGAGGTGTCGCTGGCCCGCAGACCCAGCTTGTTTTCCTTCTTGCCAGCCCGAAATCCCTTTGTCCCTTTCTCCACTACGAACGCCGACAGTCCATGCGTGTGCGCCGTTTTATCTGTGACCGCAACCACCACTGCCACGTCAGCGTAGCCGCCATTGGTGATGAACGTCTTGGTACCGTTCAGCAGCCACTTGTTGCCCCGGCGCACGGCGGAGCAGCGAGCGCCGCCTGCATCTGAACCTGCGCCCGGCTCCGTTAGACCCCACGCGCCGATGAACTCACCGGTGGCGAGCTTGGGAATATATTTTCGCTTCTGCTCGTCGTTGCCGGCGACGAAGATGTGATTCGAGCACAGCGAAGTGTGCGCCGCTACGATGATGCCCACGGAACCGTCCACCCGCGACAATTCTTCGACAGCGGTGACGTACTCCACGTAGCCCATCCCGGCGCCGCCGTACTCGGTGGGAAAGATAGTGCCCATCAGCCCCAGCTTGCCCAATTCCTTGATGGTCTCCAGGGGAAAGGTGCCGGGTTCGTCCCACTTCATCACATTGGGCGCGATCTCGCGTTCCGCGAAGTCGCGCACCATCTTCTTGAGTTGCAGTTGTTCGTCCGAGAGCTGGAAATCCAAGTAATTCCTCCGAGTAATGGAAAGCGACGACGGTTCTTGAGTGGATGCACCTGGCGGCGGCCCGCGCACAAAGTGGAAACAGGCGGTTATAACACAGGGGATGGAGCGCAGCGAAATTTAGGCTAATTCGATGGTTGCTGTGGTACGCGCGTGGCTTTGCCTTCCATGACCGTACTCCACCCTCCGCTAGGCGTGGCCACTTCAGATTTGAACGTGTATGACGTGGGAGAGATGAGTGTGATTGTGTAACGTCCGTTCACGGTAGCGCCGTTCATCTTCTCTTCCGCGGTCCACGTCCAAACGTTGCCTTGAACATGGCCGACCGCGATTTGATGTTCCCCGAGGCTGTTATAAGCGTTGTAGGTGTAAGTCTTATCGCCCGAGTTGTACTCCATCACCCGCATGCCACGAATATTGCCCATGGGTGACTTCATGGAAGAATGGGTTTCGACGAAAAAGCTGCCCGGCACCCACTCGCTGTGCTCGGTTGAAGTAAAAGATCCGGCGGGAGCCGTCGGACTCACCTTCATGGTGCCCTCTAACTTCCAATCGCCAACGAAGTAGCCCATCATCTGCTGCGCCTCACTCGGCGCGGGCGCCTGCTGAGGGGCTTGGGCAAGCATCGGACAGGTCGAGAGGAAACAAGCTGCTAGCAATGCGAGGATGAATTTCATGGGAAGCTCTCTTTCGCAGCGATCGGTAATGCCTATCGAACAGCAATGTCGCGGTGGAGAAATGCTAGCACGAGCGCTGCGTTGGCTCGTTGAATGGGCAGAGGCAAGCCCAGTAACGCCATTCGACATTCTTAAAGTCTTAGTGTGTTGCAACAGCGGCGTTGACCACTAACATCCATCCGCTGCCACCACGCACCAGCAGGTTCTTCTCGGATTCAAGTTCAATCTGTCCCACGGGATCGGCGCTTCCGTTGTGTGTTAACTTCACATCACTCATACCGTACACACCACATGCCGAAGTCGAAAATACCCAGAGGGCCTGCTCGCTGTCGTTACCATTCGTGACCGGGCAGTCGGAGTCCGATCCCGGTGTTAGCCTTCCCCAGACTCCTGATCCCGTATACCTGCCGACGATTCCAGTACTCGAACCCACTACGCCGCGTCCGCGATTCACCACATCGCCTCCCACCTGTTTGGTGGTCCACACATCCGACGACTCGGAGTCCGATTGATTGCCCATGGGAAGTTTCGCGTCAAAAATACTCTCCGTGGATGCCAAGGCGCGCAGGTTAACTGACACGTGGATCACTTCTCCATGATCTTGGATCTGATCGAAGGTGACTGCAATCCGAGAGCCGGCCACTCCCGGCTGGCTCACAGCAACCACGTGTCCCACCACGTGGGACCCTGACTTGATTTGGCCGCCCGATGGTAAGGGCACATCTTGCATGATTTTTCCTTCGAGTTTTTCGCCGGGTTTGTCCTTCTTAGCGTTTAGTGTGGAGTTCAACATCACAGGCAACACAGTGCCAGCGGGAAGGTCCTGGGCGGCCAGCATGCTTGCGGACCATAGAACAGCGGCGGCGAGTTTGAGCCAGAGCATGGGGAAATTATGATCGAACGGCAATCCAACAATTTACATCGATGCGACATCAGTCGTGATTAAAATTCAACAACAAAAGCCTACTTGCCCATCACCAGCTTGGCGATTGTCTGGAGTTGCATATTCGACGTGCCTTCGTAGATCTTGCCGATCTTCGAATCGCGGAAGAATTTCTCCACCGGATAGTCCTTGGTGAAGCCGTATCCGCCGTAGATCTCGACGCAGAGCGAGGCCACGCGCTCGGCAACCTGCGAGGTGTAGAGCTTGGTCATCGCCGCTTCCTTCACGAAGTTCATACCGGCATCCTTCATGCGAGCGCAATTGTAAAGCAGCATACGGGCCGCCTCGATCTCGGTGGCCATCTGCGCAATCTGGAACTGGATACCCTGGAACTCCGCAATAGCGCGGCCGAACTGCTTGCGCTCCTGCGCGTACTTGACGGCAAATTCCCAGGCGCCGCGCGCCAGCCCAAGCATCTGCGCGCCAATACCGATCCGGCCCTCGTTTAGTGTCTCGATCGCGATCTTGTAGCCCTTGCCAACTTCGCCCAAGACGTTGTTCTTGGGCACGCGGCAGTCCTCTAGAATCAACTCGCAGGTGCTTGAGGCCCGAATGCCAAGCTTGTCTTCTTTCTTTCCGACAGTGAATCCAGGAAAGTTTTTCTCGACGACGAAGGCGGTGATGCCTTTATATCCGGCTGCGGGATCGACCGTCGCCAGCAGGATGAAGACTCCGGCTTCCTTGCCATTGGTGATCCAAAGTTTCTGGCCGTTCAGGACGTACTCGTTGCCTTTCAACTCCGCCTTGGTCTGCAAAGCGAAGGCGTCGGAACCCGAACCGGCCTCGCTCAGCGCGTACGCGCCTACGGTATCACTGCACATGCGAGGCAGATAGCGCTTCCTTTGCTCTTCCGTCGTCCAGCGCAGGAGCGCATTGTTGACCAGCGTATTCTGGACGTCCACGATGACCCCAGCGGAAGGATCGACGCGTGACAACTCCTCGACTGCGAGGATCGCCTCGAAGAAGGTGCCGCCGCCGCCACCGTATTGTTCAGGTACTTCAATGCCCATCAAACCTAGCTGAAAGAACTGTTCGATGAGCTTGGGCTCGAAGACGCCCTTCTCGTCCATCTCCTTGACGTGGGGCCGAACGCTTTCGTCCGCGAACTGGCGAATCGTGTCGCGAAAAAGCATTTCGTCTTCGGTGAGCGAAACTAGAGGGGTGGGTGCGGAGGGGGTAAGGTGTGCAACAGCTTCTGACATAAGGGCAATCCTTCCAGGATGAGGTAGGAAAGCTTTGATTTTAGCACTCGCCGGGGGTGTTACCCCGTGCCGCGTGCCCCACGAAAAACCGAAAGAATCAAGAACCTACTCCACCTCGTGCTTGGCGGTGTAGCCGTCACGCGCCGCAATCGTGTACTTGATGTCGTGGTTCTTCTCGTCCTTGATGATCAGCGGTTTGTTATCGGGTCCAACCAGTTCCACCTTCAACTTGCGGTAGGTGCCGTCTTGTTTGGCGTTGGTGGGCTTATAAGTGATGGTGTATTGATTGCGAATGGCCTGGGCAACTTCGCGGAAAATGTCGGGCATTTCACCCATCAGCCGCGGAGCGTAGCTGCGTCCGCCGGTCATTCTGGCGAAGGTCGCCATCTGGTTCTTCGCCTGCACGTAGTCCATCAATGCCATGGAAACATTGGGATTCGAGCCAGCCATTGCGTCCACCATTTCCAGGTAGGCTTCGCCGGTACAAATCGTATAGATGGTCACGTTCGGCGTGGCCTTAACTTTCTTAAGAATCGTATCGAGAGTGATCTTGCTGAAGGTGTCGCGTCCGCTGGCGACCACGACCAGTTCCTTGTGGCCGGGAATACGGTCCAGCCGATCCAGCGTGTCATACATGGCGTCGAAGATGTTCGTCTCGCTGAAACCGGGAATGCGCAGCATGTTAAGCGCGCCAAAGACCGCTTGTTTGTCCTGGGTGAAATCCAGCAGGATGTGCGTCTTCATGTCGAACTCTTCGATAGCTACCCAGTCTTGCGGCTGCAGATTCGAGGCAAAGGTGTATGAGGCATTCAGGGCGTCATACATGAAGTTGTAATTGGTGGCCGCGAATTCAACCAGCAGTACGGCCGTGATGGGCGCCTTGCTCATGGTGACGCTCTGGATTTTCTGGGGAACCCCATCTTCGTAAATCTTGAAGTGCTCCTTCGCCACCTCTTCCGGCAACGCCAGCGGACGGCCGTCCTTCTGCAAGACGCGCGCATCCACGCTCACCACCGGAACGTCGACGTGTAACGAGTATTGCGGATTATCAGTAGGCTGTTTCGGCTTGGGCGGAGGAGGCGCTTCCTCCGTATCCGGCTTCTTGGGCACGGCGATGGAGCCGGATTCCCCCGCTGGACCTCCGGCTTCGGCCGGCATCTGTTCTTGCTGGCTCTTGGTGGGCTGTGATTGCGCTTGTGTTCCCGAGTCGCTGCTGCTGGAGGATTGGGCACATCCGGGTATGGCGAACCAAAGAAGGCCCGCTACTAACACGATAACGGACAGGCAAAGGGGACTGGTAGCGACAGGTGAAATACCGGAACAATTAAGGTGTTTCTCAGAATACATCAGGATGCCTCTTAGGCCGGACTGTCTGTTAGTATAAATGCAAACTCAGACTCTTTGACTCGCTGCGGTCCGCAGAAAAGTGCCCAAGTGCTAACGTCAGAAGCACTGTCACCGTCCAAGCGGCAACCGTGGCTGCCTATTAGCGACGCTTTTGGGCGTATTGGGGATCGCCGATCTTGGTGGCAAAACCGCACCGCGGCTTAAGTAAGGGATGAGGAACATGTTGCGCACCGCCGTCTCGTTGCTACTACTGTGCTTCACTTCACTGGCGACTCTCGCCGCCGAAAAGCCAAAAGTGCAACTCATGCCGGAAGATCAGGTCAAGGCCGGTATGCATGGCGTCGCCTACACCGTCTTCGAAGGCGTCACTCCTGAGCCGATCGACGTCGAGATTCTTGGCGTATTGCGCAACATGGCCGGCCCCAAAGCCG
The DNA here is from genome assembly GCA_963772895.1 of uncultured Acidobacteriaceae bacterium. Lineage (GTDB taxonomy): Bacteria > Acidobacteriota > Terriglobia > Terriglobales > Acidobacteriaceae > Bog-257. The sequence goes on from CAVYZB010000007.1 coordinate 287,704, forward strand.
ACGTGATCCTGGCGCGGCTGCACGGCAAAAAAGTGGAATATTTCGGCGTAGTCGCCGGCATGAGCGGCAGTCCGGTTTACATTGACGGCAAACTCGTCGGCGCCATCGCTTATCGAATTGGCGAGTTTTCGAAAGAGCCTATCGCCGGTATCACTCCAGCGAGTTCCATGCTCGAAATCGATGCCATGGACAAGACGCCCGCACCAGAAGAGGCGCGGGGACTATCGGAGGGAAAGCAGGAAGCAGACCGAACTTCGGGACCTGGCTTGACTGCCAGCGCTGCCGATGAACCAGACCCAGGCTACGCGAACCTGCTGAAGCCCATCGAGACTCCGCTGGTCTTCACCGGATTCAGCGAAAACACTCTGCGGCTGTTCTCGAAGGATTTTGCCGCGGTCGGCGTCGTACCTGTCATGGGTGCCGGTTCGGTCAGTAATGACAAGCAGCCGGAACCGCTGGTGCCGGGCTCGGCAGTCAGCGCAATTCTGGTGCGCGGCGACATGAACATCGCCGGCACTTGCACCGTCACCTATCTCGACGACAATCATTTGCTGGCTTGCGGACATCCGTTGCTCCAGTCGGGCAATGTCGATATGCCAATGACCAAGGCGACGGTGCTGGCTACTCTTCCTTCGCCGCAGAATTCATTCAAGATAGTCAACAGTACCGAGTCTGTCGGCACATTCGTACAGGACCGGCGGGCCGGCATTATGGGACGATTCGATCGCGAACCGCACATGATTCCGGTGACCCTCACTTTCAACGGGGTCTCGCATCCCAAGCAGTTTCATTACGAAGTCCTGAACAACGCCAAGGTTACGCCGGCCGCAATGATGGCTACGGTGTTTAATGCCATCCAGGGAATGAATGAATACGGCGAGGATACGACCTATCGTTTGCAGGGCGATATTGACGTTTTGGGCTATCCCAAGCTGCGCGTGCAGAATATGTACGCGCCGCTCGATGGCACCACGCCGACGGCATATGGGATCGCGCTCTCCATCGGCGAACACTTCAGCCGAATCTTCGAGAATCCTTACGCGACGCCAAAGATCGATGGTGTGGTATTGAACTTCGATCTGGTTCCCGATCGCCGCTCCGCGCGTCTGGAGATGGCACGCACCGATATCACTGAAGCTCGTCCCGGCGATGAAATCACCATCGAGACCCTGCTGCGGCCGTATCGCGGAGAAAGCATTTTGCGCCAGATTCCGATGAAAATTCCGACCTCCACGCCCCGGGGCACGCTGCGCATTTTGGTCAGCGACGGCGATACGCTCGACAAAATGCGCCGGGTTTCGGGCCCCATGAGCCGACGCCTCGATCTGGGCTCCACGATTGCTCTGCTCAACAAAGAGCACACCAACTCTGAGCTTTACGTCTCTTTGCTGGAGGCGAACCCGCAAGCCATGGTGGACGACAAGGTCATGCCGACATTGCCGCTGTCCGTGATGAATGTGATGGATGGCATGCGCGGTACCCAGGACATGGTCGTCGTGGGCGAATCTGCCGTGGATGAAGCGTCCACTCCCGTGGACTACGTGGTAACTGGCTCGCAGATCATCACGCTGACGATCAAGTAGCTGGCAGTTGTAGAGGGCCGTCAGCTGTTGGCCGTCAGCCGTTCCAGTACTTAATCCTGGAGCAGGCGTTCGTCCGCCTCCGGAATCAAAATAGCAGTAGCGCGCCTACCTAGGGCAGATCCCCTCACCATCCAGATTCGGCTTAAAGCCCTCACCCATCCTTGGCGTCGCCAAGGTGGTTTTCAGCTCCCACCCTACGCATCTTCCCGAACGGCCGAAAGACGAAATGTCAGGGCTTTACTCTCTTAATGCCCTGCGTTTTGGCGACGACCAAACGCCTCTGATCGGACAAAGTTGATCATATTGCAAGCTAAATACTTGTCCGTCATATGTTTGGACGATCATACAAAACTCATCCGCAAATCATCCCGTAACCATTGAAGCAAAAGCGAAACGGGCGCATTCTGCCTCACAAGAGCGGGAAATTAGGCAGGCAGTGCTTCAGGGACCCGCTCTTTCGGGGCTTATCCGGAGGGGGCAAAAATTCCCCTCCGGATGCCGGTGACACCCGAAGCGAGAGAGGCGCGCCCTTGCGAGGCGCGCTGCCAAAGATCGAAGCCAGCGGAGGTCGTCATGAAAGGCCATATAACAGCGAAGGCCAGGCAACTGGCGATGTCCTCGAAGCCGAGGTCAGAGGAGTCATAGGGTTCTTTTTTTGATTTTTGGTTAGGGAGAAGCGTTGTGGTTCTGGCCGAGTTACGCGCGCACTCCCGGTGAGGGGCAGCTTCGGCGGCGAAGTTGCCCCCCTCGCTAAATCGGAATCATCGCCGCCACCTACCTATGACCACAAGGAGGTCAGCATGAAACGAGTAGCGTTGTTTGCAACTATGATCCTGACCTTGGCGATGTACGCCAGCGCACAGGATTCGATCGCCGACGGTCAACTTGGCGTCCCACTCCAATCTAGCGGCGAGTCCTCGGCCCCGGATGCTCCAGCCAAGTCGCTTCCGTTGTGGAAGTATAGCGTCAAGGCTAGCCGAGGCGCCGCTGACACGACCTTCACGGGCATGATGGTAGGTACCGACCCGATCAAAGCTAAACCCGCCGTCACCGAGGTCCACACCTACTTGATTTCCGTGAAGATGCAATTCAAGGATTCGAATCATACCTTCGACCCGACGGAGCTTAACGATTGTCTTGTGGATAACAACAAACCCCCAAAGCAGATCTCCGTGCTCGACGCGGCGTTCAACTCGCCGATTTTCCAGCTTTACGCCTATCCCAAGCTGGTTAACGACAACGTGATGAATGGAATTCCCGACGGCAAGACGCAGTATGGCGATTTCTTTCAGCGCGCCAACTTCTGGTCGAACGTCAAGGGGACGAAATATCAGGTGCTGCTGTCGCCGGTGGATAAAAACACCGACCTTGCAACTGTGGAGATTGGAATCGGCACGGGCCGGAGCGGCCAGTACAACTTTCAGAAGGCGTGTAGCTGGGTCGGCCAGGTCGATCTCACTTGGTTCGACCTTCAGATACGCAACAACCTGTTGCCGGCCCTTAAAGCTGTCGATCCCACCGCTTTCCCCATCTTCCTGCTCGATAGCGTAATGGTATGTCCCAGCCCGTTCACCTATTGCATTGCCGGTTATCACAGCTCGTTCAAGGATACAAACGGCGACATCCAGACCTACGCGGTCGCCGATTTCGATCGTTCGGGTCTTTTGGATCAGCCGCCCAACAGCTACGCCGATGTCTTCACGCTGAGTCACGAGGTGGTTGAATGGATGGACGATCCCATCGTCAGCGAATTCGGCAATAACCTGACGCCCGGCAATCCCACCCCGAAATGGGGAAGCGACACGCAAAAAGTCGGCCAGATTCCTGCCGGATATTGCGAGGACATTCTCGAGGTGGGCGACCCGTTGAGCCAGCCACCGCCTGCCCTGAAACCCTTCACAGTCAATCTTAGTAACTTTACCTACCATCTCCAAGAAGCTGCGTACTTCTGGTGGTTCTACGGTGAGAAGGCTTCCATAGGAACCAATGGCGCAGGCAGTATGGCTGGCGCCCCGTGGTTCTCCAATCATGGCAGCCTAACGAGCGACGCCGGGCCAATACCGGTATGCCAGAACGGCATCTGGCACGGCCAATAATGCCGGGCGCCGGGTGCCCGCCCAAGCTTCCGTTGCTTGGGTGGGAATTAGGTGAGGAGCAGCTTTCGCGGTGAAGTTGCTCATTGCTTCAAAGAATCATCGTTGCCACAACCAATGTCCAAAGGAGGTCAACGCCATGAAAGACGTAAGGACAAGTCGCATAGCGAACTCGATCAATAGCACCGCCATCGCGATGGCGCTCTTTCTTTTCCTGATTGCGCTGGCAGGCACGGCTGCCGCCCAGTCGCAGGAGAAAACGACCGGAAATATCCATGACGCTTTCGCAGAGATCGGCATGAAAGTTCATGGTTTCGGCGGAATGTTCGTCGATGAAGACAAGGACACGTTGTATGTCTACTTAGTCCCCGGCCAGGCGGGCGATGTTGCAGAACTGGACAAAGCCATCACGGACGTCTTTGGTTCCAAGCGTCCAGCAGAGCACTATATTGCGGTACTGCAGGGACAATACACGTTCCTCGAACTACAGGATTGGTACAGCCACATGCGGCCGCAAGTGCTGCCCATGGACGGAGTGGTGCTAACCGGCATCGATGATCGCAAGAATCGCCTGAAAGTTGGAGTTGAATCGCCCGCCGTTGCCGCCGCGGTGCAGGCGGAGCTAGACGCCTCGGGAATCCCGCGTCAAGCGGTAAATATAGTACGCGCACAGGAGGGAACCGCGGAGGGGTCTCTTACCGATCGCATCCGCCCGCTCTACGGAGGTCTGAACATTCAGGCAGACGGGGGAGAAGAATGCACGCTCGGTGTGGTCGCAATTCGCCAGGGTAAGGCCGGCTTCATCACGGCCTCGCATTGCGGCAACAAACCTTTCCAGCTCAAAGGAACTATCTTTTCTCAACCGTTGAATACCTCGCCCGACACAACTCGAATCGGCACCGAAACGGTTAATCCACCCCTGGCGAACGCGTTGGAGTGCGGTAGAGGCGACAAAGAAGTTAAGTGTTCCGGCGGCCGGGGTTGTCGCTGCAGTGACAGCCTGTTCGCGGAGGTCAACAACAATGGTCTGGCCGATGCACTGGGTTATATTGCGCGGCCTGACTTGAACAAAACTACCTGGGCAGGAGGCGACAATCCACCTCCAACCTTTAAGATCACCGCGAAAAGTGCGACCTTCGTAGTTGGCCAGTCGATTACCAAAGTCGGCGCAACCGGCGGCAGAACCGGAGGCAAGATAACCGACGCCTGCACGGATGACAAACTTACTCAGAGGGGCGTCAAGTACGAGCTATTGTGCGTGAATGAAGCGGATTACACTTCTGCCGGTGGCGACAGCGGTAGTCCGGTGTTTGTGATCACAAATCAAGACAAGAATGAGGTGACGCTCACCGGGATTCACGCGGGCGGCGTACCCATCGACGGCAAGAAGTTCGCGGTCTACAGCACCATCGATCAAATCGAAAATGGTACGACGGAACTGGGTCCACTAATTGTCTGCGCCGACGAATCGTGTTGAGAATCGATCCCGCTCGTCGGGTGCTCCACCCAAGCTTCACTCGCTTGGGTGGGAATTAGGCGAAGTGCATTCCAAAATTGTCCTATCGTCAGTCAGTAAAACTCTGCAGAAAGGAGCCTTGTCAGATGATACGGCCTTGGATTACCGAAGAGTTTTGGGAACAGTTTTTGCGTCGCCAGGCGTCGAAAGGCAAATGGAGTTTCGTCTGGCGGGTCGGAATCCTCGGCTGGGGAGTTGCAATGGTCTGCGCTACGAGTTTTTGGTTCTACCACCTAACGCGCTATTCCCATCTCACAATAATTGTAGTGAACCTGCTCGTTTGGCTCCCGGCGGGCGCAATTGTGGGACTTGGGCTATGGTCCAGCAGCCGGAAGACCGACGACGAGAGGCGCGAGTTCTGGCTGCAACAAAAGAAAAGAGGGAAGGTGAGTTTCGTATTGCGGCACGGGGTGCTCCGCTTCGGCATTCCCATGTTCTTCATCTTTACCGCGCTCTGCATCATCACCCTACGTTCCCTGCCCTCGTTGATAATCGTCTCGAATTTACTCATCTTGCTCTCTGGTGGAGCAATCGTCGGACTTCGAGTATGGACTCGACTGGAGAGAAAATATCAGGGCACCTCGGCGTGAGACCCTCCAGGGCAATCGCGTCATTATTGTGATGTCGCAGATTTTTAGATACAGACAACTTCTTGCTTATTGAAGGACCGATTGTAGAGCAACGCCCGAAACCCGCAGCCGCTAATCACGTGTGTTACGCTTTTCTTATCCCTGCCAATCGGCCAATCAGGACTCATGATGAAAGTGTTTCGACTGGCGCTCTTCTGCCCGTTGCTTGCGGCAATGTGTTGGGCACAAGGGACGCGCACCTGGGAACAAACTAAGTACGACGAATTCGAAAAAGGTACCAGCTACGGGGTCGCCATCTGCAGCGACGGAACGCTCACTCTCGCGCCCGTGTTCAACGCGCTGTATACCTCCCCGTCAACGTATCTGTGGGGCCTCGCCGCCGATGCGCAGGGAAATGCTTACGCCGCCGCGGGATCGCCGGCGCGCGTTTACAAGCTGACTCCGGACGGCAAAGCCAGCATCATTTTCGCTCCTCAGGAATTGCAGGTGCAGGCGTTGGTAGTGGATGCCAGCGGCACTATCTATGCGGCCACCTCGCCCGATGGCAAGGTGTACAAAATCGTCCATGGCGGCCCGGCTCCCGGCAAGAGTCCCGAGGGGGCGCATACTACGGCGGAGGTTGCAGCAGCACAGGAGGGCGCGAAGCCGGGACCGGCAGGTGAGTCTCCTCGAACTTCGGTCGCGGTCGATTCCAGCTATACCGCCAGCGTATTCTTCGATCCCAAGACAAAATACATTTGGGCCCTCGCTCTCGATCGCCAGGGACAGGTGTATGTCGGGACCGGAGATCGCGGGGAGATCTTTCGGGTAGATCGCGAAGGCAATGGCCGGCTGTTTTTCAAAAGCGATGAGGCGCAAATCCGCGCCCTCGATTTCGACAACTCGGGCAACCTGATCGCGGGGACCGACGGCAGCGGGCTCATCTACCGTATCACTCCGCAAGGCGAAGGCTTCGTACTTTATAGCGCGCCCAAGAAGGAGATCACCGCAGTCGCGGTCGATGGACAAGGCAACATCTACGCAGCCGGAGCCGGGGAAAAACGTGGGACCGCTTCGCCAGCTACGCCACTGGGAAGCCCTGCTCTCGCGACCGCCGCGCCGGCGAGTGGTGGAACGGTTATCACGCTGGGCGCGCAAGGCAGTTCGGCGGGACCTGGCAGTTCCTCTTCCACCTTCACGGCGATTCCCTACCCCAGCGTGAGCAACCTCGGCGGCTCTGAGGTGTACCGCATCGCGCCCGACGGTTCACCGAAGACGATGTGGTCTTCGCATGAAGATTTGGTTTACGCCCTGGCGTTTGACCAAGCGGGACACCTGCTGGCCGGCACCGGCAATCGAGGCAAGATCTATGTGATCGGCAGCAACGACTACACCGATCTCGCCAAGGCCAGCGCCAATCAGGTGACCGCCTTCGCGCGTGCCCCGAAGGGCGGCCTGTACGCGGCCACCAGCAACCTGGGTAAAGTTTTTCTCCTCGGCCCAAACCCGGTGGCAGAGGGGACGTACGAAAGCGACGTCTTTGACGCAAAAAACTTCTCCCAATGGGGACGCGTGGAGGTTCGTGGCGAAGGCAACTACGATCTGTTCGCGCGCAGCGGCAACGTAGACAATCCCGACCGCAACTGGAGCCTGTGGAAGCAGGTCGATCTGCAGAAGGACCTTCCGGTGGATGCGCCGTCGGCGCGCTTCATTCAGTGGAAGGCAGTACTGCATCCGGGTAAACCAGCGGCCTCCATTGAAAGCGTAACCCTGAATTATCTGCCCAAGAACGTTGCTCCCGAGGTGGAAGATGTGACCGTCGTCGTCGGCTCGCGGGTCCCGGAAGGCACGCACAGCGAGCCGGAGAGTTCTACGGCCAATCCTTATGCCGCGCCTGTCCCGATGGTCCACGACAAACATTCCATCGCGGTGAAATGGAAGGCGCACGATGAAAATGACGACTCGTTGGTCTATAGCATCTATTACCGCGGTGACGGCGAGAGCCGCTGGAAGCTGTTGCGCGACGGGATTGAGGAACGGTTCGTGAACTTAGACTCCGATCTCTTTCCTGACGGAGGGTACACCATTCGCGTCGTCGCCTCAGATGCGCCTTCGCACTCGCCCGAGGATTCCTTGACGGGCGAGAGCACCAGCCCGCGCTTTGAGGTGGATAACACCCCGCCTCATATTGAGGCGCTGAACGCCAAGGTCGAAGGAGACAAGCTACACGTGACCTTCCGTGCGGTGGATAGCTTTTCGCCCATCAGCCACGCCGAGTACTCGCTGGATGCGGGGGATTGGCAAACCGTCGACCCGGTAGGGAAGATCTCCGATTACAAAGTTGAGAACTACGATTTCAACGTGCCGTTTGCGGTGGCGGGCGCGACTGAGAATGGGAGCAAGGATGCGGGTACGAGTAAGCGCATTAGCTGTCAGCTCGGCGGAGGAGCACACGCTGGTCATCCGCGTTTATGATCGCTTCGAGAACGTGGGAATCAGCAAGAGCGTAGTGAAGGCAGCGGGGGGACAATGATTTCTTCCAACTATAGGGGTCCTTCGACTCCGCGCGAGCGAAAGAAGCTCGCGCTGCGCTCAGGATGATAAACGGTTACTCTGCAAGTGTTACTCTGGCGCGAACCTCCCCATGAACCTTCGCGCTATTGTCGATCTGCTCGCTCTGCTGGCCTGCTCCGTGTACGGCACCATTCCGCTGTTCTGGCTTGTGGTTCATCCCTTTGTGAAGCGCTGGCGCGCAAGCGGGAGGCGCGCCTACGCTTTCGTCGTTCCGGTGTGGGGTGGATTTATCGCTATTGCTTTTCGATTGATCTGGCCGTTTCACTCGGCGCACTTTTATGCGAATTGGTTTGCCTGGGCGCCCGCATCCATCTTTTTTCTTCTGGGCTTCTCGATTTACCGCGCGGCGTTCCAGCGGTTCGACCGCACCCAGGTTTCCGGTTTGGCCGAACTGGAGCCGGACCGCCATCGCCAGCAATTAATCACAACCGGTATTCGCGCGCGCGTGCGCCATCCTATTTATCTGGGTCATCTCTGCGAGATTATCGGTTGGTGCATCGGAACGGGATTGGTCGCGCTGTACGCACTGGCAGCCTTTGCCGTGATCACAGGTACGCTGATGATTCGCTTGGAAGACCGCGAACTGGAAACGCGGTTTGGAGAGGCGTTTCGAGCCTATCGGCAGCGCGTACCCGGTGTCGTGCCGAGAGTTCGAAAGGGCCAACCTTAGTCTTGGTCAACCTGCTTTAGCTACAATGAACCTTCGTTGAGCTTGCCGAATGCAATTCGAACTTTTTGTCGCGGCTCGTTATCTGCGGGCCAAACGGCGCCAGGCCGTGATCGGGGTCATTACCGTAATTTCCATTCTCGGGGTAGCGGCGGGCGTGGCGTCACTCATCATCGCGCTGGCCATCAACAACGGATTTCGCCAGGACTTGCAGGAGCGGCTACTCGGATCGACTTCACATATCAACTTGCTGCGCGTTGAAAGCGATGGCATCCGCCACTGGCAAGACCTGCTGGCCCGACTGCAGAAGCATCCGCACGTCGTGGCCGGCGCGCCCGCGATCTACGAACAGGTGTTGATTTCGCGCGGAGCCCGCGCCCAAGGGGCGATTCTGAAGGGCATCATCCCGCAAGACGAGCGCAGGGTCAGCGACATCCTCGATACCATCACGAGCGGATCAGCCGACAGCCTCGAAAAACCAATAGAACAAAAAGAAGATCGGGGCGCATCTTCGCCCCCCGACCCTGACGAGCCTAACCCACTTTCCGCCCGCGTTACCGCTTCGCTGCCGCCGATAATTCTCGGCAAAGATATGGCCGATCAACTGGGCGCGGCAGTTGGGTCGGTTGTGACCGTCACCAGTCCACAAGGGGAGCTGACGCCCTTCGGCATTGTTCCCAAGTACAAGCGATTTAAAGTCACGGGAATCTTCTCGTCGAGTTTCTATGAGTACGACAGTTCGTGGGCCTTCATCCCGCTCGCCGATGCTCAGAAGCTTTTCGACCTGGGCGATGTTGTGTCTGTGCTGGAATTCAAGATCGACGATATCTACAACGCGCCGGAGATTGCTCAAAAGCTGGAGGCCGCTGCCGGCAAGGGTTTCATGTCGACCAACTGGATCGAGCAGAACCGCGCAATCTTTCACGCCCTGCGGCTGGAGCGGGTGGTGACGTTTATCACCATCGGACTGATTGTCTTCGTTGCCGCGCTGAACATTTTGATCTCGCTGATCATGATGGTAATGGAGAAGACGCGCGACATCGCGGTGCTGGTTTCGATGGGCGCCAAGAAGCGGCAGATCCGGCGCATCTTTATCTATCAGGGGATACTGATTGGAGTGATCGGGACGGTGCTGGGGCTGATTGCGGGGTATTTCCTCTCGTGGGCAGCCGGGCACTACCACCTGTTATCGCTATCCGCGGAAGTTTATTCCATCGATTATGTGCCGTTCGCGCCGCGCGTCCTCGATGGGGTGCTGGTGGCGAGTATCTCCATCGGCGTTTCTTTCATTGCAACCCTGTATCCCTCCTGGTCGGCCGCCAGCGTTCTACCCGCCGAGGCGTTGCGGTACGAGTGAGGGTGCGCCGAAGCGCCAATGTGATGCTAAAATGTATCACATGACAAAAGCCTCGCTTCGCGACTTGCGCTACGAATTTAAGAAGATCGAACGGCTCTTGCGCCAGGGCGAAGAGATCCAAATCACCAAACGCCGGCGTGTGATTGCTCGTCTGGTTCCTGAAAACACTCGGTCTTCGGCTGAGCTTCCCGACTTCCAGGCACGCATGCGCGCTATTTATGGAGACAAGGTGTTGGCGGTTAGCGGCGCTGATCTGATACGTGAAGATCGGAACAGATATTGAAGATATATCTCGACACCAGCTTTCTTATCTCTTTGTACAGTCCGGACGTCAACTCTGGGATCGCAGCACGTACGATGCACATCTCCAAAGGTGATCGCTTGGTCAGCACCGTAGGGGAATTGGAAGTCGTGAATGCTCTGGGCCTTCGCGTGTTTCGGAAGGTAGTATCGGCCGCACAAGCGCAAGCCTCGCTGGACAATTTCGAGAAGGACTTGCGGGATGGCGTTTTTCAACTTCGCCAGTTGTCAGAACAGGCCTTTGACCGGGCACGCCAGTTATCTTGGCAAACCACCGCCCGGTTAGGCACCCGCACCGCAGATCTCCTGCATGTGGCGGCGGCACTCGAGCTCGGTGCAGATTGGCTCTACAGCTTCGACAACCAACAGCGCAAGCTCGCCCGGGCGGTGCGGCTAAGAGTGAATTGAAGTCCAGACCGGTAATGCTGCTGCTGAGAAGTCCGGACTATTTCCTTCACGACGAACCTCATTACCCACAACGCACATCCAAGTAATCCTCATGAAGACACCCTGCGACGAGGCCGTAATCGGTTCCCAGCTCGCGAGTCCGCAGTGTCACGGAGCCATGGGCGCCTGGGTCTTGGCGGCTACCATACTCGCGTCCAGCATGGCCTTCATCGACAGCACAGTGGTGAACGTCGCTCTGCCGGCGTTGCAGGCAAATTTTGGAGCAAACGTTGCCGATGTGCAGTGGGTCGTCGAGTCCTATGGGCTAACGCTGGCGGCTTTGATTCTGGTGGGCGGGTCGATGGGCGATATGCTTGGCCGCCGCCTGATGTTTCTGTTGGGCGTAATAGTGTTCGCCGTCGCGTCACTGTTCTGTGGCATCGCTGCCAATATCCATGAATTGATCTTTGCGCGAGCCATCCAGGGAATTGGCGCGGCGTTTCTTGTTCCCGGCAGCCTGGCATTGATCAGCGCATCGTTTGAGCAGAGCGAGCGCGGGCGCGCGATCGGCACCTGGTCAGGATCGACGGCGATCACCACGGCGATTGGTCCCGTCTTAGGAGGCTGGCTGATTCAGCACCTGTCGTGGCGCTGGGCCTTCTTCCTCAACCTGCCGTTAGCGGTTGCGGTAATCGCGATTTCACTCTGGCGCGTTCCGGAGAGCCGCAGCCACGAGCATCGGCGAATCGATTGGTGGGGCGCGCTGGCGGCGACGCTCTGCTTAACCGGGCTCGTATTCGGGCTGATTGAATCCGCAACCCTTGGTTGGAGACACCCGGCGGTCATGGGGAGTCTCGTCGGTGGAGTCGTTTGCGTGGCCGGGTTTGTGGTGATCGAAGCGAGAGTTGCCTCGCCGATGGTGCCGTTGAATTTGTTTAAGTCGCCGGCGTTCAGCGGCGCAAACCTGCTCACGCTCTTTTTGTACGCAGCGATTGGAATTTTCTTCTTTCTGCTGCCCCTTAACCTGATCCAAGTGCAAGGCTACTCCGCAACAGCCACCGGCGGCGCGCTGCTGCCCTTGATCCTGCTCATGTTCCTGTTGTCTCGCTGGTCCGGAGGATTGGTCGTCCGCTACGGAGCACGATTGCCGCTGGTCATCGGACCGCTGATCGTCGCGTTCGGATTCTTGTTATTCGCGGTCCCGTCGGTGGGAGGCAGCTACTGGAAAACATTTTTCCCGGCCGTGGTTGTGCTCGGGCTGGGAATGGCGGTGAGCGTGGCTCCTTTGACGACGGTGGTGATGGAGTCCATTGATCAGGACCGCGCTGGTACCGCTTCGGGCATAAACAATGCTGTGGCGCGGGTTGCTGGACTGCTGGCAATCGCGGTGTTCGGCGTTGTCATGGTAACGGAATTCAGTTCACACGTGAATCGCAGCCTGGCAACCGTTGCGATGCCTGACGCGGCGCGAAGCGAACTGCGATCCAACGAAATCCAACTGGCTGCGCTGAAACCTCCGCCTGGCGTGGAGCCCACGACCGCGGCCGCGATTGAGTCTTCGATCAGTGCGGCGTTTATATTCAGTTTTCGGCTGATGATGGCAATTTGCGCCGCGCTCGCCGTCACCAGCGCTGTGGTTGCGTGGCGAATGATTCCGGGGAGTGGTAGCCCTGCTCATGAATTATCCGGCTTGAGTACTGCCTGAAAAGTCGGCAAGAATTCGATATGCTGATTTCATCTTCAAACTGCTCCCGGGTAGAGTCGCGCGACCCCATTTTCTTATCTAACCAAAAAGCGACGCTGCCGATCAACGGAGGAGGGTGAACCAGTCATGGCCAAACCGACACTGCTGACTGTCGATGACGATCCCAACGTGCTGAAGGCAATCGAGAGGGACCTGCGGTCTCGATACGGTGAAAAGTATCGCGTGCTGCGCGCGAACTCAGGTGATTCCGGTTTGGAGCTGTTGCGCGAACTCAGAGTTCGCAATGATGCGGTCGCCCTCCTGCTGGCGGATCAGCGCATGCCGCAGATGGATGGCATTGGATTTCTGAATGAAGCCCGAAAAGTTTATCCCGACGCCAAGCGCGCCCTGTTGACGGCGTACGCCGACACCGGGGCAGCCATCAATGCGATTAACGAAGTCAATGTTCATTACTTCTTTCTGAAGCCCTGGGACCCGCCTAGCCAGCATCTGTATCCAGTCATCGACGACCTGCTGGAAGATTGGACGGCATCTTACCGCCCGGCCTATGAAGGAATCCGCGTCTTGGGTACGCGTTGGTCGTCGAAGGCATACGAGGTGCGGGATTTTCTGGCGAGAAACCACGTTCCCTATCAGTGGATCGATGTCGAGCTCTCGGCCGAAGATCCGGAAGTAAAGCAGCTCATCGCTTCGGTTGGCGATGACGCCAAGTTGCCGCTCACGCTGTTTCCCGATGGCACCCGCATGTTTCAATCGAGCCCCGCCGAGCTTGCCGAGAAAATTGGACTGAAGACGCGTGCCGATACTCAGTTCTATGACTTCGCCATCGTCGGCGGCGGTCCCGGCGGTTTGGCGGCAGCGGTATATGGCGCGTCCGAAGGACTGAAGACGGTAATGATCGACCGCGAAGCTCCCGGCGGGCAGGCCGGCCTGAGTTCGCGCATCGAAAATTATCTCGGCTTTCCGTCAGGTCTGAGTGGCGGCGACCTGGCGCGCCGCGCAGTGATGCAAGCGCAGCGCTTCGGAGTGGAGATCCTGGCGCCGCAAGAAGTTGTGGAACTGCGCGTGGAGGGACCGTATCGCATCCTCAAGCTCGGGGATGGAAACGAGATTTCATGTCATGCCGTGCTCATCGCGACCGGGGTGCAATGGCGCAAGCTTGACGTTCCCGGCATGGACCGGATGCAGGGCGCGGGCGCCTATTACGGCGGCGGAAGTCAGGAGGCGATCTCCTGCAAGGGCGAAACCGTATACGTCGTAGGCGGCGCCAATTCAGCCGGTCAGGCTGCGCTGAATTTTGCGCAGTATGCGGAGAAGGTGGTGATGCTGGTCCGTGGCGACTCGCTTTCGGCAACCATGTCGCGCTATCTCATCGACCAGATCGAGAAGACACCTAATATTCAAGTGTGGACGCATGCAGAGGTCGATCGAGGTGCACGGAGAGACGCACCTGGAGGAAATTTCGGTGCAATGTTCTGACACCAACACTGTCGAGCGGGTGCCGGCCAGTTCCATGTACATCTACATTGGTGCGCAGCCTCGGACGGACTGGCTCGAGGGCATCGTCGCCCGCGATGAGCGCGGATTTGTTCTGGCGGGGCCAGACCTGCTGAAAGATGGCAAACTTCCCGCCGACTGGAAGCTTGACCGCGATCCCTTTTTGCTGGAAAGCAGCGTGCCAGGCGTGTTTGTAGTGGGCGACGTGCGGCACGGCTCCATCAAGCGTGTTGCCTCGGCGGTGGGCGAGGGAGCAATTGCCGTGCAGTTCATCCACCGTTATATGGCGAAGGTATAGCCGATGGCGAACGTCACCAGAGAAGAGCTGCGCACGGTTGCCGTATTCCACGATCTTCCTGACGAGCAACTCGACTGGTTCCTCGCGCATGCGACCGAGCTTCGTCTGCGGCCTGGCGAGATTTATGTTCGCGCAGGTGAGCCTGCCGACAAAATGGCAGTCGTGCTAGAAGGCGAACTGCAAGGGCGACTTGAAGGAACGAACGAGACCATATTCACCAGCCACGCAGGCGCGGTGACTGGGGTGTTGCCGTACTCACGAATGAAGGTTTTCCCAGGCACCGGCAGGGCAGTCCAGCCTTCGCGAATCCTGCTATTCCCAGCTTCTGAGTTCGATGCCTTGCTGAGTCACCTGCCGGAGCTAGGCCGCCGCTTGGTGGCCACCATGGTGGACCGGACGCGCGAAGCCACGCGTGGGGAGCAGCAGCGCGATCGACTGGCTGCGCTGGGCAAGCTGTCAGCCGGCCTGGCGCATGAGCTAAACAATCCCGCAGCTGCGGCCCGGCGCGCTGCTGAGCGACTGCGCGGTTCGGTGGATGAGTTTCGAAGTTCAGCCAGCAAGCTGGAGACGCTTCAGCTCACTCCGGGCGAGAGCGAGGCCATTGAGAAGTTTGAATCCACCTGCTGCGTGGAAGCGCCTGAGACCGATGTGCTGAAGGCAAGCGAACTTCAAGACGAGATCGAGGCGATTCTGCATCAGCATGGAATTCAAGATGGCTGGCAGTACGCATCGGCGCTGGTGGAATCCGGCGTCCAGCCCGCACCGCTGAATACGATGCTAAGCGGGGTGCGAGGCGACGTAGCCGAACCTGCGCTTAAGCGAGTCTCGGCGCTGGTTGAGATCAACGATCTGCTTGCCGAACTGGAGGACAGCACCTCCAAGATCTCGGACCTGGTTCGCGCGATCAAAGAGTACTCGTATATGGACCAGGCGCCGGTGCAGGACATCGAGCTGACCAAGGGCCTGGAGAATACGCTGACAATCATGGGCCACAAGCTGAAAAAGGGCGTAACCATCAAGCGCGATTACCATTCCACGCCCTTGCTGGTTAACTCCTATGGGAGCGAGCTTAACCAGGTATGGACCAACATCATCGACAATGCCGTCGATGCCATGCACGGCGAAGGCGAACTGCGCATCAGGACCTTTCTGGAAGGAGACTGTGCGGTGGTTGAGATCGGAGATTCGGGGCCGGGAATTCCGCCAGACATTCAGTCGCGCATCTTCGAGCCGTTCTTCACCACCAAGGGAGTGGGAGAGGGCACAGGTTTGGGCCTTGATACGACGCTGCGGATCGTCCGCAAGCATCGCGGATCCATCAATGTGATCTCGACTCCGGGCGATACCAAGTTTCAGGTTCGGCTACCGGCCGTGGGGCTCGAAGCCGCACGGGATTGAGCCACTCTGCCCGACGAGAGAATAGACATGGATTTCCTACCTTCCGTGGCAGAAGTCGCTGACTTCGCGGTCCAGACGTGATCTAATTCCAGTAGGGCTGGAGCTGGCATACTGAGTTCCGAAACGGACTTGGTTACAGCGACTTGGCCGGAATTTGTGTCGCGCCGGAGCGCACCTGCATCCAATTGTTCAAGACGTGCTGTTACGAGCGCAGAACCTGAAAAAGGTCTTCCGCTCAGGCGACTCGGATTTAGTGCTCTTTGAGAACCTGTCATTCCAGGTGCAGACCGGCGAGATGCTGGCTATTGTTGGCGAGTCTGGTGCGGGCAAAAGTACCTTGTTACACATACTCGGAGTGCTTGATAGGGCTTCCGAAGGTGACGTATACTTCGCCCAACTCGATTTGGGGAAGCTCTCGGAAGATGAGGCCGCGGATTTCCGAAGCCGTGAGCTAGGATTCGTCTGGCAGTTTCATTATTTGTTGCCGGAGTTTACCGCAGTCGAGAATGTTGCCATGCCGCTGTTGATGCGCGGCGGGAAACGGCGGGAAGCCGTGCAACAAGCCCTGCACTGGTTGCAGGAGGTTGGTTTAACGGACCGCGCAACTCATCGGTCCGGCGAATTGTCGGGTGGAGAACAACAAAGGGTAGCGCTGGCCCGGGCCCTGGTCACCCGACCGAAGATCCTGATGGCTGATGAGCCTACGGGAGACCTCGACAACCGGACAGCGGATGTGGTTTTTAATTTGATCGCCAGGTTACATCGCGACTATCGTCTGACCTCGCTCATTGTTACTCATAATCTTGGGTTTGCGCGACGCTGCGACCGTGTGCTGCGGTTAGAGCGTGGGCGGGTCGTCGAAGTGTCACCGCAGTCGCTGTTGGCATGATGCAACCAGCAGGCGAAAGACGGGTTTGTAGGTGGTAAGAGTAGTAGAAGAGGAGTAGTAAAGAAAGGACCGGCGAGGTCCTTATCAATCGGCCAGAGTATTGTCGATGGCCGACCGTCAGGGGTGCGGCAGGCAACAGGACGCTACGAGTAACGGTCTCTTCGCCAGCTAAGAAGGGTCTGCCTCGAGTAGTCCTTGGAGAGTCTCAATGTTTGAACGGTACACGGAAAAGGCCCGGCGAGTAATTTTCTTCGCGCGCTACGAAGCCAGTCAGTTCGGTTCTCCCTACATCGAAACGGAGCACCTGCTGTTGGGTTTGTTGCGCGAAGACAAAGCGCTCACCAATCGGTTCCTTCGGTCCCACGCTTCAGTGGAATCGATTCGCAAACAGATCGAAGGTCACACGACCATTCGGGAGAAGGTCTCTACGTCCGTGGACCTGCCCTTGAGCAATGAGTGCAAGCGTGTGCTCGCTTACGCGGCCGAGGAAGCCGAGCGGCTCTCGCACAAGCACATTGGTACCGAGCACCTGCTGCTGGGCCTGTTACGCGAAGAGAAGTGCTTCGCAGCTGAAATTCTGCATGAGCGCGGACTGCGCCTGTCGAGCATTCGCGAGGAGCTGGCACGCACCTCGCAGGAGAAGGCGCAACCCTCGCAACGTTCGCGCGAGTCGTCGCTGCTGTCCGAGTTTTCCCGCGACCTCACCCAATCGGCCATGGACAACCAGCTCGATCCGCTGGTCGGACGCGATGCCGAACTGGAGCGGGTCGTCCAGATCCTGTGCCGCCGCACCAAGAATAATCCAGTGCTGATTGGCGAACCGGGCGTCGGCAAGACCGCCATCGTAGAAGGTTTAGCGCAACGCATCGCCGATGGCGAAGTGCCGTCATTTCTGGCGGACAAGCGCATCCTCGCTCTCGATCTCTCGCTGATTGTTGCCGGCACCAAGTACCGTGGCCAGTTTGAAGAGCGCCTCAAGACCATCATGAAGGAGCTGATGGAGTCGCAGAATTCCATCATCTTCATCGACGAGTTGCATACATTGGTCGGCGCGGGATCTGCAGAGGGTTCCCTCGATGCCGCTAACATCCTGAAGCCAGCGCTGTCACGCGGCGAGATCCAGTGCATCGGCGCCACCACTCCGGGCGAGTATCGCAAGTCCATCGAGAAAGATCGCTCGCTGGAGCGGCGCTTCCAGGCTGTCAAGGTGCCGCCTCCGAACGAAGTGGACGCAGTCAAGATTCTGTTCGGCATCAAGGAACGTTACGAGAAGTTCCACGCCGTCACCTACACCGACGACGCCATCACATTCTCAGTTTCGCATTCCAACCGGTATCTGCCTGATCGCTTCCTGCCGGACAAGGCGATCGACTTGATCGACGAGGCGGGTGCCCGCGTGAAACTGCGCCAGACCTCGTTACCTGAGGACATCACCGAAGTACAGAAGCGGATCAAGTTTATCGTGCACCGCATGGAAAACGCCATCGCCAACCACGAGTTCGAGAAGGCCCGCTTCTACTCCGACGAGGAGCGCAAAGAGCGCGAGAACCTGCGCGCCCTGCGCGAGAAGTATCACCTCGACGAGTCGTCCACCGGCGTGGTGGGACGCGAAGATATCGAAGATGTAGTCTCGCGTTGGACCGGAGTTCCCATCGCTTCCATCAAGGAAGAAGAAAGCCAGAAACTGTTGCGGATCGAAGAAGAGCTGCACCGCCGGGTAATTTCGCAGGACCGCGCGATTTCAGCGCTGTCTCGTGCTATCCGCCGCTCGCGTGCAGGCTTGAAGAGCCCGAACCGTCCGATCGGCTCGTTCCTCTTCCTGGGGCCGACGGGCGTCGGCAAGACCGAAGTCGCGCGCACCTTGGCGCAGTTCATGTTCGGCAGCGAAAAATCACTTGTGCGCTTCGACATGTCGGAATTCATGGAGAAACATTCCGTATCGAAACTGATCGGATCGCCTCCGGGATACGTCGGCTACGAAGAGGGCGGCCAGTTGACCGAGCGCGTGAAGCGCGCGCCGTACTCCGTGGTGCTGCTGGACGAAGTGGAGAAGGCGCACCCCGACCTGTTCAACATCCTGTTGCAGGTGTTTGAGGACGGCCAGCTCACCGATGGGCTGGGCAATACCGTGGACTTCAAGAACACCATCATCATCATGACCTCGAACATCGGCGCGCGTCATTTGCAGAAGCGCACCGGTCTGGGCTTCCAGTCCGAGCACGAAGAGACGATCTCCAACAAGGTCGAGGACATGGTGAAGAACGAGGTGAAGCGCACCTTCAATCCCGAGTTCCTCAACCGTCTCGACGAGGTCATCATCTTCAACGCGCTGACCGAGGCCGACCTGATCCAGATCGTGGAGTTGATGGTGCAGCAACTGAACCAGAACCTGGCGCAGCGCGCTATCACGGTCACGGTCACAGAAGAGGCCCGCAAGTGGATCCTCGACCAGACCCTGGTGGACCGCAGCTACGGCGCGCGTCCGTTGCGCCGCGCCCTGCAGAAGTACATCGAGGACCCGCTGTCGGAGGCGCTCATCCAGGGCACGTTCGCGCAACGGCCCACGTTCATCGAGGTGTACCTGGAGACCAACCAGCTCTTCTATCGCCCGGTGGGCGAGGAGAAGACCGAGGGCGTGCTGCTGTATAGCAACTAGCGTCAGAGCCATGAGGAAGACGAGGGGGAGCGGAAACGCTCCCTTTTTAGCTAGTCAGTCTACGGAGTCGGCAATTGGCTGGTCCGACACGAGTTCCTTTTTGCTAATCTAGGACCCATGGAATTGTTGGTTTATTCGTCCTCATGGTGTCCCGATTGCCGTACCGCAAAGCGCTTCCTCAACAAGCACAACATCCCTTACACCGAAGTGGATATTGAAGCCACGCCCGGCGCCGCTGACGAAGTCATTCGACATGCCGGCAAGCGCGCCATTCCACAGTTCGTCATCGATGGAAAATGGGTGCAACCCTACCGTGCCGGTGAAGGATTTCTCTACGAGGAGATGAGCGAGCTCTTGGGAATCATGGACGAAGGGTAACCATATAACTGTCTATTCCCGCCGGGACCGTGGCAAGCGGATCAGGGATGTGTCCTGGATTTTCAGAACATCCTGCAGATACTCACGAAGGGCCATCAGGATAAACGCGGCTTCAGCGGTGAGGAACATTCCGAGATAGCAGACCGTCAACGCGATGCTGTCGGGAATGTCGCGATAGTCGGCAGACTTGAGCAAATCGGTGGTCGAGGCCATCACCCCACGTTCTGAAAATGCGGTCAGCGAGTCCAGCAAATAATGGTGGTACAGGAAGATCAGAGCGAGCGAAGCAAGGATCAGCAACAGCGGAACCACCGAGACGAAAGCGCGGATTCGCACGTGACCGTCCGGCTTGGTGAAGAACATCAGTCTCCCGAGCGAATGCCGGATGTAAAAAATGTAGCCCAGCATCAAGAAGCAGAACATTGACGTGTAGGTGGAAAGAAACTTTGATTGCGCCTGGTAGGCCGGAATAAGATGAAATGCCGAAACCGGTATGGGGAGAGACGCCGTCACCACTGACGCTGTGCCCATGTAGGCCTTGAAGAACTGCGCGAACGCGGCAAAGCGCGCCGGTTCGTGAGTGTGCTCGGCAACGTCAGGTGAGCTCATGGCACTGAGATGTCGCATTGCACAGTGTCCTTCTGAAATGCGGTAACCGTGATGGGCTCAGATTTCTTTAAAGTACCACCGATCTCCTTGGTCGCATAGATGGCATACATACCAGGCGGAAGCTTTTTGGTCGTAGGTGTACTCTCCGCAGGAAACGACAGATCGACGGAATTCAGGCCGCTAGACGACATCCATTTGTAGTTCACGGTCCATCCCGGATCGGGCTTACCATCCTTGACCGTGTTGGCCTTCACCGTGATCAGCCTTCCCATACCCCAACTGCGACAGTCTTCAACTTTCACATACAAGTCATAGGCAATATTGGTCAGCACCTTCTCGGCTCGCTCTCTATTGGCGGGCTGAGTATTCAGTGCATTCGCCACCTTCAGGCACCACTCCGCCTCCTGTGCCAGATCCTTCACATATTCCTGGGGAGGAGGAACCGCGGCAAACTCGCCACTGGGATTGTTCCAGCCGATCAGCAGTCCGTGGGCCAGCAGGTTGTCCGATTCGAGAAGCTTGGAGGAAATTTTCGGTGCGCTTTTGGCAATGTCCGTCCCGCACTTCTGCAGCTTGTTCAGTGCATCCGCAGTTGGCATCAGCCGGGGCGGTGCCGACAACCCTTGTGCGGCCGCAGCCGCCACGAGACCGAACATCACGATAGCAAGGCAACATACACTGCGGCAGGTCGAGATGACACCGGCTGTCCCTTTTACATATTCACGGCGGCGTCTGCATTGGCCGACCCGCTTTGCGAATTCGGTGGGGCGAGGTGCGCGCATCCTGGCCTTCCTTCCAGCATGATCGTGAGCCGGGATTTCGATGAGTAACAAAGATATAGCACGATTCTGGAAATCGTGAGAGTTCTTTAAGAGCGCCTAGTCCTTACCTCCTGTGAATGAAACGCGCATGGGCCGCGCACGGTTACGGGTTTTCGCGGACCTGGTCAGGTTCCGAAGCGTCGCAACCAGGGCAGGGCCGGCCGAACACAACTCCGCCCGGGTATGTCGCGTCAGTTCTCTCAGCAACCGTTCGCCGCGGGTAGTGAGCTTCACGTGCACTTCACGGCGGTCTTGCCCATCACGGCTACGCATGATGAGTCCTTTCTTGGCGAGCCTGTCCACAAGCTCGACCGCGCTGTGATGTTGAATCTGGAGACGCTCGGCCAGATAAGCGATGCGCGGTCCTCCCACGTCAGGGCTGGCCTTGACGGCCAGCATCAACTGATGATGCCGGGGCTCAAGCCCCGCCTGCCGGGCGGCTTCCTCGCTGAAGCGCAAGAAGCGGCGAAGCTGGTAGCGGAACTCGGCCAGGGCCTGATAGTCCGACAGCCTCAGGTCATTGTGGTCAAGCATGGTAGTTGCGGTACGATATTATCGTTTTACGAGATATTTTGAAAAGCCACCAGCTCCGTAGTATTCATCGGACAATAATCACCCCCGGGTTCTCGCCCCCTTGTAAGCGGCGTCGGCTCACTTACTCTCTTGAAAAACGACCCATGCGCGCGACTTTGCCAGATCCAAGCGCATACTACATTGGTCTGGCGCGACGTGCGCGAAATATATGCTGAATTCATTTTCTGGTTCGGGCAGTTCTCCATACTCCATCGGAACACGAACCAGATCGTCCGTTTCGTCGTACTTGCCACTGGTGTCGGTGCTCTTAGACACAACCAATGTCCATTGCTTCTCGGATGGGATCACAAACATGGTGTAAGCACCCAGTGGTATCTCTCTACCTCCAACCGTAACTGGCGAGTTCAGAAAAAGAGTCAACGGCTTGCCACCCGGCACCCAGACTTTGTTGTACGGGATTTGTTGCCCGAAGATTGGCTTCTTAGCATTAACCGATATTCGTTGGTACTCGACTACGATCTGTTTGGTGGCATCGAAGTTGCACGTGGCGCTGGCGCCGGAGCTCGTACCCTGACCGAACAAGGACGAAGCGAACAGCAATGAGACCGCCAAAACCGCTAAACGACGGAAGTGACCCACCGTGTCCTCCTTGTTAATCGTGCCGCCTCCAGCCGGACTGTCGGAACTGCGGCATACCGGCTGGAACGGCATTTTATTTAGGCTGCAGGCCGCATCTGGATCGGCTTCCTCTCGGCGGCTTCTCGTTTTGCTACCGTGGAGGCTCCGCCCATGGCGGCGAGCCATCCCAACAATAGCGCAATAAAGCCCGTCCATTCCATGCCTAGGCTCATCACGTGGCTGCTGGAGATGGCGGCGGTTGCTGCGTTGCCAGGCGCGAAGGCGCCTGCCAGTAAGGTCAGCACAATCGCACTCACGACGGCGAGGCCGAACATCATCATCCCGTGTACAAGGCCGTCACGCCGGGTGGCAGCCCCAGCCAGCCGGCCGGTTTCGCGCCCGGCAACGTACATCGCAATGATTGTCAGAACAATGGTCCAGATGGCCATTCCGGCCCCCATGCCTGACTGTGGATTCGCTAGACTGTGAGGGCCGGCGAAAATCGCAAAGCCCAGTATTTCAAAGATGGTCCAAATGGCTGCGAAGATGAAGACGCCGCCCCAGACTGCACTCCAGTCGGTGTTGCGGCGCACCAGCATCTCCGGATAAATAGATTGTGTTCGTAGTGGCGTGTCCCCCATAAAGTCAGAACTCCTTTTTACTCAATTTCTTCCTTCTGACTAAGCTGGATGCATTTATATCGCATTACGATGCATCCGGCAGGAAGTCCCCTTCTTTAATTCGTATCCCCATGATTCGCAATGTGTTATTGGGGGAGCGCGAGGGGGAAGCTGGGTTCGGTAGGATAGTTTTTTCGGCAGGTTCCCAGCGGGCTAGTCGCGTGCCGCCCTTATGGTCAAAAGGGCGTGGTCATGTTAAGTGGAGAAAGGTAGCAACTGCCTTCGCCAGGTCTCAACCAGCGCCGCTTTGCGCTTGTCGGAAATGCCACAGTTCTCGGACCCTCTCCGAAGATCCGCGCTACCCGCGCGTCACTCTTGCAGTGGCCGGCACGCGATTCTATCTGGAGCAGGAAACTGGCGATATGAAATCGGCGCCGTAGCGGTTCCCCACCTTATAAAGCAGCCTTACCCGGAAGCAGACAGGAGGCGCGTTCGGATATTGGAACTCCAGTTCAACGATTTCCCCAACATACAAACCAGCATGGGTCTCGAAACCGATGCCGGTCTCGCTGATGTCAGTGCAGATCCCATCGCGGGAAACCTTATTCAACAAGCCCTCATAGGTGATCCGCACCGGCATGTGGATCGCTATCCGGTTCTTTTCGCGGCGCTCGCACGGAAGAACTCCACTTGCCGGCACGGGGGAGTTTCGCGCTGTCGTGTTCCTCATTCTGGAGCCATCGGCAAGATCGTCCACGGAGTTTAGTTTCTGGAAATCTAAACGCACTTTGTGCCAGCAGTTACAATGAAGAGTTTTCTTCTGTTCAACATTGCTGGCTGTTAAGGAGCTCGCTTGATTGCTCGTTATACCCGCCCGGAGATGGGGCGCATCTGGAGTGACGAAAATAAGTTCCGCACCTGGTTGGACGTGGAAATCGCCGCCACGGAAACCCTGGCCGAAGCCGGAATTGTTCCGCAAGCGGCGGCTAAGGCCATCCGCGAAAAGGGTGACTTCGACCTGGCGCGCATCAACCAGATTGAAGCCGAAGTGAAGCACGACGTTATTGCCTTCACCACGGCGGTCGCGGAAAAGGTGGGTCCGGAATCGCGCTGGCTGCACTACGGCCTCACCTCAAACGATGTGGTGGACACGGCACAAGCGCTGCTGGTGAAGCAGGCGTCAGGCATTATCCGCGAAGACCTGAAGAAGCTGCGCGAGGTGTTGAAGCGCCGCGCGTGGGAGTTCAAGGACACTCCCGCGATCGGCCGCACCCACGGCATCCACGCCGAGCCGATCACGTTCGGACTGAAGCTGGCGAATTGGTATTCGGAGATGCAACGCAACATCGAGCGCTTCGAAATGGCGGCTGAGCAGATGCGCGTCGGCAAGCTCTCCGGGGCGGTGGGAAATGCGGCGCACCTCGAACCGGAATACGAAGAGAAGATTTGCCAGCGTTTGGGATTGAATGTCGCGGCAGTTTCGTCGCAGGTCATCCAACGCGATCGCCACGCGTTTTATGTTGCAACGCTGGCGGTGATTGCCTCGACGCTGGACAAGATCGCCACCGAAATTCGCCATTTGCAGCGCACCGAGGTACGCGAGGCGGAAGAATATTTCAGCGAGAAGCAGAAAGGCTCGTCGGCCATGCCGCACAAGCGCAATCCGGTCACCTGCGAGCAGATCAGCGGACTGGCGCGCGTGGTGCGTTCCAACGCGCAGGCCGCGCTGGAAAATGTGGCGCTGTGGCACGAGCGTGACATTTCGCACTCGTCGGTCGAGCGCATCATTCTGCCCGACTCGACGATCCTGGTGGATTACCTGCTAAGCAAGACGACGAACCTTATCGACACGCTGCTGGTCTATCCCAAGCGCATGTTGAAGAACCTGGAATCCACGGGAGGGCTGGTCTTCAGCGGACAGTTGCTGCTCGATCTGGTCGAAGCCGGCGTGCTGCGCGAAGATGCGTATCGTCTAGTGCAGTCGAATGCAATGAAGGCGTGGAAGGAAGACCTGAACTTCCGCGAGCTGATCATGAACGATCCCGAGATCACTTCGAAGGTAAAGCGCGAGACCCTGGAACATGCGTTCGATTTGCAACGGCCGCTGAGAAACATAGACAAAATCTTCCAGCGGGTGTTCGCGGAGAAGGTGGGAGCAGGGGCTGAGGTTAGGGGGCTAGGGGCTGATGGTTAGGGGTTCGTGGGTTAGTGACAAGTCGACCAGTGAGAAACCTGCAACCGACAACTGAATTACTCAAGCCGATTGATTATGGATGCGACGTAGCCCGCCCCGAAACCGTTATCGATATTCACCACACTGACGTTCGAGGCGCAGGAGTTCAGCATGCCGAGCAGCGCCGCTATTCCCTCATACGAAGCGCCGTAACCGACGCTGGTAGGTACTGCAATGACCGGAACACCGACCAGGCCGCCGACCACGCTGGGCAGCGCACCTTCCATTCCCGCGCACACAATGATGACACGTGCCTCCGTCAGCATATCTTGCCGTGCCAGCAGCCGATGAATGCCGGCCACTCCTACGTCGTACACGTGCTGCACCTCATTGCCCATGGCTTGCGCCGTGACCACCGCTTCTTCGGCGACTGGAATGTCGCTGGTCCCCGCGGAAATCACGATGATTTTTCCCTTGCCGTAAACAGTCTCATCCTGCGTGAGAGTGATGGCGCGCGCAAGCTCGTGGAATGCGGCCTTGCGAAACTTGCGCTTCACGGCGCGAAATTGCTCGGGCGAAACACGCGTTGCCAAAACGTTGTGGCCGTGTTCCGCGAGGCGGCCGAAGATGGCAGCAAGCTGCTGCGAAGTTTTACCCGGGCCAAAGATGATTTCCGGCATGCCCACGCGCAGGGCGCGATGATGGTCCACATTGGCGAAGCCGAGGTCCTCGAAGGGAAGATGCCGCAGCTGTTGTACCGCCTCCTCGGATGAAAGCTTGCCTCGCTTCACCTGGTCGAACAGTTTCTTGATGGCGTCGGAAGTCATGCGGAAGTTGTCAGTAGCCAGTTGCCAGTTGTCAGCAAAACAACTGCGAGTTTCGAGGTTCCGAAACGCACCGCGATACTACCAGAATGGTACGATGTGAAACTTAGATGCACGCACCGACTCACATAACCCCGGGGACTTTGACCGTCGCCGTTACCGGCGCCAGTGGCTCCATCTTTGCCAGGCATTTGTTGGATGCGCTGGACCGCGACGAGCGTGTGGCAACGGTCAACCTTATTCTTTCTGACAGCGGCCTGCGGGTGATGGCCGAAGAGCTCCAGATATCTGGCCGCAACGATCTGATCAACAAGCTTCTCGGGCGAGCTTCGGAGAAAATCCGCCAGCAAAACAATTCCGACATCGGCGCCAATGTGGCCAGCGGGTCGTATCAAACCGACGCCATGATCGTGCTGCCCTGCAGCATGGGAACACTGGCGCGGATCGCCCACGGAATGGCGATCCAACTCATCGAACGCGCTGCCGATGTCTGCCTGAAGGAACGCCGGCCGCTGATCCTGTGCGTACGCGACACGCCGTTCAATCTTATACACCTGCGCAACATGACGCTTGCCACCGAGGCGGGCGCGACCATCTTCCCGGTCATCCCGGCATTTTACTTCCGCCCGCTTTCAACCGACGAAATCGCTCACGAGTTCGTCAACCGCGTCCTGGCGCACGTGGGACTGCCGCAGCCCGACGCCTATCAATGGAAGGGCGAGTAGAGCCGGTTGCTGCGGAGGAAGGCGGTCGGCTTGCAGTCGCCGCTCATCTCACCAGGTAGTCCATCGCTTCCTCCCTGGTTGCGAAGGTCGGAATCTGCCGGCCGGAGAAGCTGCGGATGGAGTCATAGAACACTTTGGGAAGGTTTTCGGTCAGTACCCAGGCTGAGCGCTTCAGGTGAGGACGGTCGAAGACTGCGGCGATCTTCACATGCTCGACAGCATCGCGATTGAATTGCGCACCCGTGAAGTCGCCGAGCAACAGTAAGGACCCCAGCGGCTCGCGAGTGACGAATTCGGGAAGTAGATCTGCAACCGCAGCCACTTCACCAGCCACGCAGTTGCTGCAATCCACAAGTAGGATGCGCTGGTCCCGATGCGTAATGAACCGAATGCGATCCAATGGCACTCCTGTCATGCGGTTCGATGCAGCGTCGCCTCGTAGGGGCCCAAATCCTAAGTTTGCGCAGTTTACTTCAGAACGTTCGGCAACTCAAGCGGCTGCTGCAGGAAGGAATTCCGACCCCACTTCGTGGTAGCTTGGAAACTATGATCCACGAGATCTTTCCGGTCGGCCCGCTGCAATGCAATTGCTCGGTGATCGGCGACGAACAAACGAAGGAAGCCATGGTCATCGATCCCGGCGATGACATCGACGACGTGATGGCCGTCATACAGCGTCACGGACTGAAGGTGAAGCAAATCGTCGTCACCCACGCGCACATTGACCACATCGGCGGAGCGACCAAGCTAAAGCGCCTCACCGGGGCGCCGATTCTGCTCAACCAGAACGACAATGCCCTGCTGAAGATGCTGGATCTGCAGGCCACATGGATCGGCATGCGTCCTCCGGAGAAGGTTGTGATTGACGCCAGCCTTGGCACGGGCGACAAGGTCCGCGCTGGCAGCTTGGTCGGAGAGGTTCTCCACACGCCAGGCCACACCGAGGGAAGCATTTGTCTGTACTTCGCTCCCGAGAAGAAATTGATAGCCGGAGATACTTTGTTCGCAGGCTCGATCGGTCGCACCGATTTGCCGGGTGGCTCTTACGAAAAGATCATGCAATCATTGCACGGCCCTGTGCTGGCACTGCCTGACGAGACCATCGTCGTGCCGGGACACGGACCGCTCACCACCATCGGTGAAGAGCGTGCCAGCAACCCGTTCCTGATACTTTGAAACGACTCACTTTTCGCTGTTCGCTTTCCGCGCTTCGCTGTTCGCAGGACCTCGCGGTTCGGTCCTTCCACCTCGGAACAGCTGGCAGCTTTGTTTATGCAGCGGTTGCCGCCGGCGATCGCGGGCATAAGATTTCTCCTCCTAGTCTGGCGCGGTTAGACGAACTCCACGGTCCCTTCCCTCAGAGTTGGCGACAACGGAATTCCGCACCTCATACGAGCTGTAGAGAAACTTCGTTTTGGCGAAGAGCGAAGAGCGAATCGCGAAAAGCGCCTCCCCATCGACTGCCAATTCCTTGAACAAACTGCGCACGATCATGCTTTGCGGAATCACCAGCACGATAACGTAGGACAGAATCGTCCCCCCAATCACGCCTACGGCTCCGACGTGCCGCACCAGCGCAATGGACAACGCGATATTCACCATTGCCGCCACGATCGACAGAAATGCTTGTTCACGCGTTCGGTTCAGCGCCGCCAGCAAACACGATTCGACACTCATGAATCCGCTGATCAGGGCCCACACTCCCATCGCCAGCAACAGAGAAAACGCCGGCACGGCCGTCGGGCCCGCCCACAACCGAATCAATGCGCGACCAAAAACGACCAGCGCAGCTACGCAGCACAGATTCAGCGCGACCGTGCCTTTCATGGTCAGCGAGAAGCTTCGCCGTATCCAGCGGTAGTCGCGCTTGGCATAGGCCTCCGCGTAGGCAGGCCACAGCGCAGGAAAGATGAGCGACTGCAATACCGCGGCAAGCCCCACCAGTCGCCAGGTAACGCTGTAGGGAGTGACCTCGGCCGCTCCGAGATAATGACTGACTACCACATTGTCGGAGCTGAAGACGACAACCGCCGCCACCTGGATCAGAAAAAACGAAGATCCGGAGTTGAGCAATTCCCTGCTAGTCGAGCGGTCGAGCAGCGATGGCCGGGGCATAAGCCACGGTTTTTGCCATGTGACCACAAAAATCAAATTAGCCACGCTGGCGAAAGTCAGGCATCCAACTGACATCACAAACAGCACCGGCATCGAGACGCGCAAGACAATACCCAGGGCAAGTCCGATGAGGCTGGCCACCGCGCCTGCGCCAGACCACGTAGTTATAGCGATGCAGTTCCTGGTAGCCGGCAAGCAGTTTGCCGCCGAGGTTGCACGGCAGGCCCAGCAACATCAGCGCCGCCGGCAACCAGAACTGTGTCTCGCACCTCCGACGCTTGAACGTTTGCGCTCACGTTGAATAACCTCATCCAGTTCACGCGAGAACAGACGACCGCGAAAGCGCCGCCAACAATCGCCGCGATACTCGCGGTAACCAGCAACGCATTGGTGAAATAGCGCGCGGCAGAGATTTTGTCGTCGAGCGCGTAAGCCCGCGAGATGCTGTTGGTTAAAGTGTTGGCGATGCCGAGATCCAGCAGGTTGATCCACACCACGGTCGTGGTAATGGTCGCCCATACCCCATAGCGTTCGGCTCCCAGGTAGCGCACCGCGAGCGGCAACGACAATAGCGTGAGTCCTGCCGACACCAATCTCGCAGCGGCGCCAGACGACACCGCCTTCACGATTCGGCCATAACGGGACTGTGGCAAGCACGGTAGAAACATAGTCGGTCCCGGTTTACACCGGCTTCGCAGGTCTGCTCTTTACAACCTTGGAAAGCTTCGCCACTGTGTTGAGAGTGACTGCCGAGACTGGATCAATTGGCGGACGAGAATTGTCGCTATGCGGACTCGCCATATTCGCCCAGTCCGCAGAAGTTGCATCTCTCGATAGCACCTCGCGCGCGGCAGCAACCGCCTCCTCAACCGTCACCGCGGTAATGCAATGCGCCTCAGAGACGAGACATCCGGTCGTGCAAGCCTCCAGTCCTTTTGCTGGTTGCAGAACGCGCACGCGATCGCAAAAAGGCGCGAAGCGGACGGGGCTGTTGGGGTGGTTCGGGTCGCCGCCAGCCGGGTGTCGTGAAATTACGATCACCTTGCAATTCATGGCGCCGGCTAGATGCGCACTTCCGCTGTCGTTTCCGATGAACAGATCGCAGCGCTCCAACACGCCGCACACCTTACGCAGCGGTGCGCCGCTGACGATGATCGCCTCGCAGGGCAACAGGTCCGCAAGCTTGCGAGCCTCTTCCTTTTCCTCGTGCGAACAAATGATTACCGGTTGCACGCGACGCTCTTTGTCTAATCGCGTCAGGCTCTCCGCATAGTTTTTCAGCGGCCATCGGCGGCCTGGGCTTCGACCGCCGATGCCAACGGCGACCACCGCATTCGAGGCGGGTACGTTCGTCAGCAATTTTGACGCAAACTCACGGTCCCGATGAGTGAGCCTGATCTCCAATCTGCTGTCCTCCACCTTTCCGCCCAAGGCTTTCACGATTTCAAGGTTGCGCCATACTTCGTGTTGGACTGGCCCTGCCGAGAGACAGATGTCATATGCTGCGTCGAATCCGCGATTGTGCTGCTGCTTCGCAGACGACGCCGCTTCGGTGTAGCCCACCCGCTCCCCGGCATCCGCCAGCGAACACAGAAATGTTGCGAGCCGATCATCGATGTCCCACCTCGGAGAGACTGCAACATCGAAGCGTCTCCCTCGCAGTCGAGTCCAATACAGCAACAGCGCCGACAACAGACTTCGCATCCGCAACGGCAGCCACCTCGCCTGCAACGGGCGCAAGCCGATGATTTCGTCAATGTACGGGTTGGTTACAAGAAGCGGGCGGAAGGCGGCTTGCACCACAACCGTGCAGAACGATCCCGGAAATGCGCGCTTCAGCTCCCGGAAGAGAGGGGTTGTCAGGACGACGTCGCCTAAGCTGTCGAGCCGAAGAACCAGAAACGAGGCTGGAGTTCGGCGTAAACCTCCGGCGACGCTTTCGGGCGCCAAACGAGCACGCCAGAAGATTGCCAGTTTTGTGGGTAGACGGACCGACAAGAACAGAGGCGGCAGCATTGTTCCTTTCGAACCTGCGAATTAAACCACTAGGGGCGATGAGGCCAGCCTCGATGATGGCTTCGGCCCCGCTTTCGCAATCAACCGGGTGCTGCTGATTCCTTCGACCAAAGGTATAAGTTCGACGCGCCCTCCCCAGGCCCGCACTTCGCGAGCTCCAACCACCGCTTCTTCGCGATAGTCGCCGCCCTTCACCAGGACATCAGGACGAATCGCCTCGATCAGTTTCAAAGGTGTGCTTTCGTGGAAGACGATCACAGCATCCACGGCGCTGAGCGCAGCCAGAATCCGTGCGCGCTCATGTTCGCCCACGATAGGCCGCAACGGTCCCTTCATCCGGCGCACCGACTGGTCGCTGTTGAGCGCGACAATCAGGCGATCTCCCTGGCGTCGCGCCTGCTCCAGCAAAGTAATGTGCCCGATATGCAAAATGTCGAAGCAACCATTCGTGAACACCACGCGATCGCCGGCAGATCGCCACGCCGTCACGCGGGAAAGCAGCCGTTCCAACGGCAGAACTTTCTCGTCCATGTGCAAAACAAGCTCTTGGGACAAAGCGCCCAGCAACTCTTCCCGTTGTAGGGGAACGGTGCCGACTTTGTTCACCACGATTCCCGCTGCTATGTTCGCGAGCTGAATTGCGGTCTCGATCTCGACATCGCAGGCCATAGCCAGCGCCAGCACGGCGATGACCGTGTCGCCCGCACCGGAAACGTCATAGACCTGGCGGGCGACTGCGGGGGCATGTCGACGCGAGTCCTTGCGCAATACGGCAATGCCCTTGTCGCCCATGGTTACAACCATGAACTCCATGTCTAGTGGACCAAGCTGAGCCTGGCCCGCCGCGAGCAGTCGATCGATGTCGGCGATTGACTCGCCAGTAGCTGTCGACAGTTCTTTCAGATTGGGGCAGATCGTAGAGGCGCCGCGGTAGCGCGAAAAATCCCGCTGCTTGGGATCCACCAGTACGGGAATTCCCAACTTGCCAGCCTCCGCAATGATGGAACGGCACAGAGATTCCGTCAGCACACCTTTCGCGTAATCAGAGAGCACAACCACGGAAGTATGGGGCAGCAAAACGGCTACCCGCTTCCGCAGTTCCGCATAAGCAGCATCAGAAGGAGACGGCAAGGCCTCTGTATCAAGTCGCATCATTTGCTGATTGCCGGAAAAAATACGCAGCTTGGTGGTTGTTGGAATGGACGCGACTTCGGTCAGAATTGGCTCAACTCCGGCCTCGGCCAACATGGATTCCAATCTCTCCTGCTCCTGGTCGCCGCCGCCGAACCCAGCGACCGTGACGCAGGCCCCCAATCCTGCAAGATTCATCGCCACGTTGGCTGCGCCGCCAGGCCGCTCATTCTGCCACGTAGTCTGGACCACGGGCACCGGCGCCTCCGGCGAAATGCGCTCCACCTGGCCCCAGATGTACTTGTCGAGCATCACGTCGCCGACCACCAGCACGCGGGCGTTGCGCCATCCCGCCTCTACGAGCGCGATAACTTCCGGCAGGTTGACGATCACTGGCTCCCCCCACTCGTGGCGACCGCGTTCGTGATACAGGTCGCAAGCTCGATCCATTCGCACAGAATGTGTCCACAAAGAATGTGAGCTTCCTGGATGCGGGCCGGGTCGGTCGAGGGAACGGGCAGGCAAACATCTGCCAGCGTTGCCATCCGCCGCCGTCTTGCCGGTCATGGCCACGGTGAAGATCCCGAGGGCGCGAGCTTTTGCCAGGGCAGCGCAAACATTTTTGCTGTTTCCCGAAGTGGAGATGCCGATTAACACGTCTCCCGGCCGGCCGAGAGCTTCAACTTGCCGTTCGAAAACTTCCTCGTAACTCCAATCATTGGCGATGGCGGTCAGGACAGAAGTATCGGCGCTGAGGGCGATGGACGGAAAGGCGCGGCGTGAGCAGCGGAAGCGCCCCACAAGTTCAGCCGCCAGGTGCTGCGAGTCGGCGGCGCTGCCGCCGTTGCCGCACCACAGAATTTTGTTTCCCGCCAGTAGGCACTCGGTAATCCGGACAGCGGCTTGCTCGAACGCATCTTCCTGCGCTTCGAACTGGCGAATGATGGCGAGGTGTTGGGCGATCGCGTCACTAAAGACGCCGGCCAGGTTCAACGGAGATGGCATGCGATTCCTCGTTTCCAACAACGAGTTTCGAGGATCTTCGCAGAACCTTTAGGGAGGACTGATACTGTGAAATTATAGACGCTATGGGCGAGCGCGACGCCAGCAACTTTTCCGATATCGACTATGTATTCCTAGATCGGGACGGAGTATTGAATCGTAACCTTCCTGACGGCCGATTTGTCACTCGCTGGGAAGACTTCCAGCTTCTGGAGGGCGTCGCCGCTGCGATTGCCCGGTTGAATTGCTCTGAGCGCAAGGTCATCGTGGTCACCAATCAACGTTGCGTCGCTCTGGGGCTGTGCTCAGAGGCCGACGTGCTCACCCTGCACCAGCGCTTGCAGGCACGGCTAACTAGTGAGGGCGCACGCCTCGATGCCATCTACCATTGTCCCCACGATGCAGGCCAATGCAACTGTCGCAAGCCGTTGCCAGGACTGTTTGAGCAGGCGTTCCGCGACTTCCCCGGCGCGAACGCCACCAATAGCGTGATGATCGGCGATTCGCTCAGCGACATTGAGGCTGGCGCTCGACTGGGAATGCGCACCATCTTCATCGAGCAATGACATACAAGGATGAAAGCCAGATCGCAGGATGCCGATCGCGCCGCGGCGCGGGCATCTGCCGTGGCTCTGTCTCTGCCGGACTGCGTGCGGCGATATTTCTCTCGCGAAGTTGCAGGTTAGGAAGACTACAAGATCCGGGTATCCGTTCGGACGGCTTGCGCGGGCCTGAAGAAGGCCGGCACAACTTAGGCTACAGCAGAACCTAATGGATGAGTTGTTCGAGGGCCTGATGCACCACGCTGAGGCTGGCTGGCCAGAGCGTCACGATCATCAACGCCGTGGCCATCAGTGCAGCAGCTCCGCTGACTAACGGAATCAATTCCTTCGCCGGCTTTTCGGGAAGGGGCTGCGGACGCAGTAAGCGATCAACCCTTTCCGACAGATCGTGGTCATCCGCCATGAGCGAACTGGACAGGTAAGAAAGCTGTGGCTTGTTGCCCATCCTTGCCACCTTTACCAGCGCATCGGCCAGCGAGAGCGCGCGATCAGGATCGCCTGCGCTGGCTTGAGCGTCAGCCGCCCACTCGATGGCCTTCGCCCAACTCCGTTCCAAGGTTACAAAGCCGCGCATGAAGGGCAGCATATCGGGCGCCAATAACATGAGAAAACGTTTCAGGTTGTCGCCCGACAAACGATGGGCACGCTCATGGCTGAGGGCAGCATCGATTTGTTCCGCGGTAAGTTCGCGCATGACGCGACGCGAAATGACCAGCCGGGGATGGACTACTCCCGCCACCGCTAACACCGGGGATTTATCTTTGAGTAGCAACGCCGGCGCTGGTTCTCCCGGCATCACGATCTTCTCTCCGTGGCGCTCACAGCGATGCAAATAGCGCGCCGTGCCGCGGACGGCATTTACCACCCGCACGATCGCGAGCGTCCAGATTGCCGCTCCCAGCACTGCCATCAAGAAACAAACGAATCCAACTTTTTCGCCGGTTGCTTCCGGCTCCAGCCAAAGATAGCTCGGAATACAGAAAGCCAGCACCGCTAGCAGGGTCAGAGCAAAGGGAAGCATGCGCACCGCAAATAGAAGGCGCGCCGCGGAACTTGGCTTCAGACGCTCCGCCATGCGCATCGCGGTGCCTGCACTCAACCGGGTTGCCACGGCCAGCGCCAGATGAATCATGAAAAACGAGGCGCAACACAGGCAGAGTAATCGCAAGGTGTAGGGGAGACTCATGGCTTCCTCCCCGCAAACAGCTCTTTGCGCTTTTTCCGGATCTTCTCTTCCAGTTGATCGAGCAGGACAGCATCATGTTGGCCGACAGCGTCCACCAGCGACGACAACAACAACTCGCGGGCCGGTTGCGGACCGGCTAGAAAACCAGCGACCAGGTCGCCCGCTCGTTGGCGCTCCCACTCTTGATTGGACAATCGGGGAAGATATAGAAAAGCACGCTCGGACTTCTGACGATCCAGCATTCCCTTCTTGAACAGCCGGTCCAGCGTCGTCATCACTGTGGTATACGCCAGCTTACGTTCCAATTTATCGACCACGTCGCGCACACTACATTGACCGGCCGTCCACAGGACTTCCATCACTCGAATCTCCAGCGGACCGAGCACTAATTGCTGACTGGCACGGTTTGTCGTGTCAAGATGCAAATGATTTTTCCTGTGCCAGCAGCTTAAGGGCTGGCGCGAGGGTTGTCAATCTACTTGCCCGCCGAGGCGAGCTTATTGGAAAACTCCTGGCCTTGCACGGGTGCCAAAAAGGGAAAAACGTAACCTCTCACATCAAAATGACCAGCCTTGCGGGCCTCCACTACGAGGTCGTACTTGAATTCACCTCGGCTGAACGAATCGTCCGTTAAATGGAACACAATCATTTGGTCCTTGGCGCCGCGCAGCGAGACCTGTTCCGGCGTCATATTCTTGACGACCAGTACGATCGATCCGCCTTTTTTCTCTTCCTCCTCGCGCTGCTTTTTTGACTCGCCCTTTTCCTGCGCCTCGCCCTTTTCTTGTGCTTCCAGCTTCTCGCGCGCCTCGCGATCTTCTCGTGGCACCTGGAATCCCGGTATCAGCTTGCGCGCTTCTTCAAGAGTGGTTGGCGGGAAATTTCCCGGCCGCCAGGCAGACTCCAAAATATCGCTCGGACCGTCCAAGAGTGGAAATGTAATTAGGCTTTTTCCCGGCTGCAGCACTTTGTCTCCGTTCCTGAGGCTAAACTCGCCGACTGCCACCGGCAGCGCAATCACCTTTGAGCCCTCCGCGATAAACAATGGCCGCGCCCCAGGTTCAGTCAGGTCGGGAATGCGAATGTAGGCAGTGTCAGGCGTTTGGGCCACGACCATCGCCGGACGGTCCTCGAAAGCGGCGAACGTTTTATTGCTGTCGCCGCTGAACGGCCCGCGAACCATACACATTTGTCCTTTCAGGCAGAGCGCCGGCGCTTCAAACGAGACAGGCGCTTTCTGCTTCTTGGCCGGGCTCGCGGAAAAGCTTAATTGCTGCGAAACAGACTGAGCAGAATTCCCCGATTGCCGAAAGGTGATGTTGAGTTCCGCGCCACCCCGCGGTACGGTGAAGACGATCGGTCCGTCGGCCGGCTGCGGAGCTTCGCCCGGTATCTCGACAGTCCAGCCCGCCAGCGTCGGAGCATTGGCGGCCGATTCAAGCGGCACCGCGATTCGCGTCACCGCGATTCCTGCGACGCCTTCATATTCGCCGGGATTCGTGACCACACTGCCCGAGACCCGCTCGCCGCCATTGACCTGCGCGGCTACCACGAAGCCTACCTCCGGTTTCGTCGTCCCAGCCGACTTCGCCACACTAGCGGGCTGTGGCTTTGACATTTCGTGGGACGCCTTTCGAGCGGCGTTCAGATGCTGCATCACTTCGTCGTAGGTGAACTTCTTGGCCTCCTTCGGTTCCGTTCCGCCCGATTCCTCGCCCGCGGGACACGGGATGTATTTGTAGTTTTGCGCAGCAGGACTCCAATCGGCGCAGATGTAAACGTTGGTCATGGGATCGTGCGTCAAGCGATGGCCAGCGACGTGTTTGCCGGACTCATCAAACTCCTGAACAAACTCGCCCAGGAAGTTCGCACTCGCATCGTAGGTGTTCTTGGTGATCCTGTGAACCTTGCCGTCCGGCCAATAGAATGTGACGGTTTGGTTTGCGACGAAGTATCCCGGCGGATACTCATAATTGACTTTCTGCTCCAGTTTGCCATCCGCGCCGATGGTGCGCTGCTCCGTCACCAGGCCGGCGGCGTTGTAATCGAACTCAAGCTTTCTGCCACCTCCGGCGTCCTGCACCACCGTTTTTTGCGCGAACGATAACGCTGCACCGCATATCAAGACCGCGAAGATGGCGAAGCTGAGCCACACACGCGGGAGGTAATTGTCACGGTTTGGTCGCACGTGTCTTCCCCTTGATGAAAGTCTTGTCGTTGATGAAAATCTTGAAAACTCAGGGAGCTGAAATCTGGGGAGCCTTCCGATTGCTGCGCACGTAGTGGGCTGCCCGTAGCGGCTGATTCTTAAGTTTAGCACGGAGACTATTGGAAGAATGTCTGTAGCTGCGCATCCTGTCCGATAACCTCGAGCCGCGTCCTATATGTGTAACGAATTGTAAATTTTTTGTAACGGTTCTCATGGTACCCGCTGGTCCAAAACGGGCACGCAGCCGCTGCGCCTCGCGTAAAACTTTATGAACATAGGGCTTAACTGTCCTACTGCTCCCCATAAATTGGCGTTTGAGTAACCGGGTTTAGCTGGTCATGGCACCGTAGTAACTACGTGAATAATAGTTGCATTAAGTCAATTCTTGTGTTTCAATCCTCCCACCTGCCTAGAACACCGTTTTACAGGCAACTAACCAAATTGCTCGACCACGCGAACACGAATATTTGTGTTTTAACCAACCACACCTGCCGAGTTGCGAAACTACGCTGCGCGCAAGCGATACCCAATGCGCCGCGTAGAAAAGTAAGAAGGAGAATGGGATCACTATGACAAGAAATACCGCGAGAATTATGGGGACGTCCATGCTCGCCTTGGGCGTACTCTTGCTCTGCACCCTGCCGCTCGCTGCGGAGGATTTAAGACCAACCGTGAACACCGCCGTAGCTTCTGGCGTTACCGCGCCGTTGGGAGAGCTGGCGCGTCTTCCCCAGCCACTACAGTTCGGCATCCACGAAGCCAACCCCGTCCACCTCATGGCGAAACGCAGCACTGGACCTATGGTGGATCCAGTGGAACAGAGCAGTGCTGCTCCGTCAGTCAATTACTCGATCCTCCAGAACTTCCTCGGGGTCGGCAACGGCTTCCCGGGATACAGCGTTCCTGACGCTCCCCCGGACACGAATATGGCCGTGGGCGACACGCAGATCCTGCAATGGGTGAACGTTTCCTACACCATCTGTAACAAGACTACAACGGTGTGCGGACCGGCCATCCTTGGCAACACCCTCTGGCGCAATGGTATCCCTGGAACAATGTGCGCCAACAACAATGACGGCGACATCCTCGCGCAGTTTGACCAGAAGGCTGATCGCTGGTTCCTGTCGCAGAACGTCTTTGTTTCTCCCTACGCAACCTGCATCGCTATCTCCGACACCAACGACGCGACTGGTACCTGGCATGTTTGGCAGTTCTCAGTACCCGGCGCCGGTTTCCCCGACTACCCGAAGATCGGCATTTGGCCGAGCGCCGGCGTTAACAACGGCTATTACCAGGCCCAGAACAACTTCGGCCCCAACGGCAGCGGCTTCCGTGGTCCTCAGATCTGCTCTTATGACCGTGCAGCCATGCTGGCGGGAGCTACCACTCCTACCCAGATTTGCTTCCAGTTGTCCGCGAGCGAGGACAGCTTGTTGCCTGGCGACCTCGATTCACTTAACGGCGTCCCACAGCTTACCGGTGGCGGATACCAGGATGAGTTCTATATCGGCAGCGTCGGCGATGTAGACAACTCTCATCTGTCCCTGTATCAGTTCCATGCGGACTTTACGACTCCCGCCAATTCGTTCGTGTTGGGTAGCCCTAACACGATCCTCCAGCCGGTACCCACCTATGAAACCACCTGTAATGGTGCATTTGGTGGCGACTGCGTTCCACAGTTGGGCAGTTCCTCCTTCCTAGACACCTTAGGCGATCGCTTGATGTATCGCTTCGCCTATTGGCATGATGCGCCCATTCCGACCGGCACGATCGCGTGCGTTACTTGTGGTGGTCCTCGTTTCCAGCACTGGTACGTGAACCATGACGTCCAGGTCTCGGGTGGAAACTCCGCGGTTCGGTGGTATGAGTTCCGCGGTCCGACTACCGGTATCACCACTTTAACCAACACCACTCTCACCACTTTCCAGGCAGGCTCGTACGCTCCTGATTCCAACTGGCGCTGGATGGGCTCTCTGGCTCAGGACAAGCTGAACGACATCCTGGTAGGCTACAGCGAATCCAGTTCCATCCATTCACCCTGCGATCTATATCGCTGGCCGCGTCCCAGGCGACACGAACAGCACCCTGGAAGCTGAAACGTTAGTGGTTCAGGGCAACGGCTCGCAGAACGATACCTCTGACCGTTGGGGCGATTACAGCAGCGTGCGCATCGACCCAACTGACCACTGCACCTTCTGGTACACCACCGAGTACTACATGGTCACGGCGACCTTCGACTGGAGCACCCAGATCGTTTCCGCCAAGTTCCCGACCTGTAACTAGAAGAAACCCTCGCCGGATTTTACGGCCCGGCAAGGATGCAGTAATCAACCTCAACCAGAAAGGGCATTCCGGCAACGGAGTGCCCTTCGTTATTTGTTCGAATAGGTTGGCTCGGCGACGTCAAGAATTCACAGTTTGCTGAAGAGGTCGGGTTCGGAATGCTTTGATGGGGCGCAGCTTTAGGTGCGCCGTTGGAAGCCCTTAGCTTTTGTCATCGTGAGCCGGCCTTGGTCGGGTGCTCGGCCGTCGCATTTCAGGTTCACCGCGGGCGCGCGTTCCAGCCTGCGGATGGGAAAGGTTCTACGGATATGGAGGCCCTGGGCAGAGTCGAACTGCCGACCAACGGTTTAGGAAACCGCTGCTCTATCCATCTGAGCTACAGGGCCATGTCCTTGCCGTCTGACTTTCTAGTTTATCGCGACTTCGCCGTTATTTCTTTCGGTTGGCTTACCGTTCTCTGATCGTCTTCCGCGAGGTCGCGAGCACGTCAGCTCTGCAACATTACCTGTACAGCTTCACAGGTCTTAATCCTGGATGATTCAATTTGGCTGCAGCGATATCTTGCCGTAGGAGCCGTAGGGTATTCGAATGGCGAGTTGTATATTCGTCCCGGCGGAGGTCAGAATGATGGGATTCGCGGCCTGGTCCCATGACGCAGAATCCAGCTGTGCCGCTTGGACGGTGTAAGAGGCCGCCGCAGGCCCCGCCGGCTCAACCGTTACGGTATATGCGTCGGTTTCCTGCGGCATGGTGTCGGGGAAATAACTACCTGCCCAGCTAAAGTTCCACAGCACCAGTGACACAACTCCATCGCCGGCGGTCACGGCGACGCAGGAAAGATCAGCGGAGCTGGTGCAAGTCCCTTGAGTTCCGTTCAGGGCAGCCAAGGCCTCAAACGCAAACATGTTGTCAGTCGGGGTTTGGTCAGTCGTGTAAAGCGCCGGCCAGTCATCGCTGGGAAATTGGGACAGCGACAGGAAAATAGCGTCGGAAACTCCTGCTTGCGCGACGGTTGAAGCGAAGTCCAGAACGAAAGCACCAGCGATGGGCTCGAAGTTGAGCTCGCTTCCCGTACTCGGCCCCCATTCCGTGATATCGACGGGCAGGCCCACATACTGATTGGCCATTTCCTGCTGAATGTTGGCTATGACAGTCCGCAATGCCGTGCCGGTAGATTGATTGCCATATCCATGCAGGCTGACGAAATCCGCTGGGATATTTTGCCCGGCCACAAAGTCCACGAAGTTTATCGCCCAACCCGCATCCGCAGCAGGGCCACCGATGCGAAGTACAGTCCCAGGATGCTGCTGCCGAAACTGATCCACCACGCTCGCTATCTGCGAGTACAAAGTCGAATACGCGCTGAACCCGGCGGGATCCGTTGCAGATTTGGGCAACACGGGCGCCACCCAATTCTGTGCAGGGATGCTCATCTCATTGCCGACTTCCCACTCGCTTTCCGTAAATCCCTGAGCAACGACTACGTAGTCCAGAAAGGCCTCAATGTATTGATCGTAGATGGTCCACGAGGAGGGACCATAGGTCCTGCCGTCCGCTGCTTTCAGGGCCAGCGGCGGAGGAACCACATGCCCAATAATGATGTGAGGTATCCACTTGTGCTCGCGACACAAAGCCAGTCCTTGATTAAGGTGGTCAGACCATTGCAATTGCAGTGTCCCGTCTGGCGCCACGGCGACAAGATTATCGATATCTACGTTAATCAGGCGCAATCGACGCGTGCCGATTTGCCCTAGTCCGTCTTCTTCGGTTGGCGTCACGGTATATTCCGGACTTGTGCCGCCGGCAATCACCTTTTGCATTTTCGCCAGATCAAGTTTAACTGCCGCAGGAGCACTTGGTGGGGAAGCTACAGGTGGGACCGCCGGCGTGCTCGTGCTGGTGTTAGAAACCCCTCCTCCACATCCGATCATGATCACTAATAGAACAGGGGCCAAGGCATACCTGCCGCCGTTTGCTAGCGAGCCGTATAGGTCTGTGGTGGTCACGCATTGGCATCTGCATTCCTAAACCCACACATTCTTAGTGTCAGCTATAAAACACGGATTGGTAGCTTTCGACCGGACCGAGGCTCAACTGAAATGCTTTGTCCTGCCTTCGAGAGTTACTCATGCCGAGTACGGTCAGAGGCAATGTTGAAGTCAAAATTAGAGTTGGTTAATGCAGCAAGCAGTTGTGTTACGCGGCATGGCTCCCCTAGCCTATGGACGGCCCAGAATATCCGAGACAGAAAAATGCTCCTGCCGCAGAGCTTTCCACGGCAGGAGCACAATTCCAGATTCGCACACACTTCGCTCACCGCGAGCAAACCGCTTATGACTAACTAAATCACCGATACGAATTCCTATATGTCGTAGTACATCTGGAACTCATAGGGATGCGGACGTAAGCGCATGGCGTTCACTTCCTTCTCCCGCTTGTAGTCGATGTAAGTGTTCAGCATCTCTTCGGTGAAGACATCACCCTTGAGCAGGAACTGATAGTCCCGCGCGAGCGCGTCCAGCGCATTCTCCAACGATCCTGGCATGGATGGAACCTTCGCCAGCTCCTCCGGACCCAGATCGTAGATGTCCTTGTCGAGCGGCTGACCGGGATCGATCTTGTTCTCGATGCCGTCGAGTCCGGCCATCAGCATCGCGGCAAACGCGAGATACGGATTGCAACTTGGATCGGGCGGGCGGAACTCCACCCGCTTGGCTTTCGGCGAAGCCGAATACATCGGAATACGACATGCCGCCGAACGGTTCCTGCGCGAATACGCCAGATTCACCGGCGCCTCAAAGCCCGGTACCAGGCGTTTATAGGAGTTGGTGGTTGGCGCAATGATGGCCGACAGAGCCGGGCCGTGCTTGATCAGTCCGCCGATGTACCACAGCGCCATCTGCGACAGGCCCGCATAGCCATCGCCGGCAAAGAGTGGCTTCCCTTCCTTCCACAGCGACTGGTGGGTGTGCATGCCGCTGCCATTGTCCTGGAAGAGCGGCTTGGGCATGAAGGTTACCGTCTTGCCGTATTGATTGGCGACGTTCTTGACGATGTACTTGTACAGCATCATCCCGTCCGCCGACTTGATCAGCGAGTCGTACTTCAGATCGATCTCGGTCTGCCCGCCGGTCGCAACCTCATGATGATGACACTCGACCGTGAGCCCGCAGCTCTGCATGGTCATCGCCATCTCGCTGCGCAGGTCCTGGTAGTGGTCCGTGGGAGCAACCGGGAAGTAGCCTTCCTTATAGCGTGGGCGATAGCCCAGGTTGTTCTCGATCCGTCCGGAATTCCAGCGGCCCTCTTCGGCGTCGATGAAGTAGAAGCCCTCGTGCTCGTTCTGGTCGAAGCGCACGTTGTCGAAGATGAAGAACTCGGCTTCGGCGCCGAAGTAGGCGGTATCGGCAAGCCCGGTGGACATCAGATACATCTCCGCCTTCTTGGCGATGTAGCGGGGATCGCGGTCGTAGCGCTGCTTGGTGACGGGATCGATGACGTCGCACACCATCACCAAGGTCGGAATCTCGGTGAAGGGATCGAGCATGTACTTGGAAGCATCAGGGATGAGCAGCATGTCGCTCTCGTGAATGGCGGCCCAGCCACGGATCGAGGATCCGTCCATGCCAAAGCCTTCTTCAAACGACGATTCGCTCAGTTGCCCGATAGGATAAGAAACGTGATGCCACAGTCCGGGGAGATCGGTGAAGCGCAGGTCGAGCACCTGCACGTTGTTCTCCTTGACAAACGCCAGGACCGCTTTTGGATCAGCCTTGGAATCAGGCATTAGATTCTCCTTGTCCGTCACTCGGCGGGACGCGCGCACGCGTCCGTCATGCGAGGACGGCGGTTGACTTGCGGTGAAAATTTTGCGGAACGCCCTGCCCGCTTGCGCCAGTTTGTCCGGCGGAGTGGTGCAACCTTCCGGTGTAGGAATTCGGAACTGCGAACTGCATTGGGTTAGAAAGTTGGCGTGGCTGCGGGCCTTCACCCGAAGCGCACATAATCAGCATACGCGGCGCCCCAGGGGGTGGCTAATACAATGTTTTTATGACCGGCATAATTCCCATTTATGAACTGCAAATGCATGATTCCGCTGACGAAAGGCATCACGACTCGTACAATCGAGGTGCACCGATACAAGCCGCTGAGCAGGAGCCTTGTCCACCGCGGAGAAATGGCCCCAGCTGTTGCGATTCCACAAGGCTGAATGCTAATGGCTAACGGCTAGTTGCTAATTGCTGCTTCTCTCATGGACTTCGATCAGCTCGAGACATTTCTGGAGGTCGCACGGCTCAGCAGCTTCTCGCGAGCGGCCGAGCGGCGCTTTCGCACCCAGCCGGCGATCTCGTCGCAGATTCGCGCCTTGGAAGAGGAGGTGGGAGCGAAGCTGCTCGACCGCAGCGGCGGCAAAGTGGCCGTCACCGGCCCAGGCAAAGTGTTCCAGAAGTATGCCGAGGATGTGCTGGAGCAGCGCCGCGTCATGTTGGTCGCGCTGGCCGAGATGCATCGCGTGCCGCGTGGCGAACTGGTCGTATCCGCCAATGAAGGCACCTGCCTGCACATCCTGCCAGAGGTTTTCGCCGAGTTTAAGCGGCAGTATCCCAGTGTCGCGGTCAGCGTCAAGCGGCTGGAGCACAACAAGATTCTGGAGGCGATCATCGAGAACTCGTGTGACTTCGGGGTCGTTTCTATGCCGGTGCCAGACAAGCGCCTGACGGCGGTGCCTATCCACCGCGATGTGCTGATCGTGATCA
Source organism: uncultured Acidobacteriaceae bacterium (assembly GCA_963772895.1). Lineage (GTDB taxonomy): Bacteria > Acidobacteriota > Terriglobia > Terriglobales > Acidobacteriaceae > Bog-257. The sequence goes on from CAVYZB010000007.1 coordinate 331,757, forward strand.
CGCCGCCTCATCATCCGCTGGCTGCGCGGGAGAAAGCCACGGTGGCCGAAGTTGTGGAGTATCCGCTGCTGCTGCCTAAGGCCGGCCGCACCCGCGACGCCCTGGAAACGCTCTTCCACGAACGCCATCTGAAGCCTCGGATATCCATGGAATTGGACTCCAGCGAGTTGCTGAAGCGATTTGTTGCAGCCGATGTCGGAATCGGGTTCATTCCGCGCTCCAACGTGGCGGAAGATCTGCAAGCCAAGGCGCTGGCCGCGCTCACGATGTCCGACGCCAGTATTCAGCGCGACCTGGCGCTGGTTTTCCGCAAAGATAAAGCGCTCAGCCGCGCCGCGCTGGCCTTCATTGATATCGCGGTAAAACTGAAGGGGGCGCAGGCTGCGGGCATCGCCCGATGAGTACCGCCGCCTATTTTTTCAATTTACGTCCTTATAATGTTGTTTTCACACAACCGTCATGTTCTCGTGTGTTATTTTTGACGATCCGGTTACAACGACTTCTGCTTTGGAGAATGTAAATTGGCGAAAGACATGGTCCCCAAACGCATCTTCCTCACCAAGGGCGTGGGGAAACACAGGGAGCGGCTCACCTCTTTCGAATTGGCGCTCCGCGACGCCGGCATTGCCGCCCAGAACCTGGTGCGTGTGTCGTCCATCTTCCCTCCCAACTGCAAGCTGGTTCCGCGCAAAGACGGACAGCAATACCTGTCACCAGGAGAGGTCACATTCGCGGTGGTGGCTGAAAACTCCACCCGCGAGCCGCACCGGCTTACGGCTGCCTCGATTGGAGTGGCCATCCCCGCCGATCACAGCACCTACGGCTATTTGAGTGAGCATCATTCCTTCGGCGAAACCGACGACGTGGCGGGCGACTACGCCGAAGAGCTTGCCGCCGAGATGCTGGCCACCACGCTCGATGTTGAGTTCGACGCCGACAAGTCGTGGGACGAGAAGAAAGAAGTCTATCGGCTATCCAACAAGATCGTGCGCACGGCCAACATCACGCAGAGCGCCGTCGGCGACAAGCGCGAACGCTGGACGACCGTAATCGCCGCGGCAATATTGATCTTCGAGTAGGTCAAAGAAGCAACTAGCACCTAGCAATTAGCTCTTGGAGCAGTTGCATCCGCCTAGCGCCGATACACATTGGGTTCGGGGCCCTTCTCCAGCGTCTCGCGGTTCCAGATGAGCCCTTCCCGGCTGTAGTTCGCCATCTCAAAGTCCTGGGTCAACTCCAGCGCGTCGGTGGGACAGGCATCTTCGCAAAGTCCGCAGAACATGCAGCGGCTGAGGTCGTAGGTGAAGTCCGTCAGTTCCTTGCGCCGGGTGTGAGGATTGCGTTCGCTGTTCACCACGATGAGGTGCTCGGGACAGACCAGCGCGCACAGGTCGCAGGAGATGCACAAGGTTTCGTTGGTCTCGGGATTGTTGTTCAGGCGAGGCGCCCCGCGGAAACGCTCCGCGACTTGGGGCCGTTGCAGCGGGTACTGCTCGGTGATGAGCTCTTTGGGATCCTGATTGCGGAAGGTGACTCGCAGTCCCTTGATCAAGTCCACGAACAGCATCTTGCGCAAAACCGCGTTCATCCTCAACCCTCGTTTGAGTGAAGTTTAGCACGACCAAAGCTTTGCGCGCGATACCGGCTACCAGACGCGACAAGCTGCAAGCGGCTGGCATACAATTTCAACACTGATGCGTTTCTTCGCCGGGATTTTGTTCGGGCTCGCGATGGCGGGCACGCTGGCTGGACAGCAGGTCGCTGCGCCTACGCCGCCTGTTCCGCAGAGTGGCGCGACGGCAGCGACATCCACGGCGCCACCGGCCCAGCCAGGTAATGCTCCCGCCGCAAATAAGCCATCTCCAGAGACCACTCCACCGGTTCCGACGAGTGGCTCGCAGTCTGCTGCCGCAAATCAAACCGCTCCTGCAATGCCGGGCACGCCGATACTGCCCGACAATCCCAAAGACATTGCCAAAGCTAAACGACAGTTCAAGGCTGGCATGAAGTTGAAGGCATCCGGCAATCTGGACGCCGCCTTCGAAGAGTTTGAACTCGCCGCTAAGCTGGCGCCCCACAACGTGGTATATCTCACTGCCCGCGAGTTCACACGCGAGCAACTGGTGATGCAGTCCTTGAAGCAGGGCAACCAGGCCATGCTCGACCACAATGAGATTGTCGCCATGGCAGAATTCCGGCGCGCTTTGGAATTCGATCCCACCAACGAATATGCGCTCCAGCGGCTGAGCGACTCGATGCCGATAGACGAAGAGCCGGTCAGCCGGAGTATGCGGGTGGTGGAGCAATCCACTCCGATCCAGATGCAGCCCTCCACGCCTCACCGTGATTTCCATTTCCGGGGCGATGTCAGCGCGCTACTCACCCAAGTGGCACAGGCCTACGGCATAACCGCCCAAATCGACGCCTCGGTGCAGCAGAAACGAGTTCGATTCGACATCGAAAACGTGAACTTTGCGACCGCGATGGAAACGGTGACAAGCGTAACCAAAACGTTTTGGGTGCCATTATCGACGAAGCAAATCCTATTCGTGGCCGACACGGTCGAAAACCGCCGGAGCCTACCAACGCATGTCCTTACGCACCTTCTATCTGCCCGACCTGTCAACTGAGCAGGAATTGACGGAGATGACCAACTCGCTCCGCGTGCTGCTCAACCTGCGTTACATAGCCGCGGACAAGGCGGAATCCACCATCTCGATACGGGCCGAGGAACCGGTGGTGGAGGCAGCCGCGCAATTGCTGGAAAGCCTGGCGGGCGGGCGGCCTGAAGTCCTGCTGGACATGCGGGTTTACGAGGTCAGCTCTAGCTTTCTCAGGCAGCTCGGGACCACGCCCCCGGCGCAGTTCACGCTATTCAATATCAGCCCAGCGCTGATTGCCGGCCTGGGGCAAAACTCCCAGAACCTCATTAACCAGTTGATTGCGTCCGGCGGAATCAACCAGGCCAATTCCCAGGCCATCCAGGCGTTGCTGGCATCCCTCCCTAGTCAAGTCAGCTCGCTTCTATCGACACCGTTCGCAACCTTCGGCGGCGGGGCTACTCTGTTCGGACTTAGCGGCGGTACTGGAACTACCGTGACCGTTAACTTGAACGAGTCGGATGTCCGAACTCTGGAGCATGTGACCCTGCGTGCCTCGCAAAACAATGCTGCCGTGTTCAAAGTGGGTGAACGCTATCCCATCATCAACGCAACCTTCGCTCCCATTTACAACTCCTCGGCGATCTCGCAAGTTATCGGCAACCAAAGCTATATTGCGCCCTTCCCCTCTTTCAATTTTGAAGACCTGGGACTGAATCTGAAGGCCACCCCAATCATTCACGCGGACCGCGCTGTCAGTTTGAAATTGGAGTTGAACATTCGCTCGCTCGGCGCGCAGACGGTCAATGGCATTCCCATCATTAACAACCGTGAGTACAACGGCAGCATCACGCTGAAGAGTGGCGAGTCCAGCGTAATTGCGGGTCTCATCTCCACGGCCGATAGCCGCAGCATAGCCGGATTGCCCTTCTTGTCTACCGTGCCGGGACTGACCTACGCCGCTTCGGAGCACACCAAGAACAACATGGAAGACGATCTTTTGGTGGTCATTACCCCGCACATCCTCCGTCTGCCAGAAGCTAACTCGTTCGCAGTGCAGTTGCCCAACGGACACTGAGGTTTTCACCCACTGCCGGCAGAGTTATCCATTGTCATCCTCGCGTCGAACGCACCGCCTACTTCCCCGGATTGGCGATTTCGAAGTCCACCATCGACTTCACCGCATCGTAGGGAACATTTGAACTGAAGCCGACGATTCGCCGTCCATTGATGAAGAAGGTTGGCGTACTGGTGATGTTAAGTTTGTCGCCCAGCGCCACCGAGTCCGCCACCCGCTTCGCGGTTTCTGGATTGGCCACGCAAGCCGCAATGGCATCCGGATCGCCGCCGGCGTCCTTGACGTAACCCTTCAGCATCTGGTCCACATTTTGCTCGTTCACTTCCGCCTGGTGGTCGTACACCGTCGCGATAAACTTCCACGCCGCGTCGTTATTCGCCCGGCCCATACAATCCACGTACTTCGCCCCAGTCAGCGCCCACTTGTGAATCTGCGACAGCGGAAAATTCTCAAACACCAGCCGGGCCTTGGGCTCCTCTTGCATCAGCTTGGTAATGTTTGGCTGCGCGGCCTTGCACGCGGGACATTCCAGATCGCCAAATTCCACAATCGTTATGGTTGCATCCTTCGGTCCTTCGGAAGGACCATTGACGCCCTTCAGTTGCTCGCGCGCCTCGGCAAACGGATCGGCGCCAAAGGGCACCAGTTCGCCCGTGAAAGCATACTTCTGATCAGCAGTCACATAAATTCGCGTCGCCTGCTGGCCCTTCGGCGTGTTGAAAATAATCGTCGCCTCCGAAAGACCAGCCGCCTCCGATGGTTTTATGTCCATCACCTTGTAGGTAAGGTCCTGGTTCCAGCCAAACATACGCTTGAGAAAAGCGTTGAAGGTGGCTTCGCTGGGAAGCGATCCCGGCGAATTTGCCGGCGCTCCGGAAACCGTCTTTGCCGGCGGGTTCGTCTTGGGCGCTTGCTGCGCGTTGGAGTACATGCTGGTGACGGCCAGACCTACGGTCATTAGTACGACAGTGCAACGATTCATGTTTCCTTTCTCGAAACAAAGGTGCGAGTTTAACCTGCGAGGTATGTTTACATCTCCGCCTTGGCGGCGATAGGATAGCGGCGTCCAAAGCCGAATGCCTTCTCTGAAATCTTCAAGCCGGGAGCGGCTTGCTGGCGCTTGTATTCGCTTTTGTCCACCATGCGAACTACTTTTCGAACCAGCTCGGGATCGTAGTGGTGCCGTGCCGCAATCGCGTCCGGATATTGATTGTCTTCGACGTAGTCTTCCAGAATTGTGTCGAGAACTTCGTACGGAGGCAGCGAATCGCTGTCTTTCTGGTCAGGCCGCAGTTCCGCGGAAGGAGGTTTTTCGATGGTCGAAGCGGGAATGACGGGCGATCGAGAATTCACGTAGCGCGCCAGCCGGTAGACGAGCGTTTTGGGTACGTCGGAGATGACCGCCAGCCCGCCGCACATATCGCCGTATAGGGTGCAGTAGCCGACCCCAATCTCCGACTTATTGCCGGTGGTCAGCAGTAGCGCGCCAAACTTGTTCGACACCGCCATCAGCAACGAGCCGCGAATGCGCGCCTGAATATTTTCTTCGGTCACATCCTGCTCGCGGCCGCGGAAAACAGGCTTGAGGGCTTGCAAGTACGAATCGAAGATGTCGCCAATCGGTACCTGGTCAAACGAAATGCCCAGGTTCCGGGCCAGTGTGACAGCATCCTCAATGCTGCCCGCAGAAGAATACGGGCCCGGCATGCCCACTCCGATGACGTTCTCGCGGCCCAGTGCATCCACCGCAATGCAGGCCGTGATCGCCGAATCAATGCCGCCGCTCAGTCCCAGCACAGCCTGCCGGAAGCCGCACTTGTGCACGTAATCCCGCGTGCCCAACACCAGCGCCGAGTAAGCACTCGCCTCCAGTCCTTCCTCGCCCAGATGGACATCGCCGGTCAGCGATTCGCTGTCAAAGCAGACCAGGTCCTCCTCGAACGACTTGGCTTGCGCGATGACGCGTCCATCGGGGCCCAGTGCGAAGCTTGATCCATCGAACACCAGGCTGTCGTTTCCACCAACCTGGTTCACCAGCGCAACCGGAATGCGATAGTGCCTGGCGATGGTGGCCAGCATGTCAAGTCGCAGTTCGCGCTTGTGAAGATAAAACGGAGACGCCGAGATGTTCAGAAGGATTTCCCCACCGGCGCCGATCAAGTCTTGCACGGGATCGACCCCATACAGTTGACGGTCCCAGAAATTCTTGTCGTTCCAGGCGTCCTCGCAAATGGTCAGCGCGAGTTGTTTGCGATCCAACGGCAGCAACTGTTGCCGCTCGGCGGGCGCGAAGTTGCGCATCTCGTCGAAGACGTCGTAGCTGGGCAGCAAGACGTTTGGACTGGATGGCGGCGATCTTTCCATCACGCAGCAGCGCCGCCGAGTTCAACACGGACTTGCCGGTTGCCGAACTTGGCGGGAGTGACCAGGCCGCAGATCACGGCAATGCCCTGCGTCTCCGCAGCGATGGATTCGGCGGCTTGCCGGTTGCGCTCCACAAACCACGGGCGCTCCACCAGGTCGCGCGGCGGATAGCCACAAACGCTCAGCTCGGGAAAGAGGATGAGATCGACACCGGCACTCTTGGCGCGTCGCGCATAATCGATGATCTTTGCGGAATTGCCCCGAAAATCGCCGATGGTGGGGTTGATTTGGCCGAGTGCAATCCTCACTCTAACAGTGTAAAGGGGCGCGCGCTGGGACGCCAAATGGGCTGCGCATCAAACGGTCGGAACCCAATGCGGTGGTGCTCCAGGATCGGCTCCAGGCGTACCGGTCCCGGTCGTACCCGGAGCAGGATAAGGCGGAGGCGACCGGGGTCCGACTGGCTGGGCTGCGGATATTCCTGTTGCTCTCCCGGACGACGCAAGCTGGGAGCGTTCGCCGGCCTTTCCGGCGTCTCCTTCTTCTGCGCAACTTCTGTATCGGCCGCCTTCAGGTCCACTTCCTTTTCGGTGCGGACAATCTTCTCGCCATCCACCGTCATAATCTCTAATCGCGAAACCACCGCGCCCTGGAAGCGCACAAAATCGACTTCCTCCGGTGGATCACCGTAGATCCATTCTTCGTAGTCTTGGCCCTTGTCGTCCTTGTCGCGGATCTTCCTGGGCGGACGTCCTTTGGCATAGATCACCATGTCGCGGTCCATGCCGACCAGCACCTTATGATTCTTGATTGCCTCCTGCACCTTGGGCGGCAAAGTCTTCTCATAGGCCTCAGCTTGATTGAGCGCCTTGAAATCGAAAACCGGCGACAGCATGTCGCGAACTTGATCGCCGGTAATCTCGGGCACGTATTTGTCGAAGGCCAGCGTCACCTCGGAGCCTTTCGCCTCCAGGCTCTTCGGCGCGCCGCCCACGGTGCTCATTTGACCTTGCGCGCCCACCTGTACGTGCTGATACCACTTTTCTTTCTTCCTCGGACCACCGTTGATCTCGAGGACGATTGAGCTTTCCTTGATGATCACGTTGGTAATGACTACCCGATCGCCCGGCCGTGCCGCCACTCCATGTTCCCCGATTAATTGCGCAACTTGCTGGTCGCTGGGAGTCACTACTCCATTCTTGATCTGCAATCCCTTTTCACCGATGGGAAACACGCGGCGGGCGAAAACACGTTCGGCCGTCAGATCACGCATCACCAGCATGCGCGTCTGCGTTGTCATTTTTTCTGCCGGTTGTTTGGCCGGCGCTTTGGCGTCATCGGCATACGCGGATATCGCCACCAGCAACACTGCCGTAGCGAACGGTGAGAAACAATTGCGGCTCATGGAAACACCCAGATTGTTTCAAATTATATGCTCATCCCGGCGACAGGACACATCAGGGTTGGATGCTCGACAGGTGGTCGCGGTAGGCCGTCTCCGGGACGGGTGTTGCCGGTTGCGCGAGTCTTGCCAGCGGTAGCTTCCAAACCATCACCACTCCGATCAGAATAACCACAACGGTCGTGGCGCTGGCCTCCACTCCATAGTTGCCGCCAGTGATCCAATGCGGACCGCTGGCCGTGGTTCGCACCATAACATTAAAAATTCGCAGGCCGCTGACCGGCAAGCCAAAGAGGAATCCGAGCGCGAAATTCCAGCCGAAGTGGATACCCCAGGGCAACCACAAAGCACGGGTCCGCAGGTAGGCAAGGGAGAGCAGTACGCCTATCAGGATCGTGTTGATCAGTCCCCAAAGGCTCGCGCCGGGATTTGCCAGGTGTACCGCTCCAAACAGTACCGAGAAGACCGTGATCGCGCCGATCGCTCCGATGCCCTGTTCCAGATGTTGAAAGGGATAGCCGCGAAATATCAGCTCTTCCGCGAGTGCGCCCACAACCAGAATCAGCAGAACGGCCCCGACCCTGGGTAAGGTGTGCCGGCTAAGGCGAAGTGCAATGCTGATATGCCCCCAAATCGCGATCGGAACAATCGCCAGGAGGGTCAGTCCGAATCCGAGGACACAGCCAAGCATGAGTTGCTTGAGCCAGCCATTGGCGCGCGGCAATCCCAAGGCAGCAATGCGATGATCTTCAACGTGGTCGGCGACGGCAAGTAGCCATACGAACAGCGCGATGAGCAACAACGCCAACAGAGGACGGAAGATCACCTCGAGCAGTAGGACGCGATCGCCGGCGATTGCTCCGGCCACATAAGCCGCCACCAGAAACGCCAGCACCGAAAAGAAACCTGATACCGCAAACGCCCAGACCGGACGCAGGCGTCCCGTGGTGGTCGTGAACATAGCTAAACTTTCCTGGCCGTCTCCATCTGCTGCGCCGGGTGAAACGTCAATCCCTGGCGCGCGACAGAGAAGTCCAGCGGTTGCCCGCCATTCTCGCGAATCGCATCCTCGACTCTCTGGCGTGTGCCTTTTTCAATGAAAACGATCACGCAGCCGCCGCCCCCAGCGCCGCAAACTTTGGCCGCTCGCGCACCGTTTTGCATGGCCACGCCAATCAGCTTATCGATCAGGGGAGTCGTGATGCGGGGAGCGTTGGTTCGCCGCAGCTTCCACTCCTCACCAATCAGGCGCTCGACATCGTCCCATTGCGCCTCAGCCAACGCGCCGTGCATGGCCTGGGCAATGCGAGAGATTTCCGCGAAGTTGCGTATGACGTGCTTGTCACCGTCGATATGCTGCTTGAACACCTTCCAGTTGTTGATGCCCGACTGCCTAGGCGCCCCGGTGTAGAACAGAACGAACCGCTGATCGATCTCGTCGAGAGGCACCGGCACCGGCTCCCAGCGGACACCGTCAGGCTCCAGATGGATCGCGCTCACACCACCATACATCGCTGGATAATAATCCTGGCAACCCGTAGGCACGCGAATCAGTTGTGCTTCAACATTCTGCGCAATCACGCGAATCTGTTCGATATCGATTTTGCGCTCGACGAAACGTGCCAGCGCCGCGGACGTAGCAATCATAAGCGCCGAAGAACCGGAGATACCCGCCCCGGCGGGAGATTCCGAATTTGTCTCCAACATGAATCCGGCCTCCGGCTTGAAGAAGCGAACCAGATAAGCCGCCAGCGGGTGTTTATAGTTTTTCGCCGCCAGCAACTCGTCGAGGCCGGCAAAGCTCTCGTGTCGGCCAGTGTCCTGCGATCGGAGAATGATCTCCCGTCCACTTCGCGGAGTGATTTTGCAGCGGGTCAGGATGTTGACCGCAACGTTGACGCTCACCGCGCCGGGATGAAAAAGGTAAAGCGGCCAGATGTCCAGCGTTCCACCCGCAAGATCGGCGCGGCACGGGGCTGTCGTTACAATCTCGTCGGTGTTTGCGGGGGACATGGGTTGAGACATGGTAGAAGGGGCAGACCTTCAGATGCGCCGGCAAGCTCTCATTTTTTTGTCATCCCGAGCAGTTTCAGCCCGCGAGGGACCTGTTTTTTCGACTTTCTCAGAAGTCTTTTTGTCTACTGAGGCATTCCCTGCCCACGACAATCGCCTCGCTCACGACCTGCTCAATATCATCCGGCGTGGTGCGATGATTGACAATGCAAGCCCGCAACGCGAAGCGGCCATGAATCGTCGCGTTGGACAAGAATACCTTTCCCCGGCGGTTCACGCGCTGCAAAATCCCTTGGTTCAATGCGTCAGCATCACCTCTCGATCGATAGCGGAAACAGACTGCGCTGAGCGGCACCGGCGCCAGGAGTTCGAGCTCGGGCTGCTTGGCAATCAGTCCAGCCAAAAGCTGCGCATGCGCCAGGTCGTTGCGGACCGCCTCGCGAAATCTTTCCAGACCGTGATAGCGCAACGACAACCAAATCTTCAGGGCACGAAAACGTCGCGACAGCTCGATGGTTTCCTCGAAGAACGCAAAGCCTTCGACGGGATCTTTCACCAGCGACTTGGCATAGTCTCCGGTGTGCGAGAATGCGCGACGCGCGGCTCCAGCATCGCGGTAGAGCAGGCATCCGCAATCGAGTGGCTGATACAGCCACTTGTGCGGATCAAGTGACAGCGAGTCGGCCTGGTTCAGCCCGGCAAACTTCGCCGGCTCGGCGATGGCAGCTAGCGCGCCGTAAGCTCCGTCCACGTGAAACCAGGCGCCAGCCTCACGCGCGATTTCCGCCAGTTCCGGCAACGGATCGATGCTCCCAGTGGAGACCGTTCCCGCAGACCCCACAATCGCAATTGGCGTTAGTCCAGCACCGACGTCCCGTTCCACGCTCGCGCGCAAGAGATCGACGCGAATCCGAAAATTGTCGTCACACGGAATGATCCGCAGATACTTCCGTCCGATGCCCAGCAAAGCGATGGCTTTAGGAATCGACATGTGGACCTGTTCTGAGGCATAAATCGTTCCTGGCCGTGCTCCGTTCTCGTTCGCCGGCACGCGGGCCTCGCGAGCCATGGCGAGTCCCATCAAATTGGCCGACGAACCGCCGCCAGTCAAACTTCCCGCGAACCCGGTGCACCCGATCGCTTCGGCCAGCCAGCCGACCACGACGCGCTCGATTGTCACCGCCGAGGGCGACGAGCGCCATGCCGTAACGTTCTGGTTCAGCACACTGGCCAGCAGGTCCGCAGCCGCGCCGACGGGTTCTCCGGAACCGAGTACGTAGCCGAAAAAACGGGGGCCGGTGACCCGTACGGACTCGATCACAGTAGTCAGATCGTCGAGAGCGTCGTCTCCCATTCCCTTTTCTGGCAATGGATTAGCAAATAAAGCTTCGGTTTCACTTCCAGTTATCGTGGGGAAGGTAGGCCGTTCGTCGATGGACGCGCCATACTGCAACGCAAGTTGGGTGATCCGCTCGAAGACTGCTTTGTAGTCGGCGTCGGAGAGTACAAGTGGATTCATGAGCCAGGAGTCCGCAGCGCTTAGGGCCGATTTGACGGGACAGCCATTGTAGCGCGAGCGGTTGCGGTCACACCTCGTAGTAGGTGATCAACTCAACGCCCCGCCGCTGCAGCACCTCTTTTGCGTCTGGTGAAGTCAGGAGTCCAAGTTCCTGCGGGCGCGACTCCCGTAATCGGGTTCGCACCTTGTCGAGGTCGGCATCGTTGTAGCCGGGATGGCAGACAAACTCCCATGTCCCTTCTGGAAGGCTGTCCACGATCGCAGTGAAGAGTCTCAAGTCAAGAGATCCGGTGACCAGTACGGCGAGCGATCCGTCGGTGGTGCGCAGGCCGTGGGCCTCCACCTCGCGACGAAACCTGGCTGCAAAGTTGCGCAGCACGTTGAGTTCGGCGAAACGTCGCCACAATTTGCGCTGTCGCAGCAAGTCTCCGATGGGCAGCGGCCACACCTGTCCGAAGGGATTGCGCACGGCGGCAACGCCACGCTCCCGCGCCGCTCGCAGCAGCGGTCTCAGCACTGCCGGGAACATATGCGCGTGCTTGTGGGTGTCGAAATGAGACGGCCGCAGTCCCGCAGATTGCAGCCGCTCAATCTGTGCGGCTGCCTCAGCTTCGATTTCGCTGGGGTTGAGTCTATTGCGGAAAGAAGCTACGACAAAGTCATTCAGCTTGACGCGAAACTGGCGGCTGCCGTTCTGCGTGCCCGGCTGCAACAGGGTCGCGACTCGATCCGCGGGCAACAGCGGTTCGCCGTCGAGCAGCACCACGTGGCAACCAACGCTGAAGCGGGCATTGCGGTCAGCCAACGAACGCGCCAGAGTGGCCGCTTCTTCGAAGGCATGGGCGTTCGTCATCAGCGTGGCTGAGGTCACGATTCCACGCTGTTGCGCCTCGACGATGGCGCGGTTCACCCCGGAGGTTAATCCGAAATCGTCGGCATTGACGATGAGCCTGCGCACGGCATCAGTGTAGCGGAAATCCGATGGGCATCGCCCAAACCGGTGCGCTCCCCAACCGCCCTAGTACCAGGTGTACCCCAGCATGAATTGCAGGGATGCGTTGATGCCGGGATTGTGATTGCCAATCGAAGCGTTGGAGAGGTGATACGCCTTGAGTGCCAGGTCCCAGGAGGTTCGGTCCTTGCGGAATATCTGCAAGCCGATTTCAGGCCCGGTGGTGAAATTGACTTGCGCGGTGTCGGGCGCCGGTAGGTCGTGAGTACTGAAGAGCACGCCTCCCACGGCCGCGAAGTAGGGAGCGACTTTGCAAGGCTTGGTGAAGTTCCACTTCGCGATGAACGGATTGATTCCGCCAGCGTACTGGCCACCGTGGATCCAGAACTCGTTCAGCGGGATGATGTCGCCTGCCATCTCGAAGGTACCGCGGAGAAAACCCTTGCCATGTTCGTGGGTCAGCACGCGACCGAGACGGAAGCCGACGAGAAATGACCCCCCACTGGGTGAACTATCGACGGAGTGGCCACCTCCAATGAACAGTCCCTTGTTCCAGCCGGGCTGACGAAGCACGTCAACCGGGCTATCGGTGGGAAGTTGTGCCAGCAGCGGACCGCAGGCAAGGCAGTAGAACAGCGCGAGGCGAATGGCTTTGTTCATGGGGTTCTTAAGGGTAATGGCAAAAGCTATCAGGTTTCGGTTCAACCGCGCAAACTACGCTGGGGGTTAAACCCGCTACTGACTCATTGGTTTCAGCACCCGAAAATAGCGTCGCGCTTTGTGCACGTCTTTGGCGATCTGCTCGCGCAACGCTTCCACCGACGGAAACTTGATCTCAGGTCGCACCCGCTTGCAGGAAGGTCAGCTCCAGTTCCGTCTCCGGCAGCAACTCGATTGGATGAAAATTCAGCAGGTGGCTTTCGATGGCAAACGAGTCTGCTCCGAATGTCGGGCGGTTCCCCACGTTCGTCACCGCCTCGAAACATTCGCCGCCGACGCGCAGCCAACGTGATGTACACGCCGATTGCCGGAACCAGTTCGTCGTAGCGCGCCAGGTTCACCGTCGGGACCGTGTACTTGTGTCCATAGCCGCGTCCGCGTCCGGGGTTCGAGAAGATGCTGAAGGGGCGGCCGAGCAGCGCGCGCGCCTTCGCCACTCTTCCTTCGGCGATCAGTTTGCGAATCTCCGCTGCTGGAGACGTGATGGCCGCGCAGTACCTGCTCGGGATAGATGGTGGCCTCGAATCCCAACTCTTTGCCAAGCGTCGGCAAGAGTGTTCACGTTGCCTTGCGCTTTGTGGCCGAAGTGGAAGTTATAGCCTTCGTGCACTTCGCGTGCGTGGAGGGTTTCCACCAGCACGGCTTTAGCGAAGTCGTGCGCCGGCATCAGCGACAGATCGCGGGTGAAAGGCAGCACCAGCACCGCATCCACGCGGGTCTGCTGCAGCAGCCGCAGCTTGATAGGCAAGGGCGTCAGCAGCTTGGGTGCGACATCCGGACGCAAAATGCGGTAGGGATGCGGCTCGAAGGTCACCACCACAGCTTTGCCGCTCAGTGCGTGGGCGCGGTCCGCCATCAGCCGCACCACCTCCTGATGGGCGCGGTGAACGCCATCGAAGTTCCCCACGCTAACCACGGTGGGGCCAAGCTCGGACGGCACTTCTTCAAGGCTGCGGAAGACTTGCATGGGAACGGTTGTCCTAGAGATCGAACTCGAGTTTCAGGCCGTCGTGCGCCAGGCGCACGTTGTCAGGCAGCGCTGCATTCGTCTCCTCATGCGGCAGGTCATGCGAGATGTGCGTGAAGTATGCGCGCTTCGGTTTCAGCCGGTCCACCAGCTTCAGAGAGTTCTCCACCGTCGAATGCGTGGGATGAGGATGGTGCCGCAAGGCATCCAGAAACAGGATGTCGAGCCCCTGCAACTGCTCCAGCGACTGCTCCGGAATGCTGCTGAAATCGGTGAGATATGCCGCCGAGCCGAAGCGATACGCCTCGATGGGAACGTCGCCGTGAAACACCTGCAAAGGCGTGAAGGTTGCTCCGAACAGATCCAGCGGCCCATTGACTGGACGCAACTCGACCTGCGCCAGTCCGCCATACTTGTAGTCCGCCTCGAAGATGTAGCGGAAGACGCTGCGCAGCGTTTGCGTCGTTGCCGGGCTGGCATAACAGCGGAATCTTTCCACCGCCGGTGATGCGAGGAAAGCTGAGCGGCCGCACGTCGTCGAGTCCGAGAATGTGGTCGGCGTGGCCGTGGGTGTAAAGCACCGCGTCAATCTTGCGAATGCGCTTCGCGAATGGCCTGCTCGCGGAAGTCGGGCGTGGTGTCGATGAGAACGGTGTGCCCGTCCCACTGCACCATGATCGAGGGACGCGTGCGCCGGTCATGCGGGTCGGCCGACGTGCACACGCGGCAGTCGCAGCCGATGGTGGGCACACCCATCGAGGTGCCGCTGCCCAGCACCGTGAGCATGGCCTTCATCAGGCCTTGCCATCTGCGCCCGGTCCGCCTTGCGGCGGATGCGTGATCAGGTTGGTGACTTCGAGGTAGGCCATGCGCAATTCGTAGAGGCAATTCTGCAGCATGCTCTGCTCCTGCCGGCGTCAGGTTGCCCTTGGTCTTCTCCTGCAGAATGGCCAAGCGTGTCGATGGTCTGCCGCGCGCCGATCAGGTCCACCTCCGGCTTGCGCTCCCTGCGGCGCCGCCAGGCCGAGCTGCATGAGCGCGCTCATGTAGAGCGAGGCGACGAACTTTTCGAAGGTCATCTCGAAGTCCTGCGCGCGGTGCGGCTGTCCCTGCTTGCGCATCTCGTTCTCGATCTGATCGTCGATCTCGCGCGTCGACTCCTGGTAGGCTGCGGCCGAGGCGTGCTGTTCCTGCAGCGCTGGGCGCTTCGGGAATGGCTTCATCGGTCACGACGGACGAAGTTTGCGCGCTGCTTGCCGGCGCAGCGCTGCTTGTTGCGCGGCGCGTTCCTCGTTGACGCAGCTGTTGGGCTTCGCTCTTCTCGCGTTCCCGCTCGGCGCGGCGTTCTTCGTCTTCCACCACGTCCTGGCGCAATTCGCCATCGGTGCTGAACAGGCGGCGGTCGGTGACTACGAATTCAGGTTTCTTCTCTTTGTCGGGCATAGATTCGTATTCTTTGCTCGCGTCGATACTCGGAAAGGCAGTGTTGTACTGTGGCGCTTTGCTCGCCGATCTGCACGCTGGCGCCGGGCGCGGCGACCTCGCGCCGCACATATCCCAGCGCCAGCGTCCGCTCGCCACCCGGAAATGGAATCCGCGCTGCGCTGGTGATCTCGCCCACATCCTTGTCGCCGGCGCGGACTTTGGTTCCCGGCTAGGCAGCCGCCGGCGGATCTCCTTCCACTTCGAAGCCGACAAACATGCGATGCACGTTGCCGCGCGAGCGAATGCGCTCCACGATCTCCTGCCCGATGTAGCAGCCTTTGGCGAAGTTCAACGCGTGCTGCTGGCCGGTCTCCTGCGGCAGATCGCGTTCTCGCAGATCGACGCCGAAGCGCGGCACGCCGCGTAACGATGCGATACAGTTCGAGCGCATCGCTGCCGACCGGCGTAGCCCCAGCCGAGACCAGCGCGTCCCAGACTTGCGTCTTGATTCTCCGCGGCAAACCAGATCTCGTAATCCATCCATCTGCGGCATGCGCACTGCGCGCGACGGAGATCCCAATGTCGCGCCACACCGCATCGATCACCTGGCCGGGTTCGAGTTGCGAGACGTCAATACCAGCAGCCGTCAAAATCTCGCGCGCCTTCGGGCCGGCCACGCCAATCGTCGGCCAGCTTGTCGCTGATGTCGGCGACCTCAACATCGTCCATGATGATGTAGCGATCGAAGATCTCGGCAATCGTAGGCGCCTGCTCGCGGTCGGTGGTGACCAGCAGGTAGTCGCCGCGATTGTAGGCGACCAGGTCTCCCTGAATGCGTCCCTGCGCGCTCAGCACGAAGCTGTAGACGCCGTGCCCGAGCGCCAGGTCGCGGACGTTGTTGGTGACCATGCCATTCAGCCAGCGTACGCGGTCTTCGCCCGCCAGCACCAGCTTGGCCTGCCAGCTCATGTCGAGGAGGGCGCAGCCTTCCAGCAGCGCCCGAAACTCGGTCGCAGTATCGCCGAAACGAAGCCGGGGTCTCGGCGCCGCGATAGCATGCCGAGACGCGCCCCGCAGCCGCAAGCTTCTCTTGAAAGGTGGTGACACTCATAGCGAACCTTTGATTATAACGAAGGACGGGAGGGGGCAGTCAGCTCTCAGCTGTAGGCCAGTGTGAGAACTCGCTCTATGTCGGCACGGTTGAACGATCGCGCCAAACCCAGCACTGCGGGGCAGAATTGCTTTTAACCCAGGGCGTGAGCCCTGGGTACGCAGCACAAATTAATGAGTCCCTTTAGGGACAGCACAGATTTACACCCCCGTGTTGGCCCAATATACCGACTTAAGTTCGCACTTTGCGCATGAACACTGACGCCTTGGCTGACGGCTGATAGCTGAGGGCTGACAGCTTCCCGCTGGGTGCTACTATTTTTCCGTGGCCACCAAAAAGCGCATCGCAGTCGTTCCCGGAGACGGCATCGGCAAAGAAGTCATTCCCAACGCTCTGGAAGTCGTTCGCGCCAGCGGAGCCGCCGTCGAGTTCACTACCTTCGACTGGGGCGCCGACCGCTACCTGCATCGACGGCACCACCGTTCCGCCCGACGGCTTTCCGATGCTGGCGCGCGACTTCGACGCCATCTTCGTCGGTGCGCTGGGCGATCCGCGCGTCGCCTAGCAATATCCACGCCAAAGAAATTCTGCTGGGCATGCGCTTTCAGATGGACCTTTACGCCAACGTGCGTCCGGTGCGCCTGCTCGACGCCTCGCTGTGTCCGCTGAAAAACGCCATCGCCTGACGACATCAACTTCACCGTCATCCGCGAAAACACCGAAGGCGTTTACATGGACATGGGCGGCAACTTCAAGTTCGGCACGCCCGACGAGGTCGCCACGCAGGAGGACATCAACACGCGCAAAGGCGTGGAGCGCGTCATTCGCTTCGCCTTCGACTACGCGCGCGCCAACGGCCGCAAGAAAGTCCTGATGTCCGACAAGTCGAACGTGATGACCTACGCCGGCGGCCTGTGGCAGCGCGTCTTCAAGGAAGTGGCGAGAGAGTATTCCGATATCCAGACGCAGCACATGTACGTGGACGCGCTCTGCCTGCAGATGGTGCGCGAGCCGCGATCGCTCGACGTCATCGTCACCAACAACATGTTTGGCGACATCATCACCGACCTCGCCGCCGCGCTGCAAGGTGGACTAGGCATGGCCGCCAGCGGCAATATTCATCCCGGCCGCACCTCGATGTTCGAGCCGGTGCATGGCTCCGCTCCTCCGATCGCCGGAAAGAACATCGCCAACCCCATGGGCTCGATTCTGACCGCCGCGATGATGCTGGCGCACCTCGGCCTGAACGCCGAAGCGCAGAAGATTGAGAACGCAGTGCTCGACGCCGTTCGCCATCAGAAGACGACGGTGGATGTGGGAGGTTCGCTCGGCACGCGCGAGTGCGCGCAGTGGATTGCGGAGCGAGTGGCTAGGTAGTTGCGATTGTTATACTGCCTTTTCATGCTCAAGGACACACTGGAACAAGGTCGAATCGTTGCCGACGAAGCGCTGGAGCGCCTGCTTCCTCCGGCTACGCAGCATCCTGAGTCCATTCACCAGGCAATGCGGCACAGCGTGTTTGCCGGCGGCAAACGCCTGCGGCCGATCCTGTGCATGGAAGCCGCGCAGATGGTCCAAGGCTGTGTTCCCGACGGCGTCGATGAATTGGGCGCGGCACTGGAGATGCTGCACACCTACTCGCTGATCCACGACGACCTTCCTGCGCTCGACAATGACGACCTGCGCCGCGGGCGACCTACCTGCCACAAGGCATTCGGCGAGGCGACGGCCATCCTTGCCGGCGATGCTTTGCAAACTTACGCCTACGAAGTGCTGGCTAAGTTGCAGTGTCCGGCGGAAGCACGCGTCGCGATCATCGCCGAGATCGCGCATGCCACCGGAACCATCGGCGGCATGATCGGCGGCCAGGTGATGGACCTCGAAGCCGAGCACGTGCAAGCCGACGCGCAAACGCTGGAGTACATTCATCGCTCCAAGACGGGCGCGCTGCTGACCGCGAGCGTCGTCACCGGTGGCATGTACGCGGGAGCAGACGCATCGCAGATCCAGAGTCTGCGCGACTTCGGCCAGAACATCGGGCTGGCGTTTCAGATCGTGGACGATGTGCTGGACGTGACTCAGACCTCGGAGCAGTTGGGCAAGACCGCCGGGAAAGACACGGCGCACGACAAGGCGACGTATCCCGCGCTGTTCGGCATCGATGCCTCTCTCGAGAAAGCGGACGAATTGGTCGCCAAGGCTGATGCCGCGCTGGATCCATTCGGCAATCGCGCCACAACCCTGCGCGAGATCGCGAAGTTTCTGGTGGAGAGGAAGAAGTAAGAGGCAATGACATTGCCTAACATTCCAATGAAGCAGACCATCTTCGCCGCCATCGCTGCAGCGGTAATCGCGCCGTTGCTGCCAAACCTCTTGATACACGCTGAAACACGGGCCCAATCACGAAAAACAGATCGGCGACGTGAATAAATCTCTCAGCGCCCTCGCAGAAATGCAAGGTCAACTAGTGCGCCAACAAACCGCCGCTGAAGAGGCTGCGGAAGAGCGAAGGGTCGTGGAAGAGCAGCGGTGCGAAACGGAACGATGGAAGCCAGAGGCAAGGCTTCAGTCGGACTACGAGGGAACGGACCTGAAGAATGAGCTGATCTCGAAGTCTTCACAAGAATGCTCTGTCTCGGAAGTCGCTTTGTCGTCCGCCGCAGATGCCAAGCTGGCTGACATTCCGACAGACAACAGTTATGTTCGACAGGGTTCGGCATACACGATCAGGCACCGAAATCCTCAAGCTTATGGCGTATCGAGTTCGGCAGAACAGGAAGTTGCCCGGGGCCATTCCCTGGTCGTCGCGGGATAACAGGTTCGATGGAACCATGGCTTTACGGTTTAGTGGGACACGTGGTCCTGATGGGCAATGCAATTCGAACGTTCCGTCGAGGAGAAATTGCTCACCGTTCAAATTGCTTCCAGTGCCTTCACCCGCTCGCCGGTGATTCGCTGCTTCGACTTGGGGAGATCGAAGACCGGCAGGCCGTCCACGTACTTGATACGGGAGGCTTTTCGCGTGCCTCGCACAATCAGTTCCGCGATTGCTTCGCCGAGCGAAAGGTCCCGGCTTTCCGCATACCGTTTGGCCATCGCGGCTACGTCATCATTCAGCGTGACTGTCGTGTGGCCTCGCAGTTCAGAAATGTCTGAAACTGCAAGCCGGCCTTGGAAAACAAGGCGGCGATTTCCCTCCCGAGGCCACCAAGTGGTTCACGTGGGATTACGATTTGTTTCTTCGCTGAAAGAGTCGCTTTCGCCATACTTCACATTTTGCCACAACGCAAAGCGGGTGAACTCATTGCCTACAGCGACTGGACTGGGATGCCCAGCAGGTCATCCACCAGCCCAACCTCTTTCTGCACGAACGGCTCGGCGTATTGGACGCCCGCGAGCAGGCCGTAAAACCCAGCCATGGCTGCGAGTCGCTCGCGGATCTCTGCTTGGCGCGGGAAGAGTCCGCTGCCGGCCGACTGATCCTCGTATTGCGAGCGATAGGCCATCAGGGCCGCGAAGCGAGTCTCGAACTGCTCGGAGATGTCCACGACGAACGACGGCCGCACGTCGGCGTAAAGACTGGCATAGACAATCTTGTAAGGACGATGGGGCGGGACCGAGATCAGCGTCTGTAAACTTTCGGTCGGAATATCGGCCGTCGCCACGGTGTGACCGAGTTTCGTCAATCCAGCGAGGAATGCGGCTTCATAGCCGAGCATCGACGCCGTCGCGTGGTCAGGATGCCGCGCCTGCCAATAAGGAAGAATCAGCACGCGCGGACGCAATTCGCGAATGACACTCGCTACCTTGATCCGATTGGCGAATGTGTTCTCGACACGGCCATCGGGAATGTCGAGGGCTTGCCGCCAACTGACTTTCAGGATGCGCGCAGCCTCGTCGGCCTCACCGGCACGGTCCTCAACGCTGCCGCGCGTGCCCATCTCGCCCTGTGTCAGGTCGAGAATGGCGGTGCGACGACCGCGCTCCGCCATCTTGAGCAATGTTCCGCCGCAGGTCTGCTCGACGTCGTCACGATGCGCGGCGATGGCCAGGATGTCACAGTGTGGCGCGTCAGGCATAAGAAGTCATAGCCGCAGCGCCACGGCGACGCCATCGCGCAGCGGAACGATGGTCGTGAACCAATCCTTCGACGAGTACAGCAGCCGGTTGAATTCCACCACGCCTTCGGTGGACTTGTCAGGCTCATCGCTGTTCGTCAGCTTCGCATTGCCGGCCGCATACGCAACTTTGCCCGACCACAAGGCATTGTCGGTGATGAAGAGCCCACCCTTGCGCACACGCGCTGCCGCCATGTTGAAGACGCGCGGATAGTCATGCTTGTCCACATCGTTGAATACGATGTCGAACTCCTCTTTACGCTCCGACAAAACTTCGAGCGCATCGCCAACGTGGACCTGGATGCGATCGGCAACGCCCGCCTGATCAAAGTAGCGTCGCGCCTCATCGGCGTTCTTACGGCTGCCATCGGTATAGTGGACCTTGCCGCCTTCACCGACCGCCTTCGCCCACCAGATGGTGGAATAGCCGATCGCCGACCCCAACTCGAACACCGTCTTCGCGTTGATCAGACGTGCATATTGATAGAACAGCCGGCCGACTGCCGGCCCCACGATAGGGATGTCGCGCGCCTTCGCCTGACGCTCCATCTCCTGCAAGACGGGGTCGCGTTCAGGCAGCATGGCATAGAGATAGTTTTCGACGCGTTCATCGGTAAAGCTTGTCATTGGCCGCTATTCACTCCTCAGCTCAAAGTTTGCCCCGGCTTCATTTCGACCACCTCCGGCCCTCCGGCTCCCAGCAATTTCTTCAGATCATCCGGACGACCGGTCAACATCGGAAAGGTCGCAAAGTGCATCGGGATGACAGTTTTCGGCTTGCAGCAGTTTGCAAGCGTAGGCCGCTTCGCGCGGGCTCATGGTGAAGTGGTCGCCGATAGGCAGCATCGCGATCTCGGGTGAGTAGAGATCGTGGATGATCTGCATATCGCCGAACACGGCGGTGTCGCCGGCGTGATACAGCTTTACTCCACCAGGCAACTCAAGAACGTAGCCGCACGCCTCTCCGCCGTACACGATGCTGCCGTCATCGTCCTGAATGCCGCAGGAGTGCACGGCGTGCGTCATCGTAATCTTGATCCCGGCGACCGTCTGCGTTCCGCCCTTGTTCATGGGGGCGATCTGCTTAGCACCTTTCTTTCCCACCCAAGTGCAGAGTTCGAAGATACCAACCACCATCGGATTGTGCTGCTTGGCGATTTGCACGGCATCGCCAATGTGGTCCATGTGGCCGTGGGTGCAAATGAGCACGTCAGCTTTCTTCACTTGCTTCTCACTCTCCGGACATGCCGGATTGCCCATCACCCAGGGATCCACGTAAGCCGTGATGCCGTCTTTAGTCTCGATGCGAAATGTAGCGTGGCCCAGCCACGTAATGCGGTTTCCTTGCAGGTCCATGGTCACCTCGAATAGCAAAACCTAGAACCGTATCACGAGGTGTTAGTAGGTGTCGCCTTCGCGCCAGCGGCTATAGCCGCCGGTCAATGAGAACACTTTGCGAAAGCCCATCTTCTTAAGATTGAGGGCGGCAAGCGCTGAACGGCTGCCTCCGCCGCAATATAAAACCAGCTTGCGGTCCTTGTCGGTCGTGATCTTGTCGATGTTGACCTCCAGGATGCCGCGTGGCAGGTTGACAGCGCCCGGGATGATTCCCTTTGCCTGTTCGTCGCGCTCCCGCACATCCACCAGGGTGAAGTCTTCGCCCGATTGCTGCATGCGTCTGAGTTCGTCGGGGCCGATTTCGCTGATCTGCGATTTCGCTTCGTCAACCAATTGCTTGAATTCCGGTAAAGGCATGTTCGTCGCTCCTTTGCTGGCCACGTAAATTGATCGGAAGAGGACAGAAGCTGCGCCGCTCCGAGTTTTTCAGCGGCCCCTGAAGCCGTGCCCCTTCCAAACCGATTTATGAGATCGCTTATAAAAAACTCCAAAAGGCGATTCACGGCCTGCTGATCGTGCCGGATAAGGGTACCAGTAGCGAAGCTGAATTGCTGTTCTGAGCCGCGTGCAGCGAGGAGCGCCGTTAAGCTAGCGCGCGGCTTTCCTGTCCATCGAGACCGCATGCGCGCTGCGCGGCGGCCGGCGCGTACCCTTGCGCAGGCCCTTGGCATCCAGCTTGAGGTCGGCGACGGTGCGGCTCAGGGTGTTGCGGTGCATACCCAGTTGACGGGCGGCCTTGCACTGGTTCCCCTTACAGTCCTGCAGTACGGTTAGAATGAATCGCTTCTTGAATTCGCACACGCCTTCGGAATAGGTGATGCCGTTTTTGTACATCTGCATAACAAGCGCTTCCAGTTGATCTTTCACAACGCCTCTCTCTATATAACTTCGGTCATGGCGCCAGCGGTCCAAATCGTCACACGTGAATATCGTCATCGTTGCGCAGTACGGAAACGTGTTGCGGAACCGTCCGTAACAGGTCCCAGCCTTCCCGGAAGCGCTGCCGCAAATCGGCTGGCGCAGCCCAGATCAGGGCCCGCCCCCCGACCAGCATGAAAGGCGCTATGCGCGATTGCTGCAACCATCCCCACTGTGGCGCAAAGGCGGCCAGGGCCAGCACAGCTACGGTGCACAGCACCGCCCCGCGCAGAAACCCGAACACTCCTCCCAGCAGGCGATCGAACCAGCGTAGCCCCACGCCGTGGACCGCCCAGCGCGCAATCCGTCCCACTACTCCCGCCAGCAACACGACAACAATAAATATGGTAAAGAACCCCGCGATATCCGCCGCCCACTGGGAGTTCACGTGAGGCGCATACCACGCCGCCACCCGCCAGTACTCCCATGCCGCCAGCAAATATCCCACGATCACGCCCGCCAGCGAAAAAAACTCGTAAAAAAATCCCTGCGCGATCGCCTGTAACACCGACAGCAAAATGATGAGCAGAATCACCCAGTCGAGAATGGACATGCCCATCATTCCGGCCTTCCCTAGGCCGGCAGCGGATGTCCGGTCAATTGGGTGTAAGCCTCCACATACTTCTCACTCGTTCTCGCCGCCACCTCCGGAGGTAACGCCGGGGCGGGCGGCTGCTTGTTCCACTTAATAGCTTCCAGGTAATCGCGCACGTACTGTTTGTCGTACGAGTCCTGCGGTCCGCCTGGCTGATACTTGTCCTGGGGCCAGAAGCGCGATGAATCCGGCGTGAGCACCTCATCGGCCAGCACCAGGCCGCTCGCGGTACGGCCAAACTCAAACTTGGTGTCGGCGATGATGATTCCGCGAGTCTCCGCATAATCTGCCGCGGTCTGGTAGATCTTGACGCTCAAGTCGCGCAACTGTTCGCTGAGTTCGCGGCCCGCCAGCGTCACCATGCGATCGAACGAGATGTTTTCGTCGTGACCGCTGCTGGCCTTGATGGCGGGAGTGAAAATTGGCTCCGGCAGCTTGTCCGATTCGCGCAGTCCCGCAGGCAGCTTGATGCCGCAGACCGAACCGCTGGCCTTGTACTCCTTCCAGCCCGAGCCGGAAAGATAGCCGCGCACCACGCACTCGATGGCGATCATGTCGGCCCGCACCACCAGCATGGAGCGGCCGTGCAATTGGCCGCCGTACTTCTGCAACTCGGGCGGGTACTTATGCACGTCGGAGGTGACCAGGTGGTTGGGAACGATGTGCTTCAGGAACTCGAACCAGAACAGCGAGAGCTGAGTCAGCACTCGTCCCTTCTGCGGTATCCCGGTGGCCAGAACGTAATCGAATGCCGAGATGCGATCGGTCGCCACGAAGAGCAGACGATCAGTACCAACCTCGTAGAGGTCGCGCACTTTTCCGCTGGCGAAAAGCTTCAAGCCGGAAAAGTCGGTATGCAAGAGGACTCGGAATTTTCAGTTGAATAGGTCACGGCGTCGCAAATCGAATCAGAGAGGTCGTCGGGTATTTTAGTTTTCCCGGCTGGTTTGTCAACGTTAGATAAAAATTTAATTACAGCGCCCCGAAAAAATCTGTGGAAAAAATCTTGACAGACTGCCCGATCTCGCGGAACCCGTGCGCACAGGGGCTTTCCAGCAATTTTAAGCCGTGGACGCGAAACCTGAAGGCGCACCCGCTGCTTCCGCCGGGCGAAAATTTGAAAACCAAACTTCCGCGTGGTGTCAAGAGTCTAGAAAAACATTTTCGAAACTAAATATCGAACCGGGCGCTAATCGGCCGACGAGCGATGGACCGTAACGACATCCTCGATGTACTGCACATCGGGGGCGCCTTCGACTCCGGCCTGTTGCATCGCCTGACGCAGTTCGTCGGAGTTCATGAACTTGCGCGCCCGCTCGACGCTCTCCCAATCGAAGAACAAGACCACGTCGCGGGGATTGTCAACGGCATGAAAAATGCGGAACGCGGTTTCGCCGGCCTGCTTGCGGGTATTGAGGTGAGAATCGAACACTTGCTTCCAGCGGTTGTAATCCGCTACCTTGTGGCGGACCAGGACATGCACCATGAGAGCGCCTCCCAAATCAAATCGTCCCTTTCAAGATACGAAATCTTCAGCCGAATGGGAACTGGGAAATGCTACATGCCTTTGTGACGGAGGGGGTTGACGGCGCAGCACTGCCATGGGCCGATTAGCGGGATTTCCTGCGTAGGTAACCGCCGGCAGAGCAAATCTCGCCAAACCTGCGGTGCGTTATACTGCAAACCAAATTCACCGGGAGCCCTGCTTCGTGCCACGTCTCATCATTCGTTCCTCCGACATTCACGCCGCTGGCTGTTTCACCCTGGAAGATATTCCCAAGAGCGCTCGCGTCCTGGAATACACAGGAGAGCGCATCACCAAGGCCGAAGGCGACGTCCGTTACGAGGGCCGCCCGTTCACCTATCTGTTTGGTGTGGGTGATGGCGAGGTGGTGATCGACGGCCACGGGATGGCCATGTTTGTGAACCACTCGTGCGATCCTAACTGCGAAACCGACGAAGAGGGCGACCGAGTGTACATCGCCGCGATTCGCGACATTGCCGCCGGCGAAGAACTTACCTACGACTATTGTCTCTACGACGGCGATGACGATGCACCTTGTTATTGCGGCAGCAAGAGTTGCCGAGGCAGCATGTACTCTCCCGAGGAACTGAAGAGGAAGGCGCGCGTCGCGGCCCGGGAAAAGAAAAAGGCGGAACTGGCGGCGAAGAAGAATGGCGCCGGCAAAAAGGTAAGGGACGCGAAGCAGGCGAAGTGAAACGCGGCATGTTCCATGCTGGGCCTTCTGCTATAGTTGGCCTTTAGTTACCTATTCATTCAGCACAGGAGCGGCTCTCATGGCTAAGAGCGTAAATAAGGTTATTCTGATCGGCAATCTCGGAAAAGATCCGGAGGTGAAGTACACCCAAACCGGCATGGCGGTCGCGCGCTTCTCAGTGGCCACCACCGATCGCGTCAAGGACAAAGACGGCAACTGGCAAGATCGCACCGAGTGGCACAACCTGGTCGCCTTCCAGCGCACCGCCGAAATCGCCGCCGAGTACCTCAAGAAGGGTGGCAAGGTCTACATCGAGGGCCGTCTGCACAGCGACTCGTGGGACGACAAGGAAACCGGCCAGAAGAAGTACAAGACCGAAATCATCATCAACGATTTGGTGTTGCTGGGAGGACGCGACGCAGGTAGCGAAGGCGGTGGACGCGCCGGCAAGTCCGGCGGCTTCGACCAGCGCACTGCCGAGCCGGAACACTCGCAGGCGCCCGCAGGTGCGGAGATCACCGACGAAGATATTCCGTTCTGATCTCGCACGCTTTGTTCTGGAATTGTCCAACCATAGAAATGAAAATTAACCACGGAGGGCACGGAGATCACGGAGAAATTGGATATACACCAAAAATTCCGTGCGCTCCGTGTTCTCCGTGGTGAAAGATTTCGATAGAGCGGCACGCCCCCCAGAACGATTTATGCGATGGGCCTAACATCACCGCATGAGCTTTCCACGATCCAGTGGCATCCTGCTACACCCCACTTCTCTTCCGGGACCGTACGGCATCGGCGAACTGGGGCCTGAGGCGCATCGTTTCGCCGAATTTCTGCGCGATGCGGGCCAGCGTATCTGGCAAGTTCTGCCGCTCGGACCCACCGGATACGGCGATTCTCCGTACCAGTGTTTTTCCGCCTTCGCCGGCAATCCCCTCTTGATCAGTCTCGACAGGCTGGTTGAGCGCGGATATCTCGATTCCAGCGAGTTGGCGTCGCGCCCGGATTTTCCAGCCGACAAAGTGGACTTCGGCGACGTGATCCCTTGGAAGCTGCCCCTGCTGCGACATGCTTTCCGCTCGTTCCAACGCGGCTTGCCGGCTGAACGCGAAGCGTTCGAGGCCTTCTGCGAAAACCACTCCGCGTGGCTCGAGGAATTCGCCCTGTTCATGGCGCTCAAGGAAGCTCACAACAATGTTGCGTGGACATTTTGGGATGCCGCCCTCGCGCTACGTGAGCCCGATGCCATCGCGCGCGTACGCCACCAATTCCGCGACGAAATTGAATGCAACAAGTTCATCCAGTTCGAATTCGAGCGCCAGTGGTGCGATCTGAAGGCGCATTGCGAAAGCAACGGCATTCGCGTCATGGGTGACGTTCCCATCTATGTCGCCCTCGATAGCGCCGACGTGTGGGCCAATCGCGACTTGTTTGAACTGGACGAGTCGGGCCGGCCAACAGTCGTGTCGGGCGTGCCGCCGGATTACTTCAGCGCCACCGGCCAACTGTGGGGCAATCCGATCTACCGCTGGGACGTCCACGCGAAGACTGGATATGTATGGTGGATCGCGCGCCTGCGCCGCTCTTTGGAAATGCTCGACATGATTCGGCTCGACCACTTCCGCGGATTTGAGGCCTACTATGAAATTCCCGGAGGCGACACAACGGCGGTCAACGGAGCCTGGGTCAAAGGGCCCGGAGCTCCGCTGTTCGAAGCGCTGGAGAGTGCGCTGGGAAAGCTGCCGATCGTCGCCGAAAATCTCGGCGTGATCACGCCCGAGGTTGAAGCGCTACGTACGCGCTTCGGATTTCCAGGGATGGCGATTCTGCAGTTTGCCTTCGGCAAGGATCCGCAAGCACCGGACTTCAAGCCCCACAATTATGTTCACCACCTGGCCGCCTATACGGGCACCCACGACAACGACACCGTCGTGGGCTGGTGGACGAGCACGGCGGGAGCCGGAAGCATTCGCACCTCGGCCGACGTCGCCGAAGAACTGGAATACGCGCGGCGCTATTTGAACACCGACGGCCGCGAGATCAACTGGGTGATGATTCGTACCCTGCTGGCATCGGTCGCCGACACTGCGCTATTTCCCTTGCAAGATGTGCTGGGCGTCGGCAGCGAAGGCAGGATGAACCTGCCCGGCACGTCCTCGGGAAACTGGCGCTGGCGCTTTCGCCAGAACGACCTGACGCCGGCAATGAGCGCACGGCTGAGGCAGCTGGTGGAAACCTACGAGCGTTAACGATACGGTGCTTCACCTCTACGTCACGGTGAAACTGCTTACTTGGGGAACCCCGGCGAAGCTTAATCAGGATTTCCTAAATCGTCCAGCTGTTGAAACTTTTCCGCCAGCAGTGCGTAATGCTTGTGCAGGAGGAGCACCAATGCGAAAGCTTACACTTCTGCTTTGCCTTTTTGCGACCGTCGGCACGGCCGTGTCCCAGAACAAGCCCGCCGCCCCGTCCCAGGACAATCCACTCAGCACATTCAATAAGGGCATCTACGGACACCTGAAGGATATTCTGCTGCGCTCAGCCGAAAAAATGCCCGAGGAGAACTACAGCTTTAAGCCCACCGACACCGTCCGCAGCTACGGCCAGATCATCGGACACCTGGCCGACGCGCAGTACCTGTTTTGTTCGATCGCACTCGGCGAGAAAAATCCCGGCCTGAAGATCGAGCAGAGCAAGACTTCGAAAGCCGATCTCATCGCGGCCCTCAAGGACGCCTTCGCCTATTGCGACAAGGCCTACGATGGCATGACCGACGCGTCCGCAACGCAGATGGTGAAGGTCTTCGACATGGATGCGCCGAAACTCGGCGTACTGACGATCAACAACATGCACAATATGGAACACTACGGCAATCTCGTTACTTACATGCGGATGAAGAACATCGTGCCTCCGACCAGCGAGCAGGCGGCCCAGCCGCAGGCGAAGAAATAATGCGCGTTGGATCGGCTGGCAACGGCCTGCGACATCGTGCGCGGGCGCCTCACTCATTGGCGACGTTTGCGAACGTCGCCAATTGTCAGACAGTGAGCACTCTGGCCAGATTCCAACTTCCGGATAGTCGACCACCCGGACAGCGTTCGAGGGTAAGGAGACCCGTTTAGTCGCTTTTTTTTTAAACTTCGTGCTGGTTGCTCGCATCCAAGGTTGAGTTAAGGAAAACGTTCAGATTCAAGGAATTGTCGATGTCAGAGCCTAAAGCAAACATTCTTGTTGCGTTTTACTCTCGTGACGGCTCCGTAGAAGCGCTTGCTAAAGCCATCGGTGAAGGAGCCCGTGAAGCCGGAGCCGAAGTCCGGCTCCGCCGCGTACCCGATATCGTTTCTCCGGCGGTTATGGCCAAAGTGCCCGGCTGGGAGGAGCGCAGCAAAAGGATGCTCGCCGAGTACGGTGCCCCAACGCCAGCCGACGCCGAGTGGGCCGATGGAATCATATTTGGCACCCCGACGCGATTTGGTAATACGTCGGCGGAGTTGAAGGCATTCATAGACAGCCTTGGTGGTCTGTGGTTCCAAGGTAAATTGAACGGAAAAGCGGCTGGTGCCTTTACTTCCACGGCAGGGCCGCACGGCGGAAACGAGACGACAGTGGCCTCGCTGTACTTCCCGATGGCGCACCTTGGATTCATCATCGTGCCGAACGGCTACACTCACGAAAAGATTGTTCAGGGCCACGGGACGCCGTACGGATCGTCATCGACTTCCGGACAGAACAGCGCCCCGCCGACCGCGGACGAGCTCGTTGTCGCGAAGCATCAGGGTGCACGCATCACGCAAGTGGCCGCAGCTCTGAAGGCTTCGCAATAATGCAGCCCAAACGACCCATACAAGTGTGGTTCCTGACCAACTTGCGATAGTTGGCCGATAAACGGGCAACTCTTATCTAATCGGTAAAGGAAGGAAGGGTCGCTGACAACCCGCCCAGAATCGTCCAATTCATTGCGGAGTCTCCTTTGAGGCGGCAGCTAAGTGGCAGTGTCGAGATGGAAGGACTCTCGGTACGGCTCGACCGGATAACCCTTTGCCTTCCAGGCCGCCAATCCACCTTTGAGGAACTTGACCCGGTAGAAATGCATGGCAAGGGCTCGGTGTGTGATCGCTCGGCTGGTTTTATCGCCAGGGCAGGTACAGTAAGCGACCGATTCCTTTTCTTTTGAGATGAGCGAGGGGTTCTCAAGTATTTCTCTGGGGGGAATTCTCTTTGCGCCAGGGATGATCTCAGAATCGGCTAACAAATCGAGAGGCTGGCGAACATCGAAGAGAAGCACCTCTTGATTTGAGGCCAACAATGTGTGAAGCGCCTCCGGGGTGATGCTGTGCTGTTCAATTGCACGCCGGTTTGTTGTGTGTTTAATCCAAATTACGATCAACAAGCACACCACGACGACGCAAGTAACAGTCAGCGCCAGCAACATCTCTGGTCCTCCTCCATACTCTCTGACACAGATTCCACAGGGGACAAAAAGATTCTTAGCACGTGTGTCTGCATTGCTCAAGTTACGGGCAAAGTTAGCGACCGGGTCTTCCGTCTTTTCTTCGCCGACGGTAGCCATCGGGGCGATATACGTCGGTTCCGATTCGAGTGTCCGGACCTTCGGCCTACTGAACTGCTTCTCGGATCTCTTCGCTGCTCTGTCCCAAACTCTTCAAGTGTTGTCGATTGAGTTCGCGGCCGGGTGTCGCTGATGTAGCGAATACCAAAAGAGCGAATCACTCGAAATCCCCGGGTCTCGAACTCCACGAGACCCGAGCCATCCTCCACTTGGATTGTTCATGAGGAATTTCACGTTTTGAAGGGGCACGGCTTCAGCCGTGCCGTTACGTGGGAGTGGAGCCTTGGGCTTCAGCCTCTGAGGGAATTCGCAGTTCGTGTCAACACCGAAGTCCCTCCGTGGCTAAAGCCGCCATGATGAGAGCAGCTTACGGCACGGCTGAAGCCGTGCCCCTTCAAAGCTTGCAGAATTCTGGTGCGAGAACAGATGAATAAGCCCGCTATTACGACTTCAACGTGTGGACCAAGCGCAAGTGCGTTGAGAAGCTGCGCTACATTCACCGCAATCCTGTGAAACGCCGGCTAGTGGAAAAGCCAGAAGATTGGCCATGGAGTAGTTTTGGCCATTATCTTACCGGCGCAGAGTGCGTGGTGGAGGTTGAGTCTCTCTGGACGGGACGAAAACGCAAGCGCACGGGAACGGTGCCGCAAAGCAGAGATCACGACACCGTCAACTGCCCCGCCCTAGCCGGAAACAGGCTAGAACAGGGCACCCCATGTTAAGAGTTATTTCGACGACGCCAATCGCTTGGCCGGGCCACCCAAATGCGCATAAGGAAACGATGTAAGCGCAGGAGCTAGCGAGTTACATTCGGCGGTTGCGTTGCCGCACGTATTACCAAATCAATTCTGAGGGCAGTGAGCTCTTCCGTACCTAGAACCTTCCGCAACTCAGCTATCACTGTTCTAATGCCAAATTCATTCTGTTGTGGAAGTCCGTCGGCGCCGAAAATCCGAGCCTCAGAGCCTATTCTAGGAAGGCGCTGCTCAAAGTGATCGAGATTCACTTCGGTGTCGGCGTTCAGCCATAACGCCCACTTCTCTCGAATCTTCACCAGCTCGTCAGCGTTTGGAGGTGTTTGTTGCGATCCCTCTTGGAGGAATGAGGGAAGTACTTTCGACATCGCATCAACATATTCCTCACAAAATCCAACGTACTTATCGAATAGAACGGTGGCCATGTGGGAAGTAGCGCCCATTGACAGCGCTGTTTGCAACCCGGCTTGCTATTCGCTGTGTCGTTGTGACGCCTTTTGCAATGAACGGTCGGTAAGGTACTTTGCGAACCACAGTACTACAGCAGTTCCTCCTGCCGACCCGACAACACTTTGCAACGTTTTCCACCAGTCCATAAAGGGCTTCGGCCTTCAGACGCTTGCAAACCTGCTACTGACCCTCGAGACCCAGTTTTGAAACAGAACTTCCTCTGCTGGTCGTGCCGTAGGAAATCCCGCTGCTCGATATTCATCGACAATGCGACTCGTGTCATCGCCGCTCGCGATCACGATTTCTGCGTCTCTTCGTGGGGCTCTAAGCAGTAGCGTATGTGCCCGCCCGTCGACCCTCAGTAGACTGTAACCGCATATCACGACTTGGGTTGCGGACTGTAACGCCCGTTCGGCCTGACGCCACAGGTCATTCCAGAATTCGACATATTCAAATCCGGTGTTCGGCGCAAAGTAAAAATCTTTTGACTTAGCCGGGAAAATCATGACCGGCAATGCGGCCCCGCCCCTTGCAAACCTTGGATCAATTGCATCCACGTAGCCCAAGAACGAAAGCTCATTCTTCGGGATAACTGGGCGATCCCCCAAAGTCTTACCAGGATGAAACTGGGCATATCCAGAAGTGATCCCTCCGAAGAGCAGCGCGAGCCAGCTTGTGCTGCCATGTAATTTCAATATTCTTGTGGCCGACTCTCCTGGGATCCTTTCAATCGGGAAACCGTAACCGTCACCGACTTCAAACTTTCCAGCCAGATGAAGCTCTCGATCAAGAGAAACATCGTAATTGAATGTAATTATGAAATCCCCAGGCGAGACGACATTGTTAGCGAAGTCTTGGTAAACCGACGATTTCAACGCTGTTCCGCGCTGTATCTCAGCAAACCACTCACGTACGGCGTTCTTGAGTACGCCGTACTCATTCGCCACGACAGCGCGCTCTGCCCGTTGTTCGCGTGTTCCGTTCTCGTACTGATTTATCCGATCTTGGATCGCGGTTACGAGGTCCTCGATATTGGCTACTGGAGAAAAGTGTTCCTCCAAAAAGTGAGCGGTGGTTGGGTATTGAGCCGAATAAGAATTTGGGTCGTGCGTCGGGCGTTTCATCCACTTCAGCAGTTCCGACGCCATTTGGGAAGCGAGCGGATATCCAGCGTCTTGTGACGCGCCTGCCCCTAATACGTACGTTGTCATTCTTGTTTTTTACCCCCTGGGCTGCGGCAAATCTATCTAGCTAGTTATACTCGCCCTCTTTCGCCAGGTTCTCAAACCGCGTGTACCGCTTGATGAAGGCCATCTTGATCATGTCGGTGGGGCCGTTGCGCTGTTTGGCGACGATGAGTTCGGCGATGCCGTCGAGGTCGGGATCGTCCTTCTTGTACACCTCTTCGCGGAAGATGAAGGCGACCACGTCGGCGTCCTGCTCGATGGAGCCTGACTCGCGCAAATCGGAAAGCTGCGGCCGATGATCGCCGCCGCGGCTCTCGGGGGCGCGGCTCAACTGCGACAGCGCGACCACCGGGACCTTCAACTCCTTCGCCAGCGCCTTCAGCCCGCGCGAGATGGCCGAGACTTCCTGCGTGCGGTTCTCGAAGCGCTTGCCGCCGATCGGCACCGCCGACATGAGCTGCAGGTAATCCACGATCAGCAGGTCGAGACCTTCGGTCTGCCGCAGGCGGCGCGCCTTGGCGCGCATCTCGCTGACGGAGATGCCCGGCGAATCGTCAATGAACAACTTGGAGTGCGAGAGCTGCTCGGTGGCGCGGGTCAGCTTGCGCATGTCGTCCTTGGTGAGGAAGCCCTGCCGCAAATCTTTGGAGTCCACTTGCGCGTGCGAGGCCAGCATGCGCATCAGCAGCGCTTCGCGCGACATTTCCAGCGAGAACACGCCTACGACTTTGCCGTCGAGCACCGCCGCGTTCTCGGCGATGTTCATGGCCAACGCGGTCTTGCCCATCGAGGGGCGCGCGGCGATGATGATCAGGTCGGAAGGCTGAAGCCCGCTGGTCAGCTTGTCGAGCAGCGTGTAGTGGGTCGCCAGGCCGGTGATCTCCTGGCCGCGCGCGTACAACTCCTCCAGCGAGCCGAACGAACCTTTGATGATGGACGGGATGTTCATGAATCCCTGTCCGATGCGGTTCTCGGAGAGCTGGAAGATGGCCTGCTCGGCGCGTCCCAGCACCTCCTCGGCTTCGTCGGAGTGCTCGATGGCTTCGGCGATGGCGTTCTGCGCAAGGTTGATCAGGCCGCGCAGCAGCGCCTTGTTGCGCACGATGCGCACGTAGTGCTCGATCGACGGCCGGTCGGGCACGCCGTCGATCAGCGACGACAGATACGCCACGCCGCCAATCGCCTCCACTTCCTTGTGGCGATCGAGCTCCTCGACCAGCGTGATCATGTCCACCGGACGGCCGGTCTCCTGCAGGTCGCGCATGCGCGAGTAAACGCGGCGATGCGCGTCGAGGGAGAAGTCGTCAGGCGTGAGATGTTCGGCGGCTTGATCGTAGAGCGAGTTGTCGAGCAGGATCGCGCCCAGGATTGAGCGCTCGGCCTCCATGCTGACGGGCAGGCCGCGTTCCAGACTGTAGTCGGTGGTTGCCATCTCTCGTTACATCAATTTAGTCACCGGCCGCGGAGGCTGGCAATGCCGAAGGAGGTTCGGAGGAGAGTCGCTGGAAGATTTCGTTCGAAAAGCTGTGTGAGGTTGTGGATTACGAAGAGAAATCCTCGGCTGAGGATAATTTCGCGAAGGAGCGGCGAACAGCAGGTCCCTCCGCTCGGACTGCAGTCCTCGGTCCGGGATAACAAGTGAAGGGACCAAATTCCACGCCCGAAGATTGTGGAAGCATCCGATGAACCGGGGCGGCTGGGTCAAATAGCGGGCAACAGCCGCGGCATAAACGGCGTATCCGCAAGTAGATTTGCTGCGCCTACATAATTGACTTGCTAGCGGCGGATTAAAGCTCCTTCACTAATTGCTATTGCCCCGTTTGCAACGCAAACCCGAACCACAGCGGATTCGAACCGTTGTAGTCCACCCCCGATCGTTGCTGGGTTGCGAAGCCCATATGCTCGGCTTTTAGCAGGCAGTTGTTGCAAGGCTTCTCCAGGATGATCTGGTAGCTGCCGTTCCTCTTGGAATGTGCTGTACCCACAACCTTGCCGCTGGCATCGAGTAGCGTGACCGTGGCGCGCGGCATTGGCCAGCCGCCTTCATCGGTGACTACACCCTGCAATTTGCCGCGCGGTGGCAGACCTTCGGGCAAGTAGTCGCGCATGATGTATCCCGGCCCGCGCAGCGGCCGTCCGCCGAGTTGTCCCGTGACTTTGTCGTGCTCCAGCGCGAGCGTGCCGTTCACGAAGACGTATTCGAAGCCGACTGACGGCTTGTTGGGATCGTCGAAGGTCGCCAGGTCTCGAACTTTTTCCGGATCGAAGATGGTTATGTCGGCGAAGTAGTCAAGGCGCAGCAGGCCGCGATGGTCAAGCTTCTCGCGCTGCGCCGGCAGTGAAGTGAACTTGCGAATCGCGTCTTCCAGGCGCAGGTTATGGTCCTCGCGCACGTACTTGCCGAGAATGCGGGCGAAGCTGCCGTAGGCTCGCGGATGCGCCTTGGATTCCCCCAGCGGGCCCGTCGGATTGATCGCTCCGTAGTCGGTGCCCACGCTGACCCACGGCTGCTGCATCGCCAGCTTCACGTCGGGCTCGCTCATCAGGAAGTAGACGGCGCCCACGTTGTCGCGATCGGCGATTACCAAGTCAATCAGCGCATCGATAGGGTCTTTGTTTTCCGTCTTCGCAATCTGCGCGACGGTTTTACCTTCGTACTGGCGTAGTTTCGGATCAAGCACCGAAACCACCAGCACGCCATCGGCGCCTCCAACCTCACGGTATAGGTTCTCGAACGAACCTCCAGTACGGTCAAGGTCCTTGCGGATCTGCTGGCGCATCGCGGGATTTTTTAGCCGCTTCACGAATTCGTCGACGCCACCCTCGTGATATTTCGGCGGGATCGACGCACCCAGCGACGTGGCGGCGCCAATGTACGGATACTGATCGGCGGTCACATCAATTCCACTGGCGCGCGCCTGCTCGATGGCCGCGATCACCTGCGGCATCTTGCCCCAGTTCTGCATGCCGGCAACCTTCAGGTGAAAGATTTCGACCGGAATGCCGGCTTCGCGTCCAATGCGAAACGCCTCATCGAGAGCGTCCATTTCGGAGTCGCCTTCACCGCGAATATGCGAGGCGTAGATGCCGCCCTTTTTCGCCGCCACTTTCGCCAGCGCAATCAACTCATCGGTCTTGGCATACGATCCCGGAGCGTAGATGAGCGCGCTCGATAGCCCCATCGCGCCATCGCTCATGGCGTCGTCCACCATGATCTCCATTTGCTTCAATTCGTCGGCAGTGGGAGGGCGATCGGCGGTGCCAATCACCATGTGGCGCACTTGCGCCGCGCCGACATAGGTGGCGAGGTTGATCCCGCTTCCCTGTTTGGTCAGCCGCTGGAAATATTCCTCCAGCGACTTCCAATCTGGCGTGATATGGAAGTGCTGGAAATAATCGGCATGCTCCTGGTTGAGCAGTTCGTTAGTGGGCGCTATGGTGTCGCCTTCGCCGGTGATCTCAGTGGTGATGCCTTGTGTCAGCTTGCTGACTGCCTGCTTGTCGATCAGCAGGTTGATCTCGGACTGGCCCAGCATGTCGATGAATCCGGGAGCTACGATTAAACCCTTGGCATCAATGGTGTGCTTCGACACAAGAGAAGCATCGGCGTGTCCGACGAAGGCAATGCGATCGCCGATGATGCCAACATCCGCGTAGATCCAGGGGTTGCCGCTGCCGTCCACCACGCGTCCGTTGCGAATCAGGTAGTCGAACTCCTGGGCAAGCAACGGAGTCGCAAACGCCAGGAGAAGAAGAAGCAGCGAGAATCTGTGTCGTGACAAGATCAGCTCCGATGGCAAATACAAGCGCCGGTACGGAAATATGCGATCCTCGAGAGCCCGCGAGAACCAAGTGCGTTATTTGCCAAGCTAAGTCTGGATGACGAAAATCCAGTGCCGTAGGCGCGAAACAGTTTAGCAGCGCGCAGCCGCAGGCGGCGTGCTGGGTAGGGCAAGAAAACTACCGGAATCCCCGTAGGGACGGCAGAGGTTCCCTATCAAGTTTCAACTGCGTATTCTCTCCATGACCATCGCCGCGCTGAGCGCTATGTCGGCGGCGAATACCGTGCTCATAAAGTTGACCGAGTCGTTGCCCATTTTTCCCGAGGTCTCCCACGTTGCTCCCAGGATGCTATCAAAGAACATGCCGGCCATCCCTGCCAAGGCAATGAGCGGCGTCGAGTTCCAACTTACAACGTCGAAGACTGCGCTCACCCAAGCCACCAGGCATGCCGCGAGGCATCCCGCCAAAGTTCCTATCACGCTGATGGCGCCGTTGGCGCCGATGGGAGCCTCACGGAAGCCCTTGATCATGTAGGCACTGCGGGCTGAAGCTTGTCCGATTTCGCTGGAAGCAGTATCGGCGGCCGCTTCTGCCAGGGCCGCCATTGCGCCGATCAAGAGTACTCCAGAGAGCCGCGGAAACCAGATGGTTGGAAGCGCACACAAAGTGGTAGCGCCAAGGTTGGCCAGCACCTGCGAGGCGGTGCGCCCTGCTCCGCGCTCGGCGACTCCAAGATGCTGCTTCCTTCCGTAGCCCCATCGGGTTGCCAGCACCGTGATGACGAATACTGTAACCAGGGGAATAAAGCCAGCCAGTCCGGCAGCCAGCATTAAAACGAACGCCACCAGCACGCCCATCAGCGCCCCACCGTCGGTGACAGCGCCCAGGGTCCGGGCGATGACCGCGAAGCCGATGGCCACCACCGCGGCGGGCAAACCCCTTGAATGAAAGAGACTTGTCACTTGTCCACGGACAGTATCGCATGAGCCGGTAATTCACTGTTGGGTGCCTGGGCATAAGACCAATACGGCTTGGGGGGCGCCTCATAGCATCCTAAGGCAATAACACTGTGCCCTTTAGGACTTGACATTATGCGGCGGACACAGCACTATGCTGTCGCAGATTTGGTGCAATCCCAGTACCCAGGAATGGTAAGCATATGGCGTCTTCTGTTTGGTCTGGCTATCTAACCTTTGGCCTCATCTCCATGCCGGTGAAGTTGTTCTCAGGTGCGCGCAGCAATCACATCTCGTTCAACATGTTGCACCGCGACGACAACACACGCGTAAAACAGCAGCTCTGGTGCCCACATGACGAGCGCGTCGTCGAGCGTAGCGAAATCGTCAAGGGCTATGAGTATCGCAAAGGCGAGTACGTCATCATCGAGCCGGACGAGATAAAAAAGATTGAGCCCAAAACTGCGAAGGCGATGGAGATCCTGGAATTCGTCGAGTACAAGGAAGTGGATCCCATCTACTTCGAGTCGTCCTATTACCTGGTGGCGGACGAAGCCGGCCGGCGGCCTTATGCGCTGCTGACGCGGGCGATGGAAGAAACTGGCTACGTGGCCATCGCCAAGCTGACCATGCACAACCGCGAATACACGGTGTTTCTGCGGCCTCATGAGGGCGGACTCATGCTGCACACCATGTACTACAGCGATGAAGTACGCAAGTTGGAGAGCTTCGGACCAGTCGACGTTGAACTGAAAGATGCCGAGGTCAAGGTTGCCCATCAATTGATCGAAGCACTCGCGGGCAAGTTTGAACCCGAGAAGTATCACGACACCTTCGAGGAAAACCTGAAGGAGCTTATCAAAGCCCACATGGAGGGTCGTGAGGTGACCGCGGTGGAGAAACCTCGCAAGCTTGCTCCCGTCGTCGACTTGATGGCTGCGCTCAAGGAAAGCCTGGCACAAATGCCGAAGAAACCACCGCAACGCGTAGCCGCCGCCCAGAGTGAGTCGGAGGTCAAAGTGGCGGCAAAGAAGTCGGGGAAGGGCTCACGCCGAAGGTCCGCGGCCTGATGGCGTCAGCAGAGCATCGCGGTAACAGGTTCAATTCGGCTCTTCCTGCTAAATAGCACTATCAGGCCATTTGGTATCCACCAAGGTTGCCATGCGGTATTCTACGGGCACCTTGAGTGTCCGAATGAAATCGCATAAGAACGCCATCCACATCGCCGTGGTGGAAAGTGACCCACTTCGCTTCCTCGGATTTCGCGCCATATTATCTTCCGAGGAAGATTTTCAAATACGCGGGTGCACCATCCCGTCAATCTTAGGTTCCCCTGACGATGACGTCATACTGATAACTTTCAGTGGTGGTGCCGCCTTCTTTGCGGCGATGTCTGCGCTCAAGGCCCTGCGTCCTGCCGTACGCATTATTGTCACCGGCACCGACACCAGCGATGACGCGATTTTACGGGCGATTGCGGCAGGGGCGAAAGGCTATATCGCCGAGGACGCAACCCCCGAGGAGTTCAAGCAGGCGATTCGCGTGGTGCACAGCGGTTCGGTGTGGGCACCCAGACGCGTGCTTTGCACCTTCATCGAACGCGCCACTGCTTCTCCCCGCAGAGTGCTCCCGCAAGGAGAAGACAGGATCAGCGAACGTGAACGTGAGGTCCTGAAGCTACTGGTCGCAGGACGGTCCAATAAAGAAATCGGAGACGCGCTTGGCATCGAAGAGCGCACCGTTAAAGCGCATGTCGGTCAGCTCATGCGCAAGGTCGGCGTGCAAAACCGAATCGCATTATCGGTCCACGCGGTCACCCATTCGCTGCTCTTGTCCCGTCCGTAATCCCACTCGGCCAACCACCCCGGCGCTTCTTTTCAGACCAGCACCTCGCGTTTTGTTTCGTGGACTATTTCCGGGTATCCCGGCACGAAGTTACCCATACCGGCGACTGTTACGAAAGTACAATTACTCACCCTGCCCTTCCGTTACTTGACCGAGTCCGGCTTCCATTCCATACTGCATTCACCTACCACAGAACCTGGGAGAAAGGGTTGGAAGAGGTTACGAGGGTCTCCTCTTCCGGCCCTTCGTTTTTTGCAATCGATACTTCAGCCGAAACCTTTAACAACCCGCCATTCTGGCCGCGTTGCTTCTCATCCCCCCGGCATCAGGTCACCAAAGAGTAACGTATCTTGGGCCTTCTTCAGGCGCGATATCCCATCCAACAGCCGTAAGATGGGTGCAGCCGATGCAGGCTGGTGAGCACACTGTTCTTGATTGGAGTCGAGCCATGAAGAAAATTGTCGCGGCAGCGTTGTTGATTTTTTCGATGACCACTTGGGCTTGGTCACAGAACCGGGGCGCGCAAGTGGATCGCGTGCAAACTGCGAGCACCGTGCTCAACCAGATCATGTCCGCTCCTGATCGCGCCATTCCCGATGGAATCATGTCGGGAGCGAAGTGCATCGCGATCATTCCCTCCAGCCTGAAGGCGAGTTTCATCTTTGGCGCCAACTACGGCAAGGGAGTGGCTACGTGCCGCACCGAGCACGGTTGGAGTGCTCCGGTATTTTTCAGGCTGACAGGCGGCAGCTTCGGATTCCAGGCGGGGGGCCAGGCTTCGGATCTGGTCTTGATCATCCGCACCACAGACGGCATGCAGCACCTGCTGCAGAGCAAATTCAAGTTGGGAGCGGACGCATCCGCGGCAGCCGGCCCAGTGGGTCGCGATGCACAGGCCATGACCGACCTTACGTTGCGTGCTCAGGTACTGACCTATTCGCGTTCGCGCGGATTGTTTCTCGGCGTCTCCTTGAGCGGCGGCGTCATTCGCCAGGACGGCGGCGACACTCGCGCCTTTTACGGTGGCAAGGACTGGTCATTCTACTCGCTGCTTAACGGGCAGGTTCCGGCTCCGCAGGACTCGATGGTTCTGCTGAACACGGTTGAGAAGTATGCTCCCACGCCCAAAGTTCGCGCCCAGGTCACACCTCCAGCCCCAATAGCAGCGCCTGCGGCCTCGCCGGCGCTAACGTCCGCGTCGATTGAGACTCCGACGCCGGCATCCCCGGTAGCTCCTGCTCAAGCGCCGGCAGCGGCATCCGCTCCGACCGCAGACGAACAACCAGTTGCTACCCCGGGCGCGACACCAAGTTCGGCGACCGTGCCGCCAGCTGCGGCTACTCCAGCTAGCAGCGTACCTGTTAATCCTTAAAAGCAGTGACGAATGAAAGCGGCCACCGCTTTTCTCTTGCGTATGCAATTCTAGCGCCCACGAGGTTTGACCTCGTTTTTTCGCGGTGCTACCGTCAAACCGGCACTCCTGATGCGCCACAGATTGCAGTACGTCCCGGTCGCGCTGTTGGCGCGCCTGATCGGCGCCTTGCCGCGCCCATTGGCTCGTGGATGCGGCATTCTGCTGGGCGGAATCGTATACCACTTGCACCGCCGCCTGCGCCGAGTCGGGATCCGCAATCTGCAGTTGGCCTTCCCGGAAAAATCTGCGAAAGAACGCCGCCAGATTCTGCGCGGAGTCTACGTCTCGTTGGGACGCTTACTGGGCGAAGCTTGCCTCTTTCCCCGCTATACCAGGGAAAACGCCTCGCAGGTCGCAGTGTATCAAGGCTTCGAGAACTTCGAAGCGGCTGAGAAGCGAGGCAAGGGCGTGCTCTTCCTTACCGGCCACTTCGGAGGATGGGAGGTCGGTTCATTCTTCCACTCGCTGCAAGGGCACCCCATGAAGATCGTGGTGAGGCCTCTCGACAATCCTTACGTGGATGCCTTGGTCGCGCGCTATCGCGGTTTGCACGGCAACGTGATGATCGGCAAAGATGAATTCGCGCGGGGCTTGCTTGCTGCCATGCGTAACAGCGAAACCGTCGGCGTTCTGATGGACACCAACATGACCCCGCCGCAGGGTGTCTTCGTGAACTTCTTCGGGATACCAGCTTGCACCGCCAGCGGCGTGGCGCGGGTGGCTTTGCACACCGGGGCCGCCGTGGTTCCGGCGTTCACCATCTGGGACCCAGTATTGCGCAGGTATCGCGTAGAGTTCGACCGCGCCGTGGACTTGGTGCGCACCGACGATCCTGAGGCCGATGCCGTCACCAATACCGCGCTCTTCAACAAGGTCATTGAAGACTATGTGCGCCATTATCCCGACCAATGGCTCTGGGTGCACAGGCGATGGAAGACCCGGCCACCGGGCGAGCCGCCGCTGTATTGAACAGCAGTGGTCAGTGGATAGTGGCTGGTGATTAATTTCGAGTGCGGTATATGCATCTACAGACCGATTTTTCTATCCACTATCCACTGTCCAGTATCCACTGCTATAACAACCTCATGGCGCAAACTCTGCAATCGCTGGCGGAATTCACTGCCACCCGCCTGATCGGCGACGGTAACTTAGAAATCGCCACCGTCGCCAGCATCGCGCAAGCGCAACCCGGGGCCATAGTGTTCGTGCAAGATGAGAAGCACTTGGAACAGGCGCTGGAGTCGCCCGCGAGCGCCGTCATTGCCGGAGAGTTCGCGGCATCATCCGCCGGACGCAAGCCATTGCTCATCGCCGAGCATCCTCGGTTGGCTTTCGCGCGGGCCGGAGCGCTGCTCCATCCGCCGAGAACTTACGCCGTTGGCATTCATCCCACCGCTGTGGTGCACGCTTCGGCAAGAGTCGCATCCACCGCGGCTATTGATGCCCAAGTGACAGTCGAGGCTAACGCGGTGATCGGCGAGCGCTCGCACATCGGCGCGGGCTGTTGCATCGGCGAGGGGGTTGTGATCGGCGACGATTGTGACCTGTATCCACGCGTCGTCATCTATCCGGGTACGAGGCTGGGCCGCCGGGTGGTG
This sequence comes from uncultured Acidobacteriaceae bacterium, assembly GCA_963772895.1. GTDB lineage: Bacteria > Acidobacteriota > Terriglobia > Terriglobales > Acidobacteriaceae > Bog-257. The sequence goes on from CAVYZB010000007.1 coordinate 373,714, forward strand.
GTGCATGCAGGCGCGGTGCTGGGTGCGGACGGTTTCGGATTCGTGCGCGATGAAAAATACGGCCGCTATCATAAGTTTCCGCAGATCGGGCAGCTTGTCATCGGCGACTATGTCGAGATCGGCGCCAATTGCACCATTGATCGGGGCGCGCTGGACGAGACCGTGATCGGCGCAGGAACGAAGCTCGATAATCTGATTCATGTCGGTCATAACGTGACGGTCGGCGCCAATGTCGTGATCGCAGCGCAGACGGGGATTTCGGGAAGTGTGGAGATTGGAGATGGTGCGGTCATAGGAGGACAGGTCGGCATCGGCGATCATGCGACGGTTGAACCGGGCGTCATTCTCGGATCAGGCAGCGGCGTGCTGTCGCACAAGATAGTTCGCGGAAAGTCTGTCGTCTTCTGGGGCAGGCCGGCGCGCCCGCTCAGCCAGTACTTGAAGGAATTGGCGGCGCTGGCCCGGCTCGGGCGCAGAAGCGAAAGGGGACGTTAGCAGTTGGCAACTTAGCGCTTGGCACTACTTTTCGGCATCTAACGCTCTTGCTAAATACTGATTGCTAAGTGCTGATTGCTAACTGCTAATTGCTGTTTTCTCATGTCCATCATCGTCATCGGCGGACACTCTCGCAGCGTGGGCAAAACCAGCGTGGTTGCTGGCCTGATCGCGGCGCTCCCCGAATTTCATTGGACGGCCCTGAAAATCACGCAGTATGGACACGGCATCTGCTCGGCCAACGGCGACCTCTGCGACTGCGCTACCGATGACCACAGTTGGGCAGTGACCGAGGAGCGCGATCGTAGCGGCGACAGTGACACCTCCCGCTTTCTGGTCTCCGGTGCAGTTCGCTCGCTCTGGGTACGGACTCGCCAGGGAATGCTCGCCGAAGCCATGCCTCGCGTGCGCAAGGAACTCGCCACCGCCGAGAACGCCATCGTCGAATCCAACTCGGTAATGCGCTTCCTGCGCCCCGACCTTTACCTGACGGTGCTCGACACCGCAACTGCCGACTTCAAGACTTCCGCACAGGAATTTCTCGATCGCGCCGATGCCGTGATTCTTCACGATAGCTGCGGCGATGTCGCATGGACGAACGTGTCTTTGAAGCCATTAGCCGCCAAACCCACCTTCCACATTTGCCCGCCGCGGTACATTACGCCCGAAGTGATCGAATTTGTGCGAAAGAGAATTCCGCATCCAGCCTGAAACCGGAGTATCCCACTGTAGTCACAATGCAAGGAATGACAACGGGCAACAAGACGGCTATGGAGTGAGTTCCTGCCGTAGTTGCTTCGAGAGCTTCTCGATGCGCTTCAACTTGTCCTTGAGGTCTTTGGCGAGGAGTCCCTTAGTCGCCTGCTCGGTGTCCGCGTGCACCTGCTGTGCGAGTGATAGCAAATCATTCGCCTGTTGCAATACCTGTGCGGCCGTGACGTTTTGAACGGGAGGCGCAGGAGGCTCGACGTTTTCCGCCTGCCGGGTGGCGCGGTTTGCGGCGGTGTGACCGGGCGGAACCATTGTTCCGTTTTGCGACAACACGCGCACGGGCAGACAGAGCATCACGGCAATCGTCAGAACGAAAGGGCACGTCCGGAAGAAATAGCCTGTCACAGAGCACCTCACATGCGGTTGTACCTTATCTCGAAGATACACCTCTCACCGGACGACGGCCCGGCTTTCCTATATGTTAGTTATTTCTGTTCTGCCGATGGAGGAACTCATGGCAACTTTCGGACTGATTGAATACACGGACGCCAGCCCAGAGGTTCGGGCGGTGTATGACGACATCATGGCAACGCGCAAGACTGACTGGATCAACAATTTCTGGAAGGCGATCGCACACGATCCCGAATTATTGAAGCGTACCTGGGAGGACACCAAGCAGATCATGGCTCCGGGCGCGCTGGATGCAGTGGCGAAGGAACTGATCTACGTGGCTGTAAGCGTGACCAACGGCTGTCCATATTGCGTTGCCGCGCATACCGTCTCAGCGCGCAAGAAGGGGATGAGCAACGAGATGTTCCACGAGATGATGTCTGTGGTCGGCATGGCGAATGAAAACAACCGGCTAGTGAACGGCTATCAGGTCGAGATCGACGACGCCTTCAAGACGCCGCTGAAGTGACCAAGCTATCGGCTATCGGCTATCAGCTACCAGCTATCGACCATCAGTTCTCAGCTATTGCACTCGATTGTTAATGCGCTTACGGCTGTGTGCTGGAGGTGGGGATCCGCAAACGCCGTGTCGAAAAGCCGACGGCTGATAGCTGACGGCTGAGAGCTTCCCCCGGGGCCCTGCCGTTATAATAAAGCCTCACTATGAAAGCCTACGTTTATGTCTCGCTGAAGAAAAGTGTGCTTGACCCTCAGGGCAAAACCATTTACGGTGCGCTGAAGAAAATGGGGTACCGCGGCATCGACGACCTGCGCCAGGGCAAGTACTTCGAGATTTCCCTCGACAGCAGCATAGGTCGCGACGAAGCACAGACGGAAATCGAGCGCATCGCCCGCGAGGTGCTCACCAATCCCGTCATTGAAGAGTACCGCTTCACAATCGAGGGCTAGAGGTGGACGCTTCCCGTTCTGACCCAAGTGAGCGAGGCTTTCAAAGAACTTCCGCATCAGGAAGTTCCACTCGATCATCAAATCGACTACCATTAACAAATTACAGGCTTTCCTTTGTCGTAACCTGTTTCGTTCGCGGTGGCTCGATTCGTCGCAGGCTTAGCCCATGGACAGGGAGCTGAATTATGTGCGGGATTGTTGGATACGTCGGAAAAAAGCGCGTTGTACCGGTCATCATTGACGGCTTGCGTCGGCTCGAATATCGCGGCTATGACTCGGCGGGCATTGCAGTAGCGGGTAACGGCGATGGCTTGCAGGTCCGCCGCGCCGAGGGCAAGCTACGCAACTTGGAAGAAGTCATCCGCCTGAAGCCGCTCGACGGCACCTACGGCATCGGCCACACCCGCTGGGCCACGCATGGCCGTCCCACGGAAGAGAACGCGCACCCCCACCGCGACTGCACCGGCAAGATCGTTGTCGTGCACAACGGCATTGTGGAGAACTACGTCGCGCTGAAGAAGAAGCTGATCGACGAAGGCCACAAATTCCGCACCGAGACCGACACTGAAGTGATCGCGCACCTCGTCGAGAAAAACCTTTCTGCGCCTGACCGCAAGGTTCCTCTTGAGGAGGCGGTACGCAAGACAGTCCAGTTGCTGACCGGCGTGTTCGCGATCGCCGTCATCTCGGCGGATGAGCCCAATAAGATTGTCGCTGCCCGCAATGGGCCGCCGGCAGTCATCGGCCTGGGCAAAGACGAATACTTCGTTGCCAGCGACGTGCCTGCCATTCTGTATCACACGCGCGATCTGTTCTTTCTCGCTGACGGAGATCTTGCCGTCATCACGCCCTCGGGCGTGCAGCTCACCGATTTTCAAGGCCAGCCCATTACCCGCGAGGTGCAGCACATCACCTGGGACCCGATCATGGCGGAGAAGGGCGGCTTCAAGCACTTCATGCTGAAGGAAATCTACGAGCAGCCCCGCGCCGTGCGCGATACTACGCTAGGCCGCGTCTCGCTCGACTCCGGCAAAGTGTTCCTCGACGAGATGGACATTACCGACGAAGATTTCCGCAAACTGGAGAAGGTGTACATCGCGGCTTGCGGCACCAGTTGGCACGCCGGACTGGCGGGCAAGTTCATGATCGAGCGGCTGGCCAAGCTTCCCGTGGAAGTAGATTACGCCAGTGAGTTCCGTTACCGCGACCCGTTAACCGGGCCCGGCGATCTGACGATTCTGATCACGCAGTCGGGCGAAACCGCCGACACCATCGCGGCCATGCGCGAGTCGCGCGCCAAAGGCTCGAAGACCGTGGGCATCTGTAACGTCGTCGGCTCCATGATCGCACGCGAAGCCAACGGTACCATCTACACTCATGCCGGACCCGAGATTGGCGTGGCCTCGACTAAGGCATTCACGGCTCAATTGACTGCATTGTTCCTGTTCGCAGTTCATCTTGGCCTGGTGCGTGGCACACTCGATCTCGACCACTCCAAGCAGCTGCTTAACGATCTCACTCTCATTCCCGGCAAGCTGGAGGCCCTGCTTACCCGCGACGAAGAGACCGAGGACCTCGCCAAGCAGTATCATCGCGCGCACGACTTCCTCTTCTTGGGACGTGGGATCCACTATCCGATTGCACTGGAAGGCGCGCTGAAGTTGAAGGAAATCTCTTACATTCATGCCGAAGGCTATCCCGCCGGCGAGATGAAGCACGGACCCAACGCTTTGATCGACGAAGATCTTCCGGTGGTGATTCTCGCCACGCACGACCAGACCGACCCTGGCTCCGTGGTGCGCTACGAGAAGACGCTGTCGAACCTGAAAGAAGTAAAGGCGCGCTCCGGCACCGTGATTGCGATCGCCACCGAAGGCGACGAAGATATTCGCGAAGCTGCCGATCACGTCCTTTATGTACCCGACGCTCCCGAACTGCTCGCTCCGATTCTGGAGGTAGTTCCCTGCCAGTTGCTGGCGTATCACATCGCCGTGCGGCGTGGCTGCGACGTGGACCAACCACGCAATCTGGCGAAGTCGGTGACGGTGGAGTAGCGGGAAGGCCGGTGTTCGCCCATATCAGCTATCAGAAACTAGCAAAGCGAAGCGCCCGCGAATACTTACGTCGAGAGTCGGATACATAATCGAGGACAATAGCGCTCCAATCTTTGGTGTGCAGCCGCGATTCACGCTCCCTCCGCGTCGATTTCTGCCTCCCGGCATCTATATGTGCAGACCTTATTTATGGAAACTCAAGTCCAGGAGCGCACTACCGTCGAGCGCCAGATGTTTACGGCGCGCTTAAATCGGTCGATTCTGCTGTCACCGCAGACCAAGCATCTCGAGCTTAGTGTGGAGGGTGCGGAAGAGTTCCGCTTCGTTCCCGGCCAATTTGTCTCGATCAAACATCCTCGTCCCGATGGCAAGGAACACACCCGCGCGTACTCCATCGCGTCGGCGCCGCGGCCGAACGCAACGTTCGACCTCTGCCTCAATCGCGTGGAGGAAGGCTTCCTTTCCAACTGGCTCTGCGACTTGCCGGAGGGGGCGACGGTACAGTTTCATGGCCCGCACGGACTTTTCACTTTGCGCGAGCCTCGCAAGGATGCGGTCTTCATCGCCACTGGAACCGGCATCGCGCCCATCCGCGGAATAATTCATTGGCTGTTTGAGAGAGCCAGAGCGCAATCACGGTCATGAATATTGGCTGGTCTTCGGGACCCGCTACGAGCACAGCATCTACTATCGCGACGAGTTCGAGCGTATCGAGAGGGAGCACCCGAACTTCCACTATGTGCCGACGCTCAGCCGCTGCGGCGACCTCTGGACGGGCTGCCGCGGCTACGTGCAGGACCATGTGCGCGAGATCGTCGCCGGTCGCGCCGAAATGCAGGCATATATCTGTGGCCTGCATCAGATGGTGGACGCGAATCGCAAGCTGCTCAAAGAAGAACTGGGCTGGGACCGCAAGCAGATCGTCTTCGAGCGTTACGACTGAAAGAAGCAATCGGCAGCTAGCAATTAGCCATTAGCCAATTAGCAAACTCCTGCCTTCCTTGCCATCACGAGCAAGGATGGCACTTGCCCAGGTTGGTTTCTCTGCGGCATCATCATCTCTCATGCATCTCTACGCCGCGATCGCTCTCTGCTGCCTGCTAAGTTCGACGACCGCTTTCGCGCAGGACTGGAAACAGGTGCGCAAGACCGACGATGCCAAGTGGGCGAAAGCAACCGGGCTCGATCCCGGAACCATACATAAGCTGTGGCGGCAGGCGTCGAATGTTCCGAATGAGAAAGATGATGACTCGCGGATTGCCAACCTCGACGTCGAGGGCGTCGCCGACCGCCATCAGGTTTTGCTGGTCACCTACACGGGAGAAAAAAACTGCCTGACTCTCACCATCTTCCGCCAATACTCCGAAACTTCATTTTCGAAGCTGTGGTCAGCCGACAAGGATCCAGAGGGCCAGGGATTCTGTGATAGCGAGTTCGGCGATGCGAGTGCCGATATCGTGAAGGAAGCGATCGAGGTGCGCGTACCACAGTCCCCAGATGCCTCCAACGGATACGCCAATTACAAGGTTTACGATTACGAATGGAACGGCATCACTTACCGGTTCACGGGCAAGCGAGACGTGCAAAGCCGATAGCTTCCTCCCACCCTTCGCCACGGGCAGGCCGAAAGGATAGTGCATCCAGCGAACGGTACGTCATCCTCGTGCCATCTTTCTGCGCTCGCGTTCGGCTTTGGATGCTTCGCGACGACGCAGAGCGCCTTCGTAGCGCCGCTTTTCTTCTTCGGTCTCAGGAATGACCGGAGGAACCTGCAGCCGCCTGCCATGGCGGTCCACGGCTACGAACGTCAGATAAGCCGTCGCGACCTTCTGCCGCGAGGCTGAAATGTAGTTCTCCACCAGAACCCGGACGCCAACCTCCATCGAAGTATTGAAGGCGCGATTGACCGCCGACTGTAGGATCACCATGTCGCCAACGTGCACCGGAACAAGAAAGTCGATGTGGTCCATCGAAGCGGTCACGGCGTACGAGTGTGAGTGGCGATGCGCCGCCAGCGCACCGGCAAGATCGATCCAGTGCATCAAACGCCCGCCCAGCAGCGCGCCCAGCGGGTTGGTGTCATTGGGCAACACGAGCTCGATCATTTCCGATTTCGACTCGCTCACCGGCCTGGGCCGTAGAGTCCCTTCGTTCTGTTCCATGTCGTTCCTTGAGGAATGTCGGTTCTACTTCGCCGCTGCCGCAGCTCGCTGCAGCAAAGATGGTGCCGCCGTCGCAATCTCGTCCGCAGGAAGCAGCTTTGCCCGCCTGCTGCGTTGCGCCTGCACATAACACTCGGCCATCTTTTGCACTCGCCGGTCGGCGTGCGGCCGGAGCCACGATGCCTCCGCGGTCTGATACAGCAGCTCTCCGTGGCCGGCGGGCAGATAGTCGCGCTCGCAGACGAAGAGCACGCGCAGAATTCCGTCGCGCTCCCCGCCCAGCGCAAAACGCACCGCGTCGGCATGGCGCTCGGGGGGAAGGCGGCTGCAGCTATCGGCGTAGCCCAGGTTGCAAGCCGATCTCAGCTCTTCGTCACTGGGCCGCGCGCCCTCGTGACCAGGCGCGGTGCATGTTCCCGTCCATCCTGCGCCCAAAGGAAGCCGTTGCGGAAACGGCCAGTCTGAATCGAATCGCTGTTCTGGCATGAAAAAGGGGCAGGCCATGAAATCCTCAGTGATAGCTAAACGCCATTGTACTGGCAGTACTAAAGCACTTCCAGCTTAGGGTATCGAATCCTTATTGAAAATCATGAGGCGAGTTTGAGCGTTCGCTGGCCATTCTAGTAACATGCGTTCGAGAACGGAGAACGCATCATGCCCGATGAAACCCGCGTAGCGGCGCTGAAAGAGATTCTCGACGCTAATCCCGATGACGCTTTCGCACGCTACGCGCTTGGGTTGGAGTACTCCGGCTCGGGTGAAACTGACGCCGCGCTCACCGAGTTCCAACGCTTGCTAGCGACTCATCCCGATTACACCAATGGATACTTCATGGCTGCGCAGACCCTGGCTCGCGCAGAGCGGAAAGACGAAGCGCAGTCGCTATTGCAGCAGGGCATCGAATGTGCGCGCCGGACACGAAATCAGCACGCCCTTGCAGAGATGGAAGCGATGCTTGACGAACTGGAGCGAGGGTACTGATTGGACAAGCATTCAAACCGGCGTGAGGCGGGAATTTAATCGCTGGACACAGAAAAAGCCGGAGCGAATTCGCTCCGGCTTCTTAGTTATCCCCAAAAGACAAGGAGGGTCAGAGCAGTAATCTGCGTCGCAAGATTCCGGCCAGTCCGAGGATTCCAGAGCCAAACAACAAAACGTCGCTGGGCTCGGGAACAGGCGTAACCCAATCACCGTTGAAACTGGCGCCGTTAGGGTCGCCACCGGTGAAAAAGATATTGATGAAGAACGGATCCCCGTCGATCAGCAGGTCCCCACCTGGGAGAGCGGTGAACGTTATCGAATCCTTGGTCAGGGTGGTAACGTTCCAAGGCTGCGAAAAGGGCGCAGCGCAGAAGACGCTTCCGCCAGAAGGCCCGCCGTTGCACGTCGTCCCCAGATCCAGAGGATCAATGGAAATTTCAGGTGGAAGGTCGAAGGTGATCGTGAATTGATCGATAGTCGGCCCGCTCCAAAGCGAGAGACCGCCGTTCACACCCGGAACTCCCCAGTCTGGCTCGAATACCGTACCATCGAAGTTGTAGCTGAAGGGCTGCCCCGGATTTATAGTTCCGCTGGATCCCGATCCGCTGAACGGAATGACGCCGGCCATGGCTGCCATGGACGCCAACAGAACCAAGCACAGCAACCCAGATACCTTGCGCATCACGAGCTTTCTCCTCTTACACCATCGGACTTTTGTCCAGAAAGAACCTTGCAGCTACATTACCACGGTTTGTCGCATAAGTACTTCAGAATCATGTGGGCTAAGGCTAGGGCCGCCGCAGAAGTGCAAACTTTTGCATATCATATGCAATAGATTTCCCAAGCAGCTAGATCTCGGGCGCGCCGCTCCATCACTGGACTCTAGTACTGCCCTTTACAGCGCGACGAACCCGGCGTAGTATCCCCTCCGAATGGAGATGGTGCTGAGTCAGGTGTGTTCCACCTGCGGCAATGTACGATTGCCCTATGGACGGTTTTGCCTGTTCTGCGGAGACTTGCTGCCCGAGTCCGACCCCCAGGGTTTAGTGTCTTCTCAACCTGACAAGGTGCTCGCACCGCCGACGCCAACCGATCTGGCTCAGCCACAATTTGCCGGATTCTGGCTTCGTGTCTGGGCAGGCGCCATCGACGTCGCGTTAGAGGCTGGCGGCGCGCTATTGCTTACGTTCGCGATCGATCTCGTACTCCGCCGCTGGGGACGGGCGCTTGGAATTTCGCCCTTCGTTTCAAAGGTTGCGACCGGGATGGCTTTCATCCTGATCCTCTCGGTCGGCGCGTGGCTCTACTCGGCGTTCTTGGAAAGTTCCTGCTGGCGCGCCACCGTTGGTAAGCGCATTCTGGGTCTGCAGGTTGTCACCGCTGACGGCGACAAAGTATCGTTCGGACAAGCCACGATTCGTCACTTCATGAAATTTCTCTCGCTGTTTTTCTTGACCATAGGCTTCATGATGGCGGGTTGGACCAACCGCCGCCAGGCGCTGCATGACATGCCTTCCGACTGTCTGGTGATCCGAGGGCCGTCTGCCAGAAGTTTTTCGCTGCTACGTTGCTGACGGCGGTCTCGCGCTCCAGTTCCCTGTTTTCGTTGATTGTGCCTGCTGGGGTAAGATCGAGGTAGATGTTCCAATCCATAGCTCAGGTACGGAAGTGGCTGGTCGGAAGTGTGGTGTTGCTAGTGGCGGCAGTTACCGTGTCCTATTGGATCGCCCGCTCCCGTGTCGCTCCCACTTTGCACAATGTGCCCGCCCAACTGGGATTTGATATTCAGCAGACCAGCGACGGCTTCTCGCTTTCCAAGTCGGAGGGCGGCCGCACTCTGTACACCATTCGAGCCTCGAAGGCAGTACAGTTCAAGGCCGGGGGCCATGCCGATCTGCGGAACGTTCATATCGTCGTGTATGGGCACGAGCACGACCGGTATGATCAGATTTACGGCAACCAGTTCACCTACGATCCGCAGACGGGTGACATCAACGCCGTGGGTGAGGTGCATATCGACCTCCAGGGGAATGCAGAGGGTCCGCAGAAGCCTGACCAAGCACCGCCTGCTGAACTGAAGAACCCGCTTCATCTGCTGACCAGTTCCCTTACCTTCAACCAGAAGACTGGGATCGCGCACACCGACGAAGTTGTGAACTTTCGCACCGCCCAGGCCTACGGGTCTGCTAAAGGCGCTTACTATGATTCCAACAGCAATGAACTTCAGTTGAAATCTGACGTTCACATCACCACCACCAGCGAACATCCTGCGGTCATTACCGGCACCAGCGGCACAATTCAAAAAACACCCAGGCAGGCCACGCTTGAGAATGTACGCATTGACCAGCCGGACCGCACTCTGACGGCTGACAAAGGCACCATGCTGTTCCAACCGGACAATACGGTGCAGCACGTGGTGACCGAAGGCAATGTCCATATCCAGAGCCGGGGGCCCTCGACTGTCGACATTACGGGCCCTCGTGGGGACATGAACATGGGTCCAAACAATTCCATGGAGCAGGCTATTCTCTCTGGTGGGGCCAAGTTCGAGTCACATGGCGCGAGCGTAGCGCACGGATCCGCGGATACGTTTGTTCTCGACTTCGATGACCAGAATCAGCCCTTGCGGCTTCACATGGTGAAGAATGCGCGCATGATGCAGGATCCGAAGCCCGCTACGCAGGAGCCCAAGCCGGCCAAGTCTGGTACCAGTGGCCAGCCTAGCGGCCAGCCGATGGAAATTGCCGCCGACCAGCTGGATTTCCTGTTGGAGAATGGGAACCAACTCAAGACCGGTGACACCATTGGCAAGGCCAGCATCACGATTTTTCCCGCGCCCGGAGCATCAACGCAGAAAAGCCCCAGCAATAGCGACAGGGAGACGGGAGGCAACTCCACAACTGTCGCTACTGCCGGCAAGTTCCATGCTACTTTCGACAGCAACAATCGCATTCAGACGTTGCACGGAGCGCCCAATTCGCGCATCGTCTCCACCTCGCCCGGAGACCCCGATAAGGTCAGCATCGCCCATAACCTGGATGTAACCTTCGCTCCCGACGGCGGTGTACAGACCCTGGTGCAGACGGGCGACTTCCAGTATCACGAAGCTTCTGCAAAACCGGACACCGGAGGACGCGAAGCTTTCGCCGACGTCGCGACCTATACGCCAAGCGATACCATGCTGCTGCTGACTGGTTCGCCGCGCGTGATTGACGGCGGGACCACCACGACGGCGGTGACGGTGCGCATCAACCGTCAGACCGGCGACGGCTTCGCCGATGACAACGTGAAGACGACCTACAGCGATCTCAAGCCTCAACCCGATGGAGCGTTACTGGCGAGCTCAGATCCCATTCACGTCACGGCCCAGCACATGACTGCGCATAAGGAACCGGGTGTGGCCCACTACACCGGGAACGTTCGGCTCTGGCAGACCGCCAACGTGGTCCGTGCGCCCAAGATTGATTTTGACGATCAGAAGCGCAGCATCGTTGCCGAGTCTGATCCGTCGCACAAGGTCTTAAGCCTATTCATGCAAAAGGGGCAGGACGGAAAGCTTACGCCGGTCGATGTGACCTCTGACAAGTTGACCTATACGGATGAAGAGCGGCGAGCCCGCTACACCGGCGACGTCTTTGCCAAGAGCATACCCAATACAATCACTGGGCAACAGATCGACGTCTATTTAAAGCCGGCGGACCCAGATGCAAAAAATACCGCCCAGACGCCAACGTCTGCCGCGCCAAAGCAATCGATCATCCCCGGCTCGGATGGGCCGAGCCAGATCGATCACATGGTTGCCGTCGGAAAGGTCGTAGTCACGGGACCGAACCGGCGGGCGGTGGGAGATCGATTGGTTTATACCGCCGACGATGGCAAGTACTTCTTGACCGGAAAATCGCCTAGCATTTTTGATGCCGAACACGGTACGGTGTGGGGCGATTCGTTGACTTTCTACAGTCACGATGATAGGGTTCTGGTAGAGAGTAAACGCTCTTCCCCCACCATTACTCGCGCACGTACCACGAAGTAAATGCAGACGTTATCGGCGGATGAGATCGGCAAAAGCTACCGCGGCCGAAGGGTCGTCAGCGGGGTCAGCTTCCACGTAAAACAAGGTGAGGTGGTCGGTCTGCTGGGACCGAACGGAGCCGGCAAGACCACCAGTTTCTACATTGTCGTGGGGCTCATTCCGGCCGAGACTGGACGGGTCCTGATCAACGGGCAGGACATAACTAACCAGCCTATGTATCTGCGGGCCAGGAACTATGGGATCGGGTATCTGCCACAGGAGCCGTCCATCTTTCGCAAATTGACGGTCGAGGACAATATCCTGGCGGTACTTGAGGCGCAGCCGATTTCGTGGCACGAGCGCCGTGAGCGAATGGAAAAACTGATCGATCAGTTGGGACTGGGCGTCATCCGGAAGAATCGCGGCTATGCGTTATCCGGGGGCGAGCGCCGACGAGTTGAGATTGCCCGCTGTCTGTGTATTTCACCGGCTTTCATTTTGCTGGATGAGCCCTTTTCCGGAATCGATCCCATCGCGGTACTTGATTTACAAAAGATCATTTCTGATTTGAAAGCGACTGGAATTGGCGTACTGGTTACCGATCATAATGTAAGGGAGACCCTGTCGGTCACCGATCGTGCCTACATCATTAATGAGGGACGTATCTTCCGGACGGGTTCGCCGGAGCAACTCGGAAATGATCCTGAAGTGAAACGAGTTTACTTAGGCGAGAGCTTCCAGTTGGTTTAGAATTCGTGTGAGGGCCTGCGCCCTAGGAATCCGTTGCATGGCCTTATTGCAGCCCAAGTTAAACCTCAAGGTTTCTCAGAAGCAGATCCTGACTCCTGGACTCGTTCAGATGGTCAGCGTCCTGGCGCTCAACAAACTTGAGCTGGCGGACATGATTACTGCTGAGCTGACAGAGAATCCTGTACTTGAGGAACTTGACGATTCTGTCCCCTTGCTCGATGAGGTCTCGGCCCGCGAAGAGAAGATGGAGCGCGACAGCTCGGTTACCAACCAGGAAGAGCCGCAGCCGGTAACCGCCGAGGAAAAAGATCCCTTCGACGAAATCGATTTCGGCTCGTTCTTCTCGGAGTATCTGGATCCCGGTCTGCGCACCTCGATTGAGATGGAGGAGAGCGAGAAGCCCTCATTCGAGAATTTCCTTTCCAAACCCACGACACTGACGGACCACTTGATGTGGCAGCTTGGATCGCTGCACGTCAACGAAGATGTATATCGGGCGGCAGAACTGGTAATCGGAAACCTTAACGAGGAAGGTTATCTCACCGCGACAGATGATGAACTGCTGGGCCTGGCCGATGAACAACAGGCGAATGACTTCGATGCGGAGGTTCCGGCACCGTCCGCAGGCAGCGCGGATTCGCCGGAGCAGTCGACGCCAGCTCTCCTGCCAGCCGAGAATAACTTGGAGCCGGAGATTTCCGAATCCAACGTGGCCATAGCCGAAGAAGAGTCTGCGGTTTCCGAGGCGACGGCTCAACAAGTTGAACCGCAGATTCCCCGTCCCACGCTCGTACCCCCGCGGACTGTGCCGGCTCGTGTTCCTTTCAGCCGCGACGCACTGCGCGAGGCGATCGACCTGGTGCGCCAGATGGATCCTATCGGAGTCGGCGCGCGCGATTTGCGGGAATGCCTGCTGGCGCAATTACACGACTTGAAGCGCGTTGATCGCAAGCAAGTCAATGGCAGTCATGCCGCCGAACTCGAGGCGCTTGACGACGCCATCGTGCTGGTGAACGAACATCTCCACGCCCTGCAAAACAAGCATTACAAGGAAGTGGCCAAAGCCATGGGGCGGCCGCTCGAAGCGGTAATGCTTGGCATGGAATTTATTCGTACCCTCGATCCGCGTCCCGGACTGCGCTACAACAAGGCCGAAACCAGACTGATCGAGCCCGACGTGGCATTCGTCAAGCAGGGGGATGAGTATCTTGTCCTCATGAACGACGAAGAGATTCCGCAGTTACGCCTGAATCCGACCTATCGCAAGCTGTTGAGCCGCGATGCGGCGGAGAAGGACGTACGCAACTACGTCAAAGAGCGTTATAAGTCGGCTATCCAGCTCATCAAGAATATTGAGCAGCGTAAGCAAACCATTTTGCGAGTTTGCTATTCAATTCTGGCACGCCAGCGCGATTTCCTCGACCATGGCATTGACTTACTGAAGCCGATGATGATTAAGGAAGTGGCGGAGGAGATCGGCGTTCATCCCTCCACCGTCAGCCGCGCCGTCGCCAACAAGTATGCTCACACTCCGCAAGGCGTCTTCGAACTACGATACTTCTTCAGCGAGAGCGTCAATGGACCGGAGGGCAGCGGCACCTCGCTGCTCATTCTCAAGCGCCGGGTCAAGAAGCTCATCGAAGAAGAAGATCCCACCCGGCCGTTGACCGACGAGCAGATCACCCGCATCCTCCAGTCGCAGGGCATCCAGGTCACTCGCCGCACGGTTGCGAAGTACAGGGAAGATATGCGCATCCCGAGCACCCACCAGCGCAGAGTAAAGAACTAGCGGCTGTACCGGCGCCTCGTCCGGTCCGACAACGCGCGGATTTTATCCCAGGCGCGTCTAACTTGAAGGGACGCCGTTGTGAGGAAAGCGCCGCGGCTACAACACCAGTCACCGAATAAATAGGCTGCGGCGAGGAGGGAGCTCAATGACAGTGGAATACTTCGGCAAGCAGTATGAAATTACTCCCGCCGTTCGTGATGAGGTCGAATTAGGCCTCACCAAGCTCACCAAGATCCTTGGCGAAAACATCAAAAGCAAAGTCATCCTGTCGGTGGAGAAGCACCGCAACATCGCGGAAATCACGGTGAAGCGGCGGCGCGGCCATCTAGTGGGACTCGCCGAGGCCACCGACATGGTTGCCGCCGTCACCCAGGCTTTGGAGCATATTGAGACGCAAGTGCTTCGGCACAACGGCCGCCGCCGCAACATTGGGCGCAAACCGAAAGACAAGAGTTGGACGGCTCCGGTAGCGGCGCAGAGCGAGATGCAAATTTCTGTCGGCGCCAATCCCGCCACCGCGGTTCCGGTGGTGGTGCATAAGTTTCCCTCCATAGCCCGCACCACCGAGGCGCACCTGGTGCACTCCACCGACTCCATCGCATTGCGGCCTATGACGATCGAGGAGGCGGTCAAGGAATGCGAATTCCGCGATCGCGAGGTATTTGTATTCCGCGATCCGAAGGGCCAGGTCAGGGTCTTGCATCGCCGCAAGGACGGCAAGATCGAGTTGATTGAAGTGCCGTAGAAAAACTTACAGGAGATAAAGACGAAGGGTGCCGATTCGGCGCCCTTTTCGTTTGCACTCTCAACCTTCGGCGGCACGCGCTGCGTTTGCGGCGCTGCGACATAGCGCAAAGTCCGACAGGTTCAGCTGTACTCCTCCGAACTCGGGATGCTCGTTGTAATCCACGGTGAACGCCAAGTCGAGGGTGCTGCCCAGCAGCAGCGAATCTTGCGTGAGACGCTCGGCCATGCGCCAGCCCAAGGCATCATAGGCACGCGGAAATTTGCCGCCGTTCGAGTTCCGGTCATTAGCCACTACGCGAAGCTTTACATGTTTCTCTTTCAGTACCCGAGCCGGCTGAACCAGCTTCGCATTCCGGGCAACGAAAACGGGCACGGGATTGCCTGAGCCGAATGGCTCCAGTTTCTGCAAGAGCAGCCAGAATTCGTGCTCGACCTCGTCAAGCGAAATTTCGGCGTCGTAGTAGAGGATGGGGATAAAGTCCTTCGGGGTCAGCCGTTCCCGGGCAAAAGCATCGAGTCGCGACCGTAACTCAGGAATCTTCTGCACCGGAAGCGAACAACCGACCGCGTGCGCGTGTCCACCAAAACGGGTGAACAACTCAGAACATGATTCCAGCGCCTCCAGCAGATGGAACGCCTCGATGGAGCGGCCCGAGCCATACGCTTCGCCTTCCTCGCAAGCGAAGATGAGCGTCGGCCGGCGGTATCGCTCCACAACGCGAGTGGCGCAGATGCCGATCACACCGCGATGCCAGCCTTCGCCTTCCAGGACCAGGCAGTACGCCTCTCGCATCTCCGGAGACGCTTCAACTTTCCGTTGAATCTCCTCGATGATGCGCTGCTCTTCCAGTTGCCGGTCGCCGTTGAGCTGGTTAAGGCGAATGGCGATGTCCGCCGCTTTGGTTGCGTCCTTCTCGGTGAACAATTGAATGACGTGCTCGGCCACGTCCATGCGCCCGGCGGCGTTCAAGCGCGGGGCAACACGGAAAGCAATGTCGCTGGCGCTCAGCGGGCGCGAACCGTCGAGTTGGCAATTCGTCAACAACGCGCGTAGACCTGCGTTGACCGGTTTTCTCAGGCCCTCGAGACCTAGCTTGGCGAAGACGCGGTTCTCGCCAAGCAACGGCACCGCATCGGCGATGGTCGCGATAGCGACCATTTTCAGAAACGAAGGCAGCAGTCGCTCGCGTCCAGTCTCCTCCAGCAAGGCTTGCGCAATCTTGAATGCCACGCCCGCGCCGCACAGCGACTTGCAGGGATAATCGCAACCCTCCTGATTCGGGTTCACCACCGCCAGCGCTTTCGGCACCCCGCTGGCTTGCGGCAGATGATGATCGGTAACGATAAGATCGATACCCCGGCGCTGTGCGGTTTCGCCAGCAGCGAACGCCCTGATCCCAGTGTCCACGCTGATGATGACGCGAATGCCGCGATCGGCGGCTTGCTCAATGACCTCATCGCGCATGCCATAGCCTTCGCGGATGCGATGAGGCACGTGGTGCTCCGTCTTTCCCCCACAGAGTTCGATCGCGGTTTTGAGAATCACGATCGCCGTCGTACCGTCCACGTCGTAGTCGCCGTAAATCAGAACGGTTTCGCAGCGTTCGATCGCGGCGCGCAACCGATCCACAGCAACGCGCAAGCCAGTCATCAGCCCGGGCGAATGCAGGTCTTGCAAGGAAGGTGAGAGAAATTTGTGCGCCTGTTCGGCTGTCCGTATGCCGCGAACGATCAGCAACCGTGCGGTTGAGATGGGCAGCCCAGATTCCAGCGCCAAGCGCTGCACGTCTTCAGATTCGGCATTGCGGAGGGCCCAGCGCACGTCAGCGTTCGTCGTCCGGGTCGGTCCCGTCGATTGCCATGCTCCCGAAATCTTCCACCAAATCCAGCAGATGCTGGTAACGCTCGTACCACTCGGTGGAGACTTCGTAGAGAAACATGATGCCCTGATGCGGCCAACCAAGCTGGATGAAGCCGGTCTTGCCTACGTAGTTGCGCAACCAGCGAGCTTCTTCCATGTCCTCATCGCTGGGGTAGTTGGCGTGTTGCAGGCGTTGGATGAGGTAATCAAGCTCGTCGCGTTGAAGCACCTCGTCATCCATGGAGAGGAACTCGGAACCCGCTTTTTTCGCCAACTCGACGAAATCTTTCCAGCTTTCGGGATTGTCTCGCGGGTCCCACATGACGCTGTGTACATCTTCGGTGACGTATCCCTGGAAGCGGCTCAACCCGTGTCCCATGATGAAAGCGTTCATGTCGTCTTTGAGGCTGGACAGATCGTCTGCCATAAAAGTTTCTCGTAGGCCGCGGCGACAAATTTGCAGCGGACGAAAATCATCATACTCCGATGCAGGCCGACTGACACAGCCCGATGGCTGGAGAGAAGAGCGCTAGAGGGCCCGCTCGCCGGCCAGCGCGTCCGAATTCCTGTGCTAAACTAAGCTGTTTCGCTACCTGATTCCAACTAACATGCTCTTCTCCAAAGAATACGTGGGCTACCTCGCCCGCGAAGTCACCAATAAGCTCATCGCCGGCGAGTTCATCGAAACCTCGGAGAAACCCGAGGTCACTGCCCGCATCAATGCCGCCCTGCTTGAGGAACTTACATTGGAAGACCGCATCAATGACGAGGTCCGTATCATCCTCGACACCTACGCTGACGAAATGAACCGCAGTGGCGCCAATTACCAGGAAATGTTTAAGAAGATCAAGAATGAGCTGGTACGCAAGTACAAGGCGGTACTATGAGGCTCAGCCGCGAAAAGATCAATAAGCTGGCGCATGCCGTGGCCGACACCCTTGCCGAGATGGACAGCGTGGACTTCGTGGAGGACCGCAATAGCATCCGCCTGGAAGCCCGCCGCGTCCTGGAATTGCTGATGGCCCAGGAGGCCCGGATCGATGCTGCCGCCCGGCAGAAAATCGAAAGCCAGCGGCGCACCATCCTCGAAGGCTCCCAGGAGTGGGACATCCTGTACCGCAAGTACTACAACGAAGAAGTGAAGAAGCTGGGCATCTAGCTGAGCTCTCGCGCAGCACTACTCAAGTTTTGCGCCCCGCGCTTCTCGGCAGGCGTCACGTTTGTTATGAGGTCTGCCGCGAGGCAGTGCACCAGGCCTTCGCTGCCTGGAGATGGTCCCGGCGGGAACACAGCTTGGCACGGCAGGCGATCGCGCGCTCCTGCATGAGAGACAGTTCGCGGCGTAGCGAAACCAGGTTCGCGCGGTAGCGCGCGAGTTCTTCGCGAATGTTTGCATTGCTGGTATCTTGCACGCCTCCGGCAAGCAGGACGCCCACCGACCGCAACGTCTTCTCAAGCTGCAAAAGAGTTTCGACCTCTTCGTCAGTACCCAGTGCCACCTCGGCCGAAGGCTGGTCAAGAAAGCGAACCAGGCTGGCGTTGGCTTGTCGCAGAAGATCGAAGTGAGGGTTCTGCTTCACGCGTTCCATTCGCTTGTCGGACCTCCATCCTCCACCGTGGCTCGGGCAGAGGCGATGGTCGCGACCGCGGGCCCAGGGTTGGACTTCGCTTGCAACTGCTTCTCTGCCTGCATCCAGCAGTCGCGGACTTCTGACATGAACTGGATCTGTTGCTGCATCAGGTCCGGAGAGCTGCGCAGCTGTGCTTCCAGCACTTTTGCCCGAATGAGGTTGTAAAACTGTTCGAACTGCCGGGCGACCTGACCGCCCTTTTCAAAGTCCAGCGTGCCTTGCAGCTGTTGCAGGATGAGTAACACGTGGCGAATGGCCAATGCACGCCCCTCAATGTCTCTGGCCTGAATCGCGGACTCAGCGCGCCGCATATCGTGGATGGCGGCATCCAACAGGATCACCACCAGCTCGATTGGAGTGGCGCCGCGCACCGCATTCTCGCGGTAGGCCAGCTTCGCTTCCAATGTATTTTTCATCGTGGCTAGCTGCTACTACTACTGCTGCTATTGCTGCTGCCGGGCAAACTGTCCAGTTGGGCGGAAATCTCCTGCATCAGCATCGGATACTGCACGAGCGAGGCGTTGAGAGCGCTGTACTGCTGGGTCAACTCCGCCTGCATCGAGGTCATGCGCACCTCAAAATCGTTGATGTCATTGTTGAGGGATTGATTGGTTTGCTGCAGTCCAGTCACGGCCAGCGCAATCGGCCCTTCGGTAACGTCAGTCATTTGCATCATCTGCGTGCCGAAGAAGTTGCCGAATCCCTGCGGCGAAAGTGACTGAAAGAAGTTCTGGAAATCCTGGTAGTGATTGCTAAGAGCATCATTCAACACTGTGGAGTTCACCTGTAGCGTGCCATCGTCCTGCATCTCGATACCCAGCGATTGCAGATTCACGTACTGACCGGTCCCGGTAACGGAATAGGAGATGGCGCTGAGCAACTGATTCTGTAGGCTGCGCAATCCGCTCACGCCAGCCAGGGGCCCTTCCTGGCCGTTGGAATCGAGGGTGAACTGGCTGTTGATGTCATTGACAACTGTGTTGTAGGCAGAGACAAAGCTGTTGATGGTCTGCGTCACTTGCGTGGTATCGCCAGCAACACTGATGGTTACCGGTGTGTCCGGCGCCGCACTCCCCAGGTCCAGTGTTATTCCCGGCAAGGCCGTGGTTACGGTGTTGGTGGAGCTGTCTATGGGCACTCCATCCACATTGAGTTCTGCGTCTACTCCGGCTATTCCCTGGGTAAAGGTCAGCGCCGGACTGGTAACCGTCAGGTTGCCGGCGGCGCCAGAGGTCTTGCTGACCAGCGACAGCCGCGACCCTGAAGCATCAGTCACAACATTGGCCGTGACTCCGTAGTCGGAAGAGTTAATGTAGCTTGCGACCTGCTGTACCGTGTTGTCGTCTGCGGGAATGAGAATCTTGTCCGAGCTCGTAGGATTGCTCGGGTCGCCGTAAGCTACATCGATTTCCGCGCCGCCCAGCTGGGTGGTGGAAGGCACCACGTCGGAGTAGCTGGACGATGTCGTCGCCAGATTGCTAACTGTCACCGTGTGGTTCCCAACAGCCGCGGTGCTGTCTGCGGTTGCGGTGACGATGCCATCCTGGCTCGAACTCGCCGTCTTCGCCTGCAGTCCTCCGTTGATATCGCTCAGGCTGTTCGCGGCAGTAGCCAGGGCCTGCAGATCGCTGCTGATCGTGCCAAGCATGCTGATCTGCTGGCTGATGTCGGACTGCTGTTGCTGCATCTGGGCTTCCGGCTGGCGTTCGATCTGCATCAACTCATCGACCGTGGACGCAACATCGATTCCACTGGTCTTGCCGCTGAAGGCATCATTGATGCTGGAAAGAACGCTGGAGAGATTAACGCTTGAGGTACTCACGATCTAGCACGGCTCCTTCCTTTTCGAGCTGTTACCTGCCCGTCGGTTCAACTCTGCAAATCTAGGGAAGAAGGGGGACCCGAAGTCCCACCTTCTCCCCCGTGCAACCCGAAGTGTTCAAGGGCCGGTTGCTCGCCTTCAGGAGAATGGCTCCCCAAGCGCCCAAGCCGTGCAACCACAGCACGGCCTGGAGGCCACGCTTGTTTTACTGCAGCAGCTTGAGCACGCTCTGCTGCATCTGGTTGGCCTGCGCCAGCGCCGAGATGCCGGTCTGGTTCAGGATTGAATACTTGGTCAAGTTCGCGACTTCCGTCGGGATGTCGGCCGCGGTGATGTCGTTTTCCGCGGAAGTCAGGTTCTGGATCTGGCTATTCACGACGTTGCCAGCCGCCTGAAGACGATTCACGCTGGCGCCGATGTTGCCGCGCAGTGCCGCCACCTGGCTGATGGCAGTGTTGATGTCGGCCAGCGCCGCCTGCGCATTGGCCGCTGTCTGCAGGTTGTCATTGGCCAGGCTGACGCCGTTCAGGTTGTTGCTGGAGAACTGTCCCAGCGTGACCCCGATGCTGCTGCTGCCAGCCACCGTGGAATCGCTGAGGTACACGTCCATGGTGCTGGAGTTGGTAGTGTTGGTGAAGGTCTCGCTGGCGTCACCGCCAATCACGAAGCTGCCCGTGGTAGCGTCGGCGGAAAGTTGGTTGGCAGCCGATGTGCCGCGATTCTCGGCATCTGTGACCAGCAGATGCCCACTGCTGTCCAGCGTGGCTACCAGGCCCGTGCCCGAACCGTTGATGTCGCTGATAACGTCGCCCACCGTGGCGTCGCTGGCTTTGGTGGTGTAAATGGTAGCGCCGCCAGTGGTCTTGATGGCCAATGTCCCGCTTACCGCCGTGGCCACCCCGGCTGCGGTGTTGGCTGCACTGACCTGGTTGAAGTTGGCGTCGCCACCGGCGAAGATGGCCGAGCCATTGTAGGTGGTGTTGCTGCCGATGCGGTCGATTTCCGCCTTGATCGCGGTGAACTCTGCATCCAGCGCCTGACGCTGGGAGCCGTCGTTAACGGTTCCGTTGGCCGACTCCGTGGCCAGGGTGACGGCACGGTTCAGCAGGGTGGTAACCTGCGACAACGCGCCGTCGGCCACTTGCAGCTTGCCCGCGCCCTCGGTTGCATTCAGTGCCGACTGAGTCAGCGCAAGAACATTGGCCTGCAAGCCATTGGCGATGGCCAGTCCGGCCGCGTCGTCAGCGCCGGAGTTGATTCGCGAGCCCGTCGACAGCCGGTACAAAGTCTGCTGCAGACCAGCGTTGGTAACGTTGAGCTGGTTGTCTGCGGCCAGCGATGGAATGTTATACAGAATGCTGATTGCCATGGGATAGCTCCTCTCTCATGGTTCCACCTTGCCCGAGCTCCACTTGAGTTCGTCGCCCGCAGGTGCGCTGCCGGGGGTCAAGACCGGCGGAACCGACTTATTGATCACCAACCACATCGGCCCGCTCCCACCTCGGCTTTAATTGCTTCTGCCGGTTGCATGCCACATTAAGCGCTTCTCATCAAAGCAACGCGAATCGCATTTCGGAACAAGGGTGCATTCGTACTTCCACAAAACCTTAACCAACTTCCCGCAACTGCCGATCTATTGACTAGATCGCTGCTGCCGATTGAGGACATTCCATGATCCAGCTCACCCGCCTGAACAACGCACGCCTGGCCGTCAATTGCGACCTTATCAAGTACGTGGAGGCAGCTCCCGACACGGTGCTCACTCTAATCAGTGGCGAAAAGCTGGTAGTACGCGAAACCACCGAGCAAGTGATCGAGCAGGTGCGCCAGTTCCGGCGATCCATCTTCAGCGGTAATCCCGAGATACTTTCGGCCGCCTCAGCTTTGAATTGCACTGCTCCCTGCAGCCGTCTCATAGAGCCAGCCCAGACCGAGGAAGGCGATGGTGGATAAGAGCAGTGTCGCCGGCCTGATCGTCGGGGTGGGAGGGATCATCGCTGGGCTTCTGCTGGAGGGTGGCAAGATCGGCCAGGTGCTTCAGCCCACAGCGGCGATGATTGTCTTTGGTGGAACCCTCGGCGCAGTCATGCTCCAATTCCCGCTCCCCGTTGTCGCCTCGGCGTTTCGCCGCCTGGTCAACGTCTTCTTCGAGCGCCAACTGGATCCGCAGCAGGTAGTGCGGCAGTTGGTAGTGTTCGCGAATAAGGCGCGGCGTGACGGCATCGTGTCACTTGACTCCGATCTGATGGGCATTAGTGACCCCTTCCTGAGAAAGTCGCTCATGCTGGCGGTGGATGGCACCGAGCCACAAGAACTACGCAAGATGATGCAGTTGGAGATTGACAACCAGGCGGAATACGAGGACAACATCCCCAAAGTATTCGAGTCGGCGGGCGGCTTTTCTCCCACCATCGGCATTATTGGAGCGGTGCTTGGCTTGATCCAGGTTATGCAGCATCTGGATAACATCGACGAAGTGGGCAAAGGCATCGCGGTGGCCTTCGTAGCGACCGTTTACGGAGTGGGTGCAGCTAATCTCTTCTTTCTGCCGAGTTCCGGAAAACTCCGCATTCGGATACGCGAAGAGCAGATCATCCGCGAAATGACCCTGGAAGGGGTGATCTCCATCCTGGAAGGTATGAACCCTCGCATGCTGGAAGCCAAGTTGGTCGGTTTCCTGCAAGACACTGCCGACACGAAGGCTACCGCCGGAAGGGCAGCATGAAATACCGGCGCCGTTCCAGCGATCGCATTAGCCACGAACGCTGGCTCGTGTCTTACGCGGACTTTGTAACGTTATTGTTTGCCTTCTTCGTCGTCATGTACGCCTCAGCTCAAATGGACCACAAGAAGGCGGGACGATTGTCCGTCGCCATCGAATCCGCTTTTGAACAGCTGGGCGTATTTCAGACTGACGCAGCAAAGCCTGGCAATGTAATCCGCAAACCGCTGTCGGGCAGCCGCACCCCCGGAGGCGGTCCCGCAGTGGAGTCGTCTCGGCTTACCCGTGAAGGCGCTGGGCCGCAGGAAGCCAATCGCAAACAAGACGATTTCACCGCCATCCGTGGTGAAGTTGAAAAAGCGCTGGCGGCGGAGATCAAGCGTAACGAAGTTGCTCTTCGGACCGACCCGAACGGCCTGGTGATCAGCCTGCGCGAGATGGGATTCTTCGACAGCGGATCAGCCACGATGAAGTCGGGAGCGGAAGGCGCCTTCGCCCGGGTTGCTCAGATCTTGCAAGAACATGGCTCCCCCGTGCGGATTGAGGGTCATACAGATCCCGTCCCTATTCATAACTCGCAATTCGCGTCGAACTGGGAGTTGTCCACCGCACGCGCGACGGAACTGGTAAAGACCCTGATTGAGAAGTACGGAATTGCCCCAGACCGGCTCTCCGCCGCTGGTTACGCTGAGTTTCACCCGGTCGCAAGTAACGAGTCTCCGAAGAGCCGGCAACTCAATCGCAGAGTGGATCTCGTCGTTCTGGCGCCCTCATTTTCGCCGCCGATGCCGTCCGATCAGGAAGGCACCCTCGCTGGCCAAAAACTCCAGACCAGCCATCCCAGCAACATCGTCCCTGAACCGGCAGCCCACGCATCACCCAGCGGCAAGTCCGGATAGGCGCGCCGGCTCGACGGACTTTCGAGCCGGTGCGCAGTGCTGCGACCACACTGGTCAGCAGAACACTAATCGTGAAGGGTTTCTGGATATAGGTTGTCGTCTCGCTATTCATCACCTTCCGCATTACATCGTGATCGGCGTAACCGGACATGAAAACTGTGATTAGACCCGGTTGCAAGTTCTGCAATCGCAACGCTAATTCAGGACCGTTCATGCCGGGCATCACCACATCCGATAGCAATAGCCCAATACGTCCCTGATGTTCCTTACCCAAGCGGATGGCTTCTTCCGCTCCGTTGGATTCAAGTACCCGATAGCCTGCATGCTCCAATACCGCGCGCGTCACTTCGCGAACGTCGCTTTCGTCTTCCACTAGAAGAATTGTCGTTTCAGGCTTCTCCTTTTGAGAGCAAGAGGCCGTCGGGTTAGCAGGAAAAGTATCCATGTTTCCCATCGCATTGGACTGCTTGCGCAGCCTGCAATAACGGCTCTTACAAATGCAGGTTCGATGCCAGATCATCAGGAGAGCAATGAACGCGAGTAAACTATAGAGCGCTTTGGAGATGCGAAAGAAAGGCGAAAGTGAAGGCCGCGAAGAGAATGCAATCAGAATGGGACAATTCCTGTTTTGAAGTTCGGATTCAGGAAGAGCGTCCGTCGCCGATAATTGTCAGTAAGACGGCTGGTTATGCTGTGTGATTTTCAAAGCGGCTATTGCGGAGAGCGGAGCGCGATTGATATCGATGAATCGGCGGGTTTGTTCAGGAACATGTCGAAGATTCTAGGTGTGTTGCCAACCCAACTTGCTCAATGTTCGCTGCGAGTCGCGCCAACACCGGTTTGTTATTTGGGCACGGTGCGAGAGTTGAAGATCCGAGCACCTTCACAGCATTTCCGCATAAGGGCTGCGGTCTCAACCCCCGCAACAACCGCTTCCGCGGGCCGCCAGCCTGCTTGGCGGTTAAAGTCCCGATAGTGGGCGAACGAACTCCGGATTACGCGGATACTCACCACGAAGCCCGGATAGGTCTCAGAACAAAGGCAAGTAGAATTTCTTCTACTCGCCTGTAGTCTTACATTGCGGGATTCTCTTTTCGTCAAGCGCTTATCCCTTAATGTAAGGACGCGCGAAGCTCGTTACCTCGACCCCTTTCTTCGAAGAGTTCTTCAATTCGAGCAACCAGTGCATCTGGATCCTCGTCGCTCGGAACAAATCGATCAACGGCAGTCCGGGAAGAATCGTGAACTGCGAAATAGGGGGACAGCACCACCGCAATTACCTCGGGACAAACTTCTTTGACCTGTTGCGCCACCTTTTCCAGGCTCACCCCGGGGTAGTTATTGTCCATCAGCAGCATGTCGGGACAAGTATGTTCGGCGAGTAATGTCGCATCCTCAACCGAACTGGTAGGCCACACTTTGTACCCAAAGTGCTCCAGTAACATCCGCCGGAGCTGCAGCATGGTGGCATCGTGACACAAACACAAAATCGCTTTACGGCGTTGTTGCATGTAGACTCCATGAGATATCGCAGCTGTCATAGGAATCTTTCCGTCAGCGAACTCGAAAACTTCGCACACCCGATGCTAAGCGTCGGGCACGTTAAAGAATGTAGTGCAACAGCAATGCCAACAATCCGCGCAACAAAATACTAGGGTTATAAGAAGGGCTTGGGTGTACAGGGAGGAAACTTTTACTCAATGAAGGAAAGGCTGCTACAGTCACTCGCCGCTTACAAAAACAGGAAGCAAAATGAGGGTATAGGGCAACCCGGCAAGCGTAGCGCAACAGCCTCCCAACGACGACCCCTTGTCGGCTATTTTCTTGCTCGCGCGAGAACATTCGACACACAGTCGAGCCCACGGTTGCTCAGGAGGGCGAAGTTGCATGTATGATGGAGGTAGTATCGCCGATCAGATTGAATGAGCTGAGAGGAGCATTTATGGCCGGAAATTCGCGTCCATCCTTTACCAAACGCCAGAAGGAACGATCAAGACAGGAAAAACAGGCCGAAAAGGCCCAGAAGAAGCAGCAACGCAAGCAGCAATCCGACAATGAGACGGAAACTCCTGCTACCTCGCCCGTGGCCGACTTGGTAGTCACCCACGACGAGGAAGGTCAGCCGCAAGGCTTTGATTTTCATGACTTTGCCAAGTAACTCCGCGGCAGCGGCTGCCCCCACCGCTGCGCTTCGAGGCATCATCAGCGAACCTGTGCTACAATTCTTGCAGACGCTATTAGCCACGGTTCGCTTGTGGTGCGACAGTCCGATCCGAAGTTTCGATCTGATTTCCCGCCTTTCCTGCATCCCGTTTGTTTTCAGCGCCCAATAAACTATTGAGCGGCATCCGAAGTATCTTCGCGAATCGCATGCACTAACAAAATGCAATCGCGAGACGCCCCTCCAGAAAGTACGATTCGATTGACACAATTTTCAGAAATGCCTCTTTCCGCTGAACTTCAGCGGAAGTTGGCGCTCGCCAATTTCAGTACACCCACCGCCATCCAGGCGGAAGCGATCCCGCACGCACTTGCGGGCAGAGACGTCCTGGCCACTGCCCAAACCGGCACTGGCAAAACCCTTGCGTTCCTGGTGCCCTTGATCGAGCGCTTGTTGCAGACTTCGTCTCGCAGCCCGGAAGCGCTAATCCTGGTGCCCACGCGTGAACTTGCCATGCAGGTTCATGAACAGTACGAGAAGCTGCGTGACAAGAAACTTGCGCCCGCAGCCCTCGTCATCGGCGGTCTGGCGGAGAAGGCGCAGATTCAAGCTTTGCGCTCGGGAGCGCGGGTCATCGTAGCCACGCCGGGGCGGCTGGAAGATTTTCTGGGCCGCAGGCTGGTTCGCCTCGACACAGTGAAGACCCTGGTTCTCGATGAAGCCGATCGCATGCTCGACATGGGCTTTCTGCCGGCCATCCGTCGCATCGCTGCGGTGCTGCCGCGCGATCGCCAGACGCTGTGCTTCTCAGCAACTCTGGAAGCCTCCGTCGCCGGCTTGGTGAATGACTACATGCGCAGTCCAGTACGCATTGCGCAGGGTTCGATTTCGAAGCCGGCCGACACGGTCGAGCTCCATGCCTTCGAGGTTTCCGCAGCGGAGAAGTCCGAAGTCCTGCGCCAACTTCTCTATGCGGAGAAGGGTCGCACTCTGGTGTTTGCTCGGACCAAGCGCGGTACCGAGCGCCTGGCCAAGAGCTTAGTGCGCGACGGTTTCACCGCTGCGATGATCCACGGCGATCGCACCCAGTCGCAACGAACCGGCGCGCTCGCGGGCTTTGACGCGGGCCGCTTCAAGGTGCTGGTGGCCACCGACGTAGCTTCGCGCGGTATTGACGTTCAGAACATCGCGCACGTGATTAATTACGATTTGCCAGCGATTCCCGAGGATTTCATCCATCGCGTAGGCCGGACCGGACGCGCGGGATTGCGCGGCCGCGCTTCGACACTGGTAGCAGGCGCTGAAGTGGCCGAACTTCGCGCCATCGAGCGGGCCCTAAAGCTACGCATCACGCGCAAGCAGATCAATGGCCCGGACAGAATGGTGCCTGATCGCCCGGTGCGCAACACACTTCCCTCACGCACGCTCTCGGCGATGGCTGGTGAGGTGTTCTCGTAAGGCTGGGTAGAGCGGCGCTTTCAGCGCCGCGTTCGCTGCAGACGACAGAATAGCTTGAGCAGCCGGTGTCATTAAAAATGGCTTTAGCCACGGTGGGCTAGGGCTAAAGCCGGCTTTTCAATCGCGTGCTTTCGGCACCTCTGAACAGACTGCGGAAAAACGGGGCTGCTTGCCTTGAAGGGGCGTACTTTAGGGGCGCCGTTATAAGTACTTTTATTTTTGTCATCCCGCGCCGACCAAAGGGTCGGTGAGGCATTTGCTTTTTCGACTTTTTCCGCAGCCTGTGAAGCCGAGCCCTTCCAGGTCTTGCGGACATTTTTCTTGCAGGAATCAATAGCTGGGCCGTTGTCCTTGTCATCACGAGACAAATGCAGCGTTGCCGGCAACCTCTACGAGCCCAATCGAGGCGGACACCCCGCAGCCTTTTTCTGCATCTAAAGTTTATAAAATGAGTTAGCTCTCAAGTTTTAAACGCGCAAGCAAATCTCCAACCAGTTCTTCGGAAAAGAAAGGAAAAAAAGGACTTCTACATGAGAGTTGCTCTGGTTGCACCTCCGTTCCTTCCCGTTCCTCCAAAGAAATACGGTGGAACCGAGCTTTTCATCGCGCTGTTGGCCGAAGGACTGAAGAATTCCGGCGTCGATGTAGTGGTTTACACCAATGGCGAATCCACGGTTGGGGTGGAGACGCGCTGGTTCTACAAAGACCCGCAATGGCCGGTCAGCGGTGAAGTGTACGACAATCTTAAGGACTTCAATCATTCCTCCTGGGCCATTCGCGAAGCGTCAGCCGACAGCGACGTCATTCACCTGCACAACGTGCCTGCGCTAATGTTCACGCGATTTGTGAAGAATAAATTTGTGTACACCATGCACCACGTGCACGAAGAAGATCTCAGTGAAATCTACAATTTTTTCCCTGAGGTTGAATTCGTTACCATCAGCGATTTTCAGAAGCAGCGCGAGAACATGCCGCGCATGCGCAGCATTCACCACGGCATCGATTTGAGCCTTTACCATCTGCAGCCGAAGAAGCAGGACTATCTCAGCTTCCTGGGACGGATCGCGCCCATCAAGGGCACTCACATTGCGATTGAGGTGGCGAAGAAAAGCGGCATCCCACTAAAGATTGCCGGCGAGGTGCAGCCCATCTTTCAAGATTATTTCGATACCATGATCAAGCCGCACATCGACGGCAAATTTATTGAGTACGTCGGCGAAGTTGATCTGGCGGCGAAGAACGAGTTGCTGGGCAATTCCCTGGCGATGCTGTTCCCGATTCAATGGGACGAGCCGTTTGGGCTGGTCATGATCGAAGCCATGGCGTGCGGTACTCCGGTGCTGGCATTGCCGGGCGGTTCGGTGGAAGAAGTGGTACGCAACGGAATTTCTGGTTTCGTGTGTCAGACACCGGAGGAGATGGCGCAACGCAGCCGCAACCTGCGTGCGAATTTCAAGCCGGCCACGGTGCGGCAATACTGCCAGCAGTATTTTTCGGTGGAGCGTATGGTGGCCGACTATATGGCTCTCTACGACGAAATGGTTGGCGAAGAAACTCCTGTGGGCAAAGCTACAAGCACGGTCCCCATGGTAGCCTGACGTTACAATTTCGTTGTCATGAGTACGTATCTCACACTTCCCGATGAACAGTTGATTGAGATTCCGTCGCCGTATCCGGAGCCCCGTTTCGCCTTCCCGGCGATGGAGCCACGGAAGGTTGACAACCTCACTCTCATCGACGGCAAAACTTTCAGCGCCACCAATGTCGCTGGAGACATCCATCCTGCGGGCGCGCCTGATGTGGGTTTTTTCCACGACGATACGCGCTTCCTCAGTCACCTGGAACTGCGTATCGGCGGCCATCGCGCCATGGTGCTGTCGTCCAGCACCGAGAAGACATTTTCTTCACAGATCGAGCTGACCACCGGCAACATTACGCTGCGCGATTCCTTTGATCTTCCCCAGAACACGGTGCATGTGCGCCGCGAGCAAGTACTGGCGGCCGAGATCCTCTTCGACCGCATGACCTTTGAAAATTTCAACCTGATCGCGGTCGATTTCACCGTCGAAGTGCTCTTCGATGCCGACTTCGTGGATGTGTTTCAGGTGCGGGGCGTGGCGCGGCAGGAGCATGGTCAGTACTATCAGCCCGTGCTCCGCGAAAACAGCATCGCCTTCTATTATCGCGGGCTTGATAACGTGATGCGCCAGACGCTGGTGAAACTGGCGCCGAAGCCGACGCAGATTCAGGAGCGAGCCGTCCGCTGGGAACTGCGGCTGGAGCCGCTGAAACGGGTGCAGCTTGAGGTATCGGTGACACCGCTGGTGGAAGCGCGGGAATCACGCGCCCAGAACTACGATTTCGATTATCAACTCCGTCAGCGGCGCGCCAATTTTGCGCGTTGGGAATCCAGCTCTACCAGTTTTCGCACCGACAACGAAGTGTTTGATGCCATGCTCAAGACCGGCACGGGCGATTTTCACGCGTTGCAAATTCCCGAGGGCGAGCAGCACATTATTGCCGCCGGCATTCCGTGGTTCGCGACCATGTTCGGCAGAGATTCCATTATCGCGGCCTACCAGTCGTTGTCGCTGAATTCGCAGCTTGCCGTCGAAACTCTGCGGGTGCTCGCCCGTTATCAGGGCAAGGAATACAACGACTGGCGCGATGAAGAGCCGGGCAAGATTCTGCATGAATATCGCGCCGGCGAGATGACGCGCCACGGCGAAATGCCCTTCGGTCCGTACTATGGCTCCGTGGATGCCACCCCGCTGTTCCTTGTCCTGCTGAGCGAGACCTTCAATTGGACGGGCGACGAACAACTGGTCGAAGAGATGCTGCCGCACGCTTACGCCGCGCTGGAGTGGATCGACAAGTACGGCGACCTGGATGGCGATGGCTTCGTGGAATATTTGCGACGCTCACCCAAAGGGCTGGTCAATCAAGGCTGGAAGGATTCCTGGGATGCCAACATGCATCGCGATGGAACCATTGCCAAGCCGCCCATCGCGCTCTGTGAAGTTCAGGGTTACGTGTATGACGCGAAGTATCGCATGTCGTCGCTGTTGCGCACCTTTGGCGACGTGAAAACTGCCGACCGACTGAAGCGCGAAGCTTTGGAGTTGGCGCGGCGCTTCGACCGGTCATTCTGGGTGCCAAGTCGCGGATTTTATGCCATGGCGCTGGATGCGGATAAAAAGCCGCTGGAAGTAATTTCCTCCAACCCCGGACATTTGCTATTCGGTCGCATCATCAGCAAGGAACGTGCCCGTACCGTGGCCAACCGCCTGATGCGCGATGACATGTTCAGCGGCTGGGGCTGGCGGACCATGTCGCAGGAAGAGCGGGTGTTCAATCCGCTCAGCTACCATCGCGGATCGGTGTGGCCGCACGATAACTCGATCATCGCCCATGGCATGGCGGTCAACGAATTGCGCGATGGCGCGCTCAGCATACTGACGTCGCTTTACCAGACGGCGGTGGAATTTCGCGATTATCGGCTGCCCGAATTGTTCTGCGGCGTGCAGCGCCGGGAGTATGACGAGCCGGTGCACTATCCCGTATCGTGCTCGCCGCAGGCGTGGGCCTCGGGCGCGATGTTCCTGATACTGGCTTCGGTGCTGGGAATTCGGCCGAGCGCGCCACGCAAAGAGCTGAACATCATCAATCCACGATTGCCAGACTGGCTGGACCACTTGCACATCCGCAACCTGCGCATTGGCAGCAGCCGCGTGGGACTCGACTTCACCCGCCGTGGCGATCGCACCTTTTGCAATGTTGTCGATGTGGAAGGCGAGAAGCTGCTGGTGAACGTGGCGTTCAAGAAGTAGCGGGCAGCTTTTCGCTATCAGCTGTCAGCTATCAGCTCTCAGTTCTTAGCTTTCAGCGCATCAGAAGTTTAGTCTGGATGAGAACCCAGTGCTAGGGACGACACAGATCTCATTTTCTTTCTTCCTGCACGCGCTTTCCCTGGCGGCTTCTTTGCAAGAATGGCTTCCTCGAAAATTTTTTTAAGTCGCAGCTGCTGCCAAGGATGTGCACCGAAGTTCTCAACCTCCCCATGCTACTACCCTGCCGGTTTGGCCTGCGGGAACGTTAGTCATAACCAAATCAATCACTTACAAGTGCTCTCTGTTTACTGCAATGGCACCCAACCTGCACTTACCCAGCCGGTGGCGGTTGGTCAGGGTCACCGCTTTCTGCATCTCATATCAGGGCAGTTCATTGCACGTTGGAGAGTTAATGTCTGATAGCGTCCTGGACCGAATCGTAGATGGCCTACGGAATTCCGGTTCGCAGTATTTCCCCGAACATTCCACGTTGAGAGATGTTCGTGTCGTCGGGCACACCCCTAAAGTCGACTACTGCACCTACGAAATTGTCTTGGACTTCGACGGCGGCAGCGAACGCCTTAGCGCGAAGATTTGGCGCGCAGGAAAATCAGCCTCGGGAGGACCGCAGACACTGGCAAGAAATGAGGCCCAGAATTTGTGGTTTGCGCATGAAGCTGTGTCCAAACGAAAGCTGGGTGGAGTGCCACGCCCGGTCGGCGATTTCACCGAATTTGGTGCTGTGGTCAGCACCAAAGTCAATGGCCTGCCGTTACAAAGCATCATTATGAAGGCGGCCCTGCTGCCGGAAACTAGCAATCACGGACTTCTGAAAATGGCGGCAAGCCAAGCAGGTGACTGGCTGCAACAGTTTCACAAGGCGACATCCGCGCCGCCCATCGTGTTGGACACTAGCGGAGTCCTGGCGGAGATGGAAAAGCTTTGCGCCAAAGCACGAAAAGACGGCCTGCCGGCGGAATCGATCCAGGCCATCCTGAACAACGCAAGCACTACGCTCAACCGGCACAAGAAGCCGCTGCGGTCTTCCGCAGTGTTGAATGACTTTGTGCCGCTCAATGTTTTGGTGACGGAGAACGGAACTGGCTTCGGCGAATTTGCCAACTTGCAACGGCGAGGCAACTCGCTGGCTGACGCGGCAATATTCCTGGCTGCGGTTGAGGCGCTGGAGAAATATCCGTTCTGCGACCGCGGCATAACCGTGCCGGTGCAGGAAGCGTTCCTGCAAGGCTATGGCGTCAGCGAGCAAGAGCACCAGTTGCTGACGGTGCTGAAAATGAGAGCACTTCTTCAGATGTTCGCGCAGGGGCGGGCCGTAAAGGAGACTGCCGTGCGCAAGAAAGTAATGTGGGCCAACGTGATGAAGCGCTTTATCCAACAGGCGGCCGAGCGCTCCATGGCGCCGGCAGCGTGAGGAACCCGCTTTTCGCTCGTCGCTACTCGCCTTTCGCTTTTCCCGAAACCGTGTCAGAGATATGGCTGATGAACGCTATCGCGTTGTTAGGAATTGGTGTGTTACGGGCAAAGCCAGCCCCTGACACTGTTTAGGAAGATGATTTTGAATTGCCACGGTGAAAGACTCGCTTAAGACAAGCCCCGCAGCGCAATAGAGCTTAGCCCAGCGCTTCATTCAGCGGTGGGCTAAGTGAAAGATAAGATCGCTTCCCTTCGGGGACGGCACAATTCTCGTATCTCATCAGGCCAGCGCCTTTGGCGAAAAGCGAATGGCGAAGAGCGAAAAGCGATGATCCCCTACTGCTTCGGCGGCGGCGCGCCGTCTTATTTGGCTGCTGGGTCCCCGGCTGCTGTGGCTGGTCCTTCGAGATTTCCTGGCCGTCGTAGATGATCTTCGACTTCGCTCCAAAGCGCTTGTAGTTGGTGTACTTCACTACTTGTTTCACGTGAACGTCGCCGCTGGAAAAGTGCAGTTCGTCGTCCACCTTGGTATAGACCGGGAACCAATACTGCCCATCGATCTGCTGCCGCCAGGTGGTGAACTTGGGGAAAAGGTTCTCGCCTTCGCCGTGATGCTTGCCTACGCCAATGTCGGGAACATTCTTGCCGTACGTCTTCACGATTTGGAAGTCGTGATCATCAACCCAGATGCGGCCCTGGAAATAACGCTTGTTCTTTTCGATTTGCTTGGGTGCGATGTCAAACACGTACGTTCCGAGTTCGTCTTCCTTCTGCTTGCCAACGTAAAGGATGGAGTACTCCGGAATCTCGTCGCTGGTCAGCACAAAAGGCAGGCGATGTTGGATGTCGTCGAAATCCTCGCGGGTCATGGAAATCCGCTGCAAAGTTGACTGCGGAGCAAACACGACCTGCTTCAATGCGACGACCCTGATCGTCAAACAAAACGTCCACCACCTGACGGTACTCGCCATCGACGGTGTCGCCGTCGAGCGTTTCCACCATCACGTCCTGGCGATAGGTGTACTGTTCGCGCGCAATCTTGAACTGTTTTCCTTGGCGGCAAAGCGCTGAATAATGTCATCGACTGTGAGCGGAGGGGTTGGCTGCGAAGGGTCAAGTTGACCTTCTCCGCGTTGGGCAAGCGCGGGAAGCGCCAGGCATAACGTGAGCAGCAACAGCGAGAACGTCACGAAACGAGAGGGGAATTGCTGGAACTTCATTACGGATGGTCCTTTGTAACTATTGTATTCGATTCGAGGCCAGGATCGGGAGTTGCGGCACGGTTCCTTCAACCCGCGATCTGCTTCCAGGTCACGCGTCACACCCCTTGGTGATGCTTGATTACCCGATTACAGCGGCCCGCATTTAACATAGTGGTAAAGTGCAAAAACCAGGTCCCAACCAACGCATTGGCGTCATCAATGCACTTCGGGCCCTAGCTGCGATTGCCGTCGCCTGGGGACATTTCGTCGCCGGCCAGGGAAAATACCTCGCCTTGTCGGGAAAATATGGTTATTTGGGGGTGGACGTTTTTTTCGTCATCTCCGGCTTCGTGATCCCATGGAGTCTGCATCGGGCCAACTATGTCCTGCGCGATTATCCCCGGTTTCTGCTGAAGCGCAACCTGCGTCTATATCCACCCTATCTTGCATCCATCGCGGTCACCATTCTGGCGATCAACTTCGTACTGGTGCCTGTCTCTCACGTACCGCGGATGATGGTCACCGGGCGCGATCTGTTGCTCCACTTCGCTTACCTCAACGACCTGGTTGGCGTGCGCTGGATCAATGTCGCGTACTGGACCCTGGCCATCGAATTTCAGTGGTATTTGTTGGTTGGGCTGATGCTTCCACTGCTGGCAAACAGCCGCAAGCTGGTGCGCCTTGCAGCTATAGCAGCGATGACGATTGCATGTTTCGCGTTCCCCTGCAGCCGGCTGATCTTTCATCACCTTCCTGTCTTCCTGATCGGGGTTTTTGTCTTTCAATACCGGGCACGTCTGATCGGTTTGCGCGAAATGCTCGGGCTGAGCTTGGTGATGGTTCTCGCCATGCTCGGGCCGCTCGGCTGGATCGTGGCAGCAGTGTCGGTCTCGACCGGACTCCTGATTGCGCTTTCCGCCTTCCACAACCGTGCACTGGACCTGGTTGGAGACGTGAGCTACTCGTTGTACCTGTTGCACCTGCCGATCGGTGTTGGCGTGATTGCCTGGCTCTCGCATTGGTTGCCGTACTCCGGCAGTTACATCGGTGTGCTGGATGTTGTCGGCTTGGCCGCCTCGGGCTGGGTGGCATGGATCATGTATCAGATCATCGAAAAGCCGTCTCAGGACATGTCGTCGGCGGTCCGCTTCGCCCATCGTGGAATTGAACGCGCTACTAGCCCGGCCACAGCCATAGCATCTGCCGAGTAAAGTGTTGTTGGTGCGGAGTTGATGGAAGGGCCAGTCCCCTGCCCCGCCGACACACGGGGTGAAATTGTTCTAGACTATGCAGTTTTGCGATTGCGTTCGCAATCGTTGTCATCTTTTATGACTTCTACGTGCCCCGGAGGCCTCATGCTGCGTCGTATTGCCTTATTTTTATTGTTCTGCTCGCTGTGCGGATTTGCACAGAGCAAACGCCCCTTCACCTTTGAAGACATGATGCAACTCAAGCGCATCGGCGAACCCATTCCTTCGCCCGACAGCAAATGGGTGGCATTCAGTGCAGTGGACGTAAACCTCGACGCGAATACGAAAACGCCGCATTTGTGGATCGTTCCCGTGGCAGGCGGCGAGGCGCGCCGTCTCACTCCTGCAACTGGAACTGGCGAGGATCGCATTCGCTTCTCGCCAGATGGCAAGCGCGTTCTGTTCGAGGCGTCACGCGATGGAGCTTCGCAGATCTGGGTACAGGACTTCGACCCATCGAGCGGAACCCTGACTGGGGAGCCGCGCAAAGTGACCATCATTTCGACCGAGGCTTCAGGCGGACTATGGTCGCCCGACGGCAAGAGCATCTTGTTCGTGTCGTCGGTGTGGCCCGACTGCAGCGACGATGCCTGCAACAAGCAACGCGATGACGAACAGGCCAAGTCGAAGGTCAAGGCGAAGATTTTCACCCAGCTGATGTTTCGCCACTGGAACCACTACTTCGATGGGAAGTACAGCCATCTATTCCTGGTTTCGGCTGATGGCGGAGTGGCGCGTGACCTTACGCCCGGCGCCCATGACGTGCCGCCGTTCAGTCTCGGTGGTCAGGACCAGTACTCGTTCTCGCCGGACGGCAAGGAAGTCGCCTACACCAGCAACATCGAGGAGGTACAAGCCACCAGCACCAACCGCGATATCTTTACGGTGCCTACGGCCGGAGGAACGCCGAAGAAGATCACCACCAATCCGGGCAGTGATGACACACCCATGTACTCGCCCGATGGCAAGTACATCGCGTATCGATCGCAGTTGCGCGGCGGCTATGAGAGCGACCGCTTTCGCCTGATGTTGTACGAGCGCGCGACGGGTAAGATCACGGACATGACGCCGAACTTCGACCGCTGGGTCGATTCGATGGCGTGGGAACCGGACTCGAAGACTATCTATTTCACTGCCGAGAATGAAGGCGCAGCGCCGATCTACGCGATCGACATCACCAAGCCGAATCCGTGGCCGCAAGAATTAGTTGCCGACTTCAACGACAGCCCCACGCCTACGTCCGACGGCAAGGCGCTCCTCTTCGACCGCATGTCGGTCGCTGCGCCTAACGAAATTTATAGCGCTCCGCTGGAATTCCCACAGTGTAGGATGGCCGTACCTCCCAACGCCTACAGCATTCCAGATTGCCTACTTTCGAAGGCGCAGCCGGTAACGAAACTGAACGAGCCCGTGCTCTCGCAAGTCGAGATGCAGCCGCTGGAGAATTTCTGGTTCAACGGAGCCGCGAAGGAAAAAGTCCAGGGATTCGTGGTGAAGCCACCGAACTTCGACGTCAATAAGAAATATCCGGTGAAGTTTCTCATCCATGGAGGCCCGCAGGGCGCGTGGGGCGACGACTGGTCTTACCGCTGGAATCCCGAGTTGTTCGCCGCCAATGGATACGTGGTGATCATGGTCAACTTTCACGGCTCAACCGGCTACGGCCAGAAATTTATCGACGCGATCAATGGCGACTGGGGTGGCGCTCCCTTCCAGGACCTGATGCTCGGGCCTCGACTATGCCGAGAAGACGTATGCCTACATCGACAAGGACCGCGAATGCGCACTGGGCGCCAGCTACGGCGGATACGCGATCAACTGGATCGAGGGCCATACTTCGCGCTTCAAGTGCCTGGTGTCGCATGACGGAATGTTCAATACCGAGTCAGCGTACGGAACGACTGAGGAGCTATGGTTCAATGAGTGGGAGTTCAAGGGCACTCCGTGGACCAACCGCGAGATGTATCGCAAGTGGTCGCCGCATCTGTCGGCGACAAATTTCAAGACGCCGATCCTCGTGGTGCATGGCCAGCTTGATTACCGGCTCGACGTGTCGGAGGGATTCCAGTTATTCACCACCGTGCAACGGCTGAAGATTCCATCGAAGATGCTCTACTTCCCCGACGAAGGCCACTGGGTGCTGAAGCCGCAGAATAGCCGCCTGTGGTACAAGACGGTGAATGATTGGGTGGATGAGTGGACGAGGCCGGCGAAGTGATGAACCGAGCTAACCCAGCTCCGCGAAGATCACGGAAAGATCGACGGCGATGGGAGAATTCTCGACGGCGAACGAAGTGGTTTCGATCCAGCTTTCAGTGGAGCAGTCATACCCATGGCGGGTCTGCGGATCGACAACCCAAATATGACGAATCCCCATCCGGCGATAATCCTGGAACCGTTCCTGGTAGCGCGAAATGCGGTCCTCCGGAGACAGCACTTCGATGACGGCGATGGGAGGCCGCTGCAACACCTGATCAGCCGGTTCACTGCGTGAAATCAGGCATACGTCTGCAATGCGGAAGCGCGTCGGGCTAATCCGCATCCGCAATTCCGTGAAAGCCCGAATATTCCATTCTTTGGCATGGTTGCGAAACCATTGCACTAGCGCACTCTGCACTTCTGCGTGATCCAGTTCGCCCACGTTTCTCTCCTGCAGCTCGCCGTCAACGTAGTCGCAATCAGGACTATAGCTGCTGTGCAGATACTCGCTAACCGGAACCGCCAGTCGCGTTGTGGTTGCCATGGAACCTCACCGACAGGATTATTCTAACCCGGGACCCATTTTCCCTGCCCTTTTTGGCCGCCAGTTTGCCTCGAACGCCAACCCGCACTAGACTGACTCAGCGCCTCTGGACGCCGCGTCTATGGCTGCTACGGTATATCGCCGGTCGCATCGACTGACTAACGTGGAGATTCTCGACCTCAGGCACTTCTCGTCTGCCGACCTGCGTCCCCTTCTCGACGAAGAAGTCGAAGCCTGGGGAAGCCTCCTCGCCTGGGACTATCGCGGTTCGTCGGACATGATTTTGCGTTACGTGGACGCCAAAATTCTGCCGGGCTATGCCGCGCTCGAGCGGGGTAGCATCGTAGGCTATTCGTTCTTTGTGTATGAAGGCAGCAAGGGAGTAGTGGGCGACCTTTTTGTCTCGCCGCGCCGGGCAGATGTCCGAGCCATCGAACTGCAAATGGTGGAACACGTCATCGAAACCTTGCAGTCCTCGCCGGGAATTCTGCGCGTGGAAGCGCAGT
Source organism: uncultured Acidobacteriaceae bacterium (assembly GCA_963772895.1). Taxonomy (GTDB): domain Bacteria; phylum Acidobacteriota; class Terriglobia; order Terriglobales; family Acidobacteriaceae; genus Bog-257. The sequence continues at coordinate 412,293 of CAVYZB010000007.1, forward strand.
TGTTGACCCATCAGACAGGTGAGCTGGCCTCCAACTTTCTTGCCTCCGGGTTTCAGCGGCACCGCAGGCTGTTCCTCGGCTTGCATTTGCGAGGCGCTGGCGCTCCGCATATTCCCCCTGGACAGGTGCCCGACGATATTCTCGTCCGCTGCTGGGCCGAGCACGATTATCAGCCCGCGGCCGGCGTCATCACTGCCGCCTACCGGGGCCATATCGATTCTGAGATCAACGACCAGTACCGCACCAACGCCGGTTCCAACCGCTTCCTGAATAACATTGTGCGGTTCCCTGGCTGCGGCGTCTTCGACACCGACGCTTCGTTTGTCGCCATTCATCGGCCAAGCAATGCGCTGATCGGGCTTATTCTCTGCTCACGCGTGAAAGACGACGTCGGACACGTCACGCAGGTGTGCCTGGTCCCGGAGTATCGACGGCTAGGTATCGGCGAAAGCCTTATTGTCAGTACCTACAACTCGCTGCGCAACCGGGGTTTCAGCCTGCTGTCATTGACCGTGACGGAGGCCAACCATCGGGCAGTGGATCTGTACAGGCGCCTGGGATTCGTCGAGTTGCGAGTGTTCGACGCGTTTGTGTGGGAAGGGTGACAGTGCAGTTGTCAGTTGTCAGTGGCCAGTTGTCAGTGAGCTTCGGTCCGTATAGAAATGCATGACCACGGAAAGGCAATTACAACAACGTCGGGTATAGCTGTACCACTTCCATGAGCGGAACTGGCAACTGACTACTGGCAACTAATTAATGCTTTATCAGCCACATGGCCCAGGCGGCGACGATTACGCCGCCCACGAACAGGGCGAAGCAGTAGGCGCCATAGCGGAACATGTCGCGCGGGGTATTGCGCTGGGTGATGCCGAACACCGTCGAGGCACAGAGGGCGAACAGCAGGGCGGCATTGAAATGAGAGAGTTCGAAGGTCATGGTTTCTTGCCGATCGCAATGTGGTGAGCGTCAACCGCGGCAATCACATTCAACAATCCTGCCACGACGATGTACTTGGTGCCGTAATCAGCCACCGCGCGATGAATGTTGCCGATGCCCCAGTCCATACTTCGGGCGATGAAGTAGAGCGCGCCGGCGCCCAAATCGCCGACGAAGCCCAGCATGTCAAGCAAATCACCCGTGTTGAGCGAATACACTTTGCCCTGCATGCCAAGCCCGACAAAAAACATCACAAGCACTGCCGACATGAGTAGTAGCCCGCGAATCCAACGGCGTTGAATGAAGTGCCCAAGTCCGGGGAAGAGCCATCCCGCGATCGGCGCGATCATCGCCATCGAATTGTCGCTGGCGCCGGCAGCCTTGGCAGGACGCCGCGCGACCGTAGATGCATTTTGAGGATTCGCCATCAGACCTGCACCAACTCGTTCTGCACGCGGCCGGTCACTTCACCCTTTCCATTGCGGATCATCATATTGATTTCGCTGCGCACTCCGAATTCCGGCAGGTAGATTCCCGGCTCGACCGAAAAGCAGGTATTGGGCAGGATCTGGCGATCATCTTTGGTCTCGAGGTTATCCAGGTTCGCGCCGTTGGCATGAATGTCGCGCCCGATCGAGTGCCCCGTCCGATGGATAAAGTATTTTCCGTAGCCCTTGCTGGTGATATGGCCGCGGACCGCTTCATCCACTTCCCAGCCTTCAATTTTCCGTTTTGTTTCGAAGGCCTGTTTGACTTTGTCGATGCCGACGTTGCGGGCGTCGCGGACAATCTCAAACACTTCGCGCTGCTTGTCGCTCGGGCTGCCGATCACTCCCGTCCAGGTGATATCGTAGTAAACACCATCAGGATCGTTGGTCTTCGCCCACAAATCGAGCAGCACAAAATCGCCCTCACGAATTGGGGCGGAAGTTCCAGCTGCGGGCTCGTAATGCGGATCACCGCTATGCGCGTTGACGCCGACGATGGGCGGGTCGTCGGTGGTCAAGTTCTCACGCCTGAACGCTTCCATGACCCATTGCTGCATTTCGAATTCGTGCGTGCCACCGTTTCGCGCGCGGCGTGCTATCTCTGGGAAAAAGGCGGCTGTGATTTTGTCCACCGCATCGCGCGCCTTGAAGTGGTTCGCGATCTGCGCGTCAGTCAAGGTCGCTTCAAAACGCGCCACCAAGTTCGCCGAACTGACAATCTCTTTGCCGAAGCTGCGCACCAATTCCAGCATGCCGCCATCAACCAGCGAGATGTAGGGAATCTGGTTGTTGGGCGAGTACTGCATCACTACTCTGCTGTAGGGCTTCAGCATCGACTCCAGGTTCTGCCACAGTTCCTGCCATGCCGAATATTCCAGCTTTGTCCCCGGTAGCGAATCGAGCTGATGGCTTTCGATGCGGTGCACCAGCTTTACCGGTTCGCCAGTGGCGGGAACCACGTAAAACCAACGGCGAGTGACCATCGTCTTGGGCGACAGGCCCAACACGCTGTAGGCAATCGCATCGCGGTGATGGTGATCGTAGAAGAGCCAGCAATCGTTATGGCTGTCGCGCAGCGCAGCCTGAATATTAGAGAGATTCATTGCGTGTTCTATTGTAAATGAGAGGCGGATGCCGGGGGTTTTCGGCTCCGGAAACGGTACTGTCCTGATTCCGTTTCCGGGATGGCCACCATCACATCTGGATGGTGAAAGAGGTTACTACGCTGATGAAGTATCCGGCGTCACGGAAGGAAGAATAACGTGCCCGTTCTCACACCGATAACTGAGCACACCCGGTTCGACTTTCGACTGCGGCTGGCCGACTATCTGTCGCTCGGAAGCCTTGAGATTGTTACTACCGCAGACCGGACAAGAGCAGATCGGCTCATCATGCATAACTCCTCCCATTCGGGGCCGCAAGAGAGCCGCTGAAGTGCGGTTAGATGCGTTCCAAATTGCTTCAAGTATACGTCTTTTATGTCTGGTACCAGACATAAACGCAAGATCGAAAAGGTTACCGCGCGAGAAATTGATACCCTCGTCCGCGCAGATTCAAACTATTCCTGGCAAATTCCTGGAACCTCACGTTTGCTTTAACGGCGACCGCAACTCTACAATCGAAGATTATCCCTCCGCGGACCCAAAGCCATGATTCATTTTCCCGTGCCTGAGGCGCTTACCTTCGATGACGTGTTGCTGTTGCCTGCCAAGTCCGATGTCGTTCCGGCCCTGGCGGAGACCACGACCCGCCTGACCCGCAACATCGAACTCCGCATCCCCTTGATCAGCGCCGCCATGGACACAGTTACGGAATCGCGCATGGCGATTGCCATGGCACAGCAAGGCGGGCTGGGCATCATCCATCGCAACCTCAGCATCGAGCAGCAAGCCAGCGAAGTGGACAAGGTGAAGCGCTCGGAAAGCGGCATGATCGTCGATCCCATCACCATGTCGCCCGACGAGAAGATCTCCGACGCGCTGGAAGTCATGCGCCGCTACCGCATCTCGGGCGTGCCCGTGACCAAGAACAAGAAGCTGGTCGGCATCCTCACCAATCGCGATCTCCGCTTCGAAACCCGCACCGACATTCCTATCAGCGAGGTGATGACCAAGACGAACCTGATCACGGTGCCGGTTGGCACGACGCTGAGCGATGCGGAAGCAATCCTGCATGAACACCGCATTGAGAAGCTGCTGGTGGTGGACGATCATTACAACCTCAAGGGCCTGATCACGGTAAAGGACATTCAGAAGCGGCTGAAGTATCCCACTGCCGCCAAAGACGATCACGGCCGGCTGCGGGTGGGCGCGGCAATCGGCGCCACGGGAGACTTCCTCGAGCGTGCCCAGGAGTTGGTTCGCGCCAAAGCCGATTTGCTCGCCATCGACAGTGCTCACGGACATTCGACTCGCGTGATCGAGGCCATCCAGGCAATCAAGTCGAAGCTGCCCGAAGTAGATGTCATCGCGGGGAATGTCGGCACCTTCGACGGCGCCTGCGAACTGGCGCGCGCCGGGTCTGATGCCATCAAGGTTGGCATTGGTCCGGGGTCAATCTGCACCACGCGCATCGTAACCGGTGCCGGGGTTCCTCAGATCACCGCGATCGCCGAAGCGGCCCGCGCTGTACGTGACACCGATGTCCCCATCATCGCTGACGGTGGTATCAAGTATTCCGGAGACGTGACCAAGGCAATCGCGGCGGGTGCAAATTGCGTCATGATCGGCTCTTTGCTTGCCGGTACGGAAGAGAGCCCGGGCGAGACCATTCTGTACCAGGGGCGCTCCTTCAAGGCCTATCGCGGTATGGGATCGCTGGCCGCGATGGCGCAAGGCTCCAGCGAACGTTATTTCCAGAACACCGATGCGGATTCTTCGGTGCCAGTTTTGTCTGAGGATGGCGGCGACGGAGGTAATCGTCTGGCAAAGCTGGTTCCTGAGGGCATCGAAGGACGCGTTCCCTACCGTGGCACGGTCGGCATGATCGTGTACCAACTGGTGGGCGGAGTGAAAAGCGGCATGGGCTACGTGGGCTGTTCCTCCATCGCCGAACTGCAGCAGAAGGCGCGCTTCGTGCGCATCAGCGGCGCTGGCCTGCGCGAGAGCCACGTGCACGACGTCATGATCACTCGCGAGGCCCCCAACTACCGCGTTGAGTAACATCCAACCCAGTTCGGCCGGCGTGATAAGCGGGGCGCGTCAGTCCCCGCAGCGCGGCTATGGGCTGCGGCCTTCCTTTCGCACGCTGGCCCATCGCTGGTGGCCGGTACTATTTTGGCTGGGGGTCATCCGGCTGGAGTCCACCGACTTCGCTTCCGCCAACAACACCACCGGCGTGTTATATACCGTGATTGCAGCGGTAGTTCCTCAAGTACAGGAGTCCTTCGTGTCGCAGCTCGACGAAGTTCTGCGCAAGACCGGACATTTCGCCGGATACGGGATCCTCAGCGTTCTGGTTTTTCTCGCGCTCAAGAACACCAACTACGATCGGATCAGGTCCGTCTTGCGCCGGCCCTGGGGAATCTACTGGCATGATTTCTGGCGTCGGGAGTGGGTGCTGCTCGGCATGCTGGTGACCGTCGTGACTGCCACGTTCGACGAACTCCATCAAGCCTTTATCCCGTCCCGCACCGGACGATGGCAGGACGTGGTGCTCGATTCCTGCGGCGCCGCGGTGCTGCAAGTGATCATCTACTTCCTGTCGCGGCGAGCGTTCAACCGCCAGCGGGAACGGATTGAAGAGACCAAGCTTTCGTCACCACGTTAGGCTTTAGTCCCACATTTCGCGGTGGGAGCACCCGCATTTATGCTGGTGAAGAAGCGCTTCAGCGCTCCGGAAATAGATCGAATTCGAATAAAGCCCATCCTTGGTGGCAGCTAAATTCGATGAGAGCGCCGCAGCAAACCTGCCGAGCGCATGGCGCCTTTCACTTTTGCGCCCCAGCTTCTGGCGAACAGCACATCGATGAAGCCATCCATCTGATGTTTGAGTTTGCGGTCGTATCCGAACCACCAGACCTTCGGCATCCCGGGTAGCAGGTCCGTGTCCACGTATTTCACCTGGACCATTTCCGCCAGGCCCATCTTGCCGTGGGTGCGGCCGATGCCGCTGAGTTTGAACCCGCCGTGCGGCGCCTCTGCGATCCCAAAGCACGAGATCACATCGTTGATCATCACGGTGCCGGCCTTGATGCGCTTGGCCATCGCCTCACCGCGCCGGCGATCGCCGGTCCAGACACTGGCAGCCAGCCCGAAGTCACTGTCATTGGCCAGGCGAATGGCGTCATCGTCGGTGTCGAAGGGAGCCACAGGAAGAACCGGGCCGAAGGTTTCCTCCTGGATGATGCGCATGTCCGGGGTCACGTCGGCAAGCAGGGTTGGCGCGTAGAAATTTGGTCCCAGTTCGGTCAAGCGCTGTCCGCCCTGCAGCAAGCGGGCGCCGTGCAGTACAGCGTCGCGCACATGCTCGTCCACCGTGCGCAACTGGCGCTCATGAATGAGCGGCCCTACTTCAACCTCCGAACCGATTCCATTACCCACGCGCAACCTGGCGATCTTGTTACTGCAAGCTTCGAGGAACTTGTCATAGAGGCTGCGATGGACGTAACAGCGCTCGACCGATAGACACGTCTGACCGGCATTCATGAACGCCCCCCACAACGCTCCGCTGGACGCGATCTCCAAGTTGGCGTCGTCGAGCACGATCATCGGATCTTTACCGCCCAACTCCAGCACCACTGGCAGCAGTTTTCGCGCGGCGGCTTCGGCGACACGTTTGCCGGTCGCGACACTGCCGGTAAAGATGAGCTTGTCGATGGGCGCATCGATCAGAGCTGCGCCGGCGGCCCCTTCGCCGATGAGCACTTGCATGAGATCGGGATTCAAGCCTGCTGCCAGAAGCAAGCGCTGCAACTCCAGTGCGATCAACGGCGTGAATTCCGACGGCTTCAGGACGACTGCGTTGCCCGTGACCAACGCCGCTAGCGTTTCGGTGGCCGCCGTGGACAGCGGATAATTCCAGGGCGAGATAATGCCGATCACGCCAAATGGTTCGCGCAGCAACTTGCCGCGCTTCGTCTTCATGGCGACGTTGCCATGCGGCAGCGGTTCCTCGCGCAGGAAGTCGTGGGCGTTACGAATACAGAACTCGGCCGCGTCCAGCACGACCAGAACTTCGGTGGTAAGCGCCTCGACTGCCGGCTTACCAGCTTCGCGGCATATCAGGTCGGCGACCCCGTCGCGCTGTTCGCTGAGGAGTCGCTGAAAGCGCCGCAACAGCGCGACTCGCTGCCGCACCGGGGTTGCCTGCCACGCAGGCTGCGTTTGCTTTGCGCGCAGGACGGCACTCTGTACATCGTCGGGGCTTGAGCAGGCCAACTCAGCCAGCACCTCTCCGGTTGCGGGATTGGTGCTGACGATGATGCTGCGTTCGACCACCCTGGTTTCGGTCGCCATTGCTCTGAATCGCTTTCCTAGATGCTCTTTCGGTAGTGGCGAAGCACGCTCTTCAGGCCGCGGAAAAGCTCGGCTGCATCTCGCGTTTGAAGGGGCACGGCTTCAGCCGTGCCGTTACGCGCGCGTTGGGAGTTGGGCTTCAGCCCCTGAGGGAACTCGCAATCCGCCTGCAGACCAACGTCCTTCAGCGGCTAAAGCCACCATTCATAAGAGCAGGCTACGGCGCGGCTAAAAGCCGCGCCCCTTCCGAACTGCTACCTTCTTGCCGGAGCGCTGAAGCGCTCCTTCCCCCGCATAAATGCGGGGGCTCCCACCAAATTACATTCCACCAGCAAACGCCGCGTGTGCTGGGACGGTGCTCCACCTGCGTGAACCAACTCCGCATCAACTCTAATATTCAACGCTCACCAGATACAGTCCGCAAGCCGCGGCCGTGGGCCCGGCAGCGCTGCGATCGCGCGCATCGAGGATCGCCGCCACATCCTCGATCTTCAACGCACCTTTTCCCACCTGCAAAAATGTGCCTACGAGGTTCCGCACCATGTGGTGTAGGAATCCATCTCCGCGCACAGTGTAAACCAGTTCCTCGTCCGTTCTCGCCCACAGCGAAGAGTGAATGGTGCGTATATTCGTGATGATCCCAGAATGGGAAGTTGCATCTTCGTCTCCCTCTTCTGCCATTCGTGCACTGCGCTCCGGATCCGAAGCCGCAAACGAAGTGAAGTCGTGTTTGCCGACGATATGTTCAGACGCGCGAATGGCCGCTTCTTCATTCATGGGATAGGGGTCATGAAAAACGTATCTCGCCAAGAATGGCGGGCATATAGCCTTGCGATAAATACGATAGCGATAGGTTTTAGCCTTCGCCGAATGACGCGCGTGAAAGTCATCTCCCACCGCTTCCACGTGATTCACTCGCACCGATGGCGGTAGGACATCGTTCAACGCGATGATCAGATTTTGCTCGGGAATAGGGCTGTCGAGCCTAACCGACGCGACCTGAGCCAGCGCATGGACACCCGCATCGGTGCGTCCCGAGCCTTGCGGCAAAACCTCTTCACCGGTAAGCCGCTGGATGCACTCCGCCAGCGTGCCCTGCACAGTGCGAAGCCCCGGCTGGACCTGCCATCCGTGAAACTCCGATCCGTCATAGGCGAGCGTGATTTTGAGATTGCGGCTCATGTCCTTCCATACCGGCTTCGGCGCGAATGTAGCGTTATGTTAAGCAGCGTAAAGCTATGCAAAGGTGCGCGGATGGCGGCATTGTGTCAGCTATACTATGACACTTCCTGCTGCTCACGAGGCGGGCGACAGTTTCTTGCCTCTGCGGCGTCATCTGAGAACGATTCCTGGCGAACTCTTCTGTGACAGGGAGAGGGAGACAGAAAGCATCCTAAACGCGAAAGTCAAAATATTCTTAATGCCATTCTTGGAGACAAAGGAATGCCAGGATTTAAGTCCGTTAAGCCGATTGGTTCGACCTTACTGTTCATATTTCTGTTGGGGATATTGGCTGCCGCAAGCTGTGCCCAAGACGCGTCACCGCAAGCCTCATCCAACAATCCGCCGTTGACTCCGCTGCCTCAGGCGCCGGCGCCGCAGCATAATGCTCATCCCTACTCCGATCAGGACTATAGCCGGGGCATGAGGCAATGGCCCAATCCTTTCGTGGTTTACGGCTTGCGCGAGGTTGCTCCCCTGAACGTGACCAACTCTCCCCGCATCGATCAGTTACTGAGCAACGGCAAGATGTACCTGTCGCTGAACGATGCCGTGGCGATGGCGCTGGAGAACAACCTTGACATCGGCATTCAGCGCTACAACCTGTCGATTGCTGACACTGACATCCTGCGAACCAGTTCGGGCGCGGTTGCGCTCGGCGTGAATACGGGCTTGGTGCAGGGCACTCCCGGCGGGACCACCGGCACGACCTCGGCGGGCGGCACGGGAACCTCCACCACCGGCTCCACGGGGGGCGGCGCTGGCGGCACCACCATCGGAGTTGGCGGAGCCGGGGCCGGAGTGGGAGGCATCGTGGCGTCCACGCAGGGCGAAGGTCCCCCGATCGACAACTATGATCCTGTGATCACCGGAACGGTCTCGATTGAGCACGCCGTGACCCCCGAGGCGAACACCGTGTTCACCGGCACTCCGACGCTCAACCAGAACACAACGACGGCAAACTTTCTCTATAGCCAGGGATTCTCTACTGGGACATTGATGACGGTGGGCTTCAATAATAGCCGGATCGCTTCCAATTCGCTCTTCAACACCCTGAATCCCAACCTGACCCCGAACTTCCGCCTTGAATTGCGTCAGCACCTGCTCTCGGGGTTCGGTTTCGATCCCAACCTGCGATGGATCCGCATTGCCAGAAACAACAAGGAAATCGAAGACGTAACCTTCCGGCTGCAGATCATCCAGACAGTTTCGCAGATCGAAAACATTTACTGGGACCTGGTGAATGCGTACTCCAGCGTAACCGTGCAGCAGCGCGCACTGGATCTCGCCAACAAGACGCTCTCCGACGATCAGAAGCAAGTGCAGGCTGGGACGCTCGCTCCGCTGGTCGCGGTGCAGGCTCAGAGCGCTGTGGCCACAGCGCAGCAGAACATAGTTGCCGCACAAGTGAATCTCCAGCTCGAGCAGTTGCTGATGAAGAATGCCATTACTCGCAACATGGCGGATCCGATCCTGGCGGTGGCTCCGGTGATTCCCACCGATACCCTCGATATCAAGGAGCAGTACCAAACTCCTCCCGTCGAGGACTTGATCAATGAGGCCTTGCGGGAACGTCCGGAAATTGCGACCGCGCGCCTGACCTTGACCAACAACGAAATTTCACGCAAGTCGATTCGCAACCAATTACTTCCGACGGTCGATTTGTACGCTTTCTATGGCGCCTCCGCCCTGGCGGGACCACAAAATCCTCTGTGTACGAATGCACAGCGCGGCTGCTCGCCTCCGGGAACAATTCCTACCACGGGCTACAGTGACGCGTTTCAGAATCTATTCAACAGCAGCGCCCCCGATAAAGGGGTGGGCGTGAACATTAACATCCCGCTGCGCAATCGCCAAAGCCAGGCCGACCAAGTGCGCTCAGTGCTGGAATATCGGCAGGCGCAGATGAGTTTGCAGCAAACTGAGAATACCATCCGGCTACAAGTGCGGCAGGCCCAGTTCACGTTGCAACAGAACTATGTCGCCCTCGAAGCTGCGATTTCGGCCCGCGATTATGCCGCCCAGAACCTGGACGCCGAACAAAAGAAACTGCGCATGGGCGCTTCCACCACCACCCTGGTGCTGCAGGCTTCCAGTGCCTTGACGCAGGCGGAGTCCAATGTTCTCGCGGCTGCCACCAATTACGAGAAGTCCAAAGTGCAGCTTGATTTATCCACGGCCGATACGCTCGCAAAGCTCGGCATCGACATGTCAGACGCGGAATCCGGCCAGGTGAAGCACGCACCGAAAGTGAACGGCACCGTGCCTGCAAATACGAACGACCTGACGCAGCCTAACTTGAAGCCCATCCCGGTTCCGGGACTGACGCCTGCGCCGCAGCCGGGCACACCACCGTCAACCCCGGACCAGACGGAGCCACCGCAACCGCCTCAACATTAGCGTTACCCGCCCGCCTCGCGCTGAAATTCCGCTAGGCGGGTGGGAGCGCCGTGGTTCCTAAGGGGCGACGCTGCGCTACGGTTCCCCTGGCCGCGTGAACTGTGAAGCAATTTCTGCAATCGAACGCTGACAATCGTGTACAACAGTAAGTTGCAATTATCTCGACCTACGAAGAGAAGGAGCACGCAGCTCATGATCGAACGTCTCAAGGAGAGCTTTGGGGGAGTACTGGGCTTCAAGGTCGTCGGCAAGCTGACCGCCGAGGACATCAAGGAGTTCGAGCCGCAAATCGCCATACTGATTGCCCAACGCAAGCACAAGCCCATCGGCATCCTCGCTGACCTTTCGCAGATGCAGGGCGCCGACTGGGGCGCGCGCTGGGCGGAGATGCGATTTCTCCAGAAGCACACCGACCATATCGCACGTATGGCAGTGGTAGGCGCTGATAAATGGGAAGAGATTGTGGCCATCGTCACCGCGGGCGCAGCCATTCTTGAGGCCGAGACGCGCTACTTCGACGAGTCCGAAATTCTGCACGCCTGGGAGTGGGTCCGCACCGCGAAACACGCCGAGGATGTTCCCGTTCGCCAGATCTCGGCCGGAACAGGCATCTGGAAGGACTACCATCCGGAGTGGATGGACATAGGCACGTAATCCCTACATCCTCCCAAGACAAACCTCCCGTCCCGCGCTTATCATTAAAGCTTGGCCTGCGTCCGCCGCATCCTGCCGGAGCGCACGGCATCTACTTAGACTGCACCCATTAACCACCCTGAGAGGACGCACTTATGGCTACCACTACAACCCCTGCCCGCGAAGGCACGCGCATTTCCGCCACCATCAATAACGCTCAGATTCCCACCACCTTTAAGAACGAACCGTCGGTTGATTTCAGCAATCCGGAAAACGCGCGCCGCATGCGTGCCGCCATCGAGAAGGTCCGCAATGAACTAGGCCGCGAGTACGACCTGGTCATCGGCGGCCGCCATCTGAAGACCGCGGAAAAAACGCAATCGCTCAACCCCGCCAAGCCGTCGGAGATTGTCGGCATTCACCAGGCGGCGGGCGCCAGCGAAGTCGAGCCCGCGATGCAGGCCGCGCTGAAGGCGTTCGAGACCTGGAAGTTCTCCTCCATCGAGGAGCGCACCAACCTGCTGTTCCGCGTGAGCGCGTTGCTGCGCGAGCGCAAGTTTGAGCTGATGGCGTGGATGATCTTTGAGGTCGGCAAGAACTGGGCCGAGGCCGATGGCGACATCGCCGAACTCATCGACTTCTGCGACTTCTACGCCCTCGAAGCGTTGCGACTCTCCAAGGCCGAGCCGCCGGTGCAGTTGCCGGGCGAGCGCGACTATCTGCGTTACATCCCGCTGGGCGTGGGCGCGGTGATTCCGCCATGGAACTTCCCCGGCGCCATCATGGGCGGCATGACGCTGGCCTCCGTCGTGAGCGGCAACACCGTCATCCTGAAGCCCTCGGGCGACTCGCCTACCATCGCTGCGAAGTTCTTCGAGATTCTGGAAGAAGCCGGCCTGCCCGACGGTGTGGTCAACTTCTGCCCCGGCCATGGCAACAGCTTCGGCAACGCCATCGTCGAACATCCCAAGACACGCTACATCGCATTCACCGGATCGAAGGAAGTGGGGCTGCACATCAATCAGCGGGCCGCGGTGCAGCAGCCCGGCCAGATCTGGATCAAGCGCACTATCCTCGAGATGGGCGGCAAGGACTCCATTGTGGTCGACACCGACGCCGATCTCGATGCGGCAGTCGAGGGCGTGGCCTCGGCGGCATTCGGATTCAGCGGGCAGAAATGCTCGGCGTGCTCGCGTGCCATTGTCGATGAGCGCATCTATGACAAGTTCCTGCAGCGCCTCAAGGAGCGCGTAGAGAAGATCACGGTTGGCGACCCCACGCAGAATCCAGCGATGGGCCCGGTGGTGAACGAGAAGTCGATGCAATCAATCCTGGGTTATGTCCAGAAGGGGATCGCCGAAGGCGGACGCCTGATTACCGGCGGCGCACGCGCGACAGAAGCCGGCGACGGCTTCTTCATCCAGCCTACGGTGATTGCCGATGTCGATCCGATGGCGACGATTTCGCAGCAGGAAATCTTCGGGCCGGTGCTGGCGGTGATCAAGTCGCGTGGCTTCGAACATGGCCTCGAGATCGCCAACAACACCGAGTTCGGCCTGACCGGCGCGGTCTATACCACCTCGGAGGACAAGATCGAGGCGGCCAAGGAGCAGTTCCACGTCGGCAACCTGTACATCAATCGCAAGTGCACGGGAGCGATGGTGGGCGCGCATCCGTTTGGCGGCTTCAACATGTCAGGCACCGACTCGAAGGCCGGTGGGCCGGACTACCTGTTGCTCTTCACCCAAGCCAAGTCGATTGGGGAGAAGATCAGAAGATAGTGGATAGGGGATAGTGGCTAGTGGCCGGGGAGAGATCTCCGGCCATTTTTGTTTTGGCTGGCGGCGGACTTTTCATCGAGGTTGTCATCCTGAGCGAGCGCAGCGAGTCGAAGGACCCCTATAGCTACGAGAAATCACAAGGAGGGCAGTAACACCTCAGGGAGTGCCGACAGCCAAAGGGTTCCTTCAACTCCTCGCTACGCTCGTCGCTCAGGATGACAATCAATAAAAAACCTGGCAACCGCTCGAGCGGCGAGCACAGCCCGAACTCGATGGTGACGGCTGATAGCTGACAGCCGACAGCCAGTTCATTTCGGTCGAATTCCGATCACCGCCATCATGCGTCCGGTGTTGCCGAACTCGGCGCGGTGCGAGAAGAAGCGTGTGGTGTCGCAGGCGGTACATCCATCGATGATGCTGATGTTTGGGTTACGCAATCCTGCGGCCTTTAGCTGACGACGGTTGGCCTCGACCAAGTCCAGGTGTATCTCGGGACCAAGCTCACTGTGGCCGGGCGCTCGCGCGGTCAGAAACAACATAGGATAGCGAACATGAATGGCGTTAGCGTCGAAGACCTCTTCGAATAGCTCACTGCTGTAGGGGAACTGCGAGTCGAATTCGGCCCGCACCTCCGGGCCAACCTGATAACAGCAGCGCCTGATCGAAGGTCCGATGGCAGCGCGTAGATTCCGCGGTTGGCTGCCAAATTGCCGCCGCATTTCGCCCACGCCCTTCTCCACAATGCGGGCCACGGTACCGCGCCATCCTGCATGAAATGCGCCCACCACTCGCCGCTTGAAGTCAGCTAACAGCACGGGAACGCAATCGGCAGTCTTGACTGCCAGCAGCAACTCAGAAGTGTCCGTGATGATGCCGTCCCCCGCGAGCGGATCCTCCGGCAATACGCTCAACGAATAAATGAGCGCCGAGTGGATCTGCTTCAGTTGCGCCATCGGCCACATTGCGCCGGAGTCTTCGCTGGTCGCGCCCAGCGCTTCGAGCAAGAGCTGGCGGTTACGCGCGACATTTTCCCTGGTGTCCGCCGGGGTGACGCCGAGGTTCAAGGTTTGTCCGCCGTAGCAAGTCGAGACTCCACCCGGCCGTGTGCTGAATCCATGCACCAGCCACGGCATATCCGCGAGGCATGGGGCGCGTAAGATCTCGAGCGCGTTGCTCGTCAGGACCGCGGGTTGGCGTGCCGGAAGTTTCTCTCGCGTAGAACGGCGATCGGGTTTGGGGGCGGCAGGCACCGCTCCATTCTAATGGAATAGCGCGACGCCAAATCTGCTGCTCTCGCTCATCGGAATACAATCACTGCGGCGATGCTGCTCTACTACATCACCGACCGCAGGAGTCTGGCAGGGACAGAGGCGCAGCAGCCCCACAAATTGCTCGCCAAGATCGGCGAGGCGGCGCGCGCCGGGGTCGACTACATTCAGCTCCGCGAGAAAGATCTGGCCGCTCACGATCTGGAACGGCTGGCACGCGAAGCGGTGCCAATGGTTCGAGAGAATTCCGTAGTCACGAGGCTCCTGATCAATGGGCGTGCCGACATCGCGCTCGCGTCGGGAGCCGACGGTGTACATCTGCCTGGCGACGAGTTGGCGGCTTCAGAAGTTCGGGTGCTGTGGATGCAGGCGAGCGATCGTACGCCGGTAATTGCGGTGTCGGCCCATACGGTCGAGGAGGTACGTGCCGCCGAGACTGAGGGAGCAAACTTCGCGGTGCTGGCGCCGATCTTCGAGAAAGCGAACACCAACGTCCACGGGATCGGCGTAGACGTGCTACGCGCCGCGTGCGCTGAATCGACGCCACTCGACAATTCGGCACAACGTCGCTTTGCAGTATTCGCTCTGGGAGGCGTCACTCTTGCGAACGCCGGGGATTGCCTTGCTGCTGGCGCGGCCGGGATCGCAGGAATTCGCTTGTTTCAGAAGGGCAATATCGCGGAAACGGTTCGTCGCCTGCGCGAATTGGAACGTCGCGCAAGAGAAAATTCCTGAAAATCGGCGTGGTTAACCGCTTTTCGATTGACTGGGACAAAAAACCCTACCCGCGTTCCGCCTCCCGCGCCAGCGACTTCAATACCATATTGATCAGCGAGAGTACGATGGCCCCCCAAAAGGCCGCCCAGAAGCCGCGGACCACGAAATCGGGAGACAGCAGCGTCGAAGCAAACATCAGCATCAGGGCATTGATGACCCACCAGAAGATTCCCAAGGTCAGCAGGGTGAGCGGCAGCGTGATGAGTTTCAGGAAGAGCCCGAGCGTGGCATTCACCAGCCCGATCACCAACGCTGCGATCAGCGCCGCCTTAAATCCATGCAGATAAAACCCGGGCACCACCTTCGACACGATCAGTAAGCTAATCGCGCTTAGCAGCCAGTTCAATAACAAACGCATTTCGTTCCTTTCATGCCCCGGTTCAAGAAATCGTCTTCTTCGCCAGCATCATGCCAACGGCTTTGGTGGCGCGGCGCTCGCGTGTCTGCTCCTGCTTGGCACCGCTGATCCACCGCGCGAACTCCTTGCGATGAGTGTAAGCCAGCTTGTCCCACAGCGCCTTGGCTTCTTTCCTCAGGCGGAATGCCTTGGCTAGTTCCGCCGGCGGGTCAATCGTCCACTCTTCTGTATCGGGCTCCATGACGACCGCGACCGTGTCGCCGGGCTTTGCCTTAGCGCCCGCCTGCAGTTGCTTGTTGAAGGTAATCAGGTGGCGCCCGTCCATGAGCTGGATGTTGGTGCGGAAGGGAAAACCATTGATCGTGCCCTTCACCCGAACCCGTCCTCGCGTTCCCCACGCCTCGGCCACGTCAAACGGAAAGGCCGGAAGCACCACGCGTCGTTCGGCCCAGCGGGTTCGGCCTTGGCTCTGAATTTTCTTGGCATCGCCATCTCACTCCAACTAATGGCACGGGATGAAATTAGCGGAAAATTATACCGCGGGAGTAAATCGGCTGGGTTGCCATATCTCAGACACACACGATGCGATAAGCTCGTCGCAGAGGTTGTCGACGATGCCAGATGCCGTTGCGCAATTTGCCAATGCTAAGTACCTAAACCTGGAAACCTTCCGTAAGACCGGCGTAGGTGTGCGTACTCCGGTGTGGTTCGCGCAGGATTCCGGGGCCCCGTCGTCCACCGAAGTTTCGCCTACGGCGAGAAGTGTCTTCTACGTTTATTCAGCGCCGGATGCCGGCAAGGTCAAACGGATTCGCAACAATCCTCGAGTGCGCGTCGCGCCTTGTAACTTTCGCGGGGATCTCCGGGGCGCCTGGGTGGATGCGCACGCTCGCATCTGCGAAGGCGCGGAAGTGGAGCATGGGCAAGACCTGCTACGGCGTAAGTATGGTTGGATGAAGATTACCGGCGACTTCTTCAGCCGCCTGCGAGGCAGGAAGCAAGCGATGATCGCGATCCACATCGACTAGCCATCCTGTCAGACAAGAGACACCCCGTCCATATCTGCTAGGACGGGGCGGTTTTAAGACTTCCGTTAAGGGTGATTTCGACGCTCCCTCACAGCGAGCGCAGGAAGTTCAGCAGGTCCTGTTGATCGCTTGGCGAGAGCCGGTTGTAGCCATTGACCACACTATTCGCTTCCGAACTGGGATACTGATGGTTCCCATTGCTGAAATGGAATTGGATTGCCTGCACCAGGTCGCTGGTGCGACCGTCGTGCAGAAAGAAGATGCGCTGACCCAATCCCCACAGCGGTGCGGTGCGGAATTGGTCTCCTGCGGCCGCGCCTTGAGTCACGTTGTCCGCGAGGTTCGGCCCCATGTGATGCAGCAGGATATCGGAATATAGGTTGGCTTGGATGTTGCTAAGCGCCGCCACCGACGATTGGCCCGTGGTAAACGAAGCTGTGTGGCATAATGCGCAGCCTATCTGGGAGAAGAGTTGGCTTCCGTGCTGAGTCGAGGGAGAGCTCTGGCCCGGCTGTGGCTGGTCGAGGAACTGCATGAACATGGTGAAGCGGATGACGTCGCTGGGTAACTGTGTACCATCCAAATCGAAGTTCGTACTGTCTTCGGGTGTGGCGTTGAATTGGCAGCCTGCAGTTTGGTCGCGCTCCGTATTGAACAGCTCGTTGGTGACTCCAACTTCAACGTTGTAGGCCTCGCCGGAAAAAATGGCGAGGGACTTATTCTGCGCTTTCCAGCCGAATCGAGTGATGGTGCCGTCGTTGCCGCTGGTATTGGGCACCCCGCCGATTCCCAAGTTATGTTTTTGGCTGAGATTGGAATTCATGTTGGCGATAATGGCGGCATCAGAAATCGCTTCAATGAGACCGCCGCCAAACACCGGAGTCGGAATGCGGAAGATCAGGTCTCCTTCCTGGCTCGCTGTCCGGAAATTGTCTTGTTGAATGTTGCAGCCGGGAGCGTCCGTGCGGCCAGTAATGGTGAATAGTGCATGAACACCGCCATCGACATGTCTCAAGTCGAGGGTGTAGGGGAAACGTGCTTCTCGCACCGGACCGTTAGCCGTGATGAAAGATGGCAACTGGTTAGTCGCGCCTTGATCGGTCGCAGCCGCCACCTGTGGATTAACCGATGGGCTCGTTCCACCCGTTGTCGGCTGAGCATGGCATTGCGCACAACCCTCCGCGTTGAACCGGGGTCCCAAACCGGTGCCGGTGTTGCTAACGGTTCCGGAAACTGAGTCGATCTCGTTGAAATTGGTTAGGCCCGCGTTGAAGAAGTTCAGCTGATTGGCGGTCAAACCGGCAATCGGAGTACCGGCTCCGGGGGGGCCGCCGCGCACGCCTGGATCGTGCGCACCGGACGCGCCTTGCATCCCGGCGACCATGGTGAAGATAACCACGGGTAAAGTCAGCGTCGTAATGATTCGGCTGAATCGATGGGGCAATCTTGCGCGCGCATGGGGAACTGCTTTGTCCTTCCGAAACATGAATTCCTCCTGGGACTCGCGAGGAGTCGTGTGGTCGCCTAGATAGCGGCGAACGTTAACTGGGACTGCTGTTTACTTCAGGCGAAACTCGACCGGACGAAGAAGGGCACAGACCAAGCGGGCAGACGAAGAAGAGTGGCGCGGGCAGGGATGTCCGAAACCGCGACGGCTTGGACCTGAACCCAGGCGAGCACACTACTCGACGCCAGCGTCGTGAAACGCTGACGGAGGCGAGGGTCCTCTAGTTTGGATTCTTTGGTTGGTGCGGCGAACTAGCACCAATTTTATTTGCGTGGCGAGTGTCCACAAGATGCTACAGGTTGGAGACATAGTCAACGTAAACCGGTTAGCCGAATCGGCTATCGCTTAGCAGTAACCGCTGCTGGTTACGGTAGTCGGTCGGACTAGAACCAAACTTATTTCGGAAGGCACGAACGAAACTCGGCGCGTGACGATAACCAACCGCGTAGGAAACCTCCTTGATTGGCATTTCGGTGGATTGTAGTAGTTCGGCCGATGTCTTCAGCCGGCAATTCGAAAGGTAAGTTTGCAGACTGAATCCGTTTGCTGCCTTGAACAAGTGAGAAAGCCGGGAGCTGCTGAGCTGCACTAGGTGCGCCAGGTCATGGATATCGAGGGAGGGGTCCGCTTCGATGGCTTGCATCACCCTTTGAAGCCGGTGATCGGCCGGTGTTCCGCTGTGGGCGGTCGATCCTGGCCGAAAAGAAGACTTTGCTCTTTCGGACATGAACCCTCCTTGGCGACGTGTGGGGCAAGGAGTATAGAAAGAGTGCGTTTTCCCAGGGCGGCGGTCTACAGCCAACCGCTCTGCCCCCTCGGCCAGGGAGTTGGAGACATTGTTAACAACTTGTAAAGGTGAAGTTTAACCCAGCTTGCGGCAAAGTGTTCCTGCTAGGAACGAGAAAAACTAGCTTCTCCTAAGTAATAAGATGACGAACAAGTGAGAAGGGCGTGGGCATATCTGGAACCTGCGAAAACGACATGGGGCGGCAGCGGCGCGTACTTTTCTCAGCGAGGATCGAGTTCGTGCATGCGATACGATGAGTCACATATCCCTCCAAGTAATTTTTACGATCTTTTGACGGCCCGGTGACAACCTAGTGACAACTGCCAAAGCATGGCAAGTTAGGCTCACCGTCCGATCTCTCCCCCTCAACTGTCGATGATTGTTTTGGGGCGATCCAGTGAATGCGGAGGAAAGCATTATGAACAGCATCACCTTGCATCGCGCTTCGTTGTTGACCTTCTCTCTCTTACTGATCCTCACTGCTTCCCAACAAATGGCCGCACAGGCTGGCCACCTCGATCCGACATTTGGCAATGGAGGCATCGTAACCACAGACTTCGGTGATCAACAGTCAGCTTCCAACGTGGCTACAGCGAACGCTGTTACCATCCAGCCGGATGGAAAAATCGTGGTCGGCGGCGGGGTTCCGAGCCACACTGGTTTTCCCGTCCCAGCGGTAGCGCGCTACAACACCAATGGCAGCTTGGACACGAGTTTTGGAAGCTCCGGCATTGTGACCACGCCCAGCGTAGAGGACGTCCCGATTACGGCGGTCACCTTGCAGACCGATGGGAAGGTTGTGGCCGTAGCTGGAGGGTTTACCGCGTATGTGATCCGGTACACCTCCAGCGGATTGCTTGATTCCACGTTTGGGACTGGCGGGATAGTGACGCTAAACGAGATCAATGGCCCATCGGCAAGCGGTGTGCTTGTCCAACCGGACGGCAAGATTTTGGTGGCCGACCGTGAGCTGTTCCGTCTTCTGTCCGACGGCCAGTTTGATACCAGCTTTGGCACCGGGGGCGCGGCGAGGACCGCTGGTTATCCGGCCAGTGCGCTAGCGCTTCTTCCTAATGGAAAGATCCTGGTTGCATCTTCCGCTTTGGGAACAAGCGGCTTTACCTCTCAATACGACTCCAACGGCAGTCTCGACACCACGTTCGGAATTGGCGGCCAGTTGGCGAGCCCCGGAACTGCAGTAAGTCTAGTGCTTCTCGGAACAGGGGATTTTCTTGCCGGCGGGAGTTTGACCAACAACGCCCCGGTCCTCGGGTTTGAGGTCTCTGACTTTGCGGTATCTCGCTACCTTGGCATGGGAGTTATCGACGCAAGTTTCGGAACTAACGGCGGTACGGTCACTCCTATTCCCGGTTACACAAGCATCGCAAGTTCCGGTCTAGCAGTTCAGCCGAGCGGCGACATTGTAACGTTGGGCACGGCTAACCAACTCGGGCAGACTGCATTCGCGTTGGCCCGATACACGGCCACCGGCCAGCTCGACACTACATTCGGAAGCAACGGTACCGTCGTTACCTTGTTCGGGGGCGGGGTCCAAGCTCCCTCTGTCAGTGCCAACGGCCTGGCAATCCAGGCGGACGGCAAGATCGTAGCGGTCGGAAGCTACTTACAGTTTGTGCCCTACCATGGTTACGACACCGCGTTTAAGCTGGTGCGCTACCTTAATCAATAAGCGACAATAACCAGGATCTCTGTAAATTCTGCTTCGCAAAGCTAAGGTGCCCCTCCATCGTGCCGTAGATGATGCGCCGCTCCGGCAAGACGAAAGCGCAAAATACAAGGCCCTGTGTGGTTTCACATGGAGCCTTGGATTTATGGCGTTGACGATTCACGCACCCAAGCCTTTGGTTTGCGTGCCCGCCAGGGCATTACCACGCTTCATAGCTGGCCTATGCTACCATCTCGCTTTACATTCTTCTTTCCAAGGAGTCCTCATGCGGAAAACGGTTATATCGCTTGCCGTGGTTATGTCCGTGGTGCTATCGATGTCCAATCTACAGGCCGCCAGCCTGGCGGGAGTGACGATGCCAGACACGGCACAGGTCGGAAACACAAAGCTGGTGCTCAATGGTCTAGGGCTGCGAACTGACTTCATGGTGAAGGTCTATGTCGCGGGACTCTACCTTGAGCAGAAGTCATCGGATGCGGACGCCATCATCAAGGCCGACGCGCCCAGTCGGATCGTCATGCAGTTTCTGCACGGCGCCAGCCAGAGCCAAATGGCGAAAGCCTTCAAAGAATCGTTCAACGACAATACCCCGGACGCCATGAAGACGATGAAGCCCGACATCGACCGCTTGCTCGGCGCGCTTGAGCCCATGAAAGTGGGCGACCAAATGATCTTCACTTACGTTCCCGGCACAGGCACGACCCTTGCCATCAACGGCCAGGACAAGTTGACCATTGCCGGTGCAGCCTTCCGCCCAGTACTGTTGTCGGTATGGCTCGGGCCGAAGCCGCCCACTGCGAACGTGAAAAAGGGGATGCTTGGGCAGTAGGCCCAGCGAAGAACATATCGGGTTTCCCGCGGCCCTTAAGGAGGTCGAATGCCAGACAAAAGAAACCCAGGGAAAAAATCGGCGCGCAATAAGGGCGACACCGACGGAAAGGCATCAGCGCCGCTGCAACTAGCGGTCACCCTGCCGAATCGGGTGGCCACATTTGCTGATATGCGCGACGAATTTGCCCGCATCAGCCGCAAAACGCCACGCAGCGAAGAAGCCAAGCAGGCCTTTCTCGCAAGCAAGTTGCATATCCTGAAGACGCATCCGCAGCTGAGCTTGACGACACGCGCATCCCTGGTCGCACAGTTCAACTCCAGCCTCAAGGGAATTCTTCCGAAGAAGCCCAAGCGTCCCACTCCGGGTGGCGTAGGCTATGGTTTTTTCTATGAAGACGCCTTCAAAACCAACTTCACCACCGGCACAGGAATTTGTTGGGACGTCATCTGCCCGACTCCACCCGGGGGAAACGTGAATACGTACCTCTACTTGACGGCGACTAACCGGTCCTCATTAGGGGTTGAGGCTCTGGTTGCCTACAACGGCCAGAGTGTAACCAACTTTGAGGTTTTCGATTGGGCGCGGTATCCCGGGGCGCCGTGGCAGACCAACATCCCTTTTGCAACTCTGACGGGATATTTAATGACTGAGTCGGCCCATGGGCACTCCTACAAAACTCTTATGCTGACCAACTTGACCTTTACCGATGGTAGTGGCCTTTGGAATAACCAGGTCATTCTGTGGAACCAAGGGGCGGCCCGCTGGGAGCTGGTTTATAACTACCAATACTCGGCCACGCTGGCACAGCAGCAAGCGACTTTCTACGGTTCGTGGGGGCCGATTGTGGAGACCTTCCAGCCTTCGTATTCAGGCACCGAACCGATGGGCGCGCTCGGCACCCAAATAATCGGCCGCGACAGTCAGTGGGGATCGTGGCAAAATCTGGGCGCGTCAGACAGCTACCTGCGCACAGATAACGTGGGGTTCAACCTGATGTTTCTGGATGCGAACTACAATTGGGCGGTGAACAGCTGAGGGCGCCGGTGACCTGAATGCGCGGCCGATTCGGCGAAGAAAGCGCGCTGTTTAGAATGAAAATCGGGAAGGATCAGGATGAGTTATCCGCCAAATCCAAGGCAGGATGACGACGATGCTCACGCGCTGCAGTTCGTCGATCCGAAGACGGGTAAGCCAGTAAAGATCGCCGACATGCGCGCCGAGTTTGAGCGTTTATCGAAGCAGAGGCCCCGTGATCCCAAAGCCGAGCGCGCGTTTATCGAAAGTAAGATTGAGATGATCCGCGGCGACCGTCATCTGACTCCCAAACAAAAGGAAGACGCAATTGCAGAGCTGCAGGGCCGCGGCCCTGCGCCGCCTTGAAATAGTGACCTTCAATTTTAGAAACTTACAGGCATTTGCAACCGGCAATGGTTCTATTCCGAGCGCAGCGCCTGCATAGGATCGGTTGATGCCGCGCGATGGGCCGGGATGTAGCAGGCAAGCAGCGCGACGGCACACAGGATCAGTCCAACCGCGGTGAAGGTCAGCGGATCCGTCGGCTTCACTCCGAACAACATACTCTGCATTAAGCGGGTCAGGAAAACCGCAGCGGCTGCTCCGATGCCCACGCCCAGCAACGTCAGACGGGCGCCGTCGCGCAGCACCGTCCGCAAAACATCGCTCTTCTGCGCGCCCAACGCCATGCGAATGCCGATCTCCTGCGTCCGCTGTCCCACCACGTAGGACAGTACGCCATAGATACCGACGCAGGCCAGCACCAGCGCGAGGCCGGCGAATACGGCGAATAGCATCATGGCAAAGCGCTGCTGGGCGATGGATTCCATCACCTTGCGTTCCATCGATTCAGGCTTGAACGCGATCATCTGCTGGTTCTGTTGCGCCAGGGCGCGGCGGATGGTCTGGAAGACGTTCGTCGAATCGACGCCAGCCCGCGTGCGCAGGTACACGTGGTCGCCGCCAGCCTCGCGCATGAGGTCGTGGTCGGGCATTTGCCAAAAGGACTCATACATTTGCGCCTGCATAGGCTCAGTAGAGTCTTTTCCTAGTCCAAACTGCTTCACGTGTCCGACCACGCCTACGATTTCCTCGGACCACTCCCCCTGAGAATCAACTCGGACAATGTGTTGGCCGATGGGGTCCTGTCCGGCGAAGTAATGCTGAGCGAAACTTTCGTCGATTAATGCCACTGGCGCCGAGTGCTCGTCATCGGCATCGGTCAGCAAGCGCCCGCGCAGCAACGGTATCTGCATGACACGCAGGTATTCAGGTTCCACCGCGTACTGCAGTGCCATCGGCATCTCGGCGCGGCGTTGGGGTTTGGGCTGTCCCACGATCCAGAAATCTTCCTCGTCGTCGCTGTCCATGGGGCGGGCACCCCCATCGATCGACTCGCTCTCCACCCCAGGAATGGAGCGCAGCGTTACGTCGAGCTGGCGATAAGTGGCGCGCACCTCCTCGGGAGTTTTGGTCGCCAACGAAGGCGGCAGCGCCACCTCAAACGTCAGCACGTGGCTAGGATTGATGCCGGGATCGAGGCTCCATAGTCTTAACAGCGTGCGGATCATCAGTCCTGCGCCGACCAGCAACACCAGCGCCATCGCCATTTCGATGACCACGAAAGCCGATTGCGCCCGGCTCTTGCGCGCAACGACGGAGCGCCCGCTCTCGTTCAGCGTGCTGCTGAGATGAAGTTGCGATGTCCTGAGTGCCGGAATGATTCCGAACACAATGCCGGCGGCCCCAGAAAGCAGCAGAGTGAACAGCAGCACACGGCCGTCCACGGTAATATTCTCAGCGCGCGGCAAAGCTTGCGGCAAGACGGCCAGCGCGGCTTGCGTGCCCCACCTGGCTAGTAACAATCCCAAGGCTCCGCCCACCAGGGCCAGCCCAACGCTCTCCGTCAGCAGTTGCCGGACAAGACGCTCCCGTCCCGCTCCCAGCGCCGTCCGCACCGCGAACTCGCGGGTGCGCGAGGTGGAGCGGGCCAGCAGCAGGTTGGCCACATTGAAACACGCAATCAGTAGCACAAACCCCACTGCTCCCAGCAGAACCATGAGCACCGGCCGCACATCGCCAACCATCAGTTCCTTCAGAGGAACCATCTTGGTTTTGATGTTGGCATCTGCGTCGGGATAAGCCGCCGCCAGCCCGCTGTTCACGCGGGCCATGTCCTGCGCCGCCTCCGCCATGGTCACGCCCGGTTTGAGACGCGCAATTGCATCGGTGCCCCACGCTGCATGGCGATCGCGGAACTGCGGTTCCTTAAACTCACCAATCGGAGCGTAAACATCGGGCACCCTGAAGTTCCAGATCTTCAGGTGAAACGACGCCGGAACAATGCCGATGACCGTTCGGCCTTCGCCATCAAGAATGATGACCTTGCCGAGGATCCTCGGATCGGAGCCGAACTTGCGCTTCCACAGGCCCTCGGAAATCATCACCGTGGGATTGGCTCCCAGGCGGTCTTCGTCGGCGGCGAAGGCGCGGCCCGCGGTCAACTTCGTGCCAAGAATCTGGAAGAAGCCGGCAGATACCATCTCGCCAGTGACCGCCTCCGGCTCAGCCGTGCCGGTCAGAGCATAGCCCGATTCGCGATACGCGGCCATCGCGGCGAACGCCTGGCTTTCGCGCTGCCAGTCGAGAAAGTTGGGATACGAGATGGAGCCCGTGGGGAAATCCGGCTTATCGTGGAACAAGACCACCAGGCGCTCAGGCTGCGGAAAAGGCAGCGGGTTCAGCAGCACGCCATTCACCACCGAGAAGATTGCGGTGTTGACTCCAATTCCCAGCGCGAGCGTCAAAATCGCAATCGCGGCAAAGCCCGGCGACTTCTTCATTTGTCGAATCGAGTACCGGAAATCCTGCAGGAAACTGCGCACCCTTGCACCTCAGTTAAGAATATAGAGTCGCAATCCTGGCACCAAAGCAAGCAAACTCTCTAACCATCTACGGCTGAGTACCTTAGGAGCAGTGCGAAGCAAATGGCATCCCCGACGGTGTTCACGGACGGACGGTCGCGTTCGAGCACGAACACCTTGAATTACGAGGGCGGCAAGAGCCGCAAGCTGCTGGGAAAGCGGTTCGCGGAGATCACCGGCTCTGCCGCCGCGAGCACCATCTGGTTTCCGGAAGATCTCGCATCCGTTGTTGGTATGTGTCGAGAGGGCGCGACATAAGCGACAAACTGTGCTCTTCGACCGCCTGCGCGACCAGCGATCCCATATCGCTACGCTCACGCACGATTACCCGGCAGG
Organism: uncultured Acidobacteriaceae bacterium; assembly: GCA_963772895.1. Taxonomy (GTDB): domain Bacteria; phylum Acidobacteriota; class Terriglobia; order Terriglobales; family Acidobacteriaceae; genus Bog-257. Next base: position 437,726 of record CAVYZB010000007.1, read on the forward strand.
GCACGTCATTCCACTGCATGTCCATGATCGCGACCAACTCGTCTATGCCTCCCAGGGCGTAATGTCTGTCGTGACTCGGGCGGGGATTTGGGTTGTGCAACTCTCAGAGCAGTGTGGATGCCGGCCCGGGTTCCGCACACCATCACAATGTCCGGTAGAGTGGCCATGCGGACTCTTTACTTGAAGCCACGGCTGGCGCGAGCTCTGCCGCGCGACAGTTGCGGTTCGTCTGTCGGATTGGTACCGCGAAAATGCGCATCGCGATCGCTATTCGTTTGCAATTAGCTTCGCTTTCGGGACCCAACCTGCATGCCGAATTGCCGTTACCTGACTTGATCGAAGCCGCTTTGCGGCGGACGCGTTCGCGTGTGGCTGACCTGAGCTAGCTTGTGTCGCAGAGGAGGAACGCTCTGTGACCCATCTACGTCTGAAGACGGCCCTGATACAAAACGATTTGTATGACGAATTCCGGCAACTTGAAACTGGCTTCCGACAACTGCCTACTGGCTACTGACAACTGCCCAGTTAATCACTTTGTTACTATCGCGAACTCCGCGTTCACGTTATGCTCGCGGCAATGGCTGTGTCGGTCACGGTGCTGGCGAGTGGAAGTGGAGGCAACGGCACAGTCGTCGCCAGCTCTCGCACGCGGCTGTTGGTGGACGCCGGTCTCTCGTGCCGTGAACTGCTACGCCGCATGTTGCTGTGCGGAGAAGATTCGCCCGCGATCGATGCCATCCTCATCACCCACGAGCATACCGACCACATCGGCGGACTGCGCGTGCTGGCCAAGCGACTGAAGGTGCCCATCTACATCACGGGCGCGACGTATCAGGCGTATCAGAAATTTACCCGCGACTGCCACGGCAAGCGCGTCAGCCTCGATCGCCTGGAGCTATTCAACTCCGGCCACAGCTTCGAGATCGGCGACATCACGGTGAGCCCGTTCACCATTCCACACGACGCGGTGGATCCCGTGGGCTTTACCTTCCGTTGCGACGGCATCAAAGTCGGCGTCTGCACCGATCTCGGTTACATGCCGGCCAGCGTTCGCCATCATCTGCGCGGTTGTCACGTTTTGATGATCGAATCGAACCACGATCTCGAGATGCTGCGCGGCGGTCCGTACCCCTGGAGCGTCAAGCAGCGCGTGATGAGCCAGGTCGGTCATCTCTCCAACGGCAAACTCGCGGAATTCCTCACCGGCGACTATGATGGAAGTGCCGAGTTCCTCATTCTGGCGCATCTTTCGGAGCAGAATAATCATCCAGAGATTGCCCGGATGACAGCTGAGCGTGCCTTGGGCGAACAGCGCAGCTTGTTGCATAACCGATTGATGCTCGCGGCACAGCATGAACCGCTGCCTGCGGTTCGACTGTAGTTTGGGCCCTGCCAGCCGGCTGCTTCGGACGAACGGGATTCGGCGACATTGATGACACAATGTACTGACCGCGTCATCGGCAAAATTCTTGCCGGATGGCGCTACGACATCTCTGGCATCGCTCCTGAAATGCGCGGTGACTACGAGGCGCACCTGGCCGAGTGTGAGTTTTGCCGGTCGCGTCAGCGCCTGCATCGTGGCATCGACATTGGCCTCATGGCGCTTGCCTCGATATCCATGTTCGTATTCCTGCTCGCCTATGGCGTGATTCGCCACTTCAAACCCAGCCACGCGTTTCTGCTGGAAATCGGCGCACTGGGCGGATTCCTGCTCTCCATGCTGCTGTGGCTGCTGGTCGCCGTCGCAACCCCGGCTCCGCTGGTGGTGAAAGATGTTGCCATGATCGGCGCCCGCCGTGGACTGGAAAAACTGCCGGAAGAAATTCGCGACCGCATTCCAGAAGACCTGAAGCTGAAGATCTCGGGGCAGAGCTAGATTCGGACGTACGGGTAGTGCGGGCCTCCAGAGACTGTATCGCGACCTCGGCTCTGTTTGCGGTAGTGGAATCAGCGGCGGCAGTTATACGCCGGGCGAGCGCAGCTCAGGCGGTTGAGGTCTGCGATAACGATGTGGAAGTTGCGGTCAGTCTCGAATGGAGCGGATTACGGCGTGGCCGCTTTCACGATGGCGTCGTACAGGGCCTGGCGGTCCGGAATCCACTCGCCGGTCACGCTGCCCGGGGGCCACGCGCCATCGCTGACTCTCCGCAGCGAATACGCTTCCAGAAAGCTCGTCTCCGGCTCAAATGAGTTCTCTGGACCATGAGACGCAGGACTGTTGTCCCACATAATAACGACGTACTCGCAGCCCTTGTCGCGCGCCTCGGAGTAGATCTCGCGGGAAGACAATGAAGTCAGCGGGACGGCCTCCAGCTTGACCTGACTGTTCTTGTCGGGCTTATGCTGATTCAGGTAGTGGACCAGCAGATCGCGTTGCCAGCGGGCATTGGACGTCCAATTTACAACAGGCCCGTTGATAGAGTGCTGGAGAACGACTCCGACGCGTACCGCCCTTGCTTGCTGTACTTGCTGAGCTGCCGTGAAAGACGGTAAGACGAACAGGAAGACAAGAAGGGAATCGAGCACTTGGTGTCTCATCAGAGCCTCCACGCTTGACGGACAGCACGCTATTGCTGCTCTTCCAAGAACAGAAATATTATAACGCGGCAAGGGTGCACAATCGCCGAAGAAACGGCTTGCGGGTGGCGTCGGGTGCTACTGCAAGATGGTCAGGCGGAGTAAAATCTCTGACAGCCATGGCCGACCTTTTTACTCCCGCGCAATCGCCCGCGCAGCAGCGCAACTGGACGCCCATCATTGTTGGCCTGGTCGCGGTGCTGGTGGTGGTTGGGATCATCGTTGCGTTCACTCGCAGCCACGCGCCGACTGCTCCGCAGGTCAATCCTTATGCCGCGAAGCTGCAGCTCTCCAACCCGAAGCTAAGCGCGGCGGAAAACTATGTTGGCGGCACCGTCACCTATCTCGATGTGGACATCACCAACACGGGCGACAAAGCTCTGGTTGGCGCCGACATGCATGCCGTGTTTAAGAACACGATGGACCAGGTGGTGCAGACCGAGACCCTGCCGCTGCACGTGCTGGTGGAAAACCAGATGGGCGGATACCCTGACCTGGTGGACCTGAGCCGCTCGCCGATTGATCCGGGACAGACCAAGACGGTTCGCGTGACCCTGGAGCACATCTCGGCGGATTGGAACCAGAGCTATCCCGCGATTGAGTTGGTGAACTTGAAGTTGAAATAGGCCGACTGCTCTCTGGAATGAGAAGGTAGTCCTGAAGAGTCAGTGGCTTATGGGCGGACGCTAGCGGGATTCTTGGAGCAAATCGAGATAGCGGCACTTAAATGCTATACGTCGACCGGAGTATGTAAGACTATTTGGCAGTATCGTCGACATATATAAGTGCTGGCCAATGGCCCTAGGAGGCTCTAGGATAGACGATCGAGCCTTAGATGGCACCTGAGGTCATCCGACGGGAACAGGGCCGCCACGAGGCCCGCAGGCGTGCTAGCGTGCGTTTCCGGATTTGGGAAATGCACCCCTGCGAAAACCCGCCCTCCCGAGGTGCTTGGCAGATCCCGCATCTTCGGAAATTCATCTCGTTAGTTTCCACTTTGTAACGCGCCAAGCTTTATTCGAAGAGTAGACTTTCCAGAATTCCGTTCTCTCTGTGACTCCGTTGTACATCAATGACCGAGGTAAGAACAATGCTGAGACATTGGATTCTTGCCGTTTCGTCTGCTGCTTTCTGACTGCCGGAGGTTATGCACGCCCAGAAGAAATCGACGCACACAACGCCCACCGCAACCCCCGGAATGTCCACGATCACTTCCTTCGACAAGGACCACACCGTTGTCGGCTGGCTGGAGATCATTCCGTTCGAAAGCAAGGTCTTCCACAACACCCGCATGCTGCGGGTGCTGGTGCCGGCGAATTACTTTTCGCCGCATAATGCGCACCGCAGTTATCCCGTGCTCTACATGCAGGACGGCCAGAACCTATTCGACGAGGCGACCAGCAATGCCGGCGAGTGGCATGTGGATGAGACCGTGGAACATCTGGTCGGCAGCTTCAAGATTCCACCGATGTTCGTTGTGGGCATTGACTACGCCGGGGCGAAACGGAGCTCCGAGTACTTGCCGTATCCGAATCCGCACAGCCAAGAACCGCGCCGCCCGTGACGCAAACGAAGTTCACGGCAAGGATTATGTAAAGTTCCTGCTCACCGAGGTCATGCCCTTCATCGAGAAGAAGTACCGCATCTCGCGCGGAGCGGCCAACACCGGCATAGGCGGCTCGTCGTATGGCGGTGACATCTCGCTCTACACTGTGCTCGAGCATCCCGGCATGTTTGGTCACGTGCTGGTCGAGAGCCCGGTGCTGTGGATTGGCGACGACCAACTGATCAAGGACTGCGAGAAAGCAAAGCGGCTTCCACCAAAGATGTATCTCGGCATCGGCACTAGCCGAGACGACCGATCAGCAACCGAGCGCCGAAATCGTGAAGAGCGTAGAAGAGTTGGAGCAGGTGCTGCGCAAAAAAGGCATGGGGCCGACTCGACTCAAGGTGGTGGTGGAACAGAACGCAGTCCACAATGAGGGAGCGTGGTCGCGGCGGTTGCCGGAGGCGTTGTTGTTTCTGTACGGCAAGTAGCAATTAGCGACTAGCAATTAGCAACTAGCATTTGGCACTCAGCAGTTGGTTGAGTGACTACAGGCAAGCTCCATTCGTGATTTGTGAGTGGTCATCACCGACGGCTTTCAGCCGTGAAGGGTCTGCCGTTTCCTTGACGTGAATAAGTGCCCAAAACAAAAGAGCAGATTCCTGGCTTCGCTCGTAATGACAATTCCATTGAGCCAGAGTCATTCGCAGCAAGCCTTGCGGTGCATGGCGATCAGCCAAAGTCGAAATTGCTTACTGCGAAATACCAAATGCTAACTGCCAAATGCTAATTGCTAGCTGCTAGTTGCTAGTTGCTTCCCCGCCGTTGTTAGAATGAATCCTGCATGTCCGAAATCAAAACAACGCGTCTCACGGAGATGGTGAAAGCCGCGGGTTGAGCCAGCAAGCTAAGTCCGGCGGTGCTGGACTCGGTGCTTGGGAAATTAGCCCGGCAACACGATCCCAACGTCCTCATCGGCTTCGAAACGGCCGACGACGCCGGCGTGTATCAACTCACGCCGGAACTGGCGCTGGTTCAAACCGTCGACTTCTTCACGCCCATCGTTGACGATCCATTTGTCTTCGGCCAGATCGCGGCCACCAACGCGCTCAGTGACGTGTACGCGATGGGCGGCTGGCCGATCAGCGCGCTGGCGCTGGTTTGCTTTCCCGATGGCGGCGACCTCAAAGTTCTGGAGGAGATGCTGGCCGGCGGACTATCGAAGATGATCGAGGCCCACTGCGCGTTGATCGGCGGGCACAGCATTCGCGATGAAGAGATCAAGCTTGGCTACGCGGTGACGGGAACGATTCATCCGCAACAGGTGCTGGCCAATACTGGAGCGAAGGCCGGCGACCGGCTCATCTTCACCAAGGCGATCGGGACGGGCGTGATCTCGACGGCTATCAAGAAGGGCAAAGCAGAAATTGCCTGGATCCGCGACGCGGTGCGCTCGATGACAACTCTGAACAAGGCCGCCGCCGAGGTGGTGACTTCGTCGCCCCGCTTCGCGGTGCATGGCATGACCGACGTCACCGGCTTCGGCCTGCTTGGTCACGCGCGCGAGATGGCCATCGGCTCGGGAGTGAGCCTGCGGCTTTATGCCTCACGCGTGCGATTGCTGGAGGGCGCACTCGAATGTGTACGCGCCGGCCACATTCCCGGCGGTCTGAAGGCGAACCGCACCTTCGCCGAGAGTTGCGTTGGGTTTGACGACGCCGTCCCGGAAGAGATTCGCACCCTGCTCTATGATCCGCAGACAGCGGGAGGATTGCTGATCTCGGTGGCGGAAAAAGATGCTGCGCGCTTAGTAACAGCGTTGCGAAATTCAGGAATCGAAGCGGTCGAAATCGCCGAGGTCATTCCCAAACAAAAGCCGCTCATCACCGTGGCGCTGTAGCCGGCGAACTTGTCGGTGTTTATCTCAGGATAACGGAAACTCACTTACCAACCCGGGCGTGGGCGAGTTTGCTCTAGTATGTCGTCGAGGAGCGCCGGATAATTCCTGCGACCACGATCAGACGCTTCTCGAAATATAGGTCGTAGAGGATGCGATAGCTACCTACTCGCCGTCTCCAGGCAGTAGGCTGACCCTGCAGCCGCTTGATATCACCCTGGAAAGGATCCTCCTGCATCGTCAGAAGAGCGGCACTAACGCGGGCTTGGTCTCTTGGTGGCAGCCTTCGGAAGTCTTTTTGCGCGGGGCCGGCGAGTTGGAGACTCCATGTCATGGAGGAATTCGCCTAACGATACAGCATCTCCCCGGCGGAAGGCAGCGCGTCCCCGGCGCAGCGCGGCCAACTCCGCCTTCGTCGGCTGAACGGCGGGATATCTGCTTTCGAAATAGGCGCGGAGCGCCTCGCGGACTAGCTCAGAACGGGTGCGCGATTCCGCCTTCCGAACCGCCTCAAATTGGCGGACCATCGCCGGTGGCAAGGAAACGGTCATGGTTTCAGTGGTTCTCATCAAACACGTCTAAAATTACTTAGTAACACTTGTTATTATGCTATCCATCCTTGGTCCCAAGGTCAAGCTCGATTGCCTTTACCCGGTGCGTTCCGCCAGGTAGAAAGTGGCGACCGCTATTTCGCCACCAGCTTGGCGATTGCAGCAAGAAACTCGGGCGGAGTTATCCCCTTCACCAGAATCACGTCCGCACTCTGAGCAGCAGGAGGAAGCTGTTGCAATCCGGTGTACAGAATGATCGGGACTTCAGGCTTAAGCCGCTTCATTCTGGAAGCAAGCTGCCCTCCGTTGGGGCTGGGAGGCAATTGGTCGGTAATGACGAGGTCCACAGGATTCAACATGAATAGTCGCAGAGCGGATTCATCGTTGGTTGCGGTCAGGACCGTATAACCGGCAATCGACAGCAGAACTTGACGCAACGCTAGTATGGTGGGTTCATCGTTAACGCATAAGATTACAGTTGGATTAGACAAGTGATTCTCTTTCGTGATTTGCCGAGGTTGTAAAAGATGGACGGTCGAGCAGATGGCTCAGGCATCCGAGGGGCGAGCTAAGTTGGTACCCGAAAACCGGCTGCTTACAAACTGCTTGTCCTCAATGATTGATTCCATGGCAGCCACGAGCTCGTGTCCGGCATCGGATTTCACAACATAGCCCCACGCGCCGATACAAAAGGCCTCTTGCACCACTTCGGGACAAAGGTTCTCGCTTAAGAACAAAATTTTCGAACCCGGAGCGACCTCATGGATTTGGCGAGCGGCTTCGATGCCATTCATTCCGGGAAGCCCGATATCCAGCAAGATCAGGTCAGGTTGCAGCTCTCGGCTTTTCTGAATGGCTTCCAAGCCATCCGAAGCTTCGCTGATGATCTGCCAATTCGGGTGCTCTTGTAGAAAGCTAAAGAGCATGCGCCGCCAGGGTTCGCAATCATCCACAATAAGAATTCGAACTAATGCCACTTACTAACAGCCTCCCGCCAGTCAGAGTTCAAAATCAACGCCACTGACCGGGCGGTGCTGAACTGTTTGTTACAAATTGATTAATGATGACACGCGAAACAGATGCCGTCGTTGTCCAAGAACAAACCTGAGCTTGCTCGCGAGCAATGATGCAAAGTGGATTGAGCGCGCGGAAAGCGAGAGTCAGTCAGACTTCGCGCGACAACAATTGTTCCGGAGAGCGAAGCAGGACCTTACCACGATTCTTTACGACGATGCCGTTGCGTTGCCACTCGCTCAACAACCGGCTCGCGGTGAACAGGGTGACGTTGGCCTCGTTCGCCAGCTCTTCATTGTTGACATCGAGTTCAATGCCTCCCGGGACCTCCTGGCCGATTCCGCTAGCGAGGTTGACCAGCACGGTCGCAAGCCGCTGGCGTGCGGTATGGCAGGTCAGCGACACGTGCATGGCGCGATAGGCGACCAGATAGTCAAACGCGATCAACAATGCGTTCTCGACCAATCTAGGATAAAGAGCGACAAGTCTCCGGACGGTAGCGCGGTCCCAGACCAACACGTAGCTATTTTTCACCGTTTCAGCGCTGACGAGGTACGGAACGGGCTTTGACAAGAAGGCCGCGTCGCCGAAGGTCTCGCCGGGCGGAAGCCAAAGCAGCAGGGTTTTCTGGCCGTCGGGCGTGATATAGAAAAACCGCGCGCGGCCACTCACCAGAAGAAACAGATGGTCAGCGGGATGCCCCTGGTTAGTGACCACGGAATTTGCCAGGTAGCGCCGCGATTTTGCATCGGCCAGGACGGTCTCGACCTCAGGCGGCGTCAGTCCTTCCAGAAATCGCGGTTGCATGTCGCGTACAGCGGCTGCAATCTCGGAAGGTGTCATGGTTCACCTCGCTTCAGTGTGACCTGCTTGTCAGTCGGCAGACGGTGGCCGCATCCAATTGGAAGAACTATACCGCAGCTGCGCACGCTCGAGTGGCCAATGCAGCACCTTTCGCGATTCGTACACTCCTTTGCCGCTGCGAAGGACTCATTGCATACTAGGAGCGTGCGAAACGAAGATCTTGTGCTCTCGGGCAAGCACGTTCGTCTGGAACCGCTTGACCATCGCCACATCGACGGCTTGGTTGCCGCGGCGGCGGTAGACCCCTCGCTCTACCAATGGAGTCCCATCCCGCAAGGTAAGACTGAGGCCACCCGCTACGTTGAGACCGCTCTGGCCTGGCGTGCCGCCGGGACCGCCGTGCCGTTCGCGACCGTGCGCGAGGACGACGGAGTGGTCATCGGGTCGACCCGCTTCTGGAATATGGAGCGATGGCCGTGGCCGCCGACCCACCCACGGCATGGCTGCGTTCTCGATGCCTGTGAGATCGGCTACACCTGGCTGACCCGCTCGGCGATTCGCACCGCAGCCAACACCGAAGCCAAACTGCTCATGTTGACCCATGCCTTCGAAACCTGGCAGGTGCTGGGTGTCTGCTTTCACACCGACTCGCGCAACCAGCGTTCGCGTGCTGCACTCGAACGCATCGGCGGAAAGTTCGACGGGATTCTCCGTGCCCATCGCATGGCTTCTGACTTTACAGCTCGCGACTCAGTGCGCTTTTCGATTGTGGCGGCGGAGTGGCCGGATGTGAAGCAACGGCTCGGCCGTCTTCTGGGTCAAGCGTGATCAGCTGATTGCCCTATCCTTTCGTCTATTGCCGCCCAGCCATAGGAATGAAAACTAACCACGGAGGGCACGGGGATCACGGAGAAAATTGGATATAAACCAAAATTCCGTGCGCTCCGTGTCCTCCGTGGTGAACGCTTTCGAACGGAGCGCAGCGAGGAATGTGCCCTTGTTTGCGTCTGGAACGACGGCCGAGGGAAGAACGCTAGATCCCTTAGGGCCAACTCCACCCCAACACGCGGAAAAACAGCGCTTGATGCGGACTCCCGTTAGTCATTCGTGATGACAACCAAAAAATATTTTTTCTCAAAAAACGCTCGTCGTTTGTCGATCTCGCAGCACCTCGTTCGACGTCCAAGTAGAGAGCCAGGATTAGCCGGCCGGGACCCGGAAGTCCGGCTCCGAACCCAAACCAGGAGGAGAAATTATGCGATTCATGATTATGGTCAAGGCCAACAAGAACTCCGAATCGGGCGTCATGCCTGAAGAGAGGCTCATTGCCGCCATGGCGAAGTACCACGAGGAGCTGGCCAAAGCCGGTGTGCTGCTCGACGCCTCAGGGCTGCAGCCGACCTCGAAGGGCTGGCGCATCAAGTACTCCAGCGGGAAGCACGCTGTGATCGACGGCCCCTTTACCGAGTCGAAGGAACTCATTGCCGGGTATACCCTCATCCAGGTGAAGTCGAGGGAAGAGGCGCTGGAATGGACCAAGCGCTTCCCTTCTCCCTTCGGCGCCGATGCCGAGGGCGAGATTGAGGTTCGTCAACTGTTCGAGCTGGACGACTTCGCTCCCAGCGAGGCGGTGGACCGCTTTCGCGAGATCACGGCAGCAAACAAGAAATAGTGGCGGAGAGCCGGTTTTGCTCCGGCTCAGTCGTTTCGGATCTGTTGGAGATTACTTACCGCGCAGACACCGAGGATGCGGGGTTTTCGTTTCTATCGAATTATCTTCGTACCTCCGTGCCTCCGTGGTGAATTTTCATTCCTGTGAGTGCGACTAAAAAAATAAAGGAGACGAACAATGCGATTCATGATGTTGCTGCCCGCACCGGCGTACGCTCTGGAGCAGGGGCCTCCCACCAAAGACTTGGTGATGGCGATGAGGAAGTACAACGAGGACATGAATGAGGCAGGCGTGTTCCTCGCTGCTGAGGGGCTCCATCCGACCTCCAAGGGGAAGCGCCTGCGGGTGTCCGGAGGCAAGCCGGTCGTGACCGACGGCCCCTTTGCCGAGGCCAAGGAAGTGATCGCGGGCTTCTGGATCATTCAAGCGAAGTCGCTGGAGGAAGCAATGGAGTGGGCCAAACGGTGTCCTCTGCCCGAAGGTGGCCTGATGGAAATTCGCCAGGTATTTGAGAACTGCGACTTCCCACCCGAGCTGCAGGAGAAAACAGCAGAGTCGTAGCGAAATCAAGGAGATGACGTATGCAGAAAATCACCCCATTCTTGTGGTTCGACAACCAAGCGGAGGAGGCAGCGAACTTTTACGTCTCCATCTTTAAGAACTCAAAGATCGACACCATTAGCCGCTACGGAGACGCAGGCCCCGGACCCAAGGGAACGGTCATGGTCGTGACGTTCCAGTTGGAGGGACAGAAATTTGCCGCATTAAATGGCGGCCCACTTTTCACGTTCACACCTGCCATATCCTTGTTCGTGGACTGCGAGACGCAGGAAGAAGTGGATGAGCTGTGGGATAAGCTCCTGGTCGGCGGACGAAAAGACCGATGTGGCTGGCTGCAAGACAAGTATGGCTTGTCGTGGCAAATCATTCCGACTGTATTAAGCAAACTGATGAGCGACCCTGATCCGGCGAAATCGAGTCGCGTCATGAAAGCCATGCTGCAGATGGACAAAATTGACATCAAGCGCTTGCAAGAGGCATATCAGCAGCCGTAAGCCAATCCTCCGCCTCTTTTGCGGAACGGTGGAAGAAATGTTGGACCGTTGTCGATTTCGCCGCCCGTCGTTCGACGCTTCAATAGAGACCGAGTTGAGCCAAAGCTACCCTGCAGAACTCGGCTCCCCAACTAGAAATAAAAAGGAGATGTGACAATGCGATTCATGATGATAGTCAAGCACGTTGAGAGCTCGGTTCCGCCACCCAAGGAGTTGATCGATGCCATCACGAAGGCTGGCGAAGAGGCCTCCAAGTCCGGAACGATGATCGGGAACGGTGGACTTGGCCCTACCGCGCTGGGAGCCCGGGTCCGGCTTTCCGGTGGGCAGATCAAGGTGATTGACGGACCTTTCTCTGAAGCCAAGGAGATCATCGGAGGTTACGCGCAGTTTGAGTTGAACTCGAAGCAAGAGGCAGTCGAATCAGCGGTGCAATTCATGGAACTTCATAAGAAATACTGGCCCGGTTGGGAGGGCGAGACCGAAGTTCGTCAGATGTTTGGGCCGGATGACTTTCCTTGTCAACCGTAGGACTGTACAGGCGATGGGTGGTATTTCCATCCTTTCGCCGTCGGGTGCCCCGTCCTTTCGCGTTTGTTGCGAAAGGGTGGGTTCAGAAAAGACAGGAGGGAAACTCGACCGCGGTCCGCCCTGCTTGCGCTGTCGGTTCGGAACGTGATGTGATCGGTAGCCATGACCGCTACCGATACCCATCGTGCCATCGACGCAGTCTGGAGGATCGAATCCGCCAGGCTGATCGCCGGGCTGGCGCACATTGTGCACGACATCGGCCTGGCCGAGGACCTCGCGCAGGATGCTCTGGTCGCCGCACTCCAGCAGTGGCCCGAGTCGGGTATCCCAGACAACCCGGGCGCCTGGCTGATGACTGCAGCGAAGCATCGTGCGATCGATCTCTTCCGTCGAAACGCGCGGCTGGAGCGCAAGCACGAGGAACTCGGTCGCGAACTTGAGGCACGGGAAATGGCGGTGCCCGATTTCAATGCGGCCCTTGACGACGATATAGGCGACGACCTGCTGCGCCTGATATTCACCGCCTGCCATCCGGTTCTACCTACCGAGGCACGGGTCGCGCTCACGCTGCGGATGCTCGGAGGGCTGACCACACCGGAGATCGCGCGCGCGTTCCTTGTTCCCGAGGCAACCGTTGCGCAGCGCATTGTCCGGGCCAAGCGTACCCTCGCCAAGGAGCGCGTGCCGTTCGAGGTTCCGCGCGGGGCCGACCGCGCGGCGCGCCTGTCGTCGGTGCTCGAGGTCCTCTATCTCATCTTTAATGAAGGCTACACGGCGACTGCGGGGGAGGACTGGATGCGGCCTGCGCTGTGCGAGGATGCACTGCGTTTGGGTCGCATTCTGGCCGGGCTGGCTCCACGCGAGCCCGAAGTTCACGGCTTGGTTGCGCTGATGGAAATCCAGGCGTCCCGCTCACGAGCGCGTATGGGACCGTCGGGAGAACCGATTTTGCTGCTCGACCAAAACCGCGCGCTCTGGGACCAACTCCTTATCCGGCGTGGTCTGGCCGCTCTCGAGCGTGCCGAGCAACTCAGCAACTTGCTGGGCCCTTACGCGTTGCAGGCCGAGCTTGCCGCCTGCCACGCACGTGCGCATACACCGGAGGAAACGGACTGGCAACGCATCGCGACGCTATACGCGCAGCTTGCCCAACTCGCGCCATCCCCGATTGTCGAGCTGAACCGCGCAGTCGCGGTCGCCATGGCGTCCGGTCCGGCGTCGGGACTTGAGATCGTCGATGGGCTGACGTCCGAGCCGTCACTCGCGAATTATCACCTTTTGCCGAGCGTGCGTGGCGACTTGCTGGCCAAGCTCGACCGCCTCGACGAAGCGCGCGACAGAGTTCGAGCGTGCGGCGGCGCTTACCCGCAATGCCCGCGAGCGCGAGCTGCTGCTGGAGCGTGCCCGCGCCTGCGGAGACAGCCGCTTAATTTAGAGCGAAGCTAATGAGGTGTGGAACAGCGGGTGCCCCACTCAACTTCCTTTGGTTGAGTGGGTGTTTTGATTCTGAGGAGGTACCTAGGCCATCCCACAACTTCAACCTTGAAGGCCCGAGTGATCGTTTGACTTCCCACTCATTCGCAAAAGCCGCGAATGAGTGGGGCACCAGGCATGACGCCGCAAAACGCATGCAATCCCAAGACCAACTAACACCACAATCCGGAAAACCCGGGAGGCGCTTTCTTTCCTCCTCCAACCTACCTCACTGTGACGCTGATCGGTTTGGAGGGAATACCGTTGGCCACCACCACCAGGCTGCTGGCGCCGGTTTCCATCGTTTCTGGCACGTCGAAGTGAGTCGAGACCATCTCCGGGCCAGTCTGTACACCCATGGAGCTGTGGTCGTGCGTCCGTGCGTAAGCAACGTGCTGGGTTGCGTTGTTGGTGACGCGTACCAGCGGATAATTGCTGCTCATCTGCGCATCATCCCCATAAGCAGCCCCTTGCGTCAGGCCGTTGAACTGGGTTCCTGCAATCTGATACGTATTGCCGCGAGTGATAATGATCGGCGCGATCTTAATCGTGGGAGCCCACGCCTGCTGGAACGTTACTCCTGGCGTGTAGATCTCGGCATCCATGCTTGCGCCATCGGCCAAAGTAAAGAGAATCTGACCGGTGGGAAGCACCAGCAAACGTCCGGTGAACGCAACGTCGCCTCCGCCGCTTCCGGTGTTGTGGGGGCTGGGAGCCGGCAAGAATTCAGTGCCATGGAACACATAGAAGCTTACGGGAACGCGCGGGGCAGCAGTGCCTGGTGGGCTGGTTTCGACCAGCACATCTCCATTTGGCAGCACTGCTGCAGGAGCGTCCGCCGTAGCATCGTAGTTGGGGAAATCAGGTCCAGCCTCCCACGTGGCGGTTCCCGTGTTGAAAATCGCAGTGTGGCCAGCACCTCCTCTAACACTGGCTCCCATTGCGAAGACGGTGCCGTCGGGGCGAAGCAAAGCAGGTCCAGTCTCCGAAAACGGCGATACCAAATCGACAATCGTGCTGCCGGCACTGCTCCAGATGCTGCTTCCGGGATTGAACACTTCAGAATTAGGAACGTCCTGAGTGTCCACGACCAGCACCATCCCGTTCGGTAACAACTCCATTCCTTCCTCAAGGAACCCGTCCGCCTTGCCGCTTCCTCTGATCGTCCATGTCAAGTTTGTCGCGTTGAAGAAGGCTGCGGCATTCGACGGCAAATAACCCGACTGTCCCAGCATGAAAGTTCCATCGGATAAGATCACCGACGGTGCGTCACCAATTTCGGTCCAGCCGGTCGGCGGATTTACATTGGTCCAAGTGTTCATGACGGGGTCGTAAATAGCGCCCTGGGTCGTTTCCGCTCCTTGGCAGAAGTTGTACTCACCACCCTCCACCAGCACGCGGCCATCCGGCAACACCCCAGAAGCAAAGTACAGAGGCCCGTAGTTTGCGGGCAGCGAGGCTAGCGTTGACCAGGTGCCATTGAGATAGCTGCCCTTATTGTCCGGCGTGAGCCGATGCCAATTGGAGGTGCAGTATTCGTGCACCATCACTGTGCCATCAGTGAGCACCAACGCCGTATCGGTGATAAAAGTGGGTGGATTCCTCAGAGTTTGCCAGCCTGGAACGCCAATCTGTGCGCTGGCCAAGGCGGCCAATCCCAAGGAGACAATAAGCCACACTACTAAGGTGCGCAAAATCTTCATAGTCTATCTGGAACTTCCTTCTTTATCCGGAATTTCCTTTTTGGCTTGAAGGGCACCATAGTACACCCGTCTCGCCGCAAAGTCGTAACCTATCGTCCGACTCTGCCGCGGACGGACCGGCATCGGAAGCACGCCTTTCCAAAAAACCTCGCGGAATAGCCCTCGCAACCGGCTGATTCTTCAGTAAGGTTCTCGCACACTCCAGCTTCCCCAAACCACTTGATTTTGGAAGACTTCATGTTCCACCCTCCTCCTCAACTCCGGGTCTTGCGTGATACGGGTACCACCGCCTGGTGCCCCGGGTTCGCGTCCATCTATTGGACGCTAACCTGGGCTGAGGAAACCACGTGGGATGAAAGCAATCTATACCGAGCGCAGCCGATCTCAGAGACCCCCATGTTAGCCCAAAAGAAGGGGGAACCTGGGGCACCAATCTCGCCATGTTCCTACGTCCCCAAGCAGAGAGCGCGCCCTACTGGACTTCAAAGTCCGCCGTGCGCGGCTGCGAGACGTTGCCGGCGGAGTCCACGCGCCTTTAGCTCCAGACGATACGATCCCGGCGGAAGCTTATCCACTGGCAGCCTCAAGCCCAAGGGAACAATCGCATTCCCCGCTTTCGCGTCATGGGCCGCGCCTCCACTGTCGATCTTCTTCTCGCCAGTCTTGCGGTCGACGACCAGCATCTGGATCGCCAACTTTGGGAGGGTTGGCGCTGGTGAGAAGCGAGTCATAGATCTCCACGTAGAACCCAGCACGATCGCTCTTCTTGAACTGGTCGCTCCCCGAAGGGATGAGTTCCAGGCCCTGGGTCACTAACGGCGTGCGATCTTCGAGCAACGCGGCGTCCAGACTCGCGGCCATCTGTGAAACCGGGTGAATCTCCTTGCTGAGCGCAACCGCGCTCAAGGTGAATTGCTTGCCGTCATAAGGGTCGATTACCAGAGGCATCTCCAGTTTTCCAAAGGTGTCGGCGCCGTGAGGATTCACCACGACCTTCAGGTTGTAATGGCCGGCAGCAATGTCGAACTGGGTGTCGTAGTGAAACGGCTTCGAGTTAAATTGCTCCAATTCCTTCTTGTCGTCGAAGTTGAGGTCGAGGGTATCGCTGAACCGCGCGGCAACCGTTCCATCCAGCTTGTAGGCCTGCCCGAACACATTGACCGTGGCGTGCAGCTTCCCCTTCTGTTTTTCGAACTTGACGGCGTTAGAGGGAATCTCAATCGCCAAATTCACGCGCGCGGTGTTCACCGAGGTGTAAAAGTACGGGCGCCAACATAGAGGCTGCAATGGTGCCGGGCTGCGAACCCGTGACCCGGTTTTCCATCTGCTTTTCTTCCGGCTTTCCCGCAAGCAGGTCTGTGGGCTTTACATTGCAATAACCGGTGCGCCAGCGGGTAACCGTACCGCCGCGGTCGACTTTGACTTTCAGCGTGTGGCAGGTACCTTCTTCCGACGGAGGCGGTGCGTATCCCAGGATGTAATACTCGGTTTGCTCCCTGGCGATTTTCTGCATACCGCCGAGCAGGTCGTTCGAATTCACGATCACGAAACCGCCGGTGCCTTGGGCCAGTTGATAAAGCACTTGCTGGTTATCGACGACATTCGGAATGGTGGGAATAAGTTGATGTGATTGATCGTACGGGTTGTAGCCATACATAGCCGGATTCATCGGGACGCCGCCCCCGGCTCCGCGAGCGCCAGTGCCTCCGGCTCCCGTACTGCCGCCGCTGCGCGTTCCGGTGCCGCCGGTTCCGGTGCTGCCGCCGCTGTGCGTGCCACCACCGCCAGTTCCGCCTCCGCCGACTCCTCCGCCGCCAACTCCGCGACCTCCTCCTCCGCCACCGCCCTCCTCCGCCGCGCTGCACGTAAACCAGATGCGCGGGCTGATCATCTGCGGAGTAGTCAAGCGTTGCGGTCACCAGCCGCGCCGGCCGAAGTCGGGAGTTGTCTCGCAGGCGCGCCGAGCCTGGAGCTGCGGACATCCCACCAGTCAAGCCCCGAACATCAATCGGGTACACGGCGACGTTGGCCTTGTTGCACGCGTCGATTACCGCCATCAGTTCAGACTGCCGTTCAAAATAGTCGGGAGCGCCGGGCGTCATCGAAAAGCCGGCGGTCATTAGAATCAGGCTCTTTCGTCCTGGCACCGAAGCCAGGCTCTTAGCGACACTGCGCAACGCGAGAAGCAAGGTGCGCGCTCCGAAATTTGCTTCCGCATTTCCCAGCTGCGGTGCGCCGAGCGATGCAACTTCCGTTGGTTGCGCGTTGGGCGACACGCTGGAAAACTTCACGTTGCGGACAACTTGCTTCAGGCGCTCGGCGTCGGCCGTGAAGTTTAATGCCACGCTCAAGGTGCCGCCGAAGTTCATGATGGCTATGTACCGGTCAGGCCCAGCGTTGGCCTCGACAAACTTCGCTGCCGCATCGCGCGCCCTTGCCTGATCGGCAAAGCTTATCGTGGAGTTGTCAAACAGCAGCACCAGGTAGTGCCGATGGTCCTCGGAGGGAGCAGCGGAGCCGGCTTCGGCCGAGAAACTCTTGATCGGCTGCTCTTTGTTGTCTTCCCAAACCTTGAAGTCCTTGGCGGTCAGGCCGGTGATGTAGTTGCCCTTCTTGTCGGTGACGACGGTGTCCACCAGTACCAGACGTGTCTCCGCTTTGAATACCGGCGTGGAGCTGTCGCTGGCTGGTGGGGCCGGACTCTGCTCTTGTTGTTGCTGGGCCTGGGGCTGGGCTTGCTGGGCTTGCGCCAAGGCCGTGACGTCCACGAACGTTACGCTCATGCAAGCGCTGGCCACTACCAACGTTGCTAGCCACGGGCGACGGGTTCTCATACAACACCTCAGAGCCGATTGCTTACGGAATCTCGATGGCGCCATTTTGCGCCGCTAATTGTCCCTCATCGTCACGCACCACTAACCGTACCAGGTAGCTGCCCGGCTTTACGTCGAAGCTGCTCTTCAACGTTACTCCCGAAGCCAGCTTGGTACCTAATGTCTCATCCTTCCAATGCATCTGCAGAGTCTTCTGATTGCCGGTGACGAAGTTGCCGTTGCGGTCGAACACGACAGAGACAACCGTCAGACTGTTGTTGTTCCGGCCGTCCACTTTGCGATAGTGCAGGTGCCGCACGTCGAGCCTGACCAGGACAGAGAGCTTGGCATCGTCATCGCTCGTCTTGAAGAATTGTGTATGCAGCTCGACCGGCAGATCGTGCAATTCTTCCTGCGAAAAAACCTCATCCTGTATCTGCTGCCTGGCCTGCTCGGCCTCACCGGCAGCCTGCTTGGGAGCATAGTACCCCTTGCGCGCCTGGATGCTCAGCTTCTGGCCTTTTACCGTCACCTTCAGATTATGAAAGTGGCCATCGAATTTCAGATTCTGGGGCGAAAAGGCAAGCAGGTAAGAATACTCCGGGGGCGTAGCCAGTCGGCGCAGGGCGCTGTCCAGGTCGTTGGTGTTCTGGACAAAGGTGCCGCCGGTGGTATACGCGAGTTGGGCAAGCACGTCAGCGTCGGCTGATGCTTCGTCGTGCAGGTAATGCAACACGGGTCCGGCAACGTCATGGCTAGTTGCTTGCGTGCTGGCGTCGGGCAGGGTGGTGTATAGGCCACGAGCATCCAGTGCGTTGATGACAATGCCCGAATGTAGCGCTTGATCCGCAATGTCCATCTGCTCCTGCATCAGGTCGGGATTATAGAAACCTGGCGAGACCAAAATAATGCTGCGTTGGCCCGGCATGGCGGCGATCCTGCGTATGACATCCCTTATGGTGGAGAGGGAGACCTGGGTTTCGTGGTCCCCGAGATTCAGAGCCCGCTGCGCCAGGTTTCGCAGCTCGTTATTCTTGACCGGGACGCCGCAAGAGGCGGCTTCCTGCATCACAACCACAGCTGCTATCTGGTCATCCTTGTTTACGATCTGGTCCGCCATGTAGTACGAAATGTCCGGGCACTCCTGCACTCCGGAACCAATGATGGGGCGCGGCAGCAGGTGGTTCAGGGTGTTGTGCAATTTGTCGCGATCGTCGGTGAAGTCGAGTTGCGTCTGGCCGGAGGTGGTAAAGATGGCAGCGCGGTCCGTGGGCTGCAAGGTTTGCAGGTTATGCCACGCTGCCTCTCTTACCTGCGCCAGGTCGCCAAACTTCAGATGAATGTCGTCGAAAAGATAAGCGATGTAGCGCTCCGGCATCTTCGGACCGGCGTCTTCGATTGGCGTCCCTGGCCCCGCCGGCTTCGGAGAACGGTTGGCTGCTGCCTGCTCCACGGAGAACTTTGAAATGATCTGAGGTTTACCGTTGTCGGTTAGCTGGAAATCTTCCTGCTTCAGGTTGCCCACGGCTTTTCCATAGGCATCGCGAACCACCACCCGCACTTCAACCAGATTGACCTTTACCTTGAAGGTGGTCGAGGTTTCTTCTTGCGAAGAAATTTCGGGTGCATTCGCCTCCAGCGGCTTTTGCGTAGAAGGCGAAGCAGACGGCGACGACTGCGTTGTTGTCGAGGTGCTGTTCGTTGAGCTTGCCGCAGGCGCGGGAGTAGTGGGTTGTTGCGCGGTTGCCGTTGTGCCGGCCAGCGCAATGGCGAGAAACGTGGCTGCAATGGACCCCCGAGTGGCTTTCATCTTCTTTCCTCTTCTCTCCGACGGGGGCATCGGCTGTCACTAGAAACCCTGGTAGAGCGACTACGACTCGAAAAATGTGCGATGCAGAGTAAAGTTTCGTAAACGTTTTCGCTTGTCAACCAGGAAGAGGCAAGGTGTGTACGCACAACAATAGCTCCGGTCGAACCATTTGGGGCGGTGTGCCGATGCTATTCCGTTCCTTGCAAAAGCGCCAGAGATGGCGGCATTGGTTCCGTCGCTCCAACGCAAGTCCGGCCATCTATAATTGATTTGTTAGCTGCTGGGCCGGACGGTCGCTGCCGGCCCGCGGACACTGGTCGTCCGTTTCGGCGGCCCGCCTCGGCGGGAGATTGGTTGCGCGGGCAGGTAGAGGAAAGTCCGAACTCCACAGAGCAGTGTGCCGGATAACGTCCGGGCGGCGGCGTTCAAGCGTCGTTGACGGAAAGTGCCACAGAAAATATACCGCCTCGCCTCACGGCGGGGTAAGGGTGAAATGGTGCGGTAAGAGCGCACCGCGCCGCCAGTAATGACGGTGGCAGGGAAAACCCCACACGGAGCAAGACCAAATAGGGGAGGACCCCGCCGTTCTTTCGGTCCGTGCGATTGTGCCTGGATCGGAAGAACGGCGGGGACGTGCCGGCTCGGTGCGTCACAACTTCCGGGTAGGTCGCTAGAGCCGCGCAGTAATGCGCGGCCCAGAGGAATGACCGTCCCCCGCCCCTTCTTTTCGCGCGTCTATCCAAAGCAATGCGCGACAGGAAGGGGCGGGGACAAAATTCGGCTTACAGGCCCGGCAGCTATCTATCTCGATTGAGCAATCACTTCGCGGAAATTGCTGGGCACCTCAAGCCGGCCCGCGTTTCGCTAGGTTGTTCTCGCGCGTCTGATCAAGTGGTAAATCCCCAACAGTATGAAGGCGCCCACGAATGAGGCAATCCATCCGGCGCTTTGAGTTTCATCGTAGTGGCCTACCGCCCGTAATACCCAGGTGGCCAGCAACGATCCGGCGATGCCGAGCAGCATCGTAACCCAGATCCCGCCCGGATCTTTTCCCGGCATAACCAGTTTCGCCAACGCTCCAATAATCAAACCGAAAATCGCCATCCACAGCAAATGCAACATAGAGCCCTCCTTGCGGTCTGGTGCGCACTTGTGTTCAGGAATTAAGGAGAAAGCAGCTCACTCGCTCCCTTAATGGCCGATAAGTTTATCGTCTATGGGCGTGGAATCCAAAGCTGGCAAGCGGCAGCAGCGAATCGGATGGAATCGTGAACTCAGGGGAAAAGTTGTTGGTGCGAAAGCGAACGAGAAATGTGAGGACTCAGCCGCTCAGCGCGGTATCCACACAGCGCTGTCGGCTATGGCTGGGCGCGGCGCGCGGCTTCGGCGTCCGGGTCGGTTCGGCATCCGATTCCTTGCATCCACGGTGGCAGTTTGCAGGTTAACTTCTCGCGAAGTAAGGGTGTTTGTACCGAACAGCCGAACATCCGCCACGGCCTTAGTAGCCAGCTGCGTCCAGATACCCTGAACCGCACCGTAATTGATGGTGACATGAAGGTTGTGGATCCACCATGACGGGCTCTTTGCAGGAGTGCCTTCGATGCGCCTTACCTGGAAACTACTTGCGTCCACCCATGCCTTGCCGTTTACCAACTCGGGTTCGTGACGATTCGGTGTCAGTTGCAGTACGTAACAATTGTGGCCCTCAACTGCCTCCTGCCCGACAAGCGCGAAATTGATAGTTTCGCGGGTTGAGCTGATGCGATTCCGCGTGAGTTGCCATCTGAGACTCATGCTCGAGCACCCGCCGGACTATGTCCATCCCGCGATCGCTGCCTTCGATCTTGCGGACCGTGTAGTCCTTCTGTGACGGAGGAACGAAGTTAATCTGCGCCAGAACCTGCGACTTGGGTTGCTGGGCCTTGTCGCTGGAAAGCTGATATTCGCGAGTCACCGTATAAGGAACGGAGTGATCTCGTCCCGCGGCCTCCGCCTGTTGCATCCTGGCGACGATCTCGTCTACCGATGGAAGCGCTGACTGCGCTTCTGCGGCGGCCGACATCACGATGCAAACCGATGCGAGAAGGATTGCCCGAAATATGATTGAGAGCCGCATTTTTAGCCCACCGGAACCGTAATAACTTCTCGGTTAACTATTTAGAAGCAACTTGATTTCCAGTCGATGCCCGGCGAGTTAGAAATGCATTACCTCGCCATCTCAACGGTTTGCGAAGCAATGTTTTGTTCTGAGGTAACCGGACCTGCGCCAAAAGGAACCATTAGGGAGCAATATCTTCGTGCGAAGTTTTTCCGGATAGCACTCGGGTACCGATGTGGGGCGTCGCAGTGCCCACTAAGGAGCGCTGAGTTTCGTCAGTGGCAGTAACATTTTTCGTATGCTACAGGATCGAGCGCCCCGATAGCACAGTACAGGCCACGAACGCTGTCGGCGGGGACCTGCGCCGTGCGGCTGGAGACTTCGTACAGCTTCAACCATCGGTCGCGTGCCTCGGATGTTGTCTGGATCTGGTTGTAAATCGTCCCCAAATTGCTCAAGTCCAGTTGCGGCTTCTGCCATTCCGAGGTAAACGTGTATTCCTTTTTCCACCGTCCGTGGACTCTTCGGCTCGCCTGCTTGAGGTTTGTCAGGTAGTAGATGGACTGATCGGCAAGCGACCCGTCGCCCCGAAAGCTCACGATCCGGAAGGCGGGATTCTGCTCAAAGATTGGAGAGATCGCGGGAGTGATGAGCACGAACGACTTGTTGAGGCCGGCCGTGTTCACCAATCTGAAATCGTCCATGTGGGTGTGACCTGCAAAGCCCGCCAGGACGATGTCGTGATAGCTCTCGAGCAAGCGATCGAACTTCTCCGTCCAAGTCGGAACCCACATGGGCACAATCGAATCGGCGCACGAGGTCCCCGTCGAAGACTGGCCGCCTGATTTGTGGGTGGTTGCATAACCGTCGATGCCCGGCGGAATGTGGAACATCAACCAGACCTTCTGATTGGCCTGCCGGGCTGCCGCCAGGGTTGACTGCAACCACTCGAGAAGGTCGCTGGCGGCCGTGGACGACACCACAGCGCATCCGTTTGCAAAACTTGCAGCGTGATAGAGGTTGGAAAAGAAAACCGTATTCAGCGCGAGGATGCGAACCCCCGAAATCGCGGGATGCGCTACGTTGTAGCTTCCCAGTGCCTTCCAGTCGCGTGTGAACGAGTCGTCTCCCTGGGCCAGGCCGCGCGCCACGCTGGCGGTATCGCTTAGAAATGTCCCGCTGGCTTGAACAGTGTAGTCTCCGCAGTCTTCATCGTCATTGCCAGGCGTCACCAGGATCTTCGTGCCAGGAAATCGCTTGCTCAGCTCGAGGGCCAGAAACTTCACCGTCTTCAGCACGAACGCCCGATAGTGCTCGGGATCCTCGTCGTGGGTGGCATGCAGGTATTTCTGCGGGAATTGGTGTGCCAGTAGGTCGCCGGTGAACATCACAAAGGCAGGGTGAGGCAATGTCTTGCGCATCTGATTCAAGGCCGACTGCAGCAGCCACCAATTTGTGTCCTGTCCATACGGGCTGAAAGTGTCTGGACTGGTGTGCTGCAGAATCGACTCCCACTGGCCGGGTTCGGCGGCCTGAAGCTTTAAGACCAGGGCAGCGTCGGCCATGGGATTGAAGTGGATGTCGGAAGCAATCAAGAATTTGTCCGGTGGACGACTCTTTGGCGGTTTGGGCAGCGCCTGCACTAGCTAGAGCAACAAGCATCGTGACCAGGCAAAGCAATCTTCGCTTACCGACACAGCTCTTATGACGAGTAACCAGTTTTCGCGGGAACATTCGCCCTCAGTTCGCGAACAAGCCTAATACAAAAGTAATTGGACCGGTTTAAGAATTGCTATAGTCGAGCGAGTATCGAACGCTTTTCCGCTGGACTGAAGTCCAGCCCCCCGCCGTCGTTGTTATAGAAGGGTGGCAATATATACAAATCGCGATGACAATACATTAAAGATCACAACACATAAAGAGACCGCGGCTGAGTTTCCCAGCAACTGATCACTGAACAGGGATCGCCAACCACAATCCACTAATCACTCGCCACTAACCACTTCCCTCACCCCACCTCCACCAGTCCATACCTCCGGTTCCAATGCCCTCTGAGATGCTGCACGGCCCGGGCGATTTCTTCTTTCGAAAGGTCCGCGTTGGGTCCGGCAAGCACGAATTTTGCTTCGCGGCGCGCGGCTTCCAGCAATTCGCGGTCACGTAGCAAGATTGGCTACGCGAAAATTCGGCATGCCTGCCTGGCGCGTGCCGAAGAACTCGCCGGGACCGCGCTGCTGCAAGTCGAGTTCGGCAATCTCAAACCCATTCTGGGTGCGCACCATGGCTTCCAGCCGCTGCTCGGCTTCCACCGAGACTTTGCCGCCAGTCATGAGCACGCAATACGACTTCGCGGTGCCGCGTCCGATACGCCCCCGCAGTTGATGCATCTGCGAGAGGCCAAAACGCTCGGCGTGCTCCACGACCATGATGTTGGCGTTGGCCACATCCACGCCGACCTCGATGACAGTCGTCGAAACCAGCACATCAATCTCGCCGCGTTGAAAGCTGGCCATGGTCGCATCTTTTTCATCCGCGCTCATGCGTCCGTGCAGCAGGCCAACGTGCAGGCTGGCGAATTGGCGCGTGCGAAGCTGCTCGAACATTTTGATTGCAGCCTTCAGTTCGCCCTCCATTGCACCCTCTTCGATCACCGGATACACGATGTAGGCTTGCCGTCCCGCAGCGACTTGTTTGCGCACAAACTCCCACACTTCCTCCGAGCGCTCGTCGCCGACCCGCCGCGTGGTGATTGGAGCGCGTCCGGGAGGAAGCTCATCGAGAACGCTGGTATCGAGATCGCCATACAGGGTGAGCGCGAGGGTGCGTGGGATCGGCGTTGCGGTCATCACCAGCACGTCGGGCTCCGCTTCGTTCGTCTTCTTCATCAGGCGAAAGCGCTGCAGCACACCGAAGCGATGCTGCTCGTCTACGATCACCAGGCCCAGCTTGTCGAATTCGACCGTCTCCTGGATGAGGGCATGCGTGCCGATCACCAGTTGTGCGTTGCCCTGCGCGATGTGATGGCGCGCCTGCTTCTTGCGGCCGGACTCTTGCGAGCCAGTGAGCAGTACAATGCGATAGCCGGCGGGCTCCAGAATGCGCCGCGCAGACAGATAATGCTGCGTAGCCAAAATCTCGGTAGGCGCCATCAGTGCGGCCTGATAGCCGTTTTCCATCGCGATGACAGCAGCTTCCAGCGCGACGATGGTTTTGCCAGAGCCGACATCGCCTTGCAGCAAGCGCCGCATAGGAGCGGGCTCGGCCATATCGTCGGCAATCTCTTTCAGCACGCGCTTCTGCGCGGCGGTGGGATGGAACGGCAAGATTCGCTTCACGGCAGCGCGTACGCTGTCACTTATCTGGAAAGCGATTCCCGTCTGTGCGCGCATCTTCCGGCGCTTCAGTTCCAGCCCGAGTTCGAGGAAGAACAGTTCCTCGAAGATGAGGCGGATGTGCGCTGGGGTGCGGGCAGCCTGTAAGTTCGCCAGGCTCTCGCCGACCTCGGGCCAGTGGGCCTGCCAGAATGCGCGACGGCGATCGATCAGTCCCATGCGTCCGCGGACCGCTGGAGGAATCGCGTCCGGCATGTCCTGGTCGAGATTTTCCAGCATCGCGTGGATCACGCGCCGGAACCATCGCGCGGTGAGACGGCCGTTGCCGGCAGTTTCGTAAATGGGAACGATGCGACCGACCTCGAGTGATTGCCATTCGGGTTCGTCGCTATTGCCGTTGCCGTGAGGGGAAGTTGGGTCGTGCAAAATTTCAAACTGCGGCTGGATAATTTCGAAGCGGTGGCCTCCACGATCGCCGGCCTCGACCTTGCCGTACAGCGAAAGCAACATGCCGGCGCGAAACTTGTCTTGCAGATAAGTGGCGTTGAACCACACGCATTTCAAGGTGTCGCGTCCCTGGCCAACGGTCATCTCGAAGATGGGCATGCGTCGGGTGCGGAACAATCCGAAGGTTCGCACCTCGGCGATGATGCTGGCCATCTCGCCAGCGCGAAGCTCGCCAATGCCGCGAGGATTGAGCCGGTCTTCGTAGCGGAAGGGCAGATAGTAGAGCAGGTCCTCGACGGTGCTGATCCCCTTCTCCAGCAGAATTTGGGCAATCTTAGGCCCGATGCCTTTCACGAACTGGACGTTGGTGGCGAGATCGAGCACAGCAAGGATGGTAAATGAAGCAGCCGTCAGCTATCAGCTGTCAGCCGTCAATGCGGCGAGATTCGCTGTTCGCTTTTGGCCAACCAACTCTACGCCTTACAAAACGTCGGTGATCTCGATCGACTGTGGGCGCTATCTGTTGGTGTGTTGCTAGATTAGCGAAGAGCGAATGGCGAAAAGCGATTAGCGAGTGGCAAAAAGGCGTACCTCCGCCGTTTTCAAGCATCGGTTCAGCCCCTTGCGGTGTCCAACAAGTGCGTGCTTCGAAGACTTCTCAAGCAGTTGATTGCCGTGGTTGTCGGGAGCCTGCTCTACTTCTTCGTCCTGATGCCACACCTGCCGTTGGCAGGCCGTCATCAACCGTTTCGTATTGACCTTGGTCTGCTGGTGAACCTGTGGGTATGCCTTGTTCTCTATGGTATTATCGAATGGCTCGATCGGAAGTGGCGGCATAATGGCCTAAAAACAGACAGCCGCAAACGGTAAGCATACGGTCCCAGCGAGGGAGCCGATTTCCTAGCAGCCATGAGCCTAGAACTCGCGCTCGGTCCCAAAACCTTTCATCATTTGCTGCAGATCGAGTTTCTGCTGTTCCATCTGTTTCTGGAGTTCTTGCATTTCCTGCTGAAGCTGCGGCGTCCAGTTCGTCATCGACTCATGGATATCACGCCGCATCTGATCGAGCTCCTCCTGGGTGGGCTGCGCGGAATCCGCCAGGTCACGTGTCATCTTCTCGATCTGCTTCTGATCTGGCTTCGCGGCCTTTGCAATCTCGCGAGCCATCTTTTCCACGTCTTTTTGTTTTATTTTCATCGACTTTTCAATGTCGCGGCGCATCTGTTCCAGTTCTTCCTGGCTGGGCTGCAATTCCGCTAGCATTTCCTTCTGGCTGGCCTCAAGCTGCGGGCGCATGTTCTCCATTTCCTGACCTAAAGCTTGCATCTGATTTTCAACATTTCCCCAGTCCGGACTAAGCAATCTGGAGGAGTCTCCCGGTACTGGAACATGCATGACCACCGTTTGTTCGTGCTTCTCGCGGACCACGGTGACGGATATCTGGCTTGCCGGAACCCCCATGGCACGCCGCCAGTCGGCCATATCATGCACAGCTTCGTTATTCAATTTCACGATCACGTCGCCGGCCTTCAGGCCAGCCGCATCAGCCGGACTGCCTTTCTCCACCGAGCGCACTAACACGCCTTTCCCCGGTGGAACATTGAAGAAGTCGGCCAACTGCGGGCACAGGCTTTCCACGATCAAACCATGCCGCGAAGAAAGGAGGGTGACCGACGGGATATCCATGCCGTTGATCGTGCCGGGAGCCATTACCGGACCTGCCCACCGGGGAGCGCCGCTTACGAAGCTTCGCGCGTGGGGCATAACTTGCGGCCAGCTTCCCAGAGTTACTTTGACGTCTTTCGTTTCACCACTGCGGACTATGGTGAACACCACCATCTTGCCGGAAGGCGTCGCATGAATCATGCTCCCTAATTGTTCAGGCGATTCGACTTTCGAACCATTGAAACCAACGATGACATCGTTCTCTTTCAATCCCGCCCGCCACGCGGGGCCGTCACGGTCCAGATCGGTGATGACTGCACCGTTGGAGCTGGCTAGCTTCAGTGCGGTGGCCTGCTGCGGCGTGATCTGGTCAATGTGCACGCCGAGATAAGCGGTCTCGTGCGGGTCCGGCGATGCCGGATTCGCCGATGGAGGTGCGGCCGATGCCGGCGCCACCATCGCAGCAGCCAGCAAAATTGAGACTAAACCGTGCGTAACCATCGTAATATTGCGCATAACTCTTATCCTCAACGTGAGCGCCGGAAATCGATCTGTCCAATGATCGTGCGGACTTTCAATACCGGACCACCTCCATTTAAAGACCCTTCGGCATACATGGATCTGGGCACGAAGTTACTGCCCTCCTTGGTGATGCGCAGTGCGGAAAAATCGGAGACAATGCCTTGCCCGGTGGCCATGTCAGACGACGCGTGCACCGTTACCGGCAGATCCTTTGGCAAGTAGACAATCACGTCGCCAGCCGCGGTATGTAGCGACGAATCACGAAAGGTGCCACGTTTGCCCACAAACTCAGCCGTAATTCCGCCCGCTCCGGTCTCTACTTGCACGCCCTGACCCAGGTTGAATAATTCGACACTGCCGCCACCGGTGCTGACTTGCACCGGTCCCCTGGCGCTCTCCAAACGTACACTACCCGCAGTCGTCTCCGCCTGAACCGCGCCAGTGACATCTCCCAGGCTGAGATTGCCACCCCCAGAATTTACTCCGAGATCACCGTTGCACTTGTGCACCTCAATGCTTCCCGCGCCGGTTTGGATACTGGCTCCCTTGGTGGAACCGACGTAAACCCTGCCACCGCCGATGTTGACGCGTATTTGTCCGGCAACGTTCTTGATGTGCACGTCTCCGCCTCCGGTGATGAGCGAAAAATCACCCCCGAGGCGGCCGACTTCCACGTTGCCACCGCCGCTGGTAATCTTCACCAATCCTTCCAGATCGTCGAGCTTCACTCCACCGGCTCCGGTCGAGCCCCAAACGGTGGCAGCGATGGAATTAAAGTTGAGTGCACCACTCCGCGTTTCCACTCTCACCATTTCTAATTGTCGTGGTATTTGCACGACAAATTCCGCGTTGAATCGCTCCAGGTTCCTGTTTGTCAGCCGGCCTTCGATGAACGTGCCTTCCGCATTCTTGATGGTGGAAATACGCATCTGCTCAAATTGCCGCCGCGCGATTTCTTCGCTCGGAGTGTAGGAACGCTTTCGAATAACATAGGTCACGCGTGGCGAACTTCCCTGCACCTGCACCGATCCCACGTCCGTGGTAATACGAACCTGATGGGAAGGTGGCAAGGTTCCGGTGATCTCTTCCACCCACGAATTACCGTCGCGATAAACTCGCGATTGCTGCGCCCAAAGCGGAAGCGCAACCGCCACCGCCAATACCACGGCAGTCGCCGTCCATTTGCGACTGCGAACGGCACGCCATGCGCCTATGTCTTCAACTTTCGCCTTTCTCATCGCCGCTCTAAATTGCCAACCCTGCTTCAACCAACCCTCTTTCCGGGAGCGAGTGCACGAAGATCTGGAACAGCGTTCAGCCTAATAAATATTGGGCATCGAGGCCAGCACGCGCTTGGACTCAGTGCGAATGTACTCGCTGGGATCTTCCTTCGACAACTGTTGCAGAGCCATGCGTACACTGCTGTCGGTGCGCACCGTTTCCAGCGCACGCAAAGCTCCGCTCCGTACTCCCAGATTGCTATCGTTCAGAAGGGCTTCGAGCACCGCATTGCGCACCCGAATATCTTTCTTCACGTAGGCGTCAAGCCCATTCAGAGCCATCAGGCGTACGCCGGGATTGCTGTCGTAACGCAGTGCATAGGTCAGGGTTTCACGCACGCGAGGGTCGTCAGCCTTGCTGGTCAGCACGTCCACGGAATTCAGACGCACCCCGGAATTCTCGTTACTCTTGGCGGCATACAGCAACAGGTCCTGCACCTTCGGATCGGTGACTGAACCCTCGACCGACGCGGGCATGCGCTGGTCGTAATCAACTTTGACGTTGTCAGTGCCGGGTTGCTTTTCGATGGAGGTGATGCCACTGATGGCTGCTTCTCTCGGAGGAGCAGTTACTGCGTTACTTGGACCCTTCACGCTGTACATGGCGCCCAGGCCACCCCCAAAGCCGGCGATGAAGATTATCATGGCCAACGCAGGCGAGAAGCGCACCTGGCGCATCCATGCCATCGGGTCGAAGGCGAGGCGATGGTACCAGGCACGATTCTGCTCCGCAGTCTCCAACGATTCCTGCAGGCGCATTCGCGCCGCAGCTAGGAAGCTTGCGGAAGGCTCTTCTACGGGCAGAGCGTTCATCTGCTCCTGGAATTCCTGCTGCGCTGCAAGTTCGGCCGCACAATCCGGGCAGCGCCGGATGTGCTGCTCCAACTCGTGGCGCGCATCGTCAGCCAGCTCGTTGTATAGATACAGGGCCGTGTTCTGTTGTACCCATTCGCAATTCATGACTACTACCTCTATCAATTCTTTCCTGGGCAGAGAGTCCTCAAAATCCGCACTTGGCAGTTAACACTTAGCATTTAGCATTTGGCATTTAGCCAAACCCTGGCTTGCAGGACCTGACCAGGTTCCACTTCCGAGTGCTAATTGCTAATTGCCAACTGCTCATCCCTTCACGTTCTTCAATGCGGCGCGCAGTTTCTGCGTTCCGCGGAACAGCGTGTTCTTCGCCGTCTCTTCCGTGGTGTTCAAAATTTCGCCAATGGTACGCAGCTTCAGACCCTGGTAATGCTTCATCTCAAATACCATCCGCTCCCGTGGAGTCAGCTTCTGCAACGCTTTGGCGATGTTCGCACCCAGCTCACGCCGCATCAGGTCGCGCTCCGGACTGGCCCCCGATCGCTGATCGGCGACCTGGTCGAGCAAGTCGTAGGTACCGCCCTCCGAGTCGGTCGTCACCCCCGAGTCTTCCTTCCGCACCTGTCGCTTGCGCAGGAGATCGAGACACAGATTGGTCACGATACGGTAGATCCAGGTATAAAACGAGCACTCAAAACGGAAATTGCCGATATTGCGGTAGGCCTTGAGGAAGGCTTCCTGGTAAATGTCCTGAGCGTCCTGCTCGGAGCGCGTCAGATGATAGGCCAGGCGCAGCACGGCGCCGTCGTACTGGCGTACGAGTTCCTCGAACGCGGCATGATTGCCGCGTTGCGCTTCCCGGATCAGCTCCGTGTCATTCATGCGGCTCTGGGCCTGCCCCACCATGGACCCTCGATTAGAGGGCGTTGAGGACGTTTTGTCCGCCTCCCGCCACGCTACGGAAGGACGGAGCCCCGGGCCAACCGTGAGAGGAACTGCTACCGCTTCGGCCGGCATGCTGGTTTCTACCTATGTCTGCAATTAGCAAGCCCAATTCGAGTGCCTGCAATTACATAGACGGGAGCGCGAGGAAACCGTGAGCGGCCATTATAGACGCCTCACTTAGTAGATACGTAGCACGAGGGTAACGGTTCACCGGACCGCGAATCGCGCCGCTTCTTGACGAGGTTTTGCTTAGCTAAGTAAACTTAGCTAATGAGCTACACCGTGCATCAGGCGAAGACCAATCTCTCGCGGCTGATCAAAGAAGCCCAGAAGCGGCAAGGAAGTGATCATCACGCGCGGCAAGAAGCCGGTGGCGAAGATCATTCCTGTCGCCAATGTGGCAAAAAAGCGCATTCCTGGGAGTCTGAAAGGCCAATTGTGGGCAGCGCCCGACGCGTTCGATCCGCTCACCGACGACGAGATGCGTGAGCTGGGATTCGAATGATCTTGCTTCTTGACACGAACGCCCTCCACTGGTGGCTGGACGATCCAGACCGGCTAAGTGCGATTGCGGTGAAGGCGATAGAAAACAGGTCTAACTCGGTCGTGATCTCTACCGTAGTTCCTTGGGAACTGGCGATTAAGACCAACCTCGGCAAACTTAAGAGCCAGATCCTGCTTGCAAATTGGGACGCAAAGCTCGCCGAAGAGAGCTTTACTGACTTGCCGATCGATTCCAGCCATGCCATCCGAGCTGGGCTGCTGCCTCGACATCACAAAGACCCATTCGACCGCATGCTCATCGCCCAGGCTCAGGCCACAGGCTGGCCGATCATCAGCGCCGACCCTGTGTTCGATCACTACGACATTCGACGGATCTGGTAGACAGCGGCGGAAGCGCGATCTAGGCTTCGGCCTCGGCTTCTTCTACCGGAGCCGCTTCGGCAGGCGCTTCTTTGTTGATGACGACCTTGACTTGGACGGTCACGTCCTTGTGCAACTTCACCGGCACATTGAATTCGCCGACATGCTTCAGCGGCTCGTCGAGCTGGATCTTGCGGCGATCGATCTGCACGCCCTGGTGCTCAAGCTCATGTGCAATGTCGGCCGAGGTCACCGAGCCAAAGAGCTGATCGCGCTCGCCCGACTTGCGGGTGAAGCTCACGGTCACGCCTTCAACCTGCTGCGCCAAGGCTTGAGCATCGCCCTTCTCCCGGGCAGCGCGGCGCACGGCTGAGGCCTTCATCTGCTCGATGACGGCGCGATTGGCAGCGGTGGCTTCAATCGCCAGCTTCTTTGGGATCAGATAGTTCCGGCCGTAGCCTTCGGCGACCTTCACTACTTCGCCGCGGGAGCCAAGCTTGGTTACGTCTTCTTTCAGAATGACTTCCATATGTAGAACTCCGTTCGATCTTGATTAGCTGAACCTCCGGGCTAGAAGCCCTTCGGCTCTACAGCTTTACCCAGCGCTGAAGCGCTGGGCTAAGCTCTTTCGCCCCTTCGGGGCTGGACTCTAAAAGCCTCGGTCCATTGGTGGCATCAGGCATCGTCCTCATTCGCTTAAACATGAGAACCTGTTACCGACAACTGACTACTGGCCACTGACAACTGGTTCTATCTTCCGCCAAACGGCAACAGCGCGATGTTGCGCGCCTGTTTGATGGCGTCCGCCAAGCGCCGTTGATGCGGCGGGCAAACGCCGCTCAGCCGGCGCGGCACGATCTTGCCGGCCTCAGACACAAATCCTGACAGTAAGCGAACGTCCTTGTAGTTGATGCCGTCGATTTTCTCGACGCAGAACTTGCAAACCTTCTTACGACGGAAAAACTTCCGTCCGCCTCCACCTCCGCCTCCGGGACCTCCCGGACCACTGCCGGGCCGGCCACCGGGACGAGGCCCGCGAGGCGCGCCGTAGCCACCTCCACCTGCTCCTTCGCGAGGAGCACCGCCATCCGCACGCGCACTCGGTGCGTCAGTCGTCGCGGCGCCAGCTCCGGCCGCATTCTTGTTGGATTCGTCTGCCATGATTTTCCTTCTCCAATTCTGTTGGTCTCACAGACATTCGCCGCGAGCGTGCAGTCCCTGCAGGACTGTGATTCAAGATTTGCCGGACGCACCTGTTATGGGGCTCCGCGCGAGTACTACGCGCTGACCGGCTCCGATTCGGCGCCCTCCGCCGATGCCGGTTCGGGCGCCGCTTCCGGCCCCGATGCCACGGCAGCTTCCGCCGCGGCTTCGGCTGCCGCCGATGCTGCCGCTGCCTGGCGTCCCTTGCCGCGGACCTTGGTATCGCGGACCGCCTTGATCTTGGCCAGCCGCTTCT
Organism: uncultured Acidobacteriaceae bacterium; assembly: GCA_963772895.1. Classification (GTDB taxonomy): domain Bacteria; phylum Acidobacteriota; class Terriglobia; order Terriglobales; family Acidobacteriaceae; genus Bog-257. Next base: position 470,597 of record CAVYZB010000007.1, read on the forward strand.
GCTCTTCATCGATGCGCACGGTGATGAACTTGATCACCGGTTCCGTCACGCGCAGGCGGCGTTCCACTTCCTTCACCATGGCGCCTTCGCCTTCCAAAACCATCAGCATGTAAATGCCGTCCTGGAATTTGCGCACGGTGTAGGCCAGCCGGCGCTTACCCATGCGCTCGGTGCTTTTCACCGATCCACCGGCGCCGCCGACCTGCGTCTCCAGGCTCGAAATCAGTTTGTCCTGGTCCTCCTCGACCATGTCGGGACGGACGATAAACATCAATTCATAAGTACGTTGCATTCTGTTCTCCTAGCAACTAGTAGCCAGCAATTAGCAACTAGCGCATATCCTGTTTGTGACCAGCTAACGGCTAGTTGCTAGTCGCTAGTTGCATCTTCGACCTTGCGATTAAAGCGGTTCATGGCCGGCTGCACGCCTTCGCCGAGGATGACCCGTACCGCCTCGGCCGCCGAATCCAAAACCTCGTCAACCACCGGCAGCTGTGACTTCCTAAACTGCGACAACACATACCGTGCGCCGTCGCTCACCGGATGGTCGGGCGCAACACCCATTCGAACCCGGGTGATCTCCTGCGTGCCCAGCGCGTCAATCACCGATTCCACGCCGTTGTGTCCGGCAGAACGGCCCCGCGGCCGCACCCGCAAAGTTCCAAACGGCAAGTCCATCTCGTCGTAGAGGAGCACCAAGTCCTGCTCCGGCAGCACTTCGTATTCGCGTACCAGTTCACGTACCGAAGCGCCGCTCAGGTTCATAAAGGTTTCCGGCTTGGCCAGCACAACTTCGTGGCCGGCGATGCGCGTCCGCGCCGTTTGCGCGCGGCAATGGCGATTGTCCACGCGCACACCGCATTGTTCGGCAATGCGGTCCACCGCCAGAAACCCCATGTTATGCGGTGTGAACTGGTATTCGATGCCCGGATTGCCGAGCCCGACGATCAGCTTCACCGCGCTTACTTCTTCTTCTCAGGCTTCTCGGATTTCTCGGCCTTCTCCGGCTTGGCTGCCTTGTCGCCACCCTCGGCAGCTTCGCCTGCGGTCTCCTGCTTGCCCTTCTTGATGACTTCGGGCTCGGCCGCCGTCGCTTCAGCTTCCACCGCACCCTCGGCAGGCGCAGCTTCCACAACTTCCTTAACCGCGGTAACGTGGGCAACTGCCTGGTTCTCGTCGGTGATGAACTTCACTTTGGCATCATGCGCCAAGTCTGACACGCGAATCGTCTGGCCGAACTCCAGCTTGCTGACGTCAGCATCCAGGTGACCCGGAATGTCGCCCGGCAAACACTCGACCTCGACCTCGCGCAACATCTGCTCCAGGATGCCACCCTGCAATTTGACCCCGGGAGCTTCGCCTTTGAGCAGAATGGGGACGCTCACACGCAAAACCTTGTCCATGGCGATGCGCTTCAGATCCACGTGCAGTAGAGCGCTCTTGATGGGCTCAAACTGCCAGTCGACAATCATCACCTTGGCGGCTTGACCATCCAGGGTGAGATCGAAGATCGAGTTGTGTCCCGTCTCTGAATTCAGGATCCGCCTCATCTGTTTGGGATCGACCGCGACGGCCTGAGCCGGCTGGCCCGCCCCGTACACGACCGCCGGAATCATCCCGCTGGCGCGTAGCCGGCGTGCGTCATTCTTGCCGCCACCCTGCCGCGGCTTGGCTTCTACGTTTTTGTCTGCGGTTGCTGTAGCCATAATCTTGTCCTTTATAAAAACAATCTGCTGACCGAAGTCTCCTCGTGAATCGACTGAATGGCACGCCCGATGAGGCCCGCGATCGACAGCACTTTGATCTTGGGCACATTCCGCGCCGCGTCCGTCAGCGGGATGGTGTTGGTCACGACCACTTCGGCCAACCCCGATTGGGAAATCCTCTCGATTGCCGGTCCCGAAAGCACCGGATGGGTAGCGCAGGCATAAACCTCGCGCGCGCCCGCCTCGAGCAATGCCTGGCACGTTTTCACTAGCGTGCCGGCGGTATCGATAATGTCGTCGAGGATGAGACAGGTGCGATTCGTCACGTCACCGATGACGTGCATTACCTCGGTCACATCCTTCTCCACGCGGCGCTTATCTACGATGGCCAGCGCCGAATCCATCTTCTTGGCAAAGAAGCGCGCGCGCTCCACGCCTCCCGCATCCGGTGAAACCACGGTCAAATCCGGGAACTGCTTCTTCCGGAAGTAATCCACCAGCACCGGCGAAGCAAACAGGTGGTCCACCGGAATGTTGAAGAAGCCCTGAATCTGCGGCGCGTGCAGATCAACCACCAGCGCACGATCGGCTCCCGCCGTAGTCAACAAGTCGGCAACCAGCTTCGACGAAATCGGAACGCGCGGCTTGTCCTTGCGGTCCTGCCGGGCGTAGCCGAAGTACGGAATCACCACCGTAATGCGGCGCGCCGAGGCGCGCTTCAGCGCATCAATCAGCAGCAGCAACTGCATCAGGTGCAAATCCACCGGATCGCACGTCGGCTGCACCATGAAAACGTCGGCCCCGCGCACGTTCTCCTCGATCTGCACATAGGTCTCGCCGTCGGAGAACCTGGAGATGCACGCTTGCCCAAGCTGCAAACCCAGGAACGTGCAAATGTCACGGGCAAGCGCATCGTTGGCCGTGCCGGAAAAAATCTTCCACTTGTCATCCTGGCGCGCCCGCACCGGCTTCGGTTTGGCATCGGCTGCGGGATGAGCTTGCTTGTCCGATTGTTGTATGGTCGTCGCCGTGCCTTCACCAGCCACGACCGCCGTCTGCACTGCGCTTGGTTTTGCCGCCGTTTCCATCGAATCAAATACCCCCGCTTAACCTGGTTGAGTTACACGCTGGGTCTTGAATGCCGCTGTTCGCTATTCGCCGTTAGCTCTTAGCCTTTAGCTCTTAGCTTGCAAACCTTGAAACCTGATTTTCTACTGACAACTGGCTACTGACTACTGGCAACTGATTTCTGGCTGGGCGGCTAGGATTCGAACCTAGACAAAGTGCTCCAAAGGCACTTGACCTACCATTAGTCGACCGCCCAGTGAAGCAAGCTGTCAGCTATCAGCCGTCAGCTTTCAGTTGCAAACCTGAAGCTGGTTGCCCCATCCTTCGCCCCCTTTTTGCGAAAGGGTAGGAGCAGGAAATCGAAACTGCCTTTACACAAACATCTGCTGCCAGTACTCGTCGCGGTTAAGCGTTGTCGTCGCAACCGCCGCATGTCCCGAAGCTCTCATCCGAGCCGCTGCCGCCCGTGCTTCCTCCCCGGAACCGAACAACCCATACAACGTTGACCCGGAGCCGGACAGTGACGCGAAATGCGCACCTTCGCGCTCTAAGACACGTTTTACCTCACGCAAATCGGGATACTCTGGAAAGACGACGCGTTCGAAGTCGTTCTCGATCCCGGCTCGGACGAGGTCGAGAAGCGGTGTCTCGGCCCGGTCCCCGCCCACCGCGGGAACACCGGATGCAGTTTCCCTCGCGGATACGGCCTGCGAGGAAACACTCGCTCAGCCAAGCATCTACAGCCCGACTGAACCTGTTAATTGTACTTGTGGCCCCAGCGCCCGTCAATGCAGGTTCGCGCGCGACCAGATCGTCCCATTGCGCGAATGCCTTGGGAGTCGAAACCGCTATCGGCGGCGTCACAACCACCATGTGCGTTCGCGGCATATCTGGCAGCGGATAAACCTCTTCGCCGTGGCCGATACCCAGCACGGTTCCGCCGATCAAGAACAGGGGCACGTCGCTGCCCACCTCGGTGGCAATCCGCATCTTCTCTTCGGCGGAAATTTTCGTTGCCAGTGCACGCTCCAACCCCAGCATGGTTGCGACTGCATTGGACGAGCCCGCGCCCATCCCGCCCTGCACCGGCAACCGCTTGTCGATCTCGATGATGACGTTGGCAGTGCGAGGTGTCCGCGATTTCTGGTCGTATCGATTCTGAGCCTGAAATTGATCTTGGCCTTGAACGCGGGCCTGATTTCGAAGGCGACTTTGGCTTTGGTCCTGAGTTTGGTCGGGAAGCTGACTCTGCGCCGGATAGGGATGCGGATTTTTTTGAAGGTGTTCCTGGTTTTGAAGCTGTTCGTGGTTTGGAAGGTGTTCGTGGTTTTGAAAGGGCACGGCTTTAGCCGTGCCGTCAAGAACTGCCTCACGACTGGGCTTTAGCCCCTGAGGTGCCTCGGTTTCGTCTGCCCCCGCATTTGAATTTCCATCTTCGACGGCCCTCAATACTAGCTCGGCAACCTTGTAGCAGGTATTGGAATGGTCAAGCGGGACACGTGGATCGTTGCAGCGAATCTCAATCCCAGATCCGGGCCGCAGCTCAACGTGAACGATATCATGCAGAGCCAGCGTCTGATAGACGGTGCGCAGCTCATGATAGCCGTCCGCTCGCCGCGGGCCGATTTTGAGTCCGAGATTGATCTTCGCAAAGGAGCGGACGGCGATGGACATGGGAAGCAGTTGTCGGTAGCCAGTTGTCAGTTGTCAGTGACTGCTGTCAAGCCTGCGGTTTCGCGATCTGTGAGTTGTCATCACCAACGGGCGCACTCTCAGTACTCCGAGGCTCCGGACAGCCGCCGGCAACTGACTACTGACAACTGCCTTTTCAGCTTCTGCTGCGAAACTTCGACAGCAGCCGCAGGATCTCGAAGTAGAGCCAGATCAGCGTGATCATGAGAGCGAAGGCGCCGTACCATTCCATGTACTTGGGAGCGCCCATGCGCGCGCCGTTCTCGATCAAATCGAAGTCGAGAACCAAGTTCAGCGCCGCGACCACCACCACGATGAGGCTGAAGCCGATCCCGATCGGACTCGAACTGTTGATCGCCGTGAAATGCACGCCGAAGAATCCCAGGATGAACTGCAGAAAATAGAACACCACAATGCCGCCGGTGGCTGCCACGATGCCCATCCGCAACTTGTCCGTCACCTTGATGAGGCCGGAACGGTAGGCGAGCAACATCACCAGGAGAGTGCCGAAGGTCAGCGAGACGGCTTGGATAGCGATGCCGTGATATTTCAGCTCGAACATGGCGGAGATTCCGCCCAGCACCAGGCCTTCGAGCAGCGCATAAATCGGAGCGGTGATTCCCGCCCATTGCTTCTTGAAGATGGTGACCATGGCGACGATGAAGCCGCCGATGCCCCCGATGGCGAGTGCTGGCCCCATCGTCTGCATCGCCTCCTCGGGAGCCGCGTTGAAGAAGCGATTCCACGTCCACGCCGCGGTGGCAACGCAGAGGATGAGCAGGATGCCCGTCTTGTTGACCGTGCCCGACACGGTCATGCTTTCGCCGAATGTCGCTTCGCCGGTGCGGAAGGCGTCAGAGCTTAACGCCGGGTTCGAGGTTCTCATCAACTGTGCCATGCGTATCTCCTTGCTCGACTAGCTTACCTGCTGGGTGAGGTTGCGTGCCAGTCGGAGGCTATCGAAGTGCGCCTTCGCAGCAGGCTGTGCCAAACCGACTAGTCGATCCATGGGTTAAATAAGGGTACTCGTGTCCTTGCGACATCCTTGGTGTTGCGGGTCACGAAAGTAAGATCGTGATGGAGCGCGGTGGCAGCAAGCAGCGCATCGATAACGGGTAGAGGCGCTTTTGAAACCGATGCCTCTGCAGCAATCCGGCCCCACCGATCGGCAATGGTCTGGTCAATTGGCAAGATACGCCCAGAGAATCGTAAAGCTAAAACGCTATCGAGCCATGTTTCCAGCGCGACGCGCCGCCCGCGGTCAGTGAGCTTAACAATCCCCTTTCGGATTTCGCCCATGCTGAGCACGCTCAAGAAAAGCAGACTTTCTTCTGTGGCATCGATCCAGTCCCTCACTCGAGCTTCGGGCCTTGGCCTCACCAATTCGGAAACCACATTTGTGTCCAGCAGAAAACCACTCACAGGTCGATCTCGCGCCCATAATCCGGCTCTCGCTCAAAGTCAATGTTCGCCTTAGACAAAGGTGAGCGGGCAAAGAATTCGGACAAACTCTTCGGTTGGTGAGATCGGGCGGAGAGTCTCTCGAATTCTTCCGCCGGCAAGATAACTACTGCCTCCTTGTCTTGACGTGTAACCCATTGCGGACCTTCCGTGCGGGCACGGCGAAACACCTCACTGAACTGGGCCTTGGCAGTCTGTAGCTGCCATCGGGCCTTCCCGGGAGGAGATACACCGGTTGACCTCGTACCTGCCTTCGACTTTAGCTTCATGCTGGCACATCCTGACTAGTCTGACTAGGCTATCGATTGTAGCATAAAACGTTCCACGTCTTACTGTCTAAAACAACGTCTCCTGGCCGCTGGTCATTCGTCCTCGGCCGCTTGATGCCGAAGTGCTCATAGGCAAGCTGCGTCGCGACGCGCCCGCGCGGGGTGCGGTCGAGAAACCCAATTTGAATGAGGAATGGTTCGTAGATCTCCTCGATGGCGTCGGCCTCTTCGGCGAGCGAAGCCGCCAGCGTGTTCACGCCTACCGGGCCGCCCTGGTATTTCTCGATGATGGTTAGCAGTAGCTTGCGGTCGATCTCGTCGAAGCCGTGACGATCGACCTCGAGCATCGTCAGCGCTTTTTGCGCAGTATCCTTGTCGATTTTTCCCGTCCCGCGGACCTGCGCGTAGTCGCGCACCCGGCGCAGCAGGCGATTGGCGATGCGCGGTGTGCCGCGGCAGCGGGTAGCGATTTCGACCGCCCCGGCCTCGTCGATCTCGACGCCGAGGATTTCCGCCGAGCGCTGCAAGATGACCTTCAGGTCATCATGGGTGTAGAACTCCAGCCGCAGCACGATGCCAAAGCGCGAGCGCAGCGGCGCCGACAGCAGCCCCGCGCGCGTGGTAGCGCCGATGAAAGTGAACGGACGCACCTCGATGGTATGGGTGCGCGCCGACGGCCCCTGCCCGATGATGATGTCGAGCTTGTAGTCTTCCAGCGCCGAGTACAGCAGTTCTTCCAGCGCGGGTTGCAGGCGGTGGACTTCGTCAATGAACAGCACCTGCTTCTCGCGTAGGTTGGTGAGGATGGCGGTCAGGTCGCCCTTGATTTGCAGCGTTGGGCCCGAAGTCTGCTGGAAGGCCGCGTCCATTTCGTTGGCGATGATGTTGGCCAGAGTCGTCTTGCCTAGCCCCGGCGGTCCGTAGAGCAGCACGTGGTCCAGCGGCTCGCCGCGCGAACGCGCCGCCTGGATGGCGACCTCGAGATTTTCCTTGACTTTGTTCTGTCCGATGAATTCGCGCAGCCGCTGTGGACGCAGCTTTAGTTCAAATGACGAGTCGTCGTCCACCGGCACGGCCGAGACGATGCGGTCAGGATGAGCTTTGTCGTTGGGCAAAGGCACGCAGGGCGATAATAAAGCGAAAAGGGAGGGGGCCGCAAACAAATGCCTCCAGTCGTCAAGCCGTGATGCCAGTTGCCAGCTATCCGTTTGCATCCACGGACGCATCGGAGCTACCATCAGCCTGTGGCGAAGATGAAGAAGTTTGAGTTGGACGAGCCTGTGCCCATCCTCGACGATGAGGGTCAGGAAACCCTCGCCACCATCGACGAAGGCGTCCGCGACGCTGAGGCCGGTCGAACCGTGCCCAGTGAGGAAGTGCGAAAGCTCCTGCCCAAGTGGATTTCCGCCTCCAGTACACGCAAAGAGCGCTAGGCGACCTGCTGAGATCATCGGCTATATTGCCGAGGACGACGCCGAGGCAGCAACTCGTTTTGGCAATTCGTTACTCGACCACGTAGATTTGCTTGCTCGCTTTCCACGCATGGGAAGCAGCTTACGGACGCGCGCCAATGTACGTAGATTGCTGCATAGTCCTGTTCTGGTCTATTACGAGTACGCGAAGAAAAACAGGTTATCGAGGTGCCTCACTTCAGGCATGGAGCGCGGAAGCCGCCAAGAACCTTCGAGTGAGGCTACTGCAACACTGACAACTCCCACCCGACACGTTTATCATTCGCATGTCACCATGAGGACCTCGGCATACCGCCAGCCGAGCACTTCACTCACCCCAGGGATCAATGATACGAATTCCACAGTTCTCGAAATCGGCAACATTACGGGTGGCGACAACAGCGCCATAGACATTGGCAATGGCAGCGATTTGTCCATCAGGATATGCAATGGGTCTGCCTAATTCGCGCCGGCGCGCGGCAACTCGCGAAAAAGCACGCGCCGCGTCGCTATCAAAGCTAATAACCTGGCCAGTAAAATCCTCAGAAAACATGGACTCCGCTGCAGCCAGCAACGCCTCTCGGCGTTTGCCTTTGGGCAGCAGTTCTATGCCATAAAAAATCTCCGCTTCGGTGATGGACGTCGTGAACACTTCACTTCGGGGTTGTTCCTCGACCCAAAGGGCGATTCTTGCGAAGGGCGTAGGCCGCAACAACTCCGAGAGCACATTGGTGTCGAGGATAATCATTCGCTGAAATCAGGCGGCTCCCGCCCTAGGCCTCGCTTAGGGAGTTCAAGTTCCACACCCCCTAAAGGGCCAAATCGTTCCCGAATAGCTTCGACTAAACTTTTTTCCTGTTTGCGCGTCGGCACTAAGGCTGAGCGCAGAATCTCCCGGGCCTCTTGCTCCATCGATCGTCCGTGCTGGGCAGCCTGAACGCGCAAGCGGCTCTTGGTTCTCTCATCCAATTGGCGAATAGTCAGGGTTGCCATGTTGCAATGCTAGCATTGACAGCATCGTTGGTTCAACTCCCTGGCTCGACCAAAAAGGGAGAGATCTCTCGGAGGTAAGTGGTTACAAATTCGAACTGGCCAGGTCACAAGAAGCGGGAGCCATCGACCATGGGCTATGATCGCTTTGTCGCTTCATGAACAACCTCGGCATCCTACTTTCCGGTCGCGGGTCGAACTTTGAGGCCATCGCCGATAACATCGCCTCGGGCAAGCTCGACGCGAACATCGCGGTCGTGATCTCCAACCGCGCGGACGCTGGCGGAATCGAGTCGGCACGACGGCGCGGGCTGAAGGCACTGGTGATCCCGTCGAAGGGGAAGCCGCGCGAGGAGCACGACCGCGAGGTGGTGGCGGCGCTGCGCGAGCACCAGGTCGATCTGGTTTGCCTGGCCGGATACATGCGCCTGCTGTCGCCGTGGTTCGTGCAGCAGTTTCCCAACCGCATCCTCAATATTCATCCCGCGCTGCTGCCGGCGTTTCCCGGACTCGAAGCCCAGAAGCAGGCCTTCGATTATGGAGTGAAGGTCTCGGGCTGCACGGTGCACTTCGTGGACGCAGATCTCGACCATGGCGCCATCCTGGTGCAAAAAGTCGTGCCCGTGCTCGACAGCGACGACGAGCACACGCTGGCCGCACGCATCCTGGAGCAGGAGCATATTGCGTATAGCGAGGCAATCCGGATGGTGCTGGAGGGGAAGTACACGATCCGGGGGCGGAGAGTGGTTAGGAACTAGAAACCGGATTAAGTTTGGGAGAGCCGCAGCTCCCTCGGCTTCTCGTCCTGCTCGTCGCTCGGGATGACAAAGCCACAGAAGGAAACATATGACCATGTTAAAATGACCATGGTCATCTGGAGGTGACCATATCGTGCCCAAGAGTGCTACCAAAAGAAAGCCGGCCGCTGCTGTGAATGCCGTCAACGGCAGTAGGGAAATCGCCGCCGGCGAGTTTAAGGCCAAGTGTCTCGCCATCATCGACGAGGTGAATAAAAGCGGTCGGGAAGTGATCATCACCAAGCGAGGCAAAGCGGCCGCCAAGCTTGTCCCATTCGCAAATCCCGCTAAGAAAGAATCGATCATCGGGCGGCTCGAGGGAATTGGAGAAATCGTCGGGGACCCGGACGATTTGATCAAGCCCGTTTTTCCATTAGAAGATTACGACATGCTCAAATGATCCTCGTCGACACTCATGTGCTGGTCTGGTTGGAACTCCAGCCGGGCAAATTGTCGCGGGCAGCGAGATCGGCGATTACTAAGGCGCATGCCGCCGACGGGCTTGCTATATCTGCAATTTCACTGGTTGAACTGGCGGGGCTAATCTATCGAGGCAGAGTACGCCTTCCAGGCAGCTTCGAGTCGAGCATCCATCGGCTCATTCGCGATGTAACAGTGAAGCCCATCTCGTTGGATATCGCAATCCTTACCGCGCACTTCCCGCCTGGGTTTCCCTCCGACCCCATCGATCGCATCATTGCGGCTACCGCCCGCGCGGAAGGACTGCCGCTTGTCACGTGCCGACGAGCGAATTCTAAGTTGCTCTTTGGTGAAAACCATCTGGTAATTTGTCAGAAGATCAGAAGAAATGTACGGGAAGGTTGATATGAATCCCTACGACAACGCTCCAATTGCTGATAGGCCTGATCGGCCGCTACCGCGGAACCTTCAGATTGTCCGCGAGTTTCTAACCGCTATTGAAAATGGGGCAACCGGCGATGCCCTGGGGCATTTCTTCGCGCCCGAAGTGCTGCAACAGGAGTTTCCGAACCGGCTGAACCCCAAAGGGTCGATCAACGGACTGGGCGAAATCCTCGATGCGGCCGAACGTGGCAGGCAATCCGTCGCTAATCAACGCTTCGAAATACGCAATGCAGTTGTGGAAGGCGAGCGGGTTGCGATGGAAGTGTTCTGGACGGGCCGATTGAAGAAGGAGTTGGGAACCTTGCCTATCGGTGGCGAGATTAGTGCGCACTTCGCGGTTTTCCTGGAGTTTCGTGATGGCAAGATCATTGCTCAGAACAATTACGACTGCTTCGAGGAGTTCTGACAGGCCACCAGATCTCAAGTCGTATGGCAAGCGCCAGTCGCGCCGCACTACCCGGACACATCCAAAAAAGAAGACAGCTCTAGAAGTCGTGCGTTGAGGCGCCATTGGCGTCGCAAGTTCGCAGAGACCTCTTCGTTTGCGTCACGTGCATCCTGTCAAGGTGAACATGTCTCGAGCAAGCCATACGGCCGCCCGTAGTGAAGATGCTGCCCCATTTGTTCCTGAGAAGCATACCCTGCCTCTCTTGCGGGAGGCAGTTCAGAAGTGCCGTGGCTGTGAACTCTACAAGAATGCGACGCAAGCGGTGTTCGGAGAAATTGTGACTCCCTCGTCGCGCGGTCAGTCCAAGGCTGCCATCATGATGATCGGAGAACAGCCAGGGGATCGCGAAGACACCGAAGGGCGCCCATTCGTCGGACCGTCCGGCAAACTGCTCGACCGTTGCATGCAAGAAGCTAATATTGATCGGCGCTCAGTCTACGTGACTAACGCGGTCAAGCATTTCAAGTGGGAGCCTCGCGGCAAGCGCCGGATACACAAGAAACCTGGACTGAGAGAAATTCGGGCATGTCGTCCGTGGCTCGATGCAGAACTGGATGCTGTGCGACCGCATCTGATTATTTGCCTGGGCGCTGTTGCGGCACAGAGCCTGCTAGGTTCGGGCTTCAAGATTACTAAGAATCGCGGTGTGCTTCAGAAAATCGAGGGCCTGCCGCCGATCATCGCCACCGTGCATCCTTCCGCGATTTTGCGTGCCATCACAGATGAAGACCGTGACCGGGAAACCGCGCTCTTCATCAGCGACTTGAAGCAAGCGGTTAAATCACTCACCATGCGTCGTTGATTTGCATACAGGGTCTCGTCGCTCTCCTTAGTGGAGCGAACTTGAATCTTTTATAACAAGTCCTTCCCTTCAGGACCTCTAGCACCATGTCGTTTCCGCCAGAAGATCGACTCCGGCCACCGCTGCTCGCTCGCATAGTGCATTCTTCGCTGCCGCACGTACTCCTCAAATTCGCGCCGCACCCGCGCCACATACCCATCCATCCTGCCGGCCGTGATAGCATCCGCCGCAGCGGCGCCATGGCGAAATGCCTTGAAGAGCCCTCGCCCCGACAACGGATCATAAGCGGACGCGCTGTCACCTACGGCAGTCCACCTATCGCCGACCATTTTTAGCCTGCATGCGGACGGGGCATGCAGTACACGGCTCGACAGCATCGTGCCCGATTGCAACCGGTGCGCCGTCAAGGGCGCGTGTTCGAGTTGCTCTCCAAGGACGATCCCTTCGTTGGCATATATCACGGGATCCGTGAAGAACATCGCCATCGTCTGACCATTGGGAATCGGCGACGTGTACCACCATCCCTGCGATGTCGTTTCAACTATCGTGCGCAGATCGGGGCTTTGCGTACCGCTCAGCCGAACCGCGATCGCGAGCAACCTGTCGTCCATCTCGTAAGCATGCTCTTCGTCAAGTCGCAATCCCGTGTGACCGGAAGCATCCACCAGGAACGCGGCGTTGACACCTCCGATTCGCCAGCCACCTCCGGAAGTCCGCGATGGCTGGGCCATGCAGTCAAGGAACACGGTAGCGCCCGCGACAACAGCTTCCCGGCAGAGCATGGCATCGAACCGGTTGCGGTCAATATGCCAGCCCGATCCATGCGCATTCGAAATAAAATCCTGCTCAGTCGGAGAATTCGCTCCCCACGCGGACACGATTCCAGGAGCGGGCACCGAATCCAGTGCCGCAAATGCATCCCAGAGGCCCAATTCTCGAAGCACAGGATTGATTTCCGGAGGCAGGGTTTCACCATAGCGGTCGCCTTCGAAGCGGGTCGCTTCCAATAGGGCGACGCGGAGGCCGCGACGCGCAAGACAAAGCGCGGTCACTGCACCAGATGGTCCCCCGCCCGCGACCGCCACGTCAAAATAATCGATTGTTCCTCTCACCAAATGGATCAATTATTGACTAGAGTTGAATTTCGTGATGTAAAGAAGCTCTTATGGATCGGAAATCAATTGTACAGGCCCGAATCCACCCGGCCATTGGCATCGCCCGCATCGGCAACAGCGACGAATATTTCATCGGTCCCGAAGTGCCTCATCCCACACCTCCGCCGCCCGGCGGGTATCGCGATGCGTCGGGCCGGCTTAAGCGCCAAGCCGCCATGTTTCGCATCTACGGATATGACGCGCACGGGGAGGTGGTCGCTGAACTGACCTCCACCGATGCCGTGATCGAATGGACTGTCCATGTAGCAAACAAGAAAGGCGCCTGGTACGACTTCGACGCTGCCCTCGATCTTCCCGAAGCCCACGATCTGAAGTCGGCTCGCCGCAATGCCTTTGTACAGGGAACGGACCGGGATAAGCTCGTTATCGATCCTGGTTCTCGATCCATTTCGGGGGCAAACCAGCGCTCCGCGCCATTCGACACCGGGAAATTTCTGGGCCAGAACGTCTATCTCGGCGAACTCAGAACCGATACTGCGGGCAGACTGGAATTCCTCGGCGGCAAGGGCGTTTCGGGTTCCCCTTTGCCAGGATTTACGCTGGTAACATTCGCCAATAATCCAGGCTGGCACGACGACACGTCTGATGGGCCGGTTATGGCGAAGGTTGAGGTCGACGGGGTTCCGATCCCGGTCGATCCCGCGTGGGTAATCACCGCGCCGCCGAATTACTCGCCTGATCTGGTAACGCCACAGACCATGTACGACGTAATCACCGATGCCCTAAAAGGCTCACTGCTCACGGTCCCTGCCAAGCCATCGTTCGCCCGCGATATTTTCCCGCTGCTCCGTCAGTTCAACGACGCGCAGTGGGTCAATTTCGGATTCGCTGTGCAGTTCGGATGGCAGGCCCCCAACGATTTTCTGCGCCCTGAAATCCTGGCGAAACTAGCCGCCGCGCCCGTAAGTTCCACCGATGACCCCTACGGCGAACTCCGCCGCCAGATCTTCTACAGTTTCCGCAATCCCAGTTCGACCACCTTTGAGCCGATTGCCTGGCCACCCATTTATGGCGACGCCTTCGGTAGTTACGACGCTCCACCGGTCGCGCGCGATGGATTCTCCTTCACGCCGACCCTTTATAACTACTTGAGCGAGTGGATGCAGGGGAACTTCATCGCGGATTACGACCCAAACGCGAAGCCGCCCCGGGGAATTGACGATGTGCCGCTGGTTGAGCAGCCAGACACGCTTGATCGGGCTGCCCTGCATTTCTGCATGGGCGGACCCTTCCACCCCGGCTGCGAAATGACGTGGCCAATGCGCCATTCATCGATGTATCGGAGCCCGTACCGGCTCCGGCAAAATCCCGGCGGTCTGACTAAATCCGATTACGGCGAATTCCTGACGCAGACCACGGTCAACGCTTCCGACGGACCTCTTTCGGTCAGCGGGCCCGGCGACATCACCAAATGGATGGCGGTGCCCTGGCAGGCTGACACCGCCAGTTGCCGCGCCGGTTATCCCGACACCGAGTTCCCATCTGACCCTTTCATACCTACGTTCTGGCCATCGCGCGTGCCGAATAACGTGCTGACCGACGCACAGTACGACATCATCACCAACCCGGCCACATCTCCGGAAGCGAGGATGGCGGCGTTCAACCACCGCCCGTTCTGGCTGCGCAGTCTGCACATGAATGCACCCTATATCGAGCAAATCACGAAAATGGTGACCCATTTTGGCGACCTTGGGTTAATTCTCAAGCGCGAAACCAGGGTTGAAGGCATTCCGGCGGTTGTGTATGTGGAAACGCTGGCCGAGGAGCAAAAAAAACTTCTCGGAGCCGAAGTGCTCGACACCCAAAAGCCGGCTGTAAGCCAGGAATTTGCGCGGGCGAGATTCGGCGGCCTCCGCAGACGGTAGATAATCCCCGCATAGCCCTGGAATGGAGCGGCGGGAGATAGCTGAAGGGGCTGGTGCTTCACTACTGGTGTTCCCCAAATCCGGGGAGCCCTAGCCCCTTATATGAACAGAGAATTGGCCTTAGTATCGCTCTAGGATTTCTGGCGCCATTCTGCCCTTCGAGGAATTCATGGCCGTTTTAATTGATGCCATCAACGTCAAGCGCAAGGCGTTCTTTGAGTTTGAAAACACGCCGTTCTACTGCCTGGAAGCAGAAGTGACCACCCCCTCCGCCCGTGGCGCTCAGACCTTGGTGCGCCTGAAGATGCGCAACCTTCTCACCAGCGCAGTCTTTGAGAGGACCTTCAAGGCGAGTGACAAATTCAAGGAGCCCGACCTCCAAATGGGCCCCGCATCCTACCTCTACAGCGACAAAGATGGTGCTCACTTCCTGGATCAGGAGAACTACGAGACCCTCACCCTTGACGACGAGATGATTGGAAATGCCTTGGACTTCTTAGTGGAAGGCAGTTTGATTCAGTTGCACAAGTACAACGGCAATCCAATCGGCTTACAGCTGCCCACGCAGGTTGAGTTGGAAGTCGTCTACGCGGAACCAGGTGTCCGTGGCGATTCGTCGAGCGGCAGTGTCACTAAGCTAGTCAAGCTGGAGACCGGCTTGGAAATCCGTGTTCCTCTCTTTATTAAAGAAGGAGAGAAGGTCAAAGTGTCAACCCAAACCCAAGAATTTGCTGGGCGCGCATGAGTTTCTCCAGCGAACCTGTAAAGCGAGTCCCACGCCGATTGAGACCGGCCATTTGCTAACGGCAAACTGCCGGTCGTGGGCATAGGCGGATGCGCGTCGACTCAACCAGAAGGCGGAGCTTCTCAGCGTTGACTGGGTGAATCGCCGAAGGGACTTCGACGGCTTGACCTTTTCCTCCCAAAACGAGTGGCTCCTCGTTTGGAGGCACTTGCCCGGCAGAGCGTCTTGGTTTCCATTCGGCGGGTGGCGCGGGGCTTAATCTGAATTATCACTCTCTCACTCGCCAAGAAAGTGTGTCATTTTCGCGCACATGTGCACCAAGCTTCCTATTGCGCCCTCAGCTACACCAGTTCCCCACTCCGGCTGCCAGTTAGAATAGAAACTAATCTATGATCCGATCGATAGTTTTCCCTCGCGTCGTGGGCAAGTCACTGGATGACTTGCAACCCGCGCTCGAGTTATTCCGCGCGCTCGGCTTGGCACCGGGCAACGAGTGGCACGAAGCCGGAAACCACGGAATCGAAATGCTGGCTCCAAGTGGAGGGATCGAATTTCTCGCCGCCGCGGATGCGCCCAGTGTCGATGCGATGGTAGAAGTCTCCGATGCCGACGGCGCGTGGCAGATCGCCAAGAAACTTGGTGTAACCATCCGGCGCGAGATCGGCGACACGCCGTACGGCGCGCGTCTTTTCGAAGTCGAAGTGAGCGGGCTTCGCATCGGCTTCCTGACCTACGCAACGAAAGCTGGAGAGCAGCGCGGCATGGAAGGCTCTCTGAACGCTGCGGGTAAGCAGTTCGCCATCGTGGTCAGCCGGTTTAATTCGTTCATCACCGAGCGTCTGCTGGATGGCGCGCTGCTGGCGTTACGACAGTGCGGTGCGAATCCAGACGACATCTTTATCCTTCACGTGCCCGGCGCCTTCGAAATTCCCGCCGCAGCGCGGCAACTCGCGCAGACCGGCCGCTACCATGCCATCGTCTGCATCGGCTGTCTCCTGCGCGGCGGTACTTTGCACTATGAGGTGATTGCCAACGAAGTGACGCGTGGGGTGGGTCAGTCGGCGCAAGAGACCGGGGTCCCGCATGCGTTCGGCGTGCTTACCTGCGACACGCTGGAGCAGGCTATCGACCGCGCGGGATTGAAGGCGGGCAACAAGGGATTCGAAGCTGGTCTGACGGCGGTGGAGATGGCATCGTTGCGCCAGCATGTTGCGGAACACCTTGCCAGCGCAGCGGACGGCAAGCGATGAGCAAGGCCGGCACTCGCAGGAAGTCGCGCGAATTGGCGCTGCAGATGTTGTTCCAGATGGAAATGGGAAAGCAGAATTCCGATCAGGTGCGGCAATCGTTCTGGAGCGAACGCCAGGATCTGGATGACAAAGTTCGTGGCTTCGCCGACGACCTGTTCGGTATCGCTGCCGCACGCGGAGAAGAGATCGACCAGCTGATCGAACGCAACGCCGAGCATTGGCGCATGGACCGCATGGCGGCCGTGGATCGCAATCTTTTGCGCGCCGGAGTGGCCGAGTTCCTGGGATTTCCGCAAACCCCGCACGCGGTTGTGATCAACGAGGCACTGGAGATCGCGCGGCGTTTTTCCACGCCCGAGTCGGTGCACTTTATCAACGGTGTGCTCGACAGCGTGGCCCGCGAACTGGCGGAAGGCAAGAAGCCGGAGTGAGCATCGCTGCGGACCTTCTGGTCCTACCTTATTTCTGCTTGGTACCCTTACCGTCCATCACGGCGTTCCAGGTCTTTCCATCCTGTGACACATCGAACTTAAACGCGTAGGAGGTCGGCGACAACACCTTCAAGGTGTAGCGGTTCTTCATCATCTGCCCGCCCATTTTCGATTCGCTCGCCCACGTCCAGGTATCGCCGTCCAGCGTGCCCTTGGCGTGTTCCGGTTCGCCCATACTGCTGAACGCGTCGTAGGTATACACCTTGTCATTGACGTCATAGCCATAGTAGGACGTGCTGCTACCGTTGAACATCGAGCTTTTGAAATCGGAATGGCATACCAGGAAAAAGCTGCCATCCATCCACTCGCAATGTTCGGCCTCGGTCATCTTCCCGCCCGGGCCCATCGGACCCGGCTTCATGTCGACATCTATGGCCCACGAACCTGCAAAAACGTCGAGCTGCTTCAGTTCCGGCGCAGGCTT
The DNA here is from genome assembly GCA_963772895.1 of uncultured Acidobacteriaceae bacterium. Taxonomy (GTDB): domain Bacteria; phylum Acidobacteriota; class Terriglobia; order Terriglobales; family Acidobacteriaceae; genus Bog-257. The sequence continues at coordinate 488,095 of CAVYZB010000007.1, forward strand.
GGGCATTTCCATTTGGGCCTGAGCGGTGAAGGTTATGGCAAACAGCAAGGTCAGGATCATGGTCAGCATGGCTAGCCGCTTCATTACAAATCTCCTTCGCGTTCGCGAAAATCGCACCAAATATACACCTATCCTCGTGTTCGTAATATTGCGAAATAATCTTTATCCGGAGGACTGATTTTGACCTTCCGGCTTGCTACGGCACCACATACACGAGATTAGGCGGGACTGCAGCGCCGTTGGCGTCCTTCAGGCCAACCGCGATCAGCCCTACATCGCCGCCGCCAGACACAGCGATACGATGCACCGCGGCGTCGGTGGCGCCTACGTAAATGATGGCGCTATCAAGAGTGATACCGCCGCTTAACGGCGTTGCCCCGTCGATGAGCGGAATGGAGGTCGGGGTCGAGGTGGTCAGGTTGAAGCCTAACAACTCCGGCAGGTTGCTGATGATCCAAACCGCCGAACTGTCAGGGCTCATAAACATCTGTTGCGGGGTGAATGGTCCTGCGCCCAGATCGAAGCTGGCAATCGAACTTGACGCGGTTGTCGGACAGCTCGCCGAAACTGCTCCGGTCGTAACCACATCAATGGCCGGCGAATCGGCAGCCACTGCACCGGTGCCGTTGGGAATCGCCTTTATCAAGGTAGGACTATTCGCGCTAAGCGGTGGTACTTGCACTTCAGCCTGATTACAGGTGGCGAGCACATGAATCTGGTGGGCGCTGCTACTGGTGACATAGGTCAGACTGCCCTGTCCGCTGATGTCGAGCGCATCGCCGGTATAGGGGAGTGTCGGTGTGGCAAAGAATACGGCGGGAATTGCGACCCCAAGCTGGTTTCCATCCAGCCATTCGTTCACCACACTGTCCGGGGTGTACGCAGTGGAATTCGTCGTGGCCCCGGAGTGCGCGAACGGAACGGTCTGACTAGTTACACTGAAATAATTGATGGTATCGCCCACGGTGTCCGATATCAGCAGGGCCTTCCCATCCGCCGAAATCGCCTCTACTGTCCCGTTAATTGCCAGAGTGCTGACGGCGTTGGTACTCAGGTTAACCACCATCAATCCGAACGGGGACCCCAGATAAAGAGTGGTTCCGGCAGGGTCCGAGATAATCGAGTTCGGCAGGTGGGGCAGCGCAATCGCCGTGCCTGCAGTGTTGGTCGAGGTGGTAATGGGGACCAACATGGTTGAATCTGTGCTTGCCGCATAGACAGTGGCTGAGGCCGTGCCGCCGAAGGTCGCAGTAATTACATTCGAACTGTACTGAGGAGGCAGATTCTTATTGCAGCTGGGATAGTTGCAGCTTGCCGTGATGTATGCGGTTCCGGGCGCCACCGCCGTAATCGTTCCCGGATTGTTGGTCGCCGTTCCCGTAGCGGCTACCGTTGAGCTTGCTGGCGCCGACGAACCCCAAGTTAGCTGAGGCTTAATATACTGGCCATTGCTGTCGTAAACATCGGCAGTGAGAGCCACTGTGCCGCCAGTAGTCAGCGTGAAAGAAGTGTCTTGACTGGCGGCGCTGTGTACGAAAATTTCTGCCACCGGACAAGTAGTGTAAGGAGCAGCGGGGCTGTTAAGACCTGAAACGCTGGCGAAGAGGCTGGTGGCTCCTGGATTCTCGGCGGTAACCGCGCTACTGGCAGCCAACGCGGTAATTACATTGGCCGTACCGCTGCAAGTGGCCGTACCATTGCCCAGGGTGGCCGTCGTAGGGGGCGTTGTTCCGCCCGTGCCCTGGTTGGTGACCCTCAGTTGTGTTCCGCTGGCAATCGTATTCGTGCCTGTCAATGCTACCGTTGCGGTGGCGCCGGTGACCCCGTTAAAGCTGGATAGCTGGCAGGTTTGGCCCACGGTACCGGTAGTCGTTCCGCCCGAAGTGTAGGTTGGACTGTTCGTGGTCCCAGAGTAAGTCGACTCTATTCCGGATGCGCTTGCAGCAACTGAAAAGTCATTCGAAGTAAAGGTGATGGGTCCCACGGTCGACGTGATGTCGCACGGAGAGGCTGTCGAGCATCCCGGGGCCGAAGTGCTGAACGCCGAGGCCGACGTGTTTACCACGTGCCCCATGGTGGTGCAGCCGCTCAGCGGATTCACGATAACTCGATCCACTTTTTCGTGTACGTAAACGGTAACGGTGGCACTCGCGCTCCCGGAAGTCGCGGTGATGGTGACTTTACCCACCCCGGCTTGTCCGATAACGGCGTTGCAGTTGATGAAACCCGAATCCCATATCCCGCCGCAGATGGTTCCGTCCGTGGCGACGGTGGCGATGTTGGCGTTGCTGCTGGTGAAGGTGATGTCGGCGGCGACCGTGCCTCCGCTGGAGTTTTCCGCGATTGCCGAAATCGTCATAAAATCCCCCTCATTCAACGAAACCGTTGTGGGGGAGACAACGATTGTGCTGGGAGTGGGATTCGTTACGGCGCTTCCACCACCGCAACCGGCGAGAAGGGAAAGACAAATGGCCGTTATGAGTGCAGCCAGGATACGAACCGGGGAAAACTGCTGCATGTACCCTCCCCGCCGAAGCCAGCGCCGGCGGATTGATCAAGACGCAGAATAATTTCTGACGGAAAGCCCTCAGTGTAGAAGCTGCTTACAGTTTCGGCAAGCCGCCCCTGTCTTTGTCGCTCCGGTCTTCGCTGCCAGGGCCATCGACGTTTGACGCGACGACTGCTCAAACCCGCGCAACCTGGTTGAGTTGTGACTTGAGAGCCGCCGCGCGTGGTCCGGGAGAGTAAAATTTTGCCGGCGAAATCTGTCTCAGCTCGGTTGACGGAGGGTTCGCGACTTGATATATTGAATGGGTTCCGCGAGTTATATTTGGCCTGCCTGTAGTGTCTGGCTGTGCTGCATCGATCTCTATCCTGTAGAATTGAATTGCAGGATGTCCTCGCTGAAACGTGCCTGCGCTTCCGCTGGAGCTTTCCAGTGGGTATGCAGGCCGAGGCAACGATACGGAGTGCCCTCGTTCTTTACCTCCGCACCGGCTTTCGGGCTGGTTTGCGGAACGACCACGGCGCCACCGTCGTACGCCTAACCTGATCGGAAACCAATATTCCCCGGATGTAGTGCGGGGAAGCATGGGCAGAGCGGCCCCCAGGGCCACGAACTTGCCCAGTCCCAAGCAAGGGATCGAGATTTTTGCGCCGCGGCGGGCGACTGCTGGGGTGACGCTCGGGAAAACCGACCTTCAGCGCCTGGCCCGTGAGTTTGTTCAAGGGGTCGGCGTTAAGCGGGTCGGCTAGGACCGACCTTTAGAGCTTGCCCTGAGCTTGCCGAAGGGTCGGTGTCCAGCGGGCATATTGAGTTGAGCAGGCTTCAGCCTGCAGCGATTTAAAGATGGCTTGGCCAGTACAGGCTGGCGTGAAGACGAAGGAGCTGCGAAGAGTGCCTACATTTAATCAACTGGTGCGCAAGGGACGAACGGCGCCGAAGTATAAGACGGCAAGTCCGGCTCTGCAGTCGTGCCCGCAGAAGCGCGGTGTCTGCACCCGCGTGTACACGCAGACGCCGAAGAAACCGAACTCCGCGTTGCGCAAGGTGGCGCGCGTGCGCCTCACCAATGGCATCGAGGTCACGACCTATATTCCCGGCGTCGGCCACAACCTGCAGGAGCACTCGATTGTGCTCATCCGCGGCGGCCGCGTGAAAGACCTGCCGGGCGTTCGCTATCACGTGGTGCGCGGCACCCTGGATTCCGTAGGCGTTGCCAATCGCAAGCAGAGCCGCTCCAAGTACGGAGCCAAGCGGCCGAAGGCTTAGAGGATTTATGCCGAGAAAAGGACATATCGCGAAGCGTGAGACCCTGGCGGACCCGGTCTACCAGTCCACGCTGGTCAACAAGTTCGTTAACTCCATGATGTGGGATGGCAAGAAGAGCACCGCCCAGAACATCTTTTATCGCGCCATGAAGAAGCTGGAAGACAAGGGCGGCGACGAGGCCATCAAGCTGTTCAAGAAGGCCGTGGAGAACGCCAAGCCGGTGCTGGAAGTGAAGACCCGCCGCGTGGGCGGCGCCAACTATCAGGTCCCGGTCGAGGTCAATGCCGACCGCCGTACTTCTCTTGCCATCCGCTGGATCCTGACCTACAGCCGCGGCCGTGGCGAGAAGGGCATGATCGACAAACTGGCGAATGAGTTGCTCGACGCGGCCAATGGCCGGGGCGCGGCCATCAAGAAGAAAGAAGATGTGCACCGCATGGCCGAGGCCAACAAGGCCTTTGCGCATTACCGCTGGTAAGGGTACAGGCCGAAACGTCGTTGACGGGCGACAGGGGATTTGCAGCGTACTCGGCGATAGTTATTGCGCCGCAGACGCCAGCCCGAAGGGCTGAACAATATTAACGCAACGCATAAGCGCTGGGTAGAACGGGATAATTCAACCCGAGCCCCTTCAGGGGCGATAGAGATTTAACGCAAGAAACGGAAAAGATTGTGCCCAGACAGGTTCCATTAGATCGTTGCAGGAATATCGGCATCATGGCCCACATCGATGCCGGTAAGACCACTACCACGGAGCGCATCCTGTTCTATACAGGACGCACGCACCGCATTGGTGAGGTCCATGAAGGCACCGCGACGATGGACTGGATGGCGCAGGAGCAGGAGCGCGGCATCACCATCACGTCGGCCGCCACCACCTGCTTCTGGAAAGACGTTCGGATCAACATCATCGACACGCCCGGCCACGTGGACTTCACCGCCGAGGTGGAGCGCTCGCTGCGCGTGCTCGACGGCGCTTGCGCCGTGTTCGATGCCGTTCATGGCGTCGAGCCGCAGTCTGAGACCGTTTGGCGTCAGGCCGACAAATACGGCGTTCCGCGCATTTGCTTTATTAACAAGATGGACAAGATGGGTGCTGACTTCGAGCACGCCATCGATACCATCCGCAAGCGCCTCAACGCGCGTCCCGTTGCCATCCAGTTGCCGATCGGCCAGGAAGACAAGTTCAAAGGCGTCATCGATCTTATGACCATGAAGGCGATCATCTGGAACGATGAGAGCCTGGGCGCCGAGTATGAGATCGAGGAAATTCCGGCAGAGCTGAAGAAGAAGGCCGCCGCCTACCATCAGATCCTGATCGAGACTGTCGTCGAAAACGACGATCAGGACGAGTTAATGCACAAGTACATCGAAGGCGAAACCATTGGCGAGGCCGAACTGAAGGCCGCACTGCGCCGCGCGACGCTAAAGATGAAAGTCTTCCCGGTGATTTGCGGAACCGCCTTCAAGAACAAGGGTGTGCAGCCGCTACTCGACGCCGTGATCGACTATCTGCCTTCGCCGGTCGATGTTCCGCCCGTCAAAGGTATTGACCCCAACAGCGGAAAAGAAGTTGAGCGTCCCGCCGACGACAAGGCGCCGTTTTCAGCTCTCGCTTTCAAGATCATGACCGACCCGTTTGTTGGTCAGCTTACGTTCATCCGCGTGTACTCCGGACATCTGAAGCAAGGCGACAGCGTGTTAATCAGCGGTCGTTCGCGGACCGAGCGCATTGGCCGCCTGCTGAAGATGCATGCTAACAAGCGCGAGGACATCACTGAGATCTATGCCGGCGATATCTGTGCTTGCGTCGGTCTGAAAAACATCACCACCGGCGACACGATTTGCGATGAGGACCATCCCGTCGTGCTGGAATCCATCGAGTTTCCGGCGCCGGTTATCGCGGTAGCCGTCGAGCCAAAGACGAAAAGCGATCAGGAAAAGATGGGCATCGCGCTGGGTAAGTTGGCGCAGGAAGATCCCACGTTCAAAGTCAGCACCGATCCCGACAGCGGCCAGACCATCCTCGAAGGCATGGGCGAGCTTCACCTGGAGATCCTGGTCGATCGCATGATGCGCGAGTTCAACGTGCAGGCCAACGTCGGCAAGCCGCAGGTCGCCTATCGCGAAACCATCCGCAAGCAATCGCAGGCAGAGGGCAAGTACATTCGCCAGACCGGTGGCAGCGGCCAATATGGCCACGTGCGCATTCGGCTGGAGCCCAACGAGCCGGGCAAGGGATACGAATTTATCAACGAAGTCGTGGGCGGCGTGATTCCCAAGGAATTTATCAAGCCGGTAGATCAGGGCATCAAGGAAGCCATGGAAGGCGGCGTTCTCGCCGGCTACGAAATGGTGGACGTGAAGGCCACGCTCTACGACGGCAGCTATCACGACGTCGATTCCAACGAAATGGCCTTCAAGATCGCCGGTTCGATGGCGTTCAAGGAAGCCGCGCGCAAGGCCAGTCCGGTGTTGCTGGAGCCGGTGATGTCGGTGGAAGTGGTTGTGCCCGAGGAGTACATGGGCACCATCATCGGCGACTTGAGCAGCCGCCGCGGACGCATCGAGGCCCTCGAGCATCGCGCTGGATCGCAGGTGATCAAGGCCATGGTGCCGCTGGCCGAGATGTTCGGCTATGCCACCAACATGCGTTCGAGTACCCAGGGCCGCGCGACTTTTCACATGCACTTCTCGCGCTACGAAGAAGCGCCGCGTGCGGTGGCGGAAGAGATCGTGGCCAAGGTGCAGGGCAAGAGTCCGGCAGGAACGAAGTGAGCGTTGATAGCGGCCCTGTGGTTAATGGCCGGCTGTGGATGTTGGTTGTGAAGTAGAAGCTTGAAGGATCCAGCGCCGTTAGGCGCGAAACAACTTAGCCCAGCACGGAGCGCAGCGGAGTGCTGGGTAGAGCAAAAACGAAACCGAGTCCCGTAGGGACGACAGGGTTTTTCAGGAGCTCCAATGGCGAAAGAGAAATTTGATCGCAGCAAGCCGCACGTGAACGTAGGGACGATCGGGCACATCGATCATGGCAAGACGACGTTGACGGCGGCCATCACCAAGGTTTTGCAGAAGCACAATCCCAAGATCGTGTTCCGCTCGTTCGACTCGATCGACAACGCGCCGGAAGAGCGCGAGCGCGGCATCACCATCGCCACGGCGCACGTGGAGTACGAGACCGCCAACCGGCACTACGCGCACGTGGATTGTCCCGGTCACGCCGACTACATCAAGAACATGATCACCGGCGCGGCGCAGATGGACGGCGCCATCCTGGTCGTTGCGGCCACCGACGGGCCGATGCCGCAGACCAAGGAGCACGTGCTGCTGGCGCGCCAGGTCGGAGTGCCGTACGTGGTGGTGTTCCTGAACAAGTGCGATGCGGTGGAAGATCCCGAGCTGATCGATCTGGTGGAGATGGAAGTGCGCGAGCTGCTGACCAAGTACAACTTCCCGGGCGACGATCTGCCGGTGGTGCGCGGCTCGGCGCTGGGTGCGTTGAACGGCGAAGCGCAGTGGGAAGCCAAGATCGACGAGCTGATGGACGCGGTCGACAAGAACGTACCGCTGCCGGCGCGCGACATCGACAAGCCGTTCCTGATGCCGATCGAAGACATCTTCTCGATTCAGGGGCGCGGCACGGTGGTCACGGGCCGTATCGAGCGCGGCAAGGTGAAGGTGGGCGAGGACGTTGAGATCGTCGGCTTCCGCGAGACCCGCAAGACGGTGGTAACCGGCGTGGAAATGTTCAAGAAGCAGTTGGACGAAGGCATGGCGGGCGACAATGCCGGCCTGCTGCTGCGCGGCACGGCGAAGGAAGACGTGGAGCGCGGCATGGTGCTGGCCAAGCCGGGATCGATCACGCCGCACACCAAGTTCAAGGGCGAGGTGTACGTGCTGTCGAAGGACGAAGGCGGGCGGCACACGCCGTTCTTCAAGGGCTACCGGCCGCAGTTCTACTTCCGCACGACCGACGTGACGGGCGTGGCGACGTTGCCGGCGGGCACGGAGATGGTAATGCCGGGCGACAACGTGAGCCTGGAGATTGAGCTGATCACACCGGTGGCGATGGAGAAGGGCTTGCGGTTCGCAATTCGCGAAGGCGGACGCACCGTGGGCGCCGGCACCATCACCGAGATTATTGCGTAGTGGCAGGGATCAGCTATTAGCTCTTTAGCTTCTAGCAAAACTTAGACAGTTCGGCTGGCTAAGAGCTAAAGGCTAATAGCTAACCGCCGGTAACAAAACGGCTCCAAGTGGGCCTTAACACAGAGATCTTTGAGAGAAACTAACGTGATTGGCAAAGAACGAATCCGAATCCGGCTGAAAGCATACGACTATCGCGTTCTCGACCAGTCCACCGGCGAAATCGTCGATACGGCGAAGCGCACTGGGGCGCAAATTGCGGGACCGATCCCGTTGCCCACGGTGAAGAACAAGTATTGCGTGTTGCGTTCGCCCCACGTGGACAAGAAATCGCGCGAGCAGTTTGAAATTCGCACTCATAAGCGTCTGCTCGACATTCTGGAGCCCACGCAGCAAACCGTGGACGCGCTGATGAAGCTTGAGCTTCCCGCCGGAGTTGACGTGGAGATCAAGGCGTTCGGGAAAGAGCATAAATAGCAATTAGCCGTTAGCTCTTAGCTTTTAGCAGTCTTGTGGATGTGCTGAAGGATAGAGCGGAGGCGGTTGCTAATAGCTAATAGCTAAAGGCTAGTAGCCAGAGAAAACAAAGCTTCCGTGGCACAAGCCCCCGGTGCAGTCCGCAACGGAATAAGGAAGCAGAGTTGAGGAAACAACAATGGCAGTCAGTGGAATTTTAGGCAAGAAGGTTGGCATGACGCAGCTGTTCGATGACAAGGGTGATGTTCACCCGGTCACCGTGCTGCAGGCTGGTCCCTGCATCGTGACCCAGCGCAAGACCGTGACCAAAGACGGCTACGACGCCGCCCAGATCGGGCTGGTGGAGTTCGTGAAGGAGTCGCGGCTGACCGCGCCGATGAAGGGACACTTCGCCAAGAACAACCTTCCGCCGATGCGCTTCCTGCGCGAGGTACCGATCATCGTCGATGCCGACAATCAGGATGGCGCCAAGGTTGGCGACAAGGTTCTGGTGGACATTTTCGAAGGCGACAAGTTCGTGGATGTGGTTGCGACCAGCAAGGGCCGTGGTTTTGCTGGCGTGGTGAAGCGCCACAAGTTTGGCGGCGGCGCTGCGTCCCACGGTTCCATGTTCCAGATCACCGGCTCGATCGGATCGTCCGCCTTTCCATCGCGCGTGTTCAAAGGCATGCGCATGTCGGGGCACATGGGTGTCGATCGCGTGACTGTCCGCAACTTGCGCGTGCTCGGCGTCGACAAAGACGAGAACCTGCTGGTAGTCGAAGGCGCGGTGCCCGGGCACAAGGACGCATACGTGATGATCACCAAGGCCAAGAAGCCGCCGAGAGAGCGTCGTGGATTCAGCGGCGCGGGTACGGTCGATCCGTTGAAGGCGTCGAAGCGGCAGGCGGCGAAGAAGAAATAGGGACTAGGGCTCAGAGGTTAGGGGCTGGTGGTTTAGCTGAAAGCTGACGGCTGATAGCCGACAGCATTGGGAAAATTATGGCGACGATTGATGTAGTAAATCTCGGCGGCGAAAAGGTAGGTTCCCTCGAACTGGCCGATGAAGTTTTTGGCGCAGTGAACGAGGACCTGTTGTGGGAAGCGGTGAAGCACTACCGCGCCGGGCAGCGTGCCGGTACCCACGCCACCAAGAACAAGAAGCTGGTGAGCGGCGCGGGTAAGAAGCTCTGGAAGCAGAAGGGCACCGGGCGCGCACGCGTGGGCTCCATTCGCTCGCCGCTGTGGCGGCACGGCGGCACGGTCCACGGACCGCAGCCTCGCTCTTACGATTATGCTTTCCCGCGCAAGAAGCTGCTGGGCGCGCTGCGCTCGGCGCTGGCGGCCAAGTTGGCTGACGGCAAGCTGGTGGTGGTTGAGAGCTTCGAGGTGACGGAACCGAAGAGCAAGCTGTTCCGTCAGACGCTGCACAAGTTGAACGCGAAGGGTACGACGCTGCTGGTGGAAAGTTCGGCCAGCGAAAATCATAACCTTCATCTGAGTTCGCGGAATCTTGCGGGCGTGGAACTGCTGGCGGGTAATCAGGTTCATCCGTATCACCTGCTGCGTTATGAAACCACGATCTTCGCGCGTCCCGCGCTCGAGAAGTTGCAGGACTCGTTGAAGGCGACTGCGCCGAAACCCCCCAATACGCGCAAAGTCGGCGCGTCTCGGGGACCCCGGCAGCGCAAGCATGCGGAGGTGGCGTAATGAAATCGGCCTATCAAGTCCTGCGCCGTCCGGTCATCACCGAAAAAGGTTTAGGAGTGAAAGAAACCGAATCGACCCTGGTCTTCGAAGTTTCCCTGAAGGCGACCAAGACCGAGATTAAGCAGGCAGTGCAAAGTGTTTTCAAAGTGAAGGTAGATTCGGTGCGGACCGCCAGTTTTGTCGGCAAAGAGCGGCGGCGCGGCAAGTTCACGGGATATCGCCCCGACTGGAAGAAGGCTTACGTGCGCCTGAAGGCGGGCCAGAAGATGCCCGAGTACGCCGAAAATATCTAGGTGAGACCCTGAGCCGAGCCGCAGAGCGGCGGCACAGGTTGGAAGCAGCGAGAAACGAGTAGACACATGGCTATCAAAACTTACAGACCGGTTACTCCGTCGCGGCGGTTCACCACGACCACGGTCAACGATGACCTGACGACGAACCGTCCGTACAAGCCGCTGACCGAGCCCAAACAGCGCACCGGCGGTCGCCGCAATTCCGGCGATCTGACCATCTGGCACCACGGTGGGGGACATAAGCGCAAGCTGCGCATCATCGATTTCAAGCGCGACAAGTTCGGAATTCCCGCGACCGTCGCCTCCATCGAGTACGATCCCAATCGCTCGGCGCGTATCGCCCTGCTGAACTACGCCGATGGCGAGAAGCGCTACATCGTGTATCCGGTGGGACTGCAGGTGGGCGCCAAGATTGTCAGCGGTCCCGAGGCCGACATTCTGGTGGGGAATGCGTTGCCGCTACGCAACATTCCTCCCGGCACCACGGTCCACAACATCGAGTTGAAGCCCGGCAAGGGCGCGCAGATGGCGCGTTCGGCTGGAGCACAGGCACAGTTGGTCGCCAAGGAAGGCGACTACGCGCTGCTGAAATTGCCTTCCGGCGAAACCCGTAAGGTGCTGGTCGATTGCATGGCCACCGTGGGACAGGTTGGCAATATCGATCACGAAAACATTTCCATCGGCAAGGCCGGCCGTACGCGCTGGTTGGGAATTCGCCCGACCAACCGCGGCGTGGTCATGAACCCGGTCGATCACCCGCACGGCGGCGGCGAAGGCAAGACCAGCGGCGGCCGTCATCCGGTGACCCCGTGGGGGAAGCCGACACGTGGCTACAAGACTCGTAACAATAAGCGGACCGATAAGTTCATCGTGAGCCGCAGACAGAAGTAGGACTGAGACGATATGGCACGTTCAACAAAAAAAGGCGCGTTCATCGATTCGCACTTGCAGGCCAAGATTGACGGCATGAACGCACGTAACGAGAAGAAGGTTGTGCGCACCTGGTCGCGCCGCTCCACCGTGATTCCCGAGATGGTGGGACACACCCTGGCGGTGCACAACGGCAAGAAGTTCATTCCGGTGTATGTGACCGAGAACATGGTCGGCCACAAACTGGGCGAGTTCAGCATGACGCGCAGCTTCAAGGGCCATTCGGTCAGAGCTGCCACCGAAACTGCGGCCAAGCCCGCTCCGGCGAGATAAGGAAAACGACATGGAATTCACAGCCAAACTGAATTACGTGCGCGTCTCGCCGCAGAAAGCGCGCCTGGTGCTGGATATGATCAAGGGCCGCCGGGTGGAAGAGGCGCTGGACACGCTGCTGTATGCCAAGAAGGGTATTGCTCCGAGGCTGTATAAGCTGCTGCGTTCGGCGGTTGAGAACGCTAACTACGCGAGCGCCGAAAAGGGTCTGGACATCGATGTGGACCGGCTGTACGTGAAGCGGGCGGTTGCCAACGATGGGCCGCGCATGAAGCGTATTCGTCCGGCTCCGATGGGCCGCGCCTATCACTATCAGCGGCGGATTTCGCATCTGGAAATTGCGCTGGAAGAGAAAGCGGCCGGCAATGGTCATGCGGGATTGGTGGAGAAGGTGGAAGGCGCACCCGCCAAGAAGGCAGTCAAGAAAATCGTGAAGAAAGCGCCGGCCAAGAAAAAGGTGGCAGTGAAGAAACCGGCGGCTAAGAAGCCGGCCAAGAAGAAGTAGTAGAGATTTACACAAGCGACGATGCCACGGTGCGATCGTCGCGGAGAAGAAACAAGACTATGGGACAAAAAGTCCATCCCTACGGATTTCGCCTCGGCGTTACCAAGCCGTGGAAGTCACGCTGGTTCGTGGTGCGCGACTACGACAAACTTTTGCTGGAAGACGTGAAGCTGAAAGCCGAGCTGAAAGAAAAGCTGAAGTCGGCTGGCGTCAGCTCCATCGAGGTCGAGCGTCCCGGCAATAAGCTGCGCATCATCATCCGCACCGCGCGTCCGGGTATCATCATCGGCCGCAAAGGCACGGAGATCGACAAGCTGAAGCAGGACATCCAGAAGCGCACCAATCGCGATGTCTTCGTCGATATCCAGGAAGTGCATAAGCCGGAACTCGATGCGCAACTGGTCGCCGAGAACATTGCTCTGCAGCTGGAGAAGCGCGTGGGATTCAGGCGCGCCATGCGTAAGGCCGTGGATTCGGCGCTGCGTTTTGGCTGCAAGGGAATTAAGGTTCGCGTCAGCGGCCGCCTGAACGGCAACGAAATCGCCCGTTCCGAATGGTACTTGCAGGGCCGGTTGCCGCTGCACACTTTGCGCGCCGACATCGATTACGGTTTTGCCGAGGCGCACACCACCTACGGCATCATCGGCGTGAAGTGCTGGGTGTACAAGGGCGAAATCTTTAAGGAACGCAAGCGCGAACCGCAGGGTGTAGGGTCGGGAGCGTTTTAAGGCAGTTGTCAGTAGCCAGTTGCCGGTTGTCAGTAAGGACAATCGGCAGCTTACCAACGACTGACAGCGCAAGAGATTAAGAAAATGTCGGGTCGAATGAGCCAGTGAAAGCTGTAGCGACGTGGCAACGAAAAACTGGCAACCGAGTACTGACAACTGAGAACTGACTTATGTTGATGCCAAAGAAAGTGAAGTATCGCAAGCAGCAGCGCGGCCGCATGTGCGGTAAGGCGTGGCGCGGCGGCGAACTGTCGTTCGGCGATTTCGGCTTGAAAGTCATGGAGCCGGGTTGGATCACCGATCGGCAGATCGAGGCCAGCCGCGTGGCCATGACCCGCTTCGTCAAACGCGGCGGGAAAATCTGGATCCGCCTGTTCCCCGACAAGCCGGTCACCAAGAAGCCGGCTGAAACCCGTATGGGCAAAGGTAAGGGAGCACCGGACCACTGGGTCGCGGTGGTGCGGCCGGGCAAGATCCTCTTCGAAATGGAAGGGGTATCGGTGACCGATGCGGCCGAGGCGATGCGCCTGGCCTCGCACAAACTGCCGCTTCGCACCAAGTTCGTGCAGCGCGAAGGCGTGCACTAAGGCGGAGGCTGAAGCCTTGAAAGCTGTCAGCTATCGGCTGTCAGCCGTCAGCTAATACAGCACAGCATGACGGCCGTCCCGATAAGTGACAAAAGCAAGAGATTCCGGTGCCAGGCGGCGGAGGCACCATGGACAAGAAAAGCTGACGGCTGATGGCTGACAGCTGAGAGCTGAGAGCTAAAGATGGACGTAAACAAAATTCGCAATTTGACCGATATCGAACTGGCCCATCAGCAGCGGGAGATGGCCGACCAACTCTTCAAGATGAAGTTTCAGTTGAAGATGGGACAGACCGAGAGCCTGAAGAAAATCCGCGAGCTGAAGAAAGACATTGCTCGCGTGCAGACGGTGTTGCGCCAGAAAGAGCTGGCGGGCGGTAACGGTGCAGGAGCCAGCGCGGGCAATCCCGTGAAAGCCAGCGCCCCGGTGAAGCCCGTGACGGCGAAGAAGGCGGCCCGCAAGAAGGCTGCGACGGAGAAAAAGTAAGCCATGGTAGAAACAACAGCAACCAGCACAGAAAAGACCCCGGGCCGTCGCAAGACCCTTATTGGCAAAGTGGTCTCCACCAAGATGGCCAAGACCATTGTGGTCGAAGTCCGTCGGCAGAAGGCCCACGCGTTCTACAAACGCGTAGTGAAGAGCAGCAAGAAGTACTATGCGCACGACGAGGAAGGCACGGCCCATGTCGGTGATTTCGTGAAGCTGGAAGAGACCCGGCCGCTCTCCAAGTTGAAGCGGTGGAATTTGAAGGAAATTGTGCAGCGCGCGGCGCTGGTGGCGCCCGTCGAGGAAAAGCCGGCGATCTAGGGACCGCAGCAGTTGGCTCACCCGCTTTCGCCAAAATCGGGCGAAAAGATGGGGCGTCCGCTGCGCCGGGCGGTGCCGCAAGGAGACAAGATTATGGCAGTGATGATGAGAACCATGCTCGATGTCGCCGACAACTCCGGCGCGCGCAAGTTGCAGATGATTCTGCCGCTGGGCGGTTCCACCGGACTGGTTGCCCATTTGGGGGACGTGATTACGGCCTCGGTGAAGGAGGCTTCGCCCGACGGCACCGCCAAGAAGGGCACGGTGGTGAAGGCCGTGATCGTGCGCACGCGTAAAGAGCATCGCCGCCGTGACGGCACTTATATTCGCTTCGATCAGAACGCGGCCGTGCTGATTAACGATGTTCACGAGCCGGTCGGAACGCGCGTGTTCGGTCCGGTGGCCCGCGAGCTGCGCGAGAAGAAGTTTTTGAAGATCGTTTCCCTGGCGCCGGAAGTGCTGTAAGGCAGTCGTCAGTAGCCGGTTGTCGGTTGTCAGTGGATAGCAGCCCACGATTGCTAAAAAGCTAAGAGCTAATAGCTAGCTGCTAAGGGGTTTGAAGATGCAGAAGACTGTAGATATCCGCCGCAACGATCAGGTGCGGGTGATTACCGGGCGCGACAAGGGCAAGGAAGGCCGCGTGCTCCGCGTCATGCCGGACGAGTCCAAGGTGTTAGTTGAGCACGTCATGATGGTGAAAAAGAACGTGCGTCCCAACCCGCAGAAGAATATCAAGGGCGGCATTGCTGAGCAGGAGAGCGCGATCTCCATCAGCAACGTAATGCTGATGTGCTCCTCGTGTGCGCGTCCCGTGCGGGTGGGCCATGAGAAGCACGGCGACCGTCATTCTCGCGTGTGTAGAACTTGTGGTGCCACTTTGGAGAAGTAGCCGTTAGCTCTTAGCTTTTAGCCTTTAGCCGATACGTGGAACGTTTGCTAAAAGCTGATGGCTGGGAGCTAGGAGCCCAATTGATTTCCTCACGAACCGGTGGCACTGACAAACCGAAACCGTGAGAAAGGTAGAAGCAGGAAATGGCAGACGAGAAGAAGCCGAAAGCGCAGCAGCAGGGTACCGAAGGAAAACCGCAGGGCAAGCCTCAGGGTAAGAAGGCGAAACCCGCGCAGGACGAAGTGGCGGCGGAGGCGGCGTCGGGAAAGCCAGCGCGGCCCAAGGCGACCAATCGCCAGACCGCTCGCATGCGCGACCGCTATTACAAGGATGTTTTGCCGGCGCTAATGAAAGAGTTCGAGCTCGACAATCCCATGGCGGCTCCCAAGCTGGAGAAGATCATTGTGAACATGGGCGTGGGCGAGGCGACGCAAAACGCCAAGCTGATCGATCCGGCGGTAGGCGAGGTGGGGCAGATCACCGGTCAGAAACCAGTGATTACGCGGGCACGCAAGTCGATCGCGGCGTTCAAGGTGCGCGAGGGCATGCCTATCGGTGTGATGGTTACGCTACGCGGCGACCGCATGTACGAATTCTTCGATCGCCTGGTGAACGTGGCGCTGCCGCGCGTGCGCGACTTCCGTGGAGTGCCGACCAAGTCCTTCGATGGACGCGGTAACTTCACGCTGGGCGTGCGCGATCAGTTGATTTTTCCGGAAATCGATTACTCCAAGGTCGAGAAAATGAAAGGCATGAATATCACCATCGTGACCTCGGCCGGCACCGACGACCAGGCGCGTGCTCTATTGAAACACATGGGCATGCCGTTCCGGCAGTAGTTAGTTGCCAGTAGCCAGTAGTCAGTTGCCAGTGAGTAGTTTCAAGTTATGAGTTGGAAGGTTGCTAGCTGCTAATTGCTAGTTGCTAATTAAAAAGGAAACAATGGCGAAGACATCCAGTATTGCGAAGTCGAACAAGAAACCTAAGTTCTCGACCCGGCAGCATAACCGCTGCAAGATCTGCGGACGCTCACGCGGCTATCTGCGCAAGTTCGGCCTCTGCCGTCTGCACTTCCGCGGCTTGGCCCTGAACGGCGAGATTCCCGGGGTCATGAAGTCGAGTTGGTGAAAAGCAGTGGCTAGTGACTAGTGGATAGGGGCAGGTTTAGTACGTCGCCGACGGGTTCTTCTTGCCGTAAAAAGAAGCTAACGGGCGACGATTTGAGGAGATATAAAGCATGAGTTTGACCGATCCGGTCTCAGATTTTTTGACCCGCGTTCGCAACGCCATTAGGGCGCGGCACCAGAAGGTGGACGTTCCGCATTCCAAGCTTAAGGTCGAGATGGCCCGCATCCTGAAGGAAGAGGGCTACATCGCGAACTTCAAGGCGACCGAAGAAGATGGCCGCAAGGTCCTGCGGGTGTACTTGAAGTACAGCCCCGACAACTCATCGCCGATTTCGGACCTGAAGCGGGTTTCGCGTCCCGGTTGCCGCGTGTATGTCGGACACACTGAGATTCCGCGCGTACTCGGCGGGCTGGGGATCAGCATTCTGACCACTCCGCGGGGCGTGATGACCGGACGCCAGGCGCGCAAGGAAGGCGTAGGCGGCGAAGTGCTGTGCGAGATTTACTAGATAGCTGTCAGCTATCAGCTGTCAGTAGGACACGCAGATCGCTGATCATGGTTTAACAAGCAGGCGCAACGCCCGCACAACAGGAGCGAGCTGACAGCTGAGAGCTGACAGCCGAAAGCTAAGACTTATGTCAAGAATTGGTAGAAAGCCGATCCCGATGCCGAAGGGCGTCACCTACGCCGTAGAGGGCAACACGGTCCGGGTGAAGGGACCGAAGGGCGAAGTCACAACCCACATGCCTCCCGGCGTGAAGCTGGAACAAAACGACGGAGTGTTAACGGTGGTTCGCGAAGACGATTCCAAGGCCGCGGTGCACGGACTGGTGCGCGCGCTGGTGAATAACTCGGTGGAGGGCGTCACCAAGGGCTGGACCAAGGAGCTCGACATCGTCGGGATTGGCTACCGCGCGGAAATGAAGGGCAAGAACACCGTGGTGTTTACCCTGGGATATTCCCACGCCATTGAGTATCCGTTGCCGGCGGGCATTGAAGTTGCGGTCGATCCCAAGCAGACGCACCTGACGGTCAGCGGTATTGATCGGCAGAAAGTGGGATTTGTTGCCGCCGAGATGCGCAGCCTTCGTCCACCTGATCCGTACAAGAACAAGGGCGTGCGTTACACCAATGAACGCTTGAAGAAGAAGGTGGGCAAGACCGGCGCGAAGTAATAGTTGTCAGTGAGCGACCGCCAATGAGTAACTGGCGAAAAGCGATTCACGACGGCATGGCGCGAGAGCGCACCGTTACCCGGTTCAGAAACCTGGGATGAGGAAGAGAGACGATGATTACGAAGACTTCAAAAGATCAGACGCGGCAGAAGGTGCACAGCCGAATTCGCAAGAAGGTTCTGGGCACGGCAGAGCGTCCGCGGCTGAACGTCTATCGTTCGGTGAATCACATTTACGCGCAGGTAATCGACGACACCCAGGGCGTGACTCTGGTGTCGGCGACCTCTGTAAAGAAGGTTGGCAAGGGCGAGAAGCGTCCGACTGGCGGCAATGTGGGTTCGGCGAAAGATGTCGGCAAGATGATCGCCGAGCGTGCCAAGCAGAAGGGCATCGAGAAGGTGGTCTTCGATCGCGGTGGATATTTGTATCACGGGCGGATCAAGGCCCTGGCCGATGCGGCACGCGAAGCCGGGCTGAAGTTCTAGGGCAGGGGCTAGGGGATAGGCGCTAGCAATTAGCAATTAGCAGCTAGCAATTAGCCAGAACGGTAATGCGTGAAGCCCCGCCGTCTGATTGCAGAGCAAGGAACCAGCGCCGCAGGCGCGAAAGAGCTTAGCCCAGCGCTTCAGCGCTGGGTAGAGTAGGAAATTGAGTGGGAGTCCCGTAGGGACGGCAGAAAAGCAGGTCCCTCGACTCACCGCTGAAGCGGCTCGCTCGGGATGACAAGATTTGAAGGGCGTCGGAGACGGCGCCGGGAGACACAACGGTAATGCCAACAGTAAAGAGAAAGCTTGACGCCGGCCAGTATCAACTGAAAGACCAGGTGGTCTCGATCAACCGCGTCACCAAAGTCGTCAAGGGCGGCAAGAACTTGTCATTCGCGGCGCTGGTGGTGGTGGGCGATCCGGGCTCCGCCGTGGTGGGATACGGATCTGGCAAAGCCAAGGAAGTTCCGCAGGCGATCCGCAAGGGAATCGAAGCGGCCAAGAAGAACCTGCTGCGCGTGAACCTGACGCAGACCTCGATTCCTCACCAGGTGCTGGGCCGCTACGGCGCCGGCATGGTGATGCTGAAGCCGGCCCCCGAAGGCACCGGTGTCATTGCCGGTGGCGCAGTCCGCGCGGTGATGACTTCGGCGGGAATCCAGAACGTGTTGACCAAATCCATCGGTACCACCAACCCGCACAATGTGATCAAAGCCACGTTTAACGCGCTATCCAGGCTGCGCGATCGCAAAGACGTGGCCAGCGCGCGCGGCAAGGCGGTCGAGGAGCTTTAATTATGGCCCGTATTCGAAAAAAACCACAGGCGGCAACGGCAAAGGCGGGCGCGAAGATGCAGCTCAAGTGGGTGCGTTCGGCAATTGCAGCCCCCATGAAACACAAACTGGTGGTCAAGGGACTGGGCTTCACTCGCTTGAACCAGGTCATCGAGCGTGAGGACACGCCATCGATTCGTGGCATGGTGGCCAAGGTCCCGCACCTGGTCGAGATTGTGAAATAACAGTTGTCAGTGGCCAGCTGGCGGCTGGCAATTAGCAATTAGAATGCAGTCATTCTGATGGCCGATTGAAACTGACAACTGACAACTGGCAACTGACTACCGGCAACTGGCAACTGGCTACTGAAGGTAAACAATGAATCTCAGCAATTTACGTGCGCCGCGAAAAGCGTCGGAGAATAAAAAGCGTGTCGGCCGTGGTATGGGCTCGGGTATGGGCAAGACTTCGGCCCGGGGCCACAAGGGCCAGAGGTCGCGGAGCGGTTCGCGCATGATGCGCGGCTTCGAGGGTGGCCAGATGCCGCTACACCGCCGGCTGCCGAAGCGCGGCTTCACCAACATCTTTCGGGTCGAGTACGAAGTTGTGAACCTGGGACGGCTGGCCGATCTGGGTGAGAGCGAGATCACGCCCGAGTTGCTGCGCAAAGCCGGCGTTGTCAGTTCGAAGAACACGCTGGTGAAGGTGCTGGGCCAGGGTGAGTTGTCGAAGGCGATTACGGTACACGCCCACAAATTTTCCAAGTCGGCCCAGGAGAAGATCGAAAAGGCCGGCGGCAAGGTACAAGTTGTCAGTAGCCAGTTGCCAGCACCGAAACCTGCGAACTGCAAGCTGATTGTCGACAGTGAGTTTTTTCGTATCGTGCACCGAAAGTTGCAGGAATCGACAACTGTGATAACTGACAACTGATCACTGGCAACTGACAACTGAGGTTTTATGCTTGAGAAGTTAGCCAACGTATTTCGCGTTCCCGATCTGCGCAAGCGCATTTTGTTCACGCTTGGGTTGCTGGCGGTTTACCGCTTCGGCGGACACATTCCTACGCCGGGCATCAACGCCGATCTGCTGTCGCAGTTCTTCGACCAGAACCGCGGCACCTTCCTCGGCTTCGTCGATCTGTTCAGCGGCGGCCAATTGCGCCGGCTGACGATCTTCGCCCTTGGCATCATGCCGTATATTACCGCGTCCATCATTTTGCAGTTGATGACGGTGGTGTACGAACCGCTGGCCAAGCTGCAGAAGGAAGGCGAGCTGGGGCGCAAAAAGATCACCCAGTGGACCCGCTACCTAACCCTGCTGCTGAGCGCGGTGCAGTCGCTGGGCATTGCCATTACGCTGCAGCGTCAGACGGTCAGCGGAGGCATGGCCTTCGTCAACAATCCCGGCATCGGTTTCGTGCTAATGACGATGTTGACGCTCACCACCGGCAGCGTCTTCATCATGTGGCTGGGCGAACAGATCACCGAGCGCGGCGTCGGCAACGGCATGTCGCTGCTGATCTTTGCCGGTATCGTAGTTGGCCTGCCGCGGGGCGTCATGGACTTGTACGAGAAGGCGCAATCCCAGGCTTGGGGCGCGTTCACCGTTCCGGCGATGCTGCTGCTGGTCGTGCTAATGCTTGCGGTGGTCGCGTTCATCGTGTTCGTCGAGCGTAGTGAGCGCCGCATTCCGGTGCAGTACGCCAAGCGGATAGTCGGGCGCAAGATCATGGGCGGGCAGTCCACCCACCTTCCGCTGCGAGTAAACTCTGGCGGTGTAATGCCGGTCATCTTTGCATCTTCGGTGTTGACCCTGCCGCAAACGGCGGGCGCGCTCTTCAAAGACAATCGCTACTTCGGACCTATGCTGCGCGCCTTGTCATGGGGCGAGCCGCTCTACACGCTGCTGTATGCGATCGGGATCGTCTTCTTTGCCTACTTCTATGTGTCCATCGTCTTCAACCCGACCGAGGTTGCGGACAACATGCGCAAGTATGGTGGATTCATTCCGGGCATTCGGCCGGGCGCGCGGACGGCCAATTACATCAATGACATTCTGACGCGCATTACCTTGGTCGGTGCGCTGTATCTGATCCTGGTCTCCTTCATTCCTGAATGGATGATCACGGGCATTCACCTCAATCACCTGCCGGGCGTCCTGGGAGCATTCTTCGAACGCTTGCCGGCGTGGGTGACCAATGGTCTGGGGGTGAACTTCTACTTTGGCGGCACCTCTCTGCTGATTGTGGTGGGCGTGGCTATGGACACCGTCAACCAAGTCGAATCGCAATTGGTGATGCGACACTATGAGGGTTTCACCGCGCGCAGCGGACGTGTGCGCGGACGCAGGGCGACGTGGTAAGGCAAGGCAGATTAGCCGGTAGTCAGTAGTCAGTTGCTAGAAACCGACGCGTCTAACTGACAACTGGCAACCGACTACTGACTAACTGCTGTTCGGGGCTACCGGGAGGCTTCGGCCCGCCGCGGCGGGCGAGAAAGGGCCCGAAGTCCGGGTCTCAGGGTACGACGCATGGAAGTGCAGACTTCCTCGGCAGTGGGCGTTAAGACGAACCAAACCGTGGTCGGTCCTATTGTGCTTTTGGGTCCGCCAGGCGCCGGCAAGGGAACGCAGGCGAAGCTGATCTCCGAGACCTACGGTATCCCGCAGATCTCCACCGGAGACATCTTGCGGGACAATGTGGCCCACAAGACGGAATTGGGCGTGAAGGCCAAGGCGATCATGGAACGCGGCGATCTGGTTCCTGACGAGCTGGTTTGCGACATGGTGGCTGAGCGTTTAGTGCAAGCGGATTGCGTCCGCGGCTTCATTCTGGACGGTTTTCCGCGCACTGTGCGGCAGGCCGAGTGGCTGGATGCGCAGTTGGAAAAAATGCAGGCAGGCAAGGACAGCAAAGGCAAGCAGGCGTGCGCGCCGCCGGTTGTGATCCGTTTGGTTGTGGAGTATAATCAATTGCTGCAACGGCTTACCGGGCGTCGTTCTTGTCCCACCTGCGGACTGATTTACAACGTCTATTACCAGCCTCCCAAGGTCCAAGGCATCTGTGATGTCGACGGCACGCCTTTAGTGGCGCGCCCGGACGATGCGGAAGAAGTCATTGCCGAACGTCTTAAGGCCTACGAGAAGCTTACCTTGCCACTGGTGGAGTATTACGGTGCTCGGGGCCGACTGATCGAAGTGAACGGCGATCAGCCAGTAGAAGCGGTAATGGCGCAAACAGTTAGTGCACTCGAGAATGTCAATCGTTTGTAAGTCGGTCTCGGAAATTGACAAGATGCGCCGCAGTGGGCGCATTGTCCGCCAGGTGCTTGAGGCGGCGCGAGAAGTGGTCAAGCCCGGGGTTTCGACCATGGATCTGGAGCGCGTCGCCGAGCGCAAGATCCGCGACCTGGGGGCCAAACCGGCATTCAAGGGATATTACGATTATCCCTGTGTGCTGTGCACCTCGGTAAACGACGAGATCGTGCATGGTATCCCGTCGGCCAGGCGGATGCTGAGGGCCGGAGACATTGTTTCCATCGATTGCGGCGTTGTGCTCGACGGCTATTACGGCGACGCGGCCATCACGGTTCCGGTGGGCGACACGATTACGCCGGAATTGCAGAAGTTGCTCGACGTGACACGCGAGTCGCTGTTCCATGGAATCGAAGCGGCGCGCGTTGGCAATACGGTCGGGGACGTTGGCGCGGCCGTACAGAAGTTGGTTGAGGCTAACGGCTTCAGCGTGGTGCGGGAATTTGTCGGACACGGCATCGGTACGAAATTGCACGAAGATCCGCAGATTCCGAACTACGGAACTCCCGGGCACGGTCCGAAGTTGCGCGACGGCATGGTCCTGGCGATCGAGCCGATGGTGAATCTAGGCGGACCGGGTACGCGGGTGCTCGACGATAAGTGGACGGCGGTGACCGAGGACGGCAGCTATAGCGCCCACTTCGAGCATTGCATCGCGGTAACCAGAAATGGGCCGATGATTTTGACGGAATAGAGCGCAGTTGCCAGTAGTCGGTTGTCAGTTGTCAGTAAAGGCGATCGAGATGCTGGCTGGTGAAATAGTTGCTGATGGTCGCGGAAGAGAGATGTGCTAACTGGCAACTGGATACTGACTACTGGATACTGACAACTGATTTTCTGGAGTTGAATGAGTAAGGAAGACGCGATTGAAGTGATGGCGGTGGTGGTTGAACCATTGCCCAATGCCATGTTTAAGGTGGAGTTGGAGAACAAGCACCAGGTGCTGGCGCATGTCTCCGGCAAGATGCGCAAGAACTTTATTCGTATTCTTCCCGGCGACCGAGTAGCGGTGGAGCTTTCGCCCTACGACCTGACCCGGGGCCGCATTGTCTATAGATACAAATAAGCTTGCCAGTAGCCGGTAGTCAGTTGATTGCGCGGCTCGCGGAACTGGCTACTGACAACTGGCTACTGACAACTGAGGATTTCATGAAGGTACGGGCATCAGTCAAGAAGATTTGCGATAAATGTAAGGTAATTCGGCGTCACGGCGTGGTTCGCGTGATCTGCGAAAACGCGAAACACAAGCAACGGCAGGGCTGAACAAGCAGCTAGCAATCAGCGACTAGCTCACAAACAAAGAAGATGAAGTTTTCGAGCAACGGGGTAGCTAGCTGCTAATTGCTAGTTGCTAGTTGCTGTTTTGGAGCAACTATGGCACGTATTGCAGGCGTGGATCTTCCGCGCAACAAGCACATCAGTATCGCCCTGACCTACATTTTCGGGATCGGGAACTCGCGCGCCAAGAGCATTCTCGGCTCCGCGAACGTGCAGACCGACAAGAAGGTCAGCGACCTCAACGAAGATGAGGTAAACCGCATCCGCCAGGTCATTGAAGAGGGCGGCAACGTCGAAGGCGATCTCCGCAAAGACGTCTCGATGCACATCAAGCGGCTCATCGAAATCGGCTCCTATCGTGGGTACCGTCACCGCCGCAGCCTGCCGGTTCGCGGACAGCGCACCCACACCAATGCTCGCACCCGTAAAGGTCCGCGCAAGGGCACGGTGGCAAATAAGAAGAAAGCAGCAGGGAAGACATAGAACATGGCGAAACCAGCTGGATCCGCCGGAGCGGACAAAAAGGGCAAGAGCAAGAAGTTCAAGAAGAAGGAGCGCAAGCACGTTCCCAACGGGCTCGTGCATATTCAGGCCTCCTTCAATAACACCATCGTCACCATCACCGATCCGAACGGCAATACGGTTTCGTGGAAGAGCTCGGGTTCGCTCGGCTTCCGCGGATCGCGCAAGGGTACGCCATTTGCGGCGCAGCAGGCTGCCGCCAACGCCGCCAACCAGGCCCGCGATCACGGCATGCGCGTGGTGGATGTGCGAGTCAGCGGTCCGGGTTCGGGACGCGAGTCGGCGGTGCGTGCTTTGTCCGCGTCCGGCTTGGACGTGCGTTCGATTAAGGACTCGACGCCGGTTCCGCACAACGGCTGCCGTCCGCCGAAGCGAAGAAGGGTCTGAAGGCAGTGGATAGTGGTCAGTGGCTAGTGGCTAGAGAAAAGCAAATAGCCCTGCCGCTGGCGGCGATTTTGGGGCAGGATCGAAATGGTTGGCAGCAACATCTAATTGCTAACCCTTAAAACCTAGCCCCTAACAACTGATTTCGATCGGGACGAAGGGACGCCAAGCGCCCGTAAACCGATCGACACAAGGGCAGACAGGCTTTGCTCGATAAGGAGAATGTAACTTGGCACGATACAAAGACGCAGTATGCCGCCTTTGCCGCCGTGAAGGCATGAAGCTGTTCCTCAAAGGCGCAAAATGCTTCACCGACAAGTGTCCGGTCGAAAAGCGTAATTTCGCTCCCGGCCAACATGGCAAAGACCGCAAGGCCAAAATCGTCGGCTATGGTTTGCAGCTTCGCGAGAAACAGAAGGCGAAGCGCATCTACTTCACCCAGGAAAAACAGTTCCGCAACTACTTTGAACGCGCCGCCCGCACCCGCGGTGTTACCGGCGAAGTTCTCCTGCAACAGTTGGAGCGCCGTCTCGACAACGTGGTCTACCGCCTCGGCTTCGCCGTGGCGCGGCGGCAGGCGCGCCAGTTGGTTCGCCACGGGCACGTGCAGGTCAACGGCAGGAAGGTTGACATTCCTTCTTTCCAAGTAACTGCAGGCGACGAAATTGCCGTGCGCGAAACCAGCAACAAGCTCGGGCTGCTTGAGATCGCCAAGGATTTTGCCAGCCATCAGGCGCCGCCCGCGTGGCTGGAGGTTGACCGCGACGGCTACAAGGGGCGAGTGGTTGCACTGCCGACGCGCGCCGACATCAACCTGCCGATTAACGAGCAGTTGATCGTAGAACTTTATAGCAAGTAGTACGCCCGCGGCGCCGAGAAATCTGCGCCGCGTTTCCTACAATTTTCGCGCCAGATCAGCCGGTGTGCGCTTCCATGAAACGCCACCGCGCAGCATGGCCGAACTGACAGACAGGAGTTATGAATGCTTTGGAAAGGATTTCAGAAACCGAAACGACTGGCTACCGACACCGAGACCTTGACCGACCAGTACGGTCATTTCTGGGCGCAGCCGTTTGAGCGCGGTTTCGGTACAACCATCGGCAACGCGCTGCGCCGCGTGTTGCTGTCGTCTATTGAAGGCGCCGCAGTCACGGCGGTAAAGATTGAAGGCGTGCTGCATGAGTTTCAGTCGATCCCGGGCGTGGTGGAGGATGCAACCGACATTATCCTGAACCTGAAGCAGATTCCCTTTCGGCTCAATGGCGACGCGCCCAAGGCGATTTATATTCGCGCCGAGCAGCCGGGCGTGGTCACTTCGGGCATGATCGAGGCCGACGCTGACGTTGAGGTGCTTGACAAGGACGTGTACATCGCCACTATCAGCGAAGGCGGCAAGCTGGATATGGAAATGCGGCTGAAGCGCGGCCGGGGTTATGTTTCGGCGGACAAGAATTTCGATGAGGATCTGGGGCTGGGATTTATTCCCATCGACTCAGTTCATTCGCCGGTGCGCAAATGTAATTACTCGGTCGAGGCCGCCCGTCTGGGGCAGATCACCGATTACGACAAGTTGGCCATCGAGATTTGGACGAACGGTTCGGTCACGCCGGCCGATTCGCTGGGGCTGGCGGCGAAGTTGCTGAAAGATCACATGAACATCTTCATCAACTTCGAGGAGGAACTCGAGGCGCAGGCTGCCGGACTTGGCGACAAGCCGGAGATACGCAACGAGAACCTCAATCGCTCGGTGGAAGAGCTTGAGCTTTCGGTGCGCAGCTACAACTGCCTCAAGAACGCCAACATTCAGACCATCGGCGAGCTGGTGCAGAAGTCGGAGGCCGAGATGTTGAAGACCAAGAATTTCGGCCGCAAGTCGCTGAATGAGATCAAAGAAATTCTGGCTTCGATGGGCCTTGGTCTGGGCATGAAGATCGACGACCAGGGCAATGCGGTCCCGGGCAATTCGTCGGGAGCGTCCAGCATGTCGCTGCCGTCGAGCTACGGAAACGATACGAATTACTAACTCGAGTTGCCAGTAGCCGGTTGTCAGTTGTCAGTTTCTGTGCGGGCTACTGCAAACTTCTCGTCGATCGGCTTTGTGTCAGAGCAGGTAGGTTGCGCCTGCAAATTTTGTAGCAACGAATCGCTTTGCGTCACGGGATGTAATCGTTTTGTATCAGGGGACGGCTTCCGGCCGTGCCGCGGCGGAGTTATCAATGACCTGGGCTTCAGCCCCTGGGTCCCGCTTTGCAGGGCTAGAGCGATTCCATAGTGGCTGTATCCGCTTTGAAAGGGCACGCCTTCAGGCGTGCCGAAAAGATAGCGGGAAGGGACCGGCTTTAGCCGCTGAGGGGGCGTACCTCAGGGCCTAAAGGCCGAGTTGTTGGTAGCGCGGATCGGCGCGGCTGAAGCCGCGCCCTTTAAAGACGATTACAGCAACTGGGAAATTGCTCTAAAGCCCTGACTTTAGCGGTACGTGATGCGGCACGACTAAAGGTCGTGCCGTGATACAAACCCAGAACGATTTATGAGATGAGTTTTTTTACCGGCGACTGACTACTGGCAACCGATAACTGATTTTGAAGGAACCAACATGCGTCATCGTAGAGCAGGATGGAAGTTAGGACGGAATACTGAACACCGCCGCGCGCTGCTGCGCAACCTGGTGACCTCGTTAATCGTGGACGAGCGCATCGAAACCACCCTCACCAAGGCCAAGGCCATGCGTCCTCACGTGGAGAAGATGATCACGCTCGGCAAGCGCGGCGATGTGGCCGCGCGGCGGCAGGCGCTGTCGTACCTGATGACCCGCGATGCCGTGGACAAGCTGTTTGACACCATCTCGCCGCGTTACGGCGATCGTGAAGGCGGTTACCTGCGCATCATCCATGGGGGATTCCGCCAGGGAGACGGCGGCGACATAGCCTTCGTCGAATTGCTCGGCAGCGAGAAGACGTTGGACGAGAAGCGCCAGAAGCGTGCCGAACTCCGCGCCAAGCGCGCCGAAGAAACCCGCAAGGCCATGGAATCGGCCGAGGCCGAAAACAAGCAGATGGAAGCGCAGCAAGCCGTCAACGAAGAGAAGAAAGAAGAGTAAAAGCAGTTTCGTCGGATTGCTGGCCCCAGGTTCTTAAACCACAGTGCCCCGTTCTAGCGAAAGCTAGGTAGGGCATTCTTTGTGCCCCAGCAGGTTAGCGTCCAACAGACGGACGCGAACCTACGGCACTCGGGTTTCCTTGTCCTTGTTCCACCGCGGAGAAGATGAACTCAGTTTCGTAACAGACTCTGAAGCGGTGCTGAACCTTGATACACCAACTGCGAATCTGCTCTAGAACGGGACACCCGAGACTTCAATCGTCGCCCAGGCGATGCTACGAGCAGACAAGCCCACGACTGAACACCCTCTCGTGTTGAACAGAGCTCTCCTGATGGACCGTCAACGTTCTGATCTGGCAGTCGATTCCGAGCGCTTCGTACACCGACGCTAGCAACTCCGATATTTCTCCGAGATTCGTTTCTGCGAATGCCACGATCGAGGGCCCCGACCCGCTGAGGCAAACACCCAGCAGATCTTCATGCTCAAGATGCAAGGCCTGTTCCAACCCCGGCACTAGGCTCTGGCGAAATGGCTGATGCAAACGGTCGCCCAGCGCCTGTTTCAGCAAGGAGAAATCGCCACTCTGCAACAACTGCAATAGCAGCGTAATTCTCTGCAGGTTGAACACGACATCGCTGCGCGGAATAAAACTGGGGAGCACCATGCGCGAGTCGGCGGTGGCCAATGGGATGTCTGGAGTTACAACCACTAAAGCCAGCGACTCCGGCCATTGAAAAGTTGTCGCGTACACCGAGCCATCGGGAAGCTGGCAGCTTGAGGTGAGTCCGCCCAGCACTGCGGCCGCGGCATTGTCGGGATGGGCCTCGAGCGCACAGGCGGCATTAATGATCGCCTGCATCGGCAGCGGTCCCGCTAATGCCTCATACAGCCGAAGACCCGCTACCGTGGCGGCCGCACTGCTGCCCAGCCCGGCTCGCATGGGAATTTCACTGTGCACCTCTACGGACAACGATGGCAACGAATTACTGTCCTGGCGCGCCAGAAACTTGAACGCACGCTCAATGTAGTTCTCACCGCAAAGATCCTGGCCTACAAAGCGAAACTCTATCTTGCCGCGCCCCGGCATCGTTCTCACGCACAGGCGCAGATACAACTGCACCGCGACGGCGAGCGTGTCGAAACCTGGCCCCAGGTTGGCAATCGATGCCGGCACCTTGATCTCGAATGGTTCCGGAGATGCGACCCGTGCAGCGGCGTATCTCGTAACAGTGTTCATGCCTGCAACTCTCCCTGAAGCGCGTGCTCCAACCGCTGCGACTTGATGATGAAATCGGTGTCCTTAAGAGCGTGCCCCGTCAGAATGGCCACGACCACGGCGTCGCGATCGATCTTGCCTCGCGCCGTAAGTTTGCGTAAGGCGGCGAGCGTGGTGGCCGATGCCGGCTCACAACCGATGCCGTCGCGCCCGATCATCGCCTTGGCTTCGGCAATC
Organism: uncultured Acidobacteriaceae bacterium; assembly: GCA_963772895.1. Lineage (GTDB taxonomy): Bacteria > Acidobacteriota > Terriglobia > Terriglobales > Acidobacteriaceae > Bog-257. Next base: position 516,798 of record CAVYZB010000007.1, read on the forward strand.
TCTTCGTCCGATACGTCCATGACGAAGCCGTTGCTGTGCTGGACTGCGCGCAGCGCCTTTTTCCACGAACGCGGATTTCCAATGCGAATCGCCGTCGCCGCCGTCTCGGGTTGCTCAACTGGCGTGAGCTCAGCCGAGCTGGAGCGCCACATTTGCGCGAACGGATTAGCTCCTTCGGCTTGTACCACAACCAATCGCGGAACCTTGTCCAGCAATCCAGCAGCTTGCAGCTCAAAGAACGCCTTGCCAAATGCCGAGGTATTGCCGAGATTGCCGCCGGGGACAATCACGTAATCCGGCGCTTTCCAGCCAAGCTGCTCGAGCATTTCAAACATCGTCATCTTCTGTCCTTCGAGGCGAAACGGATTGATCGAGTTCAGGAAATACAGATCGCGGCCTGGCGTGTTTAGCATCTGTTCGAGTGCAAGGTCGAAGCTTCCTTCCACCTGCACGACTTCCGCTCCGAAGTCGAGGGCCTGCGCCAATTTGTTTTGCGAGACCTGTCCGGCGGGAAGATAGACCTTGGCGGTAAGCCCGGCGCGCGCGGCATAGGCTGCAAGCGAAGCCGCGGTATTCCCCGTTGAAGCGCAGCCCACAGACTTTGCGCCAACGTACACCGCCTCGGTCATGCCGACGGTCATCCCCAGGTCCTTAAAACATGCGGTGGGATTCCACCCGAGGTGCTTGAAGTTGAGATTGCGCACGCCGCACCATTGTGCGGTTTTCTGGCCTCGTACCAGAGGATTGTTGCCTTCCGCCATGGTCACGACTTCGGAATAGCAGCTCGGCAGGAACTCCCGAAAGCGCCAAACCCCACTGGCATCCAGCGGCGCGTAAGAAGTTCGCCGCTGCCGCCACGAGCTCTTAAGCTCCGCTGGTGTATTCGCGACACGGTCAACCACCACTTCGAGTAGGTCAGCGCAGACCGGACAAGAAAGTGCGCGATCGTGGAGGTCCAGCGTCGCGGCACAATCCTGGTTACTACAGCGCAGATGCATCAAGTTCACTCCTATTTCAGTATGGGCATTCTGACTGGCGGCTCCGCCAGGAAATCGAAGTTGGCGATTTCGGCAAGCGCCGCCATGATTCTGCTTTCTTTGCAGGACTCAAGGGTGATCACAAACGGCAGCTCCGACTTCGAATGGCCTGGCTTCTGAAACACCGCATCGATGTTGATATGGTGCCGGCAAAATGCGCTTGCCAATGCCGCAATGATTCCCGGCCGGTCGCGAACGACGAATCGCACATATTGCGGCTGTTCAAGGTCGCTCGCCACCTCGCGCGAAGTGGCCACTGGGCGATATCGATTTCCAGATCCATTCCTTCCGCGCCGCTCTACTTCCAACAGATCAGACACTACCGCGACGGCGGTCGGATTTCCTCCTGCGCCCGCGCCCAAGAAAGCGACATCGCCGCCGAATTCCCCACTGCTGACCACCAGATTCTGACTTCCTGAAACTGCTGCGAACGGAGAGTCCTTTGGCACAAGCGAAGGCTCTACAACAGCGTGGGCTTTTCCGTCGTTGATTCCTGCCGTGGAAATCTGCCTGATGGTGCAGCCCAGATCGTGCGCGTAATCGAAATCGAGGACGCTGATGTCCTGGATGGAACGGCATACTACCTGTTCGGGCCGGAGTTCGAGATTCAATCCCACTCGCGCCAGGATTACCAGCTTGGCGCCGGCGTCGAATCCATCGATGTCATCGGTCGGATCTGCTTCCGCGAATCCTGCGCGCTGCGCTTCGCCCAGTGCTTCTGCGAACGAAATGCCGGCCTGCTCGATCCGGGTCAGGATGTAGTTGCAAGTCCCGTTGAGAATGCCACAAACTTTGGTCAGGCGGTCGCCCGCGAGTCCCTCGCGCAGGCCCGAAAGCACCGGAACGCCACCCGCTACACACGCTCCGAAGCTCAGCGATTGTCCGTGGTGCGCAGCTACTGTGCAGCAGTTCCGATCCAAAGTGCGCAATCAATTGCTTGTTGGCAGTCACCACGGATTTGCCTGATTGCAGCGCTCGGCGGACCCAGTCGTGCGCTGGATCTAGCCCGCCCATCAACTCGACTACAACATCCACATCCGAAGCCAGCACATCTTCAATGCCCTCGGTCCACGTCACGTCAGGCGGAATCCAGTCCACTTTCTTGTGGGCGACGCGCCGGTTGCAGATGTGCGTCAGTTGCAGCGAATGTTCCTCGGCCCGCGCATAGAGCAGGCGCGCAACGGAACTGCCTACCGTTCCGAATCCCACCAGCGCGATCTTGCAGGTTTCGTCGGAGAGATATCCGGGCCGTTCGAGATATGGAAGCAAAGTAGTCATGGTTAGACCGCCTCCCCACTAGCCTGGGCCGCGAAGGCCACCATCGGCGATCTCGCGATGGCAGGGCGAGAGTCTGTGGAGCGAGCCGCCTCCGTCGCCTCAAAGAAGTGCTGATGAAGTCTCTGCACCGCCCGGGGAACATCCTTTTCTTCCACCACGAAGCTGATGTTGATCTCCGATGCTCCCTGGGAAATCATGTGCACGTTGACGTTGGCAGCTGCCACCGTGCTAAAGACGCTGGCGGCTATACCGGCCCGCCCGCGAATGTGCTTGCCCACCAGGCAAATAACAGCCTTGCCATTCTCGACGTCAACCTCTCCCAGCTTCTTCAAATCGTTTACCAGCGCATTCACGTCGCGCGATGAATCAAGCGCAACCGAAACGCTTACCTCGGACGTCGAGACCAGGTCGGCGGCGCAGGAATGGCGATCGAAAGCCTCGAACACGGCGCGCAGAAAGCCGTGCGCCATCAGCATGCGCGGAGACCTTATGTTGATGACCTTCATGCCGCTCTTCGCGGCGATGGCGCGAAATACCGTCCGGCTGCGCGGAGCGCGGGCGCGAATGCAAGTGCCTGGGCTCTGGCGCTGGCGTGAGTTCAGCACATGAACGGGAATGTTCTTTTCTACTGCGGGAATCAGCGTCGCCGGATGTAGCACCTTCGCACCAAAGAATGCGAGTTCCGAAGCTTCGTCGAATCCGATGACATCGATGCGTTGCGCCTGCGGACATAGCCGCGGGTCGGTGGTCATCATGCCTTCGACGTCGGTCCAGATCTCAATTCTGCGTGCATTCAGTGCCGCGCCGATGATGGCCGCCGAAAAGTCTGACCCACCCCGGCCGAGGGTGGTGGGTACACCCTCGGCGGTCGCTCCGATGAAACCGCCCATCACGGGAACCTGGCTGGCCTGCAGAAGAGGCTTCACGCGATGGCGCAGTCGCTCGCTGCTTTCATCGAATAATGGAACTGCTCGGGTATGGTTGGCGTCGGTGACGATGCAGTGGCGGGAATCGACCAGCACTGCGTCTATCCCGCGGGCTTGCAAAGCGGCGGTGACGATTCGACTCGACAACAACTCGCCCACGGCGAGGATGTTGTCCGTGCTGCGAGGAGTGAGTTCGCCCAAGGCGGCGACACCGCGCAGGAGATCCTGCGTCGAATCGAGCAGGGCCTGCACTTCCTGCCGGACGGCGGCTTCACGCGGGCCGCCCACCAAGGCAGACAAAACGACGAGATGGCGCTGGCGGATTTTTCGCAACAGCTTCAGCGCCTCGGGCAACGATCCGGACGCTGCGGCACCAGACATTGCGAGGAGCGAGTCCGTCACCCCGGCCATTGCGCTGACCACGACGACCGGTTGCTCATCGAGTCGGTCACGTACGATGCCGGCCACTCGGTTGATCGCCGCGTCGTTTTCTACTGAGGTTCCACCAAACTTCATTACGATCATGCTTGCTCCCCGATCCAATGAGCCCAAAAATGCAAAACCCACCAGCCTTTCGGGCGGTGGGTCATTTGATCTTGTCCTTGAAGTTGCTCTAGGAACTATTGCTGATCTCCCCGCCCGTGCTTGTGCGCACACTTGTCCCCGATGTTGTTGTTGTGTTCAGGACGCGGGACGTGAGGCGGAAACGCGACATGAGATTGAGATACAGTAGAGCAAGTTTGCGGGATGAGTCAACGGAAATCAGACAGAAATCAGACACCGGTGAGCGCGTCTGTTCCCAAAACAGAAACCAAACATAAGTGAAGAGGCGCTCGATACTCCTGTTAGGGTGGTTAGCCGGAAGGCTATTCTTCAGCAGCTAACTATGAGGCCGCTAACCCAAGGAAGTCATCTTTCTGGCTCGGCTCCATGTATAGCTCATTAGTGCTAAACACATACTATGCGCAAGTGCCTATTACCGACGTTCCGGAGGCCGTAGCGCCACGAGAATGACAGCGGGCGATGAAACTCTGTCCCGACGCGCTGTAATCGCAAATCGGCGTTCCATTTTGGACCTCGGCCTGACCAGCCACCATTTCGTTGATGGCTACCTCAAACCGTCACATTGACTCCGCTGCTGATCGGCGGCAGCAAACTTCCGCTGGTGCCGGATCCCTGCGTCTGCTGCCAACCTTGCTGCATGGCGGAGAAGGCTTGTTGCGCCGCTGTCAGGTTTCCCGACTGCAACGCCTGCCCCAACGTACTCAACTCCTGAGCAAATAAGTTGCTCTGCGCCGAAGACGAGGAGCTTTGCGCCGATGCGACGTGGTGATGATGATGCACGCTGGCGGAGCCTGTTCCGGCTGGTGCGATGGCCGCAAAGGCTTGCTGCGCCGCCGATAGATCGCCAGACTGGAGAGCTTGCCCTACCGCGTTGAATGCCTTCGCAAACGGGCTGGTGCTGCTGAGTTGGCTGGTGACCGATTGCGACAGGGTGACGAAATCGGTCTGCGCCTGCGTCAGGTTGCCCGCCTGCAGGTCCTGGCCCAGAGTCTTGAATTCACTCTGCACCCCTTGGAACTTCGATTGGATGTTGCCGAGCTGCGATAACGCAGTACTCGCGATGCCAACAACGGACATGGTGACCTCCCGGGCGCAATGCAGGCGCCTGCAATTTCGCAGCCCGCGGCACAGCGCCATTTCTTGTTGCGACCCAATAGTCGCATCGATAACCCAAGCAATGCGGAGGCCATGACAAGTAGAAAGTTCTAATATTTCAGGCAGGAAGCTACTTCTTGTCTTCGACCATCTTCTCCACAATCTGGTCAATCGTGTCGAGCGCTTTCTTGGCTGGCATGGTGTCATTGTTGGTCATGATGGAGAACGCGATGTGTTCACCGCGCTGCGTGGTGGCATAACCAGAGAGCGAGTACACATGCGCCAGCGATCCCGTTTTGGCGTGCACCAGTCCCATAACCGGCGTGTTGCGAAAACGCTCCGACAGCGATCCATCGACCCCGGCGATGGGCAGCGTATCTTCGTAAAGCTGTCCCCAGGGTTGCTGGTGGCAGTAGAGCAAAATCGCGACCACCGCGTCGGGAGTAACCAGGTTCTCGCGTGACAGTCCCGAGCCGTCGAGAAAGACGAACTGTTCCGGCTTGATCCCGGCGCGAATCAGAAAGCCGCGCAGGACCTCCAAGCCGCCCTGGATCGAGCCCGACGTGCCCTTCTCTTTGCCCAGCAAGCGCAGCATCAGCTCGGCGTGCAGGTTCTGGCTAACCTTATTAATGACCCGCAAGTCTTGCGAGACTGGCTGCGACTGATAGCTCGCCAGCACCAGCGGCGCCGGATTCGGCGGCCGAGTGGTATCGCCGCCGCCCGAAGCCATCGATGTCACGCTGAACGTCTGCGTCGACGCCAGCTCTGTGTGATGAGTACGTGCGCGTCCGTAGATGGTGACCCCGCGCTCCTCCAGCAGTTCGCGGAAGAGTCTCGCGGCGAAATCGGCAGGGTCTTCGATCGCCAGCGCTTCGCCAAAGCCGGGATCATCCTGCGGGATGTTGCCCCAGAAGGTGAGCTGGTTCGAGCCGGGTTCGCGATTGATGGACACCGTGCGCGGTCCGGTTCCTTGCGGCGTCGTCATCACCCGGTTATCAATTTTGTAGTACTCGGGAAATGGCGTGACGGTAAGGAACGCGCGCTCGCCCGCATGGTCGGCCGGCATGATGTTCACGAAGATGACGTTGTCGTTGATGGTCAGCGCCGAAACCGGTGCGCCCCATTCCCGCACCAGATCGTCCTGCGACCATCCTTCGCCATAGCGCTCGAAGACGAAATAGGAATCGTCGGCCACCACATCGCCGTCAATGTATTTCAATCCCTGCTGCACCAGCTGGTCGGCGAGGCTCTGCAGGACCCGGATCGGCGGCGTCTTGCGTTCGGTGTGCATGTTGTAGGGTAGAATGCGTCCGGAAAGGTTGGGATCGCCCCGTCCTACCAGCACCAAATCGGAGTCAAGCCGTCCGTACTTGTCGAGCGTGCCCAAGGTTTCGACGGTGGTCTTAAAGCGATAGTCCGGCCCAATCAGTCCAAAGACCGCTGCCGTGGTGAACAGCTTGGTGTTCGACGCAGGGGTAAATAGTTTGTCCTGGTTGAGTGCGTAAATTGGCTTGCCGGTATCAAGCGAAACTGCATCGATACCCCAGAAACCACGTGCCGCATCGGGATCGCTGAGAATCTGCTCGATCGCGGCAGCGAGCTTCTTCTCCTCAGTTTGTTTTTTGTCGAGCTTATTGTTGACAGCCGCAAAAGCAGGCGAGAGCAGGGCGAAGAGCAATACCAGAGTGGCGAGATTGCGAAGCCGGTACATGGGCCCACTGCACAAATTCTAGCACCCGGCAAGAAAACTGCTATCTTCAATTTTGCCGGTGCTTATATGGAACATCTGCGCAGATTCAACCCCGCAGACCGGAATTGCTTTTAGCGGAGAGACCATGATCTGTTAGAGAGCGTGTTTCTGGTCGCGACCGTGCGAGTATTGCACAAAATAGAGCCCCAAAGGGGCGGAAGAGCTTAGCCCGGTGCTTCAGCACTGGGTAGTGTCGAAATAAAGATCGAGTCCCTTCAGGGATGGCACAGTTCCAGGAGACACGCTTGAGACAATTCGCGATGGTGATTGCCGTTCTGCTGACCGCGTCGGCAATCGGAAACTGCAACTCGGCCAAGCTGGTGGCCAGCGTGAAGAATCCCAGCTACTCCGGACAGCGCTTCAAGAAGGTGCTGGTGATCGGCATGAGCGACGATCCCGCGATTCGCTCAGACTTCGAGGATGCGCTGGCCAATAAACTTACTCGCGATGGAGTTGAGGCCATTCCGGGTCATTCCATCCTGTTGCGGCCCGACTCGGCCAACATGGACATGGACTATCTGAAGGCGCAGATCCGCGAGCACCACATCGAAGCTGTCCTGCTGACGCGGTTGGTGAAGGTGGAGAACAAAGTCACCTACATTCCTGGACACAGCTACACGGTCCCTTATCCGTACTACAACTCGTTCTACGGCTACTACCCCGTTGCATATCGGCAGGTCTATTCTCCAGACTATCTGCGCGAAGATAAGACCGTGCGCATCGAGACCAACCTTTACGCCACCACAACGCCCGAGGGAGAACTCGTCTGGACCGGCATCAGCGATAGCTTCAATCCAAGCTCGGCGAAGAAGACTATCAACAATGTCGTTAAAGTAGTGGTAAAGCACCTGGAGAAGGAAGGGATTTTCTGACCTTCTTCTAGTGACTTGCGCCGGTCAAGGTCTTCAGTCCCCATGCGGCTGCGGCGGCCATGGCGAGGACGAAGGCCACGCTGACAACGCGTCCGGAGAAGTTGCTTTTGCTCCAGCCCTGGAGCACGGCTGCGGTTCAAACCACGAAAAGAACGATAGCACCGACGCTGAGAGTCTTAAGCCACATAGCTCACCTTCCTGCTGAGTAGCGTGCCAGCGAATCCATATTGAGCGAAAGTACGGCGATCACGAGTTCAGGTGATTATTCACGAGATGGAACGCAGATGGGGCAACCAGGCACCCGGCAGATGGGAGTGATCTTCTGACGTGTCATTGACACCTAAGTTCTCTCTTCAGGGATGACTTGTGGTCTGGCTGTTCGAGTGTGAGGTGAATTTGCGGAGCACGAATTCTTGGAAGACGCCGCCGACCGCGCGGCCGGCGATCCCAACTAGCGCGTTCTGGACCACCAATCCGCCGCTACGATCGCTTTCGGGATAATACAAAGAAGTAAGACCGCTGTTGGCGAAACTGCCGATGATACCGGAGTAGTTGGGCTGCCAGCGGCCATTGTCGCCCTTGCGCATGATCGCATGGCTGAGAGCGTGCCCCAGCCGCGAGCGAGTGGTGCCGGTACCTTGATAAAAATAGCGAGGATCCTGTTTCAGCAGCGACGCCAGAACCGCGTCATCAATAAAAGCTCCGGTAACTAGCGCGGCGTAACCCACCGAGAACCGTTTTCCATAGCCTCCGGCCTCTTGTCCAAGCCCACCATAATCATTGGTAGCCTGTTCAATTCCCACTAACGCGCCCACCCCCAGGATTGAGACGGGATCTGAAACCGACTTCCAGGCAAGCTGAAACTTCTGCTTGGCGGTCATCGGAGCTGCATCGGGAATATAGCTGACGTAAAAATTAGGAACGATGCCGAGCACCCGTTGCTTCTCCTGCTGTTTAATCTGGATCTGCGCCACCTGCTCGGCCGTCACTCCGACTTGCACCGTCGTCGTCGCCGGCGCAACCTTCAGCACCATCTCCGGCACCAGAAATGCCTCCCCCGATTGCAACGATCCAGTGAAAATTTTTGTTTCGAAGCCCGGAGCTGTGATGGTGAGCTGAAACGAACCAGGGGCGAGATTGCCAAAAGTAAATTGCCCATTGTCACCGGAGGACACTTGCTGAGCCTGCGGCTGATCCGGGCGCGTCAGCCGTACCTGGGCTCCCTCGGCAACCGCGCCACCTTGCTCAAGCACGGTGCCAGAGATGCTGCCACCAGGTTGAGAGCCAGTCTGTCCCGAGGGCGCGTCCGGCGCTTGAGAGGTTTGCTGCGTCGGGGTGCTACTTTGTTGGCGTAAACTCGACAGCTGCTGGGCGTGAGCTACGGCTACCAACAACAACATACATGACAGCACCGAACCTGAGAGGGCCCTCACTCTGCCCAGCTTATCCATTTCACGCTCATAAGATCGATATGACATTCCCGCCCACACCTGAGTCACTCTAGCAGCTCAAGTCCAGGAATGCGGTTACTGCAAAATGAAGACTTTGTCATCTCGATCCAGGGCTGGTATCAGCTGGTGCACCAGGTTCGTCCTTCTGTTGGTGACGTTCGGGAGTTTTGATTTATACGCTATTCGCGTATAATTGTCGCAGTGGAATTTTTTGAGGCGCCTGCATTCACCAGAAACATCGCTGCCTATCTCGACGACGATCAATACCGTGGTCTTCAGGAGGCTCTTGCCCAGAATCCCGAATTGGGCGATGTGATGCCACAGACTGGCGGCTTCAGAAAGCTCCGCTTTGGCGACCCGCGCCGCAGCAAGGGCAAGCGAGGCGGTCTGCGAGTCATTTATTTCTGGTTCCCTGAAGACGACCAAATCTGGCTCATGACGATCTACAGCAAGGACGAGTCTGACGACCTGACGGCAGAGCAGAAGAAGTCCTTGAAGCGCGCAATTGAGGCCGAAACCGCATTACGCCGCAAACAACGGCCACGGAGAACACAATGAAGGCAAAGCGAAACATCTTCGACGAGTTGATGGAGGGTGTGAACTCGATGCAGGCGCAGCGCCAGCGGAAGATCACGCTGCGTAGCTACAAGCTGGAAGCGAAGCCGCTGCGCCAGGTGAGCCCGGCATTTATCCGCAAGACCAGGGCCAAGCTGAAGCTGTCGCGCGGAGTTTTCGCACGCAAGCTGTACACCAACGTTCGCACTCTGGAGAACTGGGAACAAGGCCGTGGTAAACCCAACGCGCAGGCTATCGCGCTGCTGCGGCTGGTCAACCAGTATCCCGACACGCTTGCCCGACTGGATCGGGTGGCTGGCGGCGAATAGGTGTCATGCCTTGTTGGGTAGTCGGTGACAATAATCCCAGCCAAGCAAACCCGGCTTGGGTGGGGTCGCGGGCCCTGCCCACAATGCTTCCATGCAGAACCAGGCCGAGGTCTAGTGGATTCGCGCTGCCTGCATGACAATCAGACGAACCGCGCAGATGCAGCCACGGCGCTCGCGGAGCAGCAAGTAACATATGCGTATCATCTGGCAGCACTTACTCTGGAAGAAATCGGCAAGTCGTCCATGGTGTTCACGAGTCTTCTTCGAAAAGAGGACGAGGAAGGCGAGCGTAAACGCCCCATTGACTGGATAGAGGATCACGAGCGAAAGCTCTTCTGGGCGATATGGTCGCTCAGAATGGGCAGGGACAACCCTGCGAAAGGTATTCAGCAAGCAATTGACATCGCGAAACATATTCACGAGACGCGCCTCTCGACTCTGTACGTAGATCTGAATGATCCTGGCGCCCGCAAGCGCATATCCGATGAGGACGTACATAATCTTCTCAAACTCACAGAGGCCCAGATCGCACTAGAGAAACTAAAAAAGCCACGCGACATGACCGATGAAGAAAAGGCGGATTTAGAGTGGCTCTTCGCGGCTACGGATGATCCTTATCTCAGGACGATAGTTTTCTCCAAAGGCAGCTTTCAAAAACAGGCCGAGTTTGGGGAGGACACTCTTAGTTGGATCCGCTGGCTAAAAGGCATCATCGAAGAAAACAATCGCTTGAACGTTGAATTGGCGAAAAAGGAAATAAACCGCGTCGCACCGGAGGGTGAGAAAAGTTATGAGGATAAGTGGGAAATGACGATCCGGCTGAAATCCTGGTCGCATTCCATCAGGCAGAAACCTCTCACGGACTGGAATCGCAAGGGCAGCAAGATTAAGTTTTCCACCGGTAACGGCAAGAGCGAGCTGCTGGTAAAGTTCATCGTGCCTAAGAAAGTCGTGGTTCAGCAGGTGTGGCAGTTTGGAATGCATAACTCCTTTCTCCTGGTCACAGCCTTGAATGTGGGCACGGCCGGTTTTTTCTGGTGGTATTTGCCGGCATTTGTCTCCACTTATGCGGACGGAATCATGGATCTGGAGAACAAGGCCAAGGTGGCTTTCGATGGCGTACCTCCTCTTACGGTTCGCGGGGGAACCTGGTACTCAGGCCAGAAGATCAAAGGCAGGTGAGCATCGTCTTTTCGCACATGGCTACTGTTAAGGATGCGTCGCAGCAAGCGGTGTTTCAGCGCTACTTCAAAGCGCTGGCGCTGATGGCGAAGAATTACATCTTCTTGCAACTCGAAGGAATTGCCATTGTGGAATTTCACATGGTTTTAAAAGACGCTCTGACCGCGTATGGCGATTGGGACGGGAAAAATGAAACTTTGGAGAGCACAATTGATGGAGTGTTTGGGGCTCTCTACGCAGGAACCGACTTTATTGCTTCTCTTAAAGACTTGATGGCAGTAGGCTTGATGACGAGCCGGGAGAAAACAAAACGCGGCCTGTGACATTGGAAGACGTGGTCAAGGTGAAGATTGCATGTGATTTCTATTTCATAATGAAAGCGAGGGCTCAAATGAAGCAGGAAATAGAAGCCATGAAGGCGGCGGAGGCGTCCGGTCCGCAGGCGGTGCCCGCAGGTTAGATCAATCAATCTGTCCCCAACCACTTCGCCGGGCACGCCATCCTTGCCGCCGAGTATCGCCTGGACTCTATTTCTCCAAATCTTCCGTGAGTTCGATTTCGCCGCCGCTGACCATTGGCTTGCAATGTCTTCGAAAGACGTTTAGGGATGTGCGGCGGTAGAGGGGGCGGTCACAGGTGCAACGCCCGCTTGCGGAGTGGTGGCGGCCTCCACTCTCGCGACGTCTCGTACAAGTTGCTTCACGCACATGTCGGCTGCATCGGCACTTGCTCCCTTGTACTTTGCGCCCTTGCTCTCCTGCGTAGTTGTCCAGATTACGTCTCCATCGATATTGACCAATCGGATGGCGACACGCGCACGATCAATGGTTTCGGTGTTGATGGACGAATCACCAATTCCGGCGCTCTTTGCTGCGAAGCCGCCATTCGAGGTTCCGGTTACTGTTCCGTTGCTCCCATTGATTTCCGCATGGTGGCCACCCGCTGCGCTGCTTACGCTAGTATTCTCGCCGAAGGCGTGCAACTCCTGCGAAGTCTTCTCAAGAGCTACGCCTTTCAGAACCGTGTCCGCACGGTCGCGATTCTCTGTGACAACAAAGCGCTTACTGGCCACCAGCGCGGAGACGATCATGGACTGCATCTCTTTTGAAATCGGATCGTCCCCGAAGCTGTCCACATAAATGCGCTTCACGTTTAGGAGGTCTGAGGATGCAGAGACTTTGGTCGATGCAGGCTGCGTCTGAGACTGAGGAGAATTTGGGGGCGAAGCTGTAGCCTGCTGCAGTAGAAGGCAAGCAAATACTAAGGCGTGAATCATGGCATGCCTCCCATGCCGCTCTTCCGGGCCTCGTCGTCCTCGTACTCGACCTTTCTGCCTGTGCGCGCCTCAAGAGTAACGATGGTAGTTCTCACGATCGCCTTGCCGAGCTCGAATACCGCAGCATGCTGTTTGTCCTGATCGTCTTTCCAGCCGACACTCAGAAAGTGTTTTCTCTTTTTCGAAAACAAAGCCAAAGGGGTAACCGCTATGGCGACACCGAGCCGCCTGCCTGCCTTCTGCCCGTACTCCAAATCGTTTACTTGGTCGTACGGGATGCTTAGAGTCCCGGTCTTGTAGTGGAATATGAAGTTCTTCTCGTCTTTCTCAGACGATTTTCCTTCAGCACCGTCTTTGATCTGGTTTTCGGTGCCGCCGACATACATGGTCACATCGCTGCCAATTCCAGCGAATGCTAACGGTTCGATTACGAGAAGACATAGCAGCAACGTCGCAATGATGCGGGTCGTGAAGCGGCGCCTCCGCATAAGCAACGCTCTTAGGATCGGACGGCCAGTGGAATACATGATTCCTCCGATGGGCAGTCGCGTTTAGTGGCGTGGGCGCAATACTTGGTTTGCGGCTGCAAGTAGGGAGCAGGATCATTATTCTCTTCCGTCGGCGCTACTGCAATCAGGAAATTGGTGGGTTGAAGCTCTTAAATATCCCAACACTGTCATCCCGACCGAGGACTTCAGTCCGAGTGGAGGAACCTGCTGTCACCCGCCGGGAGCAAGTGCCTATGCTCGGCAGGAATCGCGGATGAGCAGAAATAGAAACTGTGCTGGCGCCGGGCGAAGAAAAAAGCAGGTTCCTCCGCTCGCGGCTGAAAGCCGCTACGTCGGAATGACAATCGAGAACAATGAAGTTCTGAGCCGGAACGACAGACATGAAATTTGAACTATTACTCGCTTTCAGGTGTTTGGACCCGCAGACGAGCTGGCTTGCCCCACTCGGCGGAGAGGTCTTCCCACGTTGCGTTCTCGCGCTCGATCAGCGCTACTTTCTTCTCCCGCCGCCAGCGCTTGATTTGCTTTTCGCGACGGATGGCTGAATCCACCCATTGAAAGCATTCGAAGTAAACCAGCCGGTTCACTTTGTAGTCGCTGGTAAAGCCACCGAACTTTCCACTGCGATGCTCCCGCACCCGTGCCCATAAGCGACTGGTGATCCCCACGTACAGCACCCGTGATTTGCTGGCGAGGATGTAAACGTAATAAGAGCGCTGGTGGGAATGCATGTCGATAGCATCTCTCGTTCAGCGCCAACGCGCCGTGATGAATCTCACGTATGGGAGTAACAACAGGTCCCTCGAGTCCTCGCTGCGCTCGTCGCTCGGGATGACAGTCGAGAAAAGTGAGGGTGTGGGCGTGCGCAGTTTATAGTCAAGCCATGCCGGAGCACTCCGCTTCTTCCGAGGTCGTAGCCGCCGCGTCGGTAAGGCATCCCCGAGGATTGACGGCCATGGGTATTTTCCTATGCTTTGGCGCAACCATGGCTTGTTTTGCCGGGACGACACTGCTCTGGCGAGGCACCGTTCTCGATCGCGCGTGGAAGCTTAATCCAACGGCCTACCAGCAGCTCGCGCCGCTGGGCTTACCGGCCGGAATCCTCTTCCTCTTTCTCAGCGCAGCCCTGGCGGCAGCCGCTATCGGTTGGTTCAGGCGCCGGCTCTGGGGATGGAGATTGGCTGTAGCCATTATCGCCATCCAGGTGGCAGGGGACTTGGTCAACGTAATCCGTGGCGACTTCGTCAAAGGCGGGATCGGCGTAGTGATCGCAGGTGCGCTGCTGTTTTATCTTTTGCAGCCGAAAGTCAGCATGGCGTTTGCGAGCAGCCCGGAGTTGAACGCCGGTTGAGGATTCCTCGCGAACTCTATTCGGACTTTCGCTTGCGCTCAATTTTGCATTTCTGCCGCTCTGTGCGAAAGTAGCGCGGTGCGCGCTGTTGCCCTTCTTGGACCTGTCGCCAAAGAGCATCACGTCCGGCGATTCGAGGTGCCGGGCGTCAACCTGTTTACCGGCAACGAACTCGATCCCACCGACCAGCCCGATGCGGCGCTTATCTTTGGCGGCGACGGCACCATCCATCGCCATCTTGGCGGATTGGCGCTCAAGCAGATTCCGGCGCTGATTGTGCCGCTGGGCAGCGCCAACGACTTCGCGCATTCCATCGGCATCGAGAGCGTGGAGCAGGCGCTGGCCGCATGGCGGCGCTTCTGCGTGTCGGGCGATAACGTGCGTTCAATCGACCTCGGAACGATCGAGCCGCTCGACCAGCGAGGCAAGTCCGGCGACGAAGATCGCGAGGGGAAGAAAACAGCAGGTTCCTCCACTCGGACTGAAGTCCTCGGTCGGAATGACAATCGCGGAAGAATACACGGCGAGTCGCTGGAGTCGTTGCACTTCGTGCCTGACGGTCCTCGGCGCGATCCGTGGTCGGGAGCGAAGGAAGAATTGGGCGGGCGCATTATGCAATCGCAGTTGCGCCGCCTCGCCGAGGCCGAACGCGAAGTCGCGCGCACCACATTCTTCGGCTGCCTCGCCGGCACTGGGCTGGATGCGGCGGTGAATCGCCGGACCCTGAAGCAGGCGCAATGGCTGCGCGCGCATGGCGGATACGTGATCGCGCTGCTGCAGGTGCTGGCAGGTTTTCGTCCTCCGCACATCACACTGTCGGTCGAAGTGGACGGCCGGTGGGAGACCCGCATGGACGAGCCGGGATTCCTGATTGCCGCCGGTAACGGGCCGCAATATGGGCACGGCATGCGGCTGGCTCACCAGGCGCGCATGGACGACGGCCTGCTCGATATTTGTTTTGTGCGGACGCTGAACAAACCTCGCTTACTGCGGCTGTTCCGCCGCGTCTATACCGGTGCGCACATCGGCATGAAAGAGGTGGAATATTTCCGGGCCTCGCGGGTGCGCATCCAGACCGATCCGGCGACCGAGGTCTTCGCCGACGGAGAATACATTTGCCCGAGTCCGGTCGAAATCGGAGTGCGGCGGAATGCGCTGCGGGTGATTGTGGGCGGCTGACGTAACGCCAAGAAAGTTACCATGCTGCCTGGCTGTGCGCTCCTCAGGGACGAATCGCAGCAACTTGAAGGCGAACCGGCGCCGCCGACATTTTTCTGGAACTTATCGTCCGCGGCTGGGTCTATACTGTAGTACAAGGAAATGTCTACCCCCTTAGTGTCCAATCCGACGACCGAAGAGATTCCAAACGTTCCACCCCAGGACGCGGCTCTACACACGCTATTTGGCGAAGGGCAGGGGCTGTATCCGCAGCGCAAAGACACGTTCGTGTACTCGTTTATCGTCCATATGCTGGCGGTAGGCCTGCTTATCTGGTCCGGCCACTGGGCGCTTCAGCACCAAGACGAGATCAAGCAACAGGTAATTGGCCTGGCAACCGACATCAGCCCGTACCTGCCGATGCCGATTTCCAAGCACCGCGCAGGCGGCGGCGGTGGTGGTGGCGATCGCGACAAGTTGAACGCACCTAAAGGCGCCCTCCCCAAACTGTCGAAGGAACAGATCACTCCTCCGGCGATTGTGGTCCGCAATGACAATCCCAAGTTACCGGTGCCGCCTACGGTGGTGGTTCCACCGCAGCTGAAGCTGCCGACGGTCGGCGCTCTTGGCGATCCTCTATCAAAGGTAATCGGGCCGCCCTCCAACGGAACGGGTTCTGGCGCCGGAATCGGCAGCGGTAGCGGCGGCGGCGTGGGATCGGGAACTGGTCCAGGCGTTGGTCCAGGACATGGCGGCGGATACGGTGGTGGAGCTTATCGAGTCGGCGGCGGCGTCAGCGCACCCAAGGCGTTGTTCGCGCCTGATCCGGAGTACTCAGAAGAGGCGCGCAAGGCCAAATATCAGGGTACCGTTGTGTTGTGGCTGGTGGTAAGTGCCGACGGCAAGCCGCAGCAGATTCGCGTGCAACGCCCGCTGGGTATGGGCCTCGACGAGAAGGCGGTCGAAGCGGTCCGGCAATGGCGCTTTGAGCCTGCCAGGAAAGATGGTCAGGCAGTCCCGGTCATGATCAACGTGGAAGTGAACTTCCGGCTGTACTGATCTCGACGATCACGCAGGAAATCCAACTATACGCATGGAAAGTCTGGGCCCTTTATCGCCCAAAAGGCTTCTTGAGCGGCGGCATCTTGCTCTTTGCCTTTTCGGCCCACTCCGAACCCTTGTCAATCCAGTCGCCCGCCTGATCGCCAATATCTTCCATCATTTCGCGCGCATTTTCGTATTTCCGGCGAAGGGTACGACGCATCTGCTTGCCGGTCTTCGGCGCCAGCAACAAGGCCACCAGGGCCCCGGCTGCCAGTCCAATGAACAGCATGGTCAGGCCGATGGCGAGGCCTCGGTCTGAGCCTTCATACTCTCCGTTTAGTTCAAAATCTTTGGCTTCATCATTCATCGGTATATCCTCCGGGAAATTCTACCGCGATTCGGATTGCCGTGTTGCCTCTGCACGCGTATGCAGATCGCTACTGGCACGCTTGGAAGTGTCGGCGCTCTTGGCTCGTCTTTGGCTGAATAGCCTTAATGTGATTGGAAACCTTCGGGGTCGCTCTTGTTGCCTCGGCCATGAAGAGCCAGTGAAAAACTCGAAGAAGCATATTAGTTCGGCGGCTTGAACCCTCAACCCGCAATGGCGGGAACGGAAATTCCCCCGCGCACTGGAAGTGCATTCCTTTAAACCACAGGCATGGGCGACCTCTTACCGCAGGCGGATACGCCATCGCAACATTTCCCAATTTTGCTGGCCCACGTTAGAATCAGGTGTCTGTCCTTCGAGCCGCGCGTCTTTTGCAAGACTCCCAAGCTACGCCGTAGTCGCGCGTGATGGGGGCTCTTCCGACCGGCGGCTCTCCCAGAAATGAGGAGTTACACGAATGGCGATTCCAGCCACACAAATGCGTCCCGGCATGGTCATCAAGCACAATAATGACCTGCATTCGGTGTTTAGCGTGGAACACCGCACCCCGGGAAACTTGCGCGCCTTCATCCAGGCCAAGCTGCGCAACCTTCGCACCGGAGCTATGTTCGAGCACCGCTTCCGCTCCGGCGATGCCATCGAGAAGATCACCGTCGACGAAGTGCAAATGGAGTTTCTCTACTCCGATGGCGACGATTACCACTTCATGAACACCGAGAACTACGAGCAGATGCACTTGAATCGAGACATCCTGGGCGATGCGGTCGAGTACCTAATCCCCAATTTGCAGATCAAGATTGAGTTTTTCGATGGCAAGGCCGTCGGCGTCGAGTTGCCGCAGACGGTGGAACTCACGGTGGTGGAAACCGAGCCGGGCTTGAAGTCGGCGACTGCCAGCAGCGTTACCAAGGCGGCCAAGACCGAGACTGGACTTGTCGTGCAGGTCCCACCGTTCATCAACGAAGGCGAGAAGATTCGCGTGGACACGTCGGAAGGCGCATACCTGTCACGGGCCTAATCGCGATACCACCCTTAAGTTACGAAGAGACCAACCGTTTCGCCGTATCTGCATCTTAGTGATTGTTGTTCTGGACGAGCGCGCCGATTTCTGGCGCACCCGCCCTGAGACACTGCGGTTCATTTGCCTCCAAGAAATCTAGTTTGATCGGAGAGAAACCATGAAAGCGTTCCTTGCGGTCGGGTTGTGCGTATGCCTTGCTCTTCCTGCGTTTGCCCAGCAGAAGGAGGCGGAGAGGCTTCACGACTCTTACGAAGTTATGAGGGAAGTCACCGGCATGCCCGATAAAGGTATCCCGCGCGATCTACTGAACAAGGCGGAGTGCGTGATCGTGGTGCCGTCGGTCAAGAAGGCGGCGTTCGTCGTGGGTGCCAGCTATGGGCGCGGCGTCATGACCTGTCGCACCGGCCCAGACTGGCGCGGCCCGTGGAGTGCTCCGGCATTCTATGCCATTGAAGGCGGCAGCTTTGGCTTGCAGATTGGCGGAGAGGCTACGGATTTCGTGCTGTTAGTGATGAATGAGAAGGGCGCGAAATCTGTATTGACTAGCAAAGTAAAACTTGGCGGCGATGCCTCCGCGGCAGCCGGTCCGGTGGGTCGCGCGACCTCTGCGGAGACCGATATCGTCATGAACGCTGAGATTCTGTCGTGGTCGCGCAACAAGGGACTTTTTGCCGGAATTTCGCTGGAAGGTTCAACCCTGCGTTCCGACGACGATGCCAACAAGAATCTTTACGGAAAAGATCTGAATGCCAAGCAGATCATCGTGGACAAAGCGGTAAAAACTCCGCCCGCGGGCCGGCCATTGGTCAACTTGCTCGACAAAATGTCGCCCAAACACATGTAAGGCGCTGCTGAGAATAGTTGCAAACGCGGTTCTGGTACATCCCAGAGCCGCGTTTCGTTCAGCAGGAGAGAACTCAATCGCGCGTTCGCTCCAAAACCAATTACAATCGCTCTTCGCACCCACGCAGGCAGTTACCGTCGTGTAGTCACTAACGCTAGTTGCTAATTGCTTCCCACCAATGGCTGACTTGCAAACCCGCCGCTATGTGATCTCCGGACGCGTCCAGGGCGTTGGCTTCCGTTGGTTCGTGGAACGCGAAGCGGCCCAGATCGGCGTTACCGGATGGGTCCGCAACCGCGAAAATGGCGACGTTGAAGTGATGGCGACGGGAACTCGCGAGCAGCACAGTGCATTGCGCCCCCGCTTGCAGCAAGGCCCACGCGCCTCTCGGGTGGACCATGTCAGCGAATCTGCAGCTCCCCTCTTGGAAGGACAATCGTTTCGCATCGAAGGAGTGTGGTAACCATGCAGCCGCATAAGTCGCACAATTGCGATGACCTCAAGAAGCTCATCCGCGAAGTTCCCGACTTCCCCAAGCCCGGCATTCTCTTCTACGACATCACCACGCTGCTCAAAGACAAGCTCGGCTTCGCTCGTCTCATCGATGCGCTCACCGAGCACTACATCGATAAGGACATTGACTTAGTTCTGGGCATCGAGGCGCGCGGATTCATCTTCGGGCCCGCGCTGGCGTACCGTCTGAACGCAGGCTTCGTTCCCGTGCGCAAGCCGAAAAAGCTGCCGGCTGAAGTGCTGCAGTGGAAGTACGAGCTGGAGTACGGCCACGATACGCTGGAAGTCCACAAGGATTCGATCGAGCCGGGCCAGCGTGTCGTCATCTGCGACGACCTGCTGGCGACCGGCGGCACCGCGAGAGCGACCGCCGAGATGGCGAAGTCATTGGGCGCGGAAATCTGTGGCTTGGGATTTGTGGTCGAGTTGGACGGTCTCAAAGGCCGCGACAAGCTACAAGGATACGACGTCTTCTCGCTGCTGCACTATGAGATGTAGAGAGTTAGCAGGGTTGCCGATAGTCAGTTTTATGCGGCTTCTATCTCAATTAGACCCGTGATCTCCCCCCTCCAAACTGCCGTCCCGAGCGAGGTCGCCGCCGCGACCGAGTCGAGGGACCTGTTGCTTCTTGGCCACTGACAATGTCCCGTGGCACTAGTTAGGTAGAGAGTGGTAGCTGGTACCCCATCAGGTTCGCGTCCTTCCTTTTGGACGCTAACCTGGGCTGAGGAAGGTCCAAGCTGCGCCGCCCTGCGCGGGTTGGGGTGGAGAAGCCGAAGGCGGAGTGCTGGGTAAGTGGAAAATTTGATCCGAGTCCCGTAGGGACGACACAGTTTCGTAACAGCCTCTGAAGCGCCGCGTTCCAGTTGCTCTTTCAAAAGCGAGCCGGCTTCAGCCGGCGGTATTGCTTCGACTACAGCGGAGCTTCGGAGTTCCTGAGGAAGAAACCGCGAGCTATACAGTAGTGATCCTACCGACCAAATATTTTTTCGCCAACCGCTAAAAAGTCACTTACGTGGTCTTGACTTTGAAATGGAGTTGGCACATTGTTCGCAAATCAAGGGAACGCTGGCCCCCCGCAAGATGGTTCCCCGGCCCCAATCTTTTAAATACGGCGTGCAGTTTTTCATAGTAGTTTCGGGCTAATCTTCATGGACTCATCGGCCAAATTGCCCAAGTGTGAAGATTATCGGAACTTCCCACCCAAGCAAAGGAAGCTTGGGTGGGGCACCCGGCACGGGGAGCTAAGACGAAAATCCCCAATTACTGTGCCAAGGAGCAGCGCCATGCTACGTCAACGTGAGTATATTGCCCTGTACCCTTCCGCCTCAATCCCGAGGTGGAGTTTGATCCTTTGTCTCGGAATGGCTTTCATCTTGGGCTCATTTGCTGTTGCACATGCCCAAGGATTCGGCATTGCGGAATATAACTCCGCCGGGCACCTAATATTCGGTACTAACATTTATATTCACCCGGGAGATTGTCCTGATGTACGGCAAAAGAACCCGCTCCCTACCGGTAAAGAATGTTGGGGTACCGTAGAATTTGACACGCCTGAGATGCCTAAGAGCAATTTTAGGATTGTGGCAACATACCAAGCTATAAACAACCCACAACAAGCAAACGGTGCAGTTGTAGTCGTGACGGCGTCGGTCAAGAATCTGACGGGGTTCAATGGTTCGCTGAGTCTTCTGCCGAATCTTTATTTTCAGATGTCAGGAGGACCACAGTCTCCTCCGATCTCCGCGACCGGATCATTGCGTGGAGACTGCTTCGGGGCGACTCAGTTTATTGGTTCTTACATGGACAGTGCTCTTGCAATAGGTTTTCCCTACGTGACACCGCAGGTGGATGCACTGTGTCCCATAATTCTTGTTCGTCCTAATTCCGGCGTACCTTCTAGCTATTACATCGCTGGAGTCGAGTTCAACATCCCCCCTGCTTCGTATGTACCATGGGCTCCAAGTCTATTCTACAGTCCTCAAATCCTTTGGTATTTTGCCCCAGGGTCGCATGAGGATTCCTTCCAGACATCGGAATCCATCACAAAATTAGGTCCGTCATCCTTTCTGATACCTTAGGGCCGGCGGCCCGGCCTTCTGTTTAGGACTCATAGATCTCATCACCGAGTCTAGTTTAAACACCGGGCTTCGCCCGAGATTGAGGAGGAAATTTCATATGAATCAGAATAGTAGGCAGCGCACCATTCTATTGTTCGTGTTTTGGATGATCTGCGTGGCGCTAGCCGCCCCATTGTCGGCTCAAGAGACACTTGCACCTGCTGCCCCCCCATACTACATCGCTTGTACACTGCCCAACGTGCACAATGGGGTAGGATGCGTGATCATGTTCACCTACGGAAGTACGTCCACCGTTGCGAAGGGGATCATTGCCGCAGAACCGACGCCTGCGACGCACCACATCTGGTTGGTTTGCCAAACATACTTCCCGACGACGGTGGATGTCACTACGCCGGTGCCCGTGGAATTCATCCCGTCTCCGAATGGGTCCCCGGGTCGGCAGGTTATCGCATTTTCATGTCCCGACGACGCCGGCGGGTTGGTCTTGCGATGTGACGTAGGCGACAGGGAGTGCGCTTTGACGTACGTCCCATAACCTGGTGCCCGAGGTTAGCGTCCGTCTTCTGGACGCTAACCTGGGCTACCGTTCAACACGCCCGGCGGAGTGATAGAAAGCTGGAACAGCAGATCCTTCGCGGGCTGAAGCCCGCTCGGGATAACGATGGATAAAGGCTTATCGGCACGACTGAAGTCGTGCCCTGACACAAAACCATTCGTGAGCCCGGTCTTCGGAGCTTGTGAAGTCGGTTCGTAATGACATGAAGAAGCGACTCAGCTCTGCTCTCGCTTCCGCAGGAACGCCGGAATCTCCAGGTCATCCGAGTCATAGGTGATGTTGACGCTGCTGCTGACGGTTTCAATCGTGGGCGGCTCGTCTCGACCGGCAGCGGCGGCCCGCGCTTGAATTTGGGCTTCGTCCATCGGCTCGGCATGGCGCACGATCTCGGAATCAATGTCGTCGAGATTGTCAGGAATGTACGGAATCGTGCGCGGCCGTTCCGTAGCGCGTTGCGACTCCGCCTCTGATGGCTTGACCGCCTCGAAGCGCGAAGGCACAGGTTTCTCCGGTGCGGCTTGCGGCTCGCGCATTGACGGCACTTCGTAAGTCGCGTGCACACTGGCTGCGGTCGCACGCGCCTGCTGCACTACCTCGGCCACGGGATTCGATGCGTCTCGCCGGCGGGAAACATCTTTGAAGCCGGTCGCGATCACCGTGATCTTCACCTCGTCCTTCATCTTCTCGTCGAGCACGGCGCCGAAGATGATATTGGCGTCTTCATGCGCGGCGCTCTGGATGATGGTGGAGGCTTCGTTCACCTCGGCCAGCCGCAGCGAACTGGAGCCGGTGATGTTGATGAGGATGCCGCGCGCGCCGTCGATGGCGCCGGCCTCGAGCAGCGGAGACGCGATCGCGGCCTGCGCCGCCAGCGTGGCGCGACCTTCGCCCTTTGCGGTTGCGGTGCCCATCACGGCGTAGCCCATGCCCGCCATGATGGTCTTCACGTCGGCGAAGTCGCGGTTGATGATGCCGGGAATGGTGATGATGTCGGAGATGCCCTGCACCGCTTGCCGCAGAATGTCGTCGGCGACGCGGAACGATTCGAAGAAACCGGCGTCCTTTGCCACGGCCAAGAGTTTCTCGTTCGGGATCACCACGGTCGTGTCAACGGAGTCGATCAGCTCCTGCAAGCCGCGCTCGGCCTGGTTCTGGCGGCGTTTGCCTTCGAAGGCGAAGGGCTTGGTCACCACCGCGACCGTGAGCGCGCCCATCTCGCTGGCCAGCGATGCGATGATCGGCGCCGCTCCCGTGCCAGTGCCGCCTCCAAGACCGGTGGTGATGAAGACCATGTCCGCACCTTCGAGAGCTTCGATGATTTTGTCGGCATCTTCCAGCGCAGCCTTGCGGCCGACGTCGGGATTGGCGCCCGCGCCCAGGCCGTTGGTCAGCTTGACGCCAAGCTGGATCTTCACCGGCGCGTTTGACAGCTTGAGCGCCTGCAGATCGGTGTTCGCGACCACGAATTCCACGCCTTCCAGGTGCGACTCGATCATGCGATTGACGGCATTGCCGCCACCGCCGCCGACGCCAATGACCTTGATCTTCGCGGAGTTCAGCAGCTCTTCGTTGAAGTGAATGCGAATGTCGTTTTCGGGCTCGGCCTTGTCGTTGAAATCTTCGATCATCTCGACTCCGATGAGCGCCGTCGCGCGGCGCGGGTTAGCTCTGCAAAATTGTTTACGCGTTCTGTCGGGCGAACAAGCCTCTCAGCTTTGCTCGCAGTCCTCGATCGATGTTCATGCGCGCCTGCCGCGCACGATGGCCGTAGAGCACCATCCCGATCGCCGTGGCAAACTCCGGCTCCAACAAGTTCGAAGGCAACTTGGCGATAGGCACCGGATAACCCAGTCGCACTTGCCGGCGCAGAATGTCGTCGGCAACCTCAAGCAGCGAATTGAGCCGCGACCCGCCGCCGGTGAATACCAGGCCCGCGCCCAGTAAATCATAAATGCCAGCCTGGCGCAGGTGATCGCGAAGCAGTTCCATCAACTCGCGCGCCCGGGGCTCCAGAATTTCCCCCAGCATACGCTGCTGCATCAGGCGCGAGGGGCGATCGCCCACCGATGGGACTTCGATCTCATTGCCCTCGGGAATGCGCGTGACGATGGCGCAGCCGAACATCTTCTTGATGTCCTCGGCGTCGGGAACGGGTGTGCGGAAGCCCACCCCAACGTCATTCGTGAAATGATCGCCGCCAATCGGGATGGCGCCGGTGTGGATTACAACGCCTTCGTAGTACACGATGAGGCTGGTCGAACCTGCGCCGATGTCGACCAGACAAACGCCGAGTTCGCGCTCGTCGGTTTGCAAGACCGAGTCAGCGCAGGCGAGCGCTTCAAAGACAGTGTCGTCAACGTGGATGCCGGCGCGGTTCATGGCCGAAACCACGTTCTGGGTCGCCGTGGTTCCAGCAGTCACCACATGAACACGCACCTCGAGCTTTCTGCCCATCAGCCCGGCAGGATCGTGGACACCGCCTTGCCCATCCAGGATGAATTCCTGCGGCAGAAGATGCAGCGCCTCGCGATCGTCGGGCATGGCAATACTGCGGGCTTTTTCCACCGCCTGACGCACATCTTCGCGGCTGATCTCGCGCGAACGCGACCCTAGCGAGATGCCGCCGTGACTATTCACCCCACGGATGTGTGAGCCGGCCACCCCAACCACGGCGTGCTCCACGGGAGCTTGCGCCACGTTCTCGGCTTCCTCGACCGCCTTCCGAATGGAGTCGACTGCCTTGTCGAGGTCGGCAATCACGCCCTTGCGCATGCCACGCGAATCGGAGATGCCGTGGCCGCGATAACGCAAGGCATAGTCATTTACTTCGGCGACGATAACGCAGGTCTTGGCGCTACCGACGTCAATCACTGTAAGCAGGTTTTCTGTTTGACTTCCCATGGTTTACGGGTGCTTTTTCGTTTTGTGCTTTAGCGCGCCCTTACTTTGTACGGTTGAGGCCGATGCAGGTGAATCAACATTACTCGCTCTGACGCCGGGAGCCGCAGCTTCCTTAGTATTGGCGTTAGCGGAATCGGGATTGACGATGACCTGGTGCTCGTAACGCAAGTCCACAGACTCCAGTCTCTGGAACTGCGCTCTCCACTCCTGCACATGCGCAACGTAAATTTTGAAACGCTCGAGAAAGTTTGACGATCCCAGATGCACCAGCACCGCTCCCTTCGCGTCGGTCACCGTCGCTTTCACGTCATCAGGATCGGAAAGATCAATGTCGCTGAGATCGCGCGAGTAATGCGCACCCCCAGCGTCGAGCTCCTTCATCAGCTGAGTGTAGATCTTCATGCGCGCGGCGCGAGTCGAGACAGGCTCGGTCTCCGGCATTCCGACCACTACCGGAAACGAATATTTGGAGACTTGGCCAGCCGGTAAGTCCAGGACCACTCCTTTGGCGTCAATCAACGCAATGTGAGAGTCGACTTGCACAAACGCGACCGGGGTCCGCTCTTTGACGACAATGCTCAAACGGTTGGGCAGCAGTCGCATCACCGTGGCCGACTGCACCCAGGGAATCTGCTCCAACTGTTGCTTGCGCACCGCCAGCGGAACAAAAAAAACATTGCGGTTGAGGTCGCTGGCCATCACTTCCATCACCTGCGACCGGCTAACGTTGCTGCTCCCCGACACCTGGATGTTGTCGCTGGAATCGATGCGGAAGCGCCAGGACCGGGTAGCGTATTGCTGGAGCGCAACCCAGATCAGCGTGACGCTGCTCAATGCAAGAACCAGGATGAGCGCGACCTTGATGCGACTGGCGGCCTTTCGCGGCAGAGCGCCACGACGCACCGGAACGCGCTTCTGTCCCCGCAGGAATGGGGATTCAGCCTCGTCATCGAGGTCGAGCATGCGGGCATCGAGCGGCGACTCATTGAAGCTGCGCGAGCGCGCGCCGGCATCGCTGACCCGCGCTTCGAGTTCCTCGTCCGGGGCTGCTGATGAAGTTTGTCGAGACATGAAAACCGGGTAAAACGCCCAGAACTTCGGGTAATCGCCTCACTATAACTGTTTTTTATGGGATTGCGGAAAGAGACAATCGCGAGCCGCGGATTCGCCGGTGAAGTTGAACCAGAAGAGTAAACTCAATCTCTCCACCGCGCGGTCGAGAGGCCACTAACCGACGGGCTCTGCTGCACGGCTCCGCAATTCTTCCAGCACCTGCGGCGCGAGATGCGAAACACTTCCCGCCCCTAGCGTAAGAATCATGTCGCCTGGCATCGCCGCAGTCGCTGCCAGCTTCCCCGCTTCGGCGAACCCGGGGGCGTAGAGCGCTTCCTGTCCGCCAACTTCTGTAATACGATTCGCCAGCATCTGGCCAGTGATTCCTGGGATAGGCGGCTCACTTGCCGGATAAATATCAAGCACAATCACCGAGTCGGCGTCGCGGAAGGCGGTCGAAAATTCCTCAAGCAGCAACTTGGTTCGGGTATAGCGGTGCGGCTGGAAAATGACATGCACCTTTCCGAATCCGCACTGCCGCGCTGCCGCGAGCGTGGCGCGAATCTCCGTGGGATGGTGCCCGTAGTCGTCAATCACGGTAACACCACCGACGCTGCCGATCACCTGAAAGCGGCGATCCACGCCGCCGAAGGTCTCCAGCGCCAGGCGGATATCCTCGACGGGCACGTCCAGCCCGATGCCCACCGCAATTGCTGCCGTCGCATTCCTTACGTTGTGTTCTCCCGGAACCCGCAGATGGAATTCGCCCAGGTCGCTGCCACAATAGCTGACTTGAAAGCTGCTCAGCGCCGTAGAGTTTGTGCGAGGAGCGCAGCGCACACCCGAAATGAGGAAGTCCGATTGTTGGTGCGTCCCATAAGTCACGATTCGCCGTTGCACCGCGGGCAATAGCCGTCGCAGATCATCGTTGTCATTGCAGGCCACAACCATCCCATAAAAAGGCACCAAATCCATGAACTTCACGAAGGTCTGCTCCACGTCTTGCATGTTGCGATAGCAGTCCATGTGTTCGCGGTCAATGTTGGTGACTACGGCGAGAATCGGCGAGAGTTTCAGGAAGGAGCGATCGCTTTCGTCGGCTTCGGCGACCAGGTATTGCGATTTTCCCAGTCGCGCATTGGAGCCCATGGCGTCCACGCGGCCACCGACGACGACCGTCGGGTCGAGACCGCCCGCTGCCAAAACCGCTGCGATCATCGAAGTGGTGGTGGTCTTGCCA
The DNA here is from genome assembly GCA_963772895.1 of uncultured Acidobacteriaceae bacterium. Lineage (GTDB taxonomy): Bacteria > Acidobacteriota > Terriglobia > Terriglobales > Acidobacteriaceae > Bog-257. Next base: position 543,772 of record CAVYZB010000007.1, read on the forward strand.
TGCATGCCGGCGACGGCAATCCCATATTTCAGGCGCATCAATTCGGCCAGCATTTCAGCACGCTGTATCACGGGAATATGCTGCACACGCGCTGCGACAACTTCGGCATTGTCGCGAGTGATGGCAGAACTTGTAATCACAACTTCCGCGCCAAGCACGTTTTCTGGGCGATGCTCGCCGCAGATGATGGCGCCCATTTCCGCGAGCCGCTGGGTGACCGCCGAGGGCTTCAGGTCAGAACCGGAGACCTTGTAGCCGAGGTTCAACAGCACCTCAGCAATGCCGCTCATGCCGATGCCGCCAATGCCGACAAAATGGACGTGCTGGATTTTTGCAAACATGGGAGAGACGAGTCTCTAGGCTACAGCGTGCTGGCTTTGGACGCCAGCAGCCCGGGCTGCGAGCGATGCGATTTTAGCTGCCGCGTCCGGATGGGCAAAGTGGCGCGCCGCCTCCGACATCGTCGCCAATCGTGAGCGATCAGGTAGCAGACCGGCAATCTCGCTGACCAGTCGGTCGCCGGAGAGCTCTGATTGCAGCAATAACTCGGCCGCTCCTCCCTCGACGAGCGTGGCCGCATTTTGAGTCTGGTGATCATCGGCAGCGGTCGGCAGAGGAATGAAGATCGCAGGCTTCCCCGCCGCGGTGATCTCGGCGACGGTACTGGCTCCGGAGCGGCAAAGCAGCAAATCGGCGCGGGCGAAGGCCCCCGGCATGTCATCAATGAAAGGCGAAACCTCCGCCGAAATCATGGTGCGCAAGTAAACTGCCTGGGCCGGAACGTAATCCTTCTCGCCCGTCTGATGGATGACGTGGATTGACGGCACCGCCTCCATCAGTTTCGGCAAGCGCATCCAGCACCGCCTGGTTAATGGCGTGGGCGCCTTGACTGCCCCCGAAAACCAGCAGCGTTGGGCGGGCATCCCTAGGACGCGGTGGCACATGGAAGAACTCCTGACGAACCGGCACGCCGGTCACATGGCAATTTCGAAAATAATGGCAAGTCGCCTCGAAGTGGACCGCCGCTACGCTCACCATGGGGGCGATGATGCGATTGGCGAAACCAGGTACCACGTTGGGCTCGAAAGCAACGGTGGGAACGCTCATCATCGCAGCCGTTAGCATCGCCGGACCCGAGGCGTAGCCACCCACACCGATCACCACATTGGGCCGAAATTCGCGGATCAGCTTCGCCGATTCCATGAAGGCACGCGGCAGGTCCCATAAAGTCTTGAGCCGGGTCGCCAGATCGACCCGGTTGAGTGCGCCAACCTGGATGAGATGCAGTTCGAAGCCCGCCGCCGGAACCAGGCGGGTCTCAATGCCACGCTCGGTGCCGACGAACAGCACCTGCGCGTTGTAGCGCGAACGCAACTCCTGCGCGATGGCCAGCGCTGGAATAACATGTCCGCCGGTGCCACCTCCGGCCACGATCACACGCATGGCTAGTCCGTCTGTTGAGTGATGTTGAGCAGCACTCCGACACTGGCCAGAGTAATGAAGAGCGAAGAACCACCGTAAGAGATGAACGGCAGCGGAATTCCCTTGGCCGGCATCATGGCCAGCACCACGCTGATATTGAATAGCGCCTGCACCACCACCATCGCCGTAAAGCCGGTCGCCAGGAACTTCCCGAACATGTCGTCGGTGCGAAGCGCGGTCCGGATGCCGCGATAGAGGAAAATACCGAACAGGGTGACCACCAGAAGCGAGCCCCACAACCCCATCTCCTCTGCTGTAACGGCGAAGATGAAGTCGGTATGCGGCTCAGGCAAGTAGAAGAGCTTCTGCTTGCCTTCCATCAGTCCCAAGCCAGTGAGACCGCCGGTGCTCACGGCGATCATCGACTGGATGATGTGGAAGCCTTTGCCTTGGGGGTCCTTGAAGGGGTCGAGGAAGGCCTGCACTCGCGCCCAGCGCCAGGGTACGCGGACGACGAGAAAGTACAGCGGCAGCAGCGACGCGCCGAGCGCGTACCACAGATACTTCATGTTCATCCCCGCCACGAACAACACGGCGGCGGAGATCGCCAGGCACGCGATCGCGGTGCCGAGATCGGGTTCCTTCACAATGAGCAGGGCGAACAAGACAACCGGCGCGGCAGCGGGAAGCAGCACGTTCTTCCAGTCCGTAATTTGCTGCCAGCGCGATTCCAGAAAGTACGCGAGGTAAAAAATGATTGCGGGTTTGGCCAGCTCCGAAGGCTGCAAGGAGAAGCCGCCGAACTTGATCCAGCGGTGGGTATTGTGAGAATCGCGAAACAGAAAAACCGCAATCAGCAGTAGCGACGTAAATCCCAGAAAGGTGAAGACCACCGACGCCCGCCGGTACTTGCGGTAGTCAATGTTCATGATGACGATCATAGCTGCGAGGCCGGCGCCGGCCCACGCCATTTGCCGCAGCAGGAATCCGTAGGGCGAACCGAAGCGCTCCTTCGCCATTACCGCCGAGGCGCTGAAGACCATCACCAGTCCGATAAAGACAAGCAACAGCGTGACCGTGAACAGCCATTTATCGACGCTGACCCGCTTGGCCATTATTCTTTGCCTCCGGGAACGGTGCTGCCGACATGCTCTCGGGGCTGTGCCCTCGACGCCAACTGGCGAACGAGGTCTTTAAAGATGCGTCCGCGCTGTTCGTAGCTGTCAAATTGATCGAAGCTGGCGCAGGCCGGGGCCAGCAAAACTACGTCGCCCGGGGTGGCAGATTCACTCGCGCTCTTGACTGCGTTTTCGAGCGTTCCGACGCTGGCAATTTCGGTTCCTTGGACCTGCGACTCGATCTTGGCAGCCGCTGCGCCGATGGTGTACACGCGCTTCACTCGCTCTTTAAGCAACGCATTCAACACGCTGTAGTCGCTGCCTTTGTCCTTGCCGCCCAGAATGAGGTGAATGCGGCCGGGAAACGACTCCAGCGCCTTGATGGTCGCGTCAACGTTGGTCGCCTTGGAATCGTTGTAGTACTCAACGCCACGAACCGTGGCCACGTACTCCAGTCGATGCTCCACCGCTTTGAATTCGGATACCGCGCGCCGAATCTCTGTCGGCTCAACTCCGGCCAACATTCCCACGCAGACTGCCGCGAGCACATTTTCGAGATTGTGCGCGCCCTTCAGCGAAATCTCCTCGGTGGGCATAATCTCGCGGTCACCACCGCTGTCGCGCCAGACTATGCTCCCTCCGCGAACAAACGCGCCGTTCGATATCTCCTTCAATCGGCTGAACCAGTACACGGAAGCTTTCGCGGCTGAGGCCATCTCAATGCAAGGTTCGTTGTCCGCGTTCAGCACGGCGAAATCCTTCGGAGTTTGGTTCTCGAAAATACGAAGCTTGGCTGCGGCGTAATTCTCAAACGAATGGTGTCGGTCAAGATGATCGGGCGTGACATTCAACACCACCGCAATGCGAGGGTGAAAGGTCTCAATGGTCTCCAGTTGGAAGCTGCTGATCTCCAGCACGACCCAGGTGTCATCGGTCGAACTCTCGACGAAGGTGATCGCGGGGGTCCCAATGTTCCCCCCGACCAACACTTTGAGACCTCCGCCTGCAATGATTTCGCCTGCCAGTGTTGTGGTCGTCGTCTTCCCATTCGATCCGGTAATAGCGACGATCTTTCCTTTCAGGAAGCGTGCAGCGAGTTCGACCTCGCCGATAACAGGAATACCCAACGCACGCGCCTGCACCAGTTGCGGAACATCGAAGGGCACGCCGGGACTGATCACGATCAGGTCCTGGTCGCGAAAGGTTCGCTCGCCATGCTGTCCGGTTTCAACGGTGATGCCGTGATCAAGCAGTAAAGGAATTTCGTGACGGAGCTGTTCCTCGGATTTAGCATCGGAAACGGTGACCCTCGCGCCGCGCTTCTCCAGGAACAGTGCACTGGCCACGCCGGACTTGCCCAGGCCAACCACCAGCACGCGTTTGCCTTTAACGTCCATCGACGATTCTGCTCGCGTCGCCATTGTGCCACGTTTGCCGCGCCTCTAGCGCAACTTCAAGGTGGTGAGAGCAAAGAGTGCAAACACCAGAGAGGCAATCCAGAAGCGCACAATCACCTTCGACTCGCTCCAGCCCATCAGTTCAAAGTGATGATGGATGGGAGCCATCTTGAAAATGCGCTTCTTGCGCAGCTTGTACGAGCCCACCTGCAGAATGACAGACAGCGCCTCAATCACGAAGATGCCGCCGATGAACGGCAGCAGCAGTTCTTGCTTGATAATAACGGCCACGGTCCCAATCGCACCCCCCAACGCCAGCGATCCGACGTCGCCCATGAAGATTTCCGCGGGATGCGCGTTATACCAGAGAAAACCGATTGCGGAGCCGACCATCGAACCGCAAAAGATGGTCACCTCCGAGACCTGGGGCATATGCGAAAGCTCGAGGTACCCGGCGAATACGGCGTGGCCACTGACGTAGGTCAGTATCGTAAGGGCTCCAGCCGCTATTACGGTGCACCCAATCGCCAGTCCGTCGAGACCGTCGGTTAGATTCACGGCATTACTGGAGCCCACGATGATGATGGCGACGAATGCGAGGAACGGCAGGAACGCCAACGGAGAAAGATAGCCATGGTGCAATCGGGCGATCACCAAGTCGGGACGGAAGTGCTTGAGGAACGGCACGATCAGGCGCGTGGAATAAAGCCCATGTGTCTCCAGGGCGCTCAAGATTGCACCTATCACGAAAGCCGCTAGAAACTGATAGCCCAGCTTGGCACGCGCGGTCAGACCTAGGTTGCGGCGGTGCACCACCTTCAGATAATCATCAGTGAAGCCGATGGCCCCAAACGACACAGTCGCCAGTATGGCAATCCACACAAAGCGGTTACTGAGATCGGCCCACAACAAGGTCGGAACAATCATGCCCACTACAATCAGCAAGCCGCCCATGGTCGGGGTGCCGGCTTTCTTTAGGTGGTCCTTGGGACCATCTTCACGGATGTACTGGCCAATCTGGAATTCACGCAAGCGGCGAACCACTGCCGGGCCGATAATGAGGCCAATGAACAGCGCGGTCAGGCTGGCGAACACGGTGCGGAAGGTCAAATAGCGAAAGATTCGGAACGGGCCGATGTGAAAGACGAGAAAACCCTTCTGGTACAGCAACCAATAGAGCAAATTCTTCCCCGTTCTGAAAGTTATGCAGGAGTCGCGAACCTACAGCAGCTCCGTGATTCGTGTACTTGAGGGTATCGGTAGTGCCTCGTTAGCAGAATTATTGATAACGATCTCCTGCCTTGAAAGGGCACGGCTTCAGCCGTGCCGTAAGTTGCTTCCTGATGGCGGCTTTAGCCACTGAGGGACTTCGGTGTCGGTGACTAAGTGCGTGTTCCCTCAGCGGCTAAAGCCCAACTCTCATGCCACGTAACGGCACGGCTGAAGCCGTGCCCCTTCAAAGCTAGCCGCGTTCGGCTACCGAAACAAATACATTATTACGCGGGCCTGAAGGCCCGCACTACCCGTACCGCGAAGCTTCAATTTCGAGCCGTCCTAGTGTGCAGCGTCCTGCATTTTGCCGATCCAAGCTTCCAGCGCACGCTCCAGGCGCACTCCGCGTGACGCCTTGAGCAAAACTACGTCGCCAGTTTTGACTTCACGCCGCAACCAATCAGCGGCATCTTCGGGCGTGTTGACGAACTCCGCTTTAATCCCCGCCCCGACTGCGGCTTCCACCATCGACTTCGCCAACCCTCGCACCCCCAATAGCCGGTCGATCCCATAACTCGCGATATGCCGTCCGCAATCACGGTGCATGGCATCAGCCGCAGGACCGAGCTCGAGCATCTCGCCCGCAACCACAATGCGACGCCGGGCAGGAATCTCGGCCAACGACCGGACCATATTGTCGAGCGCCTTTGGATTGGAATTGTAGCAATCGTTGATGATAGTCGCGCCTGCGTAATTCAGGATTTCTCCCCGCTTGTCTCCGGGCGCGAGAGTTGCAAGCGATGCAGCAGCCGTCCGCAACGGCACCCCATACTGCAATCCGACGGCAACCGCCGCAAGTGCGTTATATATGCTGTGCTCGCCCAACAACGGTAGCACCGCTGGAACATGCTCGGCATCCGCCACAATTTCGAACACCGAGCCTAGCGGGCCGCGCGCTTCAATCTTCCGCGCCGACACGTCCGCTGGTTTGTGCAGTCCGAAGGTGACAACCTTTCCGTGGAAGTCTCGGCCGAACTGCGAAACGTACTCATCGTCTGCATTCAGCACAGCGATAGCGCCGGCATGAAGAGACTGTATCAGTTCATACTTGGCGCGCGCGATCGCCGCGATCGACTCAAAAAACTCCAAGTGGACGGGCGCGACCATGGTCACGACGCCGCAATCCGGCTCTGCCAGCTTCGCCAGGCCGGTGATCTCGCCGGCATGCGACATCCCCATCTCGACCACAGCAATATCATGCTCTTTATCCAGTTTGAGAAGTTGCAACGGCATGCCGAAGTGATTGTTCAAATTTCCCTGTGATCTCAGCACCTGATGCTTTGTGCCTAACACATGCGCGATGGCTTCTTTGGTTGTCGTCTTGCCCGCCGAACCGGTCACGGCGATGAGCGGCTTTCCCCACAACCGACGAACGGCGGCCGCGAGCCTCTGCAATGCGAGAAGGGGGTCGTCCACCGCCAACAGCTGACTTTTCTGCGCGAATCGCGCGCTCTGGTTCTTGCTAATGACCGCTCCGATTGCGCCCTTGGCGAGGGCCGCCTCCACAAAGTCATGCCCATCCAGCCGTTCACCGCGAACGGCAAAGAACAGATCGCCCGGCTGCACAGTGCGTGAGTCAATAGAGTAGCCGCTGGCAACTGAGTCCGGGGCAAATCGCCCGTAGCCTGTATAAATTCGGCAGCACGCCAGAGACTTAACTTCATGACGTTGCCGACTGCATTGGTTGAGGGGTTGCGTAACCGGCTTCCCGCAGCGCAGTTCGCGCGATTTCGATATCGTCAAATGGAACGGCGCCTGCAGCCGTGACCTGAACTTTTTCGTGCCCTTTACCGGCGATGAGAACAATATCGCCGGCCCGAGCCTCGCTGACTGCCAGGGTGATGGCTTTGCGCCGATCAGGCTCCAAGGTGTAATGCGTGCCGGAGCGCTGCAAGCCGGGCAGCGCATCGTTCATGATGTCGAGAGGATTCTCGCTTCGCGGGTTGTCGCTGGTCAAAACCACGAAATCGCTGCCGGCTCCAGCGGCTGCACCCATCAACGGACGTTTGCTGCGATCGCGGTCCCCGCCGCATCCGAATACAGTGATGATTCGTCCCGAAGCTCCACTCTGCGCCAGGAATTCCCGCGCGACGGCGGTCAGATTACGCAGCGCATCGTCGGTGTGGGCGTAGTCCACGATCACGGTGAAAGGTTGGCCGACATCCACGCGCTCGAAGCGCCCGGGCACTTTGTCCAGGCCGGCCGCCGCATGAACGACGGCGCTGAGTTCAACATTGCGCGCATAAGCGGCAGCGGACGCAGCAATAAGGTTCAGTACGTTCACCCGCCCTAGCAGCGGGCTCCAAATCGCGTACTCTCCCGACGGTGTCACCAGTGTGAAGTTGGTTCCACTCTTCTCGATGTTCACGTCCTTGGCGCGAAAGTCACCGGCATCGAAGCCGTAGGTAATCAACTCCTGTTGCTTCTTGAGCGCTTTAATAAGCTGCTGACCGTATTCGTCCTCGATGTTGATCACCGCAACTCTCGGCGGTTCGGTACCGCAGCCCGTGAAGAGTATCGCCTTTGAAGCGAAATACTCTTCCATGGTTCCGTGATAGTCGAGGTGGTCGCGGGTGAGATTGGTAAACACCGCCACGTCGAACGGCACTCCGTAAACTCGTTGTTGCTCCAAGGCGTGGGAGGACACCTCCATCACCGCCTCGGTGCAGCCTGCTTCTAACGCCCGCGCAAAGAGCTGATTGAGTTCCAGCGCCTCGGGCGTAGTGTGAGGAGCGGGCAGGACTTCTTCGCCGATGCGATATTCCACCGTGCCTAGTAATGCAGTTTTGCGCCGGGCAGCGCGCAGCATGGCATTTAGAATGAACGCCGTCGTTGTCTTGCCGTTCGTTCCCGTGATGCCGGTGATGGAGAGCCGCTCGGCGGGACGACCATAGAAGTTTGCACTAAGCCGCGCCAATGCTCGCCGTCCATGTGAGACCTGCGCCCACGCAATCTCCGGTCGAGGCGGCGCCGAGTCGCTGACGACAGCAACGGCTCCTGCCCCGAGAGCCGCATCGATGTAGCGATTGCCGTCGGTGCTCGCACCGCGAATGGCCACGAAACACCAGCCCGGCTGCACCCGCCGGCTGTCGTAATCCAGACCGGCGATCTGCGGATTGCCTTGCTGCGCAAGGTACTCCGCACCATCTAGCAACTCAAGAAAATTCATCTTGTTGCATTCACCCGCTTGGCGCTGGTAGCCGGACCCGCAATGCCCAGGAAAACCAGCAGAGCCCGGTTCAGTTGCACCATGTCCTCGTCGGATAAGCGGCCAACACGCTTCCCGATCTTGGTCCTTGGAATGGTAATTACCTTATCCACCATAATGCGACACAGGGCGTGCAAGCCATTTCTGTCGTTCGGTTCGATTGGTATGCGGAACAAAACGGCGCTCTCGGGATTGGTCGTGAAAGGGCAAATCGTTATGGACTTCGTGGTGTCGAATCGGTCATCCTGTACGATTACGACCGGGCGGGGCTTGCCTGCGTAATCCCTGCCTCCAGCAACCGTCCAAATCTCCCCTCGTTTCACTCATCGCCCCAAATAGAGATCGAGTCGATGAAAGCCTGATCTTCCTTCTCTTGGGGGCTATTGGCAATTCGGAGTGACTGCCGGTGCGCCTGTCGCGCAAACTCAGGCGAACGTACGTCTGGCACCCAAATCTGGATCGGCCGCAGCCCTTGACGGCGCAGCCTTTCCCGATGCGCTCTGACCTTGTCCCGCGATGGCTTGGATCGGGTTCGTGTCATTTATCTCATCTCGCCTAGGTTACATGTAACCTATCAGATTGGCGAATGAAATTCCAACCTTGACAAGGGATCGGGTCTCAGTATTACATTTTATAAAAAGTAATGGAGGCAGAATGGAGTCGGCGATCACCATTAAGGGCCAAATCACAATTCCCAAAGCAATCCGCGAACATCTTCACGTTAAGCCTGGTGACCGGATCAAGTTCTTTGTGCATCCTGACGGCACCGTGGTTCTACTGCCGAAGCTTCCTGCCTCGGCCCTGCGGGGAATGCTTAAAGCCACGAGGCATGTCTCGCTTGAGCAGATGGACGAAGCCATCGCAACCGGCGTCAGCGAACGTTATCGACGGGCTACGCGTAGATGATTGGATTGGACACTAACATTCTGGTCCGCTATATCGTCGAGGACGACCCTGTAGAGTTGCGGAAGGCGACTGAGTGCATCGAACAGCACCTTACGCCGCGCAATTACGGGTTCATCAGCACCGTCGTTATAGCGGAAATTGCATGGGTTCTTGAGAGCGTCTATGGCTTCACCCATACGGAAATCGCCGCAGCGATTGAGCGCATTCTGCAAATTGAGTTGCTCGTGGTAGAGCATGAAGCCGAAGTGTTTCTGGCCATGGTAGCTCTCGAGCGGAAGCACGGGGCTTTTGCTGATGCCCTTATCGGCGGGATCCATGCGCAGGCCGGCTGTTCGCGAACCCTCACCTTCGACCGGAAAGCGCTGCGGCTCCCTGGGTTCCAGGTGCTGTAAGCTTCTGGCTAGCTTTTTCCGTGACGCAAACCAGGCAAACAAACCAAACCTCGATGTGCCTATCTAATGCGTGAATCGCACTGTGATCTTTTGCCCTGAAGGCAGGTGGCTGCCGGGTGCGGGCCATTGCTGGCGTGCGGTGCCGCTACCGATTGCATTGATCTCCAATCCAGACTGCTGGGCAGTCTCCACCGCCGACCGCAGGGGCTTGCCCAGGAAGGACGGAACGACCACTCCGCTGTCCACGTCGAGAACGACTGTGCCTTGTCCGGCGGCCTGCTCGGCAGGGCTGGGTGGCTGCGGTGGAGGGCCGGCCTGCACTCCCTCCGTTCCCGTCGAGGATTGGGCCGGTTGTACTGGCGTAGCCGAGGCTGCTGGTACGAGCCTCGCTCCGGTTGAGTCAGACGGCTTCGCGCTTGCCACCGGCGTCGCCGAACTAGTCTGAGGCTTGGTGTTGTCATTCGCATCTGCGTCGCCTTGCAGTGGAGGACTAAGCCGATCGGACGATTCATCGGCCAGATCATCATCCTTCACCGAGGCCTGCAGATTCTGTCGTAAAGGATTTTTGACATCCGCGTCGTGCGGCACATGGAGATATTCCAGCACCTGCTCGGCAATACGTTTGAATACCGGAGCGCAAACCTGTCCGCCTTGATGCAGTCCCACCGGCGAATCGAGGATTACGGCGATGGTGAGCGCCGGAGTGTTGACTGGAGCAAATCCAATGAACGAAGCTACATACTTCGTCTTGGAATATGCGCCGGTAGCCGGGTCAACCTTCTGTGCCGTGCCCGTCTTGCCCGCAACGGTGTAGCCGTTCAGGATTGCGCGCCTGGCGGTACCGAATAGCACTACACCCTCCATCATCTTTTTCATTTCGGCCGCCGTCATCGTCGAAACCACCCGGTGTTGCTGTGCCGAATGAAATACCACCGGCTTGGGAGTTGAATCGGGCGGCATCTCGCCGGCTACGATGCGCGGAGGCGTATACACTCCGTCATTGGCGATGGTGGAAATCAACGAAATCGTTTGCAGCGGGGTCACGCCGATCTCCTGCCCCATCGAGATGGCGCCGATCGAGACCTTCGACCAGCGGCTGACCGGTCGGGCGATCCCACGCGTTTCGCCGGGCAGCTCAATGCCGGTCTGCTGGCCGAAGCCGTAGTCGTGAATGTAGTGATAGAGCCGCTCGTCGCCCAGCTTCATGCCGACTTTGATGGCGGCCACGTCGCTGGAATGCGCCAGCGCCTCGGCGATGGTCACCACACCAAGGCTCTCGTGGTCGTGGATCTTCATGCCAAACACATCAATCGAGCCGTGCTGGCAGTCGACCTTGTCTTCCGGCGTCACCACGTGCTGGTCGATGGCCGCCGAATAGGTGACGATCTTGAACACCGAACCGGGCTCGTAAATGTCGCTGACGGCACGATTCTTCAGAGCTTCGGCGGGAACGCTGTTAAATACATTGGGATTGAAAGTCGGGCGGTTGGCCAGCGCGAGAATTTCGCCGGTTCGAGGATTCTCCACCACCACCGTTCCGGCGATCGCCTTGGTGTCTTCCATCCCCTGCTCCAGTTCGCGCTCGGCGATGTACTGGATAGTCTGATCGATGGTCAACACGAGATTCTGCCCGGGGTCAGGTGGCTTCTCGACGCGGCTGAACCACTTGCCGCGCGCGTCGAGGGAGACCAACTCTTTGCCGGGAATGCCCCGCAGATCGTCGTCGAATACGCGCTCCAGGCCGCCCAGGCCGTCGCCGTCCATGCCGACATAACCCAGGACTTGAGCGGCCAGGTCGCGCTTGGGATAGAAGCGCTTGGGTTCTTTACGAAAGCCAATTCCACGCAGGTTCAGTTCGCGAATACGAGTGCTGGTTTCGGCGTCGATCCGGCGCGCGATGAAAACGAAGGGACGCGCCATCTTCAACCGCACCAGAATGTCCTGAGGATCGAGGTTCAGCACCTTGCCGAGCATCGCCGCCGTGGTTTCTTTATCGTGGACTTCGCTCGGCACCGCGTACACCGAATCGACGTCAATCGACATGGCCAGCGCGTGGCCAAAGCGGTCGTAGATGTTTCCGCGGCGAGGTTCGACGGGAACCGTGCGGGTGCGTTGCCGCTCGGCGAGGTCTTCGAAGAAGCCGAACTTTACCACCTGCAATCGAACCAGGCGAAAGCAGATGGCGAATATCCAAATAAAAAGCAGCGCGGCAAAGAAGTAGAGTCTTCGGCTTGGCGTTTTGGGAGCGCTCGCCCGCATTCCCTCTTCACTCCGTTCCGCTTTTGCTTCGGCCTACGCCGAAGCTGAATGATGTCTTACCGCCGGCGCTTTACATGGAGAAGGCGGTCCGTTAGTGGCGGACCGCCATTTTGCTTCCACCGAGCCTGGTTCAGCCGGTTCCGTTCGATGTCCCGTACAGCCTCATGTTAAGGCAGCGCCGAGACCACCATGATTTCGTTCGCCTTCGCCATTACCGGAGTGGACGGATCGGCAATCGCCGTATCCATAGGCTGCAATTGCCCGTCAGCCGGGCGCTGCATTCCCATCTGCTTAGCCAGCCGGTCGATTCGCGCCGGGTCCTTCAACGACGCCTCTTCCAGGCTCAACGCGCGGTTCGACTCCGCGATCGCATTGCGCTGTGCCGCCAGTTGCTCGATGCGATAGCCGTACTCGATTGCGCTGAAGTGTTGCCACAGATACACCATGACAAACAGGAACAGCACGCTCAAAGTGATGCCGAACGAAATCATCTCGCGGCGGCGCTTGGGGTCAGACACCTTGGTCACCCGCGAGTTATCGATGCGCTTGGCGAAATAGATTTCCGGCGTGCCGATGAACATGCCGCGCGGTTGCTCGGGCGGCTGCTCATTCCAATTGCGCCATGGTCGGGTAAAGAACTCCGGCTGCCATTGCTTTCTCCTGCCGAACCGCCTGACATATCGGCCTTGGTCCGGCTTGCATGCTCTAGACACGAGCAGAATTACAGGGCCCGCAGTTATTCACATTCTGCACAGCTTTTTCCGCAGCTCTTCGCCAACATCGATTCGAAGAGTTGCGAAATTTCGAAACTATTTGACCGATGCCGTCCCCTTTGGAAACTGTGCCGTCCCTACGGGACTCGGTCGCGTTTCCCACCTCACCCAGCGCTGAAGCGCTGGGCTAAGCTCTTTCGTCCCTTCGGGACTGGACTCACGGCCAGCAAATTCCTCGGCAAATAGGAAGCTTGGTCCTTCGACCGCTTCGAAGGGGCGTATCTTCAGGTGCGCCATTGTGAGTCCTTTTATTTTTTGTCATCCCGAACCGACTTCAGTCGGTGAGGGATCTGCTTTTCGACTTTTCAGCAGCCGGCGGCACAATCGCCCTAAATCCTCTCCGCTGCCCGCAGCTTCGCGCTGCGCGACCGCGGATTGCGATCGACTTCTTCCTGATCGGCCGTCATTGGCTTCTTCGTCAGCACGCGATAAACACCCTCGCGCGCTCCATCGCGCAATGCATCTTTCACGATGCGGTCTTCCAGCGAATGGAAGCTGATGACCACCAACCTGCCGCCCGGCTTGAGCACCTGCGGCGCCGCGCCTTTACTCAGCAGCTCTCGCAGGTCATCGAGTTCACGGTTCACCAGAATTCGGAGTGCCTGGAAAGTTTTCGTCGCCGGATGAATTCGCCTCTCAGCCTGGTTCATTGGCCGGGCCGCGGCCGAAATCACCTCCGCCAGTTGTGCGGTAGTGTGAATCGGCCGCGCCCGAACAATGGCTCTGGCGATTCTCCGCGACCTCCTTTCCTCACCGAATTCGTAAATCGCGTCGGCAAGCTCGCGCTCGTCGTAGCGATTTACCACTTGTTCGGCAGTCAGCCCGGAATGCGTATTCATCCGCATGTCTAACGGACCGTCTGCCTGAAAACTGAATCCACGCGCGGCGTTTTCCAATTGCATGGAACTGACGCCCAGGTCGGCCAGCAGTCCATCCGCGCTTGCCGGCGCCACATGCTGCGCCACGTCCGCAAATGAGGCATGAACTAACTCAACCTTCGGCCACTCGGAAGCCATCTCCGGCGGCGGGTTGGTCAACCGCTCGCGTGCGCGCTCCAACGCTGCCGGGTCTTTATCGACGCCAATCAAATGACCCTCTGGGCCCAGGCGTTTTGCGATTTCCCAACTGTGTCCGCCTAAGCCGAGGGTTGCATCGATATAGGTCCCGCCGCGCCGCACGGCCAGGAATTCGATCGCTAGTTTTAAAAGAACCGGTACATGGCCAAACTCTTTGCTCTCGCCATGTCCGCGCCCAGGGGCGCTGTTCGTTTCTGAAAACCCGTTGTCCATTCACTCCCATTCCGAGATCGCGAATGGAACCCAAATCCTGCGTCGCTCTAAATCCCCAAGCTGCTGAGGCTCGCGTCATCTTCCTCGGTGAACGGCTCCGCCGCGATTTCCTTGCGAAGCTCCTCGGCGTTGCGCACCAAAAGATGCTTGAGACTCCCCATCACCGCAACCTCGCCTTTGAGATTGGCCGAATCCCGCAGCGCGGAAGGGAGCAGCAAACGGCCTTGCCCGTCCATCTCCACCACCTGGCCGTAAAAGTTGGTGTACTTCAAAAATTTCTTCTTGCCCGGATGCGAGTCCGGAGCGGCCGCCAGCTTGCGCTCGATCTCCTCCCATTCCTGCATGGGATAAACTTCGGCAACAGTGCCCGTGCGGCTGGTGATGTAGAATTGGGCGCCATAGTTTTCGTCGATCTGGCGCTTGAAGTCCGCCGGCACCTTGAGGCGCCCTTTTTCGTCCAGTCGAGTTGTGTGCGTGCCGCGAAACATAACTTTCGGCCCCGAATTGCTGGCCTTTCACCCTGGAGGTGAACATCAACGACCCCGTGTGGCAGCTGCGATCAATTTGCATGGCGTTTTGGGCAATGAAACGACCTCGCGCAATTTGCTTCCACTTGGGTAAACGCTCATACCACTGTGTCCCACTTCTTACCACTTTGGACGTATCCTACTCCTAAACCGTTGTGTGTCAAGAGGAATTTGGGTTTTTTTGCGACCCGTGCGATTCAGAAGGACCCAACACAATTCCTAGTAGCGGCTCAGCCCCAGCGACCCAACAATTTGGGTTTACTCTGAAGGTTCCGTTTCGGCGATTTCAGGAGAAAACAGGTAAGCAGGCATGAGCCAGCGGTTTGAATCCGAACAGTGGATCGCGGCGCCTGTACCGCAAGTTTTCGCCTTCTTCGCTGATCCGCACAATCTTCCGCAGATCATGCCGCACAGCCTGGGCACGCGGCTGCTCAAGCTAAACCTGCTTCAGCCACGCTTCCCTGCCGGCGAAGCAACCCCCGGCGCAGAACGAATGGCGGGCATCGGTACGGAAATCATCTTCAAGTTCCGCGCGATTCCCCATGTTCCCCTTTACGAAAAATGGACGGCGCTTATTACGGACTTTGTGCTCAACCAATCGTTTCGCGACATTCAGAAACAGGGACCGTTCCGTCGCTGGGTGCACACGCATTCTTTCGAAGCAACGACAGTGGACGACCGCGAGGGCACCCTCATCCACGACGTGGTGGAATATGAAGTCGGCTTTGGCGTGATCGGGAATTTTCTGGAGAAGGTGATGTTCCAGCGCATGATGCGCTCAACCTTCGAGTATAGGAAGCGTGCGCTGGAGAAAATATTTCTGACGGAGTAGGGTCGGGCTGACGTTAACTCGATACATTGTCGAGTAACTGCAATAGCCTATAATTATGCTCACCACGGGTCGATGGGGGATGTCATGCATACGCTGACTGCGCGCCACCAAAAAGTCATGGTCATGACGGTAAGTACGCTGCGCCATCATTTGGAGCGCATTGGCAGCCCAGCATGCAGGTTTACCATCCACAAAGTGCATCGCGACCGTATTTCGGTTCGAGCGGAATACACTCTGGCCGGCAAGAAGAAGCACTCATACGTGCTGCTGCCGGCGTATCCGACCGGGTATCCGGGCGATTCGCCATGCAACAATTTGAACGTAGTCCTCGACCCTTTGGACTTTGTGGACATTGACACTTGTATCGAACGAGAGACCTTCACGCCATTGCTAGGCGAGGAAATCCTAACGTATTACGAGAAGATGCACCCGCACGATGGCTTGGTGGTAACCCGGTGCTGCTAGGCGTTGCTGGGGTACCCGGTTCGGGCCGTCGTCGACTCCGGACTTGGCCTCTCGCCGAGAGCGATGTCTTCTGCGCATCCTGAATTTTGTTTTGAATTCCCGAGCCTGTTCAGCATACCCTTGTGCGTCGCGTTCCGTCGCGTCCGGCTCTTCGTTCCAGGAGGATACATCTGTGTCAGTTGGCGCTGTGGCTTCTTCCCGTAAAGCCGTGACCGCTCCGCCAAAACTGCCGCACCGTTTCCTCTCCCTGCTGATTACCGAACTGGTGCTCATCCTCGGCTATCCTTTTACCGACGGGACCGCGCTGCGCGCGGAGATGTTTCGCTTGTTCGCGGTGCTGGTCTTCACCGCCGCACTGTATGCGGTGTTGGGACGTGGACGCGTCACCATCTTTGCATTTGTGCTGGGCATCCCGGCTATCGTGATCCACATTGCGAATGCAGCACATTATCTCTTACCACTCCAGGTGACTTCACTCATTTTGAGCTCTCTATTCCTGGCATTTGTCACTGCCATATTCATCTGGACAGTCGTTTCTGCTCCCAGTGTCACCGGCGACACCTTGGCGGGGGCCGTCGCTGCATACCTGCTGGTCGGCATCACCTACGGTATGGTTTACGGACTTATCGCCCGCGTGAGCCCAGATGCATTCCGTGACACCGTGCAACCTGGAAGGGTTTTGCACCCGTCGGAATTTATCTTCTTCAGCTTCGTGACGCTAACCACGGTGGGGTATGGCGACATTGTTCCTTTGGGTGCGCACGCCCGGTCATTCGTTATCCTGGAATCTGTCACCGGCATTATGTACCCCGCGGTACTGATCGGTCGCCTCATCGGGTTGCACAGCAGCAAGCGCACGGTGTCATAGCCCCGTCGAGGAGCCGCGGCTTCAGCAGCGCCGCCACCGTGGCATAATAAACTCTCATCCACTTTTCGGAGACGAGTAAATTCCCTCGCCAACTAAGGAGGAATGCAAAGTGCGCCGAATGCTGTCGCGACCTTGGATACCGATTTTCTTAACGCTTTTTTTACTGCCTGTGCTCTCTAACCCAGCATGGGCACATGCCATCCTGATGGAGTCCACTCCGAAAATACATGCCACGGTAACCGGGCCTGATGTTCCCATCTGGTTGCGTTTCAACGTGCGCGTCGACGGCAGCCGATCGCGCTTGCATTTGGTTGCGCCCGATGGCACTTTGCACGCCCTTCCTCAGGCGAAACAATCCGCTCTCAACATACTGCAATCGCAAGCCACCGGCTTGAAACCCGGCGCTTACACACTGAAGTGGAGCGTGCTTGCCTCTGATGGCCATATGAGCAGTGGCGAAGTTCCCTTCACGGTGAAATAGTCCAGCCAGATGCAGCAATTAGTTGATCTCTTCGGATTCTTGTCCGTCGTCCTGCGGGCCGGAACGCTCATCTTCCAATCGTTGCTGCTGGGCGGCATCGTGTTCATTCTGTGGACCGCGCGCGGCGTGCCGGGCAATCCCGAATCCATCCAGAAGATGCAATCCGGTTTGTGGACACTGCTGCGCTTTAGCGCAATCGGGCTAATCGTCATGCAGGTACTGTACCTGTACGTGAACTCGGCTGTGTTGATGACCACGGCCGAGATCGGCTTCCGCGGCGTGATCGGAGCGAACTTCTTTCTCTCGGGGAGCATTGTGCTGGTGGCAGCGGTGGCGGCCTACCTGGTGGCACGCCAGCAGTGGAAGTTCGCACCCTGGCTGATACTCCTACTGGCGATGACCGTACTGGGCGCATCGGTCATGACGAACCACGCCGCTTCACGCCTTGACGGCCGTCCGCTGCTCATCACCTTGACCACGATCCACGAAGCGGCCACGGCGTTCTGGATTGGCGGTCTGCCATTTCTGGTGCTCGCGCTATTTCGTGACAAGGAAGAAGAAGCCCGTTGGTACATAACCGAGCGCTTCTCGCGGATGGCGCTGATAAGTGTTGGCGCGATTGTGTTCAGCGGCGCGGGCATGAGCATTCGCTATATCGCTTCATGGCAAGCCGTTCTGGGCACTGCCTATGGCGTGATGGTAATGGCGAAGGCCTTGATGCTTGCCGTGCTGATGTTGCTGGGAGGCATCAACTTTTGGCTGCTGCGCAACACCAGCAAAGATCGGGTGATGCCCCGCTTGCGCCGACTCATCGAAGCGGAAGTTGGGATAGGGATCACGGTGATTTTGACGGCGGCCTCCCTCACCTCACAACCGCCCGCGGTTGACCAGCCCAACGACACCGTCACTTTTCACCAGATCGCGCAGCGGATGAAGCCGAGCTTGCCGCGCCTTACCTACCCGGCGGTGGCGGATGCAATCATCCCCCCTTCCGGACAGGGAGCTACCGTCAGCGACGTCCCGAATACGCTTTCGGTTGCCTACAACGCAGATGGCGAGCCGCTCCCGCCACTGAAGATCGCATGGGCAATGGAGTCAGAGTCGAACCATCACTGGATGGGGCTGGTCGTGCTCGCCATGGGACTGCTGGCGCTGCTGGCTCGCACCGGCAAGGCAGACTGGGCGGAATACTGGCCGCTGCTGTTGATCGGCATCGCCATCTTCATCTTCGTCCAAGCTGATACCGAGTGCTGGCCGGTGGGCTACAAGGGCTTCTGGGAGTGCTGGGCCAATCCCGAGGCGTTTCAACACCGGCTGGCCGCGCTGGTGTGCATTGCTTTTGCGATCTTTGAATTACGAGTCCGCAAGCGCAAATGGGAAAACGATCGCATGGCACTCATCTTCCCTCTTATGGTCGCTGCCGGTGGAGTGGTATTGCTGACCCACACCCATGCCATCACCAACGTGAAGGAAAACCTGCTGGTGGAGTTGACCCACGTACCCATGGGCCTGCTGGCAGTGTTTGCCGGATGGTCGCGCTGGCTGGAGCTGCGCCTGCCTCCGAACGACCGCAAAATTCCCTCTTGGATCTGGCCTGTCTGCTTTGTGTTGATCGGCGTCGGCCTGCTGAACTACCACGAGCTATAGGCTGCCGCTGGGTCAAGCACCTACTCGCTGCGCAAAGCCTGCATAGGCTCGATCGAAGCGGCACGGAAAGCGGGGATGTACGCAGCAATCAAGCCCGCAAGCGCCACTGCCATGCATACCAGCGTCAAGACCAGCGGGTTGCGCGAACCTGTGCCATACAACATACTTTGCAGCACCGAGGCTGAAATTAGGGAGGCAACCACGCCCACCACGATCCCGATTGCGAGCAACAAAGCGGCATCGCGCAATACCATTTTCAGCACGATGCCCCGCCGTGCTCCCAGCGCCATACGAACACCGATTTCGCGAGTGCGCCCGGTCACGGAAAACATCATTACGCCATAGAGGCCAACGACGGTGAGGACGATGGCGAGTCCAGCGAAGGTACCCAGCAGGGCCATGGCGAACCGCGGCTGCGATAGCTCGCTGAACATGAGCTCCTGCATGGTGTGGACGTGCGAGACCGGCACATCGGGGTCAAGGGAGGAAACCAGTTGGCGCAGCGTGGGCTCGAGGCTGCGAGGCTCGACCGAAGTGCGTACCACGGTGTACAGGCAACACCAAGCGTTCAGTTGCGCAGCCGGCGCGTACATGGCTGGCCTGATCTCGCGCTGCGTTGCCGACTGCCGGATGTTTCCCACCACTCCCACGATTTCGCGCCAGGGTGGGCCGTCCTTTGCGCCGGTCCCAGCTCCCGGCTTAAGCTTCT
Organism: uncultured Acidobacteriaceae bacterium; assembly: GCA_963772895.1. GTDB lineage: Bacteria > Acidobacteriota > Terriglobia > Terriglobales > Acidobacteriaceae > Bog-257. The sequence goes on from CAVYZB010000007.1 coordinate 563,337, forward strand.
TGCCTATCACATTTTCTCCCGGGAAGAACTTGTCGGCGAAAGCACGATTCACCATCATGACTTGCGGGGCGTCTTTGTCGTCGCGATTAGTGAAGTCGCGCCCTGCCAATAGAGGAATTTGCATCGTGGCAAAGAACCCGGGCGAGACCGGGGTGAAGTCTGCGTAGGGTTGTTGGGCTTCGGGCACGGGATGCTCTGGGTCCTCGAAAGTAATGATTATGTGATCATCGGTCATGGGCAGAATCATGACGCCGCCGGCAGATTGCACACCCGGTAGTGCGCGCACTTTCTCAAAGTAGTCGCGGTAAAACTCGGGCCGATTCTGCTTGTACTGCGCGTCGGGCAATTCAAAGGAGAAGGTCAGTAGGTGGTCGGGGTTGAAACCTTCCTGGGTGTGAAGCAGGTTCATGAAGCTGGTGATGAGCAGCCCTGCTCCTGCGGTCAACACTAAACCTAGTGCGACTTGGGCGACGATAAGCGATGAGCGTAACCAATCGCGATGCGATGTCTCCGTTCGTGCGCCTTCCTTGAACGTGGTCACCAGGTCGGTTTTCGAAGCGGTGATGGCGGGCACGATTCCGAAGATCACTCCGGCCAGGAACGACAGCAGAATAGCGAAGCCGAGTACCCGCAGGTCCACTCCGGCATCAGCGGCCCGCGGAACGCTGTCGCCGATGAGCGACAGCATGGCCGGCGTGGCCGCGAAGGCCAGGCCGCATCCCGCGAGGCCTCCAATGGTGCTCAGGACAAGGCTTTCCACCAGCAGTTGGCGGATAATCCGTTTGCGGCCCGCGCCCAAAGCGGCCCGCATGGCAATCTCACGTTGCCGTTCGCGCATGCGCGCCAGCAGAAGATTGGCAATGTTGGCACAAGCGATCAGCAGCACCAAAACAACCGCCCCCAGCACAACGTTGAGCGCCGTTCGCGTGTCGCCAACCAGTCCGGCCAACTCCGTCTGAACCACTGCGGAGTCGTGACGCGAATTGGAATTGGGGTACTGCTTCGCCAAGTTGACGGCAATGTTTTTGAGGTCCTGGTCGACCTGCGCGACGGTGACACCCGGCTTCATCCTTCCGATTGTGTCGAGAAGATGCGCACCCCGGGTTTTCGTCAGGGAGTGCGGATCGGTGGGATCGTCATCGACCGCTAGTGTCGTCCAAATACCATTCTCCGACGCGGTCACGGGAAAGCGGAACGAAGCCGGCATCACACCGATAACGGTGTACGAGTCGCCGCTAAGCTTGATGCTGCGGCCAAGGATGGATGGGTCGGCTCCGAACTGATCCACCCACAGCGCGTGGCTGATCAGCGCTACCCTGGTGCCCTGCTTTTCCTCGTCTGCAGAAAACCCGCGGCCCAACTCAGGATTCACCCCCAAGGCAGGCAGGAGGTCCCAGGAGACGACCTCGCCCTGCACGCGCGTGGGCCGCGCCACTCCGGTCAGGGTAAACGAGGTGTCGTGGTAAGAAACTAGATGCTCCAGGGTGCGGTTCTGGGCGCGCCAGTCAAAGAAATCCGGGTAGGACATCGATTTAGCTGCAGGGTCTTGCGTGGCGGCAGACTGCGCACTGATCAGCCGCTCCGGCTTGTCGTACGGCAGAGGACGCAGTATGACAGCGTCGATCACGCTGAATACAGCGGTGTTGGCGCCGATGCCCAGAGCCAGCGTGATTATCGCGACCGCGGCGAACCCCGGCGACTTGAACATCTGGCGAATGGCGTATCGGAGATCATCGACCAAGCTGCGCATCCGGACTCCTTCGCAATCCACCGCAGACAGATGCAATAGCTCTGCCAGACCTGCTCGGCAGTAAGGGATTGATTCCAATGGCTTTACACCCGAACGGTCGCGGTGGACGGACGAGAACTGTTCGTAAGCGGACGCTCTTGATCGCTCACGAACACAGCCCTGTCGAGCTAGGCCCGCTGGGCTTTGGCGCCGCAGGTCGAGGCGATGACATCCAGCGCCTGCTCACACTGCTCGCGGCTCACGTCGAGATGCGTGACAAAGCGAATCAATTGCGGGCCGAAGCCGCTGGCCCGAACATTTCGTGCCGCAAGTTTCTGCGCCAACTCGTACGACGACATCCCGGTCCCGGAGACTTCGCACATCAGAATGTTCGTCTGCACTTTGGCAGGATCGATTTTGATGCCGCAAACCCTCGCCAGTCCCTCGGCGAGAAACTTTGCATTCGCGTGATCGTTGGCTAGTTTCTGCGGTCCCTGTTCCAGCGCAATGAGTCCGGCGGCAGCCAGGATGCCCGCCTGCCGCATTCCACCACCGAGCGCTTTGCGATAAATGCGGGCGCGCTCCATCAACTCCGCGCTGCCCACCAGCATCGATCCCACCGGCGCGCCCAGTCCTTTGGAGAGGCAGAACATGACCGTGTCGGCTTTGGCTGTCAATTGTGCCACGGGGATGCCGAGGGCGACGGAAGCGTTGAAGACACGCGCCCCATCCAGATGCACCGGCAGGCCCGCGTCATGCGTCCGATCGCACAGGTCATTGAAGATCTCCGGCGGCGTGACTGTTCCCCCACCCATGTTGTGCGTGTTCTCCAGCGAGACCAGGCCGGTCTTCGCGTCGTCGTAGTTCCTGGTCCTGATGCTCGACTCCACGTGCTCCCAGGTTAGGATTCCGCCTTCGGCCCACACCGTGCGCGCCAACACGCCGGAGAAATGAGCCATCATCGCCATCTCGTACTCGAAGATATGGCTGCGGGCTTCGCAGATAACCTCCTGCCCATGATGGGTGTGCAGCTTGATGGCAATCTGGTTGCCCATCATTCCGCTGGGAACGAACAGCGCGGCCTCGCGGCCGAAAATCTCCGCAGCGCGTTTTTCCAGGCGGTTGATGGTCGGGTCCTCGCCATAGACGTCATCGCCGACCGCGGCCTCGAACATTGCCTGCCGCATTTCGAGCGAAGGCGTAGTGAAGGTGTCGCTGCGCAGTTCAATGACTTTGCCGGAGTGCGGGTGAATGGAAGCCTCGGAATCGGCAGCAGAAGTGTGCATGGGTTATAGTCTATCCAATCTGGCTTCGTTGAAAATCGTTAATCAGAGCAAGGGACACGCCAGGAATGTATTCACCACGGAGACACAGAGGACACGGAGATTGTTTTACCAATTCTTCTCTGTGATCTCCGTGCCTCCGTGGTGCGATTTCCATCTCAAGAGATTCTGCTATGGCAACTAATCTTGCATCCGCTGGCAACGCGACGCAGCGCAACATTCCAGCGTCGCTCATCGACGACGCGCGCAGGCACGTCTATGAAGCTGCCATACGCACTCCGCTGGTGCGGCTCAACTATGACGGCCCCTCCGACATTTATCTGAAGCTGGAGTGCCTGCAGCCCATCGGTTCCTTCAAAATTCAGGGGAGCGTACAACGCTGTCCGGCTTCTGCCAGAAGAAGAGCGGCGGCTTGGCGTTTGGACCGTCAGCGCCGGTAACGCTGCCCAGGGAGTGGCGCTGGCCGCGCGCAAGGCCGGCGTGCCCTGCAAAATCCTGATGATCCAAGAGGCTCCGGCGGCCAAGTTCGATGCGGTACGCCGCCTCGGCGGAGAAGTCGTAAAGGCCTCCTACGACCAGTGCTGGCAGGCGCTGGCTGACCGCGCGCATCCCGCGATGACCGGAGTATTTATCCATCCATTCGAAGATGACGGGTTTATTGCGGGCAATGCCTCGGCCGGCCTGGAAATCCTGGAGGACCTACCCGACGTGGATTGCGTGGTGGCGGCCTTCGGCGGTGGAGGATTATCGTGCGGGATTGCCGCCGCCTTGAAATCGCGCGGACACAAGGCGAAGGTGTTTGCGGCAGAGCCGGAGACCGCGGCTCCCCTGGCGCGGTCATTCGCCGCAGGGTCGCCGCAGAGTTTTCCGGAGTGGAAGGCGAGTTTTGTCGACGGCTGCGGAGGCAAGTCGGTCTTTCCCCGCATGTGGGAGCTGGCGCATCATCTGCTTGCCGGGTCGATTGTTTGCACGCTCGAGGAGACCCGCCGGGCCATGCGCATTGTGGCCGAGCGCAATCGCGTGATCGCTGAAGGCGCAGGCGCCTGCGCCGTGGCGGCTGGCCTCAGCGGCAAATGCGGCCCAGGAAAGATTGTGTGCGTGGTGAGCGGCGGCAACATTGACTTGGCAAGATTTGCGGAGTTGGTGGCGGGTGCGGAAACGGCGTCATAAGCCGGTTTGAAGGAGCACGGCTGAAGAGGCTGCTGAAAAAGAAGGCATTTTGAAGGGGCGCACCTTTAGGTGCGCCGTAGAAACCCTTTATTTTTTGTCATCCCGAGCGGGCTCCAGCCCCGCGAGGGATCTGCTTTTTCGACTCTTTCAGCAGCCTCTTCAGCCGTGCCGCAGAAAGTACTGTCACGCTGGTGGCTTTAGCCACTGAGGTACTTCGGTCTCATAAGGAAAATACGAGTCGCCTCAGGGGCTGAAGCCCGAGTCTCAACGCGCTGATGGCACGGCTGAAGCCGTGCCCCTTCAAAGCATGCGATCGTCGACTGCAGAAGCAGATAGATAATCCAGCTGAAGCGCCGCTCCACCCGTCCAAAACCTACCCATCTATTGTGAAATAACTTTCTACACTGACTGTCACACCGTAAGGTGCGTTGCTCTATCGCACCCGTTTTCGGCGCGCAGGAAGCGCACGAAGACTTCATTTGAGAGCAGACGACCGCGTGCGGTCAACCGTAGGCGATCAGCCTCACGGTCCAGCAATCCATCCTGTACGAGTTCGTCAATTACTGCGTTGTAGCCATCGATCGCCGCATCGCCGAACTGTGACTTTAACGCGGCAAGAGATACGCCGCGATTCAGCCGCAATCCCAGGAAGAACGACTCCTCGATCGCAGCCTGCGCATCGACCGGGGTACGCGACGCCAGAAGTCGTTCTGTGCGAGAAGCGATGGGATAGGCGGCATTGCTCGCCGCCGAATAACCCTCCAGCGAATCCGGAGTCGCAAAACGCACTGCCTCGACTCCGGCCGCTCGCAGGCCATCTCCTGCGATCAGCATCGAATGTGCATCTACGCCAAACCCCAGGTAAGGCTGTCGTGTCCAGTATTTGAGGTTATGTTTCGAGTCGCGCAGTCCGATGCCGTGGGTGACCGGTCGCGCGAAGTTGGAGATCTCATACTGCTGCACCCCGCCATGCCCTAGTCGCTCACATGCCCCAAGGTATAGGTCGGCGGTGAGATCGTCGTCGGGAACAAAGTGCGCGTGATAGCGACTGCCACCCGCGAGCAGCTCGGTGCCCAGACGCGAGTCTTCATCCACTTCCAACATGTACACGCTGACATGGGGCACGCCGCTGGCGAGAGTCTCGCCGAGCGAAAAATTCCAACTCTCCTCGGTCTGGTGCGGCAGACCCGCGATCAGGTCGATGCTGATGTTGCCGATTCCGCCGGACCGCAGCCGCGCAATGTCGCCTAGGGTAATGGCCCGGGTGTGCAAGCGACCGACCGATGACGATTCCTTGTCCACAAACGACTGCACGCCCAGGCTGACCCGATTCACTCCGCAGCCCATCAGGGTGTCGACGACCTCGCCGGAGATAGTGCCGGGGGCGCACTCGACGGTGATTTCTGCCGTCACTTCGACCTCGAAATTATCGCGGACAGCCTGAAACAGCCGCTGCAACTGGTCGGGCGCGAGCACCGAGGGCGTGCCTCCGCCGAGATAGATCGAATCCACGTCACGGTCAATTTGTCCGCCGAGTTGGCGCGCTATGTCATCGGCAGCCTCAATTTCGCCGCACACCTGGCCGACATATTTCTCGAACAGCGCACGCGAAAATACGCCCGAGGCAAAGTTGCAGAAGCTGCACTTCGTGCGGCAGAAGGGCACCGAAATGTAAATTCCTTGTGGCAAGGGATTCGCGAAAAGCCTTTAACGTATAGAGTAGCAGCCCCGCAGTACCAGCCAGCAGTTAGCATTTAGCAATTGGCAATTAGCCACTAGCTGTTAATATCGGTGATTCGCAGCATCGGGCATCGGCGAACGGAAAGAAGCAATTGCTCAGGGCTAAAGGCTAAGGGCTAATTGCTCGTCGCTAGTTGCTAACTGCTCTTTCATGAAAAAACGAGTGGTCATCACGGGAATGGGCGTGGTCAGCCCCAACGGCATCGGCAACGACGCGTTCTGCCGCGCCGTTCTGGCCGGAACCAGCGGGGTAAAGCGCATCGCGCAGCTTCGATCCGAGCAGCCTTTCCGTGCAGATCGCCGGCGAGGTACAGGATTTCGACGAGCTGGCATGGGTTGACCCGCATGAGCGCAAACATGTTTCGCGCGTTGTACCGCTGGCATTGGCCGCGTCCACGGAAGCCCTGGCCGATGCCGGTATCGATCCTGCGAAACTCTCGCTGGAGCAGCAGCGGGAAATTGGCGTGGTGCTGGGCTCGGGCGGTGGCGCGCAGGAGTTCTCCGAGGAACAAGTTCGGTTGTGGCTAACCGGCAAGGTGAAGCAGGTCAGCCTGTTCTGCATTCCCAGCGGGACCATGGGCACGCTGTCCAGCGAAGTCAGCATGCGCTTCGGACTGCGCGGCATGAGCCACGTCATCACCACCGGTTGCACGTCATCAACCGACGCATTCGGTTACGCGCTGCGGCAAATCCAGTTCGGGTTTCTGCCGGCGATGCTCGTCGGCGGCGTGGACGCACCTATTGCGCCGGGCATCATGAAGGGCTTCACCCTGATGAAGATCATGACCTCGTCGTGGAATGACCAGCCTGAGCGCGCCTCGCGGCCGTTCTCGTTCGATCGCGACGGCTTCGTCGTCGCCGAAGGTTCGTGGATGTTCGTGGTGGAAGAATACGAGCACGCGCGCGCGCGTGGAGCGCGAATCCTCGCCGAGGTCGCAGGTTATGGTTCCACTTGCGAGGCTTTTCATCGCGTGCGTTTGCAGGAGTGCGGCGAGGAACCGGCCCGCGCCATTCAGATGGCCATGGAAGATGCCGGCATCAATGCCGCAGCCGTTGATTACGTCAACCTGCACGGCACCTCTACCCAGTTGAATGATCGCATCGAGACCCGCGCGCTGAAACTGGCCCTGGGCGAAAAGGCGCGCCAGACGCCGATGTCCAGCTTGAAGTCGCAGATTGGACATCCTCAGGGCGCATGTGGCGCAGCCGGCATTGCCGCCACACTGGTTGCGATGCATCATGGGCAAGTTCCGCCGACCATCAATTTGGAGAAGCCCGATCCCGAGTGCGACCTGGATTACGTTCCCGATGCGGGCAGACACGTCGAGATCGAACATGCGGTTTGCAACTGCATTGCGTTTGGGTCGAAGAATTCGGCGCTGGTGTTGAGAAAGATACAGTGAAATAGTCCAAGAGCTCGGCAGACACGGCCCCTATCTCGCCAACTTTTCCATCCCGCCGCCGTCCATTCTCGTCTATATGACTTCCAGCAATTGTTTACAATCGCATAGGGGACATGGCTTCCATCCACGAAGAAGAGGTTTTAGGCAAGGCATATGACAGCAGGCTGATGAAGCGCCTGCTGACCTATCTGCGCCCCTATCGGGTGCAGGTTGTGGTCGCCCTGATTGCCATCGTACTGAAGGCGGGCGCCGACGTTCTTGGCCCGTATCTCACCAAGGTCGCGATCGATAAATACCTCGCCAGCCACACGGAAGCCCATTCCCTGCTCGATCGCTTTCTCAGCCCGAGGCCGCTGACCGGAATCGCGCAGATCGCCGGCATTTACGTCGGCCTGCTGCTGTTCAGCTTCCTGCTCGAATTTACTCAGACCTACATCATGCAGTGGACGGGACAGAAGGTGATGTTCGATCTGCGGGCACAGATTTTCCGTCACCTGCAAGGTCTGCATATTGCGTTCTTCGACCGCAACCCCGTCGGACGGCTCGTCACCCGCGTCACCACCGACGTTGACGCGCTGAACGAGATGTTCACCGCGGGCGTGGTATCCATCTTCGAAGACATCTTCGTGCTGCTGGGCATCCTGGTCATCATGCTGAACATGAACTGGCGGCTGGCGCTGATCACCTTCGCCGTGCTGCCGCTCATCTTCTATGCGACGTCCATCTTTCGTCGCAAGGTACGCGAGAGCTACCGCCGCATTCGCATTGCCATCGCCAGGATCAATGCTTATCTGCAGGAGCACGTGACCGGCATCGTCGTGCTGCAACTGTTCAATCGTGAAAAGAAGTCGTACGAGCAGTTCGAGAAAATCAACCGCACCCACATGGATGCGTACAAAGACGCGATCATGGCCCACGCCGTGTATTACCCGGTGGTGGAAGTTCTTTCGGCGACGGCGATCGCGTGCGTGGTGTGGTTCGGCGGCGGCCAAGTCATTCGCAATATCGTTAGCCTGGGCGTGCTGGTAGCGTTCATGCAATACGCGCAACGCTTCTTCCGCCCCATCCAGGACCTCAGCGAAAAGTACAACATCCTGCAGTCGGCAATGGCGTCGAGCGAGCGCATTTTCAAGCTACTGGATACGTCACCGGAGATCGTCACACCCGCATCGCCAAAGGCGCCCGCGGGACCGGGGCGCATCGAGTTCGATCACGTATGGTTCGCCTATCGCACCATGGCGCAGGCCGCGGAAGAAGCCGCCAGCAAAGGGGAAAGGCTCAAGACTGCGCTCCAAGGAAACGGCGACCTCGCGCTGGAGTATGACTGGGTATTGCGCGACGTTTCGTTCATCATTGAGCCGGGTGAAACGGTTGCGATCGTCGGACACACCGGCGCGGGCAAGACCACGATCATCTCGCTGTTGCTGCGCTTTTATGATGTGCAGAAGGGCGCTATCCTGATTGACGGCGTCGATATCCGCGACATGGACTTGAACGATCTGCGACGGCGCTATGGCGTGGTGCTGCAAGATCCGTTCCTCTTCTCCGGCACGGTTGCGGACAACATCCGCCTGGGCTCGCACTGGATTGAAGATCAGGCAGTCGAGAATGCCGCGGAGCAGGTCAACGTCGCGGACTTCATTCGCTCGCTTCCGGGCGGATTCGGCGAAGAAGTGCGCGAGCGCGGCAGCACGCTTTCCACCGGACAAAAACAGCTCATCTCGTTTGCACGCGCGCTGGCGCACAATCCCAAGATCCTCATCCTGGATGAAGCTACTTCGAGCGTGGATACCGAAACCGAATTTCGTGTCCGTGAGGCCCTGACCCGCATGGTGGAAGGCCGCACCTCGATCATCATCGCGCATCGGCTGAGCACGATTCAGCGGGCCAACAAGATCATCGTCATGCACAAGGGCAAGGTGCGCGAGATTGGATCGCACCAGCAGCTGCTGGCCAATCGCGGTATCTATTGGAAGTTGTATCAGCTGCAATACAAGGACCAGGAAATTCCCACGCCTGCCGCGATTGCGGCAAACGAATATTCTGCGACGGGCGTCAACGTCTCGGCGGACGATTAGGCAAGGCGATCACGTACGCTCCGTCTCGACGTTTCGACACGGAGGACACGGAGTTTTGTTTTCTATACGGGATGACGTGCTGCCCGGACTGCCATATTAAAATCCCCTCTACTTTGTGTCGGAGGTGAAGACGTGTGGCAGATCCATCCCTGGTTGGCGCTTGGCGTCGTCGCATCCACAGCTGCGACTGACGCCGTGTATGTCATGTTCAACGCAGCCGTTTCGTCGCGAAAGCGCGTGCCGGCCGCAAGTTGGAGTAGCGTGTGGTATCTGCTGTCGGCTTTCGCGGTCATCAGTTACACCCGGAACTGGGTCTACGTGTGCTTCGCCGCTCTAGGCTCGTGGATTGGAGCGTACTTGTCGATGACGTGCTCGGCAAGCCGCGAAGTGATTCCCGAGATCCCGACCACGGTGGCCCGAAAGCGACCGCGTAAAGTGGGCCCTTTTGCGTTTGTTCCCATCCGCTGTCTTCTCGAATGCAGCGATGTGCACCCCGCGCTGACGGCTGATGGCTGATGGCTGACGGCTGCCTCCTGTCATAATCCTAAAGTGCGCATCCTTATCTCCGCGGGAGAGGCCTCCGGCGAATTCTACGGCGCAGAGCTAATTAAGGCCCTGCGCAGACAAGTCCCAGAACCAGCGTTGGTCGAGTTCTTCGGCGTAGGCGGAGACCAGATGCGCGCGGCCGGCTGCGATCTTCTGGTGGATGCGCGCGAGATCGCCGAAGTCGGCATTGTCGAGGTGGTCAAACACATTCCGCTCATCTATCGCCGCTTTCGCGAAGTGGTGCGCGAGGTCGAACGGCGGCGGCCTGACGTCGCGGTGCTCATTGACTTCCCCGATTTCAACCTGCGACTGGCGCGCGAGCTGCATAAGCGCGGTGTGCCGGTCATCTACTACGTCAGCCCCCAACTATGGGCATGGAAGCAGGGACGCATCGAGCGCGTTCGAAAGTACGTGCGCAAGATGCTGGTAATCTTCCCTTTCGAAGAACGCTTCTATCGCGAACGCGGCATTGAGGCACAGTTTGTCGGCCATCCGCTTGCCGACTTGTCACCGCCTCACATAACGCGCGAACAGTTTGCGGCGCAGCATAATCTAGATGCGAATCGCGACTGGATCGCTTTGCTGCCCGGCAGCCGGCGCGGCGAAGTTTCTCGCATTCTCCCGATGCTGTTAGAAGCAGCGCAACTTCTCGGCCCAGAATACGTTTATATAGTGCCGGTTGCTTCCACCCTCGATGAGAGCTGGGTGGCTTCTTTTTTGCGCGGCCATACAGGTCTGCGAATTACTTTTACTCGCGACGCACGCGCCAGTTTGTTACACGCGCGAGCGGCAGCGGTTGCCAGCGGCACGTCCACGCTCGAAGCGGCCTTGATCGGAACGCCGTTCACCATGGTATATCGGGTAGCGCCGCTCACTTGGAGCTTGGGCCGCCGTCTAGTAAAGGTGGACCGCTTCGCAATGGTGAATCTCATCGCGGAACGTGACGTCGTTCCGGAGCTGGTTCAGGGCGAGCTAACACCGCAGCGGGTTTGCGCTGAGCTTCGGCGGCTCATTCCCGAAGGGAAAGCACGAGAGACCATGATCGCGGACTTCAGCGAAGTGCGGCGCCGCTTGCGACCCAGCGGTCCCGGCGGCGGCGCATCCGAGCGGGCGGCCGAAGCCGTACTTACGTTGCTGGGACAGTCAGGATGAACCGAGTTCACCACAGAGACACAGAGGCACAGGGAAAAACAACTTTTTCTTTTGGACCGCCGCTCGACATTCATTGCTCATCCCCGCAGAACTCTGTTGGTTCACAAGAAACAGTGGATTTGGCCCCAGCTTTCAGAACTCCTCTGAGTCTCTGTGGTGGATCCGGTATCCGGCGGTGAGATCATTTATAGTGACAACAGCAGGAGCAAGTTTCCTAATGCGAATCGCAGCGCGATCTTTTGTGCGCGTCTTTCTGGTGCTTTCGGTTCTTGGTTTGGTTTCGCCATGTTTCGCCGCCGAAAAGCAACGGATCGAGGTCAACGACTACAGCATCCAGGCGGTTATCTCTCCGCAGACCCACCAGATTAAGGCCCAGGCTCGCGTTCGTTTTACTGCGCTCGACGACCTCACCATCGCCATCTTTGAATTACACAATGCGCTACGGCCCACCAGCGTGTTCGAGGCCGGCGGCCAACCTCTTTCGGTCGAGCGTGTCAGTCAGGATTCGACCATCCGCATCTCTTTACCGAATGGATTGACGAAAGGCGCCAGCGATACCCTGACCTTCGAATACGAGGGGACCCTCCAGTCGGGCGATGACAGCCCAGTGCCAGGACTAAAGCTTGCCTATATCGGCGATCCCATAACCTATCTGCTTTATGCCGGACGATGGTTTCCTATGGTTGGCTACGGCACTGATCGTTTCACCTCGACCATTAGCATCAGCGTTCCGTCTGAGTACAGCGTTATCGGCAGTGGTAAGCAAACGTCGGGCGCCGCTCCCGAAGCCGGAGTGGAAGTCGGCAGCCACAAGGGCAGCGCAAGCCATGCGACGCTTACCAAGCTCCCGGTTCCCGCCGGATACAAGACCGTTACCTTCAGCTACGAGAATAAGCCCAGCTTTCCAGGAACGATTTTGATTGGAAAGTACGAGCAGACCAAGAACAACGAAGGTGGATTGAATGTGACGGTGTACACCACGCCGGAGCATAAGGCGCTCGCGACTCAGTACGCCGACACCGCGGTGAAAGAATTTTTCTTCTACACCTCGACCTATGGTTCTCCGTTCAGCACCACGCTGAACGTTGTCGAGTTGCCCAATGACACGGTCCCGTCAGCTTGGGCGCCAGAGATGGCCGCGCTGGCATCGCGCGCATTTGTCGGCAAAATTAACTATCGGCTGTTGGCGAATACCGTTGCGCACCAGTGGTTCGGTACCATGGTCAGCCCGGCAACCAAGAATGATTGGTGGCTGAACGACGGATCCGCGCGCTATTCCGAGGCGCTCTACGTGGAGCACGTTGCAGGCCCGGCGGGTTTCCAGGAAGTCACCAAGGACATGTCGGTCGGCGCGCTGGCTTATGTATCCGTACCACTGGCAGATGTCGGCAAACTGGATACGTTTTCGCCCGAGTTCCAATCGCTGGTGGCCGACAAGGGCGGGATGATCCTGCAAATGTTGCGCTGGGTGATAGGCGATAACCCCTTTGACAAGACTATGCGCACCTTCGTCACTCAGTATGCGGGCAAGTCGGCCTCAGTTGACGACTTCCGGAAGGTTGCCGAGCAGAGTTCGGGACAACAGCTTACCTGGTTCTTCACCCAGTGGCTGGACTCCACGGGCGCGCCTGAGTTCAAGAACAAATATACGGTGTACCGCACTCAGAAGGGCTTCCGCGTGGTCGGCGAGATTCAGCAGGACATGGATCTTTTCCGCATGCCAGTGGAATTAAAGATCGATACCGATGGCAAAACCGAGACCAAGCGCATAGAGGTTTCGGGCACGAACTCAGCCTATGCGGTGGAGACTTTCGGCAAACCGCGGCGTATCAGCATCGATCCCAACAATGATGTGTTGCAAAATTCACAGGAGTTGCAAGTACGCACCTCGATCATGCGTGGTCAGCAGGACGTCGAACAGGGTGACTTGACGGAAGCGCTGAAGGAATTCCAGAAGGCGCTCGACATCAACAAGAACAGCTCGCTGGCGCACTATCGCATCGCCGAGGTGTTCTTCCTGCAGCACAACTACCAGTCGGCGGCGAACGCCTATCGCGAATCGCTCAACGGCGATGGCGAGCCGCGCTGGACCGAGGTTTGGAGCCATATCCAGCTGGGCAAGATCTTCGACCTGACCGGACAGCGCGAGCGCGCAACCAACGAATACCGCCAGGCTCTGCAGACCAACGATAATACGCAGAACGCGCTCGATGAGGCGCGCAAGTATTTGCAATCGCCATTCCAGCCTCCGAGCCCCGATAAGCCGGGCCTGCAGTAGTCCGGCTCTACCTGGGCGAGACTAACCTCAGAATCGCCCTAGCTTAAGGCCGCTCAAAGCCGCGGCCTTTTCTTTTGCTACTCCTGCTGACATCAGCAATACCTGAAACGTTTCACCCATGCCGGTGGGTGAGATCAAGTGTTTCAGTTGCAAGGCCACCTTGGCGTGCTCCTGGGGAAGTTTGCAATCCTGAAATGCGTCCGCGAATTGCGTCTCTTCTCCGATGCCGAGGAGAAACTGCGATTGGGTAAGCAGGGCCACCGGCTCGAGTCCGCGCTGAAAGCCTCTTTCGCGTATGGCTGTGAAGTTTACGTGGGCGGTGATGTCCTGCTCGCCAGGTGCTTCATAAGGCGACGTGCTGGCCCTGTGCTGCCGGTAACACATGAGGGTGTCGCGATGGCGCCCCGCCAGTTGCTCCTCACGCGTGTAGCCATAGTCGATCAGTACCACAAACCCGCGTGTGCGCTTTTCCTCCCTCGCCTGTCTCTCGCTGTCATCCCGACCGAGGACTTTAGTCCGAGCGGAGGGAGCTGCTGTTCCAGACGGGCGAAACACTTCCGCGATGCGCTCCATCCACTCCAACGACTCCAGCGACACTTCTACCCGCTCGCCTTCTTCCGGATGAATACTGTAGCGATCGAGGAATTCGGCTTCTGCTGCGGTTGGCAGATCGAATGTCTCCACGAATTTCCCGTTCTCTAAGTCAATCCGCAACGCGCCACGATAGTCCACCACCTCGACGGGAAGGGCATCGAAGAATTCGTTGCCGAAGACGATGATGTTCTCCCCTGCTTTCGAAGCGGCCGCTTCGAGTGAGTCGAAGACGCGCGCTTTTTCTACGGCGATGTGCTCGGCTAGCCGTTCCTGCAATCGATCACACAAGTGCGCCGACTGCTCCACCAGCGCGTAATGCAAAGCGCGAGAGAACTCCGGGAACTGCTTTGCCGACCAATCCAGCACATCACGCGCGAATAGACCCCGTCCAGGTCCCAACTCGATGACGTCGAGGCGCGCCGGAGAATCCAGCACGCGCCACATCTCCTCGAACTGTCGCGCCAGCAGACGCCCAAACACGGCATGAACGTCGCTTGAGGTGTAAAAGTCTCCAGCCTTGCCAAACTGCTCCCGCGGGCGCGAATAGTATCCGAGTTCGGGTTCGTAGAGACACATCTCCATGTAACGAGAGAACGGAATTGGGCCATAGCGACGAATCTCGTCCTCAATCAGCTTGCGCAGGCGCGATTCGCCGCGAGTGTCGCTCCAGGCTGCGTTGGGCCTGATCGTCACCGTTTACCTTCCCGCTCCATCTGCTGATTCTCTTTGCGGTGCTGTGGCGTGCGCACGAACATCTCCACCAGGTAATCGTGCAGACAGTCGAAGAGCTGGCGCTGAAAAGCCCACTCGAATTGCGAATCGTCGAGGTCGCGGGGATGCAAATCGAAGTAATAGGTGTGGACCGGAGGATCGCTGAAACGTGGCCGGATGATCACCTCCACCGCTTCGCCCTTGGCACGCGCGTCGAACTCCACTAGCGGATGCTCGTACAACCGCAACTGCTGTTGCACGCGTTCCAGGCGGGAGGAGGTCATCGGGCGATTGTAGCCGACACAAGATCTGGTCTGCAGGCTTAGGCGCTGTCCATTGCCTCAGTATCGCGGCGCCACCACCTGATGCTTTAGCCTGGGTTCCTGGTACCCGTGCGGTTTCTGCCGAGGCGGCAGCTTCGGAGCATGGTAGGGAGTCTCCTCGTATGGAATCCGGCTCAGGAGGTCGGCGATGCAATTGAGCCGCGCCCGCTTCTTGTCGTCCGAAGGCACCACGACCCACGGCGCCTGCGGAATATCGGTGGCCGCCAGCATGGCATCGCGCGCCCGCGAGTAGTCGTAGAAGCGGTGGTGCGATTCCAGGTCCATTGGGCTCAGCTTCCAACGCTTCGTTGGGTCTTTGATGCGGTCCTGGAATCGGCGGTGTTGCTCTTTCTCGCTGACATCGAGCCAATACTTCAACAGAATGATGCCACTCTCCACCAGCGCCATCTCGAAGCTGGGGCAGCTCTGCAAAAATTTGCGGTGCTGTTCCTTGTTGCAGAAGCCCATCACGTACTCCACACCGGCCCGGTTGTACCAGCTACGATCGAAGATCACGACCTCTCCGCCCGCCGGCAGCTCCGCAACGTAGCGTTGCATGTACATTTGCGTCTTCTGCCTTTCGGTTGGGGCCGGCAGCGCAACCAGGCGGAACACTCGCGGGCTTACCCGTTCGGTGATGCGCTTGATGACGCCACCCTTCCCGGCCGCATCGCGACCCTCGAAGATAACGACGATCTTCGCGTCGGTTTTCTTAACCCACTCCTGCAGCTTCACCAGCTCAACCTGCAGCTTGTAGAGTTCGCGCTCATAGTCTTTCTTGCTCAGGCTGGCGGAAGGTTCATTCTGTGTTGCAGGACTGTCTTTCTCCGCGCCTTCAGACTTTACAGCATGGTCTTTCTTGGAGCGCTTTCCCATGAGACCTCTCTTTCCAATGTCAGGACGTACTGTGAAAGACAAGATTCTACGCTCCTAGCGCAAGCTAAGGCTGTGACTGGCAGCTATACCGACGCTGTCGCGGTCGAAATTCGACTTCCGTTCACCATCAAAAAGGGCCCGTTGACTGCACCTTCTTCCTGCTCGCTGCGCACCTCCTTCACTTCACTGCGTGAGATACGACACTGCGTGGCAATGGCCTCCGGCGCGAGAATTTAAGCATGAGGCGGCGCGGCGGTGTGTGGTCATCTTCCTCATTCTCCTTTCGCCGTCGCGCTGTCGCCAAGATTCCGAGGTGAATAGCTCGTGAGCACCCAGACGTTCTCGCCGGAAACAAGCATTCCACCCTTGCTGAGTTGTCCGACAACACAAATACCTTCACCGACCAAGCGGCCAGGCCTGCGCATCTTGCAACCCGACGTGACCTACACCGGATCGCCTATCAAGCCGCTGCAGAAAGGCCTGCCCAAGCAGACCGAATCACTGTGTCCGGAATGCAACAAGGTCATCTGTGGCGACATCTTCGCCGAAGGACGGCAAGGTTGTGATGGAGAAGTCGTGCGCGGAGCATGGCGCCTTTCGCGACATCATTTTTAGCGACGTGGCGTTGTACCTCAAGATGGAGGAGTGGAACTTCGGCGACAATTTGGGCCTGAGCAATCCGCAGATCGAAGGGGGAAAGTCGTGCCCTGACGATTGCGGTCTCTGCGGCATGCACACTTCGCATACCGCACTCGCCAACGTCGATCTCACCAACCGCTGCAACCTGACGTGCCCGGTCTGCTTCGCCAACGCCAACGTCGCAGGCTATCTCTACGAGCCCAGCGTCGAGCAGGTCCGCGGGATGTTGCAGACGCTTCGCGGTGAGCGCCCCGTGGACGGCCGTGTAGTGCAATTCTCCGGCGGCGAGCCCACCATCCATCCCCAATTCTTCGAGATCCTGGGCATGGCGCGCGAGATGGGCTTCACTCACATCCAAGCAGCGACCAACGGCATCGAACTGGCCAATCTTGATTTCGCGAAGAAAGCCAAGGCTGCCGGGCTGGCCACGCTATACCTGCAATTCGACGGGGTCACCGATGACGTTTACCTTCGCACCCGTGGGCGCGCGCTGCTCGATACCAAAATGAAGGTCATCGAGAATTGCCGCGTTACTGGCATGAAGATCGTTTTCGTGCCTACCATCGTGAAAGGCATCAACGACCACCAGATCGGCGACATTGTGCGCTGCGCCATCGAGAACGTTGACACCGTCTCCGGCATCAGCTTCCAACCCGTCGCCTTCACTGGCCGCATCGCGAAACATGAACTGTTGGCCAAGCGCTTTACGCTCGCCGATCTGGCGCGCTGCGTCAGCGAGCAGACCGGCATTACCGACGCGCGTGCCGACTGGTTTCCGCTCGCCTGCGTCACGCCGTTCTCCAAACTGACCGCCGCACTGCGTGGCACCGGCGTGCCTACCATCTCGTCGCACCCTCATTGCTCGCTCGGAACTTATTTTTTTGTGGACGAAAAGTCGAAGAAGGCCGTGCCGATCACCCAATTTGTTGACGTACCGAACATGCTGCAGGACATGGAAGAGCTGTCGCGCTCAGCCGGCAAGGCGCGCTTCAAGCTCTACAGCAAGGTCAAGGCGTGGAATTCGCTGCAGAAGCACTTCAAAGCGCAGCTTGCGCCGCCGGGATTGACGTTCACGAAATTCCTGCAGACCTTGCAAGGGATGACGAACAAGAAGCTCGGTCGCGACGGAAAAGATGGAACGTTTACCTATCGCACGCTGCTGGTGGCCGGCATGCACTTCCAGGACGCCTACAACTACGACATCGAGCGCGTGAAGCGCTGCGTCATTCACTACGCCACGCCCGATGGCAAGCTGTACCCGTTCTGCACCTACAACTCAGGCCCGTGCTATCGCGAGAAAATCGAGCGCCAGTTCTCTGTGCCATGGGACGGCAGGGCAGTGGTTAGTGAATAGTGGTTAGTGAATAGTGGGTGGTGGATGGAAAAGCTGCTACCCAATTTGCACTTGCCGAATCCCGCAACGGTCCGCGACCTCGGCTGTGCCATATTTCACTAGAACGTGTTTCAAAATGGTCTCAGGTCAGAGATTTGTGTCAGGGCACGACTTCTAGTCGTGCCGCCGCCGCGGCGGTCCAAGAGAGCGGCTTTAGCCGCGGAGGGCAGGGGCTAAAGCCCATGTAGTTATGAAGACCCCTAACGGCACGGCTGAAGCCATGCCCTGTTACAAACCGGTTTTTGAAACACGCTCTAGCCACTATCCCCTAACCACTATCCACTGCTCTTCTACCCCGGTGGCCAGGTCAGGTCTCGTCCGCCGAGCAAGTGCAGGTGCAGGTGAAATACTGAATGTCCTGCGCGCGGACCGACGTTGAACACCGTGCGGTAGCCGTCCTCGATGCCGCGCTCGCGTCCGATCTTCGCCGCTATCAGATTGCAGTAGCCGATGATCTCGGCATCCTCCGGCTTGGCCTCCTTCAAGCTGACAATGTGCCGCTTGGGAATGATCAGCACATGTGTCGGCGCTTGCGGGTTGATGTCTTCGAAGACGTACACCTTGTCGTCCTCGTACACTTTCTTCGAGGGAATTTTCCCGGCAATGATTTTGCAGAAAAGGCAGTCGTCGCTCATGGACATGATGTTAGCCGATTAGGGCTATTTTGCTAAGGTCATCTCTTATGCGCAAGAGAGCTTCAAAGAAAAAACAGGCGATTCCGAAGCGTCGGAGCACCTTGCCGCGCAAAGGGTTAGAACCAAGCCTGGTGCTCCACGTTAACTCAACAGAAAGGCGAACCGGGGCGGCAACAGGCTAGACTGGCTCCATCTTGACCGTCACGGTCTCCTCACAGTTATCCTGGGGGTCTGTATATTCCCAGACGATCTCCAGTACCCACGGGCCGGTTGGGCTCCACTGGCGATAACTGTCTATGTACCAACTGGCCTTCTCGCCGCCGAAAGGAAGGCCTTTGATTCTTATCCGACGTTTCCCATCATCATTCTTTTCCAAAAACTTCCAGGTAAACTTGGCTCCTGTTTCTGTAGCCGCAGTCTTCTTAAGCTCCCCGGCCTGATAGCCTGCGTCTGCATGGTTTAAGGGTAGATCGCCAAACGAGATGATCCAGCCGTTGTAGGGGTCGGTGTACGTCACCACTGGGTCGCCGGGGCATTTCCTTGTGTGCTTATACCCGGTTATCTTAAACGTCATTCCTCCAATGTCTGGTGGTGGCATATGTCTACTCCTGAATATCTTTTTTCGGATCCGATTTGCTGCGAATTGTACCGCACCTGATAGGTTGTGCAAGGCCAAAGCTACATTTGCAGCTGAAAAACCCGAACGATTCCGCGCATCGAAACCGATCTAACCCAATAGGTGGGCGTGAACCCGGCACTCTCGTGATGGTTACTGAATGGGTCAGCCTTCGGCCGCGCACCACCGGCTATCAAACATTGATTTTTACTGCTGATTTCTGCTGCACCGTCGCAGAAAGTTTGCTACACTTCGCGGCACTCTTGCCCCACTTCGCCACAAGCCCAGGGTAGTTTCCACTCCAATTTTGAAAGGATCAGCCAATGCATCGTGCTTCTGTGAGAATTCTCTTCGTCTGTATTTGCGTGATGACATTTTGCCTCGCCGCCAACGCTGCAGGCCCAACTACAGGAAAGTTCGACATCACCTTCGAAATTTCCATTGATTCAAACATTCCCTCCGGTGGACAGATCAGTTGCACCTTTTCGGCGACGGTGGAGGGTGAGCCCACCTTCATAAGTGACTCAATGACCGTGGCCGGCACCCAAACCGGTAACCACGCAGTTTGCTCAGTGGGAATGTACTACTCGTGGATGCTGATGAACATGGGCAGTGACACCGTTGCCCTGTCATACGATGTCACCGACTCAGCCTCAGGTGGCCTCCCGCTTCGGCAGAACTCGCAGAGCGGGATGATACCTGTTCCGGCAACCGGGCACGCGACCGATATCTTTGTTGAGGTGACCTTGTAGGACGCAGGTTAGGTGGCCAAAAAAAAATATCTTGAGAGTGCCCCGCCGGGGCAAGTCCTGCTCGGGTGGGGCAGTTTTCTGCCTGCGTTCTGGCCGAACGCTTTGATCTGAAAACAGTCTTCATCCGCGCTAACTTGTTGCTCGTCCGGGACGTCACATGACGTGAGTACCGAATGCGGTTTTGGCTGACATGACCTCGGGCACACGCGGCGCACGCAGGCCCTCGTGCTTATCGAAGCACCAAGCCGCCCGCCTTGATCAGGCGTCAGCTACGAGGCAATCTTCTGCTTCACGAAACGGCCTGCACCAAGAACGGCGGTTGCAAGCAACAGGAAGGTGCCCGGTTCGGGAGTCGTTGCACCTACTTGGGCCGAGAAGGTAACATTCGGCGTCGCATTGTCCAATACCAAAGTGCCGCCACTTGTAATAACAGGGCTGGCCTGCCACTGGAGAATAGTCCCTGGGCCCGTAAATGGCCCGATAGAAGTCAGCATGCCCCAAGAGGAAAACGCTGAATTTGATGGACCGTCGATTAGGTCAAGGCCGGTAGAACCAGCGCGGGAAAACCCAACTATTTCACCGGTGTTGTTGACGAAGAACCGGGTCGCTGTAATGAAGTCGAAAGTCCCGACCCCGGTAATCATGATTGAAGCTGAATTGTCGTTGATGAAAAATCCACCCGAAAACGACTGAAGGTTGGATGTGTCGCCAATACCCGTGATGGTGATAGCGGCATCTGTAAAAGGTGTTGAGCCAATCGTGCCGCTCGCCGTGGTGAGGTCGGTAAAGGTAATTGGGCCAGCGAACGAACTACACGTAAAAGCTATCAGCAGACCCATTAGCTGAAACGAACGCTTCATGGTTTGCGCGCCCAGAATCCGATTCATTTGGATCTCCTCTCCTTGCCCTGACTAGGGCTTTGATTTCGACTCCGGAGGCCGCTAAGTATACACCGTTTCGCCGCCCAGCAAAACGGCTAAGTTTCAATTCAGGCGCTGAATTCACGCTCCTTTCATAAAGGGTCCTTTGTGCAACGAGTGCCAGCCAAACAGCTCCAGTCCCTCTTGCAGGCCCAAAGCGAGGATTACTTACGCAATGGCCTGATAGCGCCAACTGACGCCACAATCTCTTTGCTGCATCTGAAACTTATTCCGCCGCGGGACCGTAACCATTCCGCGGGAGGTTGACATGCATGACACAAAGGAGCGGTTGTCTCTATTCTGGATCTTCGCGTTATTAAACTACCTGTATGCGGACGTGCTTGCCCTGTTCGCTTTCGTTGGCTCGCCGAATTCAGCCCCACACCTTCCACAATGGGCTCTGCTGGGTTCAGCGGTCTTGATGGAAATACCCATCGCCATGATTCCGGCGTGTCGACTGCTTCCGTTTAGAGCGAACCGGCTGGCGAATATCATCGCGGGTGGCATTATGACCCTTGTAAACGGTTTCCTGACCTTCGTTCTACCTCTGACTAACGGTGACTTTCGGGACCCCGTTTTTCCAGCGTACGTGTTCTTCGCGACGATCGAGACTGTGTGCACCTCGGTCATCATCTGGCAGGCGTGGACTTGGTCAGGGGTTGAGACTGTCCGCATGTCGTAACTGGTCGCTCAAATAATGAGGTCAATGTGAAAAGAGAACGCCTAACACAGATCGTCCTGGTGATCGTAGGGCTGTTGAATCTGGCCCAAATTTATTTTCTATATATGGATCTGCGGCATTCCAGCTGGCTTTTGGAGCGGAAGAACGAGTGCGGACCGATGTTTCTGAGCTTCTTTATTCCGGTCGGGGTCTTTCTACTCATAGCCGCAAGGAGACCCTCTGAGCATCGCTCGATGATTGCTCTAGCAGCTTGGTGGAACATCTCCCATGGCGCTGTGATGGCTATTCAAACCGTGGAAGCGTGGATTCACGGCGTCCACCGGAACTTTGCTGATGTGATCGTGGTCCTTGTGATCGGAGTTGTTCTGTTAGCGCTTCTGCCAGCAAAACGAGACGCAGTCGCGCCGGGAGTTGCGTGAACGCGCGCAGAAACCCCACACTCTACGCGGATAAAGTTTCTTCTCGTCTTCCTTTCACGGTTTTTTCCCGAGGGGATGACAGTGTAGCGCAGCGGCTCTGGGGCAGATTGGCGTTAAATCCCCATTTCACAAGTAATCGCCTTCCGCAACCCGTCTCTCAAAGGGTAGAACCTGACACACGGTGCTGCACCGCAGCGTTCCAACGGCAATTTCTGGAATTAGATCTTTTGTCCCTGCTTGTTGTATGGGGAGCGATAGAAGTGGTTTCGAAATTTGCCAGAGGTCATCTGACGGGCCACCAGCAGAATCTGACATTTGCTATCGGCTGCTGTTCGTGAACTCTGACACAGGCGGAGACGATGACCAAGATTTTCGCTAAAGGCAAGCGCCAATTCCCCAGTCCGACCAGCTTTAGCCTTAGCAATTCGTCCCGAATCGGGAAAACCATCGAATTGCGATACCTTTCGAATTTTTGCGTCTGGAGGGCGCTACACCGTTGTGTGTCGGTTCGGAGGTACTTTTTACCCTGTCGGCCACCCGAACGCCTCACCTAGGGCCTGCAAAAGGCTCTTAAAGGCCATCTGACGACATAGCCTGATGGTGGTTTGTGCAGGTCACCTAAGTTTTGGAAATTTGGCTAGATTATATAGCACCTAAGTCTGCTATCTTGGGGCGTCCTCGCGGCTCTGCGACCTTAACCCGGCTGCCGCGGGATTGCGATCACCGGACACCGTCCATGCGTTCGCCTCAAACTGCCGAAACTCGGCTTCCAGCTTCCATTGCAACCGCGCCTTCTCGCTGCCATCGAGAAACTTCTGGCATGCTGCTGACGGTTGGGCGGGAAATGCCTTCTCGCTGGCGCATTCCTTAACCACGATGAACGCTTTACCGTCCCGCCACAGGCTGGCGCCGTCGATAAACGCGTGTTCCAAGCTGGTACGCGCCATCTTCTTCAACTGGAGGTAGCTGAGGTTCTGGTCTTCAGCGCCCCGCAAGTATTCGTGGGTCATGTCGGAACGGGCGACGCCCTCGTCATCGGTTGCGAGCGCCACCGGCACGCCAGCGCGCATGTATTCGCTTAGAGGGTGCTGCGGCCCGCGCACTCCGAGGATGACATCGTTGCTGGTCAGGCAAATCTCCACCATGACGTTGCGGTCGGCCATCTCCTGTAGAAGTTCGAAGGGGCGGCTTTCGTTCATTACGTCAACGCCGTGTCCAATGCGTTCGGCGTGTCCGGTCTCGATCGAATCGCGAATGTGGAACTGCAGACCTTCAGGAGGGACCAGCCCCGCGACCAGTTCCCCCGCGTGCAAAGTGATATGCACATGCGGATAGCGTTCGTGAAGGTAATTGAGCATACGCATATGCAGGGGGAAATCGTGCATGGGAACGTACCAGTCTTCCGGCATTACCAGGTTCAGGCTTACGAAGTGAGGACTAGGGGTAACCAGCTTTGGGTCGGCGCCCGCCATCAGGAATCCCGAAAGAATCTCTGCGAAGACAATCTCTTTAGGCTTGCCTCGCGCCACCTGGAACAGGAAACGCTGCGTGATCTGGCATCCTGGATCGGCTTTAGGTACGCCACAGTTAAGGAGCTTGTCGCGAGCCATCTCAGCCGCTCGTACCTGCTGGCTTGCGGTCGCCAAAATCTGAGCTAACCCGCCGTCGAGCAGCTTTTGCTGCAGCCGGGCGAAGTCATCATCCCAGCCAACTGATTCGGCAAGCTTGTCCAGGTCTTTGCCGGTCGGCGTAATCATCAGCTCCTGGTACACCTCGTGTTGCGACGCCGCCCGAGCGGCGGTCTCGGCCAGCATTTTGTCCTCTGCGCCGTCGGTGGCCTGCCCAAACTTTCCAAAGGTGTCGAAGAAGTGGTCGTGTCCGGATTGGCCCGACAGTTGCCAGTTGCGCATGGAAAACGCATCGATCATCGCAGCATACAGGCTGGGATCACCGAAGGCATTGCTGACCGGGAGGGTGGAACCGCACGGGACCGGCGCTGATCGTGAAGGTCTTTGGATCTACGCAGTCCTGGCTGTCCGCACCCCACTGGATGAGCGACTCCGCGTAAATCGCGCCCGACAAGATGATTGTGCAGATCGCCTCCCTTGGGCATCTCCTGCAAAAAGGCCAGCAGCAGGTTGGGGTTGTTGCGAATGCTTTGGAAATAGCGCTCGGTGCGGGCCTGATCGGAGTTGGAAACCGCAGGACGGGAGGCTCCGATGGCCGCGGTCGGCGCAATTAGCGCTGCGACAACAGACAAGCTGGCAACAACTGTGACGAGAGATCGCGAACTGTGCCGCATACGCAAGCCTCCAGAGAGTGGTTTCCGGTTTCAAGTCTCGGGTTTACGGTCGCAGTATTTCACGAAGGCTTGGAGCGGTGACGCTCGCAAGGACTCTCGCCCGCAAAATGGAAACTTTGAAAATCGGAACTGGCGGCATCATATCAATGAGCCCGCCACCCATGTCTTGATCTAAAGCTGCGGGATTGCGGTGAAGCTCTCCAGCGCAGCCTGGCGGACGCGCAACTCTCGCAGTTCCTCTTCGCCGAGCCTTTCGGCGCAGCCTGCTATGGTCCGCATTCCCTGCTCGACGAGTATTCGGCGGAACTCCGGGTCGGGCGTCGACGCAGCGATGTCGCCGAAGGCTCGCAGCAACCGTAGGCTAACGGCCACGTCCGTCTTCGAATACATGCGGATCTGCTCAAAGGCCGCTTCCAGCAAGCGTTCGAAATGGATCCATTCAATGCTGGCGCGAACGATGCCCGGCGGATCGTAGAGCAGGTCCTCGGGTGGCTCTCGGGAGGCGAAGCGGATCAGAATGCGGCTCAACTGATCGACGCAGCTAATGGCGGTGGTGGGATCGTTGACGGCGGGCGAGATTGCCTTCAACGCAACATCGACAATCTGCAGGACGCCGAATTCCACATCCTGCTGCAACGTTCTCGTCGGTCCGCAATCGAAAGCGGCCAGTAGTTCGGCCGTTCCTTCCGTGGGCAGGCGATTCCCTTTGGAGACCATCATCAGCGGGATTCCCGCGGGAACGAAGTGGCCGACCCGCCGCAAAACGCGGATAGTGACGTGATAGTGTTTCGCAACAGCGACGAGGCGTTGCTTATCGATGAAGCGGATGTAGCCGGAGACATTGCTCAAGACGGCCACTTCGCTCGGGTTAGGTCGGAGCGGTGCGGCGTCCTCCAGATGGTGGGAGTGGTCCGGATGTCGCGGCCTGGGCATGATCTCATCGATCATGGCTTCGGTTTCTGCTGCGATTCGGTCGACGATGTGATTCACACTGATGGCCTGCGAGATGTGGTGAATGAAAAACAGCAGCAGGCCGACGCAGACCAGCGCCAGCACCATCGCGCCCAGGACGGTGGCTACGGGCGCGAAGGGGTAAGGGCGCGAGCGTGCCGCCGGAAGCGCCGCCATGCAGTACGAGAAAGTGCCGAGGAAGATACCCAGCGTCCATTGCGTGACGCGGTCCCTGGAAAAACTGACGATAATGCGCGGTGAGAACTGCATCGACGCCAGAGTGAGCGTCATCAGCAGGATGGCGAACACGATGGACACCACCGTCATGATGGAGGCGGCGATTCCCCCTAGAATGACCTGGGCCACTTGCGGGTCGGCGTGCGAAGGGAACAGGGTGGTGGGCACCCAGGCGCTGACGAGTGGAAATTCCTCTTCCAACCACGACAGGAATGCGCCTGCGCAACCCAGCGACAGCGCGATTATGAGCGGGCGAATCAAAAAGCCGCCACGCAGGTTGTACATTGCGTGGCGAAGCAACAAGGGCAGGCTCTTGCTCACGGCTCTCTCGGTTCAAGTGTAGTGGGTCACGCCCGCGCACACAAAGAAAAAGGGAAGACCGTCCGGTCGCGCTGCGTCCTCAGATACTGGAATGGCGCCTCGGACTCCTAAGCCGGGCCGCCCGACTGCCTTCTTCGGGCTAGCATAAACAACGGGCACTATCGCCTATTCATTTCTTGCCAAGAGCTTTGATCTGCTGGACCAACGTATCAATTTCTTCCGGCGTCAGCTTACCGCCGTACTTGGGCATGCGTCCCTTGCCATCGGTAATGATTTTGCGCAGATCATCAGCAGAGGTCGAGGTCGTCTTTTCGGTGATGAGCGACGGTCCGCCGTAGAAGTGGCCCTCGGCGGTTTTACCGTGGCACTTCGCGCAGGTTTGCTGGAAAACAGGATTCGCGGTCAGACTCGCGTCAGGCGCCGGAGTCTGGGCAGCAACCAGGGTGAGTGCAAAAAACAAGAAACCAGCGGCGATGAGGCGGAGTATTTTCAAAGCGAACCTCATTCGGTGATCAATTCGCGTCGTTGAAAGCAGATTCCCAGTCGGTGTATCCGCGAAGTTCGGATAGAATTCCGCGCCGCGTCAAGGCTGCTCTCTTGATGAGGCTTGGCTGCGGTGCGCGGACTGAAAGCCTACTCCTTGTAGGTCAGCCTGGACGCGGACCCGAAGGTCCGCTCTACCTGGACACAACCACTGAGGAGCCGCTCTAGATGCATATCAAATACTCGATCCACATGCAACAAGAACTCCCGCCGCCGGCTGGCGACGGCAGGAGGGGTAGTAGCAGTTGGCGCTTCCCGAACTGCTTGTACGGTCACGATGTTGGAGAGACCGAAATGATGTGAATGGTGTTGTTGTCAGTATTGAACAGGAACTCGACCGCTACGGACTTGTTGTCATAGTTCTTCAGCGCCTTCGGGTTGTTCACCGTATAAACCTTATTGTTGCTGGTCAAGTTCTTTCCGTTATTGCTGACCGTGCCCGCCATGTGTTGTCTGGGTTGAGCGTCGGTGCCCATCACATTGGCCGCCGCTGCCTGATTCTGTTCGGCCTGCGTGGTTTTGTCGTCCTGTTGTCCACTATTATTCTGGGCGAGTGCTATCGCTGGAAAGGACAAAGAGACTGCAAGCAAAGCTGTCATCACTTTCGTCATATCTCACTCCTTGTCATACGCCAGATTGTCCTGCTCACGCGTGGCTGATTATGTGACGGCAATATCGCAGGAGAGGTTTGCTGTGCCCGGACCGCGCGTGGTAGCACTACCCGTGCAAATCGGGCATACGCTTTCGCTTGGATGGGGAGCTTGGTTTTATGCTAGGGTGTGCGATGCGAGAATGAATGGATCGGGGGGACGTATTGGCGGAATTTATTTTCCACGCGAGACGCCCCGGCAAATGAACGCCTGCGGGATAAATAAGGAGGCAAACATGAACACGAATTGGAAGGTCCTCAGAAGCGCCTTGTGCTGTGCGGCGGTTGCCATGATGCTTGCTGGCTTTGCGGCCGCCCAGGTCGAAACCATCGATGCAACTGCCCGCGGAACCAGCACCCAGATGGGACGTATTGGCAGCATTAAAGTGATCATTAACCAGTTCTCAACGCCGGAAGACCGAACCGCCTTGAAGGAGGCCTTCCAAAAGGGCGGCAACGAAGCGTTGGTGAAGGCGCTGTCGAAAATGAAGCCTGCCGGCCGCATCCAGATACCGGGTACCGTGGGCTACGACCTCGCGTACGCAGTAGCAATTCCCACGCCCACCGGTCGCAAAATCCGTTTCGTCACCAATCGCCGCATTGCTTTTCGCGAAGCCTATCACGACACCCAGTCGCAGGCGTACGACCTGACCGCGGGCGAGATTGAGATCAACGATCAGGACAAGGGCAAGAGTGCGGGAGTGTTGTACCCGGCAGCTCAGTTGGGCATTGATTCCGAAGGGCAGGTATCAATCAACCTGCGCAAGAATCCCTGGCAACTGACAAACATCATCGATTGGAAGGGCAAAGCCAAAGACTAACAGCGGGCTCCGTCGAGATCAGGTGGTAAGTGCTGCGGTTGTCTCCCACCCAAGCTTGATGACGCAGCCAAGCAGAGTTCAAATCGAAGGCCGCGTCGCTTGGTCCGAAGTATCGAACTGCGGTGCCCCGTCCTTTCGCTTCTTTGCGAAAGGGTAGGGAAAGGGAACTGGATAGATGGGTAAACCCAGGCTACGATTGCGAGATGCCCAGGCCGCACGCGCCTATCGCAGGGCCGCAAGGGTGTCGAGTTCTTCGTGTCACCTGCCTAAGCGCTCAAGCTCGTCTTGCACAGCATTGGCATCGGTGGCCATTAGTAGCTCTCTGGCTTTCGAAAGCGCATACTCGGCTGATGCGCTCACCCCGCGAAGGAGGCCCCGGTGCCCTCCCTGGGGCCGGCAGGGAAGATATTTGGGCGCTGCATCTCCTATAAGGTGTATGTTTAGTATCCGGCCATTTAGAGCCAAAACGGAAATTCTGGCTAAGGAACTTCAAAATGGCAACCCCTGGACAGATGGGTAGTACATCCGGATCGGCGCCGACGTGGAGCAATTGGAGCGGGAACATCGTCTATGAACCCCCGACCGATGGCGCAGACTACTACTTCAGGCCGACCAATCTGGCCGAATTGCAGTGGGTGGTAGCTGCCGCCGTAGCCAATAAAGTGACCGTCCGCGTTTCTGGACAGCGGCACTCGCAGCCGCCGCTGGTTATCAACGACGATCGTGGGGCAGTGCCGGCGCAGCCTACGACCTACCTGGTGGACATGTCGTGCTATGCGGACCTGGGACCGGGCGGCACGGACTCCATGATTCTGGGACCCGGACCAAACCAGGTCACGGTCAATCCGGGCGTGAAAGAGGACGCCCTCGACGCCTTTCTTACCCAGAACAACCTGATGCTGCAGACGGTAACGGCGGGCGGTTTCTTTAGCCTCGGCGGCATGACGGCGGTTGATGTTCACGGCGGCACAGTGAACGCGCCGATCTTCGCCGAGACCGCGGCCGCATTCACCATCATGGGTCCCGACGGTACGCAAACTACTATCGACGCACAATCGCAGGATGGGAATGGCAATTCGCTGCTGGCATTTGCCCGCGTGTCGCTGGGCGCACTCGGCGTCGTAACCAGGGTGACCCTCAACGTCCTGCCCCGACCCTATGCGAACACCCTCCAGGGAGGAAGCGATTGGTACCTGACAACACCGTTTCCCCCGGCCAGCCAACAGCAGCAGAAGGCGAATTTCATTACGGCGTTCAAAGGCCTGCTGGCGAGCCATACCCGGATGGAATGTTTCTTTACACCCTACGCCGCCGCATGGCCGGGCACGTCCAGCGCTCTTGTGCTGTGGTGGGATCAGGTGAGTAATCCAAGTCCCCAGATTCCGAATTCGGCTACGGCACCGCAAACCGCCTGCGAGCTCTCTCAGGAAAACCAGTTTGGCGCACCCCTGCTCGGTGGTCTCGGAAAGTACGCTCCAATTGCGATACGGGCGGCGCAGGCGGCCAATTCCTCCTTATTGGGCGGCGCTTCTGTGATTACTAAAATTGCGCTCGATGAAATCCAGAGTCAGGCTGACGCTGCGAATCAAATCTATTCCGATCTTTGGCTGATGAAGTCGTCGAGCGTCATCTTCATGTCGTATTTCATCCCAATTCCTGACCTGCAGGACGCGGGTCTTGGGATAGTGTGGGATGGCTTGAACGTCGTTAACACCTACGTCACGCCAGACGGTAACTTCCACATCTGCGCTCCGGTGGAATTCCGTTTTGTTCAGGGTGGCAGCACCGCGATGGCGGGGACGTTTTCGACAACACCCAATGCCGTTTTCGTAAACCTGGATATTATCGCTTGGGTCGACGTAGGGACTAGCTCCCAATACCCCGCCGAGCTATTGGAATTCTTCGCCCATGTCGAGCGGCAGTGGGTCGCAATGGGCGGCCTGCCGCACAATGGCAAGATGTACGGTTTCTACGATCCGACCGACCAGAACCAAGATTCCTATACGCCCCCGTTCAACCCGAATTTCCTGAGCTTCATCACCCAGCAACGCATTAAGCGCCAAGCACCGGTGGCTGCCTTCAATAGCTACCGCGAGACCGTGGACCCAAACGGCCTGTTCTACACCCAATACCTTCAGGCCCTGCTTGGGGGATAGCAGGGCGGGAAGCGAAACAAACCTTGCCCAGGGCGTAAGCCCTGGGCAAGGTTTCATTTAGAACCCGATCCCCCTTCACCAGCGAGCCAACGATCTGGACTTCCTCACCTTCAGTTGTTATCGGCGCATGCCGCTGCTGGCTGCGCGGGGGGCGGGAACCGAAACCACGGATTTCACGGCCAAAGTCTTTACGACTTCCCGCGCGTCTAATGAATCCGTGTTGATCCGTGAAAATCCGTGGTAAACCAGATAGTCCCACCTCTGAGTTGAGTTTCCCCCGCCCTTTCTCTACCATCCAGAGTTCTCCATCCTCTTCAGGCGGAATGCCGGTGGACAAGCTGCGAGTGCTGATCACGCGCGAACGCATTGCGGCGAAGGTGGCCGAGATGGGGCGGCGCATCAGCCAGGATTTTGCCGGTGAGCCGGTCGTGCTGATCGGCGTGCTGAAGGGCGCCGCCATTTTTCTGGCCGACCTGGCGCGGCAGATCACGCTCGATGTCAGCTTCGATTTCATCGCGGTGTCGAGCTATGGCAAC
Organism: uncultured Acidobacteriaceae bacterium; assembly: GCA_963772895.1. GTDB lineage: Bacteria > Acidobacteriota > Terriglobia > Terriglobales > Acidobacteriaceae > Bog-257. The sequence goes on from CAVYZB010000007.1 coordinate 593,792, forward strand.
GCCAAGCAGCAGAGCGGCGAGGTCAAGCTGGTGAAAGATGTTGACCGCTCGATGGAGGGCCGCAACATTATCCTGGTAGAAGATATTCTGGACACCGGCGTAACCTTGACCTACATCCAAAATATGCTGCGCGCGCGCCAGCCAAAGTCGCTGAAGATTGCCGCGCTGTTGGACAAAAAGTCGCGCCGCACCGAGCCCATCCATGGGGACTACGTTGGTTTCGAGATTCCCGACGAATTTGTGGTGGGATACGGGCTGGACTTTGCCGAGCATTATCGTAATCTGCCGGATATTTGTGTGCTGGAGTCCGGCCCGGAATAGGGATAGAATCTCTGGTGCTCATGTCCGTGAACTCTTCTGTCGTGCTTGGTGCACCGGCCAGTCTTGTGAGCGATTGGCATAGCGCAGCCAACCTCATCGATCACACATTGCTTAAGCCCGACGCCACTCGCGACCAGGTCATCGCGTTGTGCGACGAGGCCGCGCATTACGGCTTTCACACGGTCATGGTGAATCCGGCGAACGTTGCCCTGGCCGCCGCTCGACTACGCGGCTCGTCCGTGAAGGTGGGCACAGTAGTTGGCTTTCCCCTCGGCGCAAACCTCACACTTACCAAACTGACCGAAGCCGAGGCCGCTCTGCGTAATGGCGCGCATGAGTTGGACATGGTGCTTAACATTGGCGCGCTGAAGTCGGGCGACCGAGTGTTGGTGCAACACGAAATGCGGAGTATGGTCCGGCTGGTGCATGGTCGCGGGGCGATCCTGAAGGTGATTCTTGAGAATTGCCTGTTGAACCAGGTAGAGAAAATATTGGCTTGCTCGCTGGCACTGGAAGCAGACGTGGATTTCGTGAAGACCTCCACCGGCTTCGCCGATTCTGGCGCGACGACCGCTGATGTCGTAATAATGCGGGGCGTGGTTGGGCACAAAGTCGGCGTGAAGGCGGCGGGCGGCATTCGCACCGCGGCGCAGTTCATGGACATGATCGATGCCGGCGCCAACCGCATCGGCACGAGCGCCAGCGTCGAGATCGTGCGGAATTGGGTGCGCCGACGGACGATCGAGCCAATGGGACCGTTAGAGAGTGCCGCGTTCGCCGCGCCGGATTCATTCTTAATTACCGTGCTTAAAACTTTCGAGTTGGCTCGTGGACAATGGCGCAAAATCCGCCCCGCAGGGGACAATATAGCCCAGGCGTAAGCCTGGGTAATGCGAAAAAATCACGATCCCTTCAGGACGCACAGTTCACACGCATCCATTAACCGGAGCCCTCATGGCGCGTCTGACCGGCGTGCTGGGCATCCTCGCGATTCTGCTTTTTGCCTACCTCTTCTCGACTGACCGCAAGGCCATCCGCTATCGAACTGTCTTCGTCGGGCTGGCGCTGCAATTTGTGTTCGCCATCCTGGTGCTGCGCGTGAGTTTCGGCGTGCGCGTCATGACTATCGCCGGCGACGCGGTCAACCGGCTTCTCAGTTATTCCTTCGCCGGATCGCAATTCGTCTTTGGCGAGTTTGGGGCCAAGCTCTCCCGCTTCGGCGTCGTCTTCGCCTTCCAGGTGCTGCCCATTATCATTTTCATCGCCGCATTTTTCTCCATCCTCTATTACTACGGCGTTATGCAGTTCATCATTCGGCAGCTGGCGAAAGTCATGATGCGCTTCATGGGCGCAAGCGGCGTCGAGTCGCTGGACGTCGCGGCCAGCATCTTCATGGGAATCACGGAAGCGCCGCTGACGATTCGCCCTTTCCTGCCCAAGGTCACGCGCTCCGAGCTGATGACCATCATGACCAGCGGCATGGCGCATGTCTCCGGCGCGATGCTGGGCGCCTACATCCTGCTCGGCATCGAGGCGCGACATCTGTTGGGCGCGGTGATCATGACGGCGCCGGGCACCATCCTGATCGCCAAGATGCTGGTGCCGGAGACCGAAAAGCCGCTGACCGCCGGTAAAGCGAAGATCGACATGGCAGAGCAGGAGGATCGGCCGAGCAACGTTCTGGACGCTGCCGCGAAAGGTACGACCGATGGCCTGTATCTCGCATTGAATGTGGCGGCAATGCTGATTTCGTTCTTGGCGCTGATTGCACTGCTCGACGGCGTTCTCGGCGGTACTCACAACTTCCTCGCGCTGCATGGTTTCCCTTGGTTCCCGTCGAAGCTGGAGTCGATCTTGGGAGTGATCTTCGCGCCCGTGGCCTGGCTGATCGGCGTGCCATGGCATGACTGCCTGGCCATTGGAAATCTGCTGGGCACACGCATGGTGCTGAATGAGCTGGTTGCTTTCACTATGTTAAGCGCGCAAAAGGCCGCGCTCGATCCGCGGTCGTTTACGATTGCAACCTTCGCGCTCTGCGGATTCGCTAACCTCGGCTCCATCGGTATCGTGATTGGCGGTCTCAGCAGCCTGGCGCCGAACCGGCGGCATGACTTGGCACAACTCGGGTTCAAAGCCATGATTGCGGGTACGCTGGCGAACCTGATGTCGGCTAGTATTGTCGGGATTCTGCTAAGCAGTGGATAGTGGTTAGTGGATAGTGGATAGCGATCGAAGATTCCCCGCAACGCGAGCTGCTTTCCGCTGCGTGCGTGAAGGTCTCCGAGGCATGGCAATCTTTCGGACAGGGACTATCCACCATCCCCGAGCCACTATCTCTTTCGGCTTGACACCCCGAGCGATGTCAACAGGCCGTTGAGTATGCGCGCAACTTCGGTGGTCTGCGCTGTTACTCCTTCTTCGCTCTCGGGAGAGATGTAGCCGAGCTTTGTTGCGATGACGATTTGAGTTTCCAACTCGAACAGCGATCCGCGCGCGTGACACAGGAACTGGATAAACTCTCCCTTGGTTGCCCGGCCTTGCCCCTCCGCGATATTGCTCGGAACGGAGACGGCTGATCTACGTAGCTGGCTTGTCAACCCGTAGATTTCGTCGTGAGGAAGCCCCTTGGTGATTGAATACACCTCGATTGCCAGGGCAAGTGCTTTTTGCCAAGCGACGAGTTCCCGATAGCTGCGCAAAGGCGCTTTTGTGGCGGTAGGCTCCGGCGGTGCATTGGGATCCATCTATCCACCATCCACTACCCACTATCCACTACTTTGTGCCTTTCCTCACAATCGGGTGTGACCTTCGCACTGGTTCCCTCCCGGCAACAAGCCCATGCTTTACTGGTAGAGGGCCTGGTTCAGCTCTCAAGAATTCGTGTGGGTCCATGGTCGAAGGCGCGTGCCTGTTCAAAGCGATCTCATTTTGTTGCCGGTAACTCCTCAGGTCGCTTTTGCGGCCGTAATCGCGCCGGAGTTGCTGTTCCCACTTGCGCAATCTTACGTTCACATATTCGGAGGCCGTCATGGCAATCACTAAGCAGGATGCTCTCGACTACCACTTTGGGTCACGGCCGGGGAAGATAGAAGTCGTTTCCACCAAGCCCTGTCTCACTCAGCGCGATCTTAGCCTCGCTTACACGCCGGGTGTCGCCGATCCCTGCCTGGAGATCGAGAAGAACCCGCAAGACGCATTCAAGTACACCGCCAAGGGCAACCTGGTCGCGGTGGTGACCAATGGGACGGCCGTGCTGGGGCTGGGCGATATCGGCGCCTTGGCTGGCAAGCCAGTCATGGAAGGCAAAGGTGTCCTGTTCAAGAGATTCGCTGACATCGACGTATTCGACATCGAACTGGGCACCCACGATCCCGATGAAATCATCAAGACCTGCCAACTGCTGGAGCCCACCTTCGGCGGCATCAACCTCGAAGACATCAAAGCGCCAGAATGCTTCTACATCGAGGAGACCCTGAAGAAGACGATGAAGATTCCCGTCTTCCACGACGATCAGCATGGCACGGCCATCATCTCCGGCGCGGCACTGGTGAATGCGGTGGAGCTGACGGGCAAGCGCATGGACCAGATCAAGGTGGTCGTCAACGGCGCTGGAGCTTCAGGCATTGCCTGCGCCGAGCACTATGTCTGCATGGGCGTAAAGCGCGAGAACATTACGCTGGTTGACACCAAGGGTGTCATCTACAAGGGCCGCAAAGAAGGCATGAATCCCTACAAGGAGCGCTTCGCAAAAGAAACATCAATGCGGACCCTCGCCGATGCGGCAAAAGGCGCTGACTGCCTGCTCGGCCTTTCCAAGAAGGGCGCATTCACGCCTGCGATGATCGCCTCGCTGGCGCCGCGGCCAGTGGTCTTTGCCATGGCGAATCCCGATCCCGAGATTACCTACGACGAAGCGCGCGCCGTGCGTGACGACATCATCATGGCGACCGGACGCTCCGACTATCCCAACCAGGTCAATAATGTGCTGGGATTCCCCTTCATCTTCCGCGGTGCTCTCGACGTACACGCCACCACGATCAATGAAGAAATGAAGCTGGCGGCCACGCATGCCCTGGCATCTCTCGCGAAAGAAGATGTTCCCGACTCGGTCTGCCGGGCCTACGGTGTGGATACGCTGAAGTTTGGCGTTGACTACATCATCCCCAAGCCATTTGATCCGCGCGTACTGGTGTGGGAAGCGGCCGCCGTCGCTAAAGCCGCGATGGACACAGGCGTGGCGCAAAATCCGGTGGACCTCACCGAATATCGCGAGCAACTTGAGAACCGGCTGGGCAAAGCGCACGAGCTGATGCGCTTCATGATCCACAAAGCCCAGTCCAATCCCAAGCGCGTCGTTTTCCCCGAAGGCTCGCACCAGAAGATCCTGCGCGCCTGCCATGTCCTGATCGAAGAGAAGATCGCGGTTCCGATTCTGCTGGGTCGCGCTGACGAAATCCGGGTGACCGCTGCTGGATTGGGAGTGCCGCTAGACGGTATCACCATCATCGAACCCGAAAACGCTCCACGGCGGCAAGAGTACGTTCGCGAGTTCTATCGCTTACGGCAGCGTCGCGGTGTGACCCTGGGCTCGGCCGACGAACTGATGAACGATCGCAACATTTTCGGCTCCATGATGGTTCGCATGGGCGACGCCGACGCCATCGTGTCTGGTGTCACCCAGAATTATCCCGACACCATTCGTCCGGCATTGCAGGTGATCGGAGTTCGCGAAGGCATCCACAAGGTCTCGGGCGTTTATCTCATCATCACCCGCAAGGGCGATCTGTACTTCCTGGCCGATGCCACGGTTAACATCGAACCCACCGCCGAGGACCTGGCCGAGATTGCTCTCTGCGCGGCCCAGGAGGCACGCCGGTTCGACATTGAGCCGCGCGTGGCCATGCTCTCCTTCTCCAGCTTTGGCAGCACTAAGCATCCGCTGTGCGACAAGATTCAGCGGGCCACGGAACTGGTGCGCTATGCTGACCCGACGCTCATCATCGATGGTGAGGTGCAGGCCAACATCGCCGTCAGCGCCAAGAAGATGGAAGCAGCATTCCCCTTCTCCCCGTTGCAGGGCGGAGCTAACGTGCTGATCTTCCCCAATCTGGAAGCCAGCAATATTGCTTGCAAGCTGCTGATCAGCGTCGGCGGGGCCGAAGCGGTTGGTCCGATACTGCTGGGCATGGCGAAGCCGGTGCATCTGTTGGCGCGCGGTGCCGAGGTGGAAGAAATCGTCAACATGACGACCATCGCGGTGGTGGATGCACAGGAATGCACGGATCCGACAGCCGCTCGCGTGGCTCTGGCGGCGGCAGCGGTGGGGTAGGGTAACTAGCTTGGTTAATGCGGGCCGCAAGGCCCGCATTAAGTGGGACGGTGGGATGCTGTTCATCAGGGTGTTCCTCTCGTCAGGCTTGGTTTACTGCTCCACACAGCAACCAAACCCTACTTCGAAAGGGGCGCCCTTTTATAATGCGTGCCCCACTCATTTCTGACGTTGGAATGAGTGGGCACGAATTGTCGTAACGCCCAGTCTCAGCGAGGTCGCTACCGCCGCCTGGGGATTATGATTACCTTCGTTCTGCGCAGTGCGTTTTCTCCTCGGCCCTGCTCATACCCACAAAATAGAATGAGAAGCGCTGGAGTCAGTCTCCAGCGCCGCGAATGCCCGTCTATGTTAAATCGCGTGTTGTTAATACTTTGCCGCCAAAGTATTGAAAATAAGAATGCATAAATGACGGGGGAGGGGGGTACAAGTGTGGCACCTGCGTCGCTCCGCCTTGAAGCGAAGACCGCGCTTTTGGGCCAGCAAAGCAAGCGTTACACCTGCTTCGACAGTAAACAAAAAGGGCGCGCGCGGCGCACCCTAATCGTATTGATTGCTGCTGGCCGTCTTATTTCTGGCTGTTCTGGAAACGCTTGTTGACTTCCGCCCAGTTCACCACGTGCCACCATTCTTTCAGGTAGTCGCCGCGGCGGTTCTGGTACTTCAGATAATAAGCGTGCTCCCAGACGTCATTGCCCATGATGGGCGAGAAATCCTGGCTGAGCGGGCTATCCTGATTGGGCGTCGACATAACCAGCAGCTTGCCGCCGCGGTCGCGCACCAGCCATGTCCAGCCGCTGCCGAACTGCTTCAGCCCGGCATCGTTGAACTTTTCCTTGAAAGCATTGAAGTCGCCGAAGGTATTTTTGATGGCGTCCGCGATAGCACCGCTGGGTTCTCCACCTGCGTTCGGACCCATGATGGTCCAGAACATAGTGTGGTTCACATGCCCGCCGGCATTGTTGCGGACAGCGGCGCGAATCGCTTCGGGGACATTCTCCAGACTCTTCACCAGCTCCTCGACGCTCAATTTTTGCAGCTCCGGAGCCTTCTCCAGTGCGGCGTTCAGGTTGGTGACGTAGGCGACATGATGTTTGTCGTGATGCAGGTGCATGGTTTGCGTGTCAATGTAGGGTTCTAGGGCAGAGTAGTCGTAGGGCAGCGCAGGAACTTCGTGTGCCATGCTGATTCTTTCCTCCAGTTGGCGATTGATGCCGGGGAACGATAAGTGGTTTCACGAGTCGGGCAAGACACAACGCCTCACCCCGAGATCATTATAGTTGCTGACGCAGACTTTGGCTGGCCGGCACAAGCGAATCGCGAAAAGCGAATAGCCAATCGCGAAAAGCGATCGAATAGCGCTCTACCTGTACTTCTGCGCCAGTGTCCGTTCTTCCGGCGTCATCTGCTGCCAGAGCTGGTCGCGGTGCTGTTGTGACCATTGGCTGTTGGGATCGGCGGTCAACGCCGAACTGAACCAGCGATAAGCTTCCACACGATTACGCTGCACGCAGGTTCCGGAGCCATACATCGAAGCCAGCCGGTTGCGGGCCAGCGCGTTTTCTTTTGCGGCCGCGGTCTTCAACAGGACCACAGCCTGTTCGCAGCTGCGAGGCACGCCATCGCCTTTGATGTACATGTCGGCAAGTCGCACCGGGGCTGTAGGATTGCCCTTGGCGGTCGCCTTCCAGAGCCATGCCGCTTCCGCTGCCGAATCACTGGCGTTATTGGCTTTGGCCATTTCGTCGGCGCCAGGGACGATTTGCCTAACTACGACTTCCTCATCATCGTCAGTGGCTTTTGGTGGTGTCTTGACTTTGCCGGCCGCAGGCGATGCTGCTGATCCGGCCGGTTGCGAACGGGTCAGCTTCGAGTTGTCAACGGAGTTGGTAGTGGCCGTGCTTTTCGCTGATGGGTTTGCGACAACATTAGTTTGCGCCTCATTCGGCGTCGGCTTTTGCAACGGTGTGGCACTTGACTGTCCAGCCACCGGCTGGTTGCCGGTGGGTGAAGGCGTGACAGGCGCTGAAGCTCCCGGCGATGTTGCAGCAGCCCCAGCATTCGGAGCGCTTGCCGCACCGGTCGTTTGCCCTGCGGTCGGCGTATTCGCGGGTGGATTTTGGTTCTGCGGTTGAGGTGGTGGCTCGACCTGCATCTCGGGCTTGGATGAGGAATCCGGAGAGGCAGCAGACGGCGAAGGTTCGGTACTGGCACTCTCGGCCGCTTTGCCGTGAATCAGACTCCGCATTTTCATCCTGATAACTTCGACAGGGCCGCTGTTCGTCTGACGCACTTGCGCTCGCCACTCCAGCACTCCGAGCAAGCCGAACACCACGACCACGATTACGACCAGCCAGATTCGCCAATTGCCGTGCGAAGGTTCTTCCGCGGCGAGGTGGTCAACAGCGCCGGCTTGCACTTGAGGCACATCGTCCAGCCCCAGAAATGATGGACCAGCGATCGGCGTCGAGTGGACTGCTGGTTTGGACGGCGTTGACGGTTCGTTGAAATCCAGAAAGCGTGGACGATCGCCTGGCTGCTCGGCCGCGCTATCGACTTCCAATCCGAGTCGCTCGCGCACGTCATCCGCAAGAGGGGCAGGCCCAGTTTCGGCTGAGGCGGCCGTCGTCTCTACGGGTGTAACCGAGGCAACGTTCGACGCAGAGGGACGTTCGGGCTCCAGGACCGGAGTCTCCGCTCGCATGGTGATTTCTTCCGGATCGCTGGGTGGCACGTAGCGGAAATTATGGACGTACTCCTCCAGTGGAATTTCCGGCACCAAGTCCACTGGCGGAGGCGCGACTTTCAATTGTTGCGGGCTGTCGGATGCGGTCTCCCGTGGCACCAGTGTCAGGTTACCGGATCGTGACGGCTCGCCGATTGCGCCAGTATGGTTGGATGAAGTCTCGGACCTTTTGGGTGAGGGTGGATTAGATTCAAGCTCGAGGCTGGTATGAGACGACGCAGCTCGCGGTTCGAGGGAGTTTTCCGTCAGCGGACGCGTCAAGCTGGCTGTGCTCTGCGCCCCGGGAGCGGTCAGCGGCCGATGCGGCAGCGGAGTGCCACACATCCCGCAAAAGCGATTCCCAACCTGGTTCTCATATCCACAAGTGCTACAGACCACGACGCCTCCTGTCAGCCGAGAACATCCTAAGCCGCTTTAACGGCATGGGGGGAACGTGCTCGCCTTTGCTCAATGGGGCCAGCCTACTTTAGTCCGTCCTTAAAGACTTGGTGTTTACGGTGTGATCTCAAATACCACGCCGAGGTTATTTGTCCCGCCTTGGTATGTGGTGCCATAGAGGTTGCCCTGCGCGTCGAATACCACGGTGCTCATCGGCTCGCCACCGTCGCTGCCGCCGGTGAAGTCATAAAGATCGGTGTACATCCACCCGCCGCCAGAGGGTGACAGCTTAAATACGTTGCCAAAGCGATTAGCGCCGTCCAGCAAGGTCGTGCCATATAGATTGCCCGCCGCGTCCCTAGTCAGAGGGGCAACCGGCCCTCCACCTCCAGTGGCAAAGTCGTAAAGCGTGTTGAACATCCAGCTAGCGCCGGATGACGCCAACTCATAAACCGCCCCGCAGCCATCCCCCAAGTTGCAGCCGGGGTTGCCGTAGATAGAAGTCGCACCATAAATGTTTCCGGCTGGATCCATGATCACGCCACTTTCCGGGAATCCTCCGTCGCTGCCTCCCTGGAATCTGTGAAGGAGATTCTCCGTCCAACCGGAGCCCGGCGGTACCAGCTGAAAAACGGTTCCGCAGCCTACATGACTTAGGCAGCCGGTTCCTCCGCCTTGCCGCGTCGTACCATCCAGGTTACCGGATTGATCGAAGACCACACCGCCGTAAGGAAACTCACCGTCCTGTCCTCCAGCGAAGCTGTAGAGGACGTTTACGGCCCCGGAGGACGTCAACTCGTAAACATTACCGTGGGCGGAGGTGCCGCCGAACTCCGTCATGCCGTAAATGTTACCCGTTTGGTCGAAAACGAGATCCCCGGATGTGGGACCATATCCATCGCTGCCTCCGGTAAAGCGATAAAGCACGGTCTCATTCCAGCTGCCCAAAAAGTTGGGTATGTCTTGCGGCCCCTTGAGGGATATGGGCAGGAGACTCAAATTGAAAACCACTCCATAACCGGCGCCTCCCTCGATAGTGGTCCCGTAGAAGGTGCCGTTCGGCCCGGGGACTACCCTCGCAATCGGATAGGCTCCGTCATTGCCGCCCTGGAAACTGTATATCAGGCTGAATACCCAGCCGGAGCCTTGGTGCACCAACTGGTAGACCGTGCCATAGCTCGCCCCGCCATCGGCAGTCGTTCCGTACAGATTTCCTTCTATCATGGTCAGGCCACTATAAGGATGTGACCCATCCCGTGCGCCACCGGTGAAGTTGTGAATGACGTTGTATGTCTGCGCGTGGGCCGCTTGCGTGACGACTGTCAGCGCCAGCAAGATAATCAATGTCAACGCGAAGGTTGCTAGAGTTGCTAAGGACAGGATATGACTATCTGCGCGCTTAATCTCTGCATTTTCCATACAGAACTCCACCCGTAATGCTTGTGGCTACTTCTAGCTCTTGTCGTCTTGGTGAGACGAGTTATTATTTTAATCCGAAATCGTCGTGTCAATCATGACGAACCGCTGATCATCTAAATGATAGGGCCTTTCCACGTCAGATGAGAGCACCGGAACAAGGGTGGCATGCATTCGGGTCAAGCGGAGACCAAGTCCGGCAGCGACCATCCGCTCAGCCCCGGCCATCAACGGGTGGCCGCTTTCGAAGTGCCGGCAAATGGCACAGCATGGGTCCGGATAGCAACTGGGAATTTGTTTTGTTCCCTCGCTGCTATTGGCACTTCCACTACTCGGTGCCGTGCGGGTCAACATCCGAGGTATGGTGGAACAGCGGTAAACGCCCTACAATAACTTGCGTTGGGAAGGTCTTTGCAAGTACGCTACAAGGCGAACAATTAGCGAACGCACAGGGCACCTAGTCCGATTGGGAGAATCCAGAATCAGCAGCCACGCCAAAGCGAGCCAGACCAGACCGACTCCAACGCGGGCGTCGCACTCGCAGCCCACCATAGCCACAACCCAGAAAGGAGCCATGTTGGCCGACGCGCGCGAAGTGATGAACATACGTCAGGCATCGCAGTATCTGGGCGTCTCGCCTGATACGCTCTACAAATACGTTTCCGAGAAAATGATCCCCGCGTTCAAGCTGGGCAACCGTTGGAAGTTCAAGAAGAGCGTCCTCGATGGCTGGATGGAGAACCAAAGCTTCCGGAGCGAGGCCTTCCGGTCGCGCAAACTGGGCAAGCCTGTCCGCGTGACGGCGGTCTCCGACTAATTCGGGATGGCCAATACCTGTTCTTTGGACTACCCTTGGGCGGTGGCCGATGCTTTGGTCGAAAGCGAGCGCGAAAGTCCCAAGCGGCGCGCCCTTCACACGCTCCTTAAGGGCTTGGCGTTTGTTCCGAACCTGGTATTAGCAGCCGTAGTGGGCTCGCTATTAGCGGCTCCGATCAGCCTACTCTTGTTTCGTATCTTTCCATCCCACATCGCCGCTTATATCCAGGACGTGACGACATTACTGCCGGCGTTCGGTTTGGGATACCTGATGGCGCGCAAGTTTCATCATTCGGTTGCGCGCTGGATCTGGATTCCGGCGGTTACGCTTTGGACCTTGATTGTGCTGCCTGACGTGGCAGGCTATATCGGCCAGAACTGCGAGCTTTCGCGATCGCAGTACTTCCTGCACGAATTCCTATTCGACATCCGCACGAATTGCGACGAAGGATTAGCTTGGCCCTTATACACTCTTCCGACACTCTGCTGTATCGGCTATTCGCTGGGAGCGAAGTTTGCCGCGCGTCGCCAACATTGAGCCGCGATAGCACTAAAGAGCCAGCTTGCTATAGCGCCTATTTCCAAAATTCACACAACTTTCCGGTGGCGCGCTTCATCTAGACCGGTCAGAGCAGAAGTCCAATTCGGGGTAAACCGATGCGAAGCTATTTGAAATTGACGTTGTGCGTTCTCCTCTTTCTCGGCTTGGGAACTCTGTACTGCCCAGGGACAAACCCTTCCTCATCTTCCAGTTCACCATCGAGTGCCGTTGCCGCGGCATCCGCGCCTTCGCGGTCGCAAGGAGCGAGTCCGTCAGTTATGACATTACCCACAGACGTCCTCACCTATCACTACGACATGACTCGTCAAGGCATGACGATGCAAGAAACCATCCTGACGCCCTCCAATGTTAATTCCAGCACCTTCGGAAAGGTTGGTTTCTTTTCCGTCGATGGCAAAGTGGACGCACAGCCTCTCTTCTTGAATACCCAAACCGATACCATCGGCGGTATTCGTGAGAGCACGGTGTTCGTGGCCACGGAGAATGACAGCGTCTATGCCTTCGGCGCCAACAGTGGCACGCAATTTTGGAGGGTCTCAGTGCTCGGGCAGGGCGAAACCACTAGCGACACTCACGGTTGCGACCAGATTTCACCGCAAATCGGAATCACCGGAACTCCGGTGATCGACCGCCAGCAGGGACCAAACGGCGCCATGTACTTGGTAGCCATGTCAAAAGACTCTGCGGGCCACTACCACCAGCGTCTTCATGCGCTGGATCTCAAAACAGGAGCAGAATTGTTCGGCGGTCCCACGGAGATTACGGCAACTTATCCTGGAAGTGGTGACGGCAGCCAGGGAGGACAGGTCATCTTTGCCCCTGGCCAATACGCAGAACGCGCCGGCCTGCTGGAATTGAATGGAACCATCTACATCGCTTTCACTTCCCATTGCGACGAGCGTCCATACACGGGCTGGGTGATGGCCTACAATGCGCAAACCTTGGCGCAGACTTCAGTGATAGACGTTACCCCTAACGGAAACGAGGGCGCAATCTGGATGGCTGGTAGCGGTTTGGCTTCCGATGGCCAGTACCTGTACTTCCTCGATGGCAACGGCACCTTCGATACGACGCTCAACGCCAACGGATTTCCCGTGAATGGCGATTATGGAAATGCCTTCATGAAGCTATCTCTCTCCGGCCAACTTGCAATCGCCGACTACTTTACTATGTACAACACGATGCAGGAGTCAGATGCCGATGAAGATCTTGGCTCGGGAGGAGCGATGATATTGCCCGATCTACTCGACAGTGGCCAACAGGTACATCACTTAGCGGTCGGCGCTGGTAAAGACAGCAATATCTACGTTGTCAATCGCGACAACATGGGGAAGTTCAATCCCAACAACGACAGCGCGATCTATCAGGAGATCGATGGGGCGCTTCCGGGGGGCGTTTGGGCCATGCCCGCCTACTTTAATAACACCGTGTATTACGGTTCGGTGGGGAGTCCTCTTAAAGCGTTCGGCATTTCGAACGCGAAACTCTCGACTTCTCCAATCGGACAAACGGCAACGTCGTTTACCTTCCCTGGCACCACACCCAGCGTGTCGGCCAATGGAACTTCCAACGGAATCGTCTGGGCGGTCGAAAACACCAACCCGGCCGTCTTGCATGCTTATGATGCTACCAATCTTTCGCATGAGCTTTACAACAGCAACCAGGCCGGATCGCGCGATCAGTTTGGAGCCGGCAACAAGTTCATCACGCCCGTGATCGTTAACGGCAAGGTATTCGTGGGCACCCAAAACGGGGTGGCAGTGTTCGGATTGCTGCCCTAGCTTTTGTCGCAAGTTCTACGTTTCTGACTTCTAGCGAAGTGTCGGCCGAACAACTCGCTGGAGAACTCGCGAAGCAGATCTCGGCTGTAATCCGAAATCGGGACGACAAAAGCAAAAAGCTCCTGACAGCGCATCGCTTCCGGTGCGCTTCAATCGACTTTTCCACAGCCGGTTAAGCCGCGTCGGCTTTTGCCGATTTACCTCTCAGACTCCACCTTCTTGTGGACGCGAGGTTTCATGCATTACATCCTCTGTGCGGCTTTGTTATGTAGTTTGCTCGGCGCCCAAGACAAGACCTCCATCTCGCCTTCCTCTTCCTCGGGAGACGGGATTTTTTATGTCAACGGGATCGCCTATCACTTCATCTCGGGAACGAACTATTCCGTAGTAGTCGCGGCCCACTCGGTAGCCAATCGCAAGTTCCTTGGGGTCAAGGTGCGGATACTGAACAACGGTCAGCACGCGGTGACAGTGAGACCCGAAGATGTTGTGGTTGCCGACGGGGTCGGGGGCCGGGATCTGGAAGCGATCTCCGGAGTAGAACTGGCGAAGAGAATGCGCCGCCCCTACAACTGGTCGCGATTTGCGGTGAACGCCGCTACTGGGCAAACGTCTGACACCGCCGACGACTCCGAAACGACGGACCATCAACACAGCGACATCATGCGTGCCATGCAGCAGATGGCGGTTCAAATGGCAAACGCTCCGCCCGTAATCTCTACGCTGTCCATTACGGAGCCGACGGGACCCGCGGACCCGGACTTTCCGCGAGAAGCGACGATCTCGGACGAAGTGTCTCACCTGCGCATGAAGGAAGCCTCGCGCCCTGATGTGCTCATGCAGTTGCAGCGGCAGATCTCGCCCGACTACTTGGAACGCACTTCCTTCCTAGCCAACACGATTCCACCTCGAGCCGATCTGGAAGGAGTTCTGTATTACCCGATGGGCAAGCTAACGCGCGATCCTGCCGCCTCGAAGAAGGACACGCAAACTCGAATGGTGCGTGTCACGGTGCCGGTTGGGGATGAGAAGTTTCAATTCTTGTTTGCCGTGGAATAAGGGGATGGCCACGAGTCGTTATCGACATGACCGACGATTATAATGGGCGCACCATGCGTAGTCTTGCGACGTGTTACGGCCTTGTACTGCTTGCATTAGCAACTACTACGTTCACCGCGCATGGGCAGAGCTCCGCTGCGGGCCAGCAGTCAGAAGTGGTCATCACCACGTCGGGTGCGCCCAGCGCGATTGCCGGGAAGAACTTCACTTTTTCGTTAGTCGCAACCGGTGGATCAGCCCCATACTCGTGGCATCTTGTCGATGGACAGCTTCCTCCGGGTCTTAAGCTACACCCACACTCCGGAGCGATTTCCGGCGTGCCGGCAACTGCTGGTGAGTATCACTTTACGGTTGCGGTAGCCGACTCCGGCGCGCCTCCCGTAGAGGTCCAGCGGGCGATGACCATCATCGTGATTGCCGGCCTATCCATCGACTGGAAGGAACATCCGAAAGTGCAGGGAAACACCCTCTCCGGGTCGGTGGTGGTCACAAATCACACCGGACAAGATTTCGATCTCACCGTCGTCGTGGTTGGGGTGAACAGCATTGGCAGAGCTACGACCCTCGGGTATCAACACTTCATGCTTACCGCAGAAAAGTCTAGCCCCGTGATTCCATTTGGTTCGTCTCCCGGGCCCGGCAGCTACGTGGTCCATGCCGATGCCGCTGCCCATCATCCTGGCGGCCATCATATTTATCGGGCTCGCAAGCAGACCTCGGAAACATTGGCAATAACTCAGCATTGAATATCTTCGACGGATACACTTGCTGTGGAACCGCTTTAGACCCCAATGGATTATCGATCACGGCAGAAGAAATTCCAGCAGACCACGGAGGACCAGAAGCTCGACGGCTTCGTGGTCACGCATCCGGCGAATCTACGCTACCTCTGTGGTTACACCGGCAGCAACGGTCTCCTACTATTTCTTGACGGACGCGGCATCTTCTTCACCGATGGCCGTTATACCGAACAGGCGCGTGAAGAGGTCGAGGGCGTACGGGTGGTCATCTCCAAAGGTCCGCTCCTCACGGAGCTTGCCAAAATCGTCGGCAAGTTAACTTCCGCGGCGATTGGCTTCGAGGCCGACTACACTACGGTTGCCTCTGCGGCACTCATGCGAAAGCTGGTGCACCGGCGGATCCATTGGAGGCCGACATCTGGTCTGATCATCCGGCAGCGAATGATCAAGGACCCGGAGGAACTGTCGATCATCCGCGACGCCGTGCACATGGGAGGGGCCGTCTATGAAGAAGCGCGGGCCTCCATCCGGCCAGGTGTGCGGGAGTCTGAGGTGGCTGGAAAATTGGAATATGCCGCGCGGCAGGCGGGAGCCGACGGCATGTCCTTCGAAACCATCGTCGCGGCGGGAAGACGTGGGGCTTTGCCTCATGGCCGGGCTTCGGCCCAACCGATACCCCGTCGCGGATTCGTGGTGGTGGATTCCGGTGTTATACTTCGGGGCTATTGTTCAGATATGACCCGCACCGTGCACGTGGGTCGGGTCGGCCGGGAAGAGCGCCAGTGGTACGAAGCGGTGCTGGAAGCCCAACTAGCGGGCATCGCGGAGGTTATTCCGGGCAAAACGGCAGGCCAAGTGGATCAAGCGGCTCGTCAGGTACTTCGGAGAGCGAAGCTGGACCGCTATTTTACGCACTCAACGGGGCACGGTGTGGGATTGGAAATTCACGAGCCACCGCGCCTCGGCAAGGGCCAGTCAGAGCGACTTGAATCGGGAATGGTCATCACGATTGAGCCAGGAATTTATCTACCAGGTAAGGGCGGCATTCGAATCGAAGACATGGTCGTGGTTACGGAAACGAGGTTACGAAGTGCTGACTTCGGTTACCAAGGAACTGATTGAGATTTAGAGCGGCGGTGTTGACTGGCGTGTCGTTTAGTACCGCGTAGCCTGGACGAAAGCTTTGGAGATCGACCTTCTGAGTTGACGGACGGCATTTACTTCGACAGGTGCCGGGGGCCAAGCGCTTGAACTCCAGCCCGCAGGGCGGAACAACCATAGCCCGGCGCCTAAGAATTTGTGTGAGAACTCAGTCTCGTCTTCGCTGATGGAGTAGAACGTGCGAAAATCGAGCCCCGCAGTCGGGGTCCCCGGTTCGCGCCGCTTTTGCGCGAATTGGGGCGGCGGAGGGGCGGAAGTGAAGTTAGCCCAGGACGGAGCGCAGCGGAGTCCTGGGTGGGGTCGGGAAATAGATCGAGTCCCGTAGGGACGGCACGGTTCTCACACAGACTCGTAAGCGGTGGGTCGGGTGCGAAAATAGATCGGAGTCCCTTCAGGGACGGCACATAAACGATGAATCAGAAAGAAATCAAGGAACTAATCGAGTTCTTGGTGGAGAAGGACATCGCCGAGTTCGAATTGCAACGCGGCGACATGAAACTGCTCATTAAGCGAGGGGCGAGTGCTCAACCTGCGCAGGTGGTCCAGGTCGCGCCGGCGGTAGTCCAAGCACCTACCGTTGGTTTGGCGAGCGCGCCCGCAGCTCCTGCTACCTCCTCACCTTTGCCCACTACCGAGACGGGCAAGCCGGCAATCGCAACCGCTCCGGCACCCTCCGCGGCGGCTCCTGAAGAGGATTTATTTATCCTGAAGTCACCGATTGTTGGAACCTATTATGAAGCTCCATCGCCCGGTACTCCTCCCTTCGTCAAAGTTGGCGACGCAGTGAAGGAGGGACAGGTGCTGTGCATCATCGAAGCGATGAAGCTGATGAACGAAATTGAGGCGGACGTGTCGGGCGTTATCGCCAAGATGTTTGTCCCCAACGGAAGTCCGGTGGAATACGGAATGCCGCTATTCGGCATTCAAGAGGGAGACGCACAGCGAAGCATTTACCACGGAGCACGGAGGGCACGGAGTGTTGATTTCTTCGAGTTCCCCGTTCACCATGGTTATTTGCGTGCGCGCTTAGATTCGCTGAATAACCCAGGCAAAGGCCCGCACCACTTATTTCATGTTTAAGAAGATCCTAATTGCGAACCGCGGGGAAATTGCCCTGCGGGTGATTTGCGCGTGCAAGGAGTTGGGCATCAAGGCGGTCGCTATTTACAGCGAAGCCGACCGTAACTCGCTGCATGTGCGGTTCGCCGACGAAGCCATCTGCATCGGCCCGCCACGCCTCCACGATAGCTACCTGAACATTCCCGCAGTCATCAGCGCCGCTGAAATCGCCAACGTAGACGCCATCCATCCTGGTTATGGCCTGCTCAGCGAGAATGCCAACTTCGCCGAGGTCTGCCAGGCCTGCGGAATTAAATTCATCGGCCCGCCGCCCGAAGTCACACGCCTGATGGGTGAAAAGGAAAAGGCGCGCGCCACCATGAAAAAACAGGGCGTGCCCATTCTGCCGGGCTCGGACGGCATCATCGCCTCCGCTGACGAGGCAATGGAGTGGGCGCGCACGGTCGGATTTCCGCTGATCGTGAAAGCCTCAGCCGGTGGTGGCGGTCGCGGTATGCGCATCATCCGCAGCGAAGAGGAATTACCCAACCTGTTTCACGCGGCGCAATCGGAAGCGGCGGCGGCGTTCGGCAATGGCGATCTCTACATGGAGAGGTTCATCGAGCGGCCGCGCCACATCGAGTTCCAGGTGCTGGCCGACGAGCACGGCAACGTGATGAGTCTGGGCGAGCGCGAGTGCAGCATTCAGCGCCGTCATCAGAAGCTGGTGGAAGAGGCGCCATCGGTGAAAGTTACGCCCGAGTTGCGTGAACGCATTGGCGGCATCCTGGTAAAGACGCTGAGCAACATCGGCTACATGAATGCCGGCACCATCGAATTTCTGATGGACGAAGACGGCAGCCTCTCCTTCATCGAAATGAATACCCGCATTCAGGTGGAGCATCCCGTCACCGAGATGACCACCGACGTTGACCTGGTGAAGTCGCAGATCCTGATTGCTGCGGGCGAGAAGCTCAGCACCATGATCAACTACCCGGTGGTGTTTCGCGGCCACGCGATCGAGTGCCGCATCAATGCCGAGCATCCCGAGCGCTTCACTCCCTCGGCGGGAAAGATCACGGCCTTCAACATTCCTGGCGGTACCGGTGTCCGTGTGGATACCGCAGCCTACGCGGAAGGCGTCATCCCGCCTTACTATGATTCGTTGATTGCCAAGCTGGTCGTGCGGGGACGGGACCGCGCGGAAGCGATTTCGCGCATGTCGCGCGCCTTGGAGATGTTCGTGGTCGAGGGGATCTATACCAGTATTCCCTTACACCGCCGCATCATGGCCGATCCCGACTTCCGCGCCGGCAACTTCGATACCAAGTTCATGGAGCGCTTCCTCAACCAACCGAAGGAGTCCGCGAAGTGACGCTCATCTCTTTTGCCGCGTCCTCACATGACGACGAAAGGCCTTTTCACCACAGAGACAGGGAGACACAGAGATCTCGAGTTTTTGAATTCCGCCCTCCGTGCCTCTGTGTCTCTGTGGTGAAGCGTTTTTGTCACGCACATGCTAACTAACCTACCCAAGCTCTACGCCATTCTCGACGTTGCCTGCTTCGCGCCGCCCCTGCGCACTACCGCTGCCATCGTGGACTACGCTCGTGATCTCGCGGCCGGTGGCGTGACTTGGCTGCAGTATCGCAACAAGGTGGGCCACACGCGCGAGATGCTGAGCCATGCCCGCGAAATTCGCCGGACGCTTGGCAATGGTGTCACGTTGATCATGAACGATCGCGCCGACATCTGCATCGCCGCCGGTTACGAGGGCGTGCACGTTGGCCAGGAAGACTTGTCGGCTGAAGGCGCGCGCACCGTGATCGGTCCCAGCCGCATTCTGGGCGTCTCCACTCACAACCTCGAGCAGTTGGCGGAGGCCGATGCCGGTCCGGCGGATTACATCGCCTACGGTCCGGTGTTCGCGACCTCCTCGAAGCGGCATCCCGATCCTGTGGTTGGGTTAGAGGGGATTCGCGCGGCACGGGCGGCGACCAAGAAACCGTTGGTGGCAATCGGCGGCATCACCCGCGCCAATGCGCGCTCGGTTCTGGATGCTGGTGCCGATTCCATAGCCGTCATCTCCGACCTGCTCAGTTCCCCGACCAAAGTTGCTGAGGAATTCTTGCGCCTCTTGGTGTAAATTCTGAGGGGCTGCAGAGCGGGTGTGAGGACTTGCTTTCAGTCGCCAGCAGGGAACAATTGCGAGAATCGAGCCCGGAGGGCGAAATAATATTAACCTAGGGCGTAAGCCCTGGGTAAAGCGGAAAAGGTTGCAGAGTCCCTTCAAGGACGGCACAGTTCTTGCTTCGTCTCAACAATGACGTCCCTCAGTGGCTAAAGCCACCAGAGATGAGAGCGCGTTGCGGGCACGGCTGAAAGCCGTGCCCTGACATAAAACTTATTCCGGCCTGCATATACGCCACAGACAAAACACGAGGTTCCTTGGCCACCGAAACAAAGACGGTATCAATCCCTTCCAGTGACACCGAATGGGTGAAGGGCCTTGGCCTGACCAGCGCCACCACGCTGGTCATGGGATCCATGATCGGCTCTGGCATCTTCATCGTCTCGGCCGAAATCGCGCGCCTGGTCGATTCGCCGGCGCTGCTCATCGCGGCCTGGCTCGTGACCGGATTCATGACCATCACTGGCGCGCTGGCCTACGGAGAGTTGGCTGCCATGATGCCGCGCGCCGGCGGCCAGTACGTGTACCTCCGCGAATCGCTGGGCCCGCTGTGGGGATTTCTCTATGGCTGGACCCTGTTCCTCGTCATCCAAACCGGAACCATTGCCGCTGTCGGCGTTGCATTCGGCAAGTTCCTGGGCGTGTTCTTCCCTTCCATATCTTCGACCAACTGGATCTGGCACATCGCGCACGTGCCGCCCATTCCCATCGGACCAATGGTGTTGGGCAACATGGATGTCGGTCTGAACACCCAGAATCTGATGGCTGTCCTGATGGTGATCTTCCTGTCGGTGCTGAATATTTTCGGCGTGAAGACGGGCGCGGCAGTGCAGAATGTATTTACTTTCGCCAAGACCGCGGCGCTGCTTGGCCTGGTGTTGCTGGGAGTTTTCCTGGGACGCAACGCCTCGGCGATCGCCGCCAACTTTGGCGCAGACTTCTGGCGCAATGCAGGATGGGGCGCGCTGCATCCGGTGCAGGTGGGAGTCGGCGGTCCCATCGCGCTGGTGGGAACGATCACCATCATCGCGGTAGCGCAAGTGGGGTCGCTGTTCTCGGCGGACGCGTGGAACAACGTTACGTTCACCGCCGGCGAAGTTCGTAATCCTCAGCGCAACTTGCCCCTCGCTCTGGCCCTGGGAACGGGCGCGGTCATCCTGCTCTATGTGCTGGCCAACTTCGTGTACTTGAGCGTGCTGCCACTGGCCGGCATCCAACATGCCCCGGAGGACCGCGTCGCCACAGCTGTGATGCAGCAGATTTTCGGGGCGGCTGGCGCGCAGATCATGGCCATCGCCATCCTCATCTCAACGTTCGGCTGCAACAATGGACTGATCCTGGCAGGTGCTCGCGTGTACCATGCCATGGCGAAAAATGGATTGTTCTTCCACAGCGCGGGACGGCTGCATCCGAAATACCGCACTCCCGCGCACTCGCTGTTGATGCAGTGCGTCTGGACTTGCATTTTGTGCATTTCCGGCAGCTATAGTCAGCTGCTCGACTACATCATTTTTGCGGTGCTGGTGTTCTACATCCTGACCATCGCCGGCCTGTTTGTGCTGCGGGTGAAGCGTCCAAGCGAGCCGCGCCCCTATCGCGCGATCGGATATCCGGTGCTGCCTGCGATGTATATTTTGATGGCGGTGTTTATTGATGTAGTCTTATTGCGCTACAAGCCGCAATACACGTGGCCCGGCCTGATCATTGTCCTGCTCGGGATTCCGGTGTATTTCCTGTGGTCGAAGCGCAACCCGCAAGTGAGTACGAAGCCGAAGCACAAAGAAGAGGCAAAGCTGAATGACAAATCTGCTGAAGACGCAAGCCCCTCGACATGCTGATGCGAGAGGCATCAGAAACCGGCGAACATAGTCTGAAGCGGGCTCTGGGTCCCGTAAACCTTATTACGCTGGGAATCGGCGCCATTATCGGCGCGGGAATTTTCGTGCTCACCGGCTCGGCGGCGGCGCAGTACGCCGGCCCGGCATTATGCTCTCCTACATTCTGGCGGGCATCGGGCTGCGTCTTTGCCGGACTTTGCTATGCCGAATTCGCTTCCATGATTCCGATCGCGGGTTCGGCCTACACCTATGGCTACGCGACGCTGGGCGAGATCTTCGCCTGGATCATCGGCTGGGACCTCATTCTGGAATATGCCTTCGGCGCGGCCACCGTGGCCTCCGGCTGGAGTTCGACGCTGGTCGCGTTTCTCCAGGATTACGGCATCAATCTTCCGCCGCAGATCTGCGATGTTCCCGGCGCGGATGTGGTTAGATATCGACGGCCAATGGGCGCCCGCTTGCTGACCATGCAGCAGTGTGTTACAACAGAAGGGTATCGATGCGCGCGACCTTGCCTCATGCCACAGCGGTCTTCAATCTGCATGGCATTCATTCGCCATCGTCGCTGGTGACGACCATCCTCGTCATCGGCATCAAGGAATCGGCGAGACTTCAACACAGCCATCGTCTTCGTGAAGCTCATCGCCGTGCTCATCTTCATCGGTGTAGCCGGCCACGTATGTGCTCAAGCAGCACCCACAGATGACGCACCGCCAACTGGCATCTTCCTTTCTGAACACGATGCTTTCGGCCTGATCGGATGGTCGGGCGTCGCGCGGTGCGGGCGTGGTCTTCTTCGCCTATATTGGTTTCGACGCCGTCTCGACCGCAGCGCAGGAAGCCAAGAATCCGCAGAGCGCGACATGCCCATCGGCATCCTCGGCTCGCTGGTGATCTGCACCGTCCTCTACATTCTCGTCTCCGGCCTGCTGACCGGAGATGGTCCACTACTCGACCGGCTGAACATCGGCGCGCCGGTTTCGCTGGCCATTCGCGAGACCGGCGTCAAGTGGGGCAGCTACATAGTGAACGCGGGCGCATTGGCTGGGCTTAGCACGGTGATGATGGTGATGTTGCTGGGCCAGTCTCGCGTCTTCTACTCCATGGCGCACGACGGTCTGCTGTGGAAGTGGGCGGGCGACATCCATCCCAAGTTCCGCACGCCTTGGAAATCGTCTGTCGTGGTCGGCGTCTTCGTTGCCATCTTCGCGTCCCTGGTTCCCATTGGCGATTCTTGGCCAATGGTCAGCATCGGCACCTTGATGGCTTTCGTCATCGTCTGCGCCGGCGTGTGGGTCATGCGCCGGCGACGGCCGGATGTGCATCGGCCCTTCAGAGACGCCGTGGGTGCCGCTTCGTCCGATCTTGGGCATATCATCTCGCTCGCCTTGATGGCTCGGTCTGCACGGCGATACCTGGATTCGCCTGGTCGTGTGGCTGATCATCGGCATGGTGATTTACTTCACCTATGGACGCCATCACAGTAAGGTACAGAAGCTGGCGCCTGACGAGGTGAAGGTCGGGGCCGATTAGAGTCCTGTTACCTGGTGTTTTTCGCCCTTCCTGACTGGGAAGGGCGTCTTTGTTGCGCTTCACTGCACAACGAGCCAGAATGACTGCTGTGAAGACCCTGTTCAATCTGAAGGTCCTCTTCGTCTCGCTACTGGCCTTGATCGTCATTGGCGTCGCCGGATTCCATTTCATCGAAGGCTGGCCTTGGTTCGACGGATTCTACATGGTGCTGACCACCATCACTACCATCGGATACGGCGAGGTCCATCCGCTTTCACACCTTGGCCGCATTTTCAATACGTTCGTCATCATCGCCGGCGTCGCCCTGGTGCTCCTGTTTTTCGGAGGTGCGACGCAGGCTTTGCTAGAATTCGAGCTGCAATCGGTATTCGGCAGGAGACGCATGGACCGCGAGATCAGCCGATTGTCGGACCACTACATCATCTGCGGCGCCGGGCGCGTGGGCCGCAGCGTGGCGCGCGAGCTGGCGCGCAAGCCCTTGCCCTTCGTCGTGGTTGACATCGACCATGCCAAGCTGGCGCGCTACTTCGCCGAAGGCTGGCTTACGGTGGCCGACGATGCCACGCAGACGCATGTTCTGCGCGGCATTCACATCGAGCATGCCCGCGGACTGGTGGCCGCCACCACCACCGACGCCACCAACATCTATATCGTTCTCGCCGCGCGCAGCTTGAACCCCAAGCTCAACATCATCGCGCGCGCCAGCGAAGAAGATGCCGAGCAGCACCTGATTACCGCCGGCGCCAACCACGTAGTTTCGCCCTACAACTTCGCCGGATACCGTATCGCGCAGACCTTCATGCGTCCGCACGTGGTGGATTTCTTCGACACCGCCATGAACCGGCACATGCCGCTGGAGATCGAGGAAGTGCAGGTGCAGACGGGCTCGCGCTTCGTGGGCGCAACTTTGGAAGCCTCGCGCATCCGCCAGGAGATGGCCGTGATCGTGCTCGCCATCAAGAGCAAAGACTCGCACATGCGCTTCAATCCGCCGCCCGACGAGGTGATCCACTCCGGCGACCATCTCATTGTCATGGGCGAGCCTGCCGGTCTGCGCCGGCTGGAAGACTCCGCTACGGAGCGCGCATGAAAATCACCACCGCCGACGAGATGCGCGAGATCGATCGCATCACCACCGCGCGCTTCGGAGTGCAATCCATCACGTTGATGGAAAATGCCGGGACCGCCGTAGCGCAATTCATTCTGGAGCATTATCGCCATGCCAACCGCATCGCCGTAGTTTGCGGCAAGGGCAACAATGGAGGCGATGGCTTCGTAGTAGCGCGTAAATTGCACCGCGCCGGACGAGTGGTCGAGGTGCTGTTGCTCGCTGCTCCCACCGAATTGCGCGGCGATGCTCTGGCCATGTTTGAGCGGCTGCCGTTGCGCCCCATCGTGCTGCGCAACGCGCAGGAGTTGCAGGCGGAGTCGTCGCGGAGCCTGGCAAATTGCGACCTGCTGGTTGACGCCATACTCGGCACAGGATTTCGTCCGCCGGTGAAGGGCTTCTACGCCGACGCCATCGCCGCAATGAATGACAGCGGCAAGCCGGTGGTCGCGGTGGACATTCCTTCGGGCGCCGATTCCGATTCGATGTCGCCGCAGGCGGATTCACACATCGCGCGCGCCAACGCTATCGTCACCTTCACCGCGCCTCGTCCAGCGCACGTTTTCGGCAATCTGACGCGCGGGCCCGTCGTGATCGCGCCGATTGGATCGCCGCCGGAAGCTATCGTGAGCAAGCTCGCGTTGGAACTCACCACTCCGCGCGACTTCGCCGCGCTACTGGCGCCTCGTCCTGCTGATAGCAACAAGGGGATGTACGGTCATGTGTTGATTGTCGGCGGATCGCTGGGTAAGTCAGGAGCCGCTGCCATGGCGGGCATGGCGGCACTGCGCTCCGGAGCCGGCCTCAGCACCGTCGCAACGCCTGCGCGCGTACTCGCCAGCGTCGCCGCATTTGCAGCCGAGTTGATGACCGAGCCTCTGGCCGAAACCGAGAGCGGAGGCATCGCCAAGGCCGCCACCGAGAGCGACCGCTATCAGAAGTTGGCAAAGCCGACGACCGTAGTGGCGATCGGCCCGGGCATTGGCGGTGATCCTGAAACCGTGCAGTTCGTCCACGAAGCTGTGCACCAGACTAAGGTTCCGATGGTCATCGATGCGGATGGTCTCAATGCCTTCGACGGACACACCGAACTTCTCGATGGCGGCGAGCGTCCGCTGGTGCTTACGCCGCATCCCGGAGAAATGTCGCGGCTGGCTGGTATCACGATCAAAGCCGTACAAGCCGACCGGCTCAACGTCGCGCGCAGTTTCGCGCGCGAGCATCATCTGGTGCTTGTGCTGAAGGGCAACCGCACCATCATCGCGCTACCCGATGGAACCGCGTGGGTGAATCCGACCGGCAATCCCGGCATGGCAACCGGCGGCACCGGCGATATCCTGACCGGCATGACCGCAGGAGTGATGGGACAGATGCCGAACAACATTCCGCTGGCCGCGGTCGCTGCGGTGTATTTGCACGGACTGGCCGGAGACGTGGCCGCGGAAACCATGGGCGAACATTCGCTCGTCGCTACCGACCTGCTCGCAGCCCTGCCGGAAGCCTTTCGCCGCGCTACGCAGTGGGCGAAGGAGAGCATAACGCGGATTAGGGGATGAGCGTGGCAATCCAACGGACGCTCAAGAGGATTGTTGAATTGGCCTGTTCGGGGACTTGCTGGTGTTCCGCCCTCCAGCAGAACAGACTCGCTTATAGCACTGCCGTCTCGTGCAACATTTCGCCCTTGGCAAAGCGCGCTGGACTGAGCACTTCAATATTATCCACGACGTCCGTCGTTCCGCGAAGGATCAAATCAGCCAGAATCTTCCCCGTTGCGGGGGCATGCATGACGCCGTGTCCGCTAAAACCGTTGGCGCAGTAAAATCCACGCACCTCAGGAATAGGTCCAAGAATTGCGTGATGGTCGGGAGACATTTCGTATAGTCCAGCCCACGCACGTTTCGGATTGACGGCCAAGTTCTCGAAACAGGGTACGCGGTCCGCGGCCCGAGTCAGCACCTTCTCAATGAACGCAGGATCGAAATCCGTCTTGTAGCCAGGAGTCTCCTCCGGGTCGTTCCATGCCAGGAGGAATCCCAGGCTCTCGGGCCGGAAGTGAAAACCGTTGGTCATGTCTACCACCATGGGGACGGTGTGCGGAACGCCATCGAATGGTTCGGTCGGGATCAACATCCGGCGCAGTGGTTCGATTGGCAGCGTCACTCCAGCAAGCGCCGCAGCTTCGGCTGCCCAGGGACCGGCCGCATTGACGACCACTCGCGTGCTGACTGATCCGCGTGTGGTTTGTACGTGGCTAATTCCTGCGCGGTCGCAATGGATTGCGGTGACTTCCGTCGAGCGCCAGAGCGTGGCTCCTTGCTCGCAAGCCCGAGCGGTGAATCCCACCATCGCACTGTAAGGATCGACAAATCCATCCGTCGCACAGAAGCTTCCGCCGAGGATGTCGTCGCTGCGAAGTTGCGGCACCATCCCCAGAATCTCCTCAGGCGTCAACATTCGCACTCCGGTGAGTCCCAGCGATTTTTGCAGCCGCTGATTGGTGAGCAGATACTCCATATGCGCGGGTTTAGTAGCAACAAACAGATAGCCCTGTGCACGGTATTCCGAAGGATGCCCAAGGCGCTCTTCGAAATTCGCGTAGAAGGGAATGGAGTAGAGCGACATCTGTATGTTGGGCGCGGTGGCAAACTGCGCGCGCACCCCTCCCATACTCTTGCCCGTAGATCCCTTACCCTGATGCGCCTCGCGCTCGACCATTAGAACATTGCGGCAACCAGCTTCCGTCAGGTGCCACGCAATGCTCGAACCCACAATGCCGCCACCAATAATGACTACTTCCGCTGTTTGCATTTTCGATGCGCCTCGAGCGATGGGAACATTGTAGTCCGTGCGCTGTGCAGTCAATTGCGCTAGCATATTTCGCTTGCAGCGCAAGCACCTGGTTGTTAATCAGCCGTTGACCGCAGGCTGGAACCGTCATACGATTCGCCTACATGGCTATGCCAACCCCTAGCCCTGGGCAGAATTTCGGTCATTTTCGGCTCATCGAGCAGATCGCGGCTGGGGGCATGGGGATTGTGTACCGCGCCCGCGACCAGCGACTAGAACGCGATGTCGCCGTCAAGGTGCTGAATGCCAAGACCCTCAGCGACGTCGGGGCGCAAACCCGCTTTCGCCGCGAAGCCCTGATCCTCAGTCGTCTGAATCATCCCAACGTTGAGGCGGTGTACGACTTCCATGCCGAACAGGGCCTTGACTATCTGGTGCTGGAGTATGTGCCGGGTGCTTCGCTCGACGACCGCCTGAGGGAAGGTCCGTTGGCGGAGCGTGAGGTCGTGTCATTGGGAGTGCAACTTGCCCGCGGACTGGCCGCCGCCCACGCAAGGGGAATCCTTCATCGCGACCTGAAGCCTGGCAATCTTCGAGTTACCCCGGAGCACGTCCTCAAGATATTGGATTTCGGATTGGCTCAGCTTTTCGGAGCGCCGGATGAAAAAACGCTCACCGAGGCCGAGACCGTGACCATGGAGGCGCCTAACCTTGCGGGCACTCTTCCGTATATGGCCCCCGAACAGCTCGAGCATAAAGAGCCGGATGTCCGCTCCGACATTTACTCGGCTGGCGTGGTGTTGTATGAGATGGCCACCGGTTCAAGACCGTTCCCGCAGCGCCAACAGATGTTATGGGACGCCATCCTTCATGGGTTGCCCCCAGCGCCTAGAACCTTGAAGAAGGAGATCTCGCCCGAACTCGAAGCCATTATTTTGAAGTGCCTGGAGAAAGATCCCAATCTGCGGTATCAGTCGGCGGGGGAATTGCTGGGCGATTTGGAGCGCGTGCGCTCGGGGCAAACAGTAACGGCGTCCACTCAGAATTCGGCGGTAACGCAGCTTGCTGCCGAGGCTCGTAAGCGACGGATGCGCATCAGCTTGGCCGCAATTCTGCTGGTGGGAATCGCAATCGGGATGGTGATTTGGAAATGGCCGCGGCCCCAGCAAGTGCGACAGAAGATCATGGCGGTGCTGCCTATCGACACGCTCGGACAGGACCCTGCTACGAGCGCTTTGGGACTTGGTTTGGCCGAGACCGTCACCGCCAAACTTGTGCAGGCCAGCAACAGCGATGCTATTCAGGTAGTTTCGCCACGCGACCTGCGAGACCAGGGAGTAAAAACCGCCGAGGATGCAAGACGGGCATTCGGCACGGATTTAGTTCTGGAGAGTAGTCTCCAGCGCTCCGGACAAACGATACGGATCAACTGCTCTCTAGTGGATTCAAAGACTCACCGGCAAGTTGCCGCGAAGACTATCGAAGCGGAGGTCGGCGATCCTTTCGGCCTTCAGGACCAAGTGGTCAGCGCGGCCTTGGACATGCTGCCGGCGCAGATTAAGCCAGAACAGCGTCGCAAGTTGAATGTTCCGCAGGATACACAGCCTGCGGCCTACGAAGCTTATATACGTGGCCGCGGATACCTTCAGGAATACGAGAAGCCGGAGAACATTGACAGTGCCATCACGGAATTCGGGCGTGCGATTCAGATTGATCCCAATTACGCGGCTGCTTATGCCGGTCTTGGGGAAGCCTACTGGATTGGCTATCAGCAACCAATGAACCGGGGTAAGGAGTGGCTGACAAAGGCCTCGCAGACCTGCGAGAGGGCGCTTAATGTCTCACCTGATCTCCCTGAAGGACATACTTGCCTCGCAAACGTACTCTACGGAGAAGGCAAGTACGAAGAGGCGGTGCAACACTATCAACGTGCACTGGATCTTGATCCCAACAGCGACTATGCCCTTGGGCAACTTGCGGACGCTTACCAAAAGCTTGGCAATGCTCCGGCTGCCGAAGCCGCTTATAAGAAGGCCATCTCCCTTCGGCCCAAGTATTGGGCTGTCTACAACTGGCTAGGAATTTTTTATGCTGGACAAGCACAGTACACCGCGGCCGCAGACATGTTTCGAAAAGTTACTGAACTGGCTCCCGACAACTATGTCGGGTATACCAACGTGGGCGGGATCTATCTTTATGAGGGTCTATATTCTCAGGCTGTCGAGGCTCTGAAACGCTCGATCGACTTGCGGCCCAGCAGCTTCGCCTATAGCAACTTAGGCGCGGCATATTTCTGGTTGCATCGGTTTCCCGAAGCCGTCGAGATTTTCAAACAGGCATTAGCACTCGACAATCACAATCCGTTGAACTGGGGAAATCTGGGAGATGCCCTCTATTGGACTGCAGGACGCCGAGCAGAAGCCTCGCCTGCCTATCAGAGAGCGGTCGCGCTGGCGCATTCGAAGCTGGAGGTGAATCCACGGGATGCCATGGCGGTCGCGTATATTGCCGAATACAGTGCAATGCTGGACGAGAAGGAGTCTGCGATTGAATCCGCCCACCGGGCGCTCACTTTAGCTCCTGAAGATCCTGAGGTGATGTTTAGAGTTGCCCTTGTTTACGATCATTTTGGAGATAAGCGCCAGGCCTTGGAGTGGCTCGGCAAGTCAGTGAAAGCCGGATTTTCCCGCTCCAATATAAGGGATACGCCCGACTTTGGGGATCTGAGAAATAATCCGGACTTTCAAAAACTGACAAACTTAAACTGAACAAAGCGGTTAGCGCTGAAGTTGGATACCCATGTCAAATCCGGGGCCGCCGCCGTAGTGCTGCACGCAAGTCGGGCCGGGGGGCGGGACGGGGTTTGATAGCGAAATATCGTAGCTGTAGTAGCATCCGCTGGCTGGACTAACGCCAGCGATTTGGCAAGCATTCACAGCTACACTGCTTATTTTATATGGTCCTTCAGGTGTCCCCCCAGAGCTGACGATTATAGGCATTGTGGCTGGCCCCGTGCCGTCGTTCTTCAATAATGGGTTGGTGCCCACAAACGTAATGAAGTAGGTGTGCATATCTCCCTGTGCTGCCGTCCAGTCCACCGTGTCACTCCGGTTACTTGCGGGGAGTCTCGGCCAGGGATTGGTGCTATAGCAGCTCGGGGGGTTGCTGTTATTGTCTATACCGACGGTCACTGTCGGGTTGGTTTCAAGCAATCGCTTCCCACCTTCGAAGTGCTGCGGCTCAGGCTTTTTCATGCGAGAAATGCCCACCGCTACCAGTATTACGGCCAACCAAACGCCAACGTAGATAACCACTCTGTCCAGCGTTGTCATGCGTTCTCCTCGAAGTGGTGCCCCTAGTGTATTCGCCCAACGTAGCATAACGCGAGTAGCTGTCAAGCAAATAAATCTTCAAGTGCTTCTTCGCCATCGCCACTTTTCGGCTATCTTGGTCCCAGTCTTACCGTCACCCCCCGTGATCCTCCTCACAGACCCAATGTTTTCTCCAGCCTAGCCTTGACTACCGGGGTCCCATACATATAGCGGGTGCCTCCACCGAGGCGTGCCTTCGCCGCCAAAAGGATTTTCATGCCTATCGTCAATTCCTCTTCCAACTCCGTGGTTCGTGAGTTCAGCCTGAAAGAACTTGAGCAGGCCGCCCGCCTGATGCGCGGCTATGATCTGGTTGCGCTTTGCGCCGCCGGCCTCCGGCCATTCCGGAGGCACACTCTCCACGATGGAGATCGTTGCCGCGCTGTATCTGAAGGTCGCTAATCACGATCCCAATCATCCGGAGTGGAAGGAGCGTGACCGCATCATCTGGTCGGCTGGACACAAGGCCCCTGCTCTGTACCTCGGCCTCGGCTTCTCTGGATACTTTCCTATCGGAGACATCGTTACCTTCGCAAACTATTCGCCATTCCAGGGGCATCCGCACCGGTTTAAAGCTGCCGAACGTCGAAGTCTCCAGCGGATCGCTGGGACAGGGTCTGAGTATTGCGGTCGGCATGGCGCTCGCCCGGAAACTCGACGGCGACAAGCATTCCGTGTTTTGCATCATGGGCGACGGCGAGCAGCAGGAAGGCAACATCTGGGAAGCCGCGATGGAGGCATCGCACTTCAAGCTCAACAATCTGGTCGCCATCATCGACCGCAATCGCTTGCAGATCGACGGATGGGTGAAGGACGTGATGAACGTCGAACTTCTGGACGAGCGCCATCGAAGCTTTGGCCGGGAAGTCATCGAAGTTGACGGACACGATCTTGCACAAGTCGTGGATGGTTTACAGAAAGCGAAGAAGGTCACGGTATCCGGCGAGCCCGCCGTGATCAACATGCACACCATGAAGCCGATATCGATGCAACTGCCCTTGTGCGCGCGGCTAAGGAGACGGGCGTAGTTGTCACCGCAGAGGAGCATCAGATTGGCACCATGGCCTGGCGCGTGAGTGGCGTAATCACCGAGAGTCCAAACTTGCTGGGAACACCGGTAATCACGGAAGCCATTGGCGTGAAGGACCGCTTCGGCGATTCGGGCGCGCCATGGGAACTGATCAAGGAGTTCGAAGTCAGCGCCGAGCACATCGCGCAGAAGGCGGTCGAGCTGATCGCCATTGCCAGGATGAAGAAAGAAGAAGAGCGCTTTGAACTGGTGCATTAGTGCTGGGAGTTACTCGACTGTGACAGCTACGAGCGCGCAGAAGGATGCGGGTTAGCGCGGCGGGTTCTCGACTACGCACATAACGATAGGAGTCAGTTCCTGTGAATCGTGCTCTAAAACTGTTAAGGACATTTCCCTCCGCAGTGTCCTCGCTTGGGTGATCTTACGCTCTGGTATAATCGAACTTTAGCGCGCTTCTCCTCTTCATCAGGCAAGTGATTGAGGCGCCTGAATTGCATTGCATCGTCACTGCTAATCTTTTCCATGTCGGGGAGTGGCTCAGCCTGGTAGAGCACCTGGTTCGGGACCAGGGGGTCGGAGGTTCAAATCCTCTCTCCCCGACCAATTGTTTCCTGTCCGTTCGGGAGACATAGGTAACAGAACGTTCCGGAGACATAGGTTACACTTTTGGCCCGAAGGGGTTCTCCAGGGGCTGCAAGGTTTTTTCTTCCAAGTCAATATAGCCGAGATCGTACTCCATAAAACTGACTAACCAGATGCCGTGGTCGACTTCTTTGACGCGACGGCCTGGCCGGCAAGCGATAGGCTGAGATTGATCTTCTTGTTGTACAAGCAAAGACGTCCGCAACTGGTGACCACGACGGTGCGGTCGTGGAATGGGTAGTATGGTTCTGGGATCCCGCGATAGGGGCGGCAGGAGGGCGAGTAGATCTCGGCCGGGCATTTCATGGCGAGAGCCTCATGTGGTCGTTCCTGATTGAACTCTTCCAGGAAAGCGTCGAACTTGGCTTGCTGCTGCAGGATGTTGGCACCCGCCGGACGAGTGGCTTCTTGCTTAAGGGTCAGATGCATGCGTTCATGACGGCCGTTCTGCTGAGGATGGCCGGGACGGATGCGCTCGATGGAGATGCCTAATCGCAGCCACCATACGGAGAGCTTGGAGAGCTGAAACAGGCCATGTGGTGAAGCGAAGGGAACCCCGTTGTCGGAGCGGATGGCGCGGGGCAAGCCGCGTTCCTGGAACAGGCGCTCAAAGGCGGGAAAGGCGAGCTCTTCCCGATTGGATTCCAGGGCTTCACACAGCAGCAGGTAGCGCGAGGAATAGTCGGTGACCGTCAGCGGATAGCAATAACGTCGATCGCTCAGCTGAAACTCACCCTTGTAATCGGTGCACCAGAGATCGTTGGGCAGCCGGCCCTCGGACAAGGGCGTGCCTTGGGCGCGATGGCGGCGCGGTCCCATGGGCTGGACCAAACCATGACGATCGAGCACGGCGTGAATGGTCGAGGCCGCGGGAGTCTTGATCGCATGCGGCAGACGGCGCAGCAGACGCTCTCGGATCTTACGCGCGCCCCAGTGAGGTTTCTCCCGCTTGGCGCTCACGATGGCCGCTTCCACCTGGGCCGGTAACTGGTTGGCATAACGGAAGGGCCGGCGCACTCGATCACTTAACCCTTCCAGTCCGCATTGCTCGTACCGCTCAAAAATTTTGTAGCCTGTCTTGCGCGAGATCCCGAACTCGCGGCACAGCGCAGCCATTGTCTCGCCGTCGTTAAGCCGAATCACAAACCGCATCCGTTCGTCCATGACAGAACTCTCCTTCCATGGCATCTCCTCTCCGCCCCCTTCGGGCCGAAAAGTGTAACCCATGTCTCCGGAACGTTCTGTTACCTATGTCTCGGAACGGACATCCAACTACTTACATTATCGACACGCGACTTAAAACCAGCCCACCTGGTTTTGGCCCAGGTACTCTAGTCCTCTGACCCGCATAAATGCTGCACTGCGTGCGCTTCGAGCGGCGCAAGACCGTCTACTAAATCGACTACAGTGCTGTGACGGAAAAAACCAGGTGCCCTACCAAATCGTAAACTGTTGAACTACGAAGAATCGCGAGCACAGGAATAGCGACGCCGCGGCAGCGATCACTCATTACACCACTTTGCCCGATCGGCCGATGACACGCTCTAAACTCCTCTTGCGTTTTCAGAAGCCCGTTTCCGTCGAACCTCCGATTGGCGGGTCCCCCTTCAGAATGTGTAGATCGGTCCCGCAAATCGTTGAGGTGGTAACCCGCACAATGGCGTCGCCGACGTGCTGGATGGTGGGACGCGGTTTGTCCTCCCACGCGGGCTTGCCGGAACCGTGATAGACCACCCCTTTCATCGTAGCGCCGGCATGTAAATCTCGGACGCTCCTAGTCTGCAGTTCCGGTTCAGCGATTGTCATCGTGGTTCCTCTTCTACCTTTGTTGGATGGCTTTGAACCTGACATCTTTGCGGAATTTCTTCTGAGCTAGAGTGCTCACTTTGCGATGCCGGCCGAGGTGTACTCTCCTAACAGAGGATATATGGATCAATCTGAGGCAACACAGGACGTCGTAGAAATCGCGGAACCGACTGCAATCCCCGCAAAGACGCCAACCAATCCACGGAAGGGTGCTTCTTCAGATCGCGTCGCTGATACGCGCGCTGCTGTCTTAAGCGCCAAAAAGAAGAAGAAACGCGCTGCACACCGGGTCGCCTTAAGAAGGTCGCACACGAAGGGCTAATTGCGTTAAGGCGAGAAAAAGCAAGGCTTGGACGCGCTTCGAGGAGCACCAAAGCGGTAACTGTGCCTCAAGTACCTCGTACTGCAAGAAATAGGTTTTCATGAACGATGCGATCGATAAGACCGTGACCGACGACTGTGTCAGGATCAAAGACCTCGGCTACCAGTCCTCCCATCACATCAACATGTACGGCGAACGATTTGAGATCGTTTCGGACCCCTTCCCTGACGGCAATGGAGTTGCGGTGCAGGTGACCACTGTCAAAGAACCAACGAAGCGGACACTGCGGCTACCGACATCAATTCTTATGGGAATGAAAAAGTTGTTTCCGAAGACAGGTTAAGGCTACTTGAGCCGCGATTCTTGGCGCATGAACAAACGAGTGTCCACATCGATGGCACCGAGAGGTCGAACCAATCGAGCACTGGTGAATCTACCTCGCTTATGGATGGCTAGCTACGATCATCCTGGCCTTTACAGATGCTGTGCAGGCCATTCGGAAGGGGCCTCAGCCTGTACCGGCGCCTCCGGAGCGGCACACTGACAATTAAGCGATGACAAGCTTTGCAGATGTTACGGATGGATGCAAGGCACGTCACTCCGCATATCTCAGAATCGACCGAAAATCGCAATTCATAAGGTGGCCATATGAGCACTGAAGGATCTGAACAAATGCTGAGTCTCTTAAAGGAACTGTCAGTTTTCAAGACCCTGGATGAAGACTATCAGGCCGGTCCTAAGGGTAGCGTAGAAATAGAAGCTCACGAAGAGCGCGAGCGAAGACGGCGCGAGATAAAGCAGGAAATGCAAACGCTTGCTGCCGAGAGCAAGAGCGATCCGTCATGAAGCGTGACATCCGGTAAGTTTATTGCTCCCGGCAGAACCGAGAAGTGTGAGCATATATGACCAGACAGGGATCCTGTTCCCGTCTAGTCTTATCAGTGGAGGGGTAAGCTCTGCGTGAGCAGGCTGTTAATCGACGTTGCTTTGATCGTTCCAGCAGAGGGCCCTGCAATTAACTGAACAGGAAGCCGCAAGTTTTACCCTCGGCCTCGCTTAGATTGAGTCGGAGGCTCCATTATTCGCACTGGTGTAGATGCTTAAAACCCTGTCTTCGCCAGTCAGCGAGATTGCCCCTAAGCAAAGCTGCTGTTAAACAACAAGGGCGCAAGTAGACAGCAACCTCTACCGCGCACTAGAGAAAGGTAAAAGAACATGCCGTTAGTTCAAGTTGTTCTGGTCCTGATCGTCGTTGGGGTTCTTCTGTGGCTGGTGGATCGCTTCATCCCCATGGCGAGTTCTATTAAGTCGATATTGAATGCTGTAGTGACGATCGCCGTAGTGTTGTGGCTGCTGAATGTTTTTGGGCTCATGCATTACCTCACCAATATTCACATTGGCAAGCCCTAAAGCAGGCGATGGTGCACCAGAGAACCTCGAAACCTATAGCGCGGGCGTGGGTGCGCAATGACTGATTACAAGAGCGATCCGCGATGGACGCGAGCTTTGCCGTGAGGAAAGCGATCGCACGTAACTGCAAGACACTCGCAATCCGCGTACTGGAATTGTTGCTGGTAACGCTGATGTGTAGCGGCGCTGTGTCAGCCTATTCCGTGCTGACGCACGAGGAAATTGTTGACCTGCTGTGGGCAGATCAGATCAGGCCGCTCATCCTCAAGCGCTATCCCGGGCTCTCTGAAGAGCAGCTCAAAGAAGCTCATGCCTACGCTTATGGCGGGGCAGTCATACAGGACCTGGGCTACTATCCATTCGGCAGCGTCGAATTCAGCGACCTGGTGCATTACGTTCGCACCGGAGACTTCGTTCGTGAACTACTGGCGCAGAGTAATAATGCCGATGAGTATGCCTTTGCCCTCGGCGCCCTGTCCCATTATGCGTCAGATATCGCCGGCCATCCCGCGGTCAACAATTCGGTCGCCATCGAATATCCGAAGCTGCGAGCGAAGTTTGGCACATCAGTCCGGTATGCGCAGGACAAAACCGCGCATCTGAAGACAGAGTTTGGATTTGACACGGTGCAGGTCGCAAAGAATCGTTACGCTTCGCAGCAGTATCACGATTTCATTGGATTTCAAGTGTCCAAGCCTCTGCTGGAACGAGTCTTTCCCATCGTTTATGGAGTGGAGTTAAAGGAAGTGCTGCCTCGCGAGGACCTTGCCATCGGTTCGTATCGTTATTCTGTCAGCCGGCTGATCCCCGAAATGACCCAGGTCGCGTTGCAAACACACAAGAAGGACCTGATGCGCGAATCGCCCGATTTCGCAAAACAGAAGTTTCTGTATCGTCTTTCCCGCTCTGATTACGAAAAGGAATGGGGAAAGGATTACGTCAAGCCGGGTTTTGGTACGCGGCTACTGTCAACGCTCTTGCGCTACATGCCCAAAATTGGCCCCTTCAAAGGCTTGGCATTTAAGAGCCCGACGCCGCAAACCGAGGATCTGTACATCAAGAGCATCGATACTACTGTCGATCAATACCGAGCTCTCCTCCTGGAAGTGCGCACTGATTCGCTCGTGCTGCCCAACTATGACCTTGACAGCGGCAATCCGACCAAGGATGGCGAATACTCGCTCACGGACGATACTTACGCAAAGTTACTAGGTCAATTGGCTAAGAGTAAATTCGACCGTACAACGCCCGAGCTGCGCGACAACATTTTGCGGTTTTATTCGGATCTCTCGACATCGACCCCGACCAAGGACGACAAGGTTCAAACGGCCAGCATCCTCGCATCGCTTGATCAGTTGAGAGCCGCGACGCCCGTTCCAGTCGCCGAAACCGTAACAACCCCTTGATCAATGGTTCTATAGAAGCAGCCCCGCTACCGTCGCGATGACAAAGAGAAAGCGAACATCACTGCTGTTGCACACATCAATAGGAATTAACGCAACATGGCTTTCCGTTGTGCTCCAACCAATTCAGTAGAGAACGCAAACTTGCCTGGGCGAGGGCAATACAGGAGTCGCCGGCGCCGTAGTAGATATTGATGGTGTCTCCGTCGGGACTCATCGTGTTTCCACACGGGAACACCACATCGTGCACGTCGCCTCCTCGCTCGTATTCGGCTTCGGGTCCGAAGATCCAGGAATCGCCCCGCAGCAGACAAACATCAGGCTTTTGCAGGTCAAAGAGAGCGAGACCAACCCGGTATAGCGAGCCCGAAGCCGTCTGTTTCACTCCGTGATACAGCATCAGCCAACCTTCGGGAGTTTCAATTGGCGGCGAAGACAAGCCAATCTTGTTCGCGTCCCACCATGCACCCTTGCGCGCTTCCATCATCACTCGATGCCCACCCCAATGACGCAGATCGGGAGAGTACGATATCCAGATGTGGGCGCCTAAAGGAGTCATAGGACGATGAATCAGTGCCCACAGCCCGCCTATTCGGTACGGCAAAAGAGCCGCATCCTTGTCGTCCGGCGACATGATCACTCCATAGCGCTCAAATGTCCGGAAGTCCTTAGTTAGTGCGAGAGAAACTCCGGGACCGCC
>CAVYZB010000008.1:0-355896 GCA_963772895.1 uncultured Acidobacteriaceae bacterium
AAAACGAAAATTCCCGTTTGACATACCTTCCCGCTTCAAGCAAAATTCTGTCACCCTGTTTATCGCGTCAGAGCCGCCTCGTAGTGGGCTTCCAACAATTTTACTTTGACATCAGCATCCACCCGGTGGTTTTTGCCATTCGAAACGAACTTTCACGGAAGATTCTTCCACCTACGGTCGCTATTGCGACTCCTGAGAAAGAGGTATGTCTTGACAAAGAAGTTGTCCCTTGCTGCCATCACGCTTTTGCTCGCGCTCTGCGGCCTCTCGCAGGCGCAGACGCTGACCGTACTCACTCACCAGCCTCCGGATGGGGCCGGAATCGATTTTCTGTTGACCGACGGAACCGTCCTGGCTCAAGGTAACCAGGGACAGGACTGGTGGAAGCTCACCCCTGACATTAACGGCAGCTATGTAAATGGAACCT
Source organism: uncultured Acidobacteriaceae bacterium (assembly GCA_963772895.1). Taxonomy (GTDB): domain Bacteria; phylum Acidobacteriota; class Terriglobia; order Terriglobales; family Acidobacteriaceae; genus Bog-257. Next base: position 428 of record CAVYZB010000008.1, read on the forward strand.
GGTCGCAAGTTGCCAGCCTGGCCTCCAATTACGATCCTTATGCTTTTGCATCCGCGACTTTAGCCGATGGCCGCGTACTGATTGAAGGCGGCGAATATAACTTTGGTGCATTTACACTCACCAATCTGGGCGCGATTTACGATCCCGCTCTCAACACCTGGACGCCGCTGAATCCTCCCACTGGTTGGGACTATATCGGCGATTCACCTTCCACCGTGCTGCCCAATGGCCATTTTCTTATCGGCCGCAAACTCGATATGCAGATGGCGGAATTGGATCCGGCCACGCTTCAGTGGACGGCGATGGGATCGAGCGGCAAATCCGATTGGTTTGCCGAGGAGGGCTGGACCCTCATGCCCGACGGCTCGGTGTTGACGGCTGACGTGCTAGACAATCCCAACGCGGAGCGATATGTCCCTGCCACCCAGCATTGGACGAGCACTGGTAGCACGATTGCCAATTTGCAGGGGCCGCCCTCGGAGGGTTGTATCCCTTACGGCGGAGGCCAGTATTGTCCTCCGGGTGAAATCGGCCCGGCCATCTTGCGGCCTGACGGTTCGGTGTTCGCCACCGGCGCACGTCATCTGGACGCTTCCACCGGACATACCGCCATCTACTTTCCCGGGGTAGCAACGACTGTCCCAGCCGGGACGGGTTTCCGCGGCTTTTGGGTCGCCGGCCCCGACTTTCCCAATGGCGACGATGCCGGTGACAATTTTGCCGTGTTGCTGACAAGCGGCAACGTGCTGGTGGAGGGTAACTCCAGCCGCTTTTACGAGTTCAACGGATCCACGTTCACTCCCACATTATTTAGTAACGGCGGCAGCTTGCTGGTGCTGCCGACGGGCCAGATTCTTGTCGGCGGTGCAGAAGTCTACAATTCCACCGGCACTTACATCTCAGCGTGGCAACCGGTCATCACTTCGGTTCCGTCGGCAGTCACCCGTGGCCAAAGCTACGTGATCTCCGGCATCCTGTTCAATGGCCTTTCCCAGGCTAATGCGTTTGGGGACGAGTTCGAGACCGCGACCAACTATCCCCTGGTGCGGATCACCAATATCGCCACCGGACACGTTTTCTACGCCAAGACCCACGACCATAGCAGTATGGGTGTGGCTAGCCGGGCCCCGGTTTCCACCCATTTCGACGTTCCCCCTGGAATGGAGACGGGAGCGAGCACGCTGGAAGTAGTGGCCAACGGTATCCCCTCGATCGCGGCCAACATAACGGTGAACTAGGCCGACCGGCCATAGCTCTCACGGTGCCCCACCCAGCGCCGACTGCGGTGGGGCATTTCGTTTCTGTCCTTCGATTACGCGTCAGTCTCAGAACCTTGTGGGCAATGCCCCGTGCCTGGGCTCACTACAGGGCGCGCTTCAGGTCGGGCGTCTGTTCAACTTCCCAAAGAAATATCCTCACCTATTCCGCGTTGTAGAATTTGAAGCTTGTATTGACCCAGAAAAACGTGCCCAGATAGAGCACGCGAGCTTGCGCTTGCATCCACATGCACACAACCATTCTCGCCACATTTCTTGAGGTCTCTCGCACGGCGGTCTCGATGTGCACCGCCGGCGTCCTGCTTTTCCTGATTGCGCTATGGGCTTCGAAGACCGATATCGCGCGGGCCCGCGGCCTGGACAAGATCGTAGTCTTGAGCAATTTGTGTTTCGCCATCCCCTTGGCGGTCTTCGGCGCGGAGCATCTCTCGGGCGCAAAATTCATCATGCTCGTGGTGCCCGCGTATATGCCATGGCGTTTGTTTTGGGCCTACTTCGTGGGCATTGCGTTGCTGGCCGCGTCCTTGAGCATTGGCACAAAAATTCAGGTGCGCTGGTCCGGCCTGCTGTTCGGGATCATGATGTTTCTTTTTGTGGCGATGATACATATCCCGCGAGCTGTCGCCAGCCCCAGAGACAGGATTGCATGGGTGATTGTCTTCCGCGAAATGTCATTCGCGGGCGGCGGTTGGATCCTTGCGGGAATCGCGATGCGCAGGCCAGGCAAGAGCAAGCTCATCACTGTGGGCCGAGTGTTGATCGCGATCGCCGCTATATTTTTTGGGGTTGAGCATTTTCTGCACCCGGCGGGATGCCCCGGAGTCCCGCTCGAAAAACTGATGCCCGCGTGGATTCCGGGGCGCGCTGCTCATTGGAGATCTGACGGGCGCAATTCTGCTGGTTGCCGGGGTAAGCATTCTGCTAGCCAAGAAGACGCGGATGGCGGCAACTTACCTCGGCACCTGGATTGTGCTCCTGGTCTTGTTCATCTATGGGCCGATTCTGATCGTGCAGATGTTCGACCCGAGCACCGCGGTCAAGGTTGAGGGGATCAACTACTTTGCGGACACGCTGCTGTTTGCCGGAGCGATTCTTGCGCTGGCCAACGCGACGCCCCGGCATAACCGATCGTGATTCATGTGTTCTGCGCTGCTAAGGATGGGCGGTAAGGTGCTGCGGGACAAGGGTCACGACCAGCGGTGTTGCGAATCACAGACACCACCGGGGAGAGAAATTATGCTAATTCCGAACTGGAGGAGGACAGCAATCATGCCTCGAAAATTAGCGACACTCTCCTTATGGATGGTTCTTATGATAGTTGTCGGCTTAACTGCGGCGTCGACATATTGCGCAGCGCAAATGCCCGCCGAGCAGGTTGTAACCGGTTGTCTGCAGAAAGGCCTGGAAACCGGGGGATACTTTCTCATCGCTGCCAACAATCAGCATTGGGAGCTCTATCAGAGCGGCAACGTTCCCCTTGCCAATCACGTTGGCCAGACGGTTACTGTGACCGGCATCTTCAACCCCAACCGGTCGGCAGCGCAAGAGGAGAAAAGCCAACCTTACGAAAAGAAGGAAACCGGTGAGAGGAAGCACGGCGATTTTCAGGTATCCAGCCTGAAGGTGGTGAGCGAGGCTTGCAGCAAGTAGCCGAGTCTGGCAAGGGGGCGGCCGCCCTCTTGCGCATCAAGTGCACTAGGAGCATGGGTGCGCGATCCCCTCGGCCCCGCACGAGGCAAGCGCTTCCCGGTGGCTCTCTACGCTACCCTTGACTTACGCTGACCTCCGATGTCCCATTCAACCTTCTCCTGGTTGATTGGGACATTCCGTTCCTGCCAACGAAAATCCTCAACCTCCCAGAATCACTTTGCTGCATCCGCCGGTTTCGTGGGCTCGGCAGGTGGTGCGGCTTTCAACTTAGCCAACGATTCATCCACTCGCTGCTTGAAGTCACCCTTATCGTTGTGCTCCCATCCGCTATAGTTCGACACCACCTGCATCTCACAGCCTGTACCCTGGGATACCAGGGTTACGTGGTTGGTCCGCTGGAGAGCCGCTCCGGTAATGTTGACATGCGCGGAGTGCTTCACATCGTAGGAAGCGGTCATTTTGGCGTCGTCACTCTCCACGACGTTGTAGTTCTCCGCATTGCTAAGCGTGACTTTGACCGCGCTCCACACCTGGCTGCAAGCATCGGGATAGGTGCTCTTGTAAGTCTTGCCGAACGCCGGCAGCGCAAGCAGCGCTATCAGCGCCCCAAGCACCAGTCTCGTCTTCATCATCGCATGTCTCCTCCTGGGGAAGTGCTTCTGGGCAGGTCAAACCTGGACAGCGACCCCCATTTTCAAGACAAGTGAAAGATAGTCGTTCGAGATATTTTGTCAGTGCGCAAAGTCACGTTCGCCGGTGACTACGCGTGGCCCACGAGCGCGACCTCGGCGGACAAGAAAGCCCCGCCCTAGCCAACATCAGGCTAGAACGGGGCGCCCAGACTTGATCGTTATTGTTGCATTGGTACGGTGGTGTACTGACACTGAGTATTCTGGCCAAATTTACTGGTGTCCACTTTCTGAAACTGCACATTCCCCTTGTCAAAATAGGTATTTTCGCTGAATCCTACTGCCTTCGGGGGATCGACTGGGTTGGCGGGCGGCGACCAATCCGACGGCATGGTGAAAGAAAATCCGTAACATCCCCCGGCTGGACAGTCGGGGTCCTTTGGGCCCCAGCTGCACACAGTGTCATCTTTGCAGCTTGACCCCAGAGCTATGGTGCAGCCACAGGTTTTGGTACCGTCTTTTCCGATCTTTATCCCACAGTAGGTTGCGGGCTGGCAAGCAGCAGTGAACTCATTGCCAAATTCCGTCGCAATGGCACTCTTACTTAGATCGACAGTTACGGTCAGCAAATTGGTGTCTTTGTTGTACCCGGGGTGGGAAGCCAAGGCGTTGCACCGCTGACGGGGTTGAACACATACGTATCAGTGTCGAATGTGCCCCGAACCCCACCTACCGTCCACTTCCCGGTTTCATCGTTGGGGCCGAGGTAAATGTCAAACGTCAACTGCGTCGAAGGCTTGCCATAGATGAAATACACATAGTAAGTCTGGCCTCCCTGGAAGACCGAGACGCCGTGGGAGGAAGCCGGGTCCGAGGCAATGCACCCGCCCTGGTTCTCACAGTTGTTACTGGTGTCAATGTAGTAGTGACCGTGATTTAGAGTGAGCGTGCTTCGCTGACCCGAGTCCTGGCCCAGCATAAAAGAACGCGGTTTGGGTACCGGAGTCTTCCCGAGTTCGTTGGCAGTCAAGTATTGGCGATACAGGGGCACGCCGAAGGTTTGCGGGGTGGCGCCCTGGTGGGTCCAATACGCGGGACCGGTTATGGGATCCCCTTGTATGCACTCGTAGGGATAGGAACACTGCATGTTCTGATTGGGAGGCGGACATGCTCTCGTCCCGGGGTAGAAGCCGATTGCGCAGCCGGCGATCATACCTGTGGTCACATACTCGTAGGGACTGGTCTTGGCGGTTCCCGGGGTTCCCTTTCCATCCATAATGCTGGCGTGTTTGTCGGAGGCGCATTCCACGGTTTCCAGCGGAGCGTTGAAGAACGGATCTTCGTTGACCGAGATGGTCTCCCGGCCAGTGGTCGGCGTGGGTGTAGTCTCGGATGCAATCAAACCGGTCAGCGACCCGTCGCCACCGGGTATGTTCATGCCCATGGCATTCTTGGTATCGGGCACGCCGTCGTTGAGGACGGTCTGGCGGTCAATGTCGGTGAAATTATTGAACATCCCGGGTGAGTCATTACCCGGACAGTAACGCGCGTGGATTGCATCGTCGTTCGGCATGTAGGGCCAGGTGTTGGGTACGAACAGCGGCTCAATCAGGAAGTGCCGGATATTGTCATTCCGGAACATCAGGTTCAGAGAGTGGAAGGCGGGAGGGTAATAGAACCCGTTCGGCTGTTTCCAAGCAATGCCCGCGTTGGGGAGATAGCACGTACCCGAGGCATCCTTGGGGACGCCATCCACGAAGAACGTCCGATACATCCAGCCGGTCCCGCTGCCCGGCATCAGCGTCGGATAAACGTCCAGGTAGGCATTCGACTGCTGGAAGGCCGGTCCATCATAGACGCTGAACAGGCGCTGGCCGGGGAAAGGATTCACCTGAAGGCTAATGGCATCGGCGGTCGAGAGGCAGTAACCACGATCATCCTGGTTAGCGCAAACCAGTCCCGTTTTCGGATTGAACGGCCCGGCCTCGGAGGCATAGCCGTTGGTCGGGAAGCCATCGCTGCCTATCGTCTGCGAGGTGCCAATGAAGGCAGTCTTATAAGCCAGCATCCAGTTGCCGAGGGGGTTATCGGACTGCGTGTATCCGCCGCCGGTGGTGAAGTTCAAGCCGGCGTACTGCGAATCGGTGACCGCACCGTCAGTGAAAAGAAACCACTTGGGTCGCATCCAAATCGCGGCAAAGTTGGTCTGCGCGTAATTGAATGATGTGTCGTAGTGGTCCAGGACCGTGGCCTCACACATTGACTTATTTGGGCCAGTGTTGGCGCAAGGTGGGACCGCGATGTTGCCGCTGCTGCAATCGGTTGGGTTCTTAGGATCGTCAGCTCCCAGGCACTGGCTTGGGTTCCGCAAGCCTGTAATCTGCGGATAATACAGGTGGTAACCGGGGGTATTGGATTGGCTCAACCGTGGCGCCAACTCGTTGGTCACCGCCTGCAACGTCTTGTCATTCGCGGGACCATCGCTGAACCCGCCGCAATCGTAGGTGTCTCCAATGCTGGTGAACGAGAGCTGGGCGGCAACGCAACTGTTCCCGACAAAGTTCTGTAGTGGAGTCAGCCCCGAGCGCCCGGTGTTGTCCATGCGCAACGATGACATATCTTGAACATTCAGCTGCTGAGACGCATACCCATCCCACGTCTCAAACATGGAGGGGCCGCCGTTGGCGCCGGGCAGCAGCCAATAGCAGGAGCCGCAGGCGGTCACTCCCGCTGCCATGTTGTACTGAAAGTCGTTCCAGCCGTTCATGATCCAGAACGCGCTAGGGTGGTTCCAGTCGGAGCGGTAGGGCATGAAGTCGCCGCGCGGACTGTCGCCCGGCCGCGCGAGAATTCCTGGCGTGTCGCGCGGGTTCAAGGTAGCACTGTGCACACCCGCGATCACGCTTACGCCCAGGTTGGCGTAAAGCTTGTTATTGACCTCGGTAGCGTCTTCCAGATAGTAACCATGCCCGATCGACTGATAGCCGACATTGCGGGCGATGGTCATGCCCTGCGTGGCATGCACCGTGATCCAGCGCGTCATCGATTCGTGGATGGAAGAATCCCGCACGTAAGGCATTAGTGTGGGGTCCGAAGGCTGCGGCGTTTTCCGGGCCATGTGGAAGTGCACGGGATAATGCCCGATCAGTCCGCCCTGTCCCAGCTGGTAGAATTCCACCCCTTTGATCTGGTAGTTGGTAAAACCCTGACGGACAATGGTATGTCCGCCAAAGTAATTGCCCTTGGTGGGTGGAAAATGGTCGTGCTCCGAAGTGTCCGTATCGGGCTTATCCTGTTCCGAAAGAATCTCAATGCTGCGGGTCAGCAATCCGACCGCCGCGCGCGTGTCTATGCAGCGCGTGTTTTTCGGTGCATCAGAGCAGGTCACATGTGAGTCTTGCGCCGGCCCAATCCCATTCGGAACGCCTGCCAGGCTATAGGTCTGACCGTTATGGGGAAAGCAAACGCCAGTGCCGGCGTCATCGCACGGCACATTGGGATATCCAGGGTTTCGGGTGAATGTTATGGACTTCTTATCGGTGCTTACCGTTGCGATGGTTAGCTGTTCCGAGTGGGTGGGCATGTAATCGGTGGTGGTAACCACAATCTGGTCACCCATCGCCCAGTCCACCGCGCGGTCTAAAGACATGCTGGTGGCTCCTTTGATGAGCGAGCCATTGAGCCGCACCCAGCTGGTCCCGGTGTTCCCCGGGTCGGCGTCGACCTTTGGGTCGTAAGTAGCACCTTTCATTCCCAACAACTGGATCGTTCCGCCGTAGGAAAGGGCCAGGACCTTGTGGCCGAAGTAGGCTGCGTTGCCGTTGTCGGCAGCGTCGAAAGTGTCATAGCCATAAAAGCAGTCGTCGCCCGGCAGTTTGTATGAGGGATCAATCGAGCTGGCCTTAATGCAAGCCATATTCTTAGGCGTTGGCACCGTGTGCGTCATCAATGTCGTGTTCGAGTTCCAGAGCTTGGCGGGAACACCACACAGATCTCCCTTGCAGAGCGCTCCGGGATCGTCGCTCGGCCCCCAGAGGTAGATCCTGACTCGCGCGCCCACTTCGCCAGTGATGGGAGGATTCATGCCGATGGGGTGCATAACGGTTCCTGCCGACAGGGTTCCACCGTTCTCGACAATGATGGATTCGGCGTGAAAATCGATGCGGGTATCCTCGAACGTCAGTGACCCACCTGCAACGATGTTGACATTGTGGAACACGTAAACTCCGATTGCACCCGAAAGACCGACCACCGTACATGGACTATCGACTAACAGATCAGTGGTGGCGCTGCCTCCTGGAAGCAGTGACCCGCTGCAGGTCTCACCGAATGCGGCATTTGACAAACAGATACTGAAGGCGGTCAAGACCGCAATTGTCGTGACGATGGACATGGTCCGAACGATCTGGCGGATACAGCAGAGGGAAGACATACCAACTCCTCACCTTACGAAGTATTTGTGCGAGCGCCGCAATGATGAGGTTGATCCGCAGATTGCTTGGGCGAGATAATCGCGGATGTCGACCAACGAATAAGACGATCGGTGAACGTGAGCGGAATACACAGACGACGGCTGGCCAGCTCCAGCCTTTTCGCCGACTATTCTGATTTGGAAGGTCTGAAGCGGCAAAGAAATGGTAGTCGCGAAAAATGGAAAGTCAAGCAGAAAAACCGGGGGCCTCGTGGCGGCGGGAGTTGGATTTCCGTGGTCTAGGACTGCCGCGGAATCGAACGCCGTCCAGAAGTTAAAGCTAGGTATTCAGCGGGGATTTCTTTTTCAGCCGTTCTCCTCTTTGCGGTATTATTCGTGCGCGTATCGGGCACTCGCTCTATACTTCTTCTCGACCATCAAGAGGAACACCCATGAAGACATGTTTGGTTGCTCTATCATGCTGCGTCGCAATGGTTGCGATGCTCGCCTATGCGCAAACCGCGGACGAAGGCTATCAGATGGCAAGAGTGGTCTCCTTCGAAAGAGCCGCCGCTGACGCCCAGCATATGGGAGATTCAGACAACTACAAGATTTCCATGCGGCTGGGTGATACGGTCTATGCTTGCCATGCAAACGCTCCTGCTGCAGTTTTTATTGACTGGACCACCGGCAAAGAATTTCCTGCCAAACTAAACGGCAAGGTATTGCTGGTGAAAAATCCAAATGGTCAGGTCGTGCAACTGAACATTGTCAGCAAGAAAACACCAAAGTAGAAAAACGCTGTACCGACTTGGTTGCGACTATCCGGAAGTAATCCAGGCTGGGACCTGCGGACTGCGAAGGGGTTTAGTCTGCGCGCGCAAGCGTGACATCCATCTGATAAAACTTGAAGGTGTTCTCCTCGTCCGATCGATCGGCCGCGACGGATCGGTAGCGATCGAGAACATCGATTATGAACGCCGGCCGTTCAGCCTCGGGTAAGAACCGAGTCCATTCGACGAAGGTCACCGCGCCGAAGGCGAAGAATGCGGAGCGAGACTTGAAGTCCCACGCTTTCGCCTCCGTGTGAATACGAAGAACATCCAGGCCATTCCGCTCGGCAAGTTCTCCGTATTGTTCGGGCGTCAGGTGCAGATAGGGATCGTGGAAATCCCGGAAGTAATGCGCCCAGCTTGATGATAGACGCGTGTCCTCGAGCACGTTTTCCAGGCTCTTGCGCTCGCCTGCCGGGACGAGGCGCAACTGTGCACGTCCATCGGAGTTCATCGCGCGGCGTATCGATTGGAGCGCCTCGTCTTGCTGAGGCACCCAGTGGAGCGCATTGAAGGAGACGACAAGGTCGAACTCCTCCTGGAATGGCAAGTGGCGAGCGTCGGCCACTTCAAATCGAAGATTGGGCCGGATCGTAAGACCGAAGTGGCTCGATGCGAACGCGATCATGTCCTGGGATGGGTCCACCCCGACAACTGCTCCCTGTGGAACTTGAGCAGCGATCTCTGCCGTGATCTTCCCATTGCCGCATCCGACGTCGAGAACGCGCTCCGAGCCCTTGAGATGTAGCAGGGCGAGTACATCCTCGGCCATCGCTTGCTGGAGCGCCGAAATCCGGTCGTAATCAGCTGCATCCCATTCGGTCATTGCATTGTCTCCACTACTGGCTGCGTGCGCGTTCCGCTCGCGAGCTTGCGGAGGCAGGTTACATCATCGCAAAGCCGAGGACCACGGCGCATGATTCTAACTTGTATTCCGTCCTGTAAATTTGCGAGATCCACGAAACAGTTTATGTTCGGCTAGTCCGCGTTTCTTTTAGTTATGGTTGGGCAGAGGCTATGATTGCCCGAGCCTGAACCAGCTTTGGTTTGACTGCTCTATCAGTTTGAAGGTGCAATTCGATGGATCGACGAACTTTGCTTAAGCGCTTAGCGGCCATGCCCCTCCTTCCGGCTTTGTGGCCCTATCTGACTAGCGCTGGGCCGCTACGGGTTGCCGCGAAGCCCGCGTTTCGCCGAGTGCGTCCCGGCGATCCCTCATGGCCCAGCGCCTCAAGTTGGGACAAACTGAAACAGCAGGTAGGCGGGAACCTCATCCCTGTGCAGTTTCTTCTGGCTGCATGCCAAGGTTCGTCCGACAGCACTTCCTGTCAGGAGGTCATAAAGAATTTAGACAATCCTTACTACATTGGTGACCAGCCAGGGCTGACGCAGACCTTGGGTTGGGCGAATGCTTGGACTAGCAAGCCCAGTGTTTATGCTGTGGCGGCGAGAAACGCCGATGACATCGCTGCCGCGGTAAACTTCGCACGAGAGAACCGTTTGCGTCTGGTCGTCAAAGGTGGCGGGCACAGTTATCAGGGCACCTCAAACGCCTCCGATTCGCTGCTGGTCTGGACCCGCCACATGAATGGCATCACCATGCACGAAGCATTTGTCCCGCAGAATTGCGGAGGCGATCATGCGCCGCAGCCGGCTGTCACTCTCGGCGCCGGAGCAATCTGGAACCACGCATACAATGCCGTTACCACCAAGGGCGATCGTTACGTTCAGGGTGGCGGCTGCACCACCGTCGGAGTGGCCGGCCTGATTCAAAGTGGTGGATTCGGAAGTTTCTCCAAGCATTATGGTCTCGCAGCGGCGGGTTTACTGGAAGCCGAAGTTGTTACCGCAGATGGCAAGGTCCGCGTCGCAAACGCATGCACGAATCCGGACCTTTTCTGGGCGCTGAAGGGCGGAGGAGGTGGTACGTTTGGCGCTGTCAGTAGAGTTACTCTACGCGTACGCGACCTTCCCGAGTTCTTCGGCGGCGCGATCTTTACGGTTAAGGCCTCATCCGACAATGCCTTTCGTCGCCTTCTCCGTCAGTTCGTAAGCTTTTACCGGGAGCAACTCTTCAACGATCATTGGGGCGAACAGGCCCACGTGAACCCAGAGAATTCGCTTACGATTTCAATGGTGTCTTACGGACTGGACAGCGCGCAGTCCAAGAAAATCTGGCAGCCGTTCCTGGATTGGGTGATGCGTTCGCCGGGCCTTTATACGCTGAAGGCCCCGCCGATTGTAGGGAGTTTACCGGCACGAAACTGGTGGGACGCTGAGTGGCGAGCACAGCATCATCAGGCAGTTTTCGTCTCGGATTCGCGTCCCGGCGCGCGCCCGGATGACGTGTGGTGGACGGGCGACGGCGGTCAGGTAGGACAATTTCTTTACGGCTTTCAGTCGCTTTGGCTGCCTGCCTCCCTGCTCGACGACGATTCGCAAGACCGTCTCGTTAATGCGCTGTTTGCCTGTTCCCGTCATTGGGGGGTCGAACTTCATTTCAACAAAGGTCTCGCCGGTGCTCCCGCCGATGCTATTGCGGCGGCCAGAGACACTGCCATGAATCCGGCCGTGCTTGACGCCTTTGCTCTCGCCATTATTGCCTCCGGCGAGGGGCACGCGTACCCGGGCCTTCGCGGGCATGAGCCCGACCTCGCTGCGGCTCGCAAAGAGTCCGCCGCTGTCGCCAAAGCCATGGATGAACTGCGCAAAGTTGCGCCGAACCCAGGATCGTATGTGTCTGAGAGTAACTTCTTCGAACCTTCCTGGCAGCAATCGTTCTGGGGCTTGAATTATCCGAGACTGCAGGCGGTGAAAGCGAAGTACGATCCCGATGGCTTGTTCTTCGTCCATCACGGCGTGGGCAGCGAAGAATGGAGTTCCGATGGGTTTGCACGGCTAAGCTAAATGTAACCATGGCTCGCCCTTGAAATCGGCTGCGCGACTGGTTCTGAGAAAACGTGAGAAATCTCCCAATTCAAGTAAAGCCGCGCCTTGAGCTGCTGCTCGGGTTACGCCGGAGTGATGACCACTTCCTTCTTGTCGATTTTTCGCAGGAAATCCTCGCCCGTCCCGATATGTTGATCGACCAGCCGGGAAGGAACATGCGCCAGCCACTCTGCGAGGGAAATATCCTGGTAGTCGGGGGTGGGAAACACCTCCAGGAAGACCAAGTCCGTATTGCCAAGGTTCTCGATGTAGTGCGGCATAGATCTATTGACGTAGCCCACATCTCCCTCCTGGAAGTCCATGGTGCGCGCGTGTCCGCCGGCAGAAAAAACAGTCATGCGTCCCTGTCCGGTAACGTAGTACTGCCACTCGTCCTCGTTCGGATGCCAGTGGAGCTCGCGCAAACCACCGGGCTTCAGGGTCACAATCGCGGCAGCAATATTGGTGGCCGGGAAGTTTTTGCGGTCAACAATCTTCACGCTTCCGCCCGCGCTTACCTTGGTTGGCTGCATCTTGCTGGCAAAAAATGAAAACGAATTAGGCACCGGTCCGGTGCCCACATAAACTTCCTTTTGTTCCTCGGCGAGCGGACCCGGGAGGTCACGCGGAAAGATAAATAATTCCCGGCTCGGCACGTTGTTGAAGGTCGACTCCGGCACGTTGAAATTCTTTGCCAGAACTTCCTTGGGCGTGTGGTGCATCCAGTCGCTTAACAGAAACGTCTCGAACTCGTTGAAGTTGCCGTCATTGAAAACCAGCAGGAATTGACAGCCATCGGGACCTAGTCCCTGAATCGAGTGAGGGATGCCACCGGGAAACAACCACAGATCGCCAGCGTTAACATCATCGATGAAAGCGCGTCCATTCTGATCGACCGCAGTAATGCGGGCCGATCCGGTGGCCATGAAGGCCCACTCCGAACCAACATGCCAATGAAGTTCGCGAATCCCGCCAGAAATGAGGCGCATCTCGACCCCGGTCATTTTCTTGGAGATCGCGAAATCACGCACGGTCACCTGCCGCGTCCAGCCGCCCGCCTCGATACGCTTATGGGCAAAGCTGAATGGATATTTGAAAGGGGGTTGGCCGCCGGCGTCTGTGGTGGGTGGGTAGACCGAGTCTGGGTTCGCCGCATCCAACACTTTGTTAATGGGCCCGGGCTGGCTCTCATTCACGCCCGTGTGGGTGTCGCCGCTCATGTCGCGGGTCTGTTGTGCCGCCGCGATGATTGGCAGGCTCGCGGTCAACGCCAGAGCCGCTGATCCCTTCCCTAGGAAACCCCGACGGCTAAGGCCATCAGTGCGCTGCTTACCCTCCGTAATCTCTACGTCTGGGTTGTCTTCACGTATTTTCACGGTGTCCCTCTTTCGGTCAAGTAATAGAATCGCTAACTCACTGTTGTCTCGCGTCCTTAAGGCATCCGTTCAGGGCCGAGCTTCGTAAACTATGTTGAAAGGCGTTTCCGTTGCCCGCCGAAAACGGCTAAAACCGGCCGAAGTTACCACCTCTCGGATGCGCGTCTCGCCGGATTGCGCGCCCAGGCAGAGTCCTACATCCTGCGATCGTGAACAAGGCGTGCACAGCAGCGTCGAAAACGAATAGTAAACCCGGCCCACCGGATTCAGATTGTCCTTCAACTCATCATTGGCGAATGGTTCCACGATCATCCATGTCCCGTCATTTCGCAGGGAACGTCGAACGTGGGCGGCGGCGCCGACGGGATCGCCCATGTCGTGCAAGCAGTCGAAAACCGCGACGAAGTCGTAGTCCTTGCCGGGATACTCCTTGGCCTTGGCCTGGTCGAACGTGACCCGATCGGCAACGCCTTCACGTTTGGCAGAATCACGCGCGGCTTCGATCGATTTATCGTGATAATCGAATCCGAAGAAGTGGGACTTCGGAAATGCTTTTGCCATCAATACTGTTGAAGCGCCTTTCCCGCAGCCCACGTCAGCCACTCGCGCACCGCTTTCGAGCTTTTCCTTCACATCATGCAGCGCGGGAATCCATGAGCTCACCAGATTGGCAGCGTAACCCGGCCGAAAAAACTTCTCGCACCCGTGAAACACACCGTCATCATGTTCGTGCCAACCCATCCCCGCACCGGTACGAAACGAATCGGCAATTCGTGGAACCGCCGCGAGTGAACCGAGAGCTAGCTGGAATGCCCCAGGTAGATACGCCGGGCTGTCTTCGTTGGCCAAAGCAAACGCTTGCTCCTCGGTGAGACTGAACTTGTTTGTCTTCTCGTCGTAAGTCACATAGCCGCCGGCTGCCTGTGACGCCAGCCATTCCCGCACATAACGTTCATCGGTTTGGGTTTTGGCGGCAAGTTCGCCTGAGGTCATCGGCTGCGCTGCGAGCGCCTTATATAGGCCGAGCCTCTCCCCAATTACGACCATCCCGGCGCCCACCGCTGCCCCAAGATCTCCGACGAACCGCCCGATAAAAGCATTGAGCTTGTCCATGTCGATCGCCATATATTCCACTCCTTCCCGTCAGGGCCAGAATTTTAGCTCAAGTATCAATCCATCCTCAATGTCATTCCTACGCAGCCGGATGATGGAACTGCCGAAGACCGTGGGCGGGCGGGGTGAGTGCGAAGAAGCCTTTAACTACAACACGGCGAGGTTGCCTATCGCAAAGACGGCATCTATGAACAGGCCTTCTAGACCTCACCGGCTGGAAGCGTAGGTTGATTTGCCGCGCCCATGCCTACCGATGAATTCTTCCCGGCGGTACGAGCGCGTTTGTCAACGGAGGCTATGCGGGCGAAGAACGCGGCTATGTCGCATCCAGCCGGTGCTGGCGGTACGCTCTTCGGAGCATTCTCGAAGTAAGACGAGATCATCCACGATCCCAGGTGGCGATAGCTTTCGAACTGCGCTTCGTTGAAGAACTGGTTCGATGTGGCCTCATGAGGGAAAGTCTGATGGGAAGCGGCATAAGCTCGAATGTCTGGAGGCTCGCTCCCGTTCAGCATCGGCTTGATGAACAACAGTTCGCCCTTGGGCGCACGGTCGTCGACGCAGTCGTATTGGATCACTCCCCGAATGCAGTAAATGTTCAGAGGTTTGACTCCCTTCTGCATCGGCAGTCCCTCCGGAAAGTCGGGGAATGTGATAGGGACACCGAGGTCAATTTCGATTTTGCGAATCGCATTGCCCAAGTCTTCAAACTGAAATTCGCTGTCGGCATCGGCGTCCACCACGATGATGTGCCGGCAACGACGCAAGACCATCTCGTAAAGTCCCAGATTTTCGAAATGGCCGCCGTCGGATAGCTCAATCCATTTGTAAGAGTCGTCGGTGTTCCCCAGCGCCTCATTCAGCAGGGGCATCAAAGCCCACTTGGGGCCGTTCCTTCCGAGGAAATGACGCGTTTTGCGCCCTGCGGGCCATTTCCGCAGATGGGGCCAAATGGGATTGGGGAGCCACCAGCCCAGTCGAGCGTTGAAGAAGGTCATCAAGAGCGTGACTAGTGGCGAAGAATTGTAACCCATGTTGGGATTGAAGGCTGCTCCGCTGATCGCCATCGCTGTACCGACGGATACACCCTTGCTGCCACCGTAATCCTCCGTGGGCACGTATCCCAGACGCCAGCTACCAACGCTGATCGGGCTGAAGGTGAAGGGTTCAGCCTTGCGCTGTTGCCATGCCATGTTCCGTGTCGCTACCAGGTTTAACGCGGTGTTGATGACGTGCAGCGGCACGTTTTTGTATGGCATGTCGACTTCGTACAGGTTGTCGCTGCTGTCGAAGTTGGTGAAGGCGTCGGGATGGCGAGCGAAGTTCGAGGCGCCCAGGTACGAGCGCGTAAGCCGCATACGATACATCCCGTGCAGCGAAAAAGTATTGATGTTGATGAATATGTTGGCGAAAAGCGCTAGGATGCAAAGCCCCGCAAACACGACGAAAGCCGCGAGCGAATCCACCTTGAGCCGGTCGATGGTCCCGATCCAGTGAACCGATTTCGTGACATGGACTGTCACGCCCAGATAATGGAACAAGTAATGCTGCAAGACGGTAGGGTCCAGCGACTTCGCCTCGGCAATCAGCCGGTCGTACAGCCGCACCCGCAGCCAACTGGTGAGCGTTGCCAGCGCCAACGCGAGACACACCAGCGCGATGCCGGACGCTACTGGAGCGATCATCCCATGATTGGCCAGAAACGTCTCGAACTTGGTCAGTTGCTCGGCCTTGACGCGCTTCAGGCCGGAGGTGGTAGCCGCGCTCAGTCCCGCCACGCTGCCGATATAGCCCGCGCCAAGTCCCACGGCTCCGAGGATGGAGGCGCGCATGAAGTGTAACCAGTCAGCGGCGAAGAAAGCGATGCAGTTCAATGCCAGCCAACACAAGAGGCACGAAAACAGCAGACCTCCGGCGCGCGCCCACCATTCCCGTTCCTCCTCTCGTTCGATGTGGGTCAATAGCCCCGTCAGCATGGTCGATGCCAGCATCATCACCGCGAGCACGATGGGGATTACCAGAATTACAAACTTGTGGCCGATCACCATGTGCCAAGGATTGACTTCCATCAATCGGCCGCCTAAGTTCAACGCGCACTCAGCCAGCAAAAAGGCTGCCAGTGCCGCCACTAACAAGGGAGCGACAAACGACCAAACCAACCTGCCCCAGGCAAGCCGCCCGCTTCCATCATGCTTGTGAAAGACAGTTGGCCGCGTCTTGCCATCGCTTTGCCAGAGCAGCCGTAGGCGAACCAGCGACATCGCCAAGGGCGGAATGGACGTGTAGACCATGAGCCATACGGCCAGACGCGGGACAGACCAGTTATTTCGATGCAGAGCATCGCTGACGTACGCCCAGGCGGAGGCCTCACCCAATAACCAGGCGCTTACCAGAACCGGCACAGCGAAGAGCCAAAGCTCCAGAAGCAGTGCTTCCTTCTTTCTGCGAATCGGAGAAGCCTGCCTTATATGGCGGTCGCGCCATTCGCCACACCGCAGTGGCGGAAGCGAACATGACGCACACGACGGCTAGTGCCATCACTTCACCGAACCAGGTTTCGCCGGCACGCTGATGGGCGAAGGCCCAGCCGTACGAGAAGTTGTAGAGGAATTCCGGCAGACAGAACAACGCCATGACGATCGGCACAAGAATCAGCCAGTTCAGAATCAAGTTGCGCATCACGATCGACAACAACGTCAGCGTGTCCAGCGTGAAGCCGTAATGTGGCGAGAGATAGCTGGTGTACTCGCGCAGGTGGCGGATAGGTTGAGGCTCGGGATCGCCCGAGGTTGGAGCTGCGGCGCCCAAGTGGTCGATGACCTGATGGTAGTCGCTTCTCTGCGCCCAAGCCATCAGCCAACTGCCAATGTAGCCCCCGCCGGAAACCGTAGATAAGTAGTCCAGCGCATCCAGGAGCGGCTTCTGCTTCTCCGGACATCCCGCGCGCCGGCTGAATCGTGCCAGACCTTCCAGAATTCCCAGCGAAAAACTTGCGCTACGAATGCCGCCGCCAGAGAGGCATACAGCCGTACCTTTCATGGCATAGAGAATGGAGTTCAGCGGCTCATCCTGAACCTGGCAAAGAGTTTCAGCCAGTAGTACTTGCTCGTAAGCTTCCGCGAGTCTCTCCTTAAATTTCTCGGTTGGCTCGCCGCGCGTCTGCCGCTGGCCTTGCAAATGTTCTTTCGCTTGTTCCAGGTCCCCGTACGCTTGCTCAGATTTCGTGATGTCAGCATCCAGCCTCGTCCATCCCCTGCCAAGGTCTTGCGGGGTCAGTTCTAATTTCAGAATGTGCTTCGCCACCACAGTGGCAAGATCGCCAGGCGTATGCTCCGATTTCAGAATGTGTTTGGCCACTGCTTCCGCGAGATCTTCCAAACCGCGTGACGATTTCAGAAAATCCGCCAGCACCGCATCGCTGAGCTCTCTTGGAACACGCTCCGGCTTCAGAATGCCCTCGAGCACCATGTCGGCAAGGTCCTCCGGACGCCGCACACGGTATTCGCCGAAGATGGTGCGAAAAGGGAGCGCGTGCGGATGTGCTGGATAAGTCGTCCAAGTCTCCGAACTCAAGGCCGCAACCTCTCAAGATGGGTGTCGTTGCCAACCACAACTATCGGGTCATTCGAAATTGGATTTACGTTTCCAGCAGGCTTAAAGCGACATACGCAGACTGCAAGCCCAGGCGGGAAACTATGCGGGCCTTATATGGCTTTCAAGGCCCGCACTACCAAGCTGAAACCGCCTGTGAGGCATATCGCACGAAAGCCACTTCTTGAATCGATTGCCCACTATTTCGGCTGGGGTACAATCCGCAGATACGGCCTTGGCGCTTTCCAGCCTTCCGGATACTTTTGTTGGGCTTCCTCGTTCGAGACCGACGGCAAGATTATGACATCGTCGCCCTGCTTCCAATTCACCGGGGTGGCGACCTTATGCTTGGCGGTGAGTTGAATCGAATCGAGCACGCGCAGCACTTCGTCGAAATTGCGACCGGTACTCATGGGATAGCTGAGCTGAAGCTTGATCTTCTTATCCGGACCTACCACGAACACGGTCCGCACCGTGGCGTTGTCGGCCGCAGTGCGACCCTCGGAGCTGGTGCCGCTCTCGGCAGGCAGCATGCCATAGAGCTTGGCGATTTCGAGTTTCGGGTCACCGATCATCGGGTAGTTCACCCGGTGGCCCTGGGTCTCCTCGATGTCGTCTGCCCACTTGCTATGGTTGCTCACGGGGTCCACGCTCAGGCCGATAATCTTGCAGTTTCGCTTGGCAAATTCAGGCTGGAGTCCGGCCATATAACCGAGTTCGGTGGTGCATACCGGCGTAAAGTCTTTCGGATGTGAGAACAGGATTGCCCAGCCGTCGCCAATCCATTCGTGAAACTGTATGGTTCCTTGTGTGGTCTCGGCCGTGAAATCGGGGGCAAAGTCATTAATGCGCAAATTGCGAGCGACGGTTCCGGTTACTACTGCAGTGCTCATAGATTTCTCCTAGGGGTTCGATTCAATTACGGTGAGCTTTCAGTTGAATTTGCTCTTTGACTTGAAAACGGTTGCGATTGTACACGATACGCCAGCTCACAACACGGTTAAACGACTTCATCTGGCGCGCGACCTGCGGAGGGTCGTAACCAGGACCAAGGACGGGCCTGACAGGCAAGATCGGAGGCCGCCTCGAGGCAAAGGTTAGTACTCAGAATTCAGTCCAGCCGGTAAAACTCAGAACGCCGCGACGGGCTCTAACTAAGTGAATGGCGGAGCCTACCTCGGTCCCCAGTTTTCTGCGCTCCCGACACGAGAGTCTGGCTCCGGTAAGGAGTTGAAAAAATGAAGCCGGTTTTGTTCGCCCCCATATTGGTGCTGATGGCCACAATGGCCGTGGCGCAAGCAGTGCCTCAGTCACACTTTGCAGGCACTCCCGCAAATCAGAATTCAGCCATGCCGAGCCACAATGCGGCGACGCAGAGCAGCGATCTTCGGGGATGTCTGAGCGGTTCAAAAGGCAATTACACTCTTACGGATCACGACGGGAGCCAATACAAGGTGGTGGGCGACAGCCATCGGCTCTGGGATGAGGTCGGGCACGAAGTCGATCTGTCAGGCACGACTCAGGGTTCCAACACGTTCCAGGAATCGCAAATCACCGACATTGCAGCGCGCTGTTGGAATTTCAAGCTCAACTAGCCGGGCGTCGCGCAAAGAGAAGTGAAAGAGTCAAAGACCCAGTCCTGACGTCTCAGCGGTCAGCGTTCGCCCGCGTTTTTCGCGGGACGTGCAGGACCTGCAGAGGAACTTGCTTGATGGGTAGTTTCGCACGCTGACCCGCGCGACTTCGGCTGCCTCAAGTGGGGACGCCGAGCTTGGGCAGAAGCCACTGCGTCAGCAATACGTAGACGACAAGAAACGCGAGGATCGTAAGCCAGCCAAGCATCGATTAACTGTTAACATTAGACCGCACCAGTCGTCTCAAATCAAGTTTCGCCGGCTTCCAGATCTCCGGGGCAAGAGTTGGCGAATGCCGATTGCAGCGAATTCGCGAGGACCCGGTAATCTGCCAATCTCCTTTCGTCGTATCATGAGGGCTGTATGGCTGCGGGGTGCATATCGCTCCTGATGATGGCAGCTTTGCTGATGCAAGCGCCGCAAGACTCCCTTGTTGCCATGCCTGCGGGTGACCTTTCCATTCCGGCGGAACTCACCAAGTCAGTACGTGCCGACAAAGCCCGTCGCGGCGATCCCGTCGAATTCAGAACGGTGGAAGCTGTGCTGGTCGCCCCGAACCTGGTAATGCCATCTCAAACCAAGCTGTTCGGCCGAGTGGTAGGAGCTGCCCCACGCGAGGGAGACAAGCCATCGTGGATGGTTTTGCTGGTGGAGAGAGCCGAATGGAGGCAGCATACCGTTCCGCTGCACGCCTTCATCTCGGCGCAGATAACCCTGGTGCCGGCCCCGAGCCAGAACACCAATTCCAGCAATTCCACGGATACGGCGGTGGCAACCGGCGGTTCGCGCCGGGCGGGGCGCCTGAGCGGCCGAGTGGTCGCTGAATCCGATACGACCCTGTCCTCGTTAAGTAAGCCTCCGCAGGATGCGACCGAGCAGTCGCAAGATGAGCTCGGAACCAGGCCGGCCACGCTCAAGGATCTTCGCATTGTTCGCGACAAAGATGGAACGTCGTACCTATTCTCAGCCAAGTCAAGTGTGAATCTTCCCAGCGGCACACTCTTCATGCTGCAAAATCACACTCCCACGGCGACAGACCAATCTCCGGCGGCACAGCCACACTAACCGCCGCAAGGACCTGATGCGGCGGATGCGATTTTGCGCCAACTGGAGACCTGCCCCATTGCCGATTGCGGCAACGATCGCTGTGGCAACCAGCGGCCCCGCTCCGAGTATCTGACGTAAGCATTGGCGCCACGTTGGATATGGTTTCGATCTCCTCACGACTTCGATGCGGCGCGTCAGAAGGGTCGTTCTGAGTAAGGGAGCCTCTAGAGGAAATGGACTTGCATGAATGAACGGAAAAGCCGGGGGCGCGCGGCGAGTTTGTTGCAGTGGAAACGATGGAAGCGGGGACTTGGGTCCCTGCTGCTATTCGCGCTTCTTTGCGTGAGCCCGAATCGCTGTTCAGCCTATTCGGTGTTGACTCATGAAGCGATCATCGATCTTTCGTGGAATGATTCCATACGGCCCCTGCTGCTGAGCCGCTATCCCGGTACCACCGAAGATCAGCTCACCATCGCGCACGCGTACGCCTATGGCGGATGCGCCATTCAGGACGCGGGTTACTATCCATTCGGCAATCAGTTTTTTAGCGACCTTACGCACTACGTGCGAAGCGGGGACTTCGTCCTCAGTCTTCTCCGCCATGCGCAAAATGTTGACGAGTATGCCTTTGCCATTGGCGCGTTGTCCCACTATGTGGGAGACTCGGTGGGTCACGCAGAAGCAATCAATCCCGCCACCGCGATCGAGTACCCCAAGCTGGCCAGGAAATACGGCCCTATCGTCACCTATCAGGACGATCGCCATGCCTACGTCGCCACCGAGTTTTCCTTCGACGTTGACCAAATCTCGCATCGTCGGTTCGCGCCCGATGACTACCTTCACTTCATCGGCTTGAAAGTCCCGCGGCAATTGTTAGAGCGGGCGTTCTTTGAGACGTATGGTCTGAGCCTCACCAGTGTTTTGGGTAAGACCACGCCGGAAGCGATCAGGAGTTATCGAGGTTCAATTCGCTCCTTCATTCCTGCTTTTGCGAAATCCGAGGTCGTCATTCACCGCCACGACTTTCCCCAGGATGATGAAAACCAAGCGTTCGAAGAGATCGAAGAGCGCCTTGCGCATGCCGCCTACCGCCCCCGGTGGTCGGGCGCCTATCGCGCACCCGGATTTGGCGAACACGCGCTGGCGATCGTGATCCGGATTCTGCCTCCCATCGGCCCGATTTCCTATCTCAAAATTCGGGGGCCAAACTCAACCACGGAGCAGATGTACGTCCGCAGTCTGAATCACACTCTCGACATCTACGACTCCAGATTGGACCACTTGAGACTGCTTCCTGAGATTCCGTTGCAGCTGCCGAACCGCGATCTCGATACCGGAGACTGGACCAAGCCAGGCGCATACGCGCTCACGGATGAGACGTATGCCGCACTTTTGCATGCCATCACATCCAAGCCCGAGCAACTGGTCCCTTCCGGGCTGCAGCGGGATATTCTGAACTATTACAGCAATCCTGATTCGCCGATCACGACCAAGAAAGACGGCACAGAGTGGGCGCGGGTTCAGAGGGAGCTGTTGCAGCTCAGGCAAATGAAGCTGGCTGGACCGGAAGACATCTTTCGCATGGCGGAGTCATACTCCCCTCTACCGGATTGAAGCCCGACCAACGAGAACACGCGCCTACGCCGGCAAAGCGTTCAAACCGGTAATGCGCGGTCGCACTTCCTTGCCTGAATTGGTAGAATGCCCGCACATTCAAGAGGACAGTCATGGCAGCAGATGAGAAAGCCATCCAGGAAATCCTGCAACAAATCGAAACCGCCTGGAATCGTTACGACAGCGTCAGCCTTGCGGCGGTGTTTGGCGAGGATGCAAACTTCATCCAAATCTTTGGCGGACAGCTGGATGGGCGCGCTGCCATAGAGGCGGCGCACCGGCACATCTTCGAAACAATCTACGGAGACAGCCATGCCAGTTTCGTGCTACGGAGCATCCGCTTTCTGCGACCCGATGTCGCGGTAGTATTCGCCCGAGCGAACGTGAAGTTCATGGAAGGCAACGAGGCGCGGGAAATAGATACGCGCCCAACCTTGATCGTGGTAAAGGACCAGGACAAGTGGCAAATCGTCACGTTCCAAAATACCAAGATCTCCGAGGTGCCAGCCGCGGCCCAAGCCGCGGCCCGCCTTGCGACTTAGATGTGGAACTTCGGGCCGCTGTCAAGTAACAGCTGAGATTATGTTTCAAAGATGAGCGGGACTCTCAAACTGCGGCTGCCGACTCAGCGGCAGTTGGCGTCGATAAACGTGAACTTGAAAGCTGTTGTGTCCAAGGTAGCTGCATCCAAGCGCCGCCTCGCTAGATCAGCGCGTGGCTGCGCGCCGAGCCAGTAGACGTAATAAACGGGATTATCACGCGGCGAGGGAGCCAACAGGCGATCGTCGCCATGCACGCAAATTTCGAAGGTCGCATTAAGTAGCGACTACCAGTGGCGCACAGGCCCAACGTCGACGTGCACGAAGTCGGAGCTTCGATAGTACCCCACCCCTCCGCGTTGCAGGCGCAGGGCTGCGTCACGCAGGTCCGATGTCGGAATCCCAGGCAAGCGAATGTCGATCGCTTCGGCCTGCATATGCAGGCTGTGCTCCGCCACACCGGTGTGCGCACTGCGCGTGCGCAGGAATTCGTTGCTCCAGGGCGTACGGTAGCCGCAAATCACATCGATTTCACCACCGGAATCCCCGAGCGACGCGGTCAAGTCGTAGAGAAGGTCGAAGAGGCGAGGATCGAATTGACGTACATCTCCGGTACGATGATCGCGCAGAAAATGGTCTAGCTCGTCGAGGGCTTCGGGGATGTATTGATCACCGCGACGATAGACGACATCCAGCCGCTCACCGGTGTGGGTGTGATAAAAGCGCAGCCGGTATTCGCGTGGCGCCGGTGAGGTAGATTCTGTGCTACCGTGCCCCACCAGCGGCACCAGCAGAAACAAGAGAATCAGTGACAGACGGCCGAGGCCGAATTTGCTCTTTTTTCTTAGCGATGAGTCCGGTGTCGCTTTATTTCCATTCAAAACACATTGCCGCATTATATCCATTTTACGTTAGATGCGGTTCGCTGGGAGCCTGGCTCAAGGTCCCTACCAGGCATAGGGATAACCAGCGGCCAAGGCTTTCTCGAGTTCTGCGTCATAACCATAGATGTCGTCGAAAAACCGAACCTGATTCTCCTCGTTCACCGCAGCCGTGCCGTAGACAATCAGAACCGGAATTCGCGTGGTGAGGTTCACCTGAAGATTGTCTTTATCGCCGTGCATCGTCGCCCGCACCCGCTCCAGGTCCCAGCCAGGATTGTTTCGCAACACCCAGGCAGCCAGTTCCGCAGGCTTCTCTACCCGAATGCATCCGTGGCTGAAATCGCGGACATCCTGCGAGAACAGTTCCGGAACGTCTGTGCCATGCAGGTACACGTTGTCCGAATTGGGGAAAATGATCTTTACCAGGCCCAGAGAATTCGTCTTGCCAGGCTTTTGCCGCACCATCAGGTGAAGCGATTTTATGCCCTCTAAAACCTCCGGGCTCACTTGATTGTCGGTTACAACCTGGCCTTGGGGCGTGACCACTTCAAAGTTATGCTTGACGATGTAGGTCGGGTCTTTCTGGATGTGAGGCACGATTTCGCTCCGCTGAATGGTGGGAGTCACATCCCAATAAGGCCGGAAGACTACGTATTGGATCTCTTTCTCAAAGACCGGAGACTTGTGTCCGTAGGCTTTTCCAATGATGACGTTCTTGTGGAAGGCGACGGTGCCATCGGGGTTATACGCGCGTAGCCGATACTCAGGAAGATTCACAACTACCGGCGGTTGTGCGAAGGAATGCGGAAGCCAGCGCCACCGTTCGAGCGTCAACTTGATCTGGCGAATGCGGGCCTCTGGAGGTGTATTGAGTTCGTTGATGGTGCGCACGTCCAGGTTGCCGGTGGGAGTTTCTCCATGTCTATACTGGTAATGCTTAACTCCGTCGACGAGCGCACCCTCATAGATGGTCGCATTCGGATTCAATTGTTCGGTTGCAGGAATGTCGCCGATAGTTTGAAGAAACCACCCCAAGCGGACTACGCCAGCGTACGATTGGCCGGGCCGCACGGTCTTCGTGACCATCGGCAGCTTCTGTCCGTCATCTTTCTTTGCGTATCCTTCATAAACCGGCAAGAGCGCGAGCAACCTACGATAGCCCAGGAATGGCGGTTCCAGCTTCTGGATTTCGGAGGCTGGATCGCCTGTATTCACAACCTGGGTCTGAATGAAGTCGGCCAGCGAAAATTGGCCGTCCACCGTATCGAGCTGAAACTTGAATTCCTGAGGATTTGCGCGGCCACAGTGGACGGCACGGATGTAGCGCATTGCCGACACCGTGAGCGCGGTATCGAACGAGACCAAGTCTTGTTCCGACGGCTGTTGCCCTAGCTTGAGGAGGCGGCCCTGCCATCGCGAGCCGTCGTAATCTTCGGGGTCTAGTCCTTTAGCGTCGGCGTTCTGTAAGAGCTGGATCACGGTGAGTCCCTGAGGACGGACGCGGCCGTTCTGTACCCAAACCAAAGAATAGCCGTTGGTGTCGTAAAGCTTGGCGACCTCGGTTTTGTAGGCAGTAAAGTCGGGCCAGCGAAGATCGGCGTTACGACCCGAATCCACAATACCGTGGAGCGCGGCAACCCCCGAGGCAGACAATGTCTGGGATGTAGGTGCCGGTTGCTGCTCCGCGAAGAGCGCGCGGAGGGTCCCGCCGTTAGCAACAGAGATTGCGGCAACGAGTACGATCGTTAGAACGATCATCCGCTGAGACCGATAGACAGGATTCCTCATAGCAAACCTCCACTTGCTGTTTTATTTGAGTATCGGAAGCAATTCCACGTTCCCTTCTTCGGTCTTACTCAATGGCGGGCCGGATCAGGCCTTGAAACGCTTTTGCCAAAGGCGCGTAAGGGATGCGTTCGTTAATTATCGCGGATGAAAAATGGTGTTGGCCCAGTTTCGGCTTTATTTTTGTGACGGCTATCAAGATCAGGCCGACGACGCCTGGCTTCGCCAAGCCGCATCCCTCCAGGCGGAACATTCTCCTCCAGATAACGCCCTATCAGGCTGTAGACGCGATGAAAGGTGCCCGGACCTTCGGAGATCGCATGCGTGCGATTGGGGTAATCATCATGTCAAACGGCTTGCCCAACTCGATGAGCCGGTCGATAAGCAACTCGGTCTCTTGAAAACGAACGTTGTCATCCCCAGAGCCGTGCACGATGAGCCGTCTAGTTTGTTTCAACCCCGATTGGCTGGCCCTTGTACATCGCGCGAAGTCGATAAATACATTATCGCGTTAAAGTCATGATCCCGCGCTGGGAGCCTTACAGCGGCTCCGATCGTAAACTCCCGTTACGAATCGAGGATGTTGATAAAAACGTCCTTCTCACAATCCATTGTCTCGCATGATGTCCGAGAAGCCGAGCTCTGTTCCAGAATAACTTCGGGTGCCGGCCAAGTGAACAGTTGCGGCGATCAGCTTACTCTGAGAGACTCCGTCTTGAGTTTCTAGAACTGGTTTCATAAATGGATTCCGCCTCAGGCAACGCGCTATTTACTTTGCTGCGATGGGCGTGCTCCATAACCTTGCGGACGCGGAAGAGGTGGCACAGGAACCTGTACTGAAGGCTTTCAACAATCTCTCCAAATATGCGCGACGCCCTGGCCCCCGGCATAGACGGCTCCTGGATCACAGGCAGGGCCGAATTCAAGAAGGTGCGTCCCTGGTGAAGCTAATGCGTGGCAACGAAACATCCCCTCGCGTGAGGCATCTACTGTATGTTGATTGAGATCAGCTGTGTTGAGGCCTGGCGCGAGATATCGAATTATATCGATGAAGCAACTGACCCCGAGCTGGGTGCCCGCATGGAAGCACACTTTAAGGTGTGCAAGCACTGCTCTGCCGTTCTTGATGGAACGAAGAATGTCGTCAAGTTGATCGCGGATGGGGCTGAATTTGAAGTTCCTTCCAACCTAAGCAAACGCATCTACGGCAAGTTGGACCGCCAGTTGGGAAAGAGTTAGAGCAGCAATCCGGGTGACTTAGTCAACGATATCCGGCACGTCTAGATTGTCCATGAACTTCGAAATCGTCCAATCGCCGTTCGGTTGCTTGCTCCACAGCTCAAAGTATCGGGTACTACGGTAAAGCGGCTCGCTGCCGTTCTTTGGTTTGAGCGATAACTCGTGCCATCCGTAGTCAAACGCGTTGTCTCCGAACACCGAGATGCCATTGATGATGACCTTCAGTTTGGCTTCATGTTCAGCGAAGAGCTGTGCGAGAGAACGGCGAAGCTTCGCCGCAGCATCCGCCCGATAGCGGGTGGGACGCGAGTCAGACATGTCCGTAAACTCGGGCGCAAAGACCGAAAGTACGCGCTCTACGTCGGCGGTGTTAAACCCCTCGCGATAATTCGATTTCGCCACATTGATTGCATAGACATCATCCATAAGTGCCAGCCCAACTGCAAAGCAGCATACTGCGCGGCCTAATTTTGCGCACTCCGGGGTGAAGATTCAAACCGTATCAACGCCGCCTTCAGCCCAACAAGATTGGCAACAAAACGCCAAGGCCCAAAACCAGAAACCAAAGTGCCGGCGCGGGTGTTCCCACCGGTCGCACTCGCCGTTGCTCCCGCATGGCAATGCGTGGATCCAGCAATAGCCAACGGGTATAGCGTCGCTCTAGCAGCAGGAATACGAACGCGGTCACGGCGCCGAAGATTAGGTGCCCCATCAGCGACGGCAACAGCGCGGAAGCTGCGTCGGTGCTCCAATCGCAAACCCCCGTCAGCAGGAGCGGCAACAGTGTCATCGGCCCCAGGTACCACCAGATCAGGCCAAACAGCCATCCCCATGTAACCCCGGCCCCGAGGTTTGAGGACTCATTGCGGAACAGCAATCCGAAAGTCATGCCGATCAGGGAACTGACCAGCAGGTGCACCAACAACCCATGCCAGTTGGTGAAACTCGTGTCGAGGCCCGCCACTTTCGTCAGCACGCCAGTCTTCAGCATGATGGGGCTGGAGACGATACCTCCGGCGAATCCCGCCAAAGCGCCCCATCCAAGCGACTGCAGGACGCGCAGGCCGGGGCCGTGCGCTTCGCGGTTCAGAGGGTCTGACTGGATGAACAGCCGCACCCAGATTTTGTCGAGCGTGGCGTAGCTCACCCCGAGAATCAAGCCATACAGGATGTGGCCCACCAACGCACCGAACATGGCGCTGCCGCTTTCGGACGACCAGTCGAGTGGCGTGCGCGAGAGGAGCGGAAAAACGGTCATCGGCCCCAGAAACCACCACAGGGTCGCGTATCCCACGCCCCAGCCCATGCACGAACCGTAGCTGCGCACGTCGCGTTGGAACAGCAAGCCGAAGATCACGCCCATCAGCACGGCAATGACAAACTGCAGGGCGAGGCTGGAGGCGCGCGACGGCAACTCGCTCAGGCCGGCGAGCAGCGGGAAAAACTCGCCCGCCGACATCCAGCGATCAAAGATGAAGCCGCCCAGCAGCCCAGCCAGTCCGCCGGCCACTATGGCTCGCGTCCAGTTGAACCACCCAAAGTTAATCGCGGTCGAGCTCAGGCCGCCACGAATGCCCAGCACCAGTCCCACGGGCATTCCCAAACAAACGAGGTAGCCCACCAGCAAGGGGAACTCGTCGCGGGCATCACTCAGTGCAGCCATCGAATGGACGCCCGCTGCGAACAGCGGCCGAAGTCCGGCTGGGAAGACTAGCCACATCAGGAGAGCAGTCGCCAGGCCCCAAATCAGGCCAGCTCCGGCGCTGGTGGCGCGCCGCGCGAAGAAGACGCCAAACGCCAGACCGAACAAGCCGCCGACGGCCAGGCCGTGCGTGATGGGTGTACGCAGCGAAAGGCTCTGCAACATCCCTCCGCCAAGGCCGACGACGACGCCGAGAGCGGGTTCAATTCGCACCCACTTCCTCGGCTTGGTTTCAATCTTCAGTGCGGCAAGCGATCCTACGGCAGACATGTTGCGTTTTCTCCTATCGCAAGTCGATGGTCTGGACGATGTCCCTCGGGAAAAACAGCTCCACCGTCCAGTCCACCAGCACACGAATCTTCCGTTCCAAGCCTGGCAACTTCCCCAGATAGATGCCCCGCCACATCAACCAGGCGAGTAGCCCGGAGAACCGCATCGACTTGCCGCGCGCGAAAGGCACGGTAAGTTCGGCGCACGCCGTTTGGTGTCCAACCACGCAGAGAGCGCCGAGGGAATCGAAGTGAAAGCCGCATGCCTGGTGGCCTTGCAGGCTGGCGCGGATGTTCTTCGCCAGCGTCGCTGCTTCACGCAGGGCGAACTGGGCTGTCGGCGCACAGGGCTTACCCGACTTGGCATCTACCACGGCGGCGCAATCGCCCAATGCCCAGAGCCCGGAGTGGCCGGGCACGGCAAGTGTGGCGCCCACGATTACCGCGCCGCGCTTATCCTTTTCCAGCGGCAGCGATTTGGTGAGTGGATTCGGTGCGGTCCCAGCGGTCCACACCAGGGTTTCGGCGGGAACCTCTCCGTCGCTGAGCACGACTGCTCCCGCGCGCGCATCGGTCAGTCGCGTGTTAAGGCGGAACTCGACGCCGCGCGCTTCCATGCGTTTTTGTGCGTAGCGGCCCAACGACTCACTCAACTCGGGCAGGATTCGATCACGAGCATGCACTAGCACGACCCGCACATCCTCGCGCCGCAGGTTGGGATAGTCGGCCAGGATGCCGCGGGCAAAGTCGTTGAGCGCACCCGCCAGCTCCACTCCAGCGAACCCTCCCCCGGCAATGACGAAGGTCAGTAGCGCCACGCGCACTGCCGGATCGCTTTCGCGGTCGGCCCTCTCGAACATCTCGATCACGTGATTGCGGATGCGGATCGCGTCGATCAGGCTCTTGAAGTCGAAGGCCAACTTCTGCACATTGGTAAGCCCGAGATAATTGGACACCGCGCCCAACGCGAGCACAAGCTGATCGTAGGCCAGCTCGCTGCGGCAGCTTTGGTTACCGTCCATACCGGCCTCCAGCGTGACCCGCTTGTTTTCTAGATCGACGCTGGTAACACGCCCGCGGACAAACTCCGTGCGATGCAGCGTGGTGCGCAGAGGCGTGCTGATGTGGCTTGGCTCCAGGCTGCTGCCTGCAACCTCGGCAAGCATCGGAGTGAATAGCAGAGCGTTGGTCTCGCTGACCAGTGAAATCGCAACCGAGGGGTCCTTCTGCAACTCCCGTTCGAGGCACTCCGCCGTTTTCATCCCGGCGAATCCGCCGCCGAGAATCAGGATGCGTTTCTTCGGCGCCTGGGTGGCAGGATGGGTTGCGGGTTCGGGGCCTAGCAGGCGGTCAGTAATGTCGTTCAACGCTTGCACCAGCAGGCCGAGGGTCACGCCATAGAGCACCCATCCCACTAGAGCAGGAAAGTGCTCGCGCATCTGCGCCGCGCTCCACTCCGGCATTTGTCCCGACAGCAATGGCAAAGTGATGACGCTGAGGATTCCCCAGAGGGGTACTCCGAGAGCGCCCGCCGTCATCATGTTGTCGAGATAGGCGCCGGGAGTTTGCCCAGTGCTGGCCGCAAAGGCTGCGCCGATCGCCGCACCGAGCAGCAGGCTTATGCCGACATGACCAGCGGTTGCGATCAAGGCAGCCGAAGCCGCCCCGCCCGCCAGTATCCCGATCAGGCTTCTCCGAACGATGCGGTTCATTGCGCTTCCCCTTCAGCTCTGTTGCAAGGCCGATGCTAATAAGCTGTGAGATTCGCAGTCGCGTGAGAAGTTACGTTTTCAATACGGAGCCTGATTTCCGCTAACGGCAATCCGACTGCGACTTCGTCGTCACGGCGCCATGCTGCGTCGCCCACTGGATAAACCCTTCGGGGGCATTGCGGACTTGCCGAATGTTCGCGCCCTTCAGACTCTTGATTTGTTCCCACTTTACGTTACTGAGATCGGTGTTGCCCAAGTCGGCGGCATCCAGCGTCGCTCCGTCAAGAACTGCGCCGCTCAGGTTTGCGGAGCAGAAGTCGGCGTCGCTCAAGTCTGCACCCTCGAGCTTGGCGTCGCGGAAGTTGCTCTCACGGAAGTTCCCGAAATGCAGGTTTCCGCCCATGAGATCCGCGCCCTGGAAGTCGCTGTTGCGAGCATCCACAGCGTTGAGGTCTGCGCGCAATAAGCGCGCCCCAGGCAAACGAATCCCCTGCAGGAAGGCGCCAGAAACGTCGACTCCTACCAGCGGAACACCATCCTGGTCCAGTTCCTGCAGAGCTTCGATCCGGCCGCCGCTGCCGCCCTTGCCCTGCGCGGTGTTGATGACTTGCCAGGCCTGGTAGTGCTTCTGCTTCAGACGGTCACCCGACTCGCTGAAGTAAAAGATCACCGCGACCAGAATCGAGAAGCTGCCCAGGTAATTGAGAACCTCCAGGAACGACCAGCGGCTGAGCGCGAACGCGAGCCACTCGAACACCCAATCGATGGCCAGCACAGGAACCATCCAGGAATATCGCAACCCGTTGCGCCGGACTTGCCAGGGCTCCGGCCGTTCCCTCGGTTGTTGCAGTATCATGGCTCGTCATACCCTCAGGAATGATGCTTACAACCCAACGCCGAGAAGGGCGCTTGACCCTCGCAGGAGCGACAATTAAGCAGTCGTCGAGTCGGCATGTAAGTGGGATGCGCCAGTTCGAAAAATTCTTCGCGCTCTCTGTAACTTTTCCAAAGAAAGCCAATCCTAAGCTCAGCAAAGCCGCACGGCATGCGGTAGGTGAGCAGTGCCGCGTCCGAGCGAACGGTTGTCGCCTAAGTGGGACTCCAGGGAAAAATTGCTTCAGGCAGAAGATTTCTCGCGGTGAGAGGAAATCCCAAACGACGGCTCGCACGTTAACAGTACGAGCAAGGTTAGAAGATTAACCACTCGACCACAATCCAAACTATCTCAAGGAGAACAACAACAATGACCAAGTCGATGAAGACATTGATGATGGGTGCTGCGCTGGCCGGTTTCATGGCGGGCAACACCGTAGTTGCACAGAACGGGTCCTCCAGCAACTCCGTTTCCGCCAACGGCCAGATCGCCGCCAGCCAGCAGACGGACAAGCACGCCTGCAAGGGACAGAACTCCTGTAAAGGCAAAGGCGGCTGCAAGTCGGGCGACAACGGTTGCAAGGGCAAGAACTCCTGCAAGGGCAAGGGCGGCTGCGCTACCGATGGCTCCAAGCCTCCGCAGTAAGCATATAACCAACCGCAAGGGCCGGCGCGATGGCCCTTGCTTTTCCCTCGTCCCGGCGGCAAGAGAGCCGCTCGTCAAGGTGTCGCGCCAAGCGAAAGGTCGACCTCAGGTATTATGCCAGCCAACCGCTTCAATGGGTTTACACAATACGGCGTCGGGATCGGGTTGCGCATTCCGCACTACAGTCACATCCTGGAGAAGAAGCCGGTCGTCGACTGGTTTGAAATCATCTCCGAAAACTTCATGATTGACGGCGGACGCCCGCTAGCGGTGCTCGACCAGATTCTCGAGCAGTACCGCGTGGTACAGCACGGTGTCTCCATGTACTTCGGCTCGGTTGAGCCTCTGAACCGCGAGCATCTGAAGCGTCTGAAGGCGCTGGTGCGACGCACCAAAACGCCGTGGCTCTCCGACCATCTCTGCTGGGGCAGCGTGGATGGCACCTACTCGCACGACTTGCTGCCCATGCCGTACACCTTCGAAGCAGCAGCCAAAACGGCGCAGAAAATTCGTGAGGCCCGCGATTTCCTCGAGGTTCCGGTGGTCGTCGAAAACGTGAGCAGCTATGCCGAGTTTCACGCCTCGGAGATGACGGAGTGGCAATTCCTGACGGAAGTTGTGGAGCGCGCCGATTGCGGGATTCTGCTTGATGTCAACAATATTTATGTTTCATCACGCAATCACAGCTTCGATCCGTTTGAGTACGTGAACAACGTGCCGCACGACCGGGTGGCGCAGATCCACATCGCCGGGCACTCCAAGTTTGAGAAGTACATCCTCGACACGCATGACCATCCGGTGATCGATCCGGTGTGGAACTTGTACGCGCGTGCGATCGAGCTGACCGGTCCGACGGCGACCCTGCTGGAGTGGGACGATCGCATTCCGTCGTTCGACGAAGTTCACGACGAGGCGCTGAAGGCGAACCGTTACGTCGCCGAAAGAGTAAGGGTGTGATGGAACTCGATCGCATCCAGCGCACGATGTTCGACGCCGTCCGGCAGCCTTTGACTGTTGCCGAGGGCATGCGTCAACGTACGCGCGACGGCAAATCGCTTCGTGTCATCGCGAATGAGATCATCAAGCCCAACGACCGGCTGACGTCCTTTGAGCGCCTGGAGATCTATAACCGGCAGTACTGGTTCCGGATTCTGGCAGCGCTGTCGGAAGACTTTCCCGGATTGCGCGCCATCATCGGCGAACGCCGCTTCGAGAAGCTGGCCGTTGCCTACCTAGTGGACTGTCCGTCGCGGTCGTTCACCATGCGCAATCTGGGCTCAGGGCTGGAAGCGTGGCTGCGCGCGCATCCCGAACACATCGCGAAGTTCGAGCAGATCGCGCTCGACATGGTGCGTCTGGAGTGGGCTGAAATCGAGGCTTTCGACGAGGCAGGCAAGCCCAAGTTGACCGAAGCCGAGCTGCCTGGCCTTGGCCCCGATCCGAAGTTTGAGTTGCAGCCCTACGTCCGGCTGCTCGATGTCCGCTATCCGGTTGACGATCTACTGATCCGCGTCCGCCGCGAAGGACAAGAGGCCGACATCGCCAGCAACGCGGTCACAGAACGGATTCGGCCGCATGCAAGGCGGCGCCGATTACCAAAGCCGGAGCGCATTTTCCTGGCCGTGCATCGCGCGGAAAATTCGGTGTACTTCAAGCGAATCGACAAAGAAGCGTTCACCATCCTTTGTGCTCTGCGCGACGGCAAGAGGCTTTCCGAGGCCATCGATGCGGTGGACTGGAGCGACCGGCCCCTCGAGGATGCCTCGGCGGCCGTACAACAGTGGTTTGCGTACTGGTCGGCGCAAGGCTGGTTCTGCAAGAACGCCTAGGCAATCGCTGATTACATGGGCCTGTCTTCGATTCGACTATTCGAAAAGGACTGGAAATACTTTCTGATGACCACTCTATCAAGTCGTGCCCAGGGGGCCTACGCGCTACTTGTACGTTGCGCCAACTCGCTGCAATCCGCATTTCTTCTCTTCGTGCGTCTCTACTGGGGATGGCAATTCGCGGTGGACGGCTGGGGCAAACTGCACAACTTGGCTAAAGTCATCGAATATTTCGGCAGCCTTGGGTTGCCGGCTCCCGGTCCGACTGCGCTCTTCGTGTCGATTCTCGAGTTGGTCGGTGGCGTCTTGCTCGCGCTGGGACTCGGAAGTCGTCTCATTGCCCTGTTGTTGACCGCTAACATGACCGTGGCGTACATCACCGGCGATCGCGAGGCGTTGCTGTCCATCTTCTCCAATCCGGACAAGTTCTCTGCGGCTGCTCCGTTCACGTACCTCATGGCATCGCTGATCGTTTTGATTTTCGGCTCGGGGCTTTTTTCCTTAGATGCTCTTATTCAGCGCCTGTGGCCATCCTTATTCTCCAGTTCGGGTTCGTCTTCATCGCCAACACCGACGCAGGGTGAGCGCACCGTCGCTCGGTAGGTCCGTCTGAAGTTTTTCTCTCTAGTGACGTTGCTGATTCTGTTCTCAGGTCGGGAGCTGTGCGTACCCGTGTCGTGGGCAGTTAACTCCGCCGATAGCACACAAACAATCTCCGTTTGTGGTTCTGCCATCGACATCAGCCTGAAGGGCGACACGCAGGACATCTCGCGCGATGTTTTAGTGAACTGGGTCAAGCGCGCCGCCACTGCCGTCTGCACCTACTACGGAAAGTATCCTGTCCCTCATGTTGCTCTCAAAGTGCAAGTACATGGCGGCCCTGGCGTTCATCACGGCGTCACCTATCCCGCCGGCACGGGTGGTTTGATCAGGATTTCTGTTGGCGCTGCAACTACCCTGGCACAGTTCGACAGTGACTGGACACTGACGCACGAGATGATCCATCTGACGTTCCCCTCTATGGCGGGAAACCACCATTGGATCGAAGAAGGCATAGCGGTTTACGTTGAACCCATCGCGCGGATACAAGCCGGCCAGCTTTCTGCCAAACGAATGTGGGCTGATCTGCTTCGCGACATGCCACAAGGCGAACCGCAAGCGGGAGATCAGGGGCTCGATCGTACCCACACCTGGGGACGCACCTATTGGGGTGGCGCCATGTTTTGTCTGCTCGCCGACGTGCAGATTCGGGAGCAAACGCACAATCGCAAAGGCTTGCAGGATGCTTTGCGTGGCATTCTCAATGCTGGCGGCGTGATCACCCAGGATTGGAGCATCGAGCGCGCACTAGCCGTGGGCGACAAGGCAACCGGTACGACAGTGCTTACCGATCTCTATTCCCAGATGCGCGACAAACCAATACCCGTCGATCTTGCGGCTCTATGGCAGAGGCTGGGGATCCAGCGCAAATCCGACGGTTCCATAGACCTCATTTCCAGCGCACCTCTGGCAGACATTCGCGAAGCCATCACGCGCCCGCAGAAAATGGCGACGGCCAATCCCGGCATTACCCGCGTCGTGTCAAGAATCGGGCTGCGTACTGGATTCAACGAGGCCGTGTAGAATCTTACTGCCCATGCGCGAGATATCCCAAGCCGTTAAAATGAGCGTGGAACAATATTTGGCAGCTCGCCCGGAGCTGATTCTGATAGTGGCCGAAATACGCCGCCTGAAGCTTGGCGAAAAGCGAAGTCGGCCGTCAAAGTCGTTGATCGACAAATCGACCATCTTGACCCATTGGATAACGTCAACCCTTCCCGGTCGAGCCATCCACCACTCCATACCGTCACGGCTGAATTGGCCACAGCCCACCGCAAGATCGTCGGCATAACAGACGATGATGACGTCGCCCTTAGCCGCCTTTCTGCGCCAGACATCCGCCCATAGGTCGAAAACGTAATGAGCACAAGCTGGGTGGAGAAATGCTGGAGACGGTGAACGTGCACTTGCAGGTGAAGGGGGTGCGGATCACGACGGGTACGATCGTGGACGCGACCATCATCCCTGCGCCCAGCTCGACCAAGAACCGCGAGGAGAAGCGCGATCCGGAGATGCATCAGACGAAGAAGGGCAAGCAGTGGTATTTCGGGATGAAGGCGCATGTAGGCGTAGACAGCAAGACCAAGCTCATTCACTCGGCGGCGGTGACCGCGGCCAACGTGGCCGATGCCAGGGTGTTGCCAGAGTTGCTGCACGGCGAGGAAACGCGGGTGTGGGGCGATCAGGGCTATGTCGGGCAGACCGACGCCATCCATGAAGCAGCGCCGCGGGCGCAGGACTGCACCCATCGCCGCTATCGCTATAAAGACCACATTGACGAAGTGGAGCGGGCCAAGAACCGGACCAAGTCGAGCGTGCGCTCCAAAGTGGAGCATGTCTTTCAGATTCTCAAGCTGAAGTTTGGCTTCGTGAAGGTACGCTACCGAGGACTGACGAAGAACGCCAACCGGCTGTTTGCCACCTGTGCTCTGGTGAACCTGTTTATGGTTCGCAAGAAGCTGCTGCGCTTGGCGGCGGTGTAGGCTGAGGGACGGCATTTTTCCTGTCCGCGCAGCGATCTCAAGCCTGGCCATGCAGCCGCAAGGTTGATGCGCTGCTATGGAATCGAAGAGTTGGTCATGCGCCGCCTTGAAAGCGGTGCTTATTCAGAGTTTCCCTAATTCCCAGAGTGGCGGTTGCGGCACCAGAAGGAAACGATTGAGATGGCTTTTGAATACAAAATCACCGCCGTCTTCGCTCTAGATCACATGATGAGATTTGGGCCGCTGATTGGGGGCGTGTTGAGCTTGGAATAACATCGCGTGGGGAGAAGCCGTCGCCGATGCTGTGCAGGATGCAATCGCCGCCATTCGGCAAGAAGCACAAGGTTTCGCTTCCCCTCCGCCTTGCGACTTTTGGACACAGAAGGAAAAACAATTTGGCGGTCTCAAGGCGCAAGGTAGTACTGCCTTCGAGGTGCGTGGGCCGGTAACTGTAGAGCTTAAGGGTATTTCTCCCGAGGCCGTCGTGTCGGCTGCGCGCGAGGTCTTAGGGAAAGAGAGTTACATAAACGGCGACGTAATTCGCGGCGGTCCAGATTCCTTCCGGCTTATGGCCCAGGCCAACGACCAAGGACCATGGATGACACAGCAAGAAACCTCGCTCGAAGGATTGAAGTTGGCGAGTTGCGAACTGGCCGAAAACATCCTGGGCGCCATGAATAAGGATGTACTGGCTGCAGCCTGGATCCGGCGCGGGAAATATGACGACGTTATAAATCTTTACGGCAACTTGCCTTCCAAGGGCGGCGATCCTGATGCTCTGAACAACCTCGGAATAGCACTTAACATGAAATGTGCGACTGTTAGCTTGATGATAGTCTCTAGACCCAAACAAGAATGTATTGAAGATGCTATTGCAAAGTTCCATCAGGCGCTCGCTAGTAGGTGGAAGTTCCCTGAAGCCCACTACAGCCTCGGGAACACGTTGTTTGAGAACGATCGATATGACCTTGCTCTAACTCCGTCAAATACTCTGCCGCCGTCTTGGCAACCTGGGCTGCTGCCTTGAACTGGGCTCGCGGAACGCGACTCGCTTGGCTGGCGTCGGCTTTGATCATGGTCCCATCCACCGCCAGGTTTTTTCCTTCCACCAAGCCTTCCTTCAGGCAACGGCACACGATCTCCTCAAACACCTCTGGAAATATGCCCGACTGGCGAAAGCGCCCATGCCGGTTCTTGGAAAATGTCGAGTGGTCCGGAATCTCTGCCCCAAAGTCCAGCCGTGTGAACCAGCGATAGGCCAAGTGCATCCTCACTTCTTCCAGCAGGCGCCGTTCGCTGGTAATTCCGTACAGATAACCAATCAGCAAAAGGCGCAGCAGCACCTCGGGATCAATCGAGGGCCGACCGGTCGAACTGTAGAAAGGCTTCAGCCGCTCGCGCACAAAGCTCAGATCGACGTACTGATCGATCAGCCGGAGCAAGTGATCTTCGGGAATCTGATCTTCCAAGCGGAAGTAGTAGAACAGCGATTCGGTGCGCTCCTGCTGACCCATCATCGTTTCGTTCCTCCTGAGTGATGGTTAGCACACCTGTTCTTGCCGACAAACAGAAAAACTTGGGAGGCACCGAGTTTTTCAACAGTCTCATCTGTTGGTGGGCAGGCAAACCGCGCAATCTCAGGTGCCACAGTATCAACTACTTAGCGCGACAGGTTCGCGGAGGTAATTGGGCAAGCGGGCAAGCCGTAGAACGCCAATCTGAGCAGGGGCGTTTGCCTGCATTGACCCCGTTGGCCACGACACCGCCTGGTACTGGCGGAGGCCCGTCTGGGAGGGGTGCACTGTAACATCGCGCTCCACGGCGACTATTCTCCAGTGCTTACCGGATTACGGAAGGGTTGCCGGACAATACACTGCAGTTACGAGGGCGGCGACAAACAGAAACTTCCGACAATCCGGGTCATATGTCATACCCCGCATCTCGCGAAAAGCGACTGAGTTAGCCGACCGATCCCTTCAGAACTTCCTTCTGAACTCGACCGATTTTTCCCGGTCACCCGATCTATCTTGAAAGGGTCGGCCATTCTAGGGCATAATCGCAACAAGATCAACCTGAGCAGGATATTTTGTGCCTGTACCGAGCCAATAAGAACAGTGAGTTCCACGGCGGCGCTCTGACCAATGCCCAGAAGCACAATCGACTTCGACACCGTACGGAATATCTTACTTGCGTTGCCCGGTGTGGAGGAAAGCACAGCGTACGGGTTCCCCGCGCTCAAGATCCACGGAAAACTCCTGGCATGTGTACCCGCTAATCGCTCGGCCGAACCCGCTTCGCTTGTCGTTCGCGTGGATCTCGAAGATCGAGCTGAGCTGCTCGCTGCGGCTCCCGATGTTTACTACGTCACGAACCATTACGTCGACTATAGCGCGGTTCTGGTTCGCCTCTCTCGTGCAAATCCTGATATGTTGCGGGACTTGCTCGGGATGGCCCACAAGTTTGTGACCGCCAGCGTAGCCTCCCGTTCGCCATCGCGGAAGCGCCGAAAGCTCGGACCTAGAAAATGAACGAGAGTCTGATTCTGGCGGGTTTACAGAAAAACCGGAAGATGGTAGTTCGTGGGTAGCTGTCGAAATCAGCCCATGCCGCAGCCGATCCTGGCCCGAGACGCTCAGCAGGATTGCGTACGGCTTGCTGGTAGCGACGCAAATCCTCGGCTCCCAGTCCCACGGGAGACTGCCCGAAGTACTGGGGAGAACTGCTGAACCGCGAAGATGTAGGCATCGATGATGGCTTGCGCGTAATTGCGCCGCTGCAGTTCTTCCAGCATGCGCTGCCGAAGTTGAGTCATAGGAACCTCCTTCCTATGACCGACAAGGCTATCGCTGCCGCATCGTTCTTGCTCCGCGACGCTCCTTCCGCCGCACAGCGGCTTCGTTGTGTGCTGGGCATGCTCAACAGCTTGGAGGTGAAAGTCCTCTCGCATTTGATCTTGGCCGGTGGCCCGGTCTAACCCTCCGAGGGTGCCGAGGGTACCAGCAAGCCTACCTTGCCCGGGCGTGGTGGTTTTGTAATGTTCATGACCGGTTGACATCGTTTCAAGAACTGGGAGGTAAATTTATTTATGCCGGAAGGTCCGGTGAAGCTGCACGAAGTGCTGCGCGAAGAATACCAGACCCTGCGACCGGGGGTTGATTTCTCCGGCGAAAGCACAAGCGAGGTGCTGGATAAGCTTCGCCGGCAAGAGAACCCTCTCAGCGCTCTTTGCATCTCCGGCGGTGGCATACGCAGCGCAACTTTCGCGCTGGGGGCGCTGCAAGGGCTCGCCGGACATCGCATTCTCGACCAGTTTGACTACCTATCGACGGTCTCCGGAGGCGGATACATTGGGAGCTGGCTGACGGCCTGGATCAAGCGGGCAGGCGGGATCGAGAACGTCATTCCGCAGCTCCGCAGCCAGTCACAGGCAGTTCCCACCGGTGGAGTCGATCCCATCCAGCACTTGCGCGAGTACAACAACTATCTTTCGCCACAGTTAGGGTTCTTCTCGGCCGATGCCTGGACGCTGGCGGCCACCGTGGTTCGCAACATTTTCCTGAACTGGCTGGTTCTGGTTCCCCTGCTGATGCTGGTACTCATGCTTCCGCGGCTGGTGCTCGTGGTCTTCCGGTTGGGCGAGACTTACAAAGAAATCGGTTTGGGGGAGACCCTCGCTTCGTCGTGGGTAGTAAGAGAAGGTCTGCCGTGGTGTTTCGTCTTGCTGCTTGCCTTCGCCATATTCAATATCGGTCGCTACCTGCCAAGTGCGGGAGGCCGAGACCACTCACAAAGTGATTTTCTCTGGAAAGTTCTGGCTCCGCTGGCAACCGCAATTTTGTGTTTCATGGTTTACGATTCCCTCCTCTTCGGAGTGAGAGTGAACAACCTGACCAAGGGGAGGGAGGCGATTCTTTGGGTGTTGGTTCCTTCGGTGGCCGGGTGGCTGGTGTTTTTGCTGTTCGGGGTCAGACCGATGAAGCGGAGGTTGAAACTCCTTTTCGGCCCGCTGACGCTTGCCCTTGTCTTGGTGGCTACGTGCATGGAGCTGATGGCGTGGGTAATCACCAATATCGTTTTGCCGGGCTGGGCGTTCTATGTGACGATTGTTCCTCCTCTCTTGCTTTTAGCATTCGACCTGGGAGGCACCATCTTTATAGGTTTGTCGAGCACCGTTCTTGAGGACGATGATCGTGAGTGGCTGGCGCGCGCTTCAGCGTGGGTCCAGATACTTGCCTTTTCCTGGCTAATAGCCTGTGCGCTGGTGCTGT
The DNA here is from genome assembly GCA_963772895.1 of uncultured Acidobacteriaceae bacterium. Lineage (GTDB taxonomy): Bacteria > Acidobacteriota > Terriglobia > Terriglobales > Acidobacteriaceae > Bog-257. Next base: position 40,859 of record CAVYZB010000008.1, read on the forward strand.
TGGCTCCAGGATGGGCATTGCACTGGAGAACATGGAGCAAGGAACTACTCGCCGCTGTTGCGGTAGCCAGCGCCTGGCTTAGCCGGCTGAGCGGCTCTGAGGCTCCCTCGGGAGGCAAAGCGTCTGGCCTCGGCAGGAAGGTCTTCGCGTACCTGGTAAAACTGGCGCCCGCGATATTTCTTGTCACCTTTATTGTTGGCCTGTCTATTCTCACCGACTGGCTACTGTATTCCACGGGCATGCTCCTGCCGTCAGCCAAAGGCGGGGCTGCTAGCTGGTCGGACCACGAATTTGTTCTGGAACATACGTCCTGGCTTCTCGCCCTCAGTGCAATGGCAATACTTCTGGTCCTCGGTCGGGTGATGGCCCGCTACATCAACATCAACCGGTTTTCGCTGCATGCGATGTACCGCAATCGCTTGATCCGGGCATATCTGGGCGCCTCCAATCCAAAACGAAACGCCGGCCGGTTCACAGGATTTTCCGCTAATGACAACCTGCTCATGCGTGACTTGCGAATAGGGGTTAAGCCCTTTCACGTGGTGAATGTCGCACTCAATCTGGTAGCCGGTGAACGGCTGGCGTGGCAGCAGAGGAAGGCGCAGTCCTTCACGGTGTCGCCTTTGCACAGCGGCAACTATGAACTTGGTTACCGCGATTCGGCCGAATACGGCGGCCGGGAAGGCATTACTTTGGGAACCGCAGTGACGATCTCGGGGGCGGCAGCCAGTCCAAGCATGGGTTATCACTCGTCGTCGATGGTCGGTTTTGTCATGACCCTGCTCAATGCCAGACTGGGCGCGTGGCTGGGAAATCCCGGCACCGCAGGAGAACGGACGTGGAAACACGACGGTCCGCGCTCTGCCGTAGATTCGCTGGTGAAAGAGGCCCTGGGACTCACCAACAACACCAGTGCCTACGTGTATCTCTCCGATGGCGGGCACTTTGAAAACCTGGCACTTTACGAGATGATCCTGCGGCGGTGTCGGCAAATTGTGGTGCTCGACTCCGGCTGCGACCCCACCTTCACCTACGAAGATCTGGGAAATGCGTTGCGTAAGGTAAGAATTGATCTGAACGTGCCCATCGAGTTTGAAGATCAATATATGCAGCCAATGCGCGAAAAGAAACGGCGTTGCGCTATAGCGACGATCCGCTATTCTGCCGTGGATGCAACCTGGCCGGATGGCCAATTGATTTACATCAAACCGATGTTGCTCGGCACCGAGCCGCCTGATGTGGAAGCTTACGCTGCCGCTAACCCGTCATTCCCGCATCAAAGCACGGGCAACCAATGGTTCAACGAGTCGCAAACCGAGAGCTATCGCATGCTGGGCGTGCACACGCTGGATGAGATTTGCCGGGGCTGGAACGGTAACAGCCTGGAAGATTTTGGCCGGCATGTGCGGGAGATCTACTCGACAGTCTCTCCTGACGCGCCGCAGACACGGCGGCCAGCAGCGGCAACCGTAGTGGCCGGAAGGTAGCCTGACTAGATGAAATCTGGAAGCGAATAACAAAGGACATTCTATGCCCCTTACGGACTTGCAGAAGAAGGCGGCTCACGCATCTGGATGGCAGGCGGTACGGCGCGCACTCGAGATGCAGGGGCCCGACAATCCCACCATGGCAGAGGTGGAAGCCCTTGCTCTTCCGGCAAGCTAAGACGAAACATTCGATTTGGGTCCCCGAATATTTCGTCTTCGCCTGCCCTAAGAAGAGCTTGCCGTTCTTCAGGCAATCGTGGCCACCGATCTCTGAGCACTCCCCTTGCTCACGTTAAGCGTTCGACACACCTGAGACCACGAAAGGCCGTCCCGCCGCAGCGCAGCCACGCGGACAGCGTCAATCTGCGGACGGGCCTGCCGAATTTCTTGCCCTTCGCCCGTGCATTTCGCAACCGGGCTTTGACCCGCTCCTGGATAAGTGACCGCTCGAACTCTGCCATTGCCCCTATGATCTGGAACATTAGTCGGCCGGAAGGCGTGCTCAGGTCGAGGTTGTCACGGAAGCTGATAAACGCGACGCCATAGGCACAAAGATCTGCGAGAGCGTTGACCAGATGCTTTAGCGAAGGCCCAAAGCGATCGATCTTCCACACCAGCACGGCATCGAACTTCCGCCGGTGAGCATCTGCCATCAGTTGATTCAGTTCTGGTCGCGACTCCTTTGAGCCGGACACGTCCTGATCGACATACTCGCTGGTGATGGTCCAGCCGCGGCGGGCGGCGTACTCCCGGAGTTCGGAAAGCTGCATCTCGGGATCTTGTCCGTTAAGCGTGGAAACGCGGGCGTACAGAGCGACGCGAGCGATTGAAAGAGGTGGTTCTTGAGCGTGGGATGATGCGGTGTTACGGTGGTGTACAGCCATGGTGCCTCCTGTTCAGGTGCCCTGGTTAGCGTCGTGTCGGTGTTACAAGCATCGGCATGACGCGCGCTTTACTTCCGAAATGCCTTCGCGAATTTCTTTTTCAGCGGTTCAGCAACCTCCTCGATTTTCGACTGGTAGTACGCACCGATTCTCTGTCGCGCAGGTTTCTCCAGAGCCTGATACATGGAGAGAAAGCTCACATCGAAAGTGTCACCTCTAGCAAACGCTCCTCCGGCAAGGTATGTCGTTAAGTCTGACGAGGCGATTTCAATGCCATGTATCTTCGCGCCGCGCACGTGAAGTGATCCCAAGAAAGCAGTTATGCCATGCGGAGAAAATGCGTCGTCTATGGCTTGTTTAAGCTTCTTCTCCGTTAGAGACGGTACGTCCCAGTAGGGGCTCTTGTCGCGCTTACGGTAGACAATGGCCTGAACGTCCAAGGCGGTAATTTCCTTGAGCAGCCTGTCTCCAAGCGTGGGATAAATTTCATTGTTTAGATAACGTCGGATCGAGGACGGGTTTTTCCAATTCCTCCGCGCCTGCTCTTGGAAATAGCGCTCGCCAAACTCTCGGACAGTTGGATTGGTTGTGCCCCCGGCTTTCGCCTTTTTTATCTCTTGCGCTGGTGACTTGCCGTCTGCGACTTGCGCAGCCAGTTCGTCGCGCTTCTGCCGTGCGGCCTTTAGGGTCAGGTCTGGATACCGGCCAAGAGTCACCTTTTCATAAGAGGCATTCAAGCGATAGCGATAAAGCCATGACACTTTGCCGCTCGGCAATACGTCCAGCGAGAGCCCGCGGCCATCGCTTACCAGATACCGTGATGTCCTTGGTTTTAAGGCCGTGATTTGTGCGTCTGTGAGCGCCATTTTACCCTTTTCTATGTCTCCAAACCGCAACTTGGAGATATACTCCTGCTTGGAGACATACTGGAGACATAAGTAAGATCGGCTGTCTATGTCCCCCACTGGACATAATAGGACGAATTACCCGCATTTACAATGGGATAATTATGATTTCTACATTTTGTTGGACGGTGCCGGAAGTAGTTCTATTTTCCGATGCAGAATGAGCTGAAGATCAGGTTCAGGATGTCGTCGGCGGTGGTGGCGCCGGTGATGTCGTCCAGCGGACGCAGCGTGCTATAGAGGTCCAGAAGCACCATCTCATGTGGAGTTTTCAGCGGAAGTGCTCCGGCTGCCCGGTCGAGCGCCGCAATTGAGTCCTCCACTAGTTGCCGTTGGCGCACATTGGTTAGAAAGCCGCTCTCTGAGCGCCCACCCGAATCGCCGCTAACTTTCTCCAGAATCATGGCGCGCAGCTGCTCGACTCCTTCTCCCGTGATCGCAGAGGTGAAGATTCCCAGCGGACCTTGCTCATCAATAGAAAGCTTCCTAATGAAGGCGCGACGGTCTTCCGAGTGCAGGTCGCATTTGTTGCAGACCAGAATGCGTGGGCGCTGGACCGATTTCTCCAGAAGCTGCCTGTCGGTTTCCAGATCGGCTTCGGAATACTCCGTCAGATCGAGCACTACCAATATGAGGTCCGCCTCAGCCAGCGCCTCCATCGACTTGCGGACACCGATGCTCTCCGCCTCGTCGAGCGCAGTGCGAATGCCGGCCGTATCCACCAGTCGCACCGGAATGCCTCCGATGGCAACTGTCTCGCTAACCAGGTCGCGCGTAGTGCCGGGTGTTGCGGTGACAATGGCGCGTTCGCGCTCTACCAGGCGATTGAACAAGCTCGACTTGCCAACATTGGGACGCCCCACGATGGCCAAAGTCAGACCTTCGTGCACAACTTTTCCAAAGGCGAAGCTGGCCAGCAGCTCCGCCAAAGGCGCGCGAATCGCGGTAATGCGTGAGAGAACCTGGGCGTCGGGAATCACCGCGACATCGTCTTCGGCGAAGTCCACACCCGCCTCCATGATGGCAATCAGTTCCATCAGCTTCTGCTTGGTGGGCTGTAAGCGCTTCGACAAAGCGCCGTCGAGTTGACGAGCGGCGACCTGGGCCTGATACAGCGTCTGCGACTCGATCAAGTCTCGTACGGCCTCCGCTTGCGTCAGATCGATGCGGCCATTGAGAAAGGCGCGCATGGTGAACTCGCCGGGCTCGGCCAAACGCGCGCCCTGCGCCATCGCCATCTCGACGACGTGCTGCAAGACCACGGGCGAGCCGTGGCACGAGATTTCGACAACATCGTCGGTGGTATACGAGTGTGGCTTGGCAAAGAAGCTGACGACGACCTCATCGATGCGCTCGCCGGTAGAGGGTTCAATCAGCTCACCGAAGTGAGCATGGCCGGGCTCGAAGCTTGCCCTGAGCGAAGCCGAAGGGTCGTGCCCGTGGGCGACACGCAACATGGGACGCGCGATGTTGCGCGCCTCGGCACCAGAAAGACGCACCACGCCGATGCCGCCGCGCCCTGAAGGCGTGGCAATCGCGACGATGGTGTCGTCAAGGTGCATGGAGGACATTATTCACCACAGAGGCACAGAGACACAGAGAAAAGGCTCCACCACGGAGGACACGGAGAGCACGGAGAAAACCAACATCAAGGTTGTAAATAGGGGTCCGCGAACAATTCCAGCAATCGCGGCTCAAATGGCTTTTCTGTCGAATCGCAATCCAGACTCAACTGAGTGCTGTCGCTGACAGCGAAAAGAACGAGCCGGAAGACGAAGAGAAGAGATCTTGCTCCGTGCGCTCCGTGGTCTCCGTGGTGAACGCTTCTTACCGCCGCCGCGAAACCGGCGGCGCCGGCGGTTTGCCTTTGTAGTCCCTGGGATAGACCACCACATGGCGTTGCAGGGCTTCACCGTCGCTGTCAGTGCGCAGGTCGTCGAAATCGCGCAGTGCCAGATGTACGATGCGACGCTCGCGCGACGACATCGGGGCGAAGGCGTACGGCACGCCAGTCTGGCGGACCCGCTCAGCGGCTACGTCCGCAGCCAGTCGAAGCTCCTGCAGTCGAGCGGAGCGGAAATTCTGGCAGTCGAAGCTGACTTTCTCGTGTTCGTTGGGAGCCAGCCGAAGCATCTCGAGCGCCACATGCTCGAAGGCGCGCAGCAACTCCGCACCATTCTCCAGCACCAGTGGGCTGTCGGCGCCGGAGATGTCCACCAGAATTTCGGGGCGCTCCCATTCACGATCGCTGCCGATCTGGGGGTCGACAGTGATCTTGTAGCGCAGGTGGAAGTCGCCGTTGGCGAAGGTGGTGTTCAGCAGTTCGCTGATCTTCTTGGCAGCCGCGATTTTGTCATGTATCGGCATATTACTTACTTGCCTTTTTGCGGGCGCGCTTCTCCATCTCCGCACGCATCTCCCGGCCCAGGCCGGTGCGGTTCATAATGTACTGCTGCCCGATAGCGATGAAGTTTCCCATTACCCAGTACACGCTCAAGCCCGAGGCCAGGGAATAGCTGAAGAAGCCGATCATCAGCGGCATCATCAAGGTCATCATCTGCTGCTGTTTGGGATCCATGCCCGCGTTGGGCGTCATCTTTTGCACCAGATAGGTCGTAATCACGATCAACACCGGCAAGATGAACAGTTTGTCGGGCGAAGACAGATCGTGCAGCCACAGAAACGGCGCCAGCCGCAGTTCGATGCCGACACCCAGCATGGAGTAGAACGCGAACAGGAACGGCATCTGAATGATCAGGGGCACGCAGCCGCCCGCCGGATTGGCGCCTTCCCGTTTGTACAACTCGCCGATCTCGACGTTCATCTCCGAACGCCGCGGATCGCGCATCGGATACTTCTTGTACTTCTCCTGGATGGCCTTCATCTGGGGCTGAAGCTTTTGCATCTTCAGCGCTGACTTCATGCTGGTGATGCGCAAAGGCAGGAGCACCAGGTTGATGATGACGGTCAGGATGATGATGCACACGCCCCAGTTGCTGGCCATGTGCTCGTGGGTCCAAAGCAGCCACAGGAAGAGCGGGCGGGCGATCAAGCTGAAGAAACCGAAGTCCACCACATTGCGGAGATCGGGACCGTTCGTCTGTCCGGGCGCTGTGTTGGAACGTATCGACTCCAAAACAGGGAGTGCTTTGGGACCCACGAACAGCCGTTCTCGCGTGATGCCGCTGACGTCACCCACGGCCGCGCCGAGCACATCGTAATGGTTCACGCTGTTCGGATCTGGATTCTTCAGATCTTTCGGTACGCTGATTGAATTGTGCAGCGTGACCATGGCCGCGGTGTCGGGATTGTCCGGCAGAAAAATCGCCCCGAAATACTGGTCCTGAGCACCCCCCCAGTTAAATGGCCCGCGCAAGGTATTGCCGTTGCTCACCTTCTTGGCGGCAAGCCGCTCGACCTTGTCGTTCGCCATGTAGTCGATGCGCGCCGATGCGTACAACGGCCCGGTGCTCTGATCGCCGAAGGCCGCCGGCCACATGGGATACGCCTGCACTGGCTTACCGTTCTGGGTGACCTCGGTTTCAAGCGAAATTACATACGTATCGGCAAACTGAAAAGTCTTGCGGACCGTGATGTCGCCTTGCGCGTACTCATAGGTCAGCGTGCCCGGGGCAGTGATGGTACCGCTGGCGCTGCCCACGTAGAGCGCCGAATTGATCTGGTCTCGCAGGTTCTCGTCATAGGTGTAGAGGCTGAGCGGCAGTCCGAACTTCACCGCCAGCGGGTTCACCAGGTCAAGCGGATGTCCGTCTTCGTCCTTGTATTTCTTCAGCACCCACGACTTCACCTGAGCACCGCGGTTGGTAAACACGATGCGAACTAAGTCGTTCTCGACGACGGTTTGGACTTCGTTGCTGGCAGACTTTGCAACCGCAGAGGTCGCAGACTGGCTTGGCGCCGCGATGCGCCCGCCCCTTGGAGACAGCTTCGGTTGGAGCGGCCGCAACTTCGGACTGCGGCGGGGATGCAGGCGTACTGCTCTGCGAGGTTTCGACCGGACTCGGCTTTGGCTGCTGCTTACCCTTGTCCTTGAAGAGAAAAATCTGGCTGATAATGATCAGCGCAAAGGTGACGGCGAACACCATCAACATGCGGCGATCGCCGCCGGGCTCTTGCTGGGGATTTTTATACTCGGCCAAGTTTAAGTTCCGTTCAAGGGACGAGAATTTCGGCGCAGTCCATCCGGTGATGTGTACTGTGGGTTTGCGATCGCAAGTGGCACCGGATCGCATCCCGCACGGGCGAAAGGATGACAGCGCAGTAGCCTCGCCGCAGCCAACAGGCCTCCCCGAAGCACGCCGTGGCACTCGACGGCCTCAATCGCATATTGCGAGCAGGTGGGAACGAAGCGGCAGGAATGCGGCAGCATCGGCGAGATGAATCGCTGGTAGCACCGCAACACGAATTGGACGGCCTGCTTCATTTTTGTTCCCCTGTCCGGGCGCGTTGTGCGGCTAGCCGCAGGGCGCGGGTTACTTCGTTTACCAATTCCGCAAAGGGCAACTTGCCAACACTCTTCCGCGGGTTAAATACCACGTCAATGGGGCCCTCGCACGCCGAAGCCGAGAGCCGAACCGCTTCGCGCATTCGCCGCTTGATGCGGTTGCGCTCGACCGCTCCTCCCAGCACCTTGCCCACGGTGAATCCGACACGGGGCGCGTCGTCCGTCCCCGGTTGCAGTCCACTACTGCGTCGCAGAAAAAATACCGTCATGTTTCCCGTGAACTGCCGGCGGCCGCCTTGGTACACCCGCTGAAAATCCGCGTGTTTCAGCAGACGCCTCGATTTGGGAAACTTGCTGCTGGCGGCGGAGGTCACATTAAGCGCTCGGCGCTGACCCGCCGGTTTCTGTCTTTGCTGCGGCCGAGTCTTGCGACGACTCCCGGTTACTTCATCTGGAAAGGTCGCGATAACGCAGATTTCGGGTCCTCGAGATTAATCGCGGAAGCCAGGGCTAACCGAGACGCGCTTGCGCCCCTTGGCCCGGCGGCGCGACAGCACCGCCCTGCCGCTGCTAGTCTTCATGCGAGAACGAAATCCGTGCGTCTTTGAGCGGTGACGACGGTTGGGTTGGAATGTGCGCTTGGGCATGCGAAAACTGCGCTCCTCACTAGCTAAAAATTGAACAGAGCAAACTAAAAGTATAACGGTGAGCGTGCCTTGGTGGCAAACGGGAGTACGCCGCTGCTAACGCTTTCAGGCGGAGGCTTTCGATTGCTTGCCCAGCCGCCGGCAGAGATCGCCCAGACGCTCCTGTTCTTCTGGACTAAGAATGCTCACGAACTCCACAATAGCGGCGGCATGTTTGGGGAAGACATCTCGGATCAGGGTCTTGCCCTTTGCGGTCAGCACCACAATCAAAACGCGCCTGTCCTCGGGGCGACTTTGCCGCCGTGCCAGACCGAGCTTCTCCAGATTACCCACCACCATCGTCAAGTTTCCGCCGGTGGTTAGCACTTTCCGCGCGATGTCGGACAACGACATGGGCCCCAAATGATAAAGAGCCTCCAGGACAGCGAATTGCGTTAGCGTCAAGTGTGTGCCACTGAGACTTCGGGCAGCATAGCTGCGGGCGGAATTGGCGGCGCGCATCAACTTGACATAGGTGCTCAGCGCCAGCCGCTCCTGCGCTCGATGGGATTGAGTTCGGGTCAAGGCCGCCTCTGTCGAGATACTACAACATTGAAGCAATCCGCCCATGCTGGACTATCGCGCGGTCACTTCAGGCCAGCATTTTCGGCCGCCAGCTTGGCCGTCGAACTCCAGTCCATGTCCTCCATGCCGCGGCCGATGGCGGTCAGCATGTGGTCGCGCAACATACTGGCGAAGGGCAGCGGAGTATCCACCGATTCAGCCGCCGCCAGGGCAAGCCGGACATCTTTCAGGCCGAGCCGCAGTTTGAAGCCGGCAGGCTGATATTTTTCCTCGGCAATGATGCCGCCATAAGTCTTGTAGACGGGCGCGGCAAACAGAGAATTGGTCAGGAACTCTACATAGTCATGCGGATCGATGCCGTACTTGCGGGTGAGGGCAACCGCTTCTCCCAGCGACTCGATCACCGAGGCGATTAGGAAATTGCCGCTCAGCTTTACCACGTTCGCCATTTCCGGCTTGTCGCCCATAACGAACACGCGCTGCCCCACCGTCTCCAGTAGCGGCTTGCAGCGTTCTACCGCTGATTTGTCGCCCGCCGCCACTACAAACAACTTGCCTGCCTCCGCCGCTTCAGGACGTCCAAACACCGGCGCGGCGATGTATTGCTGCCCATGTTTGTTATGTTCCTCGGCCAGCATCTGGGACAATGCCACGCTGATGGTACTCATCGAGATGTGCACCGCTCCCTTTGGCAGATCGTCCAGTACACCTCCCGAATGCAGCACGGCCGATTCGACAGCGTGATCGTCAGCCAGCATGGTGATGACAGCTTCAGCGTCTCTCACCGCCTCGCCTGTCGACTTGCCCACCTTGGCGCCATGCGGGCGTAGCTCGTCCGCCTTCGAGGAAGTTCGGTTCCACACCGTCACGTCATGGCCGGCCTGAAGCAGGCGCCGGGCCATGTGGCTTCCCATGTTGCCTAGTCCAATAAATGCGATCTTCATTGCGAGCCTTTCCTTTTTATTTTCAGGTTGCACAGATGCAGCGAACACAGCTTTGGCTGCGCAGAAAAGTCAACATCCACAAACCAGTGTGCACGATGTGGAATTTTGACTCAGCCCGGGGATATGGATCCTGCAAGCAGGCCCGCGATTCGGCCTGGCATCCTGTCTCGTTTTACAACCCGCTTGTCACACTCATTGGTGTTAGCTTGCGGCTTTCTATACAATTTGCGGTTCCCACCGCATTTGGAGGCAAGCTCATGCCATGGATGAGAAATGCAATCATCGCTCTCCTACTCACGTTGACTACAATCAGCGCCGCGCAAGCGATTCCCGAAGGCCGGCTGATGCGTTTCCCCGATGTCTACAAAGACAAAATCGCTTTCAGTTATGGAGGCGATATATGGCTGGTTGCGAAAGAGGGCGGAGTGGCACGCCGTGTCACTAGCCATCCCGGACAAGAGCTTTTCGCGAAGTTCTCGCCCGATGGCAAGTGGATCGCTTTTACCGCTCAGTACGACGGCAACTACAACGTCTATGTCATGCCTTCCGATGGCGGCGAACCCAAACAGCTGACCTTTAATCCCGGAGGCGGTCACCTCAACGAGCGCATGGGCTTTCATAACCAGGTCATCACATGGACGCCAGATGGCAAGCACATTGTCTTTCTCACCCGCCGCGACACCTTCAACGATTGGTTTGGGCGGCTGTACAGCGTGAGCATCGACGGCGGTCTTCCCGAACCCCTGCCGCTCGACAAAGGCGGGCTGACCTCATACTCCCCTGACGGCAATCGGATCGCCTACAACCGCATCTTCCGGAACTTTCGCACCTGGAAGCGTTACCAGGGAGGCATGGCGCAAGACATCACAATCTACGACCTGAAGAGCCATGCCGTCGACGTTGTGCCGCACGAGGATTGGACCGACACCTTTCCCATGTGGCACGGCGACACCATTTACTTCGATTCCGATCGTGGGCCCGAACATCGCCTGAACCTGTACAGCTACAACCTGAACACGCGTGAGATTAAACAACTGACGCACTTCACGGAGTTCGACGTGAACTGGCCCAGCCTGGGGCCAGACGAAATCGTATTCGAGAACGGCGGGTTCCTGTACCTCTTCGACCTCAACACACAAAAGGAGCGCAAGCTCACGATTTATCTGCCGGGAGACCGCGAACAGGCGCGTCCGCATTGGACGAATGTCAGCAAGCTGATCAGCGCGTTTGACATCTCACCTGACGGCAAGCGGGCGGTGTTTACGGCGCGGGGAGACGTGTTCACGGTTCCAGCCAAGGAAGGCAGCATCCGCGACCTCACGCGCACACCGGGAATTCGCGAGAAGTATGCGGCCTGGTCACCGGACGGACGCTGGGTGGCTTACGTCTCCGATCGCACTGGCGAAGACGAGCTTTACATGATGCCGCAAGACGGCCTCGGCCAGGAGGTCCGGATTACCTTTGACGGCAAAATGTTTCGCTTGCCGCCCGTGTGGTCGCCCGACAGCCAGAAGCTGGTGTTCTCCGACAAAGAGGCGCGTCTCTTCTATGTAGACGTTCGCGAGAAAAAGCCCGTCTTGATTGATAAGGGACTCTACGATGACATAACCGATTACCAGTGGTCTCCCGACAGTCAGTTGGGTTACGTACGCGAAATCATCAGACAACCGCAATCACGTGATCTATCTCTACAGCCTGGATGATCGGAAGAGTACGCCGGTCACTACCAGCGCTAGCGATAGCACCGCGCCCTACTTCGATCCCGAAGGCAAGTATCTTTACTTCTTGTCGAATCGCGATTTCAACGAAGTGCTGGGTGTCTATGATCTGGAGTTTGCCAACCCCAAAGCAGGGCGAGTTTATATCGTCACGTTGCGCGCCGATGAGCCGTCTCCTCTTCCCGTGCTGAGCGACGAGGTCACCACCACGCAGCCGCCCGATGTTCTGTTGCCGCCCACGCCTGGCAGCCAGAAGCCAACGCAACCGCTGCCAACACCCACGCCCAAGGCGAAGCCGTCTGCGACTCCTAAGCAGCAGCCGGAGACTAGCGAAGAGAAGACCAAATCCGAAATAGCCGCCGCGGAGCAGAAACCTGGAACGCGTCCGCCTCTGAAGAACTTTCGCGTTGACCTGGAAGGTATTCAAAATCGCATCGTGGCGCTGCCAATTCCGCCTGGCAATCTACAAAATCTAACCGCCGCCAAGGGTCTCATCTTCTATATCGTGTCTCCCATCCAGGGGCTGTCCGGCCCATTGCCGGGAGCACCACCCGCCCTTCACGCTTTCGACTTGAAGGAGCGCAAAGACCACGTGTTGCTGGAAGGCGCAGACCAGTACGTCTTGTCTTTCGACGGGAAGAAGATTCTCTATTCCGCTCCGAAGTCTGGAGGGGAAGGGCCGTCGGAAGAAGGAGGTGAAGGCGGGCCTCATATGTACGGCATCATCGATGCCAAGGTACCTTCAGGCGACGGGCCGGGAGGTGGCGAGATGAAGTCGCTGGCGAAGGTTGGCGACGGCGCCCTTAAGCTCGACACTATGACGATGGAGGTCGATCCGCCCGCCGAATGGAAGCAGATCTTCAACGAAGTTTGGCGTCAGGAACGCGACTATTTCTACGAGGCTTCCATGAACGGAGTCAACTGGGAGCAAGAGCGTGAGAAATACGCGCAACTCCTGCCGTACGTGGCCGATCGTCTGAGCCTGACATACATTCTCGGCGAAATGATTGGAGAGCTTTCCAACTCCCATACCTACGTGGGTGGAGGAGACTATCCCGATATCGATGGGGTCAACGTTGGATTGCTGGGCGCCGACTTTGCCCCTGACACGAGCAGCGGAATGTACCGGATCGCCAAGATATATCCGGGCGAGAACTGGAACCGCAATCTGCGCTCGCCACTGACCGAGCCCGGCGTACTAGTCAAAGAAGGCGACTACTTGCTGGCCGTCAACGGACGCCAACTGCGGATTCCTCAGAACCCTTACGAGCTTTTCGTCAACACTGTGAATCAGGCGGTCACACTCACGGTCAATAGCAAACCCACTACCGATGGCTCCCACAATGTGGTAGTCAGGCCGATTCCCACCGAAATCGGCCTGCATGAACTGGACTGGACGGAGACCAACCGGCGCAAGGTGGACCAAGCCAGCGGCGGCCGCATTGGGTATGTCTACCTGCCCGACATGAGCGCGGCTGGACTCAACCAGTTCGTCAAGCAATATTTCCCCCAGATTCGCAAAGAGGGAATGATTTTCGACGTGCGTTACAACGGTGGCGGCTTCGTGGACCAGATTATCTTCGAGCGCCTGCGCCGCGTGCTTGCCGGCATGGACTCAGCCCGTAACTGGAAATCCGACACTATTCCGTCGAACGTCTTCTATGGGCACATGGCTTGCATCACGAACCACTATGCGGCATCCGATGGCGATTTCTTCAGCTATTACTTCAAGGTCTACAAGTTGGGTCCGCTTATCGGCGAGCGAACTTGGGGCGGGGTGCGCGGAATACGCGGGGAGATTGACCTGATAGACGGGGGATATATCACCCGTCCCGAGTTCTCCCTGTACGGGCTCAATAGCCAATGGCTCATCGAGAACCGCGGCGTCGAGCCAGATATCGTGATCGATAATCGGCCTGATCTGGTCATGGCAGGTCACGACCCCCAGTTGGAAAAGGCGATCAATGTGGTGATGCAGGAAATCAATGCGCACCCAACCAAATTGCCGCCGCGGCCACCCGACCTCCCAGCCTATCCGGAAGGACCGGGATTGTAGAGGTGACAAAAAGAAATCGGGACGGCAGATTAGAAATTGGTGTCGTCCCGGTATGAGCAGAGTAGGCGCTTCGCCTGGATGGTTCATGAGAGCCCGCAGTTCGGATGAAGGGGCGCCTGTTCAGCCGCGCCCCTTCGACGACGCCGTCGAACCACCGAAATCACCTGAGTAATAGAGGTTCGGCGCCGCCTCCGCATGGATCCTTCAGTAGCGCCTGCTTCAGGAGTGCGAACGTCACAACCCTGTGTGACCTAGAACACGGCGGCTTGGGACTGTTCTCTCCTATATCTAGTCAACAGGTTTAAGAAACCGCAAAAAGCCCAACGACGTGTGTGTGGAGAACGCAGGAATGCATCGAGTCACCAATACTCGCAGAGACGATTGGCGGAATGGGCGATTGCGAATTCAGCTATGAAAGCCTTCAAAGATGCGGGTCACCTCTTCCGTTTGGCATCGGTATTCCTGGTCGGCGGTGTTTTGTTTCTCGTATTGCGCGGCTTTCTCGTCCCTCGTAGTTTCGGAGAGTACGGGCATTACCGGGGCAACGCGATCGGTGAGATTGCAGCGCGGCCGACTTCCTATGCAGGCCATCAGGTCTGCGAAAGCTGTCACGCCGACATTCTCGAAGTGAAGAGCAAGGGCGTGCATAAGCGAGTCGCCTGCGAGGCTTGCCACGGGCCGCTGGCAAAGCATGCCGACGATCCTGCCTCGGTCCAGCCGGTAAAGTTGGACACCGCCGTGCTTTGTGTTCGCTGTCATGAGGCGAACAACGCCAAGCCGAAGAATTTCCCCCAGGTCGTCTCCGCCGACCACTCGGGCGGGGCGGCTTGCGATACCTGTCACCAGCCGCATAGCCCGGCCATCGTTGCGGTTGCGGGAGGCAGCCAATGACCATGACTCGCCGTCAACTGCTGATTCTGCTGCCTGCTGCCGCGGTTGCCTGGAAAAGCATTCTGGCGGGAACGCCCGAAACGTCACCCAACTACAACATGACGGAGCACTGGTGGGGCATGCTGGTGGACATCACCAAGTGCATAGGCTGCGGCAGTTGCGTCCGGGCTTGCCAGATGGAGAACGAGGTCCCGGATGGCTATTTCCGTACTTGGGTCGAACGCTACCATGTCTCTGACTGGGACATTGAGAACCCCAAAGTGGATTCGCCGGATGGCGGCAAAAACGGTTTTCCTGCGGCCACGGTAAGCGGCGGGAAAAACTTCTTCGTGCCCAAGATGTGCAATCACTGCGCTGACTCTCCTTGCACCCAGGTGTGTCCCGTCGGTGCAACTTTTGTCAGTCCTGACGGCGTGGTTCTGGTGGACCAAAAGTATTGCTTGGGCTGCCGCTATTGCGTGCAGGCATGTCCGTACGGATGCCGCTTTGTGGATCCGAAGAAAAAAACTGCGCAGAAATGTACGCTCTGCTATCACCGGATCACCAAAGGACTCACGACTGCTTGCTGCGAAAACTGCCCGACGGGCGCTCGCCAGCTGGCCGACCTGAAGAATCCCAACGACCCGATTCATGAGTTTCTGAAGACTCATGCGGTCCAAGTCCTAAAACCTTACTTAGCCACTCGCTCGAAGCTGTTTTACTACGGCTTAGATGGCTCAGTGCGATAAGGAGCTTCTGTTGCAGATTCCGGTTGAAGGCTTCATGTATCCGAACGAAGTGGAGCTCCAGTGGAGCGTTCTGATCGTGCTCTACCCGTTCCTCACCGGGCTGGTGGCAGGCGCGTTCATTCTGGCGTCGCTTGAGCGCGTGTTCATGGTTAAGGCGGTGAAGCCCACCTATCGGCTGGCCTTACTAACGGCGCTTGCGTTCCTCATCATCGCTCCCCTGCCCTTGCAGTTGCATTTAGGACATCCTGAGCGCTCATTCGAGATGTACCTGACCCCGCACCGATCTTCGGCGATGGCGATGTTTGGCTTCGTGTACTTGTGGTATTTGCTGGCCGTCCTGGTGGTGGAAATCTGGCTCGACTATCGGCGCGACATTGTGGTGATGTCGCAATGCACGACCGGCTGGAAACGAGTGCTGTATCGGATGCTGACTTTAGGCTCAACCAATATCAGCGAGCGTTCGCTGCATATCGACGACCGCGTGGGTTGGATAGTCACTGTGATCGGAATTCCCTCTGCGTTTCTGCTGCACGGTTATGTTGGCTTTATTTTTGGTTCGGTGAAGGCCAATCCCTGGTGGTCGTCGCCGCTAATGCCCGTGGTGTTTCTTTTTTCTGCCATGGTCTCGGGCATTGCCATCGTGATGTTGCTTTACATGTTTATGTGCCGGGTGCGCCGCGAGCCGATTGATATGCACTGCGTGGACACGGTGGCGAAATACCTGTTCTACACCTTCATCATCGACTTCAGCCTGGAAATGCTGGACCTGATCCACCGCATCTACGAAGCCGACGAATCGTTCCGCAGCCTCGATTTCATGGTCCACACCCGTCTTTACCTGTCGCAGGTGGTGATTCAAATCCTGTTAGGTACGGTGGCTCCGATTCTGCTGCTTGGGGTGACCCAAGTGCTGAGGCTACCGGCCATACAGCGCAAACAGATTTATACAGTTGCCGGGTGCCTGACCATGGTCGGCATTTTCGCTATGCGATGGAATGTCGTCATCGGCGGGCAGCTATTTTCCAAGAGCTTTCTCGGCTATACGACGTACAAGATGGGCTTCGTGGCTCGCGAAGGATTGTTGACGGCAATCGTGCTGACAATTCTTCCGTTCATCATCCTGTGGATTTTGGTGAAATTGCTTCCGCCCTGGCCGGAGAAGAAGTCGGAGCCATTATTGGCCTCGCTAGCGGCGCACGGAGCCGATTAGCTCCCGGCCTCGGAGTGTTTAGCTTTATCCGTCGTGGCCGGACCCGGTCCTGACGGTGACGCATACCACTTCGACGGCGGTATGACGACGTTGCCCTCAGGCTGCATCATGAAATGCGGTGACATGATCTGCACACCAAACTCGTTGAAGGCGTCCTGTATCTGGGAGTGCAGATCGGAGAGCGTCTCGATACGCAGTTTCTCATTTTCCAGTCGTACGATCAGGGTATATTCGACGTAGAAGTCGGAGAGTTGCCGCTGGAGTACATGAGGTTTCGGCTGCTTGCGGATTTTGGGGGTGCGATCGGCTGCCAGCAGCAGCAGCGCGTGCACCTGCCGCCAGGGAGCGTCGTAACCGATGGTTACGGTGGAACTGGCTACCATCCCATCAGGATAGCCCAGTCGCGTGTAGTTCGTGGTCGCAGTGGTAACCAGGACGGAGTTAGGGATAGTGACCTCCTGCCCCTCAATAGTACGAATCTTGGCGGCTAGCAGTCCCTCCTCCAGCACTTCACCTTCAATCTCGTTGACCCGCACCCAATCGCCCGTCTTGAGGGCGCGGGAGTATACCACGAAGAGTCCGCTCATGATCTGGTTGATGATTCCCGTGGAGCCGAGCGAAATTACCAGGCCGAAAAAAACGCTGATACCCTTGAAGGCGTCGGTGCCCGACCCTGGAATGTATGGGTAGGCGACAACCAGGGCGAAAATCCACGCAATGGCGGAAAAGATCCGCTGAGTGGCCCGCGCAATGTCAGCATCCATCCAGGTGGTGCGAAGACTCCCACTGGCCACCTGGTCGAAGAACGCTTTGGCGAGGCGAACAATCCAGCGCGTGATCAGGAAGATGACGACGACCGCAAAGATTCCCGGCAGCGCGTGTACCGCCGCGCTCGCCAGATGCTGAAAAAGTTGAAGTACATAGACGCCCAGGCGCTGACCCCAAGGCTGGGTGTAGGGGAATCGCCGCAAGGAGAGGGTCATCCACAAGTAAATGGCTGAGAGCGTGAGGACCCAGGTCACACCACGCACCAGCGCATACACGACGTTGGCGAGGTGCGGCAGCAGATCGACACCGAACAAACGCAGGCGGGCAGGAAAGGAATGCTCTTTGCTGTGCAGATACGCCAGTGTGACGCCGTGGGATGTCCAAATGAGCGTGACCACAAACACAAGCAGCGCCAGGCCGACGAATGTAAAGAGCAGTCCCGACCGGATCACCGGCCACGAACGTTCTGCGCGGCGGGCTTCCAGCGCCTCATCCAAGTTCTGCAACGCTGCCTTGGAGGTTTGAGCCAGCGTTTCACCCCCCTCTTTGTCCAGATCGTCGGTTCCGAGGAAGAACAAAACCTTGCCCTGATATGTGAACCCCATTCCACTCTGGCCTTCCAGGGTGAGGGGAAGCACCGTGATGTCACTGGCCTTTGCATTCAGAGGAAGCTCATCGAGCCGCTCAACCGCACGCTCCGCGCGATCTGAGGGACTGGCTCCCACCAGCGTGCCTCGCATTATTGCGATCTGCCGATTCCAGAACTCAATGGGGGCTCCGTCTGCAGAGGTGGCAGAGGATTGGGGGGCTAGCGGTGCGTCGGCCGCCAGCATGACCTGAGGAGTGGCAAGCGCCAACCCTATAAGGAAGCCGAAAATAATGTGGCGCAATCGCGTATAAGCGAGGTCCTTGGTTTGCACCGTTGCTCCTCGGCCCTGCCTGGTTGGTCCTGGCAGACACTCGGCGAAACAGGGCGAACAACTCGAATCTAGTTTGCGCTGTCGTAGCCGGGACACGCAACCCTCCAGCGGATGTCGGGTTGCCCGCAGCGGATTGGGCAATTTCGCCGGCTTTGCCGGGACGCGTGGGCAGTGAAAGGATTGAATTACGGCTATGGTAGTAGAAAGCTCACCCGGCTAGCATGTTCGAGTGGTTGAAGTAGGCACGGCCGTTTCCGCAGGTAAAGGGGGCGGCTGAGTAACTCGCGTCACCAATGCCAATGCACCACTTTGGGCCGTCACCTGGGGAGGGTTCCGGCCCTTTTTGTTGGCCAAAAATCCGCTACAAGTGTGAAATTCCAGAAAATTGTCAGGACCAGATTCTCCTCCAATAACAGAAATGTTAAGGTTATGGGTCGCTCGGAACTGTTGGAATTAAACTGCTAGCGTCGCGCACCCACGATCCGGAGGTTCACATGTCGTTGAAGAACAAAGTCGCAATCGTCACTGGCGGAAACAGCGGTATCGGCCAGGCCGTCGTGCTCGAACTAGCCAACCAGGGCGCAAATATCGTGATTGACTACATCTCCCATCCCGAGGCCACCGAGGAGCTCGAACGGCAAATTTGCGCGCTGGGGGACCAGGCGATCGGTGTAGAGGCCGACGTCAGCAAAGTCGCGGATCTGCAGAAGCTGGTTGACACTGCCGTTGCCAAGTTGGGCCGCGTGGACATCATGGTGAACAATGCCGGCATCGAGACCCGCACCTCGGTCCTGGACACCACCGAAGCGCAATACGACAAGGTGCTCGACATAAATCTGAAGAGCGCTTTCTTCGGTACTCAGATTGCCGCTAAGCAAATGATCAAACAGGGTGGCGGCGGGCGCATCATCAACATCACCTCCGTACACGAGGATTGGCCCATGCCCGGCAACACCG
The DNA here is from genome assembly GCA_963772895.1 of uncultured Acidobacteriaceae bacterium. Taxonomy (GTDB): domain Bacteria; phylum Acidobacteriota; class Terriglobia; order Terriglobales; family Acidobacteriaceae; genus Bog-257. The sequence continues at coordinate 60,003 of CAVYZB010000008.1, forward strand.
CCTATTGCCTCTCCAAAGGAGGCGTACGCATGTTGACGCGCACCGCCGGAGTCGAGCTTGCTCCTCACAACATCCTGGTCGTTGGTGTTGGTCCGGGCGCTGTCGCTACGCCGATCAATCTGTCCACCATGAAAGATCCCACGTTGCTAGCGAAATTGAATGCCGCCATCCCGATGGGACGGATGGCCAAACCGCAAGAAGTCGCCACCGTGGTCGCGTTCCTCGCCGGAGACGGCGCCAGTTACATCACCGCGACTACCATCTTTGCCGACGGTGGCATGATGCAGCAAAGTCCCGGCCTTTAGGAGAAACAGAAGAACCTGCTATGAGCTCTCAAGCCTAGCACGCCAAATCTTCGCGTCCGTCTGGTCATCGCCGATGTCGACGGCACACTGGTCACGCAAGACAAAATACTCACGCCTCGCGCCGCCGAGTCGGTCAAGAAGCTGCATGACGCCGGCATCCTGTTTGGGATTACCAGCGGCCGGCCTCCGCGCGGCATGAAGATGCTGATCGACCCTCTGGAGATCACCGAGCCGATCGCCGGATTCAACGGTGGCGTAGTCGTCCAGCCCGATCTGACGCCGATATCGAAGCAGCTGATCGCGCCCGAGGTTGCCGCCGAAGTGATGCAGTCCATCGTCAAACATAAGCTGGATATCTTTCTCTACACCGATCGCGACTGGTTTGTGCGCAATCCCAATGGGCCGCATGTCGATCGCGAGGCATGGACGGTCAAGTTTCAGCCGACGGTGGTCAAGGATTTCGATTCGCTGACCGACAACGTCGTGAAGGTGACGGGGGTTAGCGACGATCTGGAAGCGGTCGCGCGTTGTGAGAAAGACTTGCAAGACTGGAGCGCAGGCCGGGTTTCAGCCGCCCGCTCCCAGCCGTATTATCTCGATGTCACCAATCCAAAGGCGAACAAAGGAGAAGTAGTGGGGATGTTTTCGCAGATTTGCAACATCCCGCCCAGCGAAATCGCGACCATCGGTGACATGCCGAACGATGTGCTGATGTTCAAGAAAAGCGGCGTCAGCATCGCGATGGGCAATGCCAGTCCCGAAGTACAGAAATCCGCGACCTTCGTCACGGCTTCGAACGAGGATGAGGGTTTTGCCAAGGCGATGGAGCGGTTGCTGCAATCGGCAGCCGCGAAATAAAGAGGGGCGCTTAGAGGACGGATGCTATCGGGATGACAAAGCGATGCTCTAGATTTTCGTGCGGGTCCTACGTCCTACTCGGCTGCCGAAAGGTCGCGAGCTCATAGTTCAGCAACTCCCCGATACGCTCGACACTCACATCCGGGGAAGGATATTTGGCGAGCTCTTTAGAGTCATGAGCGTACTTACCCTGACGCGGGAATACCGTGGTCACGCGACTACCCCAGGCCTGCTTGATCGCGCCCAATATCCGAGGTTTGTCATCGACCATGACGTAGTGTTGTGCCGGATAACGTCGCTCGACATCCTCCAACTCAGCCTCTTTGTGGATGTAGATGAGTACGTGTCCTTTCACCGCTTCCGCTATGCCGGAGCGTTCGACTTTACGCGGCTGGAAGACCACATCACCGTCAGACAGAATCACCGTCTTTCCCCACGAGCGAAACCGCTCCAGCACATCGAGCGATCTGGGATACAGGCGGTTGGCGAAGGGATAATCCACCAGGAACGACGACATCGACAACAGATGGATGTCCGTGGGATGTTCGACCCGGTAGCGCTGCAAAGCGCCAAGATAGTCGCGATATCCCAACTCGGTCATTAAGTCTTCGAGGATCGTCCAGTAGCGGTCGCGAGAAGCCGCGCCGAAAACACGCTCGAGGTGCTGCCGCAGGTCCTCTTGAATATGGTCGTTGTCGAGCAGCGTATTGTCGACGTCAACCAGGAAAACAACTGGATCCGGCAAGCTCACCATGTCTCCTCGAGCCTCGAGCGCGATCGCACCGGCCTCAGTGCCCTGAGAAGGCCCCCAGTCGGGTGCCCAGCAAAATCTCGGCAATCACTCCGGTCCAACCGGTCTGATGGCTGGCGCCGCAGCCCCGGCCAGTATCGCCGTGAAAGTATTCATGGAAGGGAATGAGATCGCGCCAGTGGGGATCGGTATTGAACAACTCGCAATCGCCAAAAACCGCTCGCTTGCCATCCTTGCCTCGTAAGAAAATGTTCGACAAGCGGCGCGCCAGTTCCGCTCCCACCTCTTGCAGGTTCTTCATTTGTCCAGAGCCCGTGGGGCATTCGACCTGGAACGTATCGCCATAGTGTAAGTAATATTCCTGAAGCGCAAGCAGGATTAGTACATTTACCGGCATCCAGATGGGGCCGCGCCAGTTCGAGTTCCCGCCGAACAGGTCAGTCGTGGACTCGCCAGGCTCATAGTCCAGGCGGTACTCTTTGCCGGCTAAATGGAGCACCAGCGGATGGTCAAGATGATAGCGGGACACCGCCCGCACACCATACGGCGAAAGGAATTCGTTCTCGTCCAGCATGTAACCCAACATGCGCTTCAACTGGTCCGGCCGCACCAATCCTAAGATCACTCGATTGGTAGGTCCGGGAACCACCATCGGCTCGACGCTCTCCACGAGGTCGGGCCGGTGTTTGATGAACCACTCGCGCCGCCGCTGAAAAGCCGGGTAGCGATCGAAGGTATCGACGGGCACGGTGGACGCACCAAACATCGGCACAAATCCGACCATCGTTCGGGCGCGGACAGGGATGGGCTCATGATCGGGCGAGATCAGTTGGTCGTAAAAGAATCCGTCCTCCTCATCCCAGAGGGACTTATAGGGATCGCGCAGGCTATTCATGGCGTTCGCAATGTAGATGTAGTGCTCCCAGAACTTGCTGGCAACATCTTCGTAGTCGGGATTTCTTTCGGCCAGAAGCAAAGCGGTTGACAACATGCTCTTCGCAAAAGCGGCCATCCAGCTTGTCCCGTCCGCCTGCCCCAGCAGGTATCCCGCTGGAAGGTTGTCGCGATCGAAGACGCCGATGTTGTCCATGCCTAGGAAACCGCCCTGGAAAATATTGTTGCCCAGCGCGTCCTTGCGGTTTACCCACCAGGTAAAGTTGATCAGCATCTTTTGAAAGACGCGTTCGATGAAGGCGTAGTCCGCAACGCCCGTTTTCCAATATTCGATTTCAAAGACAGACCTGGCCGCCAGAGGCAAGACCGGCGGATTGACGTCGTTAAAGTCCCATTCGTAAGCCGGGATCTGGCCGTTGGGGTGCATGTACCACTCGCGTAGCATCAGCAGGATTTGGTCCTTCGCGAGCTGTGGATCGACATGCGCCAGACAAGAGCAGTGAAAACCAAGGTCCCAGGTCGCGAACCACGGGAACTCCCATTTGTCCGGCATCGAAATCACGTCGCGGGTAAAGAGGTGCGTCCATTCATGATTCCGTCCCGACCAACGTTGCGGTGGAGGAGGCGGCTGGGCAGGATCGCCATTCAGCCAGTCTGTGACCACGTAATGGTAATACTGCTTCGACCACAACATGCCCGCAAAGGCTTGCCGCGCGACCAGCTTTTCGTCTGGCGAGAGCTCTTTAAACAGAACGACATCGTAGAATTCGTCAGCTTCTTCTTTGCACTTGGTGAGCGAAGCGTCGAAGTCCGCGAACGGATCTTCCAGCAGATGCTCGTCGGTTGCGGCCGCAAGCCGCAATTCCAGAGTGATGGTTTGCCCGGCATCGATGGTTCGGGTATAACGCGCAGCGGCTTTTGTGCCAGTGGCGGCAGGATTTATCGCTTCGCGCTTGCCATGCACTACATACTCGTGGAACGCATCCTTGACGTGGGGCGATGGCGATGGCACCCCAAAGAGGCGCTCATTGTTGGTCTCGTTCTCGGTGAACAGCAACTCGTCAGCATCAGCGCAATACAAAACGTATTCGCCCAAGGCCCAGTGCCGTGCAATGGCTCGTCGCAGTTTGCTTTTGGGTGGATCGTTTGCCGCGATGATCGAGGGACGGCTATCATCGCGACCCCAACTCCACGTATTGCGAAACCAGAGCGTCGGCAACACCTGGATGGGCGCCGCTTCCGGACCGCGGTTGCTGATGTTGATACGAATCAGCAAATCCTCCGCTGCGATCTTTCCGTATTCGACCTCGACATCAAAATATCGGCCACCGTCAAAAATCCCGGTGTCGACGAGCTCATATTCCCGCTCCAGCCGGGTCCGCCGCCGATTCTCCTTAAGCAGTTGTTCGTATGGAAATGCGGCCTGCGGATACTTGTACAAGTGCTTCATGTATGAGTGGCTGGGCGTGTTGTCGAGGTAAAAGTAATACTCCTTGACGTCCTCGCCGTGATTCCCCTCGGTGCCGGTCAGGCCAAACATCCGCTCCTTGAGAAACGGATCGTGGCCGTTCCACAGCGCCAGCGCGAAACACATGTATTGATGCCGGTCGCAGATTCCGCCGAGACCATCTTCATTCCAGCGGTAGGCCCTGGAACGGGCGTGATCGTGCGGGAAATAATTCCAGGCATCGCCGTTGGCGCTATAGTCCTCGCGCACCGTACCCCAGGCACGCTCTGCCAAAAAAGGGCCCCAACGATTCCAGTGTCCTTTTTTCTGCTGGATCATGACCAGCCGAACGCCCTCTCGGGTGTCGTAAATGCTCATGCGCGATTCCTCAATTTGGCGCCTCGCCGATCACTTCTTTCCCAGCAGCTCCTTGGCGACGGCGACGACATGTTCCGGCTCGAAGCCAAACTTCTTCTGCAGCTCCTTCAGCGGCGCCGAGGCTCCGAACGTCTCCATCCCTATAACCTGTCCAGCCTCGCCAACATAGCGGTCCCATCCGAACGTCGAGGCTTGCTCGATGGCGACGCGCGCTTTCACGCTGGGTGGAAGAACGCTGTCACGGTATTGCTGGGTCTGCCGCTCAAAGATGTCCCACGACGGCATCGAAACCACGCGCGAGTTGATGCCTTGTGCTATCAGCATCTCGTGCGCCTGCGCCGCTAGGCTGACTTCGCTGCCAGTCGCGATCAGGATCACTTCGGGTTTTCCCCCCGGCGCATCGGCCAGGACGTAAGCACCCTTGGCAACTCCCGATGCCGCTGCGTACTTGCTGCGATCCAAGGTTGGCAATGCCTGGCGCGACAACACCATGATTGCGGGTTGATGACGCAGTTGCATCACGTAGCGATAGGCCTCAACCACCTCGTTGGCGTCGCCCGGACGTAACAAAACCATCCACGGCATGGCACGCAGCGATGCGAGTTGTTCGATCGGCTGGTGGGTCGGTCCGTCTTCACCATCACCCATGGCGTCGTGCGTGAAGATGAAGATGGAAGGGATCTCCATCACGGCCGAGAGGCGGATGGCTCCGCGCGCATAATCACTAAAAATAAAGAAGGTCGCGCCGAAAGCGCGAATCTTCGAGAGCGACAATCCGTTCACGATGGCGCACATGGCGTGCTCGCGAATACCGAAATGCACGTTCCTGCCGCCCGGAGTTTCAGGTTGCAAGTCGCCCGCGCCAGGGAAGGTGAGCGACGTTTTGTTGGAGGGCGCCAGATCGCCCGAGCCTCCGAGGAACCACGGAATGTTTTGCGCCAGCACGTTCAGCACTTTGTTCGAAGCATCACGACCCGCGATACCCTTGGGGTCGGCGGCGAACACAGGCAGATTGCGGTCCCAACCTGCGGGCAGCTCGCGGCGCTGCATCTGGTCAACCTCGGTCGCGAGGTCGGGATACTGCGTTTTGTATTTGGCGAAGAGATCGTTCCATTCTTTATGGGCCTGGGCGCCGCGCGCGCCAATGCCTTCCGCAAAATGTTCGTACACACCGTCCGGAACCAGGAACTGCGCGTCTTCGGGCCATCCATAAGCGCGCTTGGTGAGGCGCACTTCTTCCACGCCCAACGGTTCGCCATGCGCGGCAGAGGTGTCTTGTTTGTGGGGCGATCCGTAGCCGATGTGGGTGTCGAGCACGATGAAAGTCGGCCGACCCTTGGTGTCGCGGAAGGTGGTGAGCGCGTCTTCTATTTTCTCAAGGTCGTTGGCGTCGCCCACACGCAACACGTTCCATCCATAGGCGAGGAAGCGGACAGCTACATCCTCGGTAAAGGTTATGCGAGTGTTGCCTTCGATGGTGATGTGGTTGTTGTCGTAGATCCAGCAAAGATTGTCGAGCTCCAAGTGACCGGCCAGCGACGCGGCTTCCGAGCCGATTCCTTCCATCAGACAGCCATCTCCGCAGATGGTGTAGATGTTGTAATCGAAGACGTCGAAGCCGGGCTTGTTAAAGCGGTTCGCCAGCCACTTCTGGCCGATGGCCATTCCAACGCTCGTCGCGATGCCTTGTCCGAGCGGTCCCGTGGTGGTTTCAACCCCCGAAACCAAGTGATATTCGGGATGGCCCGGAGCCTTGCTGCCGATCTGGCGGAAGTGGCGAATGTCATCGAGCGTTACCGAGGGTTGTCCCACGAGCTCGTAGTCGGCGTTCACCGCCATGACCTTCGTTAGGTGCAGCACCGACCACAGCAGCATGGAGGCGTGGCCGTTGGAGAGCACGAAGCGATCGCGATTGGGCCAGATCGGGTCCTTGGGGTCGAATCGCATCACCCGGTTCCAGATGGTGTATGCCAGTGGCGCCAGTGCCATCGGCGTCCCCGGATGTCCGGAGTTTGCCGCTTGCACCGCATCGATCGAGAGCGTGCGAATGGTGTTAATACAAAGTAGATCGAGCTGTGCGTCGGTCATCGATGTGGCAACCTGCGTGGTACTCATGGTGTTTCTCCTTGAAACGGTTACGATCTTTAATGATAGCGAGAATTCGCTATGTGCAATTGCAGCGAATTCCCGGCGAATCGGAAACAACCTGGCTTGATTGGTTCAACTCTTCCGCGTTGTGGCGGCTGAGTCGCGCGATTTCTATCTTCATATTCCTCCGTAGCTCGACGCAAGCCCTAGGTTTGCTCAGATTTGCCGCGCTGGAAAATTATCAGCCCCGGCTCAAACCTACAACTGATAAATTGCCTAAACGACGCAAGAGTTGTTTTTGCGGTCCATCGGGCCACGACTGCTTCGAATACCAAGCGGAAAATTTTCCCTTTCCAAATCTTGCCGATCAACCTTACTGTCCATACACTTGGATGAGAGTCGTCCAATGGGAGCCTAACCAGTGAAACATGTAGTTATCGTCGGCGGTGGTTTTGCCGGATTGAACTGCGCTCGCAAGCTGGCTGAGCGGCCTGACGTTCGCGTCACGCTCATCGACAAGAACAACTATCAGCAGTTTCAGCCATTGCTCTACCAGGTTGCCACGGCTGGGCTGTCGGCCATGAATGCGGCATTCAGCTTGCGAAGTGTGCTAAGGGGACACCCTAACGTTGACGTAAAGCTTGGCACCGTGGTCTCCGTCGATCTTAAGACGCGCACGGTTGAGACGGCTGAAGGCCAAAATTATCAGGGCGATTTGCTGGTGCTGGCGGCGGGATCGCAGGCCAACTTTTTCGGCACACCGGGAGCCGCCCAGCACGCCTATCCCCTCTACTCCATTCATGACGCCGAATTGCTGCGCTCGCGGATCCTGTCGGTCCTGGAGTCCGCCGATCGCGACCCCTCGCTTGTCGCCAAAGGGGCGCTGAATTTCGTTATCGTGGGAGGCGGTCCCACTGGCACCGAAATGGCTGGCGCTTTTGGAGACATGGCCCGTGTCGGGATGAAGAAGGCCTTCGAGGACCTGGCTGGGACCCGCGCCCAAATTTTCCTGGTGGATAAAGGCCACGTCGTGCTGAGCGCATTTTCGGGGAAGGCCCAGACCTACGCCTCCAAAGTGCTTGAGCAACGCGGGGTGCAACTGCGCTTGGGCACCAGCGTGAAGGAGGTAGGCCCCGGACACGTAGTCCTCTCCGACGGAACCAACGTTCTGACGCACACCGTGATCTGGGCTGGAGGCTTGAAAGCATCAGCGTTGTCCGACAATGTGGGAGTTAAAACCGGACATGGTGGACGGCTCGATGTGCAACCCGACCTCACCGTGAGCGGCTTCGACGGCGTCTATGCGCTGGGCGATTTCGCCAACATCTCGGGCAACGATGGAAAGCCGTTGCCGCAGCTTGCGTCGGTAGCGGAACAATCGGGCAAGTGGTGCGCCAAGAATATTGAATTGGATCTGAAAGGGGAGCCGAGAAAACCTTTCCGCTACTTCGACAAAGGCATCATGGCGATGATTGGACGCGACGCGGCTGTAGCGGAGGTTGGTGAGCATCGGCACGAACTGCAGGGTACCGTCGCCTTCGCTGCCTGGCTGGGAGTTCACGCTGCGCTATTGACTACGACCCAGGCGAAAGTCGGGGCTTTTGTGGAGTGGGCCTGGGACTATTTAGGCAATGTGCGCAGCGATCCAGTTCTCGATCGCCCTGAACAGGCGCAGATTAACTGGAACGACGACGACGATCCGCCGCAAATAGCGGTGGCTGCGAAGACATAGGAGTGTGTGTGGACTTGCTTTGAGTCGGCGAGGTGTAAGGTTCGCGCAAGATTCAGCCTCGCGGGGGCGAAACAATGTTAGCTCAGGGCGTAAGCGTTGGGTAAATTGGGAAAGATGAGTGAGTCCCTTTAGGGGCGGCAGGGTTCTCACCCACCTCCAAAGTCCCAGGTAACGCAGTGGCGCTCACCCTCTGCCTGAATGGCAAACTCTCATAACTGATCAAACTATTCATGGACGTTCTCAGGAAGCTTTTTGAGGAACATTTCCACTCACCGGTAGAGCGGGTGCAGCCGCTGCAGGGTCCGCTCGGCGGCTCGGGGCGTAATATTTTTCGGCTTGTCGGCGAAGAATACAGCGCCATCGGCATTCAGTACGATGTGCGTGAAGAGAACGTAGCTTTCCTCGAATTTTCCCGCCATTTTCGCCGCCACGGGCTACCTGTGCCGGAGATCTATGCTGAAGCTTTGAGCCAGGGCGCTTACCTGGAAGAAGATCTGGGCGACACGACGCTCTTCGAGTTTCTCTCGAAAAATCGCGATGGCGACGACATTGCTCCCCCAGCAGTGAAAGCCTATCACAAGGTCGTGGAGGTCTTGCCGCGCTTTCAGATTGAAGCTGGCCGCGACTTGAACTACAAAGTGTGCTATCCGCGCGCCAACTTCGATCGCCAATCGATCGCCTGGGACTTGAATTATTTCAAGTACTATTTTCTTCGGCTCGCCAACATCCCATTCAACGAACAGGCGCTGGAAGTGGATTTCGGCCGCTTGACCAAATTCCTGTTGAGCGCCGATCGCGATTATTTTCTCTATCGCGATTTTCAATCACGCAATGTCATGTTGCTCGACGGCAATCCATATTTTCTGGATTACCAGGGCGGCCGTAGAGGTGCGTTGCAATATGATATCGCTTCTCTCCTGTTCGATGCCAAGGCCGATCTGCCGCCGGCGATGCGCCAGCAGTTGCTCGATCACTATCTCGACACGCTTGCTGGTTTTATTGAACTTGGGCGCGAAGTATTCATGCAACACTACTATGCCTACGTGTACGTGCGCACCATGCAGGCATTGGGCGCCTATGGTTTTCGAGGCTTTTATGAGCGCAAGGTCCACTTTCTGCAAAGCGTGCCGTACGCGCTGAAAAACGTGCGTTGGCTGCTGCATAACGTCGAGCTGCCTATCGCGCTGCCCACGCTGATGGACGCGTTCCAGGGCATCCTGGGCTCGGACAAATTGCAGGGGCTGGATCCTGCGACGGGAAATGTCACGGTGCGGATTTTCAGTTTTTCATTTCATCGGGGTCCGCTGAAAGACGAAACCGGGCATGGCGGCGGCTTCGTTTTCGATGCCCGAAGTCTTCCCAACCCGGGGCGTGAGGAACGCTTTAAGGCTCTTACCGGCAAGGACGAACCAGTGGCCGATTATCTTAATCAGCAAGAAAGCGTGCACCAATTCCTCGCGAGCGCCACTGCCTTGGTGGATGCCAGTGTGATCGACTATCAACGTCGCGGCTTCAGAACCTTGATGGCGTCATTTGGATGCACCGGCGGCCAGCATCGCTCGGTATATCTGGCCGAGCAATTGGCAAAACATTTGCGAGGCAGGGCTGGTGTGGAAGTTATCGTGCAGCATCGTGAACTGGAGAATTTGGGCGCATGAGAGCCATGGTACTGGCCGCCGGCCTGGGCACGCGCTTGCGGCCACTCACCGACGATCGCCCCAAAGCACTGGTGGAAGTCGCAGGACGCACGATGTTGGAGATCACGCTCGCTCGCTTGCGCCGCTTCGGAATACGCGAAGCGATCATCAATGTTCATCACCACGCCGACATGATTGTCGAATACCTGAAAATCAACAATAACTTCGGCATGCGTATCGAAGTCTCGCGCGAGGAAGCTTTGCTCGACACCGGCGGCGGCCTGAAAAAGGCGGCGCACTTCTTTCTCGACGATTCTCCCGGTCTTGAAGAGCCATTCATTTTGCACAATGTCGATGTCATTAGCACGATTGATCTCGGGCGAATGGTGCAATTCCATCTTGAGAATCGGGCCCTGGCCACGCTTGCTGTGCAAGCCCGCGAGAGTTCGCGGTGCCTCTTATTCGATGTGCAGCTCCAACTTTGCGGACGGCGATCTGGGGAAGATTGCGAAACTGAATTGGCTCGTCCGACCCAATCAGCGCAGGCCCTGGCTTTTTCCGGCATACACGTTATTTCTCCTCGTCTTTTTGCCATGATGACGGAAGAAGGCGCGTTTTCGATCGTCGATTGCTATATGCGTCTGGTTGGCGCTGGAGAAAAGGTCCTCGCCTTTCGGGCCGATAAATATTATTGGCGCGATCTCGGCACGCCGGACAATCTGATGCTGGCCGCTAAGGATCTACGAGAAGGGGTCGTGGTGTGATAGGTGATGCAGGAAAAACGCGCAACTGAGAGAATCAAGTTGGAAGCACCGGGTGTGCTGTACTTGATCGCAAGTTGACTCACGATGAAGTACAGCGCAACCCGGCGCTGAGCAGGAGTTAGGCTCCCTGCTGAGAGTGAAGTACGCGGAACGTGTTTCCTCCATTTGCCCAAATGAGTACCAGGGCATCCTGTCCCTTGGGCACGCTCGCGAGGGCCTTTTGCACGTCAGCGGCGCTCTTGGTCTCGTGGCGATTCACGCCCACGATTACCTCCCCAGGCTGTAAGCCAGCATCATCCGACGGGCTACCCGGTAGCACGCGCTGAATTACCGCGCCGTGCAGGTCGTCTGGGGCGCGCAGTTGTTCGCGCAGGTCGGGAGTCATGTCAGCGATTCCCAATCCCCAGCGCGGTTTGTCGCCGCTGTTTTCTGCGCTGACGTTCTCGCTGCGGTCGCCGCCCAGTTCTTCCAGGGTAAGTGGTACCGACAACGCTCTTACCATCGCGCATGACCTGCAGCGTGATCTTGGTGCCGGGACGTTTTTCGCCGACCTCCATCTGCAGTTCTCCCGCGTCGGTGACTTTCTTGCCATCCAGTTCGGTGATGACGTCACCGACCTTCAGACCAGCCTTAGCGCCGGGAGAATCGGGCTCAACCTGCGTGACCAGAGCGCCATTGTTGTCCTTCACCTCGAAGAACTTGGCATTTTCCGGCGTGACATCGGTGATGCCAACGCCCATGTGCGCATGTTCTACCTTGCCGTAGCGGACCAAAGAGTCAACCACGGGAGTGACAATCTGCGTCGGGATAGCAAAACCCATTCCGGAGAACGAACCCGAGGGCGAGATCAGAAAAGTATTGATGCCGACCACCTCGCCATGTGCATTCACCAAAGGACCACCCGAATTGCCGGGATTGATGGCAGCATCCGTCTGGATAAATTCTCCTGGCTTGTGAGGATCGTCGGAGTATGGATTCGGACGGTTCAACGCGCTCACGATGCCGCGTGTGACGGTGAAGCGGAAGCCGAACGGATTGCCGAAGGCAAGCACTGTTTGCCCCGGACGGAGAGCCGAGGAATCGCCTATCGGAATGTTGGGAAGATTCGTGCCCTCGACCTTGATTACGGCCAGGTCGGTGAGGGGATCAGCACCCACCAGTTTTGCAGTGAGAATGCGCCGGTCGCTGAGCGTGACTTTGATCTCGGTGGCGCCATCCACCACGTGATTGTTGGTAACGATATAACCGTCGGGCGAGATAATCACGCCACTGCCGATGCCGTGCTCGATGCGCGGCTGCTCAGGCTGCATGCGTTGACCGAACTGCTGACCAAAGAAACGCTGCATCTCGTCAGGCATGCCTTCCGCCACCGGCTGGGACTTTACACGTGAGGTGACCGCGACGTTCACGATGGCGGGCGTAACCCGGGCAGCCACAGCCTCCATGGCCTGGTCAAGCGAAAGCAGCGCTCCAATCTTGTTGTCGTCGAGCGGTACGGCATTGGACGAAACTCCAGCTCGCACCGGGACGAACGAGGTGTAGACAAAGAAGGAAGCCGTCAGCACAAGCGTGAGCGCAACCGCCGCGCGCGCCTTGCCACAAGTTTTCCATCCGCGGGCAATCCAAGCTTTCATGTTTCTGTTTCTCCTACCAAGTTAAATATTGCGGGCACGGGTATGCCGTGCTGCTGAGGCGGAGCGTGTGGCTCACGTACCTTAGCGGCGCTGATTGTTAGGATCCACCAACCATTGGAACCATGTTCTTGACTATTCCGGCGGCGATCCTGTACTTGTGTGCTGGGGAGCTTGCTACAGAGAATTCGACGAGGCAGTCTTAGAAAGGTAAGCAGACAGGTATTCCGAGGGATTGCCGAGCCAGCCTATACGTCGCGATGATTACGGTTGCCCCGAGAACCGCGAGCCTGGCGTGATTTTCGGGATACTTGGAAATGCGGAACAAAACGCGATAGGTTAGTCTGCGGCATTACTTAAAGCAGATTCCCAATCGGTGTATCCGCGAAGTTTGGGTAGAGCGGCGCTTTAAGCGCCGAAGGTCCGCTCTTCTGGGACACAACCACTGAGGAACCGCTCTAGAAGCACGCGGTTGTCCGCCACGGCGAAAAAAGCAATTCGACGTGGCCCACCGGCTAACTCGCCGGCACTAGTCTCACCTGCACTTGGCAACTATGAGGGTCATATCGTCGTACTGCTCATGAGGACTAAACGCTTTCACATCATCGACAATCGATGCAATCAAAACCGAAGAACACTGCTCACGATGTCGTCGCAGAGACTCTGTAAGGCGGTGCTCTCCGAATTCCTCTCCTGCCGCGTTGAACGATTCGGTTATGCCGTCGGTGTAGAGTGCCAGTGTGTCTCCGCAGGAGAGAGGGCACTCTCCGGTCGAGCAATCCCACTCCTTGAAGAGTCCCAGCACGGTGCACGTGGAGTCGAGTCGTTCCAGAGTGCCGTCTTGCCGGAGCAAAAGCGCGCAGAGATGCCCGCAATTGACGTAACGCAAGCGCCGCACTGTATCGTCATACTCAGCAAAGAACAGGGTGGCGTAGGCATTGTCAGGCGAATTCTCGTAGAACAGGCGATTTACCAATTGCAAGAAGCGCTGCGGTTGGTCCAATGCGATTGCGCATTGGCTACGCAGGTTCGCTTGCAGATTGGCCATCAAGAGCGCAGCTGCGATTCCTTTTCCTGCAATGTCACCGACCACCAGCCCCAGCCGCTCCCGGCCTAGATCAAGGAAATCGTAGTAGTCGCCGCCGACTCGGCGCGCCTGAATGCAGGTCCCTGAGTAATCGAGAGTGCTAACGGGATGGACGCGTCTGAGGAAAGAGCCTTGTCTGCACCTGCTTGGCGATTTCTAGTTCCTGGGCGGTGCGCCGCTCGGATTCCAACTTCGCCGAAGCCGCGCGGCGCTGTGCTTCCACAGAGCGGCTCTCCTCGTCGAAGCTCACCAGCGCGAAAGAGTTCCCGTCGAGATCTTTGAAGTGAGTGAAGACTCCGCCCCAAAGCGGGGTCTGCTCTACAGGCGCTGACAGGTGGTCAGTCGAACCTGGGACGGATGCCTGTCGCTCATACTTGACGCGCTTCAAGCGCGGTGCATATTGAAACCGAACTCCGCGCTCGCGCCATTCGCGAAACTTGGCCACAACATCTTCTGTAACAAAGACGACCTGCGTGGGCCGTCCGATGAACTCGTACTGTTTGGAACCAGGCTCGGGTGCGACCAGCGAAAGCACGGCGCTGCCGTCCGGCGGGGCAACGGCTACCCAGCGCTGACCGGATCCAAAGCGTACGTCACCGACCAGACTAAACCCAAGCTGGTCCAAGTAGAATCGCAGGCTTTGGTCCTGATCGCGAACGAAGATATTAATAGCGTGAATGCGAAGATGGGGCTCCTGTCGGTCCAGCCGAAAAGTAGGCTGGTCATCGCAAACACGTGAAGAAGAGCTGCCCATTCGCGTGATTATAGCGTCCAAAGAACGATCTTCGCCTAGTGTGAAGTATCACAAGCAACCGATCAGGTCGCGACGGCCCATTATAGGTAGATAATTTGGGCATTGATGATGGGTTTTGAAAGGGGCGAACCACATCGAGAGTAATCAACGATCCCCGACGAGCCGTCGTATTCAAACAGCTTAGGTGCTGGTGCCGGGAGGGGGAATCGAACCCCCAAGGGCCAAAGCCCGGCGGATTTTGAGTCCGCTGCGTCTGCCAGTTCCGCCATCCCGGCCTAATCGGAAGGTTGTGATACAGCTTAGTTTAGCAGCTTCGAGTTTGCAACTCGAGTCTGCACTTGGGTTGATTTCGTGACTGATTCGTGACTGATCGCTGTGATTTCGGCCGCAACCGACTCTCGTTGCTTGCGGTCAGCCTCCAACTTGCGAACCGCATCAACACGATGTCGTTCTCCGTGATAATCGCGTACCTGTCGAACACGCTGCGAGTCCGCCATCCGCCAATCTACATGATGACATTCTCTGCTATGCCCGCACGCGGTCTGCAGGAATCGGAAGGTCGCTGGATTAACAGCTTGGTCTTCGATGAGCATGAGGATAAGGGCAAGCTAATGCGCATGTGGCGCTTCGCCGTGATCACTTACCTCAGAGCGGCTCTGAAAGCCAAGGTGCTTGCCTCGGATTTGAGCCCTCAGGAGCTAAGACCCCATTTGAAGGAGCAATACGAACGTTGGTGGAGCATCGACATTAATCACTTTGCGTCGAAAGAGCACTTCTTGCGCTACGCAGGCCGGTATGTTCGCCGGCCACCAATCACGCAGTATCGTTTCCTGAAGATCACGGACCGAGAAGTCAGATTCTGGACCAAGGATAAGATTCAGAAGCGGCGGGTGAACATTTCGTGTACACCGGAGGAATTTGTACCCAGCTTGGCGGAACACGTTCCGGACCGTTATCAACATGGTATTCGATACTTCGGGCTGCTAGCACCCCGTTCAAAAGCACGGACATCGGCTGCGGTATTTGCGCTATTGGGACAACAGAGGCGCTCTCGTCCACGACGACTGAGTTGGGCATTTTCACGGCGGAGGGACTTTGGAGTAGATCCCCTCATTGATCGCCGCGGCCAACCGATGCGCTGGGTTGGTCGGCTGAAGCCTCGCGTCTAAATTAGAATGACTGGCCACCAACGAAGGGTTCTACTAGGCTCTCTAGATCTTCGCGCCCGGTATGGCGGCACCACTGGGGTCAATGACCGTGCCGTTGATATTGCCGGTTGAGATTGTTGCCTGACCTTGCAGAATGGAGGGTAGGACGAGAGAGACCGCCCGCGCAGTAATCGCGAGAACACATCTGTGTTTCTCTGAGGTACCAAATCTCAAGACCGCCATGCACCTTCTCCTTTACGTCCAGGAATGGAGAAGAAACGGAAGCGCGTATCAATCGTTGGACTGCGAACCCCACTGCCATCAAAGACGAGTTGGCTCTTTTTTCACTCTGGTGATTCTGCCACAGCCTACATGCAAGTAAAGGGACTTGGGAAGAGTTGCCGGGAAATCGAACTTGACGGTGGGCCAGGACGGCGGTCCCATACGACAATCTATAGGCGCTTACTAAACTTGCGAGGCGGGTCGAAAGGGAATTTCCACTTTCACCCTGGCCCCTCGCTCTGGTGTGCTATCGAACTCAAACGTCCCATGCAGCTGATACACGCGCTCTCGCACGTTGATCACCCCCGGCCCACTCGCCTTGCCGGTCTGGGTCGGGTCGCAACCAACACCGTCATCGGACACAGAAAGACACACGCGACCGTTGGAACGCGTAAGCCGAACCTCAACCTTCTTTGCCTCCCAGTGCAGCCCGCTTCCCTCAACACGGCACAGTGGTCCTTCGCCGGGCAGAAGATGGTGCGCTATTCGTAGCGCAGCGCTTCGATCGGGTCCAGTCGCGAAGCTTTGATAGCGGGGAGCATCCCGCTCACCAGGCCCACGAGCGTCAGGATGATCGTCGCGACGATCACGGTGGTGGGATCGATAATGAGCCGAATGTCGGCCGCTTCGGCGTTCTTGGCGACGGCGCTATAGAAGGTGATGCGCCCTACTCCGATCGAAACCGCGTAGGCCAGCACGATTCCGGCGAGTCCACCGGCAAAGGTAATGGCCAGCGCCTCTGCCAGAAACTGGAAGAGGATGTCGCGCCGCCGGCCGCCGAGCGCCTTTTCCACACCGATCTCGCGGGTGCGCTGGGTAACCGATACCAGCATGATGTTCATCAGTCCCACGCCGCCAATACCCAGGGTCAAGGTGCCGATGAATCCCAGCAGTATCTTCAGCCCGGCGGTGATGATCTGGAACTGCTTCAACTGCTTCATCATGTTGTAAACGACCACCGCGCGCTTATCATCGGGCTTAAAGTTGTATTGCTTAGCAAGGACGCCGCGCACCTGCCGCTCGACCAGTTCGTAATCGTTGCCTTCGTAGGAGATCCAGATGCCGTCCAGGTAGTGCGTGTCCTTGAAATCGCTCATGGTGCTGAACGGAATGTAGATGGTCTTATTGACGCTGTCGTCGCCCTCCTGCATGTGGGGCGAGAGAACGCCGACCACCTGATAGCTGATGCCTTCGATGCGAATGTGCTGGCCCAGCGCGTATTCCCCGGAGAACAGCTTGAGTTTCGCATCGGAACTGATCACGGCCACCCGTGCGCGGGATGCTTCGTCGTCTTCGTTCAGCAAACGTCCTTCGCCTCGCTTCAATGCCAGGATGTTGAACATACTGGGGTAGACACCATTGATGGGCAGCGTGTACGTACGGACGTCGCGCTGCACCGTGACGTCCTTCTCCGCCAGTGGGGTGACGCGATTGACCAGAGGCGCGGCATTTACGATGCGGTCGATGTCGTCGAGCGTCAACTTGATCTGCGTGCCCGCCTTTTGTCCGCCGGCCTGCTGCGAGGTGCGGCCGGGAAAGACGCCGATGATGCGCGTACCCCAGTTGGCGAAGATGACTTCGATGGCGCGGCCAAATCCGGCCCCATAGGCGAGCAGAAGAACCACGGTCGCGATGCCCCAAGCCATTCCCAGCATGGTCAACGTGGTGCGGCGCCGGTTGTAGCGCATCGCGCCATAGGCCTGCGTCAGAATATCTTTGACCATCGCTACTCCTGCCTCAACGCGTCCACCGGTTCCAGCATGGCTGCCTTATGCGCGGGATAGATTCCCGCGACGACGCCGGCAATGGCCAGGGTTCCAATGGCAAGCGTCGCCGACATAAACGACATGGTGGGAGGATCGAATCCAGGAACTTCGCCGACACCCCTCATCATGTACATGAGCAAGGCAGCGCCGCCCATGCCAATGCCCCCGCTCATCAGCGTCAGGAAAGCGCCCTCCAGAAAGAACTGCAGCAGAATGCTGCGATTGGTTGCGCCCAGGGCTTTGCGCAAGCCGATCTCGCGGGTGCGCTCGCTTACCGCGACCAGCATGATATTGACGATGCCGATCGCACCCAGGGTAAGGGTCACCAAACCCACGCCGCCCAGAAAGATATCCATGGCGTCGAAGATCTTGCCCACGGTTTCGGAATTCTTGATGGTGTCCCAATCTTCAAAGGCGTCTTCGTTATGCCAGTCGAAGCCATGATTACGAGCAATGATCTTGCGCACTTCTTCGCGGGCCAGGGTATGTTCCTGACGTACCCGCGGGCGATAGTTGAGGAACGAGACCGCATCCTCCTGCCCTTCTTTCGTCAGCGGGAAGAATTGCCGCATGGTGGTGAAGGGAAGGAAAACGCGATTGTTGGTCGAATTGTCGTCGCCATGTCCGACACGTTGCACCACGCCGATGACATCGAAGCGGATCCCGTTCAGCAGAATGGTATTGCCGACCGCAGGCCTACCGGGAAACAGGTTCTTCAGCATCTCATCGCCGATGACGGCAACCATGCGCACCTGGGCCTCATCGTCCTGGTTCAGCCAGCGGCCGGCGGCCAGCGGCAGATAGCGGATGGTGTTGTACTTTGGAGGAACACCACTGACCTCGCCGTTGGTGTTGCCGTAATCGCTTACTTCGCGGATGTCCATCCGCGAAAGTACCGGAGCGACAGCCCGCACGTGCGGAGCTTCGTGTTCGATGTCGTGATAATCCTGGTCCGTGAGGTAGTAGCTGCGACTGGAACTCATGTTGCCGGCGACCGCGGGGGCGCGCCCGGGGAAGATGAACATGATGTCTTCGCCCAGCGAGTTCAACTCGCGCCGGTTGCCCGAGCGGAAACCTTCCCCTAATCCCACCAGCAACAACAAAGAACCGACTCCCCATGCGATGCCAAACATGGTGAGGAATGAGCGCAGCTTGTGCGCCCACAAGGTTCGCAACGTCTGCCGTAGAATCTCGAAAAATAGCATCGCGTTGAACGGACAGTCCGCCCCTCTTTAATTTATACGCAAGTATGGGAAGCTTGGTTCCTGAACCACTGAATTCCCAACGTTTATTGGACGCCAAAGAATTGGACACCAACGAATATGGGAACGATAGCAAGGTGTGACCAGTAACAGAATGTTCATTATGAGTTGCTGAAAGTTGTGGAAAAAGGTACCTCGCAGCTCATTACGGCTGCAGATTCGTTTATAGTTGAAGGTGTAGTGATTGGCCGCGACCGTAAGTTGTGCGCGGACCAGCTGCAAATTTCTTTGGGTTAGGAGTCAAGTACGATGCCGAAAGCAACACGAGCCAATGATGGGACCACGCCGAAAAAACGGAGCCGCAAGGGTACGCCAGAGGTCGGGAACGCTACCCAGCCTGAGAACGGAAATGGCACTCAGGTGGGGCATCCAGTGGCGACGTCGCCCGATTTCGCTCCGAGATCCGCTTCCTCGCCGATTGTGGAGGAGAGGATCCGCGCTCGCGCATACGAGTTGTACCTGCAACGCGGCGGTACGGGCGGTTCGCCCGAGCAGGACTGGTTACAAGCGAAGGAAGAGATTTGCGGTCAACAACGTACCGCTTAGGTCTTGAGTAGTTGGAAGTAGCTGGGGTTGGATGGCGAGCTTTCGGTTTTGCGTCAGCCGGCGATTACGTACGCTCGCCAATACACCGGTGGAGTGCTGTGGCGTCGCCTCCCACTCGTGCCTGCTGGATTGACTTGGCGCGCATTTTTGAAAGAGTGCGGTTCCTGCCCGGCCTCGCGGCGGGGGAGAGGTGCGGAGAGTAAGGCGTGGATGTTTTGAACCAAGTCCTTTTGGTTGACGATAATCCGGTGCAACTAAGGATCCGCGAAGCAATCCTGCGGAAGGCTGGATTCCAGGTGTCTACCGCTGCCAGCGTCGAGAGCGCTTTAGCTACGCTCCGCGTCATTCGCGACCATGTAGGCGTCATCGTCACCGATCACTTGATGCCGGGATGCGGTGGGCCGGAATTGGTCCGCCGCGTCCGCGCGGAAAACGATTGGATTCCGATCATTGTGCTCAGCGGCATGCCGGAAGCGATCTCCGAATATGACGGTCTGGAGGTCGTTTTCCGCGCCAAGCCCTTCCCGCCGCCGGAACTGATCGAACTGGTGAGGTCAAGCCTGGATCAGGCGCATCGTCGTCGCGGCGCGGCTTAGAAAAACTGGTGTTGGCTGACACCTCGCCCGCGCCACAATGAAAATCACCGGTCGCTGTGATCTGAATCACATGGCGCTGTGCGGTCAGAAGCGCTATCCTTAAGCCAATCGAAAAAGAGATGCCTTGCCGTTTCCACGTTCAGGCATTCAGCATTTCTGAGGTTTAGATTCATGTCAGAACAGGGACGCAGGTACGTGCGCTTCGGCGCGGTGATCGTCGTAATTCTTGTGGCTCTCGGCTATCTCGCCTACACCGGCGTGCAAGACAGTAAGAGCTACTACGTCACCATCAAGGAACTGAACGGCATGGGCAACGGCGCCTACAGCAAACGCTTGCGTGTGGCCGGAAACGTTCAGCCGGGATCGATCAAGCGCCAGGGAACGCATCTGGAATTCCTGCTGGTCGAGCAGGACCGCACCCTGCCAGTGGTTTATAACGGCAGCGAAGCGCCGCCCGACACCTTCAAAGACAATGCGCAGGCGCTGGCGGAAGGCAAGTTTGGACGCGATGGCGTCTTCCACGCCACCAATATTCAAGCCAAGTGCGCCTCCAAGTACGCTCCCAAACAACCTGGACAGCCGGGGGCTGCTCCGGCCGCCACCGGAAATGCGCAGAAGGCCGCGCTCTGAAGGGGACGCATCGCCGGGGCAGTAAGCTTCTTGGAAATTGATGCGAACTAAACCCAGGGATAGAATAGCCACATGCCGATACAAGCCGCGATTCCGTTCTGGCAGTTACTCACTGTGGTCGCGGTTCCTACGCTCATGATCTTCATAGGGATTCTGCTCAATCGCCAGGATTATCACAATATGGATGCGAAGATCGGCCAACTGCATAACGACATGATCATGGTGCACTCAATCCTGCGCGAGTTCGAAGGGCGGCTCAGCAAACTCGAATCGCGCCCCTAACGAAGGAACAGGTGATCGGAATCGCACCAGCCTCTCCGCCTGTCGTTACCCTCGATAACCTGGTTAAATTTTTCGGACGCTTTGCCGCCATCCGCGGCATCTCCGCCAGCTTCGCGCCCGGCCGCCTGTACGTGGTGCTGGGCGATAACGGCGCCGGCAAGAGCACCCTGCTTCGCATGATCGCCGGGCTGATGGAACCCAGCCAGGGCAGTTTCACCTTGCTCGGAACACAAAATCATCGCGAGGTAGCTCATCGCGTGGGATACATGGGCCATGCCCCGCTGCTCTACGACGAGCTAAGTGGAATGGAGAACCTGCGCTACTTCGCCGGCCTATACGGCCTCGATGACGACGCGCTTTGCCGCAAGGCGATGGAGATGGTCGGGCTTGACCCGGAACTGTCTCGCCGCGTCGGACAGTATTCGCAAGGCATGCGGCAGCGCCTGTCGCTGGCTCGCGCGGTGCTGCACGATCCGGAGCTAATCCTGCTCGATGAGCCGTTCTCCAACGTTGACGTGCATTCGGCACGCGAGATGGCAGCGGTGCTGGGCAGAGTGCGCGACCACGGCAAAACCATCTTTGTGGTTACACATCAGGCTGCGCTGATGGAAGGCGTGGCCGACGAGTTCGTACACATGACCGCGGGACAGATTACATCGCGCGAAGAGGTGACCCGCAAAGCGGCGGCCCCGAACGCAGAGTGGACGTCGCGATGACCACCCTTGGCGTAGCCCACACGACGCTGGTGAAAGATCTGCGCATGGAGTGGCGCTCCAAGGACGCCATCAACTCCATGCTGTTTTTCGCGTTGCTGGTGGTGGTGATCTTCAGCTTCGCCTTCAATCCCACGGCGGAGGAGTCACGCCGCATCGCCGGTGGATTGATTTGGGTGGCGTTCCTGTTCGCGGCGGTGGTGGCACTGAATCAGACTTGGGCGCGCGAGCTGCGCAATCAAGTACTCGATGCCTACCGAGTGTCACCAGCTCCGCCGAATGCTCTCTTCCTGGCCAAGGCGATCGGCAATTTTTTCTTCGTAGTAGTGCTGGAAGCGCTAATGGCTCCGCTGTTTGTGGTTTTCTACGATCTGCGGTCGGTTGGACCCGTCTGGCAATTGATCGTGGTGGCGTTGCTGGGAACCTGGGCGCTGGTCGTCAACGGTACGTTTTTCGCGGCGCTATCGATTCGCACCCGCAGCCGCGAAATCATGCTTCCGCTGATCCTCTTCCCCATTTCGATACCGGCGTTGCTTGCCATGGTGGACGCCACTACGTCGATCCTCACCGGCGAAGCTTCGCCCGATTTCTGGATCAAGATGCTGGCGGTTTACGATGTGGTATTCACGGCCGTGTGTCTGCTTCTGTTTGAAAGTGTGTTAAATGCGGAGTGAAACGACAGAGGCTAGGGGCTGGGGGTCAGGGGTTAGTGAATCGAAGGGGCGTAGCTTAGCTACGCCGTCATTGAGTCTTTTATATTTGTCATCACGAGCTGACTTTAGTCGGCGAGAGATCTGCTGTTCCATAAGTGATGTGCCACGGGACTTAAAGCCCCAACAACATTAAACAGGCAATGAAAAAAATATTTATCGCTTTTGTTGTTTTCACCCTCGGCCTGCTGGCCTTCAGCACCTATCAGGGATTATTTGTCGCACCCACCGAGCAGACAATGGGCGACGTCCAGCGGATCTTCTACTATCACGTTCCCTCGGCGTGGACGGCCGGAGTGTGTTTCTTCGTCAACTTCCTGGCATCGGTCGTGTATCTGTGGAAACGCAATCTTGCCAGCGACGCTTTGGCGGCGGCGTCTGCCGAGGTTGGAGTAATGTTCTGCACCATCGTCCTGATCACAGGTCCGATCTGGGCGCGCCCGGTTTGGGGCATTTGGTGGACATGGGATGCGCGCCTCACGACCACGCTGGTTCTTTGGCTCATCTACGTAAGCTATCTGGTGCTGCGACGTTTCTCGGCGGGAGGACAGACGCAAGTCCTGGCGGCGGCGCTGGCCATCTTCGGATTCGTGGACGTGCCGATCGTATATATGTCGATACGCTGGTTCCGTACCCAGCATCCTTCGCCGGTCATGGGTGGCGGCGAAAACTCGGGTCTCGATCCTGCCATGCTGCATGCCTTCTTCTGGAACCTGGCGGCGTTCACCTGCGTGGGAATTGTACTGATGGTGGTTCGCTACCGCTTGCAGATGCTGGAGGAAAAAGTGGAAGCCACGCACGCCGCCGCAGCCTTACAAGGGGGCGCACGATGACCGGCCCAGTTGCGTTGAAAGCTGCCTACATCGTTACCTGGGTGATCTTACTGGGATACCTCGGTTCGCTGCTCCAGCGCTTCCGCCGCGTCCGCGAAGAGATGAAGGACCTAAAACGGGGAAAGTAGTCCGAATTACCACAGAGACACAGAGGCACAGAGAAAGTCCTTTTTTGACCACGGAGGACAGCGGAGATCACGGAGTTTCAATTGTTATTTCTTCTCCGTGCCGTGCCTCCGTGGTGAACACGATTTCTTTTGAGTTTCTCTGTGTCCTCTGTGCCTCTATGGTGAACATGATTTTTCTGGTGCACCCTTGAGCAGCGAAAAACGCGGCATCCTGGTAATGCTGGGAGTTGCCAATCTCATCTTATGCACGTTGTGCGTGATTTTGAGCCTGCCATTTTTCTGGCAGCAGTATCGAGTGTTGCAAACCTGGCCTGAGACTGAAGCGCAAGTCATCCGCAGCGAGGTGGTGACGCAACCGGCACCGCCGCACCAGCAGCTATATGCCGCGAGTTTGCAGGTTCTCTACACGGTTGACGGCAGACCCATCACCGCAGAACTGACCAGCTTCCAGAGCCAGAACTATCAGCAAACCGCCGACCGAGCCGCACAGTTCCGGGTCGGCAGCCGTCATCTCATTCGCTACGATCCGCATGACCCCACGCAGGCGCGTATCGGCGCCGGTTGGAACTTGCGCTTTTTCATTGTGCCGCTTGTGATGCTGGGGATGGGCGCGGTCTTTGGCGGAATCGCAGCCGTGTTTCCTGATCGTGGCAAAGTACCTTCGATCAAAAGGCTCCGACAGCAATTCAGTAGCAGTCTCAGTTTCAAGGTGACGCGCAGCCTTACTGACTGCATCTCATTACATTTTGCCTGATTGACATTCCCAACCTGTCCAGAGTAGATTTGAGCGCCCTTACTTTGAGTCGAGATGTAGTTGACCGCCCGAACATCCAGAGATGTCAGAGGTCCGCGTCAGAACTCGCCCATTCACCCGACGTACCACTTGAGGAGAAAAATGAAGCTTTCGCGAATGCTCGGATTCGCTACAGGAGTGCTGTTGGCTGCGGTAGGCGTGGCCAGTGCACAATCGTGGCAGCCTTTAGCGCACCAACCCAGTTTCACCGCTGGCCAGGCCCTTCTTCTTACCGACGGAACTGTTATGGTCCATCACGAGGACCCGAATGATGGGTTTATCGATTGGTGGAAGTTAACCCCGGACATTAATGGCAGCTACGTAAACGGAACTTGGACTCAGCTTGCCTCCCTCGTATCGAATTACGGTCCTCTTTTCTTCGCTTCGGCGGTGCTGCCCGATGGCCGAGTCATCATTGAGGGCGGAGAGCAGAATTTCTCGCAATATGTTTGGACCAACCAAGGCGCGATCTACGACCCGATACACGATGTGTGGACGCCGGTGAACCCGCCCAGCGGGTGGACCAGTATTGGCGATGCCCAGAGCGTGGTCCTGAACAACGGGACATTCATGGTGGCCAATTGCTGCACGCGACAGCAGGCCCTGCTCAATGCCACCAACCTTACCTGGACCGCGACCGGGTCAGGTAAGTTCGACGAGAACGACGAGGAAGGATGGAACCTGTTACCCGGCGGAAAGGTACTGACCGTCGATGCCTACGTTGGCATGGATGATCCTAGTGGCATGAACTCCGAAATCTATAACCCTACTGCGGGCTCGTGGACGAGCGCGGGCAGCACGGTTGTACAACTGTGGGACTCCCACGGCTCCAATGAGGTTGGTCCCGCGATGTTGCGCCCCGATGGCACCGTCTTTGCGACGGGAGCCAACGGCGCCGGTGCTGGTCATACCTCCATTTACAACACCATCACCGGCGGGTGGACAGCTGGTCCAGATTTTCCTGACAATTTGGATGTAGCCGATGGGCCAGCGGCATTACTACCGGACGGCAACGTGTTGGTGAGTGCCAGCCCGTTCATATTCCAGAATGGCACAGTTTTCTTCGAGTGGAACGGCACGAATTTGATTTCGGTTCCAGCGACCCCTAACTCCCAAATCGACTCCTCATGGTACGGAAGGATGCTGGTGCTTCCCACCGGCCAAGTCCTCTACACCGACGGCAGCCGCGATGTCGAAATCTACACCCCTACTGGCACCCCCAATCCTAATTGGGAGCCCAAGGCAAATCTTGTCGGAGGCGCCGCAGGCTTCAGCCGAGGCAGCACCTACGTCCTCAATGGCGGGAACTTCAACGGCTTTTCGCAGGCGGTTGCCTATGGAGATGATGCACAGGCAGCCACAAATTACCCCATTGTGCGTCTGACCAATATCAGCACCGGACACGTTTTTTACTGCCGGACGCATGATCACAACACCATGGCAGTGGACTTTCCGGGCATAACGTCCACCCACGTTGACATACCGTCTGGCATGGAAACGGGACTTAGCTATCTGGAAATAGTGGCTAATGGTATCGCGTCTCCCAGATACACCGTCCAGATAAGGTAGAGGAAATTCACTCGCTAACTAGTGCCTCGCTCTCTTGCGCAAGGGAGCGTGGCGCTTTTCGTTGAGAGGAGCTGCGGACGCGGCACTGATCTAACCGACTGTTGCCGGTGCCGTCCAAATCCAGAAAATCGCGCAAACCAAAGCAATCGTCAAAGCGACCGCTTTTAAGGCTCGAAAACACTCCAACCAGAATCTGGATTTTACATAGTCCTGTACCGGCAGAACGGCAGCAAGAGCCGTCAAAGTGAATGCCAATTTCAGCGAATGTGCTCCAGAACTCGTTCTGTAAATGAAGCCTGAGCGCCACAAGTAGATAGTAGGCTTTTATGTTCAGATCTTTGATGCGCTCTCTTATGGGGAGCAGAGGCACTTCGTCTTTCATGTTCTCACGCTGATTGGAGCAATTCCTTCATGCTCCAAATGTGACCCGTGACGCCTGCCGCCATGCAGGGCGTCATTCTGATTGCTGTGTTCACTCTGACGAAGTTATACCACGCGACCCAAAGCGAAACGCACGCCTTGTGATTCGCCAGCTTGCGGCTGTGGGCGTTCGTGCGGCGAACATAACGACGAAGATGAGTTCGCACAGATAAGTTCAACCGCTCGACATGGCTGGTGCTGATGAAACGCGGCTCGGGCTGTCCGCTTCGGACACTTGGGATAGTACCCGTAACTCGACTTGTGGCACCAAACCAATCCGGCCCAACGATGTCGGGGCTGCTGAACAATTTAATGAGTTGCGCATAATGAATATGAATGTCGAAGTGGGCGTCAACCGCGTCCACGTAGTGGCGCAGGCCATCAGTCGTCAGTTGATACACGCCCTCGGTGCGCTCGCGCAGATCGCGAATGAATTTCCACGCACTCTCGGCGTCACGGTTGCCGACGTGATGCGAGATGATGAGTTTGTTTTCGCTGTCGAGGGCGAGCCATGTCCACACCGAACCCCATTCGCTCGGAGCGCCAGCGTGTAGGCGGTTTTCATGGCAGCCCACGAAGCTGTGCAGCTCGTCAGCCTGGACGAGATGCGGACGCAAGCCGCGCAGCTTGGCGTTCATCAAACGCTGGCATTTCTCGCCAGCAGTGACCATAAGCGCCAAGATCGTGTGAACGTGCAAGCCGGTCAGCCTGCTGATGGCCCTGACCCGATGTTCCTTCCATCATCAGTTCCAACACGCGGACGGCTGTGTCCAGATCGGTTGTGTGATTCCCCAAAGGCTTTTCGATGGGAACAACAAATGTGCTACGGCAACTCAGGCAACGGTAACGCTGTGCCCGAGTCCGACCGCAGTGTCCGAATTTCTTAACCTTATCGTGATTGCACTTCCTGCACGTCATGAGCTTTCTCCTTGCGTTTTGCGGGAGAAAGCCAGACAATTTGATTGAGGTCTGAGTGTCGGCTTAACCCCGCGCTCGGATTTAGCCCCGCTACCCGTTGACGCGGGCGGCGGGGCGCTTAAATCTTACGGTTTATGAGCTATGGTGGAATAACGGTAATTTCCACCGTGGGTTTGTTTACAGTGAAGCGAATCACGATGATGATTCTCACTGCGTAACCTCCAATCTGAGACGCTCTGCGCTCGTAACGCGGGGCGTTTCGTATTTGACGCAAACTCATCACACGTCATCTCCTAAAGAGAGTTCCAGCAACTTGAGTAGTTTCGGCAAGTCCTTCTTGTCCCAGTCAGCGGGCAGCTGGATATAGGCCAGCCTGTTTGGGCCCAACAGAATTGGCAGTCCCTGCGGTAACTGATCTTTTGGAGGGAGAGGCGGCGGAAGTTTTTCCAACCCATCTCGCGGCGGAGGCGGGGGGTCTCTCAGAAAGGCATTCATGTTCGCCAGCTCTATGGTATCGCCAGTTATTTCGATCAGTTTGGCATCTTGGAGCATATCCAAGAGCGGTTTGAATTGAATCTGTTTGTCTGTAGCATCCAGCCCAAGAAGAAGTATCAATTCCGCTTTAAAAGTCTCGATCTTTAGGCCTTCCCTTGCCACTATGAGGTTTAGCAGCCGGGTAAGCACAGGATTCGTTCTGACGGCGTCCGCAAGGCTTTCTGCTGCCATTGCTTCGTTGTTCATTTGCAGCGCCGTTACATATCGCCTTCCACGCTCGGTCAGCTTCCATTGATCAGGCCTAACGATTCCTACAGAACGTAAGAATGCATTGTTCATACTTACCACGGGGCGGGGACAGCCAGCAAGCTTTGCGATGTCCTCAACCCTCGGATTCTCTTCATTCTGCACGGCTCCAAAGGCGCGGATGATTTGCTTGGCGGCGTTCCAAGAACTACCCGGAAGCGCCAAAAGTTTGTCGTCAGGCATTGTGCTCTCCAGTACAGAGATTAGTCCTACAGAGACTTATATGTCAAGGTGCAAGAGAAATAATTCCTACATCTATGTTACATCAACTATTTCAGTATGTTAGCTACTTACAAGCGGGAGGTGGCGGAGCAATTTCACGCGAGTTACTGGAGTAAAGCCTTGACACTCCCTACAATTGGTTGCATACTTATGCCGTTGTCAGCATCGCTTAACTGGAGCGGCGAATGATTCGACGGTGGTTTAATGGGCGCGAGCAGATTGACGAGCGTAAGGGTGAAGCACGTGCTACGGCGCGGAAGGTGGTGCGAGGGCTGCTAAACAACAGCGATGAGCGGGGCTTTGTGGCCTACGTCAGACTTCTGAAACCCGACGTGACGGACCAAGAGTTAAAGAAGCTGGTCAAGCTGTTTCGCGACGAGTGTCACGCTCAGCGCCGGAATGCTTAGAGGCATCCGTGATCTTCTTCGATTCCTTCTCGAACTTTTTCAGGGCCCGCTTATCCATCGCATCGACGCTG
Source organism: uncultured Acidobacteriaceae bacterium (assembly GCA_963772895.1). GTDB lineage: Bacteria > Acidobacteriota > Terriglobia > Terriglobales > Acidobacteriaceae > Bog-257. Next base: position 88,426 of record CAVYZB010000008.1, read on the forward strand.
GAGTCGATAAATTCCTCCAGCTCGCGGGGCAGCGCCTGAGTGTCGCGCGGCTCTTTCGTTGCTGTCGCCATGTGTGGCCCCTTCTTCCTTGGGAGATCGGTCATGTCAATATACCTCATCTGTCAAGCGTTTGATGTGCGATTCCTTACTGGGCTGGGGATTGAAACCGCTGATTCCCATGATACCCCGAACTGGCAACAACCCGTTAGATCAGTACCGCGGACGCGTTAATGCCCAGTCGGCCTTCAAAATGCGATATGCTTCTCACTATCGTTTGGGGTGTGGATGAGACGAGAGTGAGTAAGATATAAAAGGGCAGCTATTGCAGCCTTGATATTTGCGATGGCCACGGGCACAAAGATTTATTAAGGTACAAGGACAGCATGTCACTCTCTTTGGATTCACGCCACTGCGGCAGAGTATTTGTCATCAAGTGCGCCGGGCGAATTGTCACCGGCGAAGAAATTACTGTCCTCGAAGCATGCATCCACCGCGGACTGCGCGAGTCCATGCGCATCGTAGTGCAAGCCGACGAAGTGACCCGTGTGGACAGCACTGGCATGGGTTTGCTGGTGCGCTTCCTCTCGCATACCCGTAATCGGGGCGGCGACCTGCGGCTGGCGGGCGTGCCTCCATTTTTCGGCAACCTGCTGCGGCTCACCAAACTGAGCACCATCTTCCGCATTTACGATTCGGAAGACGAAGCCATTGTCTCGTTTCTCAAGGAGCCAGCTCTCACCAGCACGGGCGCCGTCAGTAGGGGCCGTCTCGTTCTCTTCGTGGACCAGTCAGCCGACCTGTGCGCGTTTGTGAGAACTCTGCTGCAGCACCATGGGTACGAGGTGCTGTCCACCTGCAGGATGCATGACGCCAAAACTCTTTTGAGCGCCGCGAAAGTTGACTACATCGTCCTCGGTCCAGATAGCTCTTCTCTGCCGGCCGATAGCGTAGCGGCTTCGCTAAAGTCGCTGGCGCCAAAGGCATCGACCGTCCTGTTGCAGAATGACTTCAAGCATGGCGACGCTGAACAGGCTGGACTTGAGTTGCTCCGGCTGATGCAGCACCGCCCGGTCAACTAAACGCTTCGTATCGCAACTTTCCCCAAATCAAGCCAGTAAATGCGATATGCTCTTCCCGAGATTTTTCCGTGGGGGAGACCATGATACGAACCGCCATTGCAGTCCTGCTGCTGGCATTTGCTCCTGGCTTGGTCGCGCAGTCCAAGGCACCAGCCGAGGTTGTCAGCAATCCGGTTGTCACCACCGTGCGCCAGATGGAACAGCGCTACGCTAAAAATCTGATTGGAGCCGCCGACGAAATGCCGGCCGATAAGTACAGCTATCGCCCGACGCCGCCGCAGATGACCTTCGCGCACCTGGTCATGCACATCACCCAGTCCAATAATTCTCTCTGTGCGCGCGTAGCGGGTGAGCAGCCGCGCGAGTTGAAACTGAGTGAAAGCGATTCCAAGGACGTGCTCACCAAGGCGCTGAAGGACTCGTTCACCTACTGCGAACAGGTCCTGGGCAAGGCGGATGATTCCACGCTAGGCCAACCGGTGGAACTCTTCGGCGGGCGCACCGGCCCTCGGGCTGCGGCACTCATCTACCTCGCCGCAGACTGGGCCGACCACTACAGCGCGGCAGCCATGTACCTACGGTTGAATAATCTCTTACCGCCCAGCGCGAAGAAACCGTAAGGAAAGCAAGGATGGGGTCAAGCTAAGTGCAGACTGTGACTTGCATGGCTAACGCATCCAAATGGAAACTGGGCGGAGCAATATGGATCGCCGGCATGATCGGGGTTCTTGCCGCGACGTTCATAATGCTGCCGATTCTCATATCGCAGCATCCTCCACGTAACCCATTGCGGGTGCCTGTCTGGGTGGCTTCGCTGGCCGCGTCTGCCCAGGCAGCTTTATTGCTGGCACTTTTCGTTTGGTGTGGCGCAGTGTTTGCATCGCGGGTCGGCTTGCGCGCACCAGCCTTCGAGGCTTTAGTCGCGGGCCGATCCTTGGCAACAGCACTGCGTCCACAGCTCTTACCTGGCCTCCTCGGCGGATTGGCCGTGGCCGTGATTCCGTGGTATTTGACCTCCCACGGTCTGATCTTTGAGATACACAGTCCGCGATCGCTGCTGGTGGCGGTTTTCTACGGTGGCATCACGGAGGAGATCTTCATGCGCTGGGGCCTGATGACGTTGTTGGTGTGGTCAGGCTGGCGTTTTCTGCAAAAGTCTTCCGGCCAACCTTCGACTGGCGTGGTCTGGACGGCGATCGTGGTCAGCGCTGTCATCTTCGGAGCAGGCCATCTGCCGGCAACTCGCATCCTGCTCGGGCATCTCACCAGTACCTCGATCGCAAGCATGATTGCCGGCGCTTCTGTGTTTGGAGTCGTTGTCGGCTGCCTTTACTGGCGCTACGGACTAGAGTCAGCCATGATTTGCCACGCCGTGTCCCACCTCCTTGCTTATGGCGCGTACAAGAGCCTCTAAGTGAGAGGTAACAAGTTAGCACATTGCCATCCTCACAATGTCACACTCCCACATCGCGGGACTTATTCCCCCTTCACTACGATCAGCTCAAAGCTTCCCGGAACCATTGCCGGTCGCTGTCCCGGAGCAGGCGGCGTCGCCACGCGCTGTGCGGTCACCAGATAGGCAGTATTGCTGGCGTAGTCCATCGCCATGGTGCGCGCGCCCTTGGCGGTCGGCAAATTCTGCGTGACGGTGTACTTGTCGGGACTGTCTTCGTGAATAATGGTCAGCACGCCATCTCTGCCGCAGGACATGAATACTTCCTGCGTATTGGGATTGAACCGGCCGGCATCCACACCCTCTCCTATGGGAACGGTGGTGACGACTTTACCGGTGTCGGAGTCCACGACTGCCATCATCTTGTTGTCGCATCCGGCGAAGAGGCGATGATGCGCCACATCGAACGCCAGTGCACTGGGCTCCTGGCACGGACTCAGTGACCAGCGATTCAACACCGAGAGCTTAATGGCATCGATCTCGGCAATCTCGCTCTTGTCTTCAATGTTGACGTACACCTTACCCTTGCCGTCGGTGACCGGAAACTCCGGCTTGCCACCGAGCGGAACCGTGCCTATCACCTTGCCGCTGGCAGCGTCCACCACGCTCGAATCCTTGCTGCGTGCGTTGAAGGTGAAGACATGCTTGGTGAACGGATCGTAGAGTATCGCGTCGGGCCGCTCGCCCACCTTCACGCTGTCCAGTTTCTTGAGCGTCTTCAGATCGAAGATGGTAACGGTGTTATCCCCACCATTGCTAACGAAGCCGCGGCCCAGCTCCGGGCGCAGCGCGACCCCGTGAATGCCGGAGAGATCAGGAATGTCGCCAGTCACTTTCAGGGTATTGGCGTCGACAACCATGACGTGGCTTCCGCGCGTAATGAAGAGCCGTTGGCCATCCTTGTCGTAATAGAGGTAGTCCCAGCCTCCCTCGCCGCCGAGTTTGACGGTATTGACTACTTTGTATTGTTTCTGTGCGAACGCTGGCATGGCGGCCAGCAGGGTGGCCGCGAAGAATAGTGCAAGAATTCGTTTCATAGGTTTTCCTCTTTCAGTTCGTTTCTGTAAGGCTGGTTTCGTGACTCAGATAAAAATGGACAGCGGGAGTGATGATCAACGAGAGCACCATCGAAATCGTGATGCCTCCGATTACCGCGATGGCGAGCGGTTGCAGCATCTGTGACCCGGCGCCCAGCGCCAGTGCCAGCGGTAGCATGCCGGCGACGGCGGCCATGGCCGTCATGACGATGGGACGCAGACGGCGGCGACCGGCCTGGATCATAGCGTCCTGCGCGGAGCGCCCGGCGGCGCGAAAGCGCTGGTCGGCGTCGAGCAGCAGAATGCCATTCTTCGCCACAATGCCGATCACCATAATCAATCCCATGAACGATGCGATGTTGAAGGTCGTGCGAGTTATAAGCAGCGCGAGAAATACTCCTGAGGTGGAAAGCAGCGCTGACGACAGAATCGCCAGCGGAGCCGCCAAGGTACGAAATTCAAAGAGCAGCACCAGAAACACCAGCAGAATAGCAAGGATCAGCACAAGCACCAGATCATGGAACGATTGCTGCTGCTCGGCATAGGTTCCCCCGTAGATTATGCGAATGGACGACGGCACATGCAGGCTGTCAACCGCCTTCTGCACGGCTGCGATGCCGCTTCCCAAATCCCGCCCCTCCAAGCGTGCGGTCACTGCAACATCGCGCTGCAGGTTCTCACGGCGAATTTCCGTCTGACCCGGCAGCTGGGCGATGTTTGCAAGCGTCCCTAATGTCGCGGTGTGTCCACTCGCGCTGTTCAGCAGCGTGTTGCTCATCGTCGACACCGAGCTGCGATTGGCGTCAGGATACCGCACGCGAATGGTGTAGGCGATGTCTTGCGTGATGACGGGCGTAGCCGCGGGCTCGCCTTCCAGAATGGCGGACGCATCGATCGCAACTTCTTCCGGGGTGAAACCCGCGCGCGCGGCTACAGTCGGATCGACTCGGAAAACTGTCGCTGGCCCGCTGATGGTGTTGTCAATTCCATTCAGGAGATCGACCACACCCTCCACTTTGCCAATGGCGTCGGCCACCCGCGGCGCCCATTGACTCAAGAGCGCTGCATCGGGCGAGAACATCTTGATCTGGATCGGCTCGGGTGAATTCGACAGGTCTCCGATCATGTCCTGCAACACTTGAACGAACTCGACATCCACCGCGGGCTCCTCTTGCTTAATCCTGGTCCGCAGGTCGGCCATGATTTCATCCACGCCGCGGCTCCGTTTAGTTTTCAGAATGACCGCGAAGTCGCCGGTATTGGCTTCGGTTACTGCGGCCAGCCCGAGTTGCAGCCCGGTGCGCCGCGAATAACCCTGCACCTCAGGAATTTCGTGGATCATCTCGCCGATGTGAGCAACCATGCGGTTTGTCTCTTCCAGCGAAGTGCCTGCAGGCGTAATGTAGTCCAACACAAAACCGCCTTCGTCCATCGCCGGCAGCAGGTCCGACCCGAGCGCTTTGTAGCAGATGAAGGACGCAACCACAAGCAATGCCGAAAATACTGCAATCCACTTTGGGCGTTCCAGCGCAAAACGCAGCCAGCGTTCGTAGAACTCGATCACGCGGCGGAATCGTCCGCTTAGCACGACTTCCTCTGCGGCGAGCACCCTTTCCTGCTCCTTGAGATCTTCGCTGGGAACGCCAACCAGGCGCTTCTGACGAATGAAGAATTGGCTGAGGGTGGGCGTCAAGGTCAACGCTAGTCCGAGAGACGTAAGCAGCGACACGCCCACGGTTACAGCCAGCGCGCGAAAGAAGACCCCGGTAACGCCGGTGATCGCGATCAAGGGAAGGAACACCACAATCGGCGTGATGGTCGAGCCCACCAGCGGCGTGGTGATCTCGCTTAGCGCGCTGTGGACCGCTTCAACCCTGCCCAGCCCAGCGGCGCGATGCAGTGCGACATTTTCGACGACGACGATGGCGTCGTCAATTACCAGACCCACCGCTGCCGCCAGCCCGCCCAGCGTCATCAGATTGAAACTCTGGTTCAGGGCCTTGAGTGCGATGAAGGTGATAAGGACCGTGACCGGAATGACCAGCCCCGCGACCGCCGAGGCTCCCCAGTCGCGCAAGAACAGGATCATGATGATCGACGCCAGGATCAGGCCAATGAGGATGGCGTCGCGAACACTCTTGATGGATTCAGTTACGATCTGCGACTGATCGTAGAAGGGCTCAATGCGGATTCCCGGCGGCAAAGACTGCCGAATGCGGTCCACCTCGGCGTGAACCTCGTCGGCGACTGCAACCGTGTTGCTGTCGGGCTGACGGTTGATGTTGAGCAACACGGCCGGCTTTCCGTTGGCGGTCACGATGGTGTACACGGGCTTCACGCCCGGCGTAACCGCGGCCACGTCGCCAACACGGACGGGAATTCCGGCTGGCGTGGTCTTGATCACGATTTGCGAAAGTTGCGCCGGATCTTTTACCTGCCCATCCACCAGCGTGAGATAAAGCTGATGGTTCTCTTGCAGCAGGCCAGGCGAATCGATGAGGTTGGTCCGCCGCACTGCGTCAAGAATGTCGGGCACGGTGACACTGGCTGCCAGCAGCTTGGCAGGATCGGGAGTGATGTGAAACTCGGGTTCCTGTCCGCCTTGCACCACCACCGTGGCCACCCCGTCGAGGCGATTGAGCCGCGGCTTCAGATCATAGGTCGCCATTGTCCAAAGCTGCGTTTGCGGAACCGTGTCGGACGTGAGGCTATATCCCAGGATTGGAAAGCTGGCAAAGTTCAAACGATGCGACTGGATGACCGCTGTCGGCGGCAACTGAGAGCGGATGCTGGAAAGCGCTGCGTCCACCAGTTGCAGCGTGGTAACCATGTTCTCGTGCCAGTCAAAGAAGAGGTCCACTTCCGCCGAGCCACGACTGGTGATGGAGCGGACTTGCTGTAATCCCGGCACACTGTTTACCGACTCTTCGATGGGACGCGTAATCGTCACCATCATCTGGTCGATCGGCATCACCCCGTTGTCAACCCCGATAACGATGCGCGGAAAATCGGTGGTTGGAAAGACCGAGATCGGAATGGTGAAGGCAAGGTAAACTCCGGCCAGCACCAGAACGAGGATGAGGAAGATCAGCGATTTCGAATAACGCGTGAACCAGTAGCGCTCATCGGCCGGACCGGTAGTCCGCAGACGCCGAAGCCAGGATTTCAGTTTCGCGCTCACCTTAGTCCTTTCCTGCGTCTCGTTGAGAGGAGTCGGACTTCCCAGCGCCTGCGGACGGTGTGGGTTCGGCAATTTTCACTTTGGTATTGTCGGGTAGGCCGTAAGCGCCACTCACAATGACCGTCTCGGTGCCGCTCAGGCCTTTGGTAATCTGCACGCGATCACCATGGCGAATGCCGGTCTCTACCGACACTTGGCGAGCACGATCACTCTGAACAATCATCACCGTGGTTTGTCCATCTGGAGTTTTCAGCAGCGCGGACGCTGGCACCACAACAGCATCGTTTATAGTTTGCGCAACCATTTGTACCTTGACGGTTGTGCCCGGACGCAGTCGCCCGTCGGGATTTGCGGCCTCGATCCATACTTCTACGGTAGTGCTATTGGGGTCGAGCGCGGGACTGACCAGGGTGACTTTACCCCTCACGCGATCCCCTCCCGGTGCAGTGATGGTCGCGACGTCTCCCGGCTTCAGCGCGGCGGCGTCGCTCTGTGGAATGTGCGCGCGCGCGATCACCGACGATGTGTCCATGATGGTCAGCAGCGGAGTGCCCGGTGGAGGCGTCTCGCCAGGATAGCTGGGACGATCCGTGACTACGCCATTGATTGGGCTGCGAATCTCGGTGTAAGCAAGCTGCGCGGCGGCGCCTTCGTACTTCCCTTTTGCCGACGTGAGCTGTCCTCGCGCCGACTTCAGTTGGTCCTGCTTGCCCACCGATTGCAGCGCAGAAAGATGCTTCTCGGCCATTTCGTATTGCGCCTTGGCTTGCACCAGCGCGACTGCAGATTCGTCGAGCTGCTTACGTGGGAGAGCGCCTTGTTGGAAGAGAATGAGGCGGCTGTCATAGACCTTCTGCTGCGCGTCGTACGCGTCCTTCGCCGTCTTCCGATCCAGTTCAGCTTTCTGCCATTCTTCCGGCAAAGCTGACGAGGTCTCGAGCCCGTAAGCCGCCTGTGCCTGCTCGTACGTGCCCTTGTTCTCAACTTCCGCGGCGGCAAGGTCGCGGTTCTCCAGCACAGCGACCACTTGGCCACGGGTCACGCGACTGCCGCGATTCACGTAGAACGTTCTTACGGGCGCGACAATTTTCGGAGTGATGGCCGCCTGATCGTGCGGAAACAGGACCGCTTCGGCGCTGATGATCTGCTGGATCGCGCCGCGCTGCGCAACCGCAGTCTGCACGGTGACGATCGGCTCGGTTTCCTCGGGCTTCTTAGAGCACGACACCAGCAATGCAGTAGCAGCAAGGAGCAACGAGAACCTCAGCACCCGGGTAGTGATCGGCGGGTTGTTAAAATGGGCCGCTCTCTCTGGTGCGATGTCTTGAAGGGGCACGGCTTTAGCCGTGTCATCACGACGGATCCCCCTATGTGAGGGGACTTTAGTCCCCGGCATCAGAAAACGGCAGCTTAAGGAAACTTCTGATGGCGATGAAGGCGCTCCCTCAGGGGCTAAAGCCAAAATCCCATGCGCGTCCGTACGGCATGGCTGAAGCCATGCCCTTTCAAAGTCAACTTCGGTTTGAAGCGCGGTGATCGGCATCCGTCGCAGCTCCTAAAAACTTCCCGTCAGCGTCTGCAGGTTGGCGATGGCCACGTGGTAGCGGGCCTCGCCGTCGCGATAATTGTTGCGTGCCTGCGTCAGGGTATTCTGCGCGTCCACCACCTCCAACGCGATCGCTTCTCCCGCCTGGTAACGCAGGTTGGTCAGACGCAGGCTGTCGGCCGCGAGGTCGGCGGAGTTGCGCAACGTGTCCAGTTGCTCGCGCGCGGTTTCAGCTTCAGCGTAGAACGATTGCAAGTCGGCGATCGCCTGACGCTGCGCCGCACTCAGCTCCACCTGCGCCTGGTGGCGTTGTAGCTCAGCTTGTTTCACTCTGCTTTCAATCGCGCCCCAGTGCCACACCGGAATGTTGAGCGTGGCAGTGGCAGAGTAGCCCAGGTGCTGGATACCGTCTGTGCGAACGGCAAATTGGTTTGCATCGATGCCGTAGTAGTAATCGAGCACCAGTGTAGGCAGATGTCCCGCACGGGCGACCGTGATTTCGTGGTTGGCGACTTCGAGCGCGGCGAAAGCGGCGTTCAGTTCGGGATTGTTCTTCTGCGCCATCTGTTGCACCTCGGCAATCGGCGGCAAGACCGGCGCGGCCGCAAGATCGTCCACTAGCGAGAAGTCCTGAAAGAAGTTTGGGAACAGCAACACCGCGAGACTCAGCCGCGCATTCAGTTCGTTGAGCTTCGCATCCTGCAACGTGCGCTCCTGGTCGTTGGCCTGGATCTGGGCCTTGATTACGTCGGAGTGCGCCACCTCGCCGCCCTGTTCCAGTTTGCGGCTGTTATCGAGGAAGCGCTGTGCCTCGTCGGCGGCTGCCTGCGTGCTCCGCGTTCTTTCCTGCGCCGCCAGCAATCCGTAGAACGCCTTCACCACCGTAACGGTCAATCCACGGGCGGCGATCTCGGCTTTGGCGCGGGCTATGGCTTGTGCGGCGGCGGCGCGCCGGTAATCCGCCACTTGTGTCAAGCCAACTACTTGCTGCACGGCGCCCTGGCTGATGTACTCGTGCACGCCGTTGTTGGCGATGAACCGCGCTTCGGGTGTGCCGTTGCCCTGGGTGTAGATGAAGCCGTTGTTGTAGTCCACGCCGGGCAGGAGGGCGGCCCGCGCCTGCACGCGATCTTCGCGCGCAATTCCTAATTGCATCAGCGCCGCCTGAAACTGCGGACTGTTGGCCCTCGCGCGTGCCAGCGCATCGGCGAGCGTCAGCGAAACCGTGGAGGGCGGAGCCTGAAGATTAGTCGCCTCGGGTGGACCGGTTTGCGTGGGCGACTTGATTTGCGCATACGATGCCACCGCAACGAGCAATATTGCCGCGATCAGCCCAGAGATCTTTTGGCCCATAAACACCGCTCCCTTACCGAGGAACTCCCTCAGAGCATGAAGGAAGGAACCTTAATGGAAGCTGAACAGGGGGGCGAAAACATAGATCTCAACCGGATGGGCGTCTTGGATGCACTTAATTAAGGCTCGCTTCAGCCTCTCTGGCCTAACGTTGGCTTAGGATAGAAGCACCGTGCGCGTATTAATTATCGAGGACGAGGCCCGGCTGGCGGAAAACGTCGCCCGCAGTTTGCGCGAGAGTGCCGGCTACGCCGTGGATATTTCGCTCGACGGCGAAGAAGGCGCTTTCATGGCGGAGTCAAATCCGTATGATCTGGTGATCCTCGACTTGATGCTGCCGAAACTCGACGGACTCGCTGTCCTGCAACGCATGCGGAACAGCGGCTCGGCGGTTCCAGTTCTCGTTCTCACTGCGCGCGACGAAAAGGAGTCGATCGTTGCGTTGTTAAACGCTGGGGCCGACGATTATATTTCGAAACCGTTCGACCTGGGAGAGCTGCTGGCACGCGCCAAGGCCCTGATCCGGCGCGGCAAGGGACAGAGTGCGGCAGTATTAAAGGTCGGCGATCTGGAGATCAATACATCCGATCTCTCGGTGCGTCGCAAAGGAAACCTGATTACCCTCACGGCGATGGAATACCGCGTGCTGGAATACCTGGCGCACCGGCCTGACGCCGTTGTTTCGAAGACTGAACTGCTTGAACATCTCTATGATTTCAACTGGGAACGGTTTAGTAACGTGATTGAAGTTTACGTTTCTGGCTTGCGTCGTAAACTCGACGACGGCGGAGACGGCAAACTAATTCATACCCTGCGCGGGCAGGGATACATGCTTCGCGGATAACATGCGACAGATCTCCATTCAGCGCCGGTTGATCGCAGCGGTAATCATCTCGCAATTACTGTTGGCCATCGGCATCGTCTCGGTAGCGGTGTATTTCACCCGGCGTCAACTGCGCAACGCGTTCGACGCCGGCCTGCGCGGGCGGGCGATGAGCGTTGCCGCGCTGGTACGCTACTCCGAAGATGAGCATCCCACTTTGATCTTCGAAGGCGACCTCGTTCCGCCCCCACTGGAGAAGCAACATCCCGATCTTTACCAGGTGACCGCTGGTGACGGACACGTGCTGGCCCGGTCTCCGAATTGGCCACAGGATTTGCAAGCCATTCCGAAAAAGGACCGCCAACATGCGAACGTTGTGGTGAATGGCGTTCGTTATCGCGCGGTGCGGCTGGAGAACGTTCCGGTGCTGGATCGGGAAGGCGATGCACCTTCGACTGATGTGTTGACTGTGACCTATGCGGCGCCCACCGACCAGATGACCCGCGCGGTCGCGCGCGCTGGCATCTATATTGCGGCTGGTAGCGGCCTGTTGTTGCTGATCACGGTGGGCATTGCGGTCCTGGGATTGCGGCGAGGTTTGCGTCCACTGGCCGAACTAGCCAACAACGCGGCCCTGGTCAACACTTCAAACTGGAAGCTGAATCCCAGCGAAGCGGCATTGAGCACGACGGAACTTGCGCCTCTCACGCAAGCCATGACCGCCATGCTCGATGGATTGCACCGCGCGTTCACCCAACAACGCGAATTTCTGGCCAACGCCGCTCACGAACTTAAGACACCAGTTGCGATCTTGAAGTCCACGGTGCAATCGCTGTTGCAGCGGCCACGAGCCGCGGAAGAGTATCGCGCCGGCCTGGAGCAGGCGCTCGACGACATGGCGCGCCTGGAACAACTGATGCACTCGATGCTGCGGCTGGCGCGCGCCGAACAGTGGGCCGCAGGCAGTACGCGCCGCGATCTGCAACCTGTGGAAGTGGCCGCTACTTGCGAGATTGCACTAGAGCGCCTGGCGCCGGTGGCCCGCGAGCGCGGCATCACCATCCATTTCGCCAGCAACGGCCCCATGCCCATGCGCGCCGATGCCGACGATCTCGAACTGGTTTGGTCCAACGTGTTGGAGAATGCGATACGCTTCAGCCCTTCCGGCGGGAGCGTGCAACTGCGCGCGCATGCGAATGGTCAGCGGGGTTATGTTGAGGTGGAAGATAACGGTCCGGGAATTCCAGCGTCGGAATTAGCGCACCTGTTCGAACGATTTCATCGCGGCGATAACTCGCGCGCGCGTAACACCGGCGGATACGGGTTGGGTCTCGCCATCTCCAAGGCGCTGATCGAAGCTTACGGAGGGACCATTACTCCAGAAAGCGAACCCGGGAAAGGCACCCGTATGGTGGTTGAGGTACCGCTGGAGAATTCCGCTTTTAGCTCTTAGCCTCTGGCTTTTAGTTCCGCCTAAAGAATGCGTCATCCGTGAAATCCGCGGTTGCCTTCGCTTTATCTGTTTTCCTTCAGCCGCAACCGCAGATAGACATTCACGCCCAGCGGGTGATCTCCGTAATAGGGCTTGATTGCGTCTGGCAGTCCGTACAGCGAGATATTCGCTCCCAACCCGGTTTCCACGTTATGAAAGGTCCCGATATCGCGCGTGTAGCCGATCGTATAGGCACTGATATCGAACCAGTGGCTGCCGGTTTGCTCGAACAGTTGCAGCGCCAGCGGGGGATCGTTGGCGAACAATTCATCGCGTTGCGACCACTCGTAGCGGCCGCTAATGAAATTCTTCTCGCTGAACGGGACTACAGTTTCCGCCAACACGGCGTTGGTGCCGTAGTGGACAGCCTGCTTGCCATTGCGCCCCCACAGCAGCGTCGTCGCCCATGCATTACCGTGTGGACGCGGAACAATGTATTCCACTGAGGCTGTTATGCGCACGACATTTCCCGGCTCCAGCGCCTCGGGGTGGACAAGATGGCCGGCGGAAACCTGTGCCAGCCATCTCGCCGTTGGGGTGACGGTGAGGCGGGCGGAGTAAGAGTTCATCGGCCCAAAGTCGAAGTTCCAGCGATTTTCGTCAGGTTCTGCGCCGTGAAAGCCTGACGCCTCGAGCCGCACCGCCTTGTACGACACTCCCGCCGTGACCACGTTGTAGAGGATGTGCGTGGAGTCTTCCCAGTGATGTCCGAGCGGGCTTTGTGGAATCTCCGCCGCCGACGCGCGATGAGGATACGCCACCGGTCCTAATGCAGGGTCACCGACTGGCGCGTAATACACGTCCCACCCCGCGTGCTCACCAAGCCGGTGCGCGTATTGCACGCTCAACTCCATCACAAAGTCATGCGGATGCTGGCCGTTGACGATGGGCTTGCCGTACGCTGTCTCGCCTGTCTGGAACAGGAGAGGATAATACTCGCCGCTGACGGTCGCAGGTTCCAGACTGAGCATAGCGCGCAACATGAGATCGCCGCTGCCGAGCCGATGCACGGCGCTAAGCATGCCCCAATTGGTGGAGTAAAACTTGTCGGCGCCCAGCGGGCCAGTCTGTTGCGTGTCCACCAGAAAGGCCTGCCCCATCCACGTCAAGCGCCACTGGCCGATGCTGGTCATCAACATCGGCATGGGCCACGCCGACGGCTGAAACGCCGTACCCGACGATTCGCGCATCAGGAAGTCACGAGCTGCGTCCATCTCGTGATCTGTATGCGGCATCGAGTCCATCGGCATTTGCATTTGCATGCCGTCGCTGGGACTGGATTGCTGAGTTGACGACGAAGATTGCGCGCCTGCTCCTAAGCAAAGAATGCAAGCAAGCGCCGACAACCAGCTACTGCGGAGAATCGCGACGATTGCCTTATTGCGCAAGCGAAGGCCAGGCGAAAAACTTGCCGTGAGATCGGCAAGAACCTCTCAATCAGGATTGTAGATGAAAACTATTCGGCGGCTTCGTTGAGAAGTTTGTTCAACGTCGACTTGTGTTTGTCAGCCTTGAGCTTGCGTTTCTTGCTGGCGGGCTCGGTGCGGGTTGGCGGCGGAGTTCCGATCGCATGGCGCGCCGCAGCCTTGACCGCGGATGCGGCGCGAAACGGCTTCGGCTTGGGTATCTTGGAAGGCACGATTCGTCTCGCCCAGTCAGTTCGCAACGGCTAACCAAATCGCAGCGTCCCCGCCGTTTCTGACCTCGCATATCGTAAGGCAAGCATCGAAGAAAGTCGATCATCCGAGTTGGGGAACAACCGGATACCCGGTCAGCATGAAGCCGGCACCCTGGAATCTCGACGAGAATTTCTCTTACGTGGAGTCGGGGACTGACGCCGGACGGTCGGATTTACGGGCAACGAGAAACAAGCGTGGCCTGGTAGTTTTTCCCAACTGGTACGGCAGCACAGCCGAAGGAACTTCGGAACGCAGCCGCCATGGCGCGCTGGCCAAAAGCTGCTGGGTGTAGGGATGTACGGGCTGGGTCAGGACGGTTTCAAGCTTTCCGCATTCCACGATTTCGCCATCGTGAAGAATGGCAACGCGGTTACAGAGCGAGACCACAGACGATAAGTCGTGCGAGATGTACAGAACGGCGCTGCCCATTTTTCGCTGTAGCTCGCCAAAGAGCTTGATGATTTCCATTTGGGTGATGACATCGAGGGCGCTGGTCGGCTCGTCAGCTAAGAGCAGCGAAGGTGAGTGCATGACCGCCATCGCAATCAACACCCTTTGCGCTTGGCCAACACTTATCTGCGCAGGGTAGCGGGAACAGAACTCTTCGTCACTGGGGAGGCCGACGCTGCTCAGCGCCTTATCAATCGCCCTTGCGACTTCGACCTTGCTTCCACCGGCATGTGCCTTCCACCCTTCGGCCAATTGCGTCCTGATTCTTAGGGCAGGATTGAGGCTGGACAACGGGCTTTGCAGAACCAGACCAATTTCGCGTCCGCGAACATGCCGCATCTCCCGCTCGGATGCCATCATCAGGTCGCGGCCGCGAAACCAGATATGCCCGCTTGCTCGGCCGCCCTTCAATCCGAGCAGTCTGAGTATGGCGAGCGCAATCGTGCTCTTTCCCGATCCGCTCTCGCCCACCAGTCCCAACACCTCTCCTGAATTGATCTGAAAGGAGACTTCCCGCAGCGTCTGCGGCTTGTTGGGATAGTCCACTCGCAGATCGACCGCCAGGAGTGGGGCGTCATTTGCCATCGCCGGCCTTCTCCGAAGCAAAGCTGAGACGTTCGATATTCCAATAGGTCTGCGGTCGCAAAACCACGGGCCGAGCGCCCTCCAACAGCGGAGAGATGCCGGCGAGTGCGTTCTTGTTCACCAGATAAATGAAAGGCAGTTGCTCGGCAACGATCTCTTGCACTTGATCGAAATATTTCTTTCGCGCCTGATCATTCATCGCTGAGGCCTGCGCCCGCATCAGCCGATCGATCTCGGCCTCCCACGCGGTAGCCGGTGTTTTCTGCCTGGGGTTCCATTGGTGTTCGTCGGAGGAACTGAGCCAGACATTCATCTGGGCGTTGGGATCGAGTTCCACATTCACGAAGCCCAGGAGCGCAGCTTCGTAATTGAAGGTTTCACCAATGCGCTGAATCAGAGAAGGAAAGTCGAGAGTCACGACGTTGACCGTGATGCCAAGGGAGCGAAGGTCCTGCTGAATCATCGTCGCCATGCGTTCCCGCGAACGATTGCCGGCATTGGTAATGATAGAGAACACCACGGCATGGCCGTTGTGGTCGTGAAGCGCGCCGCCTGAAAGCTGAAAACCGTCCTGTTTGAGAAGCTGCAATGCGGCTGCGGTATCGAAGCGGACTGGCTGCAGGCGAGAGTCGAACCAGAACTTGTTGGCCGGCGAGACCGGGCCGAGGGCGGGACGGGCATGACCGTTGTACACCACTTTGCACAGGTCCTCGCGATTAATGGCCGCCGAAATGGCGCGGCGAAAGTTGCGCGACTGGAACCACTGCAACTTGTATCCCGGAATCGGCGAGCTGGGGACTTGGTTGAACCACATCTGCTCTGAGTCGAGAGAAGGCCCGGCATCACGCACTTTGTACGGAGATACACGCGACAGGCGGTCGAAGGAGTCGGCATCCATCGAGTTGATCAGCTGAATGTCATCGCGGGTGAACTTCAGAAGCTCGATATCGCGATTGGACTGAATCTCCAACTTCACAGCGTCGATGTAAGGCAATTGCCGGCCTGCCGCATCATGCTTCCAGTAGTTGGGGTTTCTGCGAAGCTCAACGTAGGAGCCCGGCTTGTAGTCCGACACGTAGTAAGGGCCCAGGACAGCCATCTCTTTTCTTGACGAATGCGCCGAGACCACGGCCACCTGGTCGAATAATTTGTCGAGGCCGGCGACCGATGCGGGGAAGGTGATAGAGATCTTGTCGGGCGCGGAGACCACCGGGACTACTTTGCCCGTCGTCGAACGAAACGCATCTCCGGTCGGAGAGTGCAACGCCGAATCCATTAACTGATCCATGGTGTACTTCACGTCGTCAGCGGTGAACGGCGTCCCGTCAGAGAAGCGGAGCCCCGGCCGCAGCGTGAAGGTTATTGTTCGCCCGTCCCTGGATACTGTCCACGCCTTCGCCAGTTCCGGTTCGAGCACCTGAGATTCGCGATTCAGCCGTACCAGCACCCCTCCCGTCAGGTACCGAATAGTCTCCGAAGAGTCGTCGGCTACCAGCGCGGGGTTAAACGATTTGGGTTCGGAGCGCAGATAGAACTTAAGCTCATCCAGGCACAGAGCAGCCGTCACAAGGATTGTGACCAGCAAACCAATGCAAAGCACAGCGCGGCGCATAATCAGGAGACCTCACGTTCGGAGACGGCAATTTGCATTCCACTTACGATTAAAACCAACATGACGAGTGCGGCAAAACGGCAGAGATCGGCCCGAAACGACATCACGGTTTCGAGTTCCCGTAATAGGCTGCCGAGCGATGGCAGCGGCTCTGCCACACCCAGCCCGAGCAGGCTGAGGTTGGCCTCCGCCAGAACAAATACGGGGACCGATATCCAGAACTGGGCCAGCAAAATGGGCTGCAGGTTCGGCAGCACGTGCTTGCCGAGCAATCTGCACGGGGAAACGCCGAGGGAGCGTGCCATGACGATGAAATCGGATTGCCGCATCGACCGCGCTCGCGCCAGCATGATCCTGGCAGGGACCGCCCATCCCAGAATTCCCAGCATGAGGAAGGTGATGGTTACCGAGACTGCGGGCGAGGTGTTCAACGGAAGCATCGCCCGGACCGTCAGCAACAGAAAGAACCAGGGGATGGAAAGAAACAAGTCGATCGCAGTTTTCGCGGCGCGCTCGGAGAAGCCGCCGAAAAATCCTGGGGCCGCTCCGATGGCGAGAGCCAGTAGTACCGACACAGCGGCTGCGGCTGGCGCCAGCAGCATCGACACACGCGTGCCCTGCAACAAGCGCGCGCAGCGATCACGTCCCAAGTCATCGGTGCCCAGCCAGTGTTGGCATGAAGCCCCTGCGTTTACCTGCTCGCGGTCCTGGGCGCGGTAGTCAAATTTCGAGAAGAAGCTGCCGCCTATGCTGACGAGTACAAGGAGCGCAGCCAGCACGGTCGCCGCCAGACGCAGGGCCTTCATTCTGGCTGTCTCCGCTCTTCGCTAAGCAGGTCCGCTCCCGCATTGGCCAAAACCACGCATGCAATTACCAGCATGGAAATATTGATCAGCAGAGGAAGATCGCGAGCCAGGGCCGACTGCCACGCCAGTTGACCAATGCCAGGAATGCCGCAGAGCGCCTCTACTGGAATAGCCGCGCTGATGGCGATGCCGATGGAAACTCCGGCCAGCGCCAGCACCTCGCGTTTGATCACGGGAGCGACGTGGCGGAAAAACATTGCCGGCTGCGAGACCCCTTTGGCATACGCCATGGTGATATGCGGCATCTGGCGAACCCCAGCGACCAGGTTGCTTAAGTACCGAAAGACTTTGGGAAAGACGATCAGTCCGATCGCCAGATAGCCGGGCGCATTCATCAGGACCGACAACAAGGCCAGAACTCCTGCGGGCAAACACAGCAAAATTCCGCTGAAAATGGTGACGGAGAACTCGACGGCCGGTACGCGCAATAACCAGGCGGCCAACACGGCCAGCACAGCGACGGCCCAAGCCAGCCCGAGTCCCCGGCCCGCAACTGCCAGCGTGACGGGTGCTCGCTCTTGCAGCAATTGGCGAACTGGCCGGTTGAGCGATCGCGACTCGCCAAAATCGCCGTGCAGTACGCGTCGAAGGGAGCTGGCATAAAACTGCACGATGTTTCGCTCCTGAGGATTCGCGGTTCGGATCGCCTGGATGCTGTCGTTGCTCAACCGGGCATCGAGCTGGCGCTCATCAGTGCCGAAGCCGGGCGCATAGCGTACCAACGTGGCCGCGATGAGTCCTCCGGCGACTACCGTCATGGCCGCCAGCATCAGTCTGCGTAGAATCGCGGTGCGCATCGTGCCAATCCTCACTGGCTCATCGCCGTTTGCAGAGGCAGTTCGAGGAACGCCTTGGTCGGCCGATGCTCGTGCTTCATCGAGTACATGCGTTTGTCGGCGGCCACCAGCAACTGCTCGGCATCTTCGCCATCATCGGGATAGAACGCCACCCCCACGCTGGCCGAGAGGGTTAACTCCGGGCAAACTTCCCTGGCGCTTTCCGCAGCGACTGTTTTGACTCGAACCGTCATCTCTTCTGCGGCACGCCGATCCAGGCGAGGCGCAATCACCACGAACTCGTCGCCTCCCATGCGGGAGGCGAAGTCATACTCCCGGCATGACAGGGTGAGTTTTCGGGCAAACAGTTCGAGCACGTGATTGCCCGCAAGGTGACCAAGCTTGTCGTTGATCTGCTTGAATCCGTCGAGGTCACAGACCACAGCGGCCAAATGGGTTTGCTCGCGCTTGCATCGGGAAATCTCCGAGTCCAGGTGAAGGAAAAGCGAGCGCGCGTTGGGGAGTCCGGTCAAGTAGTCCACGGTGGCCGAGTCGGCAGCCGCCTGATACTTGATGGCGTTTTCAATGGAGGCGCCGATTTTCTCGCTGGTAGCGAGCAGGATGCGCAGATGATCGGTCAGGAAAGCATCCGCTGGGCAGCCGATACAGGGCCAGCACTCCCAAGACACCATTGTTGCCGTCCGAGCAATGGGATGGCGAGCGCCGACGACATGGAACTGCTTCGCTGCGGATCGTTCAGATAGCCAGGTTCGACCGAGGGATTACCGTTGATGATGGGAGTACGGTTCTGCGCCACCCAGCCCGACAGTCCCTCGCCCAGAGGAATTTCCAGCGACGAAAACATCCGGAAGTCATCGCCGGTAACATATTCGGGAATCAGCTTGTCGCCGTGCAGCAGGTAAATGGCGATGGCGTCATAGGGAACCAGCTTGCGCAGTCGCGCGGCCACCACCGAGAGCGTTTCGTAAAGGCTGAGCGAACGGCCGAGGGCGATGCTGAATTCCAGCAAGGCCTGCGCTTCATAGCGGGCGGCCACGATCGAAGCCAGGAAGTCACCTTTACTGGAACCTGTTTTTATCTCCTCGAAGCCAGCGGCGGGAGCGCAGCCGTTCGCAACTTTGACATCCGTGGTGAGCTTAGTGGTATCGGGGCTGTTGCAGCCAGCTCTCGACAGATGCTCCAGTTCCAGATATCGGCGCTGCAAAATTTTAACTACTTGGGGGTCGAATTGCTTGCCCGCTTGCGACACCATGTACTGCATGGCGTCTTCCAGCGGGATCCCGCGCCGGTACTGCCGGTCCGAGGTCAGCGCGTCGAGGCAGTCCACCACGCTGAGAATGCGTGCCCCCATCGGTATTTGCTCTTCCTTCAATCCATCGGGGTATCCTGTACCATCCCACTTCTCGTGATGCGCCCTCACGATGGGAACCACCGGGTAGGGGAAATTGACGCGTTCCAGGATCTCGCCTCCCACGACGGGATGAATTTTCATCTTCTCGAATTCTTCGGGTGACAGCCGTCCCGGCTTGTTGATGATGTGTTCGGGAACAGCCAGCTTGCCGATATCGTGCAGCAACGCGGCCGCCCGCAGCGCCTCCAACTCGACGGCGCTCAGGCCCATCTCCTTGCCGATTTCGATGGCATATACCCGGACTCTTTGCAAGTGATCGTGGGTGGTGTGGTCTTTGGCGTCGATGGCAAGCGCCAGCGCCTCGATGGTCCGCAAATGGAGCTCAGCCATTTGTTCTACATGTAGCTTTTCGTCCTCCAGCCTTCCCAAGTACAGGCGATAGGAGCGGTATAAAAGGTAGACAGCCGGCACGATCAGCATCGAAACTTGCCAGCCCAGATAGCGGTTCGACCATGCGATTAGACCAGCGAAGGCGGCGCCCACCAGGTAATGAGGAAACGACCAGAAATAACATTCCGCCCAGGTATGACGGAACGGGCGGCGCTCGGTTAGAGAAACTACAATGGCGACCGGAATGGTGTTGGCCAGAAAATAGGTGATCGCGGTGGCCATCAGCCGAAGCGGCAACTGCCCGCCCAGCAGGGCCACCGACTGGTGAAATACCCAGTAGCCCAACTCAATGGAGATCGCGATCTGGGCGGCGTTGAAGGCAACATGGACCGCCTCGATATGGTGTTTGTGCCACAGGCTCTGTACCACGGCGGCGGCGCAGCCCACCGCCAGACTCTCCGCGGGTGACAGTTCAATCACCGAGATCAAGATGATCATCAGGTTCACGGACATGGTGCCGTTGATCCCTGGCAGCACGACCTTGAACCCTGAGGCCAGAACGACCGCGAGCAAATAACAGAGAAACCTGCCCAGGTCGGGCCACGATGAGTGCAGCAAGCCGTTGGCCAGGACTGCGGTTCCGGTCGCTAGTACCAGCGTGATAAAGGCCTTCGCATTAGGACTCATCGGAGGCATCCCCAGGTCCTGTCCGCGAGGCAGCAAACTTCTCGAATCCGCGTCTCGGTTTCGTTGCCATAGTTCAGGACCCAAGCTTCGCTCGAAGATCGGAAGTGTCCCGAACCAATCGAGACACTCCCTTTAAGGTATCGGCATGACGGCATGGGAAGGTTACAAGTTTCGTTCGCAGTCAGGCTCGGCTCTTCGAAGATAGCTTTGCTCGCAGGACGCGCTATTTCCTCGAAGAGCCGAGCAGCCTGTTTCAGAGCCGGGGATCGATTGTTCCCGGCATCGCGTCCAGGTTTGGGCCTGGCTTCTGCGGGATGAACGATCCCCACATGATGGAAGCGCGGATCGCATTATCCGGTACGGCGGACGGCGTTTGTCTCTCGCCAGCCCACCCGACGGCAGCTCCTTCGGGGTGCGAGAGGACCCCCACCGCCGGGCCGGAATGGAATGACAGCGTTGCGGACTTGAAGCGCGATATTGACGACTGCGCCAAGAAGCCAATCGTCAGTGCCGCCGTCAGCATCGCCATTCCTATTAAAGCGAACCGCAAGTTTTGCCTGCACAAGCTCTTCATGATGTGCCAGCCTCTGCTAGTTTTCACCATTGATAACCGTGCTGAGGGCCGAGCTGGGATCGCTGCCGGTAAACTGCGAACCCCACATGGCCGAGTTGCCCCACATGGCTGAATTGCCCCACATGGCTGAATTGCCCCACATGGCTGAGTTGCCCCACATGGCTGAGTTGCCCCACATGGCTGAGCTACCCCACATCGCCGAGTTGCCCCACATCGCCGACGCCGGCAGGAAGGCGTTTTTGCCCCACACGGTCGAGGCGCCCCACATGGCGGACTGACCAGAGACCTGCCCGATTCCCTTGACGCCCCCCGGTTGACCCCATGGAGTAGTGCGATCAGCCAGGAAGAACACGTTCCCGCTGTTCCCGTCGTAGGATGCGGTGGGCGACTTTGCCACCCCTGGCGCCAAGTCAGTATTGTTCAACGCTGCCTGCACGTCGAGATAGCCGGCTCCCACCGTAAAGGCGTCGTACTGGATGCTGTACGTCACGCCTCCATCCACTACGGTTGAATATTGCGGCAGGTTTTTGTAGGCGGTCTTCATCAGTCGCGCCTTCACCTGGTCTGGAGTCAGCGTAGGTTCCTGCTGCAACATCATCGCTGCCGCCCCGCTCACCACGGCGGTCGCCATGCTGGTTCCGCTTAGGATGAAATACTTATCGGAAGGCGTGACCTGGTTCTCCATGTCGTAGTACGTGCTAGGTACGCGGTTCTGCGGATTCTGCGCCGCCAGTGTCCCGGGCTCCTGCAAGGAAACAACGCGGTTGCCGGGCGCCACCAGGTCAGGTTTCACGATGGCATCAATAACGGTTGGTCCCTTGGCGCTATAGCTGGTCATCACATCGTCGGCGCGGTCCGGAGTTCCTTTCGTGTTCATGGCGCCAACCGTGATTACATAAGGATCGTTGCCTGGCGCTTCGATGGTCCCGTAGCCATTCGTTCCCAGCGAATTATCGCGCCCGTCGTTGCCGGCAGAGACCACCACCACGATTCCCGCTTGCCACGCCGCCTCCACCGCCTGGCATAGCGGGTCCTGGGTGTAGCTCTCAAATACCGGCCGGCCCACCGATAGATTCATGACGCGAATGTTGTACACATCCTTCAGCTGAACAGCGGCCTGGATGGCGGCGATGACGGTGCTATCGCTGCCTTGGCCATTGTTGTCGAGCACGCGCAGGTTGACGAGCGTGACGTTCGGCGCCAGCCCGCGGATCTGGACAACGCAAGTCGGACAACTGGAGTAGGCGGCGTTACCGCCGATAATCCCGGCCACATGCGTGCCGTGACCATATTGGTCGTCCGTGCCGCCGCCCACGAAATCTGCGCTGTAGGCTATACGCGAGGCGCCGTTGCCTTCGAGATCGCTGACCTGGTGGATGCCGCTGTCAATCACAGCTACTCCAATCCCGCTGCCGTCAAGACCCAGGCTCCAGGCATAATTCGCCAGCACGGCAGGAACCACGTTGTTGAGGTGGCTTCGCACCGCGCGGTCCGGGGAGATGTAGGCCACGGCATCGTCATCGGACAGTTCCCCAAGTTTGCTCAGCGGGACCTTGGCGGTCACACTCCGGACCAAGGCGAGGTCACCGGATACAGCGCCACCCTTCATCCGGATTCTGTCTTTACTCGCGCTTCCAGGAACGGTCTTGTAGCGCACAATGACCGAGACCATGCGATCGCTCGTCGAATACTTCAACTCGGGAGCCACCTTTGCATCGTTTGCCAGCGCCGTACCAGACATCAACATCGCAAGCCACAGCAGGACCCAACGTTTCATGTTCAACTCCGACTTAGAATTAAATACGGAAGGTGTAGTGCATGAGCACTGCCATTCCTCCTCCGAGCTAACTTCATTCCTTGTGTCAACCAGCGGATGCGATAGCGGTTCGCCGTGTGTCAGTTTGTCGCACTCAAACTGTCAGCTGCGCCAGGCTGGCGCAAATCGCGTCAAGAAATTGCCGGGTTTGGCCGATGGCTTAAGTGTCGATGTTGATGAAGGTGTTCGCGTATGCGGGCGTCAGGCGAAATCTACGTCTTAAGGACTTGATGTGATCACGATTCGGGGACAGGGGACGGACCAGTCCGTCGATCTCGTCGTTGAAGATCCGTGCATGCTGGAGGTGGTGGAGGCGGCGATCAAAGTAGCGCCCTACAAAGCCGCCGTGCTAATTACCGGCGAGACCGGTACAGGCAAGGAACTGATCGCACGCATCATCCATCAGCGTTCCAACCGCTGCTCCAAACCGTGGGTCGATGTCAATTGCGCGGCGTTGCCCGAGCATCTGGTGGAAAGCGAATTGTTCGGTTACGAAAAAGGCGCCTTCAGTGGCGCCGATTCCTGCAAGCCAGGGTTGTTCGAGAGCGCCCATGGAGGCACGCTGTTTCTGGACGAGATTGGAGAGCTGGAACCTAAGGTCCAGGTGAAACTGCTGCGTGCTCTCGACGCGGTGCCCTACTACCGGCTGGGAGGCAACAGAAAAGTTTCGGTGGATGTCCGCATTGTGGCCGCCACCAACCGCGACCTGGAGGCTGCGGTGCGTGAGGGTAGCTTCCGTAGCGATCTCTACCACCGCATCAGCGAGGTCCACCTGCGAGTCCCGCCACTGCGGGACAGACCCCAAGACATAACTGCTCTCGCCCAATCTTTTCTGACGTGCAGCTGTTCTGGCGCCAGCTTCACACCAGATGCGTTGGAACTGCTGCCACAATTCGAGTGGCCAGGCAACGTCCGCGAATTGCGAAACCTGGTGATGAAGCTGTGCATTCTGAACCTGCATCGTGAGATTACGCCCGAAGATATACGAAAACACATGCGCGAGAATGCCGAATATGAAACTCAGCCCCGTTCATTTCCATCTCCAAATGCCGCCACCATGGACGAGTTCGAGCGCCTGGTGATCCTGCGAACCCTGGAAACCACCGGCGGTAATCAAAGCCTCGCCGCCCGGCAACTGGGCATTCCTCGCCGCACCTTCTGTAGAAAGTTGAACGAACACAAGATCACTTTCGGCCGCCGGATTGCGTCGCCGGCAAGGTCCGCGGTGTCGTTGCCGACGTACTTTCGGGCGGACTGCAGCGTTCCGGTGGTCTTGCGCACCAAAGACGGGCGCACCTTCACTGCCGATACGCGAAATCTAAGTCTTGGCGGACTAGGACTGCAGAATTTTCGCCCGCCATTCGAAACCTCTGGCGAACTTGCGTTGCAGTTCCCGCTTCCGGGAACTGCGCATCACATCGAAGTGCAAGGTACGGTCGCGTGGTCAGAACCCAGTGGTATCGCCGGTGTCCGCTTCACCGAAATCAGTAGTCCCACCAGCGAACTTCTGCGTCACTGGATTGCGGCCTCTTCTCGCCGGAGCGAATCTACCGACGGCGCAGACAATGCGTACTGCAGCAACGGCGAGAGTGCAAATCCACAACTTGTAATTTCCTAGGGCGAGGGTCTTACTGCGAAACGGGGCTGGCCAAGCCGTTCTGCGTAATCACTTCGACGCGAGCGCGATGATGAGATGCCGCCGCTAGTTTGCTGTCGCAGGTAATCAGGCTAGCGTCAAGCGTTTCTGCCAGTGCCACGTACAGGGCATCGTAGGCGGTCAGGTTGTCGCGTAACTCCCAAACGCGCCGCAAAAACAGGAAGTGCGGATAACGCCGAATTCGAAAATCAAGGAGGTCTTGTAATGCCTCTTCGGCTCGAGATGTGGCGACTTCTCCTCGGGCTACCTTGCGTCTAAAGACTTGCGCCACCTCGACGTCAAGCAGATGCGGAGCATGCAACGTTTGCTGCGAGGAGAGGATTCGTCGCGCAACCCGAGCTCCCGTTGATGTTTGCAGAAGCCATTCAATGGCGGCTGAAGCATCAAGAACGATCACCGCGCATCCCGCTCGGCGCGTACGGCGGCGGCGGCCGGTTCCGCTAAGTTAACGGGCTGGCGACGTTGCATGCGCTTCTGCAATTCGGCCAAGGTTGGGCGTTCCGCAACTCGCGGATTTCCGCCAGCAAGTAGTCCGAAAGCGACATTCCTGCCATCGCCGCTCGGGCCTTAAGCGTGCGATGCAACGCGTCAGGAACATTGCGCAACTGGATCATACGCGACATGTACTGAACATACTTGCATGTGGCGCACTATGTCAAGCCGCAAAGACAGTGATTTCGCCCTCGCAAATAGTCCCTGCCCGCCATTCTGGTATGCTGTCGAGTTTGTCCCTGTGTGTGGGACTCAAAAAGCGAAAGGTCCTGATTTGGCAGTCAATCCGGTAATGCTGGTCCACGGCGGTGCATGGGCGATCCCCAAGGACGTGATTGAGGAGCACTCTGCATGGAGTGCAGGCCGCGGCCGCACAAGGCTGGCAGGTGCTACAAAACGGTGGAAGCTGCCTTGACGCGGTTGAGGCAGCGGTAGTCGCCATGGAAGAAGACGAGGCCTTCGACGCCGGTCGCGGCTCGTTTCTCAACATGGATGGCCGTGTGCAACTCGACGCGCTGATGATGGACGGAGCGACGCTGCGCGCCGGCGGCGTGGGTTGCGTGGAGCACATCCGCAACCCAATCCGGGCTGCCAAGAAGGTGCTGACCGAGAGCCCGCACGTGTACTTCGTTGGGACTGGAGCAGAACGGTTTGCCCAGGAGCACGGTATCGAGTTGTGTCCCAACGACGAACTGATCATCGAGCGCGAGGTCCTGCGTCTGCGCGAAGCCAAGAAACAGGGCTATCTCGAGATGCCCGACGAGTTTGGTCCCATGCGCTCGCACGATACCGTGGGAGCGGTCGCGCTTGATCGTGATGGCAACATTGCCGCGGCTACTTCGACCGGCGGAACGCTGAACAAAGCTCCCGGCAGAGTGGGCGATTCGTCGCTCATTGGTTGCGGCTGCTATGCCGACAACCGAAGTGCGGCGGTTTCGACCACCGGATGGGGCGAGCCCATGATGAAGCTGGTGCTCAGCAAGTGGGCCGCCGACCGCGTGGAGGAAGGGCTTGCGCCCCAAGAGGCAGCGCAACGTGCGCTCTACTACCTTAAGAAGCGCCTGAACGGCCACGGTGGCATGATTCTCGTCGACACTCGCGGGCGAGTTGGAATTGCCCACAATACGCCGCGGATGGCTTGGTCGCTGACCACAACAGATCAGTCCAAGACCGGCATCCAGTTCTTGACCTCCTGACGAAGCCAGCGGCGCGTCAATTACAATCGCATGTCCCCTTCTATGGAATTCTCGCGAAAGGAGTGCGATGAACAAAAAAGTGGACGGCCGCGCCGACGCCACCCGCTGTGTGCATTCCGGCGAAGATCGCCACGGCGAAGCTGCGCCCTTAACGACGCCTATCGCGCAGACTTCGGTATTCGTGCTGCCCAACGTCAAAGCGCTACGCCGTTACTCTGAGGGTGATCGTGATCTGTACCTCTATTCGCGCTACGGCAACCCGACGGTTACAGCCGCCGAAGAGAAGATTGCCGCGCTGGAAGGAGCGGAGGCTGCAGTCGCAACCTCCAGCGGGATGGCGGCGCAACTGGTTGCGGCCCTGATAACCTGCCGGGCTGGCGACGAGATTGTCTCCATGCTCGACATCTATGGCGGAACTCTAAAGTTGTTCGAGCAGGTACTGCCGCGCTGCGGCATCAAGACGCGCTTCATTCCGTATCACGACATTGGGAACGCTGCTCGCTACTTCAACCGCAAGACGCGAATGCTCTTTCTGGAGACGCCCACGAATCCAACGGTGCGCTGCGTCGATCTGGCCGCGCTGAGCGAGGTGGGACGTAAGCACAAGGTTTGCGTAGTGGCCGACAATACCTTCGCCACTCCGGTGTTGCAAAAGCCGCTGGAGATGGGCGCCGACATCGTTATCCACTCGGCCACGAAGTATCTGGGCGGCCATAGCGACCTCACCGCCGGAGTCCTGGCGGGCTCGAAGAAATGGATGGATGCCGCACGCCAGACCATGATCCTCACCGGCGGATGTCTCGATCCGGGCTGCGCGTACCTGCTGTTGCGGGGACTGAAGACGCTGCATGTGCGGGTCGAGCGCGCCTGCCGCAACGCCGCGCAGATTGCCGAGGCGCTCGAAGCCCATCCCAAAGTCGCGCGCGTGTACTATCCCGGGCTGGAGAGCCACGAGGCGCATCAACTGGCGCGTCGGCAGATGAAAGATTTCGGGATGATGGTATCGTTCGATATTCGCGGTGGCGGGCGCGCGGCCGAGCGTTTCATCGACCGTCTGCAACTCTGGTACCTGGCTGCCAGCCTGGGTGGCGTCGAGTCCACCGTGTCGTATCCGGTGCTGTCGTCGCATATCGGATTAGGCGCCAAGCGACTGGACTTGCTTGGAGTATCTTCGGCGACCGTGCGGCTATCGGTAGGAATCGAAGATGGTGACGACCTGCTGGCGGACCTGCGACAGGCCCTGGCTCGCGCTTAGCCGTCCGCTTCTTTTTTTGCGCACCTTCGCAGTGACAGAGTGAGGGGGCCGTTCGCTATCGGCGCAGCGAAAAGCTACGCCCCACGAGGAACTCACGCTTTGAAGGGGCACGGCTTCAGCCGTGCCGTTACATGGGCGTGGAGCGTTAGGCTTCAGCCCCTGAGGGAATTCGCAGTTCGTGTCCACACCGAAGTTTCCGCAGTGGCTAAAGCCGCCATGATGAGAGCAGCTTATGACACGGCTGAAAGCCGTGCCCCTTCAAAGCTTGCTACCTTCTGCTGCGAGAACAGATGAATGATCCAGGTTCAACGCCGAGCCTCAACCAAAGCGACAACCATGCCAAGCCCGGCGCAGCCGGAACTATTCCAGCGCGCAGTCGTATTATTTATGGAACTTGGCGAAAGGTGTGGGGTTGTAATCACGCAGGTATGGCGATGCAACGCGGGCGCATCTTAATCTTCCTTGTCCTGATCAGCGTGTGGGGAACCGCGCAGCAAAACGTGCCGGCGAAACCGGCTGAGACGTCCGCGCAAGCAAGTCCATCCACGCTTTCGCAGGAGCAAATCCGCAACCTGATTCGCCTGTCCGCCGACAACGATCTGGAAAACGACAAGAAGCAGCGGGATTACACCTACGTCGAGCGTCAGCAAGAACGCCGACTCAACGGCAAGGGGCAGGTGAAGTCCACGGAGACGAACACTTACGACGTATTGGAGATCTATGGCGAGCAGGTGCAGAAGCTGATTGCCAAAGATGACAAGCCGCTCTCCGCGAAAGCTGCGCAAAAGGAAGACGAGAAGATCCAGAAGTTAATCGATAAGCGCAAGAACGAGTCCGAGTCGGACCGCAAGAAACGGCTGGAGAAAGAAGAGAAGGACCGGGAGGACGAGCGGCAGTTTGTGCGGGAGGTAGCCGATGCTTACAACTTCAAATTCGTCGGTATCGAGAAGTTGGAGGGCCGCGACAACTACGTCATTGATGGCGATCCTAAGCCGGGATACCAGCCGGTCCACAAGGAGGCGAAAATCCTGCCCAAGATGCGATTCCGGGTGTGGATCGACAAGAGCGATTCGCAGATGAAAAAGCTGGACGTGCAGGTCATCGATACCGTCTCCTTTGGGCTGTTTCTGGCGCGCCTGCACAAAGGCTCGCGGATTGTCATCGAACAAACCAGGGTCAACGACGAAGTTTGGCTGCAGCAACACATCGCAGTGTCGGTGGACGTGAGGCTGGCCTTGTTGAAGGATCTCGCCCTGGAAGTTGACGTCAGCGATCATGATTACAAGAAATTCCGCACCGACACGAAGATCATTTCGATCGGGGAGATGCAAGAGAGGCACTAGAACAGGTCCATTGCCGCCTTTTGAAGAGCTGAGGTTAAGCCGGCGTAATCCTGGGGGGTATAGCCGAATGCAGGGCGGTAACTACGCGAGCCCATATTTCACCCGCTGCAAAATACTGCGGCAAGTCCGACCTCGCGACCCGAGCCAACTTGGGCCGGCGCACAACCGCAAATTCCGTGAAGCGCCCTCGGCAAGTCCTTCACCGGTCATAAGTTACTCTGGCTTGCGGGCATCGCGTTGACCGCTAATTTTCCCGCGTAGTAACATCACAGTGACCGGCGACGACGGAGTCGGAGAGAGCTATTTCGAAGTAATGAGAATCCTTCGCGGCATGGTTCCGGCGGCCCTCGTTGCAGGCTTGGTGTTCAGCACCGGATGCGAGACCAGCCAGCCCAAACCAGTCACCGCTAACCCCCCGATCCCGGCCATTGCACCCGTGGTCAGTTTGCCTATAGCCCAAAAGGGCCAACAACAGCCTAAAATCCAGGAAGATACCGCGCACAAGTCTACAACGCCCGATGCGGCCGAGGCGTTGATCGCGCAGGCCGAAAAGCAATACGCTGCCGGAGAGGCCAACTACAAGGCCGACCATCTGGAAGCCGCCAAGCAGAACTTTGACGAGGCATTCAACACGCTGCTCTCCAGTAATCTCGACATCCGCAACGATGAACGACTGGAACGCGAATTCGACAAGATCGTCGAGGCCGTCCACGAACTCGAAATGGCTGCGCTGAAGCAGGGCGACGGTTTCAGCGAGCCGCGCTCGGAGCCGGCGCCCATCGACGAAGCCAACGATGTCACTTTCCCCGTCGATCCCAATATCAAGGCCAAGGCCGAAGCCGAGATCAAGACCACCAAGTCTGACCTGCCGCTGGTGCTCAACGACCAGGTGGCCATGTTTATTAACTACTTTTCCAGCCCCAAAGGACGCGCCACCCTGGAGCACGCATGGGCCCGGTCAGGCCGTTACCGGGAGATGATCTCGCAAATTCTCAAAGAAGAAGGCGTTCCCCAGGACCTGATCTATCTGGCGCAAGCGGAGTCGGGATTTCAGCCGCTGGCCCTCTCGCGAGCGGGCGCGCGCGGCATGTGGCAGTTCATGGCCGCGTCGGGTGAGTTGTACGGCCTGCAACGAAGCTGGTGGGTAGACGATCGTCAGGATCCGGAGAAAGCGACACGTGCGGCTGCACGAAACCTGAAAGATCTTTACAACCAGTTTGGCGATTGGTACCTGGCGATGGCGGCCTACAACTCCGGCGCCAGCACGGTGCAACACGCGGTGGAACGCACCGGCTATGCCGATTTCTGGGAACTTTACCGCCGCGGCGTACTGCCCCAAGAGACCCGTAACTATGTGCCCATCATCCTGGCCGAGACCATTATGGCCAAGAATCCGGAGCAGTATGGGCTGGAGCGGGTCACCCCTGACCCTGCAACGCAAGTCGATCAGGTGACTATCAACTATCCTGTTGACTTGCGTTTGGTGGCCGAGTGCGTTGATACGTCGCTGAGCGATCTCCAGGAACTGAATCCCAGCCTGTTGCGAATGACCACCCCTAAAGACCAGAGCTTTACCCTCAATCTTCCTGCCGGGTCGCGCGAAAAATACGAGAACGCCATGGCAGCCATACCGTCCGACATGCGGACGTGGTGGCGCTATCACCATGTGGAATATGGGGATACTCTCGCCTCGATCGCCCATAAGTATCACACTTCAACCTCGTCGATCGCGGAGGCCAACGGCTTGACCGGCGACGAGGTCAAAGTTGGCTCCAAGCTCATCATTCCCGTCGCTCCGGGCCGCTCGAACTCCGAGACAGCGTCTTATTCGCACCACGCCACGCATTACAAGGTGCGAAAGGGCGACACCCTGTATTCCATCGCCGACGACTTCGAGGTTCCGGTCGATAAGTTGCGGAAGTGGAACCATCTACGGGGAACGGCAGTGACCACGGGACGGACGCTGGTCATTTACAAGCCGTTGGCGGGGGCCACGTCAGAAGAGGCGTCTTCGGATAGCGGTAGTGCTCCGGTCAAGACGGCCAAGGGTAAATCGGCGTCCAAGTCGTCCGGCGCAGCAGCCGCGAAATATCACAAGGTCAAGAAGGGCGAGACCCTGAGCAGCATCGCCGAATCGAACCACACCTCTGTGGCCGCTCTGAAGCGCGACAATCCTAAGTTGGCGGCCGAGCTGCGCGCCGGCGAGGTGCTGGTGATTCGCAAGTAACGGCGGTTGTCTGGTTCCGGTGCGATTCATCATCATTTTCTATTTGCTCTCTTCCCTTCCTGTGGATGTTCTGTTACAACAAGCGCGTTACGAATTTTTGAGGCGTCGCGGGCGCGGCGGATCGACAATTACGCCGTGCTATAATCGCGCGCTTATTGCAGCAGTGTTTTTTCTGGTATAAATCTGAGTTCAGCCCTTGCGAGCTGCCTCCGTTTAGTTCAGCGGAGTCGAGCACAATCAGGAGGACACATGACGTTTTTCGATGAGACGCTCTACGGTCGGCGGGAGGACGAAATGGATGATTACGGAGACGGTTCCTACGGCGATTCCCTCGAAGATGAGGAATACGAAGAGGAAGAGGAAGAAGAAGAAGAACCCGAGTCGGTTTCGGTGGTAGAAGAGGTTGAGATCGAGGAAGGCGAGCCCGAGGTCGCTACCGAATCGGGCGGATCCGGCGGGGGTCCGCCGCGCAAGCCCGCTCCCAAGAAAGCGGCAAAGAAAGCACCAGCTAAGAAAGCCGCCAAGAAAGCGCCAGCTAAAAAGGCCGCAAAGAAGGCCGCAAAGAAACCGCCAGCCAAGAAGGCAGCGAAGAAAGCTGCCAAGAAGTCGGCAAAGAGACCGGCCAAGAAAGCGGCGAAGAAAGCGGGCGGCGCCAAGAAGAAAGCAGCCAAGAAGGGCCGCAGGCGCCGCTAAGCAGCACTCCACGAATGCCTCAGCCGCGGTTCGCGCCGCGGCTTTTTGTGTTTCGACAGCGCAATCAATCCTGGCGATCGAGGGCGGTCCCGCATCACAAGGGCTGCTGCGACGCTGCCCCACACGTGCGCCTGTGCCGGCACCCCAGCAAACATGGTCGCGCGACCCAGAACACATTGCTCCGGTAAATATCGCACGTTGCGGCGTGACCTTGGTCGCTGCAATCGACAAGTCCTGAAATTACGATGATGGTGTTGTACTCACTCGAGTGTCGCGCCGTTTTCGTTCTCGGGCGAGTCAGACCCCCTGTTTCGCCTGACAGATACGGCGCGACTTTTTGCCCCGATTGTAGATTTTTTTGGATCCGTGCCAGCCGCGTATCGCCCTCGCTGGCTGTATTCGCACCGCGTAAGCCATCGAAAGATAGGCGTTTCCGCGGTGGCGTCTGCCGAGAGCAGTAAAAACACCGAGGCTGACTCACAGCCATCTGTGATGCCGGTCACCGTGTCGCCCTCCGGGATTCTGGCATAAAGACACAATGAAAAATGTGGGTCCCGGTTCTAATATCCTCAACGCGTCGTCAGATCTGAGAAGTTCCCTCGCGGCGCTCGGCCAAGTGCAAAATGTCCCGGCTGGCGGCGTCTTATTTAAGACCGGCGACAAGAACCTCGGTGTGTTCCTGGTCCGTAAGGGCAAAGTATGCCTTCGCGTCGAGGACTTGCCTCGATTGGATCGCATATTTCCGGCGGGGTCGTTGCTGGGCTTGCCGTCAACGTTCGCCGGCAGCGATTACAGCCTCACCGCTTTCGCGGTTATAGACTCCGCGGTAGTGCAGGTTCCGCCCGACGAGTTTCTTCGCTTGATGCGGGAAGAACCCGTACTCTGCCGGGAAGCCACGGATATGCTCAGCAGAGAAGTGTCCTTCATTCAATCCGCGGTAACCCAGCGAATGCACGATCTGGTC
The DNA here is from genome assembly GCA_963772895.1 of uncultured Acidobacteriaceae bacterium. Classification (GTDB taxonomy): domain Bacteria; phylum Acidobacteriota; class Terriglobia; order Terriglobales; family Acidobacteriaceae; genus Bog-257. The sequence goes on from CAVYZB010000008.1 coordinate 121,024, forward strand.
TCGTCGAAGTAACAATTCCGAGCGGCACATGGGTATGCGACCCGGACATGGGGAACGAGAATAAACCACGGAGATCGCGAAGAAAATTCGACAGAAACCAAGACTCAAGATACTCCGTGTCCTCTGTGTCGTCCGTGGTAAATGGTTTTTCTACGGCGGTTTCGCACTTTATCCGGAACGTGCGTAGAATAGCCTCGCCTTGCAGATCCTAAGTCCGAAGGACATGATGCAACTTATTCGCGTCTTTTTTCTGTTCCTACTCTGCTCAGTTACCGCCTTTGCACAACCAGCTTCCGTCGGAATCGAAACCGCCGATCTGGACCGTTCGGCGAATCCCTGTAATGACTTTTATCAATTTTCCAACGGAGCCTGGCGGGCCGCCAATCCAATTCCCGCCACCATGGACCGCTGGAGCCGGCGGTGGGCCGCCGGCGAGTCAAACAAAGACCAACTGAGAGTGATTTTGGAAGAAGCATCCGCGAAGCAAGACCTCCCGAAAGGCAGCGTCGATCAGTTGATCGGAGATTACTACGCGGCGTGCATGGATGAGTCGCGCGTCAACCAGGCTGGGGCCACTCCCATTAAGCCGATGCTCGCCGATATCGATGCCATTAAGGATCAGGCTAGTCTTCAGCGTATGCTGATTCGCTTTGGGGACCTCGGGATCCAGGTGCCCTTCGTTTTAAGCGCCGCCTCCGACAATCACAATCCTTCGCAGGTGATTGCCGACGTGCAGGCGGGTGGCCTGGGTCTTCCTGATCGCGACTACTACTTTAAGACGGAAGAGCGCTTCAAAGAAGCTCGCGCACAATACCTCGTCCACGTGGCCAATATGTTCCAACTTGCCGGATACAGCGAGGCAGATTCTCGCAAGGCCGCTGATCAGGTTATGCAATTCGAGACCGCGCTGGCCAAGGCCACGCTGGACAACGTCGCTCATCGCGATCCCCAGGCCATCGATCACCAGACCACGTATGCCCAGCTACAACAGATCACACCGCACTTCGATTGGGACGCATATTACAAGGACGCAAACCTGCCGCGCGTGAATTTGAACGTTCAGGAGCCGGCGTTCCTGAAAGAGTTTGACCGGCAACTGAGCACAACTCCTCTTGCAGATTGGAAGATCTACTTGACCTGGCACCTTCTTCACGGGGCTGCACCATATCTTTCGCAGGCATTCGTGCAAGAAAACTTCAACTTCTACGATAAGACGCTCGGCGGAGTGGGAGAACTAAAGCCGCGATGGAAACAATGTGTGGAATCGACCGATCAGTTTCTGGGCGAGGCGCTGGGGCGAGACTATGTGGCGCGTTACTTTCCTCCGGAGGCCAAGGCACGTGCGCAGGAGATGGTGAAGAACATACTCGCCGCCATGGATGAAACGATCAACGGTCTGGACTGGATGACTCCCGACACCAAGAAGAAGGCGATGGAAAAGATCGCCACCTTCAACGTTAAAGTAGGCTATCCCGACAAGTGGAAGGACTACAGCCACGTTGTCATTACGCGCAACTCATACTTTGACGATGTCAAGGCGGGGGCGGAGTTCGCCGTCACCGACGATCGCTCGACCATCGGCAAACCAGTAGATCGGGGGCGCTGGGGTATGACGCCGCCCACCTCCAACGCTTACTACAATCCGCTCATGAATGAGATTGTCTTCCCTGCGGGAATACTGCAGCCGCCCGCCTTCAGTGTGAAGGCGACGGATGCGGTGAACTACGGCGCCATCGGCGTGGTCATCGGGCACGAAATCAGCCACGGCTTTGACGATCAGGGAGCACAGTACGATTCGACCGGCCGTCTGAACAATTGGTGGACAGCCGACGACATGAAGAAGTTTCAGGCGAAGACCCAGTGCGTCGTAACTCAATTCGACGGCTACTATATCGAGCCCAACATTCATCACAATGGCAAGCTGGTGCTGGGCGAATCCATCGGCGACCTGGCCGGAGTCAAGATTGCCTATCTCGCCTTCCAGAAGTCGCAGCAAGGCAAACCTCCTGCGCCAACCATTGACGGCTTCACGCCCGACCAGCAGTTCTTCATCGCATGGGGACAATTCCGCGGCGACGAGACCCGGCCCGAGACGCAGCGGCTCATGGTGCAGGGTGATCCGCATCCGGTGGCAAAGTTTCGCGTGATTGGCCCGCTCTCCAACTTTCCGCCGTTCGCCAGCGCCTTTTCCTGCAAGCCAGGTTCTGCCATGGTCCGGCCGGAGGCCGAACGCTGCGTAGTCTGGTAGTCCGAGTGTTTAGATGTCGTTGCTCCCGGTCATTTGGCATTACAATGGACAGCCATGCCCGCCCCGACGTGGAACCGGCCAATCTGATGCCGTAACTCACGAAACACCCTGCTGCACGTCGAATGGGCATACCGGCCAGCCAGAGTCAGCAGCTTAGTTGCATGCAACGAGGAGTTAACTACATGCGCGTAGTCCTGAAGGTAGCGCTCGGAATTCTTTGTCTCACCGCCCTGGCTTCGGCCCAGACGGCCGAGGAACTGGTCGCCAAGAATATTCAAGCTCGCGGCGGCCTGGAGAAAATCAAGGCGGTAAATACCATTCGCATGACCGGTAAGATTTACGTCATGGGCTTTTACGCCGTCATCGGCGTGGAGAAAAAGCGCGATCACATGCTGCGGCAGACGTTCACCGTCCAGGGCATGACCCAGATCCAAGCCTATGACGGATCGAGTGGTTGGCAGATCAGCCCATTCGGAGGCCGCAGGGATCCAGAGTTAATGGGCGAAGACGACATGCGCGACCTGGTGGACGAATCCGATATCGATGGACCGCTGGTCGATTACCAGGCCAAGGGCAACAAAGTGGAATACCTAGGTCACGACACGGTTGATGGTGACGATGTCTACAAGCTCAAAGTCACCCTCAAAAACGGGGACATCATTTACTACTACCTCGATCCCGACACCTACCTGGAAATCAAACTGGAAAAGCAGCAATTCATTCGCGGTTCGGTGCGCGAAAGCGAAGAGGCTTTGGGGTCGTACAAACAGGTGGCGGGCGTTTACTATCCATACTCTATTGAGACGAGTGCGAAGAACGATCCCAGCCAGCACGCGGTTATCACCGTCGAAAAAATCGAGGTCAACGTTCCGATCGACGATTCAGAATTCAAAATGCCGGCTACGAAGAAATAAAGCTACAGCTAGATTGCGATATCCGTGAGGTTTTCGCGTCTTGAAGGGGCACGGCTTCAGAGGCTGCTGAAAAGTCGGTTTGCGCAGGTGTTTTGAATGGGCGCACCTTCAGGTGCGCCGTAGAAGCCGTTTATTTTTGTCATCAGGAGCCGACTTTAGTCGGCGAGGGATGTGCTTGGTCCACGAGATCTCCCATGAAGAGGATTTGAGCGAAATGATTGCTGCTTCCGGTGTTAACAAAGCTGTCCTAATCATCTGCTTGTCTTGCGCACTCTTGTTGCTGTCGGCGGCCACGACTGTGGCACAAGCTCCGCAAACTCCCGTGAAGTTTGATTCTTCCACCATCTCCGGTCTGTCGGCCCGCAATATCGGGTCCGCCACGATGAGCGGACGCATCGCCGCTGTGGATGCAATCAACGACAAGGGACAGCTGACGGTCTTCGTCGGCGCGGCGAGCGGCGGTGTATGGAAGTCGATCAACGGCGGCACCACCTTCAAGTCCGTCTTCGACAAGCCGGACGTGCAGTCGATCGGGGCTGTTGCCATCGATCCTTCCAATCCAAAAATTGTGTGGGTGGGAACCGGCGAGGCATGGACGCGCAACAGCGTCTCGGTAGGCGATGGCATTTACAAATCGACAGACGGCGGCGAGGACTGGACGAATGTCGGGCTGAAGGATTCTGAGCACATCGCCAAAATTCTGGTGGACCCGAAGGATTCCAATACCGTTTACGCGTGCGCCATCGGCCATCTTTGGAATGACAATACCGAGCGCGGCGTTTACAAGACCAGCGATGGCGGAAAGACCTGGCGCAAAGTATTAGCGGGCAGCAATGCATCGACAGGTTGCGGCATGATGTCGATGAGCCCGCTGGAACCGAATACGATCTATGCCTCGTTGTGGGATGTTCGCCGCCAGGGTTGGACCTTCCGCTCCGGCGGTCCCGGCAGCGGACTTTACAAATCCACCGACGGCGGCGAGCACTGGACGGAACTCACGGACGCCAACAGCAAGGGCCTTCCCGCGAAACCTTACGGCCGCATCGCGCTGGCGGTAGCGCCATCGCAAGCCGCAGGTCGTGTATGCCAATATCGAATCGGCGAACAGCGCACTGTTCCGTTCCGATGATGGCGGCAAAACGTGGGCCAGGATGGATGCCAGCCAGTTCATGGTGTGGCGGCCGTTTTATTTCGGAAATCTCATCGTCGATCCCAAGGATGAGAACAAGATTTTCAAGCCCGATCTCATTCTCTTGCTCAGCGTAAATGGCGGTCGCAGCTTCAGTCCGGTCTCCAGCGCGGCGCACGGCGACTTTCACACGGTTTGGATCGATCCAGCGAATCCGAAAATCGTGTATGCCGGCGATGACGGTGGCTTGTGGCGCAGTGAGGATGGCGGCACGCGCTGGAAGCACCAGTTGAACCTGCCCGTCTCGCAGTTCTATCACGTCAGCGTAGACAACGCCGACCCCTATCACGTCTATGGCGGCCTGCAGGACAACAGCTCGTGGGTGGGCGATTCATCCTATCCCGGCGGCATCAGCAACTCGCGCTGGGAAAATATGTACAACGGCGACGGCTTCTGGATGTTCGAAGACCCAGCCAATCCTGCCTACATCTATGCCGAATACCAGGGCGGCACCATCGGCCGGGTGAATCGCTACACGCATGAAACCCGCTCCATCACGCCCTATGCTGAATATGGCGAGAAGAAACTGCGCTTCAACTGGAACGCGCCCATCGCCATGAGTCCCAACGAAAAGGGCACGATCTACATCGGTGCGCAGTTCCTGTTCCGTTCGCGCGATCATGGACAAACTTGGCAGCGTATTTCGCCCGATCTGACGACCAACGATCCTGAAAAGCAGAAGCAGGAAGAGTCGGGAGGGGTCACGGTTGATAATTCCGCCGCCGAAATGCACACCACCATCTACTCCATTAGCGAGTCGCCGAAGAATGGGCAGATCATCTGGGTTGGCACCGACGACGGAAACTTGCAGATCACACGCGATGGCGGAAAGAGCTGGACAAACGTTGTCGGCAACGTTGGGATTGCGAAGTACTCCTGGGTGTCGACGGTCGCGGCCAGCCGCTTCGACGAAGGCACCGCCTACGTTACTTTCGATCGCCACACCTTCGGCGACATGCAGCCTTACGTTTACAAGACCACCGACTACGGCAAGACCTGGACATCTTTGCCGGTGCAGGACAACGGAGTGCGCGGGTATGCGCACGTCATCACCGAAGACACCGTCAGTCCGAACATCCTGTTTCTCGGCACCGAGTTTGGTCTGTGGATCTCGGTCGACGGCGGCAACAAGTGGGCACAGTATAAAGGGAGCGATTTCCCAGCGGTAGCGGTGGACGACATCGTGGTGCAGCCGCGCGAATCGGATCTGGTGCTGGCGACCCATGGCCGCGGCATCTGGATCATCGACGACATTGCTCCGTTGCGCGCCTTGACTCCCGACCTGATGCCGAAGACCGCGGCCTTTATCACCAGTCGGCCGGCAACGCAATACATCGACGCTAACGCTTCATGGCCGGAGGGCGACGAGACCTTCATCGGTCCCAGCCGTCCGACGGACGCGCTGATCACCTATTACCAGCGAAGCCGCCACATTTATGGCGACATGAAGATCGAAGTGTTCGATCAGCAGGGCAAGCTGCTCGATACCATCAGCGGCACCAAGCACAAGGGTCTGAACCGCGCCACATGGTCGATGCGGTTGAAGGCTCCCACCATACCTCCCGCGGCTTCTGCAGCATTTGGCGCCCTCCAGGGACCGCTGGTTGTTCCGGGTACGTACACCATAAAAATGACCAAGGGCGATGAGGTGTACACCACCGAGCTGAAGGTTGTCGAAGATCCGCGCACCAAGTACACGATGGCGGAACGGCAGGCCCAATTCGATCTGACGATGAAGCTGTACAACATGCTGGATCACATGAGCTGGGCAGTCGATTCGATTATCGGGGTCCGTGACGCGGCGACTGAACGGGCCAGCAAGTTGCCGGCCAACGATCCTTTGCGCCAGCGCCTCACCGCGTTGGCCGCTTCGGCGGACAAGATCCGGTCAGAGATTGTCGCGACCAAGGAAGGTGGCGCTATCACCGGCGAGGAGCGGCTGCGCGAGTTCGTAACCACAGTTTATGGCGACGTGAATACTTACAACGGGCCTCCGACCGCAGCGCAGACTGATCGCACGGAAGTATTGGGCCGCGAGTTGGAAGACGTGATCAAGAAGTTCCAGACTGAGCTCGTAAGCTCAACTGCCCAGCCATCAACAGCGCGCTGCGAACAGAAGAAACTGGAGCCTATTGAGGTCATCAGCGAAGCGGATTGGCAGAAGCAGCATCAGGAAAGCTCGCAGCAACCTAAAGTGTCGAGCATGCAAATGCGGGAGCGCGATTGAGCTGAAGAGCGAGTCGTTTATGAAAAAGAGCCGCCCGGGAAGAGCGGCTCAACAGGTCCAGTTGTTGCGCCAAACTATCCCATTAACCTCCGGCGTAACACGCCCGCAAGACCGAGGATGCCAGAACCGAACAGCATGATACTGCTGGGCTCAGGAGTGGACTGAGGAGTGTTGGCCACGCTGCCGGTGAGCGTGAAGGACTCCCCCCCGACCCCACAGTTACCTTTGACACCTGCTAGAACAGCGCCGCCGTTGTCCCTGAAGTCGCAAATCGCGGGTCCGCCGAGACCGCCGTTCGGTATGTCCCACGCACTCGTCCCCGAGTCACGCGGTGTCGTTGGCATTACTCAGAGAGATCCAGTACCTGTGCCCTGCTGTCATGGCTAGGGAGGTAACTGGGATTGTAACGTCCCATGTGTTTCCCGGCCCTGGAACGTAGTTTAAGGGACTTAGAGCAACCGTTCCGCTGCCAAGCTGAGTGCCGAACGCTGTGGTGCCTATCTCATAGCTGATAGTCGTCGGGAATTCCCCGAGTCCTAGCCACAAACCGTACTCGAGGGTGGTGGGGGTTGCGGAGCTCGTCGCAACGAAGCCGTTCGAAATGTCTTGGAAAACCCCTTCAAAATTTGGGTTCAGCGGGCCGGTGATAAACAACGCATTGTCAAAACCATCAATCGGACCCTCGCTAAAGATCGTAGATCCTGCGAAGGCCGAAACAGTCAAGGCAAGCCACAGGATTGTGAGAAGTGAGAGGCGAGCGATGCGAAATCGCGTTTTCATGGTGACCTCCTTGTGGTCGTTAGGCTATGGCGACGATCTGAGCGGAGATCGTCGCCGGTTGCGCTGCGGTCTAATCGCTCACCGCGTGGGAACCGAATTCGCTAACCCGGTTCAAAATTGCGCCGAGTGTGCGTTAGTTGGCTTGCGGAGACAATGCACCAGCGGTGATTTGTGGGTGATCTAACGGTGATCTATCGGTGATCTCGGTAATCGACTCATTCCAAACGGGCGCAGTTTCCGTAATCGAATGATTTGCTTTGGCGGAGCCCGTCATAAACAAAAGCCGCCCCGAAGAGCGGCTCCATAGGTCCAGTTGTTGCGCCAAACTATCCCATTAGCCTTCGGCGCAGTATTCCCGCGACACCCAGGATGCCCGAGCCAAAGAGGATCATACTGCTGGGCTCAGGAGTCGTGGTGCCGCCGCTGAGCGTGAAGGATTCCCCGCCGAGCCCGCAACCTCCCTGGGAAGGAGGAGAGAACTGCCGGTAGTCGCAAGTCGCAGGACCGCCGAGACCCGTGTTCGGTATGTCCCACGCTTCCGACGAGTTATTCCCAGCGGTATCCATGGCATTACTTATAGTGAGCCAGTACGTGCTGCCGGCTGTCACGTTAAAGGCGCCAATAGGAACATGCACGTTGTAAACGTCGTAACCGAACCCGTTGGTGGAAAGGAGAGTACTGTTACCACCAGTTCCGGTGGTTTGCGCAATGGTTCCGCCGCAAACGCCCAAGCTGTTGTCGCAGGTGAATGCTGAGGTGCCTAGTTCATAGCTGAAACTCGAGGGCGTGAACCCGTGGAGTATCCACTCACCCCATTCGAGGTCGGCGGTGCTGCCGTTAGTTTGTGCTACAAACCCGTTCGAAATGTCTTGAAGCGACCCCAGAGAATTCGGGTTGTTGGGGCCGGTGACAAAGAACGCATTGTCGTTGCCATCAATCGGACCTTCGCTATAGATTTGAGCGGAGGCGGTCAAAGCAAGACACAGAATTGTGAGCAGTGACAGTGAAGCGATACGAAGTTGCGTTTTCATGGTGACCTCCTTGTGGTCATTAGGTTGTGGCGGTGGTGATTGAAGGTGGGAGCAACTTCACCGCCAGGCTGCTCCTCGCCGAATAGTTTCGAGAAGGCTTCGCAGTTCAGCGGAGAAAGCGTCGTCGCACGATTCCGCCTAGACCTATAACTCCCGTTCCCAACAGAGCCAGCGAGGCCGGCTCCGGGGTCGGGGCTGGGGTTGCCGCGGCTACGCCGGCAAGTTCCTCTTCCCATTCACCTTCGCCGATGTTTTCCTGCGTCAACGTGCTATACAGGAACTCGTAGTAACGAAACGATCCCGACGAACTGAAGTCGAAATAGGTCTCATAGCCCAGGTTATTGCCCGAAACGGTGTTATTCACCAGGGTTGGCGGCGTGCCTGTCCAGGAGTCCAACTTGAAATGTTGATCCACGCCAGGGAAGTCCGCCGGACTCGCGGTGAGCGCATCAGACAGCTGCGTAAAGTTCACATCGTCGTTGCTGCCGTAGATGGCGAATGGCTGGTAAGCATCCCAAGCGTATCCAATGTGGTCAATGTAGTTGAACACAAGAATCTTCGAGACCTGATTTCCAGCGCCGAAATCCACGATGACCGGAGCGAGATGGCCGACAATAACATTGGGGGTACTACTCTCCAAGTCAGCTGAGGTTGGGGTATACGGGCTCCCACTACCCGTAATGAACGTGGCATATTGTTGTACGGTGGCTGTGAAGTCCTGGACGTTAGGATCTTGCGTGTAGTTGATGGTTCCGGCTTGCGCCACAGAAGCCACCGTCACAAGGACGGCTTGGATCAGCAACAACAGACGGCGTTTTGAGTTGCTTCTGCGATTACTGCTCTCTATACCAAACTGTGTATTCGTTTTCATGGTGACCTCCTTGTGGTCATAGGTTGTGGCGACGGTCGAAGTCGAACGGCACCGGGTTGGGCTATACGAACAGTTGCGTTCGCATAGTTTGGGAACGATTCCCACATCCATGACTTCTCAGGGGCGCATCCTGTCTGCTCAACTGCTCCTGGTTTCGGCAAAGACAATCTGCGGCCTTGAGCCATGCCAACCTGCGTCGCAGGCAGCGCGGCAATCCAACCGGGCGTCGCCGCCGAGATTACGTGGAGTTGCATTCGCAGTTCTGGCGCTGGGTGGCACCGAGAACAGAATTAGCGTCAGGTAAGGATTGATAGCGATCTCAGTCATTCGCACATCTTCCGTTTTCATGGTGACCTTCTCCTTTTGCTGTCTTGCAGCGTCTCTGAAAGTTATGAGGCCGCTCGGTGGAGCGGCCGCTAGTAACTGCGTTACCGGTTTAGCTTGCGGCGCAACATGCCGAACAAGCCGACGATGCCACTTCCTAACAGCGCCAGCGAAGAAGGTTCTGGTGCTGGTGCAGGAGGGCCACTGCCCACGTAGGCAAGGACATCGATGCCGTTGCCCCCAGTACCCGACTGGCCGTTGTTGCTGAGGTCTCGAAAATCGCAGGTACCACAGCCGTTGCTGGTATCGAGCCAGAACGAAAGCGTGTAGTGACCGGGCTGCAGGTTGAGGCCTCCTTGGGAGATGGCGTCGTACGCTTGGACAGATCCATCGCACCACACGACGCCTCCGCCGGTTACCCCGTCACAACCCGTGCTGAAGACGCCGGAATCCAAGGCGCCATACTGGTTCACGGGAGTCCAGTGATCGTAGCCGCCACCCTCGAAGTTTCCATCCTGGAGCATTTCGACTCCTTGGCTGTTTTGGAGGCTTACGTCATTCAGTGCTGTATAGGCAGGGTCGTTGCGGAGCAGGAAAGTGAGCGTACTCTCCGCGTTCGCCAGGGTGAAGGTTGTCGAGTATTGCTGCCACGAACTAGGCAGCTGCTGTCCGGCAACATCGAGAACCGCACCGTACGGCGGCCCCAGATTGTTCTGGGCATTCGCCCGCGGCGTTTGCGCGAGCAACAGTCCGACCAGCGCCAGCGCGGCGAAAGCGAACAGTCTGGTGCCTTTGCTGGAGCCTGTTCCCTTTGATCGGACGGTTGCCAGGTTAGCCTTCAACTTCGGAATATCTCCTGCTGTCGCTTGGTGTTCGATCGCTTGCGTTTTCATGGTGACCTCCTTGTGGTCATTAGGTTGTGGCGACGAGCTGAGCTGAGGTCGTCGCCGGTTGCTCTGCGGTCTAAATCGCTCACCGCCCGGGAACCGAATCCTCTAACCGGTTCAAATTCGTGCCGAGTGTGCGTTAGTTGGCCCGCAGAGACAATGCACCAGCGGTGATTTATGGGTGATCTAGCGGTGATCTATGGGTGATTTTGGGTAACTTGCTCAATACAAGATGCTTTTGTGCGCGTGCAGTCCGACGGCTTAGTAAACTTTGGCGTTTAGCACTGGCGAGTTCGACGGCGATGCACCTGCAAGTTCGGCGCTGCTAGCATCCGGTCCTGTTGAAACAGCAAAGCCGCTCCGAAGAGCGGCTCAATAGGTTTAGTGGTTGCATCGAACTATCCCATTAATCTTCGGCGAAGCACGCCGGCGAGGCCGAGGACGCCGGAACCGAACAGGGCCAAGCTAGCTGGTTCAGGAGCTGTCGTGATGTCGAAGTTGCTGGACGCACCCTCACTCGCCGAAATGAACACTTCCGCGCTCCCAGACCCGTACAACCCATTGCTCCAAGTTCCGGAGAAGGCCACTTCTGCAGATTCATACGCGAGACTGTATTCGACGCTGCCTTGGGTCACGGTCCCATTGAAAGTCAGCCCGTACGGCCCCGTGATACCAATGCTCCCGCTATTGAATCCCGCCAAATAGGTCCCGTCGATGTCCTCCCACCAGCTTGCGGCGCCAGTATCAAAGCTAAAGCTCCAATATGGATACCCCAGGTCAGTGAAGTCCGCCGCACCCTGTGCTGGACCACCGCCGAGTCCAGAAGCCATCTCACAAAGGCTCTGTATGCACTCGGGATTAAACAGAGATATGGTCAAATCGTGCACAAGGTCGGCCGAGGCGACGCTCGCGAGCGCGACCATGAGTGTCCCGAGCAAGACTGCATTTCGGAATTTGGTTGCAAGAGTTGCCACGTTTCGAACTTGCTGCGTGGCGGCATGTGTATTCATGGCATCTCTTAGTCTGGTATCTCGATTTTGCGATCCCAGAGACCGCACGGATGTCCCAACTTCAGTTGGCCTCAGAGTCGTGACGGTGTGAGTCGTTTGCGTTTTCATGGTGACCTCCTTGTGGTCGTTGGGTTGTGGCGACGGTCCGAGCTGGGATCGTCGCCGCTTGTACTGCGGTCTAAATCGCTCACCGCCGGGAACCGGATTCGCTAATCCGGTTCCAAATTCGTGCCGAGTGTGCGTTAATCGGCTCGCGAAGACAATGCACCAGCGGTGATTTGTGGGTGATCTAACGGTGATCTGTGGGTGATTTTGGGTAACTTAGTCAATACAAGATGCCTTTGGTGCGCGTGCAGTCCGACGGCTTAGTAAACTTTGGCGTTTTAGCGCTGGCGAGTTCGGTGGCCATGCAACCTGCAGGTTCGGCAGGCTGTTAGCATCCGGTCCCCTGAAACAGCAAAGCCGCTCCGAAGAGCCGCTCAATAGGTTTAGTGGTTGCGCCGAGCTATCCCATTAGTCTTCGGCGAAGCACGCCGGCGAGGCCGAGGATGCCGGGACCAAACAGGGCCAAGCTAGCTGGTTCAGGTACTGTCGTAACCGAGAAATCGACGAACGGTCCTCTACAATGGACACACTCGCCCACCAGAGCATCCCCGTACCCGTACAATCCGTTGCTCCAAGTGCCTGCGAAGTTCACCGATGCTTGATCTATGATGTCCGACGAAAACGAAGAGCCACCTGTCACCGTTCCCGTGAAAACCAGCCCGAACGGCCCATTGATCTGAATCTCTCCGCTGTTGAAAGATGCTGAGTAGAACTCGCCGATTTGTTGCCACGCGGTTGCGTTGCCAGTTATAAAGCTAAAGGTCCATGGATAGCCCTCGGGATTGAAGTCCGCGCCACCTGTGGCTGGACTTCCGCCAGCTCCAGAATCCCCTCCACAAGCGTCGCAGGGGTCGAAAGCTAGGGATATGGTCAAATCGTGCACAATGTCGGCCGACGCAACGCTCGCGAACGCTACCATGAGTGCTGCGAGAAAGACCACATTTCGGAACTTTGTTGCAAGACTTGCCACGTTTCGAACTTGCTGTGTGGCGGCATGTGTATTCATGGCATCTCCTAGTCTGGTATATCGATTTTGCGATTCCAGAGACCGCTTGGATGTCCCAACTTTGGCTGGCCTCAGAGTCGTCACGTTGTGAGTAGTTTGCGTTTTCATGGTGACCTCCTTGTGGTCGTTAGGTGGTGGCGACGGTCTGAGCTAAGGTCGTCGCCCGGTTGCTCTGCGGTCCAATCGCTCACCGCGCCGGGGAACCGAATCGGAAGTCCGGTTCAAATTCGTGCCGAGTGTGCGTCAGTTGGGCTGCCGAGACAATGCACCAGCGGTGATTTGTGGGTGATCTAACGGTGATCTGTGGGTGAACTGGATAACGGGCTGATTCCAAGGCGCTTGCAGTGCGTTCGTGCGGGCCTTAATGGTCGGATGGTCCAGGCGGGTAATTTGAAAAGACTCCGAGGGAATCGGCAGTTGTACCTCCAAAGGTGGCCCTCCGCATGAAAAAGAGCCACCCCAGGAGGCGGTTCACAGAAGCCGGCGGTTTATCGCGGCGGCCGAGCCGAAAGACGTGCTGGAAACGTCGGCTTTCTCCTCAGGCAGCAGTGGTTGCAGGAGTTGTCCCGCCAAACTTGACGCCGTGGGCGCGTCAATTCCGTACTTCGTCGGCCATTGCTTTGGCATGTACCAGGTACCAAAAAGCTTGTCCATCCAAGGCAGCATCGAAGCATAGTTTTTGTTGATGTGTTCGTCGTTGGTATGGTGCCAATGATGGAAACCGGGGGTGGCTATCAGCCACTCCAGCGGGCCGAAACGCCAGCGTAGATTGGCATGGATGAAGAAGCCCCACAGGGTAGCAACCAGCATGATCAGCACGGGCACAACATCCACCGTTTTTCCCATCATGGGCTGGGCCAGACCCAGCGCGTACATGGGAACAAAGCCGCACAGGCGGACGAAAACGATGTCGAAGGGATGGGCACGAGTATTGACCAGCCAGTCAATCTCCTCGGCACTGTGATGGATGGCATGAAATCGCCAGAGCAGGGGAATCTGATGCGCCCAGCGGTGCCCCCAATAGAAGCCGACCTCGCCAACCACCAAGGCTGCGGCAAAGCGCGCCCACAGCGGCAACCCCGCTACCCGTGAGTGCAGGCCGCCTGGTACAACGTAGTGCAGTCCCCAGGCGATCAGCGCCATGGGCATGACCAGGAGCATCTTGGGCAAGAGGCTGCTCAAAAAGTAATAGGCCAGATCCGTAGCCAACGATTTGCGAAAGAGCTTGTGTGGGTGCACCGCAAACATTCTCTCCAGCGGTACGAAGACAATCATGAGCAGCAATAACCAGACGGTCAGCCGGACAACATCTACTACCAAGGAAGAAAAATGCTGTTGCAATTGCGAGAAAGTTTGCATGATAGACCTCGAATCAGAAAGCCAAAGAAAAATGAATGGTGACAAGGTAGTGTCGTTTATGCGGCACTACCTTTATCTCGGCCGGATATTGTTCCGCCCAGATTCCGACTAGCGCTTAAACCACCTTTTGTATCTGAGGGCCCCTAGCCCCCCCAAACCACCGATCATCAGTGCCAAGGTTCCTGGTTCAGGGGTTGCGGCATACATGGTCACACCGTCCAGAAGAACAAAGGGCGGCTCTCCGGCCGGGGTGCCAACGGCCAGGAAAGAGAGCACGTCGCTGCTGTTATCAGCGGTAAAGGTAAACGACTGATACCTCCAGCCGGTGAAGCCGTGACTGGGATTCTGCAGCACGACAGTGTCCTGGGTTTGGCCCCCCAGGCCGACCTGCCATTGCTCGGTCGTGGGGCTGGTAAAACCGTAATTTTGTGCCCCCGCCCACCAGAAGCCGACCGTATATTTATCGCCAGCGGTCAGGCCGGGGATTGTCTGCTGGATCGGCGCGACGCCGTAAGAACCATCGGCCGCTACGAAGTTGCCCCCGTCCGGGCTGCCCGCTGGCATTCCGTTGTTGGAACCATCGTTCGGCCCCCACAGTCTAAGGTTGCCGTCTTGGCCATTCGAACCCGTTGTGTCCGCGGTGCCGTAGCCGAAGATGAAGTTATAACCGCTCGACGACCAAGGCGGGGCCGTCGTGCAGTAATCGAATTGGCAGGGGCCGTTGGTTGTCGTCTCGAAGCCACCGTTGGTTACTAGATTTCCCGCCTGCGCAGAAAGGGCGAGGGCTAGAAAAGCCAGGGTCGCAAAGCCGAGCAGGGCTGACCTGCGCAAGGCACAGACTGCCATCTTATTGTCGTTCTTAGTCACGGCCGCGTCCTTCAGGCCATAGCTCGTGGCATCGGCCATCGTTGAGGTAGAGAGTGTTGTCTGCGTGGTGCTGGACTTTGTACCCCGCATCAGGAACGGCTTCAGTGCCCCGACGATGTTGCTAACAGTTTGCGTTTTCATGGTGACCTCCTTGTGGTCATTAGGTGTGGCGGTGGTGGTTGAAGGTGGGAGCAACTTCACGGCGAAGCTGCTCCTCGCCGAATAGATTCGAGAAGCCTTCGCGGTTCAGCGGAGCAAGCGTCGTCGCACGATTCCGCCTAGACCTATAACTCCCGTTCCCAACAGAGCCAGCGAGGCTGGCTCCGGTGTGGGGCTGGCACTGACGAGCGACACGCTATCAAGGAGGGCTACAGGCGGGAGACCAGAGGGGCTGCCGGTCGCGAGGAACGAGAGGACATCGCCAGAGCCGTTATAGGTGAAATCAACCGACTCGAGCATCCAGCCACTAAAGCCTCGGCTCGGGATCGACGCATACAGGCCGGTTCCGATGGTGCCGTCGACCAGCGTTTGAGTCCCCAGCTTGACCGTCCATCCGCTCTCGGTGGGCCCGGTCTCGTCTGTATACTGGGCCGCGGCCCAGTAATAAGACAGCACATAGTGTTGTCCCGAAACAAGTCCTGAGCTGATCGTCTGGGAAATCGTCCCGCTGCCAAAATTAGGGTCGCTATCGGAAGCCAGAAAGTTGGCACCTGGGTCGTTCATCTGGTTGGGGCTCATGTCGGTAAAGCCGTTAGGGGAGCCATTCTTGGGACCCCAGAGGTATAAGTTGCTGCTGTAGCCTGACGCTCCGATCAACTCGGATGCATTCGGGCCATAGGCTGCGGTGAATACGCGGGTGTTGTTCCAATCCTGAAGAACCGCGAGGGGACTGCCACTATAGTTGGCAAGGACCTCGTTCCTGCCGCCCACTGTGAACAGAGAAAATTCGCCGTTGGTTACCAGATTTCCCGCTTGCGCAGAAAGGGCAAGCGCTAGAAAAGCTAGCAGCGCAAACCCGAGGATGGTCGATCTGCGCAGAGTACCGAGCACCATCGTCTTCTTGCCTTTGTTCACGGCGATCTCCTTGTTGTGATGGATTGCGACGCTCGTCGAACCCGATGCGGAGCCGGTTAGGTTGTGAGTGGTTTCGCTTGCAGGCCGTTCAAAGAGAGGCCGCAGGGTAACTTCGTTGGTACGTACCGCTTGCGTTTTCATGGTGACCTCCTTGTGGTCTTTAGCTGGTGGCGACGATCTGAGCTGAGGTCGTCGCCGGTTGCTCTGCGGCCAAAATCGCTCACCGCCCGGAACCGAATTCGTTAATCCGGTTCAAATTCGTGCCGAGTGTGCGTCAGTTGGGCCGCCGAGACAATGCACCAGCGGTGATTTGTGGGTGATCTAAGGGTGATCTAGCGGTGATCTTGATAAGTGACTCATTCCAGAACTGCTTAGCTCAAGCTGCGGCATAGATTTCGTGGCTGGAAACAATTGAACTTGGGGTGACAACCACAAACTTTTCTTGGAAGTAGGGCTATTGCGGTGTACACTTCGCCAACAACCGATCTGGCTCGATGAAAAACACACTGCCACTTCGCCTTCGATTCGGCGTCTTTGAACTCGATCTGAAGTCAGGTGAACTGCAAAAGTCCGGCCAGAGACTTGTGCTGCAGGAACAGCCACTCCAAATCCTGCGAATCCTGCTGGAAAACGCCGGCGGCATAACCACTCGCGAGGAAATCCAGAAGCAGCTTTGGCCCAACGACACGGTGGTGGAATTCGACCACAGCATCAACGCGGCCATAAAGAAGCTGCGTGTCGCTCTCGGCGACTCCGCCGACAACCCAAAATACATTGAGACCGTCGCCCGCCGCGGTTACCGGCTGATGGTGCCGGTGGTGCGTCTGGATTCTACTGCCGGCGATACCTCGGGGACCGAGCTAGTGTCGAGCAGCCACGATGGGACCGGGGTGGAGCTGCAGCTTGAGCCCGCCGGTCTCACCGGCAGGACGGTTTCGCACTATCGCGTGCTCGAGGTGGTGGGCGGCGGCGGCATGGGAGTGGTGTACAAGGCCGAGGACTTGAAGCTAGGCCGTGCCGTGGCGCTGAAGTTTCTGCCTGAAGACGTCAGCAACGATCCGCGAGCGCTGGAGCGGTTCGAGCGCGAGGCGCGCGCCGCTTCATCTTTGGATCATCCCAACATTTGTTCCATCTACGAGTTCGGAGAGCACGAAGGCCGGCCCTTCATCGTAATGCAGTTACTGCAAGGACAGACCTTGCGGGACTGCCTGGCCTCTGGGGCGCTGAAGGATACTTCGGGAGCGCAAGTCTCGCTCGACCGGTTGCTGGATATCGCAATCCAAATTGCCAGTGGGCTGGAGGCGGCGCACGAACAAGGCATCGTTCACCGTGATATCAAACCAGCGAACATCTTCATCACTAACAAGGGCGTTGCCAAGATTGTGGATTTCGGATTGGCAAAGCTGCCCCTGGTGCCCAGCGGAGTGCAAGCAAGACCTGCCGAACTCGGCGGCAAGGGTGCGTTGGACCATCGTCCCGCTAGAGCTGCTGGTACTGCGGCATACATGTCGCCGGAACAAGTCAAAGGGCAGCCGTTGGACGCGCGCACCGATCTGTTTTCCTTTGGCTTGGTTCTGTATGAGATGGCGACCGGCAAACGGGCATTCACGGGGGACAGTTCCGCGGCGTTGCAGGATGCCATCGTGAAGAGTGTGCCGGCGCCTCCCGCGGCGGTGAATCCGGAACTGCCTGCGGACTTGCAAGACGTCATACAGAAGTGCCTGCAGAAGGACCGCAACCAACGCTATCAGAAAGCTGCGGAGGTCCGCTCCGGTCTGGAGAAGGTCAGGCATCGGCAAGAGCGCCCCGGGTTGAACCGGTGGACGATTCTGGCGACGGTCGCCCTTGTCGTCGTCGCCCTGCTCGCCGGTGGTTTCTATTGGCGCTCGCGAAAGGCGCGCACGCTGACCGAGAAGGACACGATCGTTCTCGCCGACTTCGTCAACACCACGGGCGATCCCGTTTTCGATGACACGTTGAAGCAGGCGCTCTCGGTTCAGCTTGAGCAATCACCCTTTCTCGATCTGGTTTCCGAGCGCAAGGTGAACGGAACATTGAAGCTGATGGGGCGTGCTGCCGGTGACCGGTTGACGCCGGAGCTTGCGCGCGAGGTCTGCCAGCGCACCGGCAGCAAGGCCATGCTAACCGGTGCAATTGCGGCCCTGGGCAGCCAATATGTAATTGGTCTGAGGGCGGTGAACTGCGACACGGGAGACGTGCTGGCCGAAACGCTGGAACAGGCTGCGGGTAAGGAATCTGTGCTTAAGGCTTTGGATGTTGCGGCGGCTAAGTTGCGCGGCAAGCTCGGCGAGTCGCAACCCTCGGTAGAGAAGTTCAACACTCCACTGGAAGAAGCGACCACGCCATCGCTGGAGGCGTTGAAAGCCTACAGCCTGGGATGGAAGACGCACTTTTCGAAAGGGGACACAGCCGCTCTACCCCTTCTTAAACGAGCAGTGGATCTCGATCCGAATTTTGCATTGGCCTATGCCGGCATGGCGGTCGCCTATACCAATCTCAATGAAGCCGGGCGGGCGGCGGAGAATGCACGCAAGGCCTACGATCTGCGTGAAAGGGTGAGCGAGCGGGAGCGCTTCTCGATCGAGGGGATCTACTACCTGACCACAACGGGAGAGCTAGGGAAAGCAGCGCAAGTATATGAACTGTGGACGCAGACCTACCCGAGAGATTCTGAGCCCTACTCGAGACTGGTGTTTATTAACTGCAAACTTGGAAACTGGGAGAAGGCATTAGAGGAACTCCGCCAAGCAGTGCAGGTGGAACCGAGTAATAAGAACAACTATGCCAACCTCATCGCCACCTACATTAGCCTCAACCGTCTGGACGAGGCGGAGACAACGTACAAACAGGCGGAAAAGCGCAGGGTGGAGAGTGAGATTCTGTTGTTAAACCGCTACCTGCTGGCTTTTATGAGGGGAGACACGGGGCAGATGGCGGAGGCGGCAGCAGCAGCCGTTGGGAAGCCGGGCCTGGAAGACCTGCTGCTGGCCGCGCAAGCCGACACAGAAGCCTGGTACGGGAGGTTGAAAGACGCGAACGAGCTGACCCGCCGGGCGATGGACTCAGCCCAACACAATGACGACAAAGAGGCTGCGGCAACGTATCAAGTGTTGGCAGCGTTGCGCGAGGTGGAGTCGGGAAATCGGCAGCAAGCTCTAGCCGATGCCCATTCCGCATTAAAGCTGGCTTCGAACCGCGATGTGCAGGCGATGGCCGCACTGGCTCTGGCACGGGCAGGCGATACATCAACGGCGGAGAAGCTGGCTGCCGAACTCGACAAGACATTCCCGGTGGGCACGCTGCTCCAGGAATATCGGCTGCCTACGATCAGAGCAGCTATCGCCTTGCAACGCAACGACCCCAACCGAGCTGTCCAACTACTCAAGGTAGCTAGCGCAGTAGAACTGGGGGACCAAGGTAACCTACTTCCAATCTACATCCGGGGAGAAGCCTATCTCATGCTGCACGACGGAAATTCAGCCGCGGCGGAATTTCAGAAGTTCATCGACCACCGGGGAGTAGTCGTAAACTTTCCCTGGGGCGCGCTGGCGCGTCTCGGCTTGGCCCGCGCGCATGCGATAGGGGGTAACACGGTCAAAGCCCGTGCCGCATATCAGGACTTCTTGACCCTTTGGAGAGACGCCGATCCCGACATTCCCGTCTATAAACAAGCCAAGGCCGAGTTCGCCAAGCTGCAGTGAGCCAATTCGTGTCTTTGGTAGACTGCGTTTCCAAAACAATTGAGACCGTTGAAAAGCTGAAGCCCAGTTCGAAGTATTTCTTTCTGTGAACTCTGCTCAAAAATAAGAAAGCCGCAGCTGGCTGGCTACGGCCGGTGAAGTGAACGGCGGAAAAATTAGCGACTCAACCTACGTCGAATAGCGCCGAATGCTCCCACCAATCCAGTACCGAGCAACAATAGAGAGCTAGGCTCCGGGGTCGTTGTGGGGTTGAGCATTACGCCAATGCCGTCGACCGCCATGTACGCCGGGTCATCTTGGAAGCTTAACGTGATGCTGTCGACGCCGGTTCCTATTTCTGTGAACGAGAACTCGGTCCAGGTGACTCCGGTATTGGGGTTGGTTAGAGGACCAAGCACTGCGGTGCTATCCCAGAAGGCAGTGAAATTACTGGGATTGTCCCCAACTGAGGCGAACCAGAAGCTGAAGGTGTAGTGGGCTCCCACTGTGTCGCTGAAGGTCTGGCTGAGGGTGCCATCGCTGCCCACCGGGCCCAAGACTGCGTAAAACTGTCCCTCCTCAGCGCCCGGATAGACGTAAAAGGGACCACTCACCACTGAGGTGTCTTCGAAGTTGCCGCCTTCAGTCCAGCCAGTGAAGTCGCCGGTCTCAAAGCCGCCGTTGGTGAGGAGATTAGGGCTGGCGAACGCCGTCGGTGCTCCCACGAGCACAACCATTACGAGAGAGACCGACAGCACACTTAACATCCATGCAGATTTCTTATCCACTTTTGTATCCTCCGTGGTCGAGAGCCTTGCCTAGCGAGGTTGAACTGCTAACAGCTTGTGGTGCTCACGAGAGGCCGGATCGCGACTTCTAATTCGGGATCTTTCTTGTGCTCAAGTTGGGCCGGATATTGCGCAACGAGCAGGTAGGATAACTCATTGCCGGGTACCTCGGAAATGCCATGGCCGAACTGGAACCATGAGGCATGCCTAGAGACACCATCGTGCCTAGTAGTGCAATTATGCTTCCGTTGTAACTCGCTGGAAGATATGCGAACAAATCCAGTGAGGTGCAAAGACTTGCACTAGAGTGGTGGTTTACTTCCTACGATCTATTGCCGCCGCCTCCCACTATCTCTTGTCTTCCCCTACAATATCCTTCATGCCTGACGAACTTCTGCGCTTCCGCTCCCAATTCCCCATTCTTGACCGCACCAATTACCTCATCAGCAATTCGCTGGGGGCAATGCCCCGTGGCGTCGAAGACGCTCTACACCAATACACCGCCATGTGGAACACGCGCGGCGTTCGCGCCTGGGAAGAGGAATGGTGGATGCTTGCCGCCGAGGTCGGCGACCAGGTCGGTGCGCTGATAGGAGCGCCGCCAGGCTCGGTTGCCTGTCTGCAAAACGTGACCACCTGCCAGGCAACCGTGGCGTCCTGCCTCGATTTCAGCGGCCGTCGCAACAAGGTCGTATATACGGATTTGAATTTCCCTTCGGTGATGTACTTCTGGGAGGCGCAACGTTCGCGTGGCGCCCGCGTCGAGATGGTGCGCAACGACGACGGCGTCCACGTCAACACGGACCGCTTGCTTGCGGCGATCGACGAGGACACCGTTATCGTCCCGATTTCGCACGTCATCTTTCGCAGCGCTTTCATCCAGGATGTGGAGGCCATCGTGGAAAAGGCGCATCGCGTGGGCGCTTACGTGTTGCTCGATTCCTTCCAGTCTACCGGCACGTTACCCTTTGACGTGCAACAGCTTAATGTGGACTTCTGCACCGGCGGCGTGCTGAAGTGGCTGTGCGGAGGTGCGGGTACGGCGTACCTCTACGTGCGTCCCGACTTGGCGAAGAAGCTAGAGCCAACCTTCACGGGATGGAACGGCCACGAAAATCCCTTCGGCTTCGAGATTGGGCCAACACGCTATTCGCCGACCATCTATCGCTTCACCCAGGGAACGCCCAACATTCCCGCACTGAAGGTTGCGCAGCCAGGATTGAAGATCATCGCCGAAGCCGGCATCGATAAGATTCGCGAAAAGTCGAAACGCCAGACCGCTCTGCTCATCGAAATGGCTGACCGCCACGGCTGGCGCGTGAATACCCCACGCGATCCCGAGCGTCGCGGAGGAACTGTGTCGATTGACATGCCCAACGCTCAACAAGTTTGCGCTGAACTGCTCAAACGTGAGGTGCTGGTGGATTATCGTCCCAAGGCGGGCGTTCGCTTCTCGCCTCACTTCTACAACACCGACGAAGAGCTGACCAAGGGAATTGCCGCAGCAGAAGAGATCTTAAGCGAGATGAAGGTGCGAGCCTAGTTGCCCCGAAATCTACTGCCAGCAGCCCTCGGCTTTCATGCGCATCCCGAATCGCATTTTTTGTCTACAGCATTTTTGTTTTTGTGTAACCCCGTAGAGCGGGCCTTCAGGGAGTGTGTCGCGACCTGGTATCGGTTTGCAGCAGTGGAATTAAGCGACCAAAATCCAGCCCCGCAGGGGCGAAAGATCTTAGCCCAGCGCGATCCGGGGGTCCCCAAGCCACGCCGCCTTTGCATGGATTGGGGTGGTTGAGCGCTGGGTAAAGTGGGAAATGACCGAGTCCCGTAGGTGTCTGTGTCATAGCTGACACTTGTTTTGTAGGCAGAAATGAGCGACAAGGAAGCATGTCGCGATTCTTTGACTATGCTCCCGATCAGGCGTTCTTGCTGCCGCCGAACGTGAAGGATGTTTTGGGCGACGATCACCTGTGTTTTCACGTGCACCGCATGGTGGAGGCCTTCGAGGTGGGTCAGTTCGAGCAGGCCTACGCGGCCGAAGGGCGGCTGGCGTATCCGCCGCGGATGATGCTGAAGGTGTGGCTGTACGCCTATTACTTGGGGGTGCATTCCACGCGGCGGCTGGAGCAGCGCATCGGAGAAGATCTGGCGTTCCGCTATTTGGCGGGCGGGTTGCGTCCCGATCACAAGACGCTGAGTGAGTTTCTGCGGCGGCAGGGGCGGGCGATCAACGATCTGTTCACGCAGACCATCGAGATGGGGCGGGGGGCGGGATTGGTACGGTTGGGGCACGTGGCGATTGACTCCACGCGGGTGCAAGCCAACGCCTCGCGCCATCGCATGGTGGACGCCGAGCAGGCGGCGCGGCAGCAGCGGGCGCGCGATCGGCGCCGGGTGCGGCAGTTTCAACAGCGGGCGCTGGCGGCGGAGCCGGATGAGGGGGCGGGCGTGAGTTTGGCGGCCGCCGAAGCCGAAGGGTTGGAGCAACAGTTGGCCACGGCGGGCGAGGGGATGGCGAAGCTGCCCAAAGGAAAGCGGCGGCAAGCCTCGGCGACCGACGGGGACAGCCGGTTTTTGCGCACGCGCGAGGGCTGGGTGTTGGGCTACACCGGGGAGGTCGCGGTGAGCGACGATCATTTCATCGTGGCGGCGCGGTCTGGAGGCGATCAACACCGAGTGGCTGATGGCGGCGATCGCCCACAACCTCGGTCGCCTGCGGCGCCGATAGCAAACCCGGACCACGCGCAAACCGTGATCGTAACTTGTAAACCAGGAGAATTGTCCTATCGCTGGGTCGAACCTCAGCTACGACACAGACACCGTAGGAACGGCACATCTCAGTTTGCGGCCAGCGCACGGCGACTTCGTTCTGCGAAAACATCGCGCGCGCAATTAGCCTAGCGTTGGGAACAAGTAGATCCCTCGAGAACTAAAGTCGCTCGTGATGACAACAAATCGAGGGACTGCCACGGCGTACCCTTCGGCAGGCTCAGGGCGGGCTCTGAAGGTGCGCCCCTTCAAAATGCATTGAAGTTCTCAAGCGCATTTAGAATACGGTTTTTTCGCCAGGCTAGAATCCGCTCACGACGCCTTGTCCATCTTACTGAACGCCTCCGCCATCTTCTCCGCGATCTTCTCGCCTTCCACGCCCTCGATCTCCAGCAACACCGGCGGCACGTGCGGCGCAGTTCGCAATAGCTCCATCGTCTGCGTCCAATCAATCGTGCCTGCGCCCGGCCAGAAGTGCGAATCGCGGTCCTTCTTGTTGTCGTGCACGTGCGTCGAGCGGATACGGTCTTTCAACACTTCAAACGCCTGCGGCACGCTTGACATGATGTGCGCATGGCCAACATCGAAGCACACGCCGATATCGTCGAAGCGTCCAGCGTGCAGCAGTTCCAGCAGCTGCTCCGGCGTCGAAAGGTCATTGGTGATGTTCTCTACCAGTAGTTGCACGCCCAGCGGTTTGGCGAAGGCGTGCAGGTGTTCGAGGGAACCTATCGCAGCATCGAGTTTGTGCTCATCGGCCTCTTCGTTGCCGATGCCAACATGTTGCACCAGAAACTGAAATGGCGCCTGCTCAGCTACCTCGATGGCACGCTTTATTTCATCGGTCGCGGCAACTCGCTGCAGCTTCTCGACCGATGCGATGTTGATGGGCGTGCCGCTGCGTCCCCAATCTTCGTCCGCGTACATGGGCGAATGCATGGAGTGAAACGCCACGCCGGTGCTGCGAAACCAGTTGGCGATCTGCCGGACGTGTTGCCGGTCGGTGTAATTGAAGTGTCCGCGCGCGGCGAAGATCTCGATGGCTTCCGCTCCACCGGAGACCATCTGGTCGAGCAGGCCAGGATGCAGCCGCTCCCGCCGCGCATAGATCAACGTGGACATAGCGCGGCGCATCAGAACCCAACTGCCTTTCCGTTATTGCGTCCGTCACTGCCGCCCAGCCGCTCGCCGGTGTCGGGGTCGACCTCAATGCACTGCGCATCGCCCCAATATTCGTGCTTCGAAGTCTTCGGCTGTCCCGGCACAGAATCCAGACTAGCGTCAGTAGACACCTTGTGTCCCATGTGCTCGAGAATGTGGATCGTGTCGGGTGAGAATCCAACCTTCTCCAGCTTGATCTCGTCGGGCAGCCACTGATCGTGGAAGCGAGGTGCGTTCACCGCCTGCTGAATGTTCAATCCGTAATCCACCACGCCCATCAGCACATTCGCGACCGTGGTAATGATGGTAGGACCGCCCTCAGCACCTAGAACCAGGAAGAGCTTGCTGTCTTTGAGCACGATGGTCGGTGCCATCGCAGACAGCGGCCGCTTGCCAGGCCCGATGGCATTCGCGGGCCCCTGGATCAGTCCGAAGATGTTGGGCACGCCTGGCTTGGATGCGAAGTCGTCCATCTCATCATTAAGCAGGAAGCCCAAGCCCTCAGCAATAACGTGCGAGCCAAAGCTCTCGTTCAGCGTGGTCGTGACTGATACTGCATTGCCCTCAGGATCGACCACCGAATAGTGCGTGGTGTGAACAGGCTCAAGCAATGATTTCGGCTGCGGGTGCGAACTGGCATAGCTATCCAGTTGCGAGAAGATGGAAGGCCGCCGCAACTCATTTGCGGGAGTGGCGCGGCGCAGCGGGATGGTTTCGCGCCAGGCATTGGCGTAACGCTTGTCCAGCAGTTGCGCCACCGGAATCTTCGAGAAATCCGGGTCACCGAGAAATTCAGCGCGGTCGAAAAATGCCCGCTGGTAAGCCTCGGCGATGAGATGAATGCTCTGTGCCGAATCTTCACCTTCTTTGCCCAGGTCATACCCTTCAAGGATGTTGAGGCTCTCCACCAGAGTGACACCACCGGACGACGGTGGTGGAGCGCTGATGATCTCGTATCCGCGATAGGTGCCGCGAATCGGCTGCCGCTCCTTCACCTCGTACTGGGCAAGGTCCTCGGCGGTGACCAGGCCGCCGCCCTTCTCGATGGCCGCTGCCAGCTCGCGCGCCATGGCACCATGGTAGAAGTCGTCAGGATTCTCGGCGATGCGCTCCAGCGTCTTGGCCAGTTCCGGCTGCTTAAAGACATCGCCCTGCCGGTAGTAGTCGCCGTCGCGTTGAAAGATGCGATGCGACTCTGGAAACTTCGCCAGGTTGGGGTCGTGGAACGACCGGGCCGCATCATAGTCGAGGACGTAGCCATCGCGGGCCAACTGGATCGCCGGCTCCATCACCTGCTTCAGCGTCAGCTTGCCCCAGTGCTTCTGCGCGTACACTAAGCCCGCCACCGAGCCAGGAACTCCGATCGCTTTGTAACCGAAAATACTCAGGCCCGGTACAACATTGCCCTGCGGATCCAGATACATGTTGGCGGTGGCCTTGGCAGGGGCTTTCTCGCGAAAGTCGAGGAAGTGAACCTCGCCATCGGAGCGGCGAAAGAGCAGGAAGCCGCCTCCGCCAATGTTGCCGGCCTGGGGAAGAACCACGGCGAGCGCGAAGCCGACCGCAACTGCGGAGTCAACTGCGTTGCCGCCCCGCCGCATGATGGCGATGCCCACCTCGGATGCGTCAGGCTGCAGCGTGGCCACCATGGCCTTAGGGGCGTGCACCGGATGCATCCCATTGCCCGCAATGGCCTGCGCGCAAAAAGCCAAGCGCAAGTATCATCGGCAGCAGTTGGCGTCTAAATTTCATAAAATAAGGGCAGTAGGGCCTGGATCCTGACCGCTCAAGTGCTTTCAGCGCAGGAAATTACGGCCGTACAAAGTACGGAATATTGAGGCTAGACCACGGCGTCTCGGAGAGTCAAATAACCGCTGAATGCTTATTGCGGCGAGAAGGCGGAGTCGTCCACACTGCCTCGCCCTTGGAAACCACCCTAGCCTCCCGTCAGGCCAACCGTGGTTTCTTTCCATAAACTCTTTGGCGGAACGAAGAATACCTTCACACCAAATAGAGCGCAGGCCATCAGGACAACGAATGTCCGGAACGGGGCGGTCAGCCGTTTCGGCGGGAAGCTGGCCGGCATAATCGCGTCGAGCGCTGCCAATCCGTAAAACGCCAACTGACCGATGGCGGCAACCGCCCGCCAGTATGGCGGCAAACCGAACGTCACCAGCGCCATCAAAATTAGACAGTAAGGCACTACCAGCCGTCCGTATTTCCCCGACAGAAAATGCAGCCGCATGCGATTCTTCGAAGTAAACAGTTCCGGCATCAGCTTCAGCAGTTGATACAAGCCTGCTTGGCGACGTAGCTTTCTTTCGAACTCCGAATCAAGACTGGCGGGAAAATCAAAGATCTTTGCGGCGGGCTCGTATACCACACGGTAGCCCTTAAAGAACCCGGTCAGCGGCAGGTAGGCATCGTCGATAAGCAGGTTGGGTGGAAATGGTGTCCATAGGTGGCGGCGCAATCCATAGCAAGCGCCGGTGCAGCCGAAACTGGAGTCGATGGCGCTCATCTGCTTGCGCATCCACAGTTCGTAACGCCAGTACAGATCAGTGTAAAACTCCTCATGTGTCTGCTCGCTCACCACATGTAACTCGGCACTAACCGATCCCACCTTAGGATCTCCGAAGTTCGCGACGAGATTGCGCAGGCAGTCGCGGTCCAACGTTTGGCGCACATCGGTGAGCACGATGATTTCTCCTGAAGTCTGCGGGACGGCAACATTCAGCGCTTCTGGTTTGCCGCCATGAGGAACGCGCAAAACTTTCACGCCTTCCGATGCAAAGCTGGCCGCGATTTCATCGGTGCGGTCGTCTGATCCATCGGAGACCACCAGAATCTCCATCAACTCGCGGGGATAATTCAGCGCAAAAATCGACCGCAGCTTGCGCTCGATAAATTTTTCTCCATTGCGAACTGCGATAACGAACGACACCGAGCGCAGCTGATCATCCTTATGAACGGGATTGTCGGTGTGCTTGGCGATGAATCCTAGCAGCAACGGATAGCCGAACAGCCCATACAGGATGACTGCAACGGCGAAGACGAAGGCCGCGAAGCAGAAAATCTGGGTGGGCGTCCAGATGGCCCCCGCGAGTAAAACCCAGGGCTGTGTTGCGTTTTCGAAGATAGCGCTCATCTTACTGATTTGCTAGTTGAAAGGTGGTGGGAAACTCGAATGCGAATCCGCGGCTAGGTACGGACCGCACAAATGTTTATCGCTTACAGGGTCGAGAGTAGATGAGAGGCTCAACTGAGTCAAACCATTTCACCTACTGTGCTATGTGGCTGCTGGAACAATTGGCAATTCCGTCCCGTAACAGGACTGTAGCTGGAACGATCCCTCCAGATTGAAAACGCAGGTGAACCGCTTGTTACCGGAAGGCCCCCGATGATGCGAACCATTGCTTTGGTATTGCTCTTTTCGCTGCTCGCCTTACCACTCCTGGCGAAATCCAAGCCAGTCTCCGTTCCATTCACCACCAATTCCGACGGAATGGTCATCCTACCTGCCGCAGTTGGCGGCAACATCTCCGTTCACCTCATCTTCGACACAGGCTCCGGCCTCGACGTCCTGGCTCCCAGCCTGATCGAAAAAGTTCACGGCACGCCGGCAGGCCAATTTACTGGCTTCCGCATGACCGGCGAGCGCTTGGACATTCCGTTGTTCATCGTTCCCGAACTATCCGTGGGGCCGGTACGGAAAGAGAATGCTTTAGTCGGAAGTTGGGACGTGCTCGACAAGATGCACCTCGACGGCATCGTCTCTCTCAACGACTTCCGTCAGCAGCCCGTCACTTTCGATTTCGTCAAGAAAGCGGTCATCTTTGAGACACCGGAATCGCTGGCGCAGCGGCGTGCAACAGAGACATCGGTACCGGTGAAATTCGATGACCAACGGGGGATCGCCCTGGATATTTTCGCGCAGTTCCTAATTGATGGCCAGCCCGGTCAATGCGACATCGACACTGGCAGCCCGATTGCTACGGTGAGCACGCGTTACATGGAGCGTCTTGGGATAGAAAAAGATGGTAAGGATGTTCGAAAGATCGAGAGACGCACCGTCGCCGGAGCAACTCAGATTCGCTACGACACTAACTTGCCCCAGATCGCGCTGGCTGCAGCACCGCAGATCAGCTTGGTCCACCCCCGGGTAGGGTTTTCCGACATTATTTACGACTGCGTCATCGGCCTTGATTTCTGGTCGGGCAGAACGCTCACCATCGACATCCCGGAGCGAAGGATTCTTGTTTCCGGTTCGCCTAAACCTGACTAGCCTTCTCAATTAGAGGGAGACGCGGCGGCGGGGCGGTACTGAGATTGCGCTGAAAGCGCCGAAGCGTATGGTACTGGTTTTACGCGATATAATATTCGTTTGCTGCAAGCTCGCAGATCCAGCTATATATCCCGCGGAAGGACAACATGCCGACAGATGTGATCATGCCCCAGATGGGGGAATCGATTTTTGAAGGAACCATCACCAAATGGTTGAAACAGCCGGGTGAAAAAGTTCAACGCGACGAGCCCCTGTTTGAAATCTCCACCGACAAGGTTGACGCGGAGATTCCCGCGCCAGCTTCCGGCACGCTACAGGACATTAAAGTTCAAGCCGGTGCTACGGTCCAAGTGAACACCGTAGTGGGGACGATTGCGGCCGAAGGCGAGGCTACAGGAAGCAAGCCATCTGCCCCGGCAGCCACACCCACGCAATCAGCCCCTGCCGGAGGTGACGGCAGCCGCTCCACTCAAACCGAAGCGGCTCAGCCGCCAAGTGGCGAGGAGCCCAAGAAGCCTTCCGGCCAACAGCCTGGCAAGGAGTCCGCAGCCGCGCCGGAGCAAAAGGCGAGTGTAGAACCTATCCGGCAGGGTGTAGGTGCGGAGGATTCCGAGGCTGGTGAGCAGGACCGCGTGCGCTCCAGCCCTCTGGTGCGCCGCATTGCCAAGGATAACAGGGTTGACTTGGCACAGGTTCCGGGAACTGGCCTGGGTGGCCGCATCACTAAGGAAGACATAGAGTCGTTCATCGCCAAGCACGGCTCGGGCGGAGCTCAGCCCGCCGCTCCCGCACCACCCGCTGCGGTTTCCGCGCCCGCTGCTGCTGCACCCTCGATGCCTGCAGTCGTCACACCTCTGCAGCCGGTTGGCGGCGTCACTCCGGGCGAAGTTGTACCCATGTCGGTAATGCGCAAGAAGATTGCCGAGCACATGGTGATGTCCAAGCGCACCAGCGCGCACGTGCATGGCGTCTTTGAAGTGGACGTGACCCGCATCGTGAAACTGCGCGAGAAGATGAAGGCCCAGTTCGAGCAGGCCACCGGCAACAAGCTCACCTTCACGCCGTTCTTCGCACGCGCGGTCGTGCACGGCATTCGCAAGTGGCCCATCATCAACTCGTCGGTGGAGGGCGAGAACATCCGCTATCATGCCTCCATCAACCTTGGCATCGCCGTCGCGCTCGACTGGGGGCTCATTGTGCCCGTCGTGAAGAACGCGGAGGAGCGCAGCTTCGTGGGCTTGCAACGCGCCATCAGCGATCTCGGCGAGCGCGCCCGCACCAAGAAGTTGAAGCCCGAAGAGGTACAGGGTGGTACCTTCACCATCACCAACCCTGGCGTCTTCGGCGCGAAATTCGGGATGCCCATCATCAACCAGCCGCAGGTTGCCATTATGGGTGTGGGCGGAATCGTGAAAAAGCCGGTCGTGGTCACCGACAAGGACGGCAATGACTCCATCGCGATCCGTTCCATGATGCACCTAAGCATTGGCTATGACCATCGCATCATTGACGGAGCGGTGGCCGACCAGTTCATGGCCGAGGTGAAGAAGTTCCTGGAGAACTGGAACGAGGAGTTGCTGTAGGAAGCTGTCAGCCATCGCTGTCAGTCAGCTAATACTCAAGGACAACGGCGGGGTGACGAACCTTGCCGTTTTACTTTGGGCGAGGATCGGTTTTGTTGGGTCGCAAACCGCTGGCAGCGATTGCCAGACTGCGGCGGCGAAGTTTTTCCAGAATTTTGATTTTCTCGGAAAGACTGAGCGCGGCCAGCTTCTTCTGCAATTCCGGCTTACTCATTCGCGTCCTTCAAAAACTTGCTCTTAAACCGTCCCCACTTAGGAATGAGAGCATACCGAGTAAGAATCCTTTCCAGTTTATCCTGGTCCACTGCGTTCTGTTCCAGGAATTGCACGATTCGCGCGTAGTCCTTGGCACGTCCGGTTCGAAGGGCGATGGCGACCAAATGTTCCGCTTGCATCACCCACGTTGCCACGCCCTCAAAATAGCCGTACTGCTCTTACGGGCGGATACACCAATCCTAGATCTGCTCTAGATTCGAATCCAGCCGGCGCGGATCGCCAACAGGCTCGCCACCGCAACCACGATCCACAACAGCACGCCTTGCATCAGCGGACGTGGACCGACTTTGCGCAAAGCTGCCGGCGACAGGCTGGCGCCGATCAGGAACAGCGTGATGATCAGCATCAACTTGCCGGCATTGCTGAGAAATTTGTACTCCACCGCGCCGGGGTGAAAATACGTGTTCGCCACCGCCGCCAGGCAAAAAAACAAGATGAACCACGGCCATTGAATGCGCGTCTTGCTACCTTTGACCGCGGCTGTGCCAATGGACAACGGTACGATCCAGAGTGCGCGCGCCAGCTTCACCGTGGTTCCCACCGCCAATGCCACCGCGCCATACTTGGCCGCGGCTCCCACCACCGAACTGGTGTCGTGGATCGCCAGGGCCGCCCACAAACCAAACTGAGTCTGCGAAAGCTTCAACCACAGGCCGATCGTGGGAAACGTAAGCAAGGCGACAGAGTTCAACACGAAGATGGTGCCCAGCGAAACCGACATCTCGTCTTCGGTCGCTCCCGTGATTGGGCCGACAGCCGCGATGGCGCTGCCACCACAAATTGCCGTCCCCGTGGAAATGAGGAACGCGGGCCGGTTCTTTACTTGGAGCCACTTGCCTAGCAGTGTTCCTAAAGCCATCGCAAACGCAATACTCACCGCGGTGTAGAGGAATCCGCTGCGGCCGGCATGCACCACTTCATCCAGGTTCATCCCAAAGCCCAGCCCGACCACCGCCGACTGCAGCAAAACTTTGGAGAGCGTTCTGGATTCGTCCTTATAGGGATGCGTGGCGATTGCGCCGAAGATGAGACCGGCGAGTAAAGCCAGCGGCGGTGAGGCCCACGGCGTCAGGCAAAAAAAGAGCCCCAAGGCAAACAGAAGCTTTGAATTCATTAAGTAAGAAAAATGTCAAAATTACTAAACCCTCAATTGTACGTGGGCTTTCTGCCATCTGCCGGGGCGCAGGGTGGGAATCTCGCAAGAATTAAATGGGCCCGCTGCCAAGGAGCGGTGACATTTCCTTGGCCTCGGGCCTATTCGATCCTGAAATGGATCGGAGGTGATACTTCAATGCTACGCTCGGACAAGGAAATGTCAAGAGAAAATCCGCATAACTCGCTGCTTTCTCTAGCAGTTGCGCATATTTTCCCATAGCATTTAACTGCCTGAAAACAGGGAGGATGAGAACCACAATCCTTCGTTGCAGCCGGTCTCAACCAGCCGGGCTTATTTGCTGGGCCTCACCTTCCGGTGTTACACTCCGCCTCTTCTAAGCCGTCAAGGAGCACTCAATGGTTTCGGTTCGGCTGTGTGCCTTGCTGGTTCTGGGCTTGCTGCCTGGATTGGCGGTCTTCGCATTCGGCGCTGCATCGCCACCAGTGCAACATCTGCAGACAATAGCCCTGTCGGACTCATCTCACCCGCTGCGGCAATACACCTTGCCGCCAGACAAACTGGAGAAAGCCTACGCGCTCTACCTGCTGAACGGGACACTCTATTTTGTAACCACGGCATGGAGCTTCGTTGTTCTCTACCTTATGCTGCGAACCAGGTTCGGCGTCTGGCTACGCAACCTGGCGATCGCAGCGTCACGATTTCGAGTGCTGCAGGCCGCGATTGTCATGTCGGTGTTTGTGCTGGTAGTGGAGTTGACCCAGCTTCCATTCGACAGCTACGAGCACCACGTCAGTCTGCAATACGGGCTTTCGGTGCAGCACTGGGGCTCGTGGTTTTGGGACTGGGGAAAAGGCCTGCTGCTGGCTTTTGTCATTGTAAGCTTTGTGGGCTGGGGGCTCTATGCCGTGTTGCGTGCCAGTCCGCGCCGCTGGTGGTTCTACTTCTGGCTGGCGACAATCCCCGGCGTTATTTTCCTCATATTTGTCGCGCCCATTTGGATTGAGCCGCTATTCAATAAGTTCGAGCCGCTCACGGATCATCACGCCGACCTGGTCGAGCAGATCGAGCGCGTCGTGCATCGCGGCGGTATGGACATCCCGCCGCAGCGCATGTTCGAGATGAAGGCCAGCGAGAAGACCACCGAACTAAACGCTTACGTCACTGGCTTTGGAGCTACCAAGAGGGTCGTGGTCTGGGACACCACCATGGAGCACATGAGTACGCCCCAGACGTTGTTTGTTTTCGGACACGAAATGGGGCACTACGTTCTCCACCATATTCCGAAGGAGATGACGATCATTCTGCTGCAGCTCCTGGTGCTCTTCTATCTGGGTTATCGGCTGGCGAATTGGATGGTGGCCCGCTACGGCGCGCAATGGGGAATACGCGACTTGAGCGATTGGGCCTCGCTTCCGCTATTGGTACTAATTATCTCGGTGCTAATTTTCCTGGCGACGCCCGCCTTTAATGCCGTGTCGCGGCACTATGAGCACCAGGCCGACCAGTACGGCATTGAAGTTATTCATGGACTGGTGCCGAACGCGCAGCTAGCCGCAGCCCAGGCCTTTCAAATTCTGGGTGAGCGCTCGCTCGATTACCCTTACGTGGGCAAGCTGGCCGAGTTCTGGGCGTGGAACCACCCGACCATTCGTGACCGCATGATCTTTGTGCAGACCTACGATCCCTGGCGCGAAGGCAAGCAGGGCGAATTCGTGAAAGACGGCCCATAGATCAGAGGTGGAGCGCTTCTACCAGTAACCTTTGAACAACAGATAGCACGGCAGCGTCGATTTTCCTCGAACCGAGGACTGCGCCGCGCATACAAAGGTGCGGCAATCGTGGAAAATAGGGATGTAGGGAAAAATGAACTTGCGGTGGCGCTCTTTTTCGACCAGCGCGTCGGCTTGAGCAATGGTCAAATGAATAGGCTTGCCGATTGTGTATCCTACGCCCGGCGGTTTTGCGTAGTTGAAACCCGTGGGAAGCAGGCGGATCGCGCCTCTCCTTTCAA
Organism: uncultured Acidobacteriaceae bacterium; assembly: GCA_963772895.1. GTDB lineage: Bacteria > Acidobacteriota > Terriglobia > Terriglobales > Acidobacteriaceae > Bog-257. The sequence goes on from CAVYZB010000008.1 coordinate 154,607, forward strand.
CCTTGCCATCGGCATACCAAATCGATATCTGACCGGCGTCAATAAAAGGCAGGGTTGCAGGTCCGAAGCCGATCGTCACGGGCCCGCTCGAGCTTTCGACCTCCATCCAATGGTGGGCCAACGGGCCTGCATGTAGTGTCCGCACATACATGTTCACCACCTGCGATGACGATCGCATCATGGGCATGGCTTCGGACCTTCCAGCGGACGAAGCTGGTGCGCCGTTACCAGGCAGGAAGCAGTTCGCCATTCCGCTGGAGCATGGCCCGGCACCACTTTTTTGAGCATTGGCCAGGACCGGGAGTAGCACGCACACAATTGCCAATGCCCGCCGCGCCGCGGCTCTCAGCCGTGGCTTCGGACCCTGCTTCCGCATCCGTTTGTTCCTGCCGGTTGGTTGCCATTCGATCCACAACTATTCGATCTACAACTATCGATGCGTGAGTCCCCGGCCGGGTTACTTTGAAGCCCGCCCTATCCACTGGCCACCCTGGCGGTTTAAGATAATTAGTTTCGCTTTCTAAAAAACTGCAGCCAGTCATAGCTCCTCTATATAGAAGGGACTCATCCATGAACAGCTTTAGCAGTCGTTCCATCCTCCGCGTGGGCAAGCGGGAGTTTGAAATCTACCGTCTTGACGCGCTGGAAAAGCAGGGTTGCGCGGTTGCGCACCTGCCTTACTCGCTCCGCATTCTGCTGGAGAACCTGCTCCGCCGCGAAGATGGCAAGTCGGTGAAGGCCGATGACGTGCGCGCTCTCGCCTCGTGGACCGGCAAGACCGTCCCGGTGGAAGAAATCGCGTTCATGCCTAGCCGCGTGCTGTTGCAGGATTTCACCGGTGTGCCTGCGGTGGTCGATCTGGCCGCGATGCGTGATGCCATGAAGGCGTTGGGCGGCGATCCCAAGTTGATCAATCCGCTGCAGCCGGCGGAATTGGTGATCGATCACTCGGTGCAGGTGGACGAGTTCGGCACGCCGCAGGCGTTTCAGCTCAACGCCGAACTGGAGTTCCAGCGAAACAAAGAGCGCTACGCCTTCCTGCGCTGGGGACAAACCGCGTTCAAGAACTTCGCCATCGTGCCGCCCGACACCGGCATTGTGCACCAGATCAATCTGGAATACCTGGCCCGCGTCGTGTTCGTCGGCGCGAATGGCGAATCGGGCAAGCCGCTCGCTTATCCCGACACGCTGGTCGGCACCGACTCGCACACCACCATGATCAACGGTCTTGGGGTTCTCGGCTGGGGTGTCGGAGGGATCGAGGCCGAGGCCGCGATGTTGGGGCAGTCGGTCTCCATGCTGATCCCGCAGGTTGTCGGGGTGCGTCTGACGAACCAGTTGCGCGAAGGCTCGACGGCGACAGACCTCGTGCTCACCGTAACCGAGATGCTGCGCAAGAAAGGCGTCGTCGGCAAGTTCGTGGAATTCTTTGGCTCCGGTCTGCAGAATCTGCCGCTCGCCGATCGCGCCACTATCGCCAACATGTCGCCCGAATACGGCGCGACTTGTGGCATCTTCCCGGTGGACGAAGAGACGCTACGCTATCTCCGCCTCAGCGGACGCACGACAGAGCACATTGGACTCGTCGAGGCCTATTTCAAGGAGCAGGGACTGTTCCACACCGCCGACACCCCCGAGGCGGAATACACCGATGTCCTCGAACTTGATCTCTCGACCGTCGAGCCGAGCATCGCGGGTCCCAAGCGTCCGCAAGACCGCGTAGCGCTGTCGGCTGCTGCGAAGTCATTCGAGCAGGCTTTGCCCAGTTTGCTGAAGCCGGGCCAGAGAGTTCCTCCGAAGCAGGAAGCGCGCTGGGAGGGTGAAGGCGGGCATCCGGCCGGCATCGACTCGCAGAGCGACGTTGTTGCAGAGCACGTTGTGCTGGATCAGGCGCTAAACCACGGCAGCGTGGTGATCGCTGCCATCACGAGTTGCACCAATACCTCGAATCCGTCGGTGTTGGTTGCGGCGGGATTGCTGGCTAAGAAGGCCGTCGAGAAGGGGCTGTCGGTGCCTTCGTGGGTGAAGACCTCGCTCGCGCCGGGGTCAATGGTGGTGACAGACTATCTCACGCGCTCCGGATTGATGCCTTACCTTGAGAAGCTAAAGTTCAACCTTGTCGGCTACGGTTGCACGACCTGTATTGGCAATTCGGGCCCCCTGCCGCAGGAAGTGTCGAATGTCATCACCGAAAAAGACCTGGTTGTGGCGTCGGTGCTCAGCGGCAACCGCAACTTCGAAGGCCGCATTAACTCTGAAGTTCGCGCCAACTACCTGATGTCGCCGCCGCTAGTGGTGGCTTTCGCTCTTGCCGGCCGCGCCGACATCGACATGTACAACGAGCCGCTCGGATACGGCACCAACGGCAAACGCACAGCGGTTTACCTGAAGGACATCTGGCCCACGTCGAAGGAAGTGAACGACGTGCTCGCCAAGTACGTCACCGGCGACATGTTCCAGAAGGCCTACAGCAAGGTTTTTGATGGTGATGAACGCTGGCGCAGTCTCCAAGTGCCGGAGGGAGAAACCTTCGCCTGGCAAGACAGCTCGACCTACGTGAAGAATCCTCCTTACTTCGACAACATGCCGAAGAATCCTGCGCCGGTAAAAGACATCACTGGCGCGCGCGTGCTGTGTTATCTCGGCAACAGCGTCACGACCGATCACATTTCGCCCGCCGGATCCATCAAGCACAATAGCCCGGCGGGGCAGTACCTCATCGCGCACGGCGTCTCGGTCGGCGACTTCAACTCCTACGGATCGCGCCGCGGCAATCATGAAGTCATGATGCGCGGCACGTTCGCGAATGTGCGTCTGCGCAACAAGCTCGTACCTGAGCGCGAAGGTCCACACACTCGCCACCTGCCTGATGGCGAAGAGATGTTCATCTTCGAGGCGTCGGAGGAGTACCGCGCTGACGGCGTTCCACTGATCATACTGGCGGGCAAGGAGTACGGTTCAGGTTCGTCGCGCGACTGGGCGGCCAAGGGGCCGAGGTTGCTCGGAGTGCGCGCAGTGCTGGCTGAGAGCTTCGAACGCATCCATCGCTCCAACCTGGTAGGCATGGGCATTCTGCCGCTGCAGTATCTCGATGATGAGACTTCCGAAACCAACGGACTGACTGGCGAAGAGTCGTTCGACATCGTCGGCTTGACCCACGTGCTGAAGAACTTCGCGCCGGGCAAAACCGTGAAGGTGCGCGCGAAGAAGGCCGATGGCACGACGACGGAGTTCGACGCCACGGTGCGCATCGATACGCCGCAGGAAGTGCAGTACTACCAGCACGGCGGGATATTGCAGTATGTGCTGAGGGGGTTGCTGGGGTAGGAGCGCTGTCAGCTGTCGGCCATCAGTTGAGTGCCCCACTCAAGCTTCGCCCCGGTGAGGTTTCACGCGGACCCGATAATGTGCGTCACCCAAGAACTCAAGAAGACCTAAATCCCGTAGTACCTGAAGTTGTTGCCTGATCTTCGGACGGATGTTTCGATTTTCGGGATGCAGAAGCGCCAGGTGATTCTCAAACGAATATGCATCGGCGAGTGAAAACTCTGGTCGGTTCAATCGCCGAATGGCTGTGAGCACATCCAATGTCCATCCTCTGACACGGGCCGGTAAGGTCCGAAGAGATTCTGTGTTCTTGACGAAAGCTCGAACCTCTTCCGGTGGCATTTCGGCACCGCGGACTACAATTCCGATCTTGCCTTCGTCGGCGATTCGATTCAAAAGTATGTTGCAGCCGATCCATCCTGCGCGGCGAGCGGTTGCGGCGAGCGGCGTTCGCTTTTCGATGGCGGACTCAACGAAGAAATATCGCGGGATAAGCAGCAGGTTCTCAACACTCCAATTCGCAGAATACTGCATCACGAAAAGGTTTGGAGCTTGGTCGGAACGAATCGCGGCGATCATCGCTCCATATGCTGCGTCCGGAATTCTGGTGCGACTCCAACCCCGCCCGCTCTTTAGCTCAAATCTTTCGCAGCACGTAGCGCAAGTGAAATCGCAAGCTCGCGAGTTCGGCCGCTCCTGAATAAGTCGTTCAGAATCGCAGACAGGACAGTAAAGCTCGCGATTGCACCAATCTTCAGTAACGACCTTCGCTACTTGGCTCGCGGAGTGCAAATGGGCAGCCAATTCGATTCTGCCCTGGAGGTTCATCTGGAACTATTTGGCGACGGTTCCGGTACCAGCGGCTCGTTCAGGCTAGCCACCTATTCAAACTCCTCGCCGCAGTCGTCGCAGTGGTAACGAGGATTTTCCTCATCCGTAGTCATCGTGTCGGCTTTGATATACCACGGATAAGCGAAGTCGGCAGGCTCACCGTCTTCGTTCCATTCCGTAACGCCAAGACGAACCCCAACAACATTATTTTCGCTGATTCGGATACCGCTGCAATGCGGACAGCCGAAACTGGTTTGACTATCGCGGTGCACTCTCACGGGAGGTGGCCAGACATTATAGCTTGACCTTCGACTTTGTAAACTGCTCGATTATACGTCGCCGATGTTAGAGCCCATTTTTTTCTGGGTGACAATTCTTAGCTCTGGCGACCGAAGATCTTAAGCGAATTCTAGCCGCTTCAGCTTGATCCGGTCGGCGCGAACCTGGGAAAGGTCGTAATGCGCTTGCTGCGTAAGCCAGGTTGCGGCGCTGCCGCCGAAGACCTTCGATAGGCGTACGGCCATTTCGGGAGAAATTCCCCGCTTCTCATTGACCAGCTCTGAAAGCGTCGTGCGCGTGACGCCAAGGGCAGCCGCAGCTTGGGTGATGGTCAAGCCCAAAGGCTCTATACAATGGCGCAGCACAAAGCCACCAGGGTGCGGCGGGTTCTTCATCGTCATGGTTTTCTTCAGTCTGGCAAACGGAAATCTATGCCCCGGTCCTCGTTGGCTTTGGTGGTGGCGGGAACATCCAAATCGGCGATAGGAATTTTGTGGGCGCGCTGTTCGGTGAAAACCCACAGCGTTTTCCCTACGATGGCATAATTCTCGATTTCCTCAGTGTGTCGATCGCGGAACACCAGCACGGTCTCGGCGTGGACCTGGGCTTTGGGTGGCGATGGCGCTGCGTACGCCGGCGGCTGCCGCGATTCTCCCTCGTCGCGCAAGCGCGCCACTTCCTGGTTCAGGCGATCAATTTCATCCTGCTGAGTCTCGCTGTTCTGATCGTAGGCGCCTGAGTTATCGGGAGTGGCATAAACGTAGGACGGATAGCTTTGCGCCGGATACGAGTCGCTGTCGTCGTACCATCCCACTCCTCCATACCATCCCAACCAAGGATACGAATACCCGTATCCATAGAAGCCCGGATAGCCGGGGCCCCAATAACGATACGGGTAGCCGTACGGGCGTCGCCAACCCCAGCCGCCGTTAGGAGGATGACCCCAACCCCCGCCGTGGAAGCCTCCTCCCCAGCTACCGGCATGTGAACCGCCGGCATAGACCGGGCCTCGGCTAAATCCGCCGCCTCCATGCGAGACGACTCCGCCATGACCCCCACCGCCCATGGACATGCCACCCCGACCGCCTCTTTGCCCCCAAATCGGAGTGGTCAGCAAAGCCGCGCTAAAGGCCGCCATGAAAATCCAGCGCCGCATACCGATATTATCTCTCCAAAGCGGGCACTTGGAGCGGCCGAATTTTCACGACGAAAAACCGCATTTTCGAAGTGGGAAGAGTGAGTGGCAGAAGCTAAATAGCGGTTTCGACTTGTGACCCACCTCACAGACCCCCGGCCACCGTTCCCCCTATCGTTATGGGTTATACCTTCGACTTTCATACGATTGAGAGGCACTCATACTATGTCTTCCGCCACCGTTTCCGCGAGTTCCCGCGTCCTGAACCCCATCCTGGCCAGCCGCATTATGAGCGCCGAAGAGGCTGCCGCCCTCATCCACTCGGGCGACCAGATTGGCATGAGCGGATTCACCGGCTCGGGCTATCCCAAGGCTGTGCCACTGGCGCTGGCGCGCCGCATCTCCGACGCCAATCTGCGCGGACAGAAATTCCAGGTGAGCATCTTCACCGGCGCCTCTACCGGGCCCGAGCTCGACGGAGCACTCGCCATGGCGGGCGGCATTCATCTGCGGCTGCCGTACCAGTCGGACCCCGAGACGCGCAAGCGCATCAACGCCGGCGAGATGGAGTACATGGACATCCATCTCAGCCACGTGGCGCAGTTCGTGGAGTACGGCTTCCTCGGCAAGCTTGATCTGGCGCTCTGATCGAAGTCACCGCTGTTCTTGAAGACGGCCGCCTGGTGCCGAGTTCTTCCCTCGGCAACAACAAGACGTGGATCGAGCAGGCCGAGCACGTAATCATCGAAGTTAATTCGTGGCAACCTGAGGCGCTAGAGGGCATGCATGACATCTACTATGGACTGCAGCCGCCTCCCAATCGCGGACCGATTCCCTTGACCCACACTGGCCAGCGCATCGGCAGCCCCTATCTCGAGCTTCCGCCGGAGAAGGTCGTCGCGGTAGTTCTCACCGATTCACCCGATCGCAACAGTGCTTTCAAAGCACCCGACGAAGCCTCGCGCCGCATCGCCGGACATATTCTCGAATTTCTCAGCTGGGAGGTACAGAAAGGCCGCATGCCCGAGACCTTGCTGCCGTTGCAATCGGGCGTCGGCAACATCGCCAATGCGGTGCTCTTCGGTCTCGAGCAAGGCCCGTTTGAAGGGCTCACGTCGTACACCGAGGTCATTCAGGACGGCATGATTCGTCTGCTGAAGGCGGGCAAGGTGACGGCGGCGTCGGCCACTGCGTTTTCGCTTAGTCCGGAGATGCTGACCGAAGTGAATTCCGACATGGCCAGCTACCGCGATCGCATCGTGCTGCGGCCGCAGGAAATTTCCAACCACCCGGAGATCATCCGCCGGCTGGGGGTCATCGCAATGAACGGCATGATCGAGGCCGACATCTACGGCAACGTGAACTCGACGCACGTGATGGGGTCGCGCATCCAGAACGGCATCGGTGGCTCCGGCGACTTCGCCCGCAATGGATACTTGTCCATCTTCATGGCGCCATCGACGGCACAGAAGGGGACGATTTCGACGATCGTGCCTATGGCCTCGCATGTGGACCATACGGAGCACGATGTTCAGGTGGTGGTGACCGAGCAGGGCCTCGCTGACTTGCGCGGACTTTCGCCCCGGCAACGCGCGCACCTCATCATCGAGAAGTGCTCTTCGCCGGAGTACAAGCCGCTGCTGCTCGACTACCTCAGCCGTGCCGAGCGCCTGTCGTATGGACGCCACACCCCGCACCTGTTGACCGAGTCCCTGGGCTGGCACAATCGCTATCTGCGCAGCGGGCGGATGAGGCCCAACGGGGAAAACTAGTTAGCGGTCCCCAACCACCGCTGGCGGGGGCCTCCAGCTACGAGGCTCGCAGGTCGCGGCGCACCAAAGTCGAATCGAGGAAGAACCCGAGGCCGACCGCTAACGGGATCACGCCGAAGGCTGCAGCGATCCACGCGTCAGGCTCGGCGCGGGCGATCAGCGCAAATGCCACGGTGTAACCGATTGACGCGCTGACCAGCAGGATGCCGGCCCTACGAGAACGCGCCGCCTGAGAAAGCTCAGGCTCCATCGGTACGCTTAGCCCGCGTGCAAGTGCCGCCAGGCGTTCCTCGCTGCGCAATCTGCGGACGCGGTAATAGGTGTACATCCCTGCGATCGGAATCCCGAAGACCATAATTACTGCTACCAGACCAACGATTTGTCCATCCATTGCCTGCCTCATTTCTTGTCGCACTGCTCGCGCGTACTGGAAATCGCTTACAGCTGGAGGTACGGGGATCGGGCGATGAAAGTTCCGCAGTTTTAGGGCGGGCAGGTGAGCCGTTATACGCGCGCTAAAGTAGCTAGCGCAGATGGGATTGCAGAAATCGTGGACGGCATTAATGGACTAGAGAGACAAAGCAGGTCCTACGCTCGGACTGAAGTCCTCGCTCGGAACGAGCTTATGGCTGACGGCTGATAGCTAACAGCTACTCCTCCACCTCGACCTCTTCACCGCGCTCGGCCTTGGCGGCGGCAATGATCTTCTCCTGCTGTAATGCGGGCACGAAGTCGTAGTGGTCCATTTCCATCGAGAAGCTACCCCGGCCCTGGGTCATCGAGGTCAGGTCGGTGCCGTAGGTCAACATTTCAGACATGGGCACCACGGCCTTCACCACGGTCTTGCCGGCCTTGTTGTCCATGCCCTGAATGCGGCCGCGACGGCTATTCAGGTCGCCCATGATCGCGCCGGCAAACTCGTCCGGAATGGTGATCTCGACATTCATGATCGGTTCGAGCAGCGTGGGTTTGGCCTGCTCCATGGCCTTGCGGAAGGCGATACGGCCTGCGGTCTTGAACGACAACTCGTTCGAGTCGACGTCGTGGTAGGAGCCGTCGTAGAGGATGACTCTGAAATCCACGACCGGATAGCCAGCGAGAAAGCCGCGCTGCGCAGCCTCGACAATTCCCTTTTCAACCGCGGGGATGTAGTTCTTCGGAATCGCACCGCCGAAAATCTCATTGACAAACTCGAAGTTGCCTCCGCGCGGCATGGGCTCCATCTTAATCTTGCAATCGCCAAACTGGCCGTGACCACCGCTCTGCTTCTTGTGGCGTCCCTGCACGTCGGCCTTCCCACGAATGGTCTCGCGGTACGGAACCTTGGGGGCCTTCAGGTTCACTTCGGTGTGATAACGGTTCTTGAGTTTTGAAACGATGACTTCGATATGCTGCTGGCCGGTGCCTGCGATCAGGAACTCTTTGGTCTGGGCATCGCGGAAGAAGCGCAGCATGGCATCCTCTTCCATAAGCTTATGAATGCCGTTGCTCAGCTTGTCTTCATCGGCGCGGGTCTTGGGCTCGATGGCGAATGTGATCGCCGGCTCAGCGAAGGTGACCTGCGGGTACTGGATTGGAGCACCCTTGTCGCCCAAGGTATCGCCGGTCAGAGTGTCCTTTAACTTGGCAACTGCGCCAATATCGCCGGCGTGGAGTTCGTTCACTGGAACCGCCGTCTTGCCCTGCATGATCGAAAGATGCGCGAATTTTTCAGCGCTGCCGCGATTGAAGTTTTGCAGGGATGCGTCGTTCTTCAGCACGCCAGAATAAACCTTGAAGAACGAAATCCGTCCGGAAAACGGATCGCTGATGGTTTTGAAGACGAACAATGAGAGAGGCTCGGAGTCGCTAATCTTACGAGTTGCGGGCTCGCCATTGTTAGCGGTGGCAACGGCCTTCACTTCTCCGCGCTCGACCGCCGTCGGCATGTAATCGACGATGAAGTCGAGTACCTCGTCGGTTCCGATATTGCCCAGCCCCGAAGCGAATAGAACGGGGAAGATCTTGTCTTCGCGGATAGCATTGTGCAGGCCGGCGATGATGTGCTCTTCGGCAATCGTGCCCTTGTCGAAAAACTCCTCCATCAACGCGTCGTCGCCCTCCGCAACCAGCTCCACCAACCGTTCGTGCGCGGCTTTGGCCTGCTCCTCCATGTTTGCCGGAATTGGGCCCACCTTCGACTTGCCGTTGCCGCCCATCTCGTACGTGTAGGCCTGCATCTTCACCAGATCGACGACGCCGGTGAAACTTTTCTCCGAACCAATCGGCAATTGCACCGGCACAACGGTTCGTCCAAAGGCTGTGGTGAGCGACTCCATGACCCGATTGAAGTCGGCGCGTTCGCGATCAGTCCGCGTGCACACAATAACGCGCGGCAACGCGAATTTGTCGTAGTAATTCCAAATACGCTCGGTCACCACCTCCACGCCACTGACTGCGTCCACCACGACCACGGCAGCTTCCACTGCAGGCATTACCATCTCGGCTTCATGGATGAACATGTTGAAACCGGGGGTGTCAATCAGGTTGATCTTGGTCTTATCCCACTCGATGAAAGCCGTGGCGGCGGAAATTGACATCGTGCGCGAGATCTCTTCTTCGTCATAATCGGTGACGGTGGTACCTTCATCGACCCGGCCGAAGCGCTGGGTGGCGCCGGCCGTGAAGAGCATTGCCGATGCAAGAGAGGTTTTGCCCGAATGTGAATGCCCAACCAGGGCGACGTTGCGGATGTTTGCGCCTTCGTAATTCTTCACCTATGACTCCTTCGAGTGAGCCGTAGCAACCCTATGTGATAATTGCCGCTCCACCTGGCGCTCAGAGGCATCGTTCCCCAGTAGCACGCGCTTTCGTACTTTGTGCAACCCGAGGTTGCCGGTGAGGCAAAAAGGCGGGCCACCATGCCGGCCTGCACATGGTGTAACTGAACAAACTTAGAATCCTAGCACAACGGATTCCTTGCTTCCACCCTACCTTTGTGCAACGAGAGATTCCGATTCCGGATTGAAAATAGCCGACCGGAGTGATGGGCGCAGAAAAATAGTGCAGAAGAGACAAACTCGATCGCCGCCTTCGCCCTCGACGTTCATTTCGCCCTCACGAGAAGCACAGGCACGCTGATACTGTGCTGCACCCGGGTAGCCGTGGTTCCGAGAAATATGTCGGCGAGCAGACGGTGCCCATGGGTGCTCATCGCCACTAAGTCGCAACGCTTCTGCCGGACCCACTTGACGATTTCGTTAGCCGGCTCGCCATAGGCCAGTTCCGCCTCAGCGGGAATGCCCAGGGACTGAAACTCCGACCGAACCTTCTCCAGGTACGCTGTGTCTTCCGATATCTCGGGACTGACCGCGTCTGGGCCATAGGTTCTCGCCGCCCAGCCATCGGCCACGTGCAGCAATACAAATCGGCTCTGCGCAAGTTTCGCCAGTTGTTTGATGTGTTCGATGATCACCCGGTCGGTCGGCGTGCCATCCAAGGTCACGAGAATAGTTTCGTACATAGTCGTTCCGTTCGTCTCGTCGCCATCTTATCCGCCGGCGATGACCTGCCATGCCGCTTTCAGCGAGTCGGGCAAACCATAGATGTCCATCACGGTAATCAGAATTGCACTGGCCCATCCAGTCACCAGCAGAAACCACCCGTTCTTCCAGTTACCCATTCGCCTGCTGGAACTCGTAAAGTGCAGCAGCGGAAACATCGCGAACGGAAGCTGCAGCGCCAGCACCACCTGGCTCAGGATCAGCAGATCGGTGACGCTGCTTTCGCCTCGCAAGCCAATAATAAAGACCGCAGGCAGGATGGCCAGAGTGCGAGTGATAAGCCGCCGCACCCAAGGTTTGATTCGCCAATGCATGAAGCCTTCCATCACGACTTGCCCGGCAAGTGTGCCGGTGATGGTGCTACTCTGTCCGCTCGCCAGCAGCGCTACCGCAAACAGTGTGCTGGCAACCGCGGTCCCCAACAAAGGCGCCAGCGTCAGGTACGCCACTCGAATCCAATCGCTGTCAGGCTTGAACATCACCACTTGGCCGCCGGTCACGTCACACTTTGCTTCCCGAAGAACACCATGGCGGCCAGCACCAGGATCGCCGCGTTGACGAAGAAGGCGATGGTCAGGGCCACGCTTGAGTCGATAGTATTGAAGCGGACCGCGCGTCGCATGGACGGTTCGTCCTTTTGCAGCTTGCGGCTCTGCACCAGGGCCGAGTGCAGGTACAGGTTGTGCGGCATCACAGTCGCGCCGATCATGCCAACGGCGACATACAACATCCCCGCCTGACGAAGGTGCGGCGACGCTAGCGCCCGTCCCATCTCCAGAAAACTGGGCTGGGTCTGCCGGCAGAACAAAAATCTCGATGAAGTAGCACACCCCGATAGTGGCTATCAGCAGGACGACGATAGCCTCGATGGTGCGCATCCCAAACCGTTGCAAGGCCAGCAGCAGCAGTACGTCCAGACCGGTAATGATGACCGCCCAAAGCAACGGGATGTGGAACAGCAAGTTGAGAGCCACAGCGCTCCCCAGCACCTCTGCCAGGTCGCACGCGCCAATCGCCACTTCACTCATCAGCCAGTTGGGCCAGCGGGTCCACTTGGGATACCAGTCGCGGCAGCATTGGGCCAAGTCTTTCCCAGTCACCACTCCCAAGCGGGCCGAGATTACCTGCATGAAGATGGCCATCAGACTGGCCAACCCGACTACCCATAAGAGCCCATACTTGAACTGAGCACCGCCCTGGAGGTCCGTCCCCCAGTTGCCGGGGTCCATATAGCCGACGCTGACCAGAATCGCCGGTCCCACGAAGGCCCGCCACTGCTGCCAGAAGCCCGCCTCATGGTGCGGTACCGCGACAGAATTGTGCATTCCCTCCAACGACACGTGGTTGTCGAGGGCGATGCCGGTTTCATCCGGCTGTATATCCTGCGGGGCGCCCGGTGCTTGGGGTTTCGTGTTCAAAATCTATCTGACAGGGAAACGGACGGCGGCGTAACTCGTCGCCGTGGTTTCCACGTCCTGAAGCTAAAGTATAGCGACCCTTCGCCCATCTCGCAGGCAAGTTTGACATCGGGTGTATTGCGCCCCTACTCTTTCTTTTCACTCCGCGATCCGTCTTATAAATCGAAAGCGGCAATCGCGAAGTCTTGTCCATGAAAGTCCTCGTCCTCGGTAGCGGTGGTCGCGAACATGCGATCGTTTGGAAGCTGCGGCAGTCACCGCGGGTCACGAAGCTTTACTGCGCTCCCGGGAATGGCGGCATCGCATCCGACGCTGAATGTGTCGCCGCAGACCTCAAGAGCCTGGATTCAATGGCGCAGCTTGCCAGCAGGCTCAGTCCGGATGTTACCGTGGTTGGTCCTGAGCTGCCGTTGACACTCGGCGTAGTGGACGAATTCCAGAGGCGCGGCTGGCCTGTCTTCGGCCCGACCAAAGCTGCGGCCCAATTGGAGTCCAGCAAGAGCTTCGCTAAGGAGTTCATGCAGCGCCATCATATCCCTACGGCGAAATACTCGGTCTGCTGCAACAAAGAAGAAGTTCGCGAGGCCCTCAAGTTATTTCATGCTCCAATCGTGGTGAAGGCTGATGGTCTGGCAGCGGGCAAAGGCGTCGTCATCGCCCAGGTCAAGGAGGATGCGCAGCGGACCGCCGAAGATATGCTCAGCGGCAAGATGTTGGGCGAGGCCGGGACACGTGTGGTGTTGGAGGAATGTCTGATGGGCGAAGAGCTGTCGTTCCTGGTGATGAGCGATGGCGAGCGCGTGGTGCCGCTAGTGGCAACACAGGACCACAAACGGATTGCAGACAACGATGAGGGCGCAAACACGGGCGGCATGGGCGCCTACTCTACCGACCAGATGGTCGACGCCCAAATGCGCGACTGGCTGGTGACCCACATCGCGCGCCCGGTCATCGCCGGCATGAAGGCTGAAGGGACGGAGTACAGGGGTATCCTTTATTGCGGCATTATGATGACAGCGCGAGGCCCGGTAGTGTTGGAGTTCAACTGCCGCTTCGGCGACCCGGAAACTCAGCCGATCATGATGCGTATGGAAAGCGATCTGCTCGAAGCGATTGAAGCGTCCATTGAGGGCCGCGTCAGCGACGGCGACTTTCGCTGGACCCGTGACCCCGCAGTTTGCGTCGTGATGGCATCCGGCGGATATCCTGGGGCGTTCGAGGCGGGCAAACTCATCAGTGGCATAGACGAAGCCGAGCGGATCTACGGCGTGAAGGTTTTCCATGCCGGCACCAGCCGCCGCGATGGCGACTATTACACCTCCGGAGGCCGCGTCCTGGGCGTGACCGCGCGGGGTAAAGACTTGCCGGATGCGGTGGAGCGAGCCTATGACGCGGTCATGAAGATCCGCTTCGATGGCATGCACTATCGCAAAGACATCGCTGCGCGTGGGCTGAAACATTTACGCGCCGGGAAATAGATGCGAATCGGCTCTAGAAACGACTATCGCCGGCATCTTTTACCAGAGAGAAGACCGGTCTCGCTTGCGGGACGGAAGATGATAGCCCACTGCTTCAGCGGTGGGTAAGCGTCAAATCGAATCCAAGTCCCGTAGGGACGGCAGAAAGGTCACATAGAAGACTTCGCTATGGCTACTCCTCTGGTCTCCATCGTCATGGGCAGCGACTCCGACCTCGAGATCATGAACGAGGCCGCGAAGGCGCTCGCCGAGTTTGGTATTCCGTACGAAATCGACATCACCTCGGCACACCGCTCGCCTGCGCGCACCAGTGAGTATTCGCGTGGGCTAAAGGCACGCGGCGTGAAGGTGGTCATCGCCGGAGCGGGCGGGGCCGCGCATCTCGCCGGCGTCATCGCCGCCGAAACGACGCTGCCCGTGATTGCGGTGCCGATTCCTTCGACTGCACTGTTGGGACTAGATTCGCTGCTGGCGATGGTGCAGATGCCGGCGGGAATTCCCGTGGCGACCGTCGCCATCGGCAAACCTGGGGCTACTAACGCAGGAATTCTCGCGGCCCAGATGATCGGCTTATATGATGACGCGGTTGCGAAGAAGCTGGAAGCCCATAAGAGGAAGCTGGCCGACGGCGTGGAAGGCAAATCGCGCAAGCTGAAGGAGGGTCAAAAATCATGAGCGCTGAATTTTTGCCTCCCCAGACCGCAGATCCCTCGACTCCGCGCCCGGCCCGACTCCGCAAAAGCGTCGGGGAGAGCCTGAGCGGGCGCTCCGCTCAGGATGACAATTAAGAAGGTTACAGTTGCAGCGTCTTCAGGTACTCCCGGAATTCGCCGCCCAGATCGTCGCGCTTCAGCGCGAACTCCACCGTCGCTTTCAGGAAGCCCAGCTTGTCGCCGGTATCGTGGCGCTTGCCTTCGAAGGTGAATCCGTAGATTTTTTCCTTCTTGAGCAGCTGTTTTAGACCGTCGGTGAGCTGTAACTCGCCGCCCGCGCCAGGTTCGATCTGCACCCAGGGCATTCGAAAACACGCAGGTGTCAGGATGTAGCGTCCGATAATCGCCAGGTTCGACGGCGCATCCTCCAGCTTTGGCTTCTCCACCAGGTTCTGCACTTCGAAGAGCCGGCCATTCCATTTGCCCGGAACCGGCTTCGCATCAAGCACGCCATACGAAGAGATAGCTTTGCCTTCGACCACCTGCGTCGCCAGCACCGAGCATCCGGTTTCGTTGTAAACCTCGACCATCTGCTTCAGGCACGGGACCTTCGCGTCGATGATGTCGTCGGCGAGGATCACGGCGAATGGTTCATCTCCGACCAGTTCGCGTGCCATCAAGACCGCGTGACCCAGACCCATGGCTTCTTTCTGCCGGACGTAGGCAATGTGGATCATCTCCGAGATCTGGCGAACGATGGCCAGCAGATCGGTCTTGCCGCGCTCTTCCAGCATCTTCTCCAGTTCATAACTGACGTCGAAATGGTCTTCGATCGCGCTCTTGCCGCGGCCGGTCACAATGATGATCTGATCGCATCCTGAAGCCAGTGCCTCTTCGACGCCGTATTGGATGATGGGTTTGTCCACCAGCGGCATCATCTCCTTCGGCTGGGCCTTGGTGGCGGGCAGAAATCGTGTGCCCAATCCCGCGGCGGGGAAAACCGCTTTGCAAACTTGCTTCTTCATGGATCCTCGTGTAGTGGAATCAACGGCTAACTTATCACGCGACTGCCTGCTGCTCCCCCGCCAACTGTTCAAGCAAAGACTTCAGTCGCGCCAGCACTTGTTCAGGCTGCTTCTCTTTCAGCGTAAATTTCAGCACGCCCGCCGGCGTGAACTGGCTTCCGGCTTCCCCAGCAACAAATCGCGCCAAGCGTTCCGGATCGACCGATGCGCTCTCGGTGAAACGAATGCTCACAGCCTCCCGGCGACGCTCGATCTGTGCCACCCCGACCCGCTGTGACAGTAATTTTAACGTTGCGTAATCCAGTAGGCTTCGAACCGGCGGAGGCGGTGCGCCATAACGGTCGCCCAACTCTCCCGCGACATCCTCCAGTTGCGCCTCCGTCTCCACGCCAGCGACACGTTTGTACATTCGCAGCCGTTGGTTCTCTTCTGGGATGTAGTCAGAAGGAATACGGATGTTCAGGCCCAGATTCAATTGCGTTTCGGCAGCTTCCTCTTGCACCTCGCCCTTTAACTCGCGCACCGTGCGCTCTAGCATGGTCGTGTATAGTTCGAAACCGACCGCTTCAATGTGGCCGCTCTGCTGGCCGCCTAGCAGATTTCCGGCGCCGCGCAATTCCAAGATCGAGCGCCGCAATCTTGAATCCTGCACCCAGATCGCTGAACTCCTTGAGCGCCGCCAGCCTCCTTCGCGCCAGGTCGCTGAGGTCGCGATCAGGCGGAATCAGCAAATAAGCATAGGCCCGGCGCTCCGAGCGCCCCACGCGTCCGCGCAACTGGTACAACTCCGAAAGCCCATGGCGGTCGGCACGGTTGATGATGATGGTATTGCAGAGCGGGATGTCGAGGCCGTTCTCGATGATCGTGGTCGCAACCAGGATGTCGGCCTCATGCCTCATGAAGGCGAGCATGACCCGCTCCAGTTCGCTCTCCGGCATCTGGCCGTGGCCGATCAGGATGCGCGCCTGCGGCGCCATCTCGCGCAGCTTGTCGGCGATCTCGTAGATGCTTTCCACGCGGTTGTGCACGAAGTACACTTGCCCGCCCCGCTCCAACTCCTTTTCGATTGCCGAGCGAAGCAGCTTCTCGTCCCACGCCGCCACCACTGTCTGGATCGCCATGCGGTCTTTCGGAGGCGTCTCAATCACGCTCATGTCGCGCAGCCCGAGCAATGACATATGCAAGGTGCGTGGAATGGGCGTGGCCGACATAGTGAGCACGTCAACCTCTTTACGAAGCTGCTTCAGCCGCTCCTTGTGGCGAACACCGAAGCGCTGCTCTTCGTCCACGATGACCAGCCCGAGATCGCTGAACTTTATGTCCTTGGACAAAACGCGGTGCGTGCCGATGACGATGTCCACCTCGCCGGCCTCGATCTTGGCGATGGTTTCCTTCTGCTGCTTAGGGGTGCGGAAGCGGCTGAGCATCTCGATCTTGATAGGAAAAGCGGCGAAACGCTGGCGGAACGTATTGAAGTGCTGGAAGGTGAGCACCGTGGTTGGCGCCAACACCGCGACCTGGCGATTATCGTTCACCGCTTTGAAGGCCGCTCGCATTGCGACTTCCGTCTTACCGTAGCCAACGTCTCCGCATAGCAGGCGATCCATCGGCGTCGGCCAACTCCATGTCACGCTTGACGTCAGCAATCGCGGTCGTCTGGTCTTCGGTTTCGTTGAACTCGAAGGTGTCTTCAAACTCGTGTTGCCATTCGCTGTCGGCGGCAAATGCATGTCCCTCGGCGGTCTTGCGGACCGCGTAGAGTTTGAGCAGCTCCTCGGCCATGTCTTGCATGGCCTTTTTCACGCGAGCCTTGGTCTTCTGCCACTGCTGTGTACCCAGCCGATTCAACACAGGCTTCGCCCCTTCGGACGAACGGTACTTCTGCACCAGATCAAGCCGCGTCAGAGGGACATATAGGCGCGCGCCCTCGGCGTACTCGAGGATCATGAATTCAACGGTGCCGCCGTCTTCCTGTGGGATCTCTTTCAATCCCTGGTACTGACCGATGCCATGCTCAACATGCACTACATAATCGCCAATGGCGAGATCGCGAAAGTCGGACAGAAAGGCCGATACTTTGGACTTTTGCCGTTGCGGATGGGCAAGCGAAACCTCCGGCTCGTCGAACAGATCGCGAGCCCCGAAGAGGACCAGGCTCGCCTCTGGAAGGGCGACTCCTTCGGGCACATATGCTTTCACGATGGTGGTGGCTTCTACCTCTTCCGTGAAGTATGACGACTCGTCCACATACACTTCGCTGCCCGGCTTGGGAGTGCGGCTGCCGATGCGAAACGACAGATTGTATTCGTTGAAGACATCCGCCAGACGTTCGACCTCACCGGTACTGGAGACGGCAAAGACGACGCGCTTGCCCTCTCGCGCGAGACGTCCAACCTCTTCGGTCATCGCGGCAACCGAGCCATGAAAACGGGTCGTGGGCTGCGTCTGCAGCGTGAGATGTTCTTCATCGCCGGCAGTCTCGATTCCGAGTTGCTCGACGGCCATGGTAGCCGTGTACTGCAAGCGCTCGTGCCATTGTTCTGGCGTGAGATACAGATCTTCCGGGCGAACCAGGTTGCCGATGAGACTGCGTTCGTGGGCCTCGTTCACTTTCGCCCACCACGCGTCGTGTGCGATATTCAGAGCATCGGGCTCGTCGAGAACGATGGTCGCGCCCGGCAACAGATCGTCGAAGAAGTGCTCTTTCGCCACGGCGGCGGGCGCGTAGAGTTCCCAGCCGGGAAAAACGGAGACGCCTGTCGCGCGCACCGTCTCCTCGATCACGTGTTCATCGCCCGCCAACCGCGCGCCGGAGAGCCGTGCATTGATCGCTGCCAACGTTTCCTCTTCTACCGGAGTCTCCGTCAAAGGAAGCAGAACGGTTTCTTCGGTTACCGCCGCTGAGCGCTGAGTTGCTGGATCGAACTTGCGGATTGATTCCACTTCATCGCCGAAAAGCTCGATGCGGACCGGCCGATCCAGTTCCGGTGAATACACGTCGAGCAATCCGCCGCGATGGGCGAACTCGCCCGGCATCTCGACCACGTCCACCTGGTTGTAGCCCACGATTCGCAGGTGCTCGACCAGGCGCTCGGGATCGATGGTCTCGCCTCGTCGCACGACGTTAGCCAAGCCTGCGTAAAACTCGGCATCACGTAAGCGCATTGTCGTCGCGGCCAGTGGAGTGATCACTACGCCGGCGGCGCCGGTGGCAATCTTCCATAAGGCGGTAGCGCGAGCTTCCTGAATCTCCGGATGCGGCGACAGGTTCTCGAAGGGCAACACGTCATAGGCAGGCAACCCGATGACGGCATCGGGCACAACTGCGCCGGTCAGGTCGCCGAGGGAGCGCACAACTGGCAGTAATTCATCCACCGCGCGATTGTCGGCAACTACGATGATCACCGGCCGCGAGGTGGTGCGATGTAACAGCGGGTAAAAGAGCGCCTTGCCGGTTGGGGTGAGTCCAGAGACACGAGTTCGCCCCGCGCCACCCTTTACCCGGGCTACAGCACGCGCAAAAGCGGAAGACTTTTCCACGTCCGCGAAGAGTTCGCGAACGAACGGGAGGATCATCGCATTCTAAGTTTATCAGTCCGGGCTGGCAGCGGCGTCAGTCGTCGTGTCTGAGGGCCGACGGATGCTGATAAGCACTTATAAGCCTCGCGATTAATACTGCAAGATAAAGTACGCCCAGAGTAGTTTCGATCACGGTAAGCGAGCGCGCCTCACCCGATACGGCGGTGATGCCCGTCGCTCCCAGGGAAGTCATGGTTCCAAAGCTGTAATACACAAAATCGAAACGATTGGGAATGATATGCAGATTCGTCGTCGGGTCAAGATAAAACGCCTTTGGGTCAAGAGTTGCGATCATTCCATAAACGCTGGCAAAGCTGAATCCCACCAGCAGGTAGATGCATAGGGCACCGAAGACTGTTTCGGAATTAGGCCGCTGACCCGTGAAGACGCGGCGAAAGATGATGACCACAACAAAAACATCAAATACGAAGCTGAGGACAATGCTGAGAATGGAAAGAACGCCAGCGTTGGCGTGAGGCGGGAATATATGTTGAAGCAGGGCAGGAATGGCGAGCAGGAGGGCTACAACCAGGAGCGAACGCCGCACTCCTGTCGCGTACACGGTGAGCAGTATTCCTGCGCTGCCGACGACCCGGAAGACGAAGTAGCTGAAGCTGCCCTCTTTTATGTAGGGATAAAGAATGAGTGCGGTCAGCAGGTAAACAAACAGAGCAAAAAACTTGTGTCCAGTCAGGATCAGTTTCTCCTTTTCGGGACGTGTCCATCTGCGTTACATCAAACCATTCTGGGCACGAGGTCTTGGCGATAGTACACCCTTTTCCAATAGCCATGGCTGCTCTTTAGATTGGGAGAGGAAGAGTGTGAGGTTGTGTGGATCAGAATTCCAGATGCAGCCGCAACCCGGGCACAGTCACGGGTCCGCGTACCTGGTTATATCCCGGATTATTGATGTGCTGTAGGTCGAAAGCGAAGAAGACGCCCCGCCAGATGTGGGCGGTGTAGAACGCTTCCTCGATGGTTTCGCGGCCGTAGGTTAGTCCGCCATCGCCGAGCAGAAATCCCAGGCCTCCGTCGGCCAGATAGAGCTGATGCGCTTTAGAGATGCCGCTCGAGACGAATGCCACGCCCGCGCGGTCGAGACTGCGATGCCAGCGCGTCCCTTTTGCATATACCCCCAACTCGACACCTTCGTTGTCTTCGGTGTAGGCGAAGGACTCATGCTGCCCCTCATTCCATCCCCAGCGACCGAAGGCCCAAATGTCGCTGGACACCTCCTGCTGGAAATTAAATCCGAAGCCATATTTAATAGTCCCCTGCTTGCGAGTGGCTGTGACATCGGGCGTGGGCGTGACATGGTCCAGATAAAGCTGCACGGCCTGTTGGTAGTCGCCCATATTGGCGTGATTGACATAATTCAAGAGGCGAATGGTCGTGTCTTTGTTCTTGAACAGCTTTGGGCGCAGCTCCAGTTCAATGTTCTCGGCGCGAGCGCGCGCCACGTCAGCATCCAGGTTGGGGCCGTTCGCAACTTTCGGCATCAAGACTTCCGCAAAGCGCAGGCCCCAGTTGCGGTCTTCATAGTCGAAAATTGCGCCGATGGTGTAGCCTCGGGTGTCGGCGGCATAGTCCCAAGCGCCGTTGTTGTCTATAACCCAATTCAGAAACTGGTAGTGGCTGTCGGTACCGCCAACATTGACGTCAAAGAAGTCGGCTAGCGAAAATTTTCCGAAGCGCATTTCCAACCGCCGCACTGGGACCTGCGTCGGAAGCGACAGCCAGTTCCGCTCCACTTCCATCTTTTCCTTCGACAACGGAACGATCTGCTCAAGCATCAGCCGCGCGATATAAGGTTGCGCGCCGAGCGAAGGATTGCGCACCACATCCAGATTAGTGAAACCCGCCAATCCCAAGGCGCCACTGATACCGCCCCAACCTGCCTCCTCGACGTCGAGGTAAGCGACCGTGTTCGGCGTAAACTCGTATCCGGAGAAGAACGTCAGCACCCGCGAGGTCGCGTTCTCGGTCGTGTTCTTGAGGCTGTTCGGACCGCTATATTGCGCGTAAAAGTCGCCGTGTGCCTGAAAGACGAAGTTCGCCTGTCCGGAAAACCACCACTTCGAGGTTTGCGAGTGCTCGAAGAAAGTGGCCTTTGGATCGGGAGCAGGGGTTTGCGCGTCGACCGTCGGGGCATCCTGCGCGAACCCGGACATCACCAGGGCCGCCAGTGCCAGTCCAACCATCACTAGTCCGCGACGCAAGCCCTGGGTCTCCCCGGAAGCCTGAATTGGACGGACTGGAAGATCACTCGGCATGGCTGCCTATGTCCCGCAAATTGTAAGCGATTGAGCGCATTCAGCTTTTTGCGCGAACCACTGAAGTTTCACATCTCTCCATTACAGCCGTGTTACAAACTTCGCAGGCGCGATCCGCTCCTAGCGCCGGCCTTTCGTACGGCGTTTCAAGCGACCAACTTGAGCGTAATGGCCGCAAGGGATCGCCCGTCAGCATCCAGTGGAGATGTGGGATGGATTTGCATTCCTTGCAGGCATGCTTCTTGAACATGGTCCTCCCTCCGGACTTGGCAAGATGGGCAGGAGTGTCCGAGGAGGTCACTCTCGCGCACTTCACGGTTATGATCGCGTAAGGCGCACGAAAGCAGAGATGGTTTGCTGCCGGCGCCACTACTCGCGGCGATCGAAGATTTGCAGGCTACTTGGAGGTTCTTGTGGATTCATATTCCTCATGGTCGAAAACGATTGATTGTTGCACAGTATTTTAGTTATAGCATACTAGGGTAGGGTATTTACAAAAAAAAGGAGCTTGCCTTGAAACAAGCTGACCACCAACGCACGAAGCTGCTGAACCGGGTGAAGAGGATTAAAGGGCAGGTGGAGGCGGTCGAACGCGCCTTGTCGGACCATCAGGAGGAGTGTGCTGACACTCTGCAATTGCTGGCCGCCTGTCGCGGCGCCATCAACGGACTGATGGGTGAGGTACTGGAGGGCCACATTAAAGATCACATTGCCGGAGGGAAGCCCTCCCGCGAGGTCACGGATGACTTGATCGAGATTGTGCGAGCGTACCTGAAGTGATTGCCCGGGATCACGACTACTTGCGGCCGGCAGACAGCTGTTTGACAGCCCGCAGAGCCGCTTCTAGAATCGGACTTGGGCTGGACGCAGTCACGTCCGGCCTTTCGTGTGAGCGCCGTAAAAATTTCTCGCGTTCACCACGCGGCAGGTTCTCTGCTTGCGTACTCCGCGGCCCCGGCGCGACGGGCCGCGTCTGACCGGTTTGGCGGTGTAGCTCAGGTGGTTAGAGCGACGGTCTCATAATCCGTAGGTCGCTGGTTCGAGTCCAGCCGCCGCCACCATATTCAAATCGTCACGGCGACCCGTACCTCCTTCATCGGTCCTGTGCCGCCGCTCTCATCACGGCGGAACCTTAGTCCTGCTCCGGAGTCTGCAGCCCCAGTAAGTCGGGTTCACTGCGAATTTGTGGAACCGCGAACTCAGCCGCCTCGTACCTTGGTGCAGCAGGAAGAGCATGGAGAAACTCAACTCGTTCTGGCAAGATTTTCGTTTTGCAGTCCGCGGCATAAAGAAGGACCGCGGATTCGCTCTGCTGGCAATCTTCGCGCTCGCGCTTGGTATCGGCGCAACCACCGTCATCTTCAGCGTCATTGAGAATGTCCTGATCGAACCATTCCCCTACAGAGACGCCGATCGGCTTGCGGTGATGCAGATCCACGACCTCACCAAGCCTACCGACTATGACAGTTCCTTTTATACGATGCCGCAGTTCCTCGATATCCGCGAACAGAATCACGTCTTCGGCGACGTAATGGGAGTTTCGCCACTAGACGTCTTGTACCAGGACAAGGAAGGCACACAGCAGTTCACCGGGGCGTCGGTGACCGCCAATGCATTCGAGTTCCTCGGAATGAAGCCATTGCTCGGCCGGAACATTGTGCCGGACGACGGAAAGCCCGGGGCGCCACCGGTGTTCTCCATAAGCTATCGGCTGTGGAAGAAGGAGTTCAATGCCGATCCTCGGCTCGTTGGAACTACGCTGGTATTGAATGGCGAGGCCCGCACCCTGATAAGCGTCATGCCGCCGCGATTCTTGTTGTGGAATGCCGACGTCTGGGTTCCCCTGGTGTTGAACCGCAGCGATCCTGCCAGTAATCAGACCTACCTCTGGACAATCGGCCGCTTGAAACCAGGAGTCAGCCTGCCGCAGGCAGTCTCGGATTTCGAGGTCATCGCCAAGAGGCTGGCGAAGCAGTATCCGGCGGAATATCCGACGAAATTTTCTGTGGTCGCGAAAACCCTGGCTGACAGTGTGGTCGGACACTTCCGGGGGACTCTGTACACGCTACTGGCCGCAGTAGCCATGCTGTTACTGATCGCTTGCAGTAATGTCGCGAACCTTCTGCTGGCGCGCGCCACCGCCCGGGAAAAGGAAATTGCAATTCGTGCGTCCATGGGAGCGTCACGCGGCAGGCTGGTTCGCCAACTGCTGGTGGAGAGCTTTGTGTTGGCGGCGGGTGGCTGTCTTCTCGGCTGCCTGTTTGCTTACGGCGGACTCAAAGGTGTTACGGCGGCGATGCCACCGGAAACGATTCCAGCGGAGGCGGTACTGAGGTTAAACATTCCGGCGATGTTCTTTGCGGTGGCCGTAACTTTCTTGACTACAATCCTGTGCGGACTGGCTCCGGCTATTCATGCCGTGCGTGGCGAGCTGCATGGACGGCTGAAAGATACCGGCAAAGGCGTCAACGCAAATTTCCGGCATGGAAGGTTTCGTTCCGGTCTGGTCGTCTCTGAGGTCGCGTTGTCGATTGTGTTGCTGGTAGGCGCTGGCCTGATGATGCGCAGCCTGTTCGCGTTACAACACGTCGAACTGGGATTAAACCCGGTCAATATTCTGGTGGCGCGATTGCCGCTCCCCAAAGGCCGCTACGACACTGCGGCGCAGAAAAAATTATTCTTCAGCCAGGTGCTGCAACGCGTGTCAGCGTTGCCGGGGGTGATCGCGGCGACGGAGACATCTTCGCTACCACCGTATGGCGGATCGGAAAGCGACGTCGTGATCCCCGGCAAGACCCACTCCGAGAAGTGGGACACGATGTACCAACTATGCAGTGAGGGCTACTTTAAGACCATGGGACGCCACCTGTTGCGCGGGCGGCTGCTGTCGGAGACCGACGTCGATTCCGCTCGACCTGTCGCTGTGGTCAACGAGACACTGGCCCGTACTTACTTTGGCAAAGACGATCCTATCGGGCAAAAGATCAAGTTCGAGGAGCTCGATCGTCTGCCGCAGTCTCCCAAAGACCAGTATTTTGAAATTATCGGCATCGTCGCCGATGCGAAGAATCGCGGGCTTCAGGAAGCGGTCGAGCCGGAAGCATATCTGCCTTACACCATCACGGGCGCTAAGGAGCGTGGAATCCTGATCAGGACTGCAGTGGAGCCGCTCTCCATGCTGATGAGCGTGCGCCGCGAAATCTGGTCGGTCGACCGCAACGTTGCTCTCACCTTCACGGGCACGCTCGAGGGTTACCTGCAACAGTTCTCGTATGCGGAGCCGCAGTTCGGGCTGGTACTGCTCGGCATCTTCGCCACTGTTGGCCTAGTTCTGGTGGCCATCGGAGTCTTCAGCGTAATGGCCTACTCGGTGTCGCTGCAGACACATGAGATCGGCATTCGCATGGCCCTCGGCTCACCGGCTCGCAATGTTCTCGAATATGGTGCTGGGCAAGGGGCTGCGATTGATTGGGCTGGGGATCGTTCTGGGCGTGATTGCGAGCGTGGGACTGACCCGGCTTGTCGCCAGTCAGTTCTGGGGCGTCTCTCCCAACGATCCGCTAACGTTCTTTGGCGTGATCTTCGTGTTGATCGCTGTGGGTCTGGCAGCTTGCCTGGTGCCCGCACGGCGGGCAACGCAGGTGAGTCCGCTGATTGCGCTGCGGTATGAGTGAGAGGGATGCTCAAAAGCAAGCCCCACAGGGGGCGAAAGAGCTTAGCCCAGCGCGGAAGCGCTGGGTAAAGGGAAAAGTAAAAACGAGTCCCTTCAGAGGACGGCACAGGTCCTGAGCTAAGACCGTTGGCAGCGACTTACCCCTTCACAGTCACCATTACCATTTTTTTCCCCGCCCTTAACGTAAACTCTGTTCCCACCTTCACGGCAATGACCAACTCGGTCTTAAGTTCACCATCGACCTTCACTGCGTTCTGCTTCACTTTGCGCAGGCCGTCGGTGACGGACGTCGCCAGGCCAGTTCGCGCCAGCAGTTTGTCGAGCTTTATCTGAACCTGGCCGTCCGTGGTTGACGCGTTCGGTGCAGCGACCTCGTCGAAGCGCACTGACATGACCGGCAAATCCTCCGGCGTCTCGTCCTTCTGAAACATGCGAGACCAATCTTGCGCAGCCCGCTCGGCTGCCTCTGGCGAATGGAAGTCGGCGACGATGCGCTTGCCCAGTTCCTGCTTCAGCTTCATGGGATGCGCCCCGCCACTCGCAACCCGCTGCTTCATGCGCTCGATCTCGGCGATGCTCACGTCGGTGACTAGCTCGTAATAGCGCCACATCAGCTCATCCGAGATGGACATCACTTTGCCGAACATTTCCTGCGGTGCTTCGGTGATGCCGATGTAGTTGCCGTAGGACTTCGACATTTTCTGCACGCCGTCGGTCCCTTCGAGCAGCGGCGTGGTGAGCACGATCTGCGGCGACTGTCCGTAATGACGTTGCAGCTCGCGGCCCATCAGCAGGTTGAATTTCTGATCGGTGCCGCCGAGTTCGACGTCGGCCTCCAGCGCCACTGAGTCGTAGCCCTGCGCGACGGGATACAGCAGCTCGTGCAGAGCGATGGGCTTCTCCTCGTTAAAGCGCTTGTGAAAGTCTTCGCGCTCCAGCATCTGCGACACGGTGAACTTGGCGGCCAGCCGGATGAAGCCTTCGAACCCAAGCTTGCCCAGCCACTCGCTGTTGAAGCGCACCTCGGTCTTGTCGCGGTCAAGGATCTTGAAGACCTGCGCCTTGTAGGTCTCAGCGTTCTGGTCGATCTGCTCGCGCGTAAGCGGCGGTCGCGTGGCCGAGCGGCCGGTGGGATCGCCAATGAGTCCCGTGAAGTCGCCGATGAGGAAGATAACGGTGTGGCCCATGTCCTGAAAGTGCTTCAGCTTGCGCATGAGCACGGTGTGGCCCAAGTGCAGGTCGGGCGCGGTGGGATCGAAGCCCGCTTTCACCCGCATGGGCCTGCCGGTGACGAGAGACTTCTCGAGCCGCTCGCGCAGGTCGCTCTCGCGGATAATCTCGGCCGCGCCCTTGCGCAAGTAGGCGAGTTGCTCGTCAACCGGAGGGAATGGGGGCATAAGAAGTGATTATAGACAGAAGCAGTCAGCAGTCAGCATTCAGCATCAGCATTCGGCATTCAGCATTCAGCATTCAGCATTCAGCCAATGACCGAACTTTCGAGGATCAGATGACGCAATCTTATGACGCGGTCAATGCCGGTTCGATCTTGCAGAGCTGGGAGGCTGAACACTGAATGCTGAGACTCTGACTGCTAAGTGCTGACCACTAAATCCTCGTCGCCTTCTCGCTGCTCTACAATCGAGGCATGTTCGCCCGCAAGATTCGAGTCGAATACGAAGAAGCCGGCCAGCGGAGCCCGTGTCCTTTGAAGTGGCTGGACAGCTTCAGCATGCGCAACTTCACCAACGATCAGGTGTTCGACGATACGATTCCCGCTGGCGACGGCGAAATGGAGATCGGTGCGCGCGTCCCTCTGGAGCGCCTGCGAGCCGCGATGGAGGATTGGTTCCGGCGCAAGAGCTACCTTCCCAAAGGCGCGACTTTGGTAGTGGAAGAGAAGTGAGGCACTAGCCAGTCATTGGCCGACAGTAGGCAAGCAGCCGGTAATGACTGTCCCTACTGCCAACTGAGAACTGACAACTGAACACCATGGGAACCCGCATATTCTTTTTCGTGGTTGCTCTCGGCCTCGTGGTGACCGGAGTGTGGGCCTATCACCATGACGAACAGCTGCGTCAGAACGTCATGCAGGTTAATCTGGGTGATCCCAACGAATTGGTGCGCGAACTGCTCGGCGATCCCAGCAGCGAAGGGCCGTGCGGCTCTCTTACGGCGGTACCCACCAACTGCACGGATGAGTATGTTTACAGGTACTACTACTCAATCTTCAACCCGCAATATGAAGTCGTGTGGTTCGACCACGCCGGGAAGGTCCTGGGTGAGCAGCATGTGCAGAGGCCGTGAACATCAGCGTAGCTAGTCTGCCGTAATGACAGCGAACTGGAGCTTACAGGCCGAATGTGACAGATCGCACCGCATTCATGGTACGGATGTCACGATGATGGCATCTCAATTGGGTCGGAGTTTGTCATGATTCCCAGGCGTTTCAGCTGGCTCATATCGTTGCTGCTGTTTACCTGCGTGCTCACGCCGGCACCGCTGCTATGGGCGCAAGGGACTGCCGCGCAGCCGGCGCCCCAGCGCAAGACCAGCACCCCCTATACCGGCGATCTCTCCATCTTCGATTCGCCGGGACGTGGCGAGAGGCTTCATATCGATCGCGTGATGGACATTCTTTCCATCACGCCAGGAAAAACGGTCGCCGACATCGGGGCCGGCTCAGGATGGTTCACGGTGCGAGCGGCGAAACGGGTAACCGAAACCGGAACCGTGTATGCAGTTGACATTAATCCCGAGGCAGTCCGTCATGTCGCCGATCGCGCTCAGCAGGAACATCTCGGAAATGTGAAGACGGTGCTCAGCAAACCTGACAATCCGGAGTTGCCTGCCGACTCGATCGATGCCGTGCTCTTGCTGAAGACCTATCATGAGGTTGCGAATCCGATTGCATTATTGCGCAATTTGCGAACCTCGCTCAGACCCGGCGCGCGCGTGGGAGTCATCGATCGCAACGGAAACGGGGAAGACCACGGCGTGCAAAAAGAAGTGGTGATTCGTGAGGCACAGAAGGCGGGCTATGGTTTGCTCGAAGAGCACGACGACCTGGTGAAGGCCGACAAAATGGATTACTTCCTGGTGTTTGCTGCGAAGTAGCGGCTCGAAAAATTATCCGATCGCAAACTGACATCCACATCTGCACAAGAAAGCTACACGAATTCCTTAGACCCAGAACAAAGGAGCGAGCCCGAGCCCCGCGAGCGCGGCAAGAAGGCAGAGGCTTTGTATGCCGGTCTTACGATCGGCAAAAGCGTACGCGTATATTCCCTTGATTAAATTATTGCTCGCTGCGGCAATCGTCACCGCTTCTGCACCGATCTTCAAAGGGGTGTTGGCGCCTGCCGTCTGGGTGATGCCCAAGATAAATGGATCTACGTCGGTAACGCCCATGATGGCTGCCAAGGTGTTTATTCCCGCCCTACCAAGATAGGCCATGGCTAGTTGTGTACAGGTGATCATCGCCAGAAAAAGAAAAGCAAACAAAAAGGCTGCTCGCAATTCAAGGGGATTCTTCGCCACAAATTCCCGGTTCACTTGGGAAGCACTGGCGTCGGGCCTGCGGGACCAAATCCATCCAAAGGTGATCGCCAAACCAGCCAACCCTAAGAAGGCGGCCATCAGCGCCACCATCAGTTTGGCGTTGAATAATGCCAGGAGGGCGACCAAGCGAAGATACATTACGCCTGATGCCATCAAGATGCCGCCGGAGAACAAATGCGGATGTTCCTCATGCGCGGCCCTGCGAGCCATTACCACGGTCGTAACCGTTGACGAGTAGGCCCCTCCCAGCAGGGCGGCAAGCAGAATTCCACCCCGCCCTTTGGTCATCTTCTGCAGCACGTAGCTGCCGTATGAAATTGCGCTTACAGCAACCACAACCACCCACGTCTTGAAGGGATTGATATGGAAAGAACTGAATTGCCGATTGGGCAGAATGGGCAGAATGACCGCTGACAATAGCAGGAACTTGGCAAAGGTGAGAATCTCTTCTGCTGGAATACGCGAAGCCAGTTTCTCGAGAGCGACCTTCAACTCCAGCAACAGCAGACTGGCTACGCTTAACGCAGTAGCAATCCAAAAGTGACCGTAATAGACGAGTGCACCGACCAGGTAAGTTGTTAGGCCCGACATTTCGGAGGTCACGCCGGCAGCTTCGGAAGCGGAAAGTTTATGCCAGTAAGAAAGCAGCAGGAACCCGGCGATTACCAGGAATCCAAGTGTGACCGGGAGCAGTTGGGTCCCGGAAAGAAGAGCGATCGAATAGCCGATTAGCCCTATCAGCGGAAACGTGCGCACTCCACCAAAGCCGTAATGCCCAGCTGCGACGTTATGCTCCTCACGCTCCAGTCCAACCAGGAAAGACAAGAAGAGAACCAGGAGGATCTGCACAGCCTCAGGCGGCAAAGACCGATAGAGTTCCACTATGGAAGCGTCTCCAAACGGCTATTAAATGCGCGGCGAGATGCGTTGTAAAGGGAGACCAAGGCTACATGCTGAACGAAGGTGCAAGAAAACTCGGCTGGCACAATTTGAGACGGTCGAAAATTCCGAATCGAACGATGCTGCAAGTCACCGGCGCGAAGGAGGCCTCGAACCGCTGGGGGTTTCCCTGGCAGAAACCGATTCCCGCAATGGTTGAGTTCACTGGCGAGAATGACCCATCATGTGGTCACAAAAACGCATCATACCTTTTATGCTTCGGGACGAATGGTTGGTGTCCAGCCTACAGTTGCCGACCTGCGCCCGTGGCAAGAGAAAAACCAAAAATCGTGCCGCCGGCGATTCGAGTCGAATGGAGAAAATTTCTCCCCGGCGACGCACGTCCAACTAAACACAATTCGGAGTGGGGCCAACGATGTGGCCCA
Source organism: uncultured Acidobacteriaceae bacterium (assembly GCA_963772895.1). Classification (GTDB taxonomy): domain Bacteria; phylum Acidobacteriota; class Terriglobia; order Terriglobales; family Acidobacteriaceae; genus Bog-257. Next base: position 184,475 of record CAVYZB010000008.1, read on the forward strand.
AGCTTCAAGGAGGAAATTAGTGAGCACTAGAACTGAGAAATGGATGAGGGGAATCAATATGTGCGCAGAGACTCTGGCGATGGCAAGCCAGCTGGTCAACAGCGCCCGCCAGCGAGCCAAGTCGGTGAGCCATGAAGCCGAGCGCATTGCCCATGACTTCCGCAACGACGCGGCGTCCCGGGCCGAAAGCCTCGGCAAAAGTGCTGCGAAGCAACTGCGTACCAGAACAGCACCCAGTACGAGAGCTATTCAACTCTTAGCCGGAATAGGAGTAGGGCTCGCCGCGGGAATTATATTTGCGCCCTCGACCGGCAAGGAAATAAGAGAAAGAATAGTCACGAAAGCGAACCAACTCGTGAATAGAGGGCCGGAAGTTTCCCGCTCGTATTAGAGGGCCACGTTAGAAAGCCACGTCCGTTAGCCGAGCTGCGCCGGGGAAGTATTACGCCTATCGATGCCCAGATATTGAACCTTACTAGGGCCCAAAACGGATCAGGAATCGCCGAGTTGCAGTATTGCGGGGCCGATTCACGATTCCTTTCCCTCTGCGAAGTCGTCTAAGAAGCAGAGGTTTCTATGAAACGACTTTCTCTCATGGCAATCAGCTTGATTGTCTTGGCGGCGATATCCGCCTCGGCTATGCCCAGTCCGACCACCGATAAGGCACCGGCATTTCCAGGCATTCTGGCGAATGCGCGCTATGTCTACGTTGCGTCCTATGACGGAGATCAGTTCGATCCGAATCTGCTCCCCGAAGATCGGGCAGCGATCAACGCCGTGCAGAACGCCATTCAGGAGTGGGGCAAGCTGGTAATCGTATACCGCCCCTCCGAAGCCGACATCATCATCCGCGTGACCAGCCGGCCTTCAGAAGATTTGATGGCCGTGTTCGATGCTGGGCCGAGTGGCCAATATCTGTGGCGCGTTATGGGACGCGATGGTCTGCAGTCCGGCGAGACTCCGCTGGTCTCGCAATTTGAAAAGGGATTCGAAAGCGTGCAGCACAAGTAGGTTTGCACACGCCGACTGAGCGGCTCGCAGGACTCCGAAGGGAAGACGAAGCGGGCGGACCATGCAGATTGCAGATCGATCAACCCGAAGCGACTGCAATTTGCGCTGGACGCCCGCCGCGAGGCGGTTCCTCCCAAAAGTGAGCAGGAAAGGGCTGTGTGTTTCCGGGACGGTGAACTAACTGCATGCCTCGACGCGTGTCCTCAGTCGTGGGAACACGCAACGACATCCCTTGCTGGTATTGGTGCGAAAGGGGGGACTCGAACCCCCACGGGTTTCCCCGCCAGATCCTAAGTCTGGTGCGTCTGCCAATTCCGCCACTCTCGCAGGTGAACCAGCCATGACAAGTCTAGAGAAAACGCACACCGGTTGCAATGCCATGCATCGGTATCGGAATGACAGAACAAAGACCTATCGGCGCATCTAAAGGTGCGCGCCCCTTCTAATCACCAGGTTGACGGCAAGGCATCGTCGAGTTCAGTGGTAAGCGCCCACTCGGTCGCCCTTTGCTGCTCGCGCGTGAGTTTCACACCGCCGCACGTCAGATAGAAAGCGTCATGCGCGGTTGCGCCCTCAGTATCGATCAGCGCGACCTCAATACTGCACTTCTGATTTGCGAGGATGGAACTGATGGTATGCAGCAGTCCGGGGCGGTCCTGGGTGACGACTTCCAACAACGTGCTGGCGGGAGAACATTCATCGTCGAAACGCAAACGCGTCTCGACCTTGAGCTTGGCCGGCTTGGTGTCGGATTTGAGGCGCGATTCCAGCAAACGCTCAAGAGGCGCTTCGCCCATCAGGATTTCGACAATCGACTTCTTGAAGCGCTCGCGCTCCGGGGGATTTAGCTCCAGGGTGTGAAAGCGATCTTTGAAGTAGAAGCTGTCAACGATGACTCCGGCGCGATTGGAGAAGGCGCTCGCCTTGGTGATGTCCATGCCCCATCCGTAGAGAATGCCGGCCAGGGTGGCAGAACAGGCCAGTGCGGTCCAGCGGTAACGATAGTGAGTTCATGCTGACCGGCTGATGCGGCGCACGGCGAGCTGCACCGGTTCGCCGCGAAGCTGCTTCGCCATCTCGAAATGCAGAAGCACTTGCTCGGGCGAGTGCGACATCAGGTAGCGCTGCGGCAGCCCGTCGAGAAACTTCAGCAGTTGCGAACGGCGCTTGGGCAGCAGCGCGGCGATGCGCTCGACTTGCGCGCTGCACTCCTCGGCGTGAAATCGTTCGCTGTCGGCGCTGCGAGTGAAGTAGTTGGCCGTGCCGGTATAAAGTCGCCAAAGATTTTCGGCCTTCCACGGAGTGAGCGCTTCCGGATTGACGGACTTGATGTCGGCGAGGGTGAGCAGCGTCAGCATCTTCAGCCGCTCCGGCGTGCCCACCTTGTGCGCCAGTTCGCGCGCGGTCTCGCGGATCGTAAATGTCGCGGCGGCGCAGCGTGGACGACATCTCCAGATGGGTTGCGATCAGGAAGCCGACGGTCTGCGTCGTCTTCTTCCTGCAGGCCCATGCGCTCCACCGCGGCCGCAGCGAGTTGCAGGCTGTTGTGAACGTGGTCGGTGCCGTCCATGTCCCTTGCCCGGTATCGTGCAGCAGCAGCGCCAGAAACAGCAGTTCGGGACGCTCCAATTCCGCCAGCAGAGCTCGCGAAAGGCTGCAGCCACTCGACGTCGTTGTTCGCCAGTCGATGCAGCATCTTCAATGGCGAGAATGCTATGTTCATCCACCGTGTAGCGATGGTAGAGATCGCGCAGCACCAGCGAATCAATGGCCTCGAATTCTGGAATGGCGAGCGTCAGCAGGTCCAGCGAATGCATGGCGCGCAGCGCTTCGGCCGCATGCGGCAGCGCGAGCATCTCGCGCAGATGTTCCCACAGTCGCGCATCCTGCGGCATGGCGTCGGACAAGTCCGCGGCGCGCATTGTTCAGCCGGCGCTCGGTCTCAACACTGAGCGCGACGCCGTGGCGGGCGACAAACGTGAACAGCCGCAGAATCACGAAGGGATCGCGAGCGCCGGCCGATCTGCTGCAGATAGACGCGGCCATCCACCACCGAAAACTCCTCGTTGGAGGAACGCGCGAGCGCCAGTGCTGAAACGAGCGGTACAGCGAAGAGCGATTTCTGGGAAGCTTGCTCCAGCATCTGCCTCGCGTGCCGATGAATCGTCCGCGCGTGGCGGAAATACAGCCGCATCCACTCGGCCGACGGAAACGGCTCCGACTGGGTTGCGATTCCCGCGCTTGGCCAATTCGTCCTGCGCCTCCCAGGAGATGACGTTCTCGTCGCGATTGCCGCGGTAATGCAGGTAACAGCGGGTGGAGGTGAGGAACTCCATCGCGTCGAGCAACATCGATATCGGAGTTCGTGGTTGCGCGATGAGCGCTCCGGCCACTTGCGTTCGGAGGCAAGCGCCATGATCAGCTGCAGCCATCGCGAGACGTGCAGATCGCGCAGCCCGCCTGGACCGTCTTTCAGGTTGGGCTCCAGATGAAAGATGGTGTCGCCAAAGCGCAAATGCCGCGTGCGGGTTACTTCCGCCAGCCGTTGCATGAGGACGTCCGCCTCGCGTGCCACAAGTTGTGGCAGGCTCTTGTCATGCAGGCGTTCGAACAGCCGTGGCATCGCCGGCCAGAAAGCGGCAGTCGAGCAGCGAGACGGTGAACTCGACATTGTCATGGTCGAAGCGTGCGCACTCGTCGAGCGTGCGCGTCATCGGGCTGACCCGCAGGCCGGTGTCCCACATCTCCTGGCACATACTGCGCACCGGATCCTTCATCCGGCCGCGCACTGCGTCGTTCTCCGCCAGGAACAGGAGGTCGATGTCGGAATGAGGAAAGAGTGCGCCGCGGCCGAAGCCACCCAGTGCGGCCAGCGCGAAGCTCTCGCGGACGTTTGGCGAGACATGCTGCTCCCAAAGCTGCAGCGCCAGCTTGTCCACAAACTGCGTGCGGTCTCGCAGCGAGGCCTGCCCTGAGCCGGTCGCTTCGAACTCCCGCCGCAGACGCTCGAACTCCTGCCGGTACAACGCGCGATGGCCGTGTTCGAGCGTAGGGCTGGACATGCTTCTTACCCGCCTCCCGGAAACATCCGGTCGCCTGTGTCGCTCACAATGCAGACTCGCCGCGCTCTTCGTTGCGTATGCGGATGGCTTCGTCGACCCGCGACAGAAAAATCTTGCCGTCGCCGATCTTGCCGGTGCGCGCGGCATTGGTGATCGCCGCAATCGCCTGGTCCACCAGGCGGTCGGGCATGACAGTCTCAATCTTCACCTTGGGGAGAAGATCGACCGTGTACTCGCGGCCGCGATAGAACTCGGTATGTCCCTTCTGTCGTCCGTGCCCGCGGACCTCGGTTACAGTCATGCCCTCCACTCCAATCTCCAGCAGAGCATCTTTGACGGCTTCGAACTTCGAAGGTTGAATCACTGCTTCCAGCTTGGTCATAAATGATCTGTAACCGCGATGCCTTGATATACGCCGGCTTCTGAAGCCTTGTCGCCCCATTCGCGGCTGATTCTTGCCCGCTTCACTCCACTGCCGCAAACCGAGCCGAAGTCGCGACACAGTCTCTAGAGGGCCGGCCCTTACCCACACTACGGCAGAGAAACCTCCCAGTAATAGCCTTCTTCGCCGTGCTGCGTGACATCGAGCCCTTGCTCCTCCTGTTCAGCCGAGACGCGCACTCCCAGGACGAAATCAACAACTTTAAGAATGACGTACGTGCCCACCACCGCCAGCACTATGGCCATGCCAATGCCGACCACCTGATTCAACATCTGGTGATAGTTGCCGTCGATCATCCCGACAGCCAGCGCATTACCCTGCCCGTCTTTGAATATCGGGTTGACCAGCCTGGTGGCGAAGACTCCAGTCAGCAGCGCGCCAATGGTTCCGCCCACGCCATGCACGCCAAAGGCATCGAGCGAATCGTCATAACCCAGCCAAGCCTTCACTTTCGCGACCATCAGGTAGCAGGACACTCCGGCGATCAATCCAATCAGCAGGGCCGGCATGGGCCCAACGAATCCCGCTGCGGGCGTGATGGCGACCAGTCCGGCGACACAGCCGGAGATCGCTCCCAACGCGCTGGGTTTGCCGTTGCGGATCCACTCCGCTCCTGCCCATCCGATGGCGGCCGATGCGGCCGCGAAGTGCGTGGCTACAAATGCGCTGGTCGCCAGGCTTCCGGCGCTGAGCGCGCTGCCCGCGTTGAAGCCGAACCAGCCCACCCATAGCAAACAGGCTCCGATGAAACTGAGCACTACGCTATGCGGGGGCATGGGTTCCTTGGGATAGCCAAGCCGGCGGCCGAGATACGTCGCACAAATCAGTGCCGACACTCCCGAGGTGATGTGCACCACGGTGCCGCCGGCGAAGTCGAGAGTGGGAAAGCGTCCGCCGAGGCTGGCGTTCAGCAGGCCACCCTTGCCCCACACCATGTGCGCCATGGGCGCATAAACGAACAGCGACCACAGCACCATGAATAACAGCATCGCACTGAACTTCATGCGTTCAGCAAAAGCGCCGCTGATGAGCGCCGGGGTGATGATGGCGAACATCAACTGATAAATCATGAAGGTCTGTTGCGGGATGGTCGCGGCATAGTCGGCGTCGGGTTGCGCGCCGACGCCATGCAGAAACGCGTGACTCAAGCCGCCGAGAAAGCTGTTGCCGGAGGCGAAACACAGACTGTAAGCAACGATTCCCCACAGCACGGTAATGACCGCCATCATGGCGAAGCTCTGCATCATGGTGGCCAGCACATTTTTCTTGCGCACCAGGCCGCCATAGAAGAGCGCAAGGCCCGGGCCGGTCATTAGCAGGACCAGGGCGGTGCTTACCAGCATCCACGCGTTATCGGCAGAGCCTTTGGCATCGGCAATTTGCTGCTGCAATTGCGCGATGCGGTCCCCCTGTCCAGCCGCGTCGTTTGCACCTTGAGTCGCAACCGGCGTCGACTGAGCCACCAGACTGCCCGCCATCACTATCAACAGAACGAACGGTAGCAACTTCCGAACCAACTGCATCCATGACTCCTGTTACGAAGCTGACATCGAGTACGATGAACCGCCTGCATCTGTGTCGGAAGCACGATCACAGTTCAGGCCAGAAAAGCTTAGGAATGAAGAAAGTATGCCGGCGCTTAGCCGGTAGTTCCCTTCGATTTTGCTTGTGTAGATGTTGATACGCGGTTTCGCCGTGGATGAGAAATTCAAACTATTTATGGCGGCTATCAGTTCCGCTTATTCCCGGTCTGGAACGCGTCCGCGTCACCTGATCCGTCCCGAAATTCCCACACTTCACACATGTAATGCCGGATTTGGCCTCGGTCTTGGCGCCGCAATAGCGCCAGCACTCGCAGGATTTCCAGTTGGGTCGGCGAAAACGGAACATAGGAGTATAGGGCGTGTTGGTTTGACGTCTCTATCATCTGAGATTCCAGTTTCTCGAATACATGTTCAGGCGAGATGTCATGGGAACTGCGCACCAACCAGATATGCCGAATGTTGCCTGCATTCAGTTCGGTGCGTGCGGCTGCCACTGATTCGGGAGACGTCAGCCATCGAATGCGAAAATTCTTAGGCAGATAGTACTCGAGTGCGCTGCCGTCGAAGCTCAGTTCGTCGATCCATATGACGGTGTCTTCGCTGCTCGAATGTAATGCGATTTGCGCGGCGATACGCTGATTCGGTACAAGATAGCCCGCATTCACGAGGTCCCTCGCCCCGAAATAAGACCATATCCCCACTAAGTTCACGATGAAGAGGCTCACACCCAGTGCTGTGCCGATGCGGCCCTTTGTCGTTACTCCGGCCGCCATGGCCACAAGAAACAAAGGCAGCAGGAACAGCAATCGAGCGGGCATGGCGGGATACGCTACCCATCGTGTAGCGCCAAGGAAGGCGACGGCTGCGGCGAAAAGTGCAGGCCAGAACCAATCGCGCCGCAATCTTGCGCCTGAGATACATAGCCACAGGCACGGCAGTGCCAGAACAATCGTAACGGGCAGAAGCCACAGAGGGATCGCTTCGCCGAAGGTGAACGAATAGAACCAATAGCCGAGCTTAACCGCCTGCTCCGTCCAGAGGTTGCCGGTCAGCGAGTAAACCTTGCTGTGCCGCCACTGGCCGAGCGCCCCGCTGAGCGTCACCAGCCACGGAAAGTAGAGAGCGGCTACCAACACATTGGCCAAAAGCCACGTCTTCCAGATCAAACGTCCACGGCGCAGCCGCATCGCCAGCAACAGGTTCGCTCCCGCCCAGACTGCGATACCCGGCAGGTAGTGGGTGTAGAGCAACGCCACTAGAGTAGCTACGAACGCCGTAAGATTTTTCCATCCGGAAGCATCCTCTGCCACACGCAGCAGGTACCAGAGCGCCACCGCGGCGAAGAACACTTGCATGCTGTAAGACCTCGCCATGCGGCTATACAGCAGTAGACAAGGTGAGAACGTCCACAGCAGGAGAAACCAGTTGCGCAGGTCTTGCGGAGCATTGCGAAGCCAGCGCCGGTCGATAAAGATCGTCGTTAATATGACAAAGAGCACAGAGAGTGCCCGCAGCCGCAGCAGCGGATCGGAGCCGATCGGGAGACGGTTCCACCAATGCGCCAGCAGGAAATAGAGCGGTGGATGAATATCCTGGCGGACAATCTGGATGATTCGCGCTGGAGTCTGGGCGACCGTCTCGACTGTGAAGGCCTCATCACCCCACATCGGCAGAAGGTTTAGTTTGGTGCCATACAATACGCACTGCAGGATGACCAATGCCAGCAACGTGCGCACCCGGTATCTTCCTCGCGGCGTTGGCATTCGAAGAAAGCCGGAGGTCATCCGAGCTGCTTTTCGAAGCAAGGCGTGTTCCCATCAAGTGCAGAAATCTCCTCGTGATTCGTAACGATACGCTGGTCGACATGCAGGTTTGGCCGTCGGCCTTGCTCAGGGTATTCCTCAACGAAGCAGTGACATCCGAATAGCAATCGCGGTATCTTAACTGAACATGTCACCACGCAAGGTTGTCCAGACCACCGATGCCCCCGACTTGCCTACCATCAAGGACTATTTCAGCACGATGGCTGAAGGGCAGGCGGCAGACATTCGCAGGTTGAAGCAAGCCGCTGCCGAAAAAACCTCTGGACAGTCGGAGAAACAGTCGCGCGAGGAAGCGGCACCGGATCCTTGGCTTTTGCACCCCATACGCCGCACCCCGCGCTCATCAGCAAAACCAATTGGAAAGAGGACCGCCCGGTCCGCTGCCCCGAAGAAAGCTCCCACAAAGCCGGCGAAAAAGGCTCCCAAGAAGGCATCGAAGAGAACGCGGCGGTAACCGCGGCGGCAGCCAGTTCACGCGCGCTCCCAAGATTAGCGCGGGCCGGTCTGTTGGTTGACTGGAGCGAAAGCGCTAGCATCCTGAATAAATGTGTTCGGCAGGATGATGCCACAGAAACCGTCGCAGCATTTAGACGAACGGGTGGAAAACGCCGGCTACAATAAATGGGAGAGGCTGTTCTACAAATATCTAATAACCAGTATGTTCAGCTTGCAGTTTCCTGCCGCACCCGCCGTATCCGATTACTAAGAAAGACCCTCTTCCAATTTCTGATCCCGCAGAAGTCATGGCAACTGCGTTGCCTACACAAACCGCAGACGCTGTGTGCTCGTGGGGCTCTTCGGACCGTATCCAAAAGCTGCTCTCCCTGCCTGCTTTTGTGATGGTCTGCCCTCAGACGACTGAATCCGGCACCCGGCTGAAACGCGAAAGGAGGAGAGCATCAGATTGTCGCAACGGCGCCGCGAGCAGGCGATCCGGGCGTAGAAGTACTTTTGTGTCTTAACCCAAGAACAAAATCCCAACCTTACTAACCCGTACACGCAGTCTCTCACGACCCTACGGGAGCCGTGGGACCAACATTCACCACTTTTTACCTCCGCCACTTCGATCCAAATTAGGAGGATAATCCGATGACCAAAATACTTCGGTTCTTAGCAATTTGCACGATTGGTATTGCTTTTGCAGTGTCGTCAATTGCATGGGCACAGACCTATACGCCGGTTAACTATCCCGGCGCAGCACTCACCGAACTAATTGGCGGCCCCAATCCGCAGGGCACGAGCGTAGGCGGTTACACTCTCACGGCTGGTGGCGCCCTTCACGGTTTTACATTAAGGGATGGAGTATTTACGCCGTTCGACCCTCCGGGTTCCACGTTTACGACTGTCAACTACATCAATCCGCGGGGAGACATTGTGGGCGCCTATGTTGACGCAAGTGGTGTCAGCCACGGTTTCGTTCTGAGTGGAGGGAACTACACAACAGTTGACTATCCGGGCGCGGCTGGTACCACTCTGAGTAGCGTTAACCCATCAGGTGAAATGTCAGGCGCTACCTGTTCAGACCCTGCCTGCGGCGTCACTGGCGGTACCGACATTAACCACAGTTTTACAGTCTCCAAGAAGGGCGTGTTCTCGGCAACCTTCGACCCACCCGGTGCGACCGGCAGTACTAGCAGTGTCGTGATCCCGTCAGGTGCAGTCGTTGGTGCTTACTCAGACGTCGGTGGAACTACATGTTCCACACAGTGCCAAGGGTACATGCTGTTCCACGGGTCGTATGCCACGATTAACTATCCCGGCAGTTCATTTACGTTTGCCGGAGGGGCCAACGCCAACGGCAAAATCGTGGGGATTTATACCGATGCTTCAGGCGCCGGACACGGGTTTCTGTTTGACGGCAGTTACACGTCGTTCGACTACCCGGGAGCGGTCTTCACTGAGGCCACAGGAATAAACCCTAGCGGTGTCATCGTAGGTCTCTATACAGACTCCGCCGGCGCTCACCCACGGATTTATCCGGACGCCGTAAGCGAGGAGTTGGCCTAACCAATTGACGTTCTCTTAATGGCCCCTCGTCAATGCAGGTTTCTGCAGAGACGTGAGGGCCATTTCGTTCTCAGTCCGTAATCACTCCTATTAAGGTCCGCTGCGTCCAGACATTGCTCCTCAAGCAAGGTGAGCTTGTGAACTGGCGCCAGCTTTTTTGGAGAGTAGTTGCAAGCCGCTTTCCTCCTCTTGCCGATGGTAAGATTTCAGCTTCATGGTTACTTTCGTTGTGCTGCGAATTGTGGTGGTGGTTTTGCTCGTCGCGGCAAACGCGTTCTTCGTAGCCGCTGAATTCGCTCTGGTGAACGTGCGCGAAACGCGCCTGCAACAAATGATTGCGGCGCACCGCCTGGGCGCGCGCACCGTCCAGAAGCTCCATCAGAAGCTCGACCATGTCCTCAACACCGTGCAGTTCGGGGTCACGGTCGCCAGCCTGGCTTTGGGCTGGATCGGCGAAGCCTCTATGGCCCGCATTCTGGAGCCGCTGTTCCGCCCGTTGCCCCATTCCCGCCTCTACGCGCACGGGGTCTCGGTAGTCGTTGCGTTTGTGTTGATCACCTACCTGGTTGTCATCCTCGGCGAGGTGGTTCCCAAATCGATTGCCTTACAACGCACTGAGCGGGTAGCGCTGGCGGTTGCCGGACCGATGGATTTCTTCATGACCGTTGCCGCGCCGTTCCTCGCCTTCATGACCGCATCCACTCGGGTGGCCTTGCGGGCTTTCGGCATGCGGCAGGTACGCGAAGGCGGCGTGCACTCTTCCGAGGAATTGAAGCTGATTGTCTCGGCTAGCCGCCGGTTGGGAATGCTGGCCCCCACCCAGGAGGAACTGATTCATCGCGCATTGGAACTGGAAAACATTTCCGTCCGTGAGATCATGGTGCCGCGGCGCGACATTTTTTCTCTGCCCGGCGACATCTCTCTGGAAGAGGCGTTGCAGCGCGTGGTGGAGGAGCAACACTCACGCGTTCCGGTTTACGATGTGCAGCGTGGCCCCGAGCACATCATTGGGGTGTTGTATGCCAAAGACCTGATGCGCTGGCTGCGCTACCGGGTGAATCGCACCGCTTCCGGCAGGCCGGTCACCCGGCCCAGCGGCCTGCAAGTTCGCCACATCATGCGCGAGGTGCTGGTCGTGCCTGAAACCAAGCCGCTTCCCGATTTGCTGATCGAGTTCAAAATTCGCAAGCGGCACCTGGCCGTGGTAGTGGATGAGTTCGGCTCGACGGCTGGTTTGGTGACCGTGGAAGATGTGCTGGAACAACTGGTGGGCGAAATCGAAGATGAGTTCGATATTGGCGAGCCTCCACTCGCGGCGGGCGCTTCCTCGATGACTCTCGATGGCTCGGTCAACATTCGCGACCTCGAATCGCAATATCACATTGCGTTGCCGCGCGACGAAGGCTTCGAAACCCTTGCCGGCTTCATATTGGCGCAATTGCAGAAGATTCCCGAGGTGGGTGACAGCTTCGAATACCAGGGCCGCCGCTACACCGTCGCTGCCATGGACGGACTGCGCGTGGTCAGCGTCAACATCGAAGGGACGCAACCGCAGTCCCAGACACTATCGTCCCCTGCAACCCCGCTGGCCCAAGGATGATGGTGCGCTACCTTCTCTCGCGATCGCTGTACATGCTGCCAGTCGTCTGGTTGGTGGTGTCGGTGGTCTTCCTGCTGATTCACCTCGTACCCGGCGATCCCATCCAGCAGATGTTGGGCGAAGGAGCGGCCGCCACCGACCTGGCTGCGGCGCGTCACGCCTATGGACTAGATGTTCCGCTGAGCCAACAGTATGTGAACTACTGGCGCGGCCTGGTGCACGGCGATATGGGTCGCTCGCTGCGCCTGAATCAGAATGTCGGCCACGTCATCGCCCAGGCCTATCCCGCCACCATGGAACTCACTCTCGCAGCATTGTTTGTCGCTCTCGCCCTGTCCATTCCTGCCGGGGTTCGTTCGGCGCTGCACCGCAATCGTTGGGACGACCGCGCTCTCAGCTTTATCTCCCTGCTGGGATTGTCATTCCCAAACTTCGCCCTGGGGCCAATCCTCATCTTGTTTTTTGCCATCGAATTGGGCTGGCTACCGGTCTCAGGCTCGGGTTCACTGGCGCACCTCGTGCTTCCGGCCATCACCATGGGCGGAGCACTGGCTGCCATTCTTACGCGAATGATACGCACATCAATGTTGGAAGAGTTAGGACAGGATTACATCCGCACGGCACGCGCCAAAGGCTTGCCGGAGCGCACCGTGGTTTACCGGCACGCGCTGCGCAATGCCATGATTCCGATTCTCACCGTGGTCGGATTGCAATTTGGCGCGCTACTTGCCGGCGCCATCGTCACTGAGACAATCTTTTCGTGGCCAGGCATTGGGCGCCTTACCATTACAGCTATCTCCAACCGCGACTACTACCTGGTGCAAGGTTGCATACTGATGATCGGGCTGACTTATGTGCTGGTGAATTTCCTCACCGACCTGCTGTATTCGGCGTTTAACCCAAGGATCCGGCAGTAGGGGAGGCTGGGAGTCGCAAGTCCATTCAGGCGCGCCGCTCCTCACTCCTTTCTGCCATCGGAATCGGTGGGTATATGAAAAAGGTCTCCCACAGTAGCACAGAAATCGTGGTAAACGACCGTTGTCGCAACCACCGGCCCCAATCACCCCACCCCAGAACATAATCCAGCTTCGCTTCGAGACAATTGCCCTCTCGCGCCCGTTCCTTGACACCGCCTCCTGCGTTCTCTACCGTACTTACGCCGACGTAGTGTGCCGGCACTCATGACAATCCGCGTCAAATTCGCTCTGGTGGCTACGCTATTGGCTTGTTGTTCCTGCGCGTGGGCGGAGAAGATCGCCGACATTCGTCCGCAGGGCTATGTCACCGACCTGGCAAACGTGATTGATCCCGCCACCAAGGCCAGGTTGGAGGCACTGTGCGCCGAGGTCGAGCAGAAGACCGGCGCCCAAATTGCTGTTGTCACCGTAAACTCTCTCGACGGACGTACCAGGGAAGACTATGCGGCGGACCTCTATAAGCAGCTTGGTGTCGGGTCAAAGAAGAGCAGCCGCGGCGTTCTGCTTTTGCTGGCACCCAAGGAGCGCCAGTACAAGATCGAGATTGGCTATGGGCTGGAGCCGGTCATCAACGACGCTCGGGCGGGAGATATCGGCCGCGAGATGGTACCCGATCTAAAGCGGGAAGATTACAGTGCTGCCGTGCTTCTCGGTACAACCCGCATTGCCCAACTGATAGCAGCGGACAAGGGCGTGCAGTTGAACGGTGTGCCCGCCTATCAACCGCGCGCCCCCGCCTCGGAGACGCCGTGGTGGATCCCGGTGCTGATCATCGTGGTTATATTTCTCATCGTCCGAGCTATTTCGCGCTCGGCGCGAGGCGGCGGCGGTCGGGGTCCGCGATCGGGCGGAGGATCGGCACTTCCCTGGTTCCTCATGGGCAGCGCCTTGGGTGGCCGTGGAGGCAGTTGGGGTGGAGGCTTCGGCGGCAGCTCCGGAGGCTTCTCGGGTGGTGGCGGCGGATTTGGCGGCTTCGGCGGATTTGGTGGCGGCCTGAGTGGCGGCGGCGGTGCCGGCGGCAGCTGGTGAATCGCGCGGGGAGTGAAGATCAATGAAGAAACCGGAAGGCAAACTGCAAGAGCTGGTTACTCGATTACAGCAGGCGTGCGGCGAAAATCTGGTGTCCGTCGTTCTGTATGGTTCCGCGGCCCGCGAAGATTTCCACGAACAGTTCTCCGACGTGAACGTGCTGGTTGTGTTGCAACAGTTGGAACCATCTTCGTTTGCGGGCATCTCGGCGGTGCTGCGGTGGTGGAGTCGCGACGAGAAGTTGAGGCCGCCGATGATCATGACGCTCGAGGAGCTGCGTGAGTCGGCCGATGTCTTCGCCATTGAGTTGCTCGACATTAAGCGCTCGCATAAGACGCTTTTCGGGGAGGACGTAGCGGCCGCAATCGAGGTGCCGATGAACCTGCATCGCGTCGAGGTCGAGCACGAACTACGGACGACCTTGCTGCGGCTTCGCCACCACTTGCTGCTGAGTCCCGAGAACCAAGATGAGCTGCGCGCGGTGCTGGCGAAATCCATCACGTCCGTTCTAACCCTGTTCCGCCATTCCTTGATTGCGTTGGGAGAGGACCCGCCGCAAGCGAAGCCGCAGTTGGTGGAAAAAGCCGGGGAAGTTTTTGGATTTGAAGTGCAGCCGTTGCGGGCGGTCCTAGCATTGCGCAGTGAAGGCGCCCATTCGGAGAATTTGCACGAGCTGTACCATGCGTACATGAGCGCGATTCAACAGGTCGCTCATGAACTGGATGCGCGAATACCCAAGAGTCACTTGCAGCAAGTACCGTAGGAATCCGTCGGCGAAACTATCTTCAAGACCGGCCAGGAGAGATTGACATGAAAACAGGAATCATCGTATTGGTCGTGATTGCGTTGCTGGCGCTCTGGATCGGCGGCACCTTCGTTGGACACCGTAATGAGATGGTCCGCAAACGCGAGACCGTGAATGCAGCCTGGTCGCAGGTGGATGTCGTTCTCCAGCGCCGGGCCGACCTCATTCCAAACTTGGTTCAGACGGTGAAAGGGTTTGCGACCCACGAGGAAAAGGTTTTTGGCGATATCGCCGCAGCACGCGCCGCGATGGCGGGAGCCAAGACGCCACAGGAGAGGATCGCGGCCAACGGTCAGCTCGATTCCGCTCTTAGCCGTCTGCTGGTGGTCGTGGAAAATTACCCGCAACTGCGGTCTAATGAAAACTTCCTCCGGTTGCAGGACGAATTGGCGGGGACAGAAAACCGCATAGCGATCGAACGCCGCCGATATAACGAGGCGGTGCAGGATTACAACACCTACATCAGCTTGTTCCCGAACAACATTGTCGCGAGCCTTTCAGGGTTCACTCGCAACGACGCATACTTCAAGACGGAAGAGGGAGCACGACAGGCTCCAAAGGTCGATTTCGGCGCGCCGGCGCAGCAACCGGCTCCGGCCCCAACCAAATAGCCCGGGCGGTCCGCGTAGCTGACGCTAGATGAATTGCTGCTTGCGGACCGTTGCCGTTTCCTTTACAACCGCAATTCCGCACGCAGCACGTTCGAACGCCCGCTCCAGGTCGGTGATAAGGTCGTCCACATCTTCGATTCCCACTGACAGGCGGACCAGGTCCGTCGCCAAGGAGCGCGCCTGCCGGACCTCCGCGGGAATGCTCGCATGCGACATGCAACCTGGCAGGCTGATCGACGAGTTCACACTGCCGAAGCTCACGCTGATGCGAAACAACTGCGTCGCCTCCACCACTTGCTTCGACACCGCGAACGAGCCAGTCTCAAAGCTGATGACTGCCCCGGATCCGCGCGCCTGCTTCAAATGCACATCGTGGCCGGGGTGGCTCGCCAGCCCAGGGTAATGCACGCGTTGCACCGCTGGATGCGCGCACAGGAAGTTCGCCACCTTGAGTGCATTCGCCTGCTGGCAGTCGAGGCGCAGCTTCAGCGTCTTCACTCCTCGCAGCAGCAGGTAACAGTCGAAGGGCCCCAGCGCGGAACCTTCGCCGTTCTGAATGAAATAGATTTGCTCCGCTAGTTCGGGCTCGCTTCAGTGCAACCACGCCCGCAGTGACGTCGCTATGGCCGCAGAGATACTTAGTCGCCGAATGCACAACAATGTCAGCACCCAGGTCGAGCGGATTCTGCAAGTATGGCGACATCGCGCTGCTATCTACGCATAACCACGCGCCATGCTGGTGTGCCAAGTCGGCGAGCTTTCGGATGTCGACGATCCGCAACAGCGGATTGGTTGGGGTCTCGATGTAGAGCAGCCGCGTCTGCGGAGTGATCTGCGCGGAAAAGGTCTCTACGTCGCAGGCATCGGCGTAGCGAACCGTCACGCCGGTGCGGTCGAGGATTCTGGAGAACAGGCGATAGGTTCCACCATACAAATCGTCTCCGGCGAGGATCTCGTCTCCTACCGAGAGCAGTCGCGCAACCGCACTGATCGCCGCCAAACCACTGGAGAAACAAAAAGCGCGGTCGGCATTCTCCAGTCGCGCCAAGAGGTCCTCGAGCACAGTGCGGGTTGGGTTTCCACTGCGCGAATAATCGTAGCGGCCAAAGGCGTCCGCTTCTTCCTGCTCGAAAGTTGCGGTCTGGTAGATCGGCGTGGCGATTGGCCGGAACGGATCTTCCGGACAGGCATTGAAGGTAAGAAGTCGGCTAGCGAATTTCATGAGGCCCTCCCGGCGGCGAAACACTCGTCAGAAACACCCAGTTGCTGAGCGCGATAGACATCGCAGACGTCTGCCATGACTGAGACGCGTCGGTTGGCCATCGACCTGCGCCTTTGCCTCGCACCTGCACTACGGCACCGTCCTGCGATTCGATTTCCAGACAGTTCTCTTCGTTGATGGTTTGAGCGAAGGCATGAGTGTGCTCGAACAATTGGGGAGCGATGCGAGCTCTCAAACCGAACTTATCCTGGCTCAGTGACGCCACTAGGCGAACGGCGCGCCCCGTGCGCGCTGCGTCTTGAACGCGTCTCCCGATCGAACTGCTCAATGCCAGTACGCTCGATGTCAGCGGGATTCAGCCACTCGCCGAAAGCGGTTTGCGCCAGCAGCGCCAGCTTGTGAGCTACGTCGCTGCCATCGAGGTCGGAAGTTGGATCCTGCTCAGCGAAACCGAGCCGTTGCGCTTCCCCGAGCGCCTCTTCGCGGGAGAGACCTTCCGCGAGACGGTCGAGGATGAAATTGGTAGTTCCATTCACCACGCCTTGCAACGTGCGGATGCCGCCGGCTTGAGCAATGCGGCTTACCTGTTCGAGCATCGGCACACCGCCGCCGACGGCGGCTGAGTACAGCAATTGCACGCCCGCGAACTCAGCAATTCGGCGAAGCTGCTTGCCATGGCGGCTTACCACCAGTTTGTTTGCGGTAATGACGTGCTTGCCCGACTTCAGCGCCGCCTCGATCAATTCCTTCGCCGGCGACAGGCCACCGATCAACTCGATGATCACTTCACAGTCGGAACCAACAACTTCCCATGAGTCATGGGTGAGCAAAGCCGGCGGAATGCCATCCTCGCGTTCCAAGCGACGAACAGCAATGCGCCTGACATCAAACGTCTCCGGATGCGCCGCCAGTGTGCGATAGACGCCCAGTCCCACTGTGCCGGCGCCAAGCAATCCGACGCGCAACGGAGTCGCTGGTGGTAACTGGTCGGCGAACGATATGGGAAGGCCGCAGATGAGAGTCGGCGAATCGGAATTCAGGGTGGCCACTTCAATGGTAAGTCCGTGCTGCTCGGCAAACTCAATCGCCCGGGGCTGCACCACGCCGTCACCGACGCGCACTGCCTGCGCCCAACTGACCGTGCTATAGCGGCGAGGAACATTGATGGTGTCGGCTGGATCGTGTTCAAAGATGCCATTGACGTCTTTGACCAAGCGGCAACGTTCGGCTCCCAGCTGATGGGCGACGAAGACGGCAGTCAAATCGGAGCCGCCACGGCCGAGAAGGGAAAGGGCTCCATCCTCCTGGCGTCCGACAAATCCGGGCACCACAGCTACCGAGGCATTTTCCAAAATGCTCAGCACTCGGGGAACGTCGATGGCACATGGCTCTGCGTTCAATACTGGGCCGCGAGTTCTCAGGCCGAGCCGAACTTCATCTATAACCACGGAATGAACGCCTGAGCGTTCGAGCGCCAGGGTGAGCAATGCTGCTGAAGTAGCTTCACCGGTTGCGACCAGCGTCGCCACGGCTTCGTCACTCAGATTGGAGCCGTAGGTCCGCGCACGCGCCAGCAGGGCGTCGGTAGTCGATCCAATCGCAGAAACGACCGCGACCACTCGGTGCCCATCTCGGGTCCAGCGATAAATTTCCTGCACTACCTTGGAAAGATCGGCTTCGCAACACAGCACCGAGCTGCCAAACTTCAGAACAGTTATCGGGTGACGGCGCATGACGTCCTCCCAGCTTTTTCGGTCGCAATTGCCAGGGCCTGCTCCAGGTCGGCAATGATGTCTTCTGGAGATTCAAGGCCAACCGAGAGCCTGATCAGTCCGTCGGTAATGCCGATCTTTTGGCGCGTCTCCACTGGCACATCGCCATGCGTCATAGAGGCCGGATGAGTGATCAGCGTCTCTACCGCGCCGAGGTTCTCGGCCAGCGAGCAGAGGCGGACGGAATTCATCAATTCCACGGCGGCCTGGGCGCCGGCCGTGATCTCGAAGGCGAGCATGCCTCCATGCGCCAGGTGCTGCCGTTCCGCCAGAGCCTTCTGCGGAAAAGAGGCGAGTCCGGGATAATGCACGCGCTCAACCGCCGGATGCGATTCGAGCCATTGAGCAACGATCCCAGCGTTTTCGGAATGCAGCTTGAGCCGCACTGGCAAAGTCTTGATGCCGCGCTGCGTCAGCCAGGCATCTTGCGGCGATTGAATGCACCCCGTGGTTTTGCGAATTAAGCGGAAGCGTTCGAGGAGTTGTTCATCGTGGGTCGCCAGTGAGCCACCCACAGTTGCGTTGTGGCCCTCGATGTACTTGGTGGTGGAGAGAACGCTGATGTCGGCGCCGAGTTGGAACACGGGCTGCAGCACCGGTGTCAGGAAAGTATTGTCCACTGCAAGAGGCACACCGTGCCGCCGTGCTACTGCTGCAATGGCCGGAATGTCGCACAGCTTCAGGGTTGGATTTCCTGGCGTTTCGATGAAAATCAACTTCGTCCGCGGCGTGATGGCCTGCTCGACCAAGTTCGGCGCGGGATGCATCCACCAGCGTGTGTTCGATGCCAAGTCCGCTAAGCAGTTGTTGGCAGAGGCGCACGGTGCCGCCATACACCACTTCGGAGACAACCACATGATCGCCGGACTTCAGCAGTGACAGGAACAATGTGGTGATCGCTGCCATGCCGGTGGCAAAGCAAACCGTGGCAGGCGTGCCTTCGAGCGCAGCCAGCGCGTGTTCCAATGCGTCCACGGTGGGGTTCGCGGCGCGTGAATAGGTGAAGCCTTTGTGAACTCCGACCGCCTGCTGCACGAATGTTGTGGATTGGCAGATCGGCTGAAGAATGGCGCCGGTCGTCGGATCAGGTCCCAGCCCGCCATGGATAGCAATGGTAGGTATGTCGTAATTGTTGTGAGACACGGTGAATCTCCCTTCTTCCCCGACGAGCCCCGCTGAAGCCTGCCCTGAGCGAAGCCGAAGGGCGCTTGTTGGGGTGGTCGAGGTCTGAGCGAAAAATGGGGTCAAAAACAAAATCGCCGCCGGTGTAAGCCCCAGGCGGCCGCTCAGTGAAGGGAGATTGTTAGGTGCTGATCACACTCCCGACGAAGGCACGGCGCCTGGGGCGCACATGGCCATAAACATTCGGGAATTGCTCAGCAAATGCATAGTCAAAATCTGATCACAAGGATCAGTGACAAGAGCATAGCACAGAGGGAATGTCTGTCAAGGAGAAAGATAACGGCGCGGTGTAACACATTAGTCTCGTAAAAAATGCTCTAAAGTCCATTTTGAGATCGAACGCTTTTCCGCTGGACTGAAGTCCAAGTTCCCTTTGCTGAAGCAAGGGGCTCCCACCAAGAGCGTTAACCAGAGTTTTCAAGCAGCCTGTGAGAGGCGTGCTGCACCCGTTGCCGGAGTGCAACTGCCCTGGCGCTATTCGATGATGGCCAGCGTGTCTCCCGGGTTTACGACCGATCCTTCCGCAGTTAGGATCTTCTGCACTCGGCCATCCTTGGGCGACTTCATTTCGTTCTGCATCTTCATGGCTTCCATCACGATGATGCCCTGGCCGGCCTTCACCTCGTCTTTCTCATTGACCAGGATGCGGACAATCTTACCCGGCATGGGCGCCTTGACCTTCTGCGGACCAGCCTCGGCGCCACTGGCGGCGCGCCGGGTCCGCAAGGAGCGCGGGTCCTGGACATCCACGGCATAGCGCGCGCTGCCAATGACCATGTGCAGCTCGCCTTGCAGCGAACGCTCGCGCTTGATCTCGTAGGCTTTGCCGCCGATCAGTACCGACAGCACGTCGCGCGCGGTGAGTGCGGCGTCCACTTCAATCTCCTCGCCGTCCACTTTGCACAGCCAGGTCTTCTCACCGCGCGTGAGCTCCAACTGATGCGTTTTGCCGTCTACCACAATGTCGTAGGTCATGTTTTAGCAGTTAGCCATTAGCAATTAGCATTTAGTAACCAGTGTCCTGAGTCGGAAGTCCTTTGAATAAACCAGGAGATTTGTGTCAGGGCACGGCTTCAGCCGTGCCGAATCATGCGCTAAGGAAAGATGGCCTTTAGGCCCTGAGGCGAAATCGCCATCCTCTTACCGCTCATGCACCGCCTCATCGCGTGCGGCGCGCCGCCAATTTGAAGCCAGCGCCGGAGTACCATTTCCGTTCACCGCCATGACCCCATTCGCCCCTGGCAACGTGGCCTTCGGTTCCGTACTCGCAAAAATCGCCGCGCCAATGGCAGCCATGATCGGACGCCGTGGGTCGGTCTCATTGCTAGGCTTGGCCAGCAGCCGATCCAGAAAGCCCGTGTCCAAATTGCCGGCGCGGTAGTCCGGGTCCTTCAGAATGCGGCGAAACAGCGAGATGTTGGTCTTGATGCCGCCCACGAAATACTCATACAGAGCGCGCAGCAGCCGATCGATCGCCTGCTCGCGATTTTCGCCATAGCCCACCAGCTTGGCCAGCAGCGGATCATACTCGATAGGCACGTTCCAACCTTCATACATGCCGCTGTCACGGCGGATGCCGGGTCCCGAAGGCGAAATCAGACGCGTGATCTGCCCCGGCGAGGGAAAGAAATTATTGTCGGGATCCTCAGCATAGACGCGGCACTCGATGGCGTGACCGCGCAAACTGATGTCTTCCTGCTTGAACGGCAGCTTCTCGCCCGCGGCAACGCGCATTTGCAGGTGAACCAGATCAAGGCCAGTAACGAGCTCGGTTATAGGATGCTCCACCTGCAGACGGGTGTTCATCTCGAGGAAATAGAAGTTGCGCTGCTCATCGACCAGGAACTCAATGGTGCCGGCGTTGTGATAGTTGGCGGCTTTGGCTACGCGCACCGCAATTTCGCCCATGCGGCCGCGCATGTCCTCGTCTACAATCGGTGACGGCGACTCCTCCATCACCTTCTGATGTCGGCGCTGCACCGAACATTCGCGCTCGCCCAGGTACACGACATTGCCGTGCTCGTCGCCGAAGATCTGCATTTCCACGTGGCGCGGGTTGACGATGTACTTCTCGAGGTACACCTCGTTGTCGCCGAAAGAGCGTTGGGCCTCGCTTCGAGCATTCTCGTAGGCGGAGTGTAGTTCCCCGGGCGACTCTACCAGGCGCATACCCTTGCCCCCGCCACCGGCCGCCGCCTTCAGCATGACGGGATAACCGATCTGCTCCGCCAGCCGTTCGGCGGCGTCG
Organism: uncultured Acidobacteriaceae bacterium; assembly: GCA_963772895.1. Lineage (GTDB taxonomy): Bacteria > Acidobacteriota > Terriglobia > Terriglobales > Acidobacteriaceae > Bog-257. The sequence continues at coordinate 205,810 of CAVYZB010000008.1, forward strand.
ATGTCCAAGCCATGCTCCGAGCCCGGCACGAACGGAACGCCGGCGCGTTTCATGTTCTGACGAGCGCGCGTTTTGGAGCCCATCATCTCCATCGACTCGGGACTGGGGCCGATGAACTTGAATCCATGGTCGGCGCAGGCCCTGGCGAAGCCCGCATTCTCTGAGAGAAAGCCGTAGCCGGGATGGATTGCTTCCGCCTGGCTGCGGCGCGCCACGTCGAGAATCTTGTCCACGTTGAGATAGGACTCGCTGGCCGTTGCGGGACCGATATGGTAGGCGTAATCGGCTTTGCGGACGTGTAGAGCCTTGCGGTCCACATCGGAGAAGACCACGACCGACTCGATGCCCATCTCGCGGCAGGCGCGAATGATGCGCACCGCAATTTCACCGCGATTGGCGATCAGAACTCGTTTGAACATGGCTGGACCTCGAAACCGCTACGAGATACAACGTAATCGAACATTCTGCGGGAGCCGACGGCGGAAAGAGGGAAGCTGACACGCACACTCCACAGAAGAGTGGATTGTACTGCATCGGCGGGAGGCAGGTAGGGGCAACGTCACAGGGGTGTGTGACGAAGGGCGAAATCCCGGTAGCACGGCCGCGATGCGCAAGCAAATGCCCCTCCTCGTGGAGGGGCGTTCAAGTGATTTAGCGAAGACCGGCAACTCTACTGGTTGCTCTCTGTAGTGACGATACCCGTGGGTCCGGCCTTCTCGGCCTTGGCCTTCTTGGTCGCCATGGTCTTGTCGACCCAATCGTCGGCCAATTTCAGATCGGCCTTGCGGGCGTCGAGATTGTCGCACTCGTATTCGGCGCGCTGGCGGTAGAGGAGGTTCAGATAGGCCATGGCATCGTCGTAATCGGGGCGAATCTGCAGCGCCTTCTGCAGGTTCTGAATACCATCTTCCACCTTCTGGGCGTTCTTCGCCTTGAGATCGGCACAGGCCTTCTTGTCCTTCAGATCGTCTGTCGGCTTCATACCCAGGCTGGCGCGGATAGTCTGGTCGGGCTGGTAGGCCTGCATCCAGTCAATGACCGCAAGCGAATAGTAGCTTTCTGGATCGTTAGGATCCAGGTCAGCGACCTTCTGGTAATACTCCCTGGCCTGATCGAACTTCTTCATGCCGAAGTAAAGAGAAGCGATGCCTTTCAGGCTATGGATCTGTTGCTCTTTGGGTGGATTCTGGGCCAGGACCTGCTTGAAGACCTCGATGGCCTGCTCGGCATAGCGATTGTTGTCAGGAGAATCGGCGCCGGGGATGTATTGCTGGGCATACGCGGTGGCTAAATAAAGACGAGCTGTAACAAGGCTGGGATCCAGCTCCACTGCGTTCTTGAAATGTTCAATGGCCCCTTCATATTGTGCGTTCTTGTAGGACTGAACGCCCTTGTTGAGCTGATCGCGTGCTCTCAGCTTACTGCAACCGATGGTTGAGAACAACGCAAGCAGAACCAAAAGTACCGTCAGTACTCGTCCGCTCTTGTTCATGTTTGATATCACTCTCCATTGCAATAGTTCGGGTCGCGAGGAGAGGGCGAGGCGGTCACTTGATCATGCCCTGCCCCTCCAGCAAGGAAGAGTGCAGCCCGAATCACGTTCCTGATTCTTGACCCGCAGGCGGCCGCCGTGGCGGAGCGCGCAACAGGGCCGCGGTTTTGTGGCGTCAATGGCGCCAGGAAGAACCGGCTCGCAGGTGGCTAACCGCCGGCTTCGATCTTTGCCGTGATCAGCCCAACTTTATCGACACCGGCTGCGTGGGCGATGTCGATGACTTGTGCCACATCATTGAAGGTCAGGTCAGGATCAGCCTTGACGAACATGACTTTTTCAGCGCGGGTCTTGAAGATGTCGTTGAGACGGCCTTCCAGATTCTCCCACGTGACGTCGTCCTGGTTGATCTTCAGCGCCGGCTTGTCGCCGGCGCCTTTCAGTACCTGCACCACAATGGTGCGATCGTTGCTTGGCGGTTGCTTCTGCTGGTCCTTGGGCGGCTGAGGAACCAGCGCGTCCAGACCCTTCGGAGTCAGCGGAGTGATCACCATGAAGATGATGAGCAACACCAGCAATACGTCAATCATTGGGGTTACGTTAATATCGGCGGTGGGACCCCCACCCGACCCTCCTACTGCCATTCCCATAAAAAGCTCCCGTTACTGGGCACCCGCGCCCGTACTGGCGCCGCCAAGCGGCGGCGGTTTCTTCCCGGCGGGGCCAGTTTGTCTCTGTTCGGTCAATAGACCGACGTCATCCACGCCGGCGGCGCGCACATTGTCCACCACGTCCACCACGGCGCCATACTTGGCGCGAGCGTCAGCCTTGATAAAGATCCGCTTGTCCACCTTATTGGCGAGGCGGTCTTTCACCTTATTCGTGAGCTGGTCAGCGGTAACCTTGTCGGTACCAAAGAAAATCTGTCCGTCGCGCATGACCGCCACGAGCAAGGAATCCTCCTTGTCCGCGTCCGGCATAGGTGTCGGGCTATCTACCTTGGCCATGTCCACGCTCACGCCCTTCTGCAACATGGGCGTGATGACCATGAAAATGATGAGCAAGACCAGCATCACGTCCACCATGGGGGTGACATTGATGTTGGAATTGATCTTGGCGCCTTCGGCGCGCACTGCTAATGCCATAACATTCAACCTCCTTCAGACCGGGAACCAGCGCAGACCAATTGTGCTGCGCCTCCGGTTACCGGCGAACCGCGCGCTTCTTGAGGAAGTAGTCGATCAACTCGCTGGAGCTATTGTCCATTTCCACGTCGAAGGCCTCCACCTTGTTGGTGAAGTAGTTGAACATCCAGACGGCCGGGATCGCGACGAAAAGTCCGATAGCGGTAGTCACCAGGGCTTCCGAGATACCGCCGCTGACGGCCCCCAAGCCGGTCGCTTTCTGGGTGGAAATCTCCTTGAAGGCGTTGAGAATGCCGACCACCGTGCCCAGCAACCCAACGAATGGGGCGGTCGAACCAATGGTGGCAAGACCACCCAGACCGCGCTTCAACTCGGCGTGAACGATGGCTTCGGCGCGCTCCAGAGCGCGCTTGGAAGCTTCGATCTGCTCCCCCGGGATGTCGTTGGAATCGCCGTGGGCCTGGAACTCCTGAAGTCCGGCGACCACGACCTTGGCCAGATGGCTCTTCTTGTTGCGCTCGGCGACCTTGATGGCTTCCTCAATCTTGCCTTCACGCAACGCGCCAGCCACCGCGGGCGCAAAGGCACGCGACTGCTTGCGAGCTGCACTGAATGCCATGGCGCGATCGATCATGACGCCGATCGACCAACCCGACATGATGAACAGAATGAAAACCACGATCTTGGCCAAAATTCCCATCTGTTTCCAGAGGGAGACGGGATCCCAGCCCACGGTCGCTTCCTGAAAAATCCAGGCGGCAACCATCGGTACGTGACTGAGGGTGTAGGTGGTAAGGTTAGCTAGAAACATGGGTGGACTTTTCCTCCTCAGAACTTTCGTTACGGCAGACCAACATATTTGCTACTGGTACTGCAGGTGATTCAAATATCTGGATAATTTTCCCCAAAACGACTGTGAGCGTTTGCCTGCTCCGCGAAAATCATTTACCCACAGAGCACGGACCTTAAACTTTCCGTGATTCCGGCGTCTGCGTGGTTAATTTTCTTCCTGTTACGTGATCTTAGGCTCATGTGACACCTATGAGCAAAACTAAATTCCCTGGACAAAAATGCAACAAACCTGCCAATCCGGCCTTGAGTTAGATGCACAAACTCACTCACGCACCGTCTAACCGCCCAACGTGAAATTAACGTTGATGGTGGTTTCCACTTCCACTGGCTCGCCATTGAGGTAGTAAGGCTTGTACCTCCATTGCTTAACGGCGTCCAGGGCGGCGCCCGTAAGCATCGGGTGGCCGCTAACCACGTGCAGGTTCTGAATCGCGCCATCCTTGCCGATCAGGGCCTGCAAAACAACCGTGCCTTGAATGCGAGCCTGGCGGGCGAGAGCCGGATACTGCGGCTGCACTTTATGAATCAGTAATCCCTGAGAGACGCCTTGCGATACACGTACGCGCTGCGGGGTCGCCGCCTTGGGAATGGCCACCGGCGTGGAGTTTACTATTCCGCCCAGAACACCGCCCATGCTACCCCCAGGTACGCCACCCGGTACGCCTCCCATTACGCCGGCCGTGCTCGGCGGAGCCTCGTCCTCTTTAATCATCTCAATCTTTTTAGGAATTTTGGTCGGGGTACGCAACTGGCCGTTATCCAATTCACTCTGGATCTTCTTGACCACGACCGGAGCGGCAGCCGGGGGTGGTGGCGGGGGAGGTGGCGGCGGCGGAGCAACCAGGAACGTCATCAGTTGCTGCCGGGGCAAGGCCTCGGTAAAGATCAAAGGCAACAACACTAAAACGCCAATTAGCAGGAGTTGGAGCACAAACGAAATAGCGGTGGTGGTCTTCCGCTTGCCCTTAAGCCTGCCGCCCGATTCCACGAGGCTGTCTTCAAACATAGCCTGTTCTCCGTCTGATGCTTCGATTACTTAGACACCGGCTATCGATTTTTTGCTCCCACAAACCACAGATTGCACCTTGAAAGCTTCGCCACCAGACTCTCGTTTCAATCTGGGAACGGCTCTCCTAGAACGGCGACCGAAGTATACACCCACGCGGCGAGTCCGGCACAAAAGGTCTTGCGGCTGAGTGGCTTGGTCTCACTAGGCCTTTACCTTCACCTTTTCGCGCGGCTTGTCACGGGTAGTGGACATGCGCTGGGCCGCCGACTGGCCGGCCCGCTTGGCTCGCCATTCCTGGTATGCAACCAGCATGGGCGCTGCCACCGCGATCGACGAGTAGGTGCCGATCAGAATTCCGATCACCAGCGCTAACGAGAACCCGCGCAGCACTTCGCCACCGAAAATGTACAGCGAGAGCACGGTCAGGAAAGTCAGCCCTGACGTCAGAATGGTCCGGCTCAGCGTCTGGTTGATGCTCTTGTTGACAATGTCGGCCAGCGGCTCGCGGCGCAGCAACTTAATGTTCTCGCGAATACGATCGAAGACGACAATGGTGTCGTTCATCGAATAGCCGATCAGGGTCAGGATGGCGGCGATCACCGTCAGGCTGATTTCCTTGTCCAGCAGCGAGAAGAAGCCCACGGTGATGATGGTGTCGTGCAGGCAGGCCACGACGGCGCCCACGCCGTAAATCATCTCGAAGCGGAACCACAGGTAAACCAACATTCCGGCGAGAGAATAAAGAGTGGCCATCAGGGCCTGTTTGCGGAGCTGCGAGCCCACCTGCGGACCGACAATCTCGACGTTGCGCACCACAAAGTTCGAGGTGTAGAAGTCCGGCTGCAACGCGCTGATTACCTCGGGAGGCACGACGCCGCGCAGTTCATCGATCGACGTCAGAATTCCGCCCCGCTCCTTGTTGCGGAAATCCTCAATCTTTTGAGCAATGGCCTCATACTTGGGGCCGGCATCCAAGCCTAAGTGCAACGGATCTTTTTGCATCAAATCCTGCTGCAAGCTGGCGGTGCCGACGTTATTCAGATCTTGCTTGCCTTCGGCGGCCGGGCTGCGGGTCTGCAGGGCATGGATGATGGTGTTCTTGCCCTTGTCGAGCGCCGCTTCGCTGGTTTCCTGGATGCCCAGATCGACCAGGACCTCATTGTCGGAGGTCGGACCAAAGCGCTGGATGCGGGGATCATGCAGTCCAGCCCGGTTCATGTCGCGACGAATCTGGTCGAGGTCGGGCGTCTGCGCGAATTTGACATAAACCAGCGTACCGCCGCGGAACTCTACACCCAGCGGAATGTGGTGCCAGAACAACATCGAACAGATTCCGGCGACGCTGAACACGAGTGAGAAGGCAAGGAAATACCACTTCTTGCCAAGGAAATCGATATTGGTATCGCGAAATAACTCCACCGCTAGCCCCTTAAATGCTCAATGGCTCGCCACGCTGATGGCGACTGAGAATGAATTCGAAAATCACGCGCGACACGAACACCGCAGTGAATAGGTTGGCCGCCAGACCGAAGCTGAGGGTCACAGCAAATCCTTTCACCGGACCGGTTCCGAACAGGAACAGGATGATGGCGGAAACAATCGTCGTCACGTGGGTATCGATAATGGTCGTCCAGGCGTGAGCAAAACCTTGCTCCACCGCAGAGGAAGGCGTCTTGCCGTGTCGCAACTCCTCGCGAATACGCTCGAAGATCAGAACGTTGGAGTCCACGCCCATACCAACCGTCAGAATCACCCCTGCAATTCCTGGCAAGGTGAGGGTTGCCCCGCTATAGCCGAGGAATCCCAACAGAATTACCAGGTTCAGGGTCAACCCCAGGTCGGCATTGATGCCGGCCGCGTGGTAGTAGAACAGCATGAAGATCAGCACTGCGACCATGCCGACAACCGCCGCCCGCACGCCCTCGCGGATGGAATCGGCGCCCAGCGACGGCCCCACCGTGACCTCTTGCAGGTACTTGATTCCCGCCGGCAGTGCACCGGAGCGCAAGGTCAATGCCAAGTCCTGCGTCTCCTCGGGACTGAAGGATCCAGTAATACGCCCCTGGTCGTGGATCTGCTCCTGGATGGTGGCCACCGATTTCACTTTGTTATCCAGCACCACTGCCAGTTTGTCGCCCACGTGGGAGCCGGTGAAAGCGGCGAAGCGCCGGCCTCCGTCACCGGTCAGAGTGAAATTGACATCAGGCCGGCCATTCTCATCCCGGCCAGCATCGGCGGAACGCAGATCGCTCCCGCTCACGGCCGCGGCCCGGCTGATGATCCAATACACTTCGCTACTTTCGTCAGGATTCTGCGCGTGTTGAGCGGTGCCCTTCATCAGGATAGTGTCTGGCGGAAGTATGCCACCGTTGTCCTGCATGGCGGCCTGCTCGCTGGGATAGGGCCCCTTGACCGCCTGCCGGATCTCCAACATCGCCGTCGACTGCATGATCTCTTTCACGCGTGCCGGATCGTCCACGCCAGGCAACTGCACCAGGATCTGATAATCGCCTAGTCCGTGCTCCTGAATCACCGGCTCGGAAACTCCGAGCTGATCGATTCGGTTGCGAATGGTTTCGATGGCCTGCTGCACCGCTTTCTTTTTGGTGTCGGTGACTACTGACGGCTTCATGGTCAGGGCGTAAAAGTTCTCGGCGCCAGAGGCGAGATCGTAGTCACCCAGTCTCTCGCCGACGATGCGACGCAGTTCCGACGAGGACTCCGGCGGCACGCCCTTGATCTGGATCAGTTCAGGATGGTTCTGCGGATCAGGCTTGGAGATCTCCCCGTAGGGGATGTTGGCCTTCTTTAGGGCTTCCTTCAGGTTCTCGACCGCGCGGTCGCTGTCGGCGTTGACCGCATCGTTCACCTGCACCTGGAGAATCAGGTGGGTCCCGCCCTTCAGGTCAAGGCCCAGGTGGATGCGCTTCTGTATCGCAGCCCGCAGACCTTCAGCCGTGAGACTGCTCGGGATGCCGACGATGCCGAAGAGAAAGAAGATCAGCACCGCAATAATCAGAACTGTTTTGACCAGGAGATTCTTATTCATGAGAGACTGCAACCCTTAGGATTTGGGTACGTCCTCCGCGGTCGTTAAGGTGACGATGGAGGAACGGGCAACTTCAATCTTGATGTTGTCCGGGGGAACCCGCAGGACGACAGCGTCGTCCTTTACGGACATGATAGCGCCGCGAAGGCCACCGCTGGTGACCACCTTGTCGCCCGGTTTGATTTCCTGCAGCATCGCCTGCCATTTCTTCTGCTTGCGCTGCTGCGGCATGATCAAAAGAACATAGAAGATTGCGAAAATCGCAACCATCATCAGGATCGGGGCCGAGCCGCCGATGCCTTGCGCGAACATACCTGCCAGTGTGGCCATTTATCTTTCGACTTTCGCAAAAACCGCCCCGGGGGCCGGCCTAAAGACCCGCACTACCTGAGCGTCGCTTTCCAGCAACTGTTTAGCCAGCCAGGGACGCAGCCCTGACCTTGATATAGTATCGCGCTTTTGCCGGAGACCTGAACAGCGAAGGCTGCTAAGGAACACTCAAATGCGGTGGCCGGACGCCAGAGAGAAAACTTGCGAATTCCCCAAGTCTTATAGCTTGCCGCACCTTACGCATGGTGTCAAGGTAATATGCCAGATTGTGGACGGTGTTCAGCACCTGCGCCAGTAATTCGTTCGAGGCATACAGGTGCCGCAGGTAGGCTCGTGAATAGCGGGCGCAGACCTTGCACGCGCAGTTCGGATCGAGCGGGCCATCGTCCGTGGCATAGCGCGCGTTCTTGATGGTCAGACGGCCTTCCGAGGTGAACAGCAGCCCGTGCCGCGCGGCCCGCGTGGGCAGCACGCAGTCCATCATGTCCACACCCATGCCCACGTAATGCACAATCTCTTCCGGCGTGCCCACGCCCATCAGGTAGCGCGGCTTGTCTTCCGGCAGGAACGGGATGGCCGCGTCCACCATCTCGTAGGTCATTGGGCGCGGCTCGCCCACACTCAACCCGCCGATCGCGTAGCCGGGAAAATCAAGCTCCACGGTGCGCTGCGCCGATTCGCGACGCAGATCGGGAAACATGCCACCTTGCACAATGCCAAACAGCGCCTGCGTCTGCTCGACGCGCTCGTCTTTCCCACCCTGTCCTGCGGACAAGGGTGGAGCACCCGCAAACCACGGAACCTCGTTCTTATGATCCTCAAAATACTTCTTGCTGCGCGCCGCCCAGCGCAGTGTCATCTCCATCGACGCCTCGGTGCGCGCGTACTCTGCCGGATGTTCGGTGCACTCATCGAACGCCATGATGATGTCGGCGCCCAGTCCGATCTGGGCGGCGATGGCGCTCTCCGGACTGAAGAAATGCGACGAGCCGTCGAGGTGCGAGCGGAACGCACGCCCTCTTCCGTGACCTTGCGCAGATCGCTGAGGCTGAAGACCTGAAAGCCGCCAGAGTCGGTGAGGATCGGATGGTCCCACGCCATGAACTTCTGCACTCCGCCGAGCTGGCGGACCATTTCAACACCCGGACGCAGATAAAGATGGTAGGTGTTGTTCAGCAGGATCTGCACGCCGAGCTCTTCCAGCGTGTCCTGGGGCACGCCCTTCACCGTCGCAACCGTTCCTACCGGCATAAACACGGGGGTCTGGACTTCACCGTGCGGCGTGAAGAAGCGCCCGGCGCGGGCCGCGCCATCGCGTGCTTCAATCTGAAAGCGGAAAGACATCGCAGACGATTGTAGCGAGTATTTTCACTACGGAGACACGGAGAATCGGATCTTTTCCGATTCAGATCACAGCGAACTACACGGTCAATTTGCGTGCTGGCTTATGGTCACAAAAGGATCGACTCTCGCGAGACTACCGTAGCATTGTTCGGCAGCTGCTTTGCAGCCTCCGCAGCAGATGGCCTTGAGTTCCGGCTCGCAACTCTCGCACTCCGCCGGCCAGGTCTCGCGAAAAGCGCGGACGTAAGGATGCTTGTAGTAGATCTCGGTGAAGTGGTCCTTTTTCAGGTTCCCCAGAATGACGCCGGAGTGATTACAGATGCGTACATTCCCGGTCGGATCGACCGTGAAGTACGATCCTTCTCCCGCCAGCGGACACCAGCCAAAATGGATTTGTTTGTACTTTCTGACGTCGATTACGCAAGGCTCAATCGCCACCGCGACTGCGACCGGCAATTGGTAGCGTGCGCTCAACTCCTCTAACGTATCCAGGTTTTCTCGGATCGTCGCAGCCGTCGGCAGCAAGCGATCGGCATTGCGAATGTTGCGCGCGCCCAGGTTCATCCGGTTATACATCAAGCCGGTAGCGCCCAGCGCGATGGCCAATTCTGCCGTTTTGCCGGCGTCTGCACTGTTGAGCTTGGTGGCCACGAACACAGCCACAAAATTGCCTTTGGCTTGGCGAACATTCGCCATGCCATCAACCGCGGCATCCCAGGCGCCTCGACGCCCCGCCAGCCGGTCGTGCACCTCACGACGATAGCTGAGCAGAGTGATTTCATACGTAACATCTGTGCCCAGGGTTGCAAGTCGCTCCGCTGTTAACAGCGAGCCATTGGTGATGACGATGGGGGCTATTCCTTTATTGCGAATATACGAGAGGATCTCAGAGAGATCCTCTCGCAATAGCGGCTCACCCCCAGACAAAGCGATCGATTGCACGGGAGCCTCGTCACACAACTTCCCGATAACGTCAGTCACCTCTTGGGCGTTCATCTCGCTGCTTCGATCACGCTCGCAGTCCTGCGCCGAAGGTCCCTCTGCCATGTAGCAGTAGAGACAATGATTGTTGCAGCGCTTGGTTAGTTCGATAACGAAGCTCTTGGGGAGGGGTCTTGCTTCGAAGTCGTCTGGGGCTGACTTCATAAATTACCAACGTTCCTATCAACAGTAAGAAAGCCGCTCAGATTAGGTTAAGGACATATCCAGCGTTGTGGATTACTGGCCGCCGCCGGCAATTTTTCCGAAGGTTTCCTGGCTTATCAGTCCCTCGTTAAGGAACTGCTTCGCGACGCTGAGACGCGCTCCTTCGTCCACCACACTGAACCACGGATCGACAGGGAAGTAGCAAAGGATGGGCACGCGCCCTCCCACCAATCCAGCCACGAAGCTCCGCGGCTCCGTGTAGAGAACCTCCACCTTCTTGCCAACCAACTCCTTCAAGGTTCCTGGCTGGAAGTTCGGACTGATCGGAATTGGCGTGAGCTTGCCTTCCGCCTCGAGAAAGAAATTCCCTTCCTTTTGCACGACTGTCCCTGATCTTGGTCTGTTAGCCATATTTGTTTCTCCTTTCGGACGTCGGACGTTTACCCGCAGTGTTCCGGGTTTACGACCGAGCCCTTCTCAGTGTGCTCTTGAGCGTCCATGTGATGCCGTGACTGCACGCACTGGTGGCTGTGACTATAAGGAGGAAGGAGGGCCACCAGAAGCGACGAGGATGAACGGAAGGGGGCTGCTAACCAACCTGAGCGGCCAAGGCGTCGCGAGGATTCCAGATTGCTGGGTGAATCCGTGCCCGGCAGAGCAACGCGGACTCACCCGGATCCCGTTCAGGCAGCCTGACTCTTCGGGATTTGGTGTTGCCCCGGCGTATAGTGTCCCGGCTCCAGGCGGAACGAGATAGCAAAGCGGTTCCACGCGTTGATGGCCACCACCGCGAGGGTTAACTTCGCCAGTTGTTCCTCCGAGAAATGTTGGCGCGCCAAGGCGAACACATCGTCGGGCACATGAGTTTCACTCACCTTGGTTACCGACTCGGCCCAGGCGAAAGCGGCACGCTCGCGCTCGCTATAGCCGGGCGATTCGTCCCACACACTGACCAGGTCAATGCGCAGCTCGGTTTCACCCTGCGCGCGCAGGTCCTTGCTGTGCATGTCAATGCAATAGGCGCATCCGTTGATGCGCGAAACCAGCAGGTAAACCAGGTTCACCAGCTTGGGTTCGAGACCGCTGTTGGTAACGTGCGCCTGCAAATCCATCATAGCTTTGGTTACGTCTTTGGGGGCGTTTGAATAGTTCATTCTGGCTGTCATGAGTTCACCTCGTTATTGAGCTAGGGTTCTTCTCCTTCTAATCAAGGGACGAGGTCCGGAAGGTAAAGGTATGCCGAAAAACTGCACTTTTTGATTTGCGGAAGTACTCTGCAATCACGTTTTCAGCAGCGATGCCCTTTCAAGTTATGCACATGCGGACTTCTTCTTCAGGTGTGAGTGCGCGCACCTCTTGAAATGCAGCCGTTCAGAACTTGCTGATGCGGATGCTGCCATCGCCGGTGGTGATCTCCAGAAGAGGACCGCCGCCATTCAGCTTGCCACGAATGCGTGACCGCTCGATGGATCCGTTCACCGTCACTGGCATGTCTAGCTGGATGTGCCCGTCTCCAGTGTGGGCGTAAAGCTCGGCGGCAAAGTCCTGCGGCAGCCGGGCTTCCACGCCGCCATCGCTGGTGTGGATCAGCCAGCCATTATTCATCTTCGAGCCGGGCCGCACGGTCACGTCAATGTGTCCATCGCCGGTCCGCAGATCAACGTCGGTCAGCACGCCGTCAATGGTCATGTGTCCATCGCCGGTGTGGGCATGCAGGCCACCACTGAAGTTGCGCACCTGAATATGCCCGTCGCCGGTATCGAGGTGAGCTTCCCCGGAGGTGCCATCGATCGCAATGTGCCCGTCGCCAGAATGCAGGTCGAGAGCGGTCCCCGCTGGAACCTGTACCACGATCTGTACGCCCTCGTGCATGCTGATGTGAATGCCCCACCCCTTGTTCGGGACGTGGACTTGCAGGTCCACCTTATCGCCGTCCTGGCGTTCGGTAATGCGCACGTCGCTGCTTCCGATACTGTAACCATTGGCGATCACCCGCGCCGAAACCACACGGCCGGAGCCGCGCGTGACTTCAACCGAGGCATCATTGGTGTCCACACGCAGGCTGGGCTTGTCGCCAACCTGGTAAGTTTTGCTCCATTCCTCGGCGAAGGCGGAGACACCGAGGACTAAAAGACACAACAGAATAATCAGGAAGGCTTTACGCACAGAACTCCTCCTCGTTGATGTTACGAGGAGGACCCTGCTTTTGTTCCGTAGTGGTTGCGATCAGGAGATACGGAGGGCAGTCTGCGGTGCCCGGGGCATGCGCTACTTAGCGGAGTGGATCTTCGCGCACGCCCCTCACGAGCATCGCTCCCTGCTTGCTGAAATAGACGTATCGCTGGGAAAAGGGTTAGCGTCACCGGCTATACTGGTTCTGCTTTTTCTCCGCATGACGCTCCAAGCCAAGTTGGATCAGCCGGTCCATTAATTCGGGATAATCAATTCCCGTCGCCGCCCACATCTTGGGATACATGCTGATGGAGGTAAAACCGGGAATCGTATTGACTTCGTTGACGTAAATCTTGCCGGTCCGCGGATCCATAAGGAAGTCCACGCGCGCCATGCCGGCGCAATCCACCGCGTTGAAGGCCGCAATCGCGAGTTTCTGCACTTCCCTTTGCTTAGTTTTTGGAAGATTGGCTGGGATGATCGACTCCGAGCCTTCGATCAAGTATTTGGCGTCGTAGTCGTAGAACTCCTTGATGGGTACGATCTCGCCGGGAAGCGAAGCGATTGGGTTGTCATTCCCGAGGACGGAGCACTCGATCTCGCGCGCTTTGCCTTTCTTGCCGCCAATGCCCTGTTCGATCACCAATTTGCGATCGTAGCGCGCCGCCTCGTCCATGGCCGCGGCCAGTTCGCCGGAATTGTGCACCTTGCTGATCCCAACCGACGAGCCCAAGTTCGCCGGCTTCACGAACACCGGATACTTCAGCCCACTTTCGATCTGCTTGCTCACCTTCTTCGGTTGTTCGCGCCACGCACTGCGCAGCACGGTGACGTGCTTGACGATTGGCAGGCCGGCATCGCGGAACAGACGCTTCATCACATCTTTGTCCATGCCCGCGGCCGAGCCCAGCACGCCAGCGCCGACATAGGCGATATCCGCTAGCTCCAGCAAGCCTTGAATGGTGCCGTCTTCGCCGAAGGTGCCGTGCAGAACGGGAAAGATGATGTCCACGTCAATGGAATTTGGCGCCGAATGCAATTGCGGTGCGTGCGTCTCAAACGGCATCAGCGCGGAGTGGTTATCCCCAGGCATAGGCGGCACCACCACCGCCTCACCTTTGGCGAGGACGGCGGCGGCGGAAGTAGCCTCGGGATCGCCCGCGCGCAGGTGACGTGGCTCGGGTGAGTCTGGGGCTTTGCCTTGTAGCAAGCGCTCGGCGTGAGCGGCCGTCACCCATCGGCCTTCCTTGGTGATAGCGATGGGAACAACGTCGTATTTGTTTTTATCAATTGCGTTCAAAACCGAAGCCGCTGACAATAGCGAGACTTCGTGCTCGCCGCTGCGCCCGCCAAACAAGACACCTACCCGAAGTTTCGTCATGCTTCGATCTTAACGCCAGAAACTTTCCTGAATAGTAATCAGCGATAGACCTCGCGACGATGTCGAACGTCAGCCCTAGTACAGCTACAGATTCGTCGTGCCTCCGGCGCTGGCTGTCACCGCTGCCGGTGCAGCGCCGGCTTCCACAACCCCGCCTGCCGCAAATTCCAGGAACGTCGCCCGTACACCTGCAAGGGCAATCCATTACTCAACCTTGCCCGCTGGTCCACATACAGAGCACAGTTCCAGCAGGTCTCCAAACTAATCGAGTTCTTGGGGAAGAAATCCGGTCTGGAGTTTCGCCGACGGAAAGGTTGAATCAAGTTTTTCTCCATGTTAATCTAACTAACTGGTTAATTAAACAATGTCCTCCTTCCTTCCAATCCGGCGAGGGACTCGCCGCCGGCCTGAGGCCAGCCGGCGCGCGATTCTTCAGGCGGCGCTCATCGAGTTTGCCCAAGAAGGCATCGCGGGCGCGCGCATGGATGCCATCGCGGCTGCCGCTGGGGTCAACAAGGCACTACTGTATTACTACTTCGGCGACAAGGAAGCGCTGTACGGCGCGGTGCTCGATGACTTTTTCGTCCGCCTGCTGAGCCGCGTCACGCGGGCCCTGGATGGCGAGGCCCCGGCGGGTGAGCGATTGCTCACTTATGCCCGCGCACATTTTGATTGCATAGCCGAATCGCCGCATTACGCAAGGCTCTTTCAGGGAGAACTGATGAGTGCCGGCAGGGGCAAGCCGTCGCACCTGACGCGCGTGGTGGAGCGATACATTCGGCCAATCTCCGTGCGCCTGATTGCGGTGTTGCAGGAAGGCATCGCCAACAGGAGAGTTTCGCCCGGTGGACGCGGTGCAATTTGCGCCCTCGATCGCGGGAATGATAGTTCACTATTTTGTGGTCGCGCCGGTGGCACGCAAGCTTTTCTCGCTGGACCCCTTCTCGCAGGAAGCGCTTCAGCGACGGCGCGCTGCGGTTCTCGACTTCATCGCTGCCGCATTATTCGCGAATCAGTCCGCGGGCGTGAAGCTGGCGGCGCAAGTGGCGGCCCGAGCAGAAGTTCCATCCGCGAGCGGTTCCAAAGTGGAGAAGACGCCCAAGCGCAGCTTGAGTTTGCAAGGGAAACGCAAATGAAGCCGAACAAGTTTTTCATCTTTCTACTGGTTCTGCTGGTGATCGCGACTGGGTACTACTTCTACTCCACCGATCGCACTACCGATACCGTGCTCATCGGAATTGTGGACGCCAACCAAGTGATCGTCAGTTCCAAGGTCATGGGCCGGATCGAGAAGCTAAACGTGGATGAAGGGTCGAAGGTCAAAGCTGGGGACCTGATCGCCGAGATCGACTCCGCCGAACTTGAGGCACAGAAGAATGCGGCTGAGGCCATGATCCGCTCCTATGACTCACAAGTGTCTTCGATGCAGGCTACGGAAGCGCAGACGCTGGGCGAAACCAACAGTGGCGTGGTCAATGCCCAGGCGCGACTGGCGTCCGCCAAAGCTACGCTGGTGCAGGCGCAAGCTGATCTGGCCCGGATCAAGAGCGACTCGCAGCGCATGATCGCACTGGCCCAGGTCGGGGTGGAATCCGAACAGGACCGGGTGCGCGCCGACGAACAATTGAAAGCACAACAGGCCGCGGTTGTGAGTGCGCAGAAGAACGTCGACGCGGCCAAGGCCGACCTGAACACCGCCATCGCGCGGACGCACCAGCAGGGTGCCGCGGCCAGCAACGTCGCAGCCAACCAGGCCCAGGTGGCCAACGCGCGCGCACAACTGGCCGAGGCCGAAACCCGCCTCGGTTACACGAAAATCTACGCACCAGTATCTGGAACGGTTTCTGTGCGGGCCACGCGCCAGGGTGAAGTGGTAAATCCGGGGACGCCGATCGTTACCATCATCGACTTCGGTGACACTTGGGTCCGTGCCGAGGCGCCCGAAACGGAAGCGCGTTTCATATCGGATGGCAACAAACTGAAAGTGCGCTTGCCGGCGGGCAATCCAATCGAAGGGACGGTGATCTTCAAGGCGGTTGAAAGCGACTTCGCAACCCAGCGGGACGTCAGCCGGCGCAAGCGCGACATCAAGACCATTGGCCTCAAGTTGAAGGTTGACAATCCTGACGGCTCTCTCGTCCCCGGAATGACCGCCGAGGTCTTGCTTCCGCAACAACTGACGAAAGGCACGCGATGAGCTGGTTCACTACAAAGTCGAAACCCGCGGCCGGATGCGACGCGCCAGCCAGCGGCGATGCCATTGTTGTGGACCACATCACGAAAAAGTATGGCGACTTTACTGCAGTGGACGACGTTTCCTTCAGTGTGCATCAGGGCGAGATTTTCGGGTTGTTGGGACCCAATGGCGCCGGCAAGTCCACGCTGATCCGTATGATGACGACACTACTGCCGCTAACCAGCGGCCGGGCGCTGATTAACGGTTTCGATGTCGCCAAAGATCCAGACTCCGCGCGCCACTGTATGGGTGTTATTCCGCAGGCGCTGACCAGCGACATTGATCTTACCGTGGAAGAAAACCTCAGCATCTACGCCAAACTGTATGGGGTTCCGGCGGAGCAACGCAGGCACAACATCGACGATCTGCTGCAAACGGTGGACCTGACGAAGTGGCGCAATGCGCAGACCAAGACGCTCTCCGGCGGTATGCGCCGGCGGCTGGAGATCGCGCGGGGACTGGTCCATAGCCCGAAGATATTTTTTCTCGATGAGCCGACCACCGGACTCGATCCGGTGTCGCGCGTCGCCGTGTGGGAAATGCTAACCGAGATCAAGAACCGGCGCGCGCTCACGATCCTCATTACGACGCATTACATGGACGAAGCTGACCGGCTTTGCGATCGTTTGGCGATCGTGGACCACGGCAAGCTGGTGGCGCTGGATTCTCCCATGGCGTTGAAAGCCAGCGTCCCTGGAACCAATGTTATCGAAGCCCAGTTCCTGAATGCGCCGGCGGATTGGCACGAAGAATTAAACAAGCTCGAGGACGTCACCTCAGTGCAGCCGGTGGGCGCGGACATGTATCGCATTCTCAGCAGCAATGGCTCAAAAACCACTACCGAACTGGTGGAACTCGCGGTGAAGTCAAACGTGCAGGTCAAGTCGCTCTCCGTCCAGAACACGACCTTGGACGATGTGTTCGTGCACTACACGGGCCGGCAACTGCGCGATGAGCAGGTGAAGGCCTACGGCTTCGTAATGCCAGATCGTCCGGGGATGCGGCCATGAACCGGATGTGGGCGATTGTCGAGCGCGAGTTGCGGAAGTTCTTCCGCTCGCCGGCGCTGATGCTGGTGGCCATGGTCTTTCCCCTGGTGCAGCTCATCGTGTTGGGCAACGCATTCGGTGGAAAGATCAAAGACGCACGGCTGGGGGTGGTCGATCAGGACCATGGTACGCAGGCGGTGAAGGTGATGGAGGCGTTGGCTGCGGTGCAGTCCAATGCCCGGACCTTCGTTCCAGTGCCCTACGACAGCGATAAGCAGGCTATGGAGGACGTGCGTACCGGACGACTGGACGGCGCCATTATCATCCCGCCCGAATACTCGCGACGCGTCTATGAGGAGAACCATCCGCGGATTGCGTTGGTGGTGGACAACACCGACAATTTCATGAGCTCGACGCTGGAACAGGAATTCAGCGATCTGACCAAGGCGTTGAATAATCCTGACGTCGAACCCTCGCGCATCGTGCAGCAGATTACGCTCGACACAGTTGAGCTGTATCCCTACATCGAGTACATGAAGTATTTGCTGCCTGGCTCGATCGCGCTGGCCATGTTCGTCTCGGTCATGATCGGCGGCGGCATGTTGTACATCGACGATAAGGCGCGCGGGGTGCACGAAGGTTATCTGGTGACGCCGATAACCAAGTTCGAGCTGGTGGCCGGACTCAACATTGCGGGCGCGATCAAAGCCATCTTGGCGGGCATTGTGATCACCATACTGGGGTCGTTGCTGGCGGGATTGGGTGCCGTATTCACGCCGCAAAACATGCTCTACATTCTCCTGATGGTGGTAGCGACCTCGCTGACTTTCAACACCATGATGTTCCTGTTGATGGTCCGGGTGGAAGACCCTCTGGTACCACGCGCCATGTTTGGAATTCTGAACACGCTGCTATTTTTCCCCAGCGGTGCGATCTATCCCATTAAGGCATTCCCTGCATGGCTTCGCGGAATCGCCTACGTCGACCCCTTTACGTACTCGGTGCACGGCTTCAAAGCGATTCTCCTGAAGGACGCGGGCTTCGCGGCGATACGCACTGATCTGTTGTATCTGACGGTCGCGGCCGCTATCATGATCACCGCCGCCACCATGCTGTTCAAGCGGACACTGTAGCTGGCCGGGATTTTACGCGCAGGGCGCCGCCTAGTCGTCAAGGACGAAGTGTCGCTTCAGCCCATTTCGCGATCACCATGGAAATCGGCTTTCAGCCGGTAAGATAATTGAGATCGATGGACCTCAGGCGCCAAAGCGCAGGGGAGAATTCCGTGCACAACGCACGCCTGAAGGCGTGCTCCACCGTGGCGAATACATCAAAACTGAACTGCATGAAAACATTTCGGACCGCGGCAAACTCTCGTCCGCGAAAGGCATCTTGATTAGTGAATCGATTTGCTCGGAGTCCGGTATGATTCAAAATAACAATTTCCATCTTAGGAGGACGGCATGAAGAGTTTTCTGATTGGCTTGGGGCTGGGGGTTGGCCTCGGCATTCTATTTGCTCCCATGAGCGGCGAAGAGACGCGCAACAACCTTAGTGATCGAGCCAACGATCTGGCGAGTTCGGCGCGTGAAACCTACGAACAGAACCGCGATCGCGTGCAACGTGGAGTGCAATCCATTCGCGGCACCGCCGAGCGCGCCATGGGTAAAGTCCGGTCCGCCACTAACGACGTCACCTACCCGACAGGCACGGAGAGCCATTCGCCTAGCGGCGTTTAGTTCCCCCAAGATTTCTCACACCGAAGGCAGGCGAGTTATTGCCTGCCTTTTCGCATTTCCCAACGTGCGATTTGCGGCTCGTAACGGCCGCGCTTCGGGATCGGCACACCCGTCCAGCGCCAAGCAGTGATATCCATGAGCCTATTCAGTTATGCTAGAGGCCGTCTCATAAGAACCGGTGCGATCCAAAGCGGGGGGCCTCAGGGGCTAAAACCCAGTCCTAAACGGGCCGTTTTACGACACGGCTGAAGCCGTGCCCTTTCAAAACCGATTTATGAGATAGCTACATATTTCCAGTAGCTTAATTCGATCGGCAGAGAGGAACTCATCATGCAAGTACTGGAAAACTGGAGTCCCCAAGGCGTTACCGTTTATATGGACGACAAGCGCTTCGTCAAGTGCGTCCTGACCGACTGCAAACTGGTTTATGGTGGCGGAGATGTGACTTGGGAGAATACCCAATTCGTGAACTGCCAGCTCACCTTCGATGGCGCCGCTCAGCGCACGGTCGCTTACCTGCAGAACTTCGGCTTAATGAAGCCGCCAATGACGAATACCGCGCCTTCCGCACAGCCAAATTCGGGAGTGAACTAGCCGTCAGCCGGCGCCAGAGTTCAGCCCAATCAGTAACCAGCAATTGAGCGATCCAAAGCAAGAGACTTGACTTCTCTGCATATTTCGATAATAGTAGAAATATAGAGCGAGGAAGCCTGGTGCCCCAGAAACAAGATTCCGAACAAATTATCCGCTACGCCGACATGCTCTCCGCGATGGGGACAGAGCCGCGGTTGCGCATCATGCGACTGTTGTTGTCGGCGCATCCCGAGGGCCTGGTGGCCGGCGAGATTGGTGACGAGTTAGACATTCCGAGTTCGACACTGTCGCACCATCTCGACAAGCTGAAGAACGAAGACCTGGTGAAGGTGCGCCGCGAGGGAACGTTCCTTTGGTACGCGGCGAACACGGAAGCTCTGCAAGAGCTGCTTGGCTTTCTCTACGCGGAATGCTGCACGCGCAACAAAGCGGTCAAACCCGAAAACATCATTACTCTGTGCAAATAGGAGAACATCATGAGCACTGATATCAAGGACGTGGTCAAAGAAAAGTACGGGCAGGCAGCATTGCGGGTGCACACCGGCGGCAGTTCCTGCTGTGGCGCCTCTGCGGCAGCGGATAGTTGTTGCGATCCCATCACGACGAACCTGTACGACGAGACGCAGGCGAACCAGGTTCCGGAAGGCGCGCTGAAAGCCTCGCTGGGATGCGGCAATCCGACGGCGCTGGCGCAGCTCAACCCCGGCGAAACGGTTCTAGACCTGGGTTCGGGAGGTGGTATCGATGTCCTGCTCTCAGCCAAGCGAGTCGGGCCAACCGGCAAGGCCTATGGGCTCGACATGACCGACGAGATGCTGGCCTTAGCGCGGGAGAATCAGCGCCAGTCTGGTGTGGAGAACGTTGAGTTTCTCCGGGGCGAGATCGAGAACATTCCGCTGCCAGACAATTCCGTGGATGTGATCATTTCGAATTGTGTCATCAACCTTTCTGCCGACAAAGATCAAGTGCTCAGAGAAGCCTTTCGCGTTCTAAAACCGGGCGGTCGCTTCGCAGTATCCGACGTTGTGGTACATGGCGATGTGCCTGCCGAAGTGCGCCAAAACGTTCTGTTGTGGGTGGGCTGCATTGCCGGCGCCTTGCAGGATACGGAGTACATTGCAAAGCTCGGAGACGCGGGATTCGAAGAGATCGAAGTCGAGCCCACGCGGGTTCACAACATCGAGGACGCCCGTGTTTTCTTGAATGACCAAGGGGTCGACGTGGACGCCATCGCCCCGCAGGTGGACGGTAAGTTCATAAGTGCATTCATCCGGGCGAGGAAACCGCTGACTCGAAAAGCGAAGCAATAAGGAATAACGACTATGCAGGGACGCTACAACGTGCTCTTTCTATGCACAGGGAACTCGGCGCGCTCGATCATGGCCGAGGCGATCCTGAACTTCAAGGGCCGGCCGACATTCACGGCGTACAGCGCGGGCAGCCATCCGTCTGGGCATGTTCGGCCGGAAGCGTTGCGTCAGATCGAAAGCGCTCACCTACCCACAAGCGGACTACGCAGCAAGAGTTGGGACGAGTTTGCCCAGCCCGGCGCGCCGGAGATGAACTTCGTTTTCACGGTTTGCGACAATGCCGCGAAAGAAGTATGTCCAGTGTGGCCTGGCCAGCCGATGACTGCGCATTGGGGGATTCCCGATCCTGCGGCAGTCGAGGGTACCGCCGACGAAATCGAGCGCGCTTATCGCGACGCTTTCATGGCTTTGGACCGCCGGATCGGCTTGTTTTTGTGTTTACCGATTGCCAGCCTCGATCGGCTTGCAATTCAGAAAGAAATCGACAAGATTGGCCGGCAATGACAAACCTTCTCAACTCTCGGGGCTTATCATGCACAGCAAGGTAGCCGCTGGTCTCGGCTTTCTCGATCGCTATTTGACCTTGTGGATCTTCGCCGCGATGGCCGTCGGCGTGCTTTCGGGTTGGGCCCTTCCCGGCATTGTTCCTTTTCTTAACCGGTTCAACGTTGGCACCACCTCCGTTCCGATCGCGGTCGGGCTGATCCTGATGATGTACCCTCCGCTGGCGAAGGTACGCTACGAAGAGCTGGGCGAGGTCTTCCGCAATAAGAAAATTCTCGGCCTGTCACTGTTGCAGAACTGGGTGATCGGTCCAGTACTGATGTTCGTGCTGGCCATCGTCTTTCTTCGCGGATATCCGGAATACATGGCGGGGCTAATTCTGATCGGACTGGCGCGATGCATTGCCATGGTGATTGTGTGGAACGAGTTGGCCAAAGGCGATACTCAATACGCCGCCGGACTGGTGGCGTTCAACTCGGTCTTCCAGGTCTTGTTCTATTCGATCTATGCCTGGATCTTTGTAACCAAGTTGCCGGAGTGGTTTGGTCTGCGCGGTTCCATAGTCAACGTCTCCATTCGCGATATCGCGGGCAGCGTCTTCATCTATCTCGGCGTCCCGTTTCTTGCGGGCATCGTGACTCGGCTGACACTGGTGAAAGCCAAAGGGCGGACATGGTATGAAAAGAGCTTCATTCCACGCATCAGCCCGATCACACTTATCGCGCTGCTGTTCACCATTGTGGTGATGTTCTCCCTGAAGGGTGACTACATTCTGCGCCTTCCGCTCGATGTAGTTCGCATTGCCGTTCCTCTGCTGATCTACTTTGTGCTGATGTTTCTGGTCTCATTTTTCCTGGGCTACAAGCTCAAGGCCGACTACTCCAAGTCGGCGACGCTCTCCTTTACTGCAGCGAGCAATAACTTTGAATTGGCGATCGCCGTAGCGGTCTCGGTGTTTGGGATTAACTCAGGCGAAGCGTTCGCCGCGGTGATTGGTCCGTTGGTTGAAGTTCCCGTGATGATCGGCCTAGTCAATGTGGCACTTTATTTCCAGCGCAGGTACTACGGCATCGCCGTCACGGGAGAGCCGGTCATCCCCATCTGCGATCTTGCTGGGAAATGAAGATTCAATTCGTAACTCTTCCTCCATGGGCCGATTCAGGCCGCCCTGCTTTACTTTGACGAGGCCATACGTCAGAATAACGATCAGCAAATCGGGCCCCAGCGAGGAATTCGCGTGAAGTTTCGAGGATGGCTGCTGATGTTGTTGTTTGTGCACGTTCTGCTGCACCCCTTGGTGCATGCGATGGGCACATCAGGAGCGGTAAGTGACCTCGCCTGCATATCCGCCAGCTCGACTCAATCGAACGACAGTTTAGCTGCGGGCGATCAATGCGAGCTTTGCCGCGTTGGACATAACACCATTGTCACTCCCCAACTGCCGCAAGCCGATCTACTGAATCCGCGATGGATTCGCGTCGCGCTTCAGGCAGTTAACTACAATTCGCTGCAAGCCGACCATAGAATCCCCTCGCGGGCGCCTCCCAGCCTCTAGTCCAAACTCGCAATTCAGAAAATTTTGACGGCGCGTCCTCGGACGCGTGCGCGCATACATTTTTCATTGCTCTCGTCGGTGTAGCCCACATTTTGTAGCGCGGGCCAAACACGATTTCGGGGCTTGGCGAAATTGGAGGAGAGATGATTCCGAAGCAGCAAAAAACTGCGACAGATTTCCAGTACAAGTTAGTCAGGACAATTGTGGTAGCGATGTTCTGTTTTGCGCTCTGGGTTATCAGCGCAAGTGCGCAGACCACGGGAAGCTCATCGCTGAGTGGTGTTGTTGCCGATCCGACCGGCGCGGTGGTGCCAGGGGCAACCGTCGCGATTCATAACCCCGTTAGCGAATTCAGCCGGTCAACCACGACCGACAGCGCAGGGCGATTCAGCTTTGCGAACGTTCCCTTCAATCCTTACCACCTCAATGTAACCGTGCCAGGGTTCGCCGCATATGCGCAGGACGTGGATGTGCATTCAGCTGTGCCGCTGAGCCTCAAAATCACCCTGCAGATCGCTGGGTCTGCCGAAAGCGTTACCGTCCAGGGCGAAGCAGGCGACCTTTTGGAAAACGATCCGACGTTTCACACCGACTTGGACCGCAGTCTGTTCGACAAGATTCCCCTGGAAAGCAACTCCTCGGAGTTGAGTTCGCTGGTCACCCTGGCATCCCCGGGGATCGCCGCCGATTCCAACGGCCTGTTTCACGGGCTAGGCGATCACGCATCAAACTCCTTTTCCCTGGACGGACAGCCTATTACCGACCAGCAGAGCAAAGTCTTCTCCAACCAGATTCCGCTGGATGCCGTGCAATCGATGACGGTCATCGGCGGGGCACCATCCGCTGAGTTCGGAGACAAGACCAGCCTCGTGATCGACGTGACCACTCGTTCGGGGCTGGGCTCGACCACGCCGCACGGAGGCGTCACCGCTTCCTACGGCTCTTTTGGCACCTCGAACCTAGATGCGAATTTCTCCTACGGCGGCAAGAACTGGGGGAACTTCATTGCGGCCAATGGGCTCAATACCGGCCGCTTTCTGGATGCGCCGGAGTTCGCGGTCATCCATGACAAAGGCAACGAGGAGAACATATTTGACCGCGTCGATTACGTGTTTACAGAAAAGAGCGCGCTGCACCTGAACTTTCAATTTACCCGCTCGTGGTTCCAGACTCCGAACTCGTATGACCAGCAGTATCACGATATTAACGGGATCCCTGATTTGAACCCCATCACGGGGGCACAACTAGGACCGACCGATCAGCGTAACAAAATTCTCACGTTCGACATCGCGCCTACGCTGGTCCTACACGATCAATCCGAATACCGTCCTGAACGTGACGGGCTACGTCCGGCGCGACGCCTACAACTACTACCCCAGCAACGACCCCTTTAACGACCTTGGCGCTCCCGACTTGCAGAGGCAAACCGTCGCCCAGCAACGCAGCCTTCTCAATTCCGGCGCAATTGCGAACCTCAGCTACACGAAAGGCATTAACAATTGGAAGGCCGGCATTATGTATGAGCAAACCTTCCTGAACGAGAATGACCAGCTCGGGATTATCGATCCCACGTACAACGCGCCTTGCTTAAACGGTAATGCCGTCCCGGTCAATGGGTTTACCGAATCCATCGCAGTGCGCCGGAGCCGGATTCCAGCCCAACATTGCTTCCAATCCCAACGCGTCTGGTTCCGCTTACTACCCATACTTCAATTCGGTGCTGCTGCCTTACGATCTGACCCGCGGCGGGGTTCTCTTCCCGTTTGTGGGCCACACCGACGTGAAAGAGCTCGCAATGTACGTGATAGACAACATCAACGTGCGCAACTGGAGCTTCAACCTGGGAATTCGCGGAGACTTCTACAACGGTCTGTCCACCGCCAACCAGGCGGAGCCCCGCGTGGGCGTTTCTTACAACGTTCAGAAAACCAACACCGTTCTTCGTCTCTCCTATGCGCGCACCTTGGAGACTCCTTTCAACGAGAACCTGGTGCTCTCCAGCCTGGGATGCGGCGTCGCCCGTCCTGAATCCTCTTCTGGCTTGCTCATCAACTAACTTGACGCGATTGGTTCCCGGCTTTCGCAATGAATTCCATGTCGGCCTGCAACAAGCCATAGGAAAGTTCATGGTGATCGATGGCGAATACATCTGGAAGTACACCCACAGCGCCTACGACTTCAGTGTGCTGGGCAATACACCGATCACGTTCCCGATCGAGTGGCACAACTCGAAGATTCCAGGCTTTGCGCTGCGGGTCAGCGTGCCGGTGTATCACGGCTTCAGCGCACTGGTGGTCATGTCCAGCGTCGCTGCCCGGTTCTTCGAGCCGCAGTCTGCGGGAGCGGGAGCCACTCCGTTGGCGCCCACGGGGGTTTTCCGCATCGATCACGACGAGTCGTTCAACCAGACCATGCACCTGCAGTACCAGACGCCGTGGAAGCGGGGACCGTGGTTTGGCTTCAACTGGCGTTTCGACAGTGGACTGGTCGCCGGGTGCTGTACCCTGTTACGGCATCTCCGATTTCAACACTTGCCCGCAATCGACCATGCTGAACGGACAACCCGCCATCAACATGACCGATGCAACTCGGAATCCCCCTGACCGCCGACCAGGAATTCCAGGCCGGATTCACTTGCAATGGTGTGCACGCGACTCCTACAGTTCCTCTGCCATTTACCTGTCTGGCATCGCAGTTCGGCTCTACGCTTACAAGGGTACCTGCGCCAGGAACCGAGAATGACGACCACAATCCACCCCGTATTGCGCACCGCAACCTCTTCGACCTGGCGATCGGAGATGACAACCTGTTCAAGACTGATAGGTACAAGTGGAGCGCGCAGTTGAACTTCATCAACATTGCGAACAACTACGCGCTGTATAACTTTCTATCGACGTTCAGCGGCACGCACTATGTGACGCCACGCACGATCACGGGCACGATCGGTTTCCACTTCTAGGGCTGGTGGCAGTTCGCTTCCGATGAATGGAAGCGCGAGAATCGTGGAGGCGTGAAGCCCAGTCGAGTGCGCTGTTAATTACCCGACTGGGCGATTCCTCCCGACTCCAGCTTGACAGCGTTTGCGAAGCGTTTTACTGTAAGCGCCCACTGGGGGATAAGGTGGAAATGGCGCTGTCTCCGGTTACTGAAGTAGACGACGAACTCGAACAGGCAGGCAAACCCGCAGGCCCGTGCGCGATGGTGGTGTTCGGGGGGACCGGCGACCTCACGATGCGCAAGCTGGTTCCGGCACTCTACAACCTGGAAAAAGCCGGCCTCCTGCCACAGGAATTCGCCGTACTCGGTGTGGCCATCGATGATCTCAGTCTTGAGGAATTCCGCAAGAAAGCAACCCGCTTCCTGCAGGCTGAGGACCACGGCAGCGAGGCCTGGGACCGCTTCCAACAGTGCCTTCACTATCAGCGCGGGGACTTCGGCGACGAAGCGACCTACGCAAAGATCAGAGAAGCATTAGCTGCCATCGATCAGGAGCACGGCACCAGCCAGAATTATCTGTTCTACATGGCTACTTCGCCCAAGTTCTTCTGCGAAATCGTGCGGCATCTAGGACGATCGGGTCTTTCGAAGCAGCCAGACGGTCAGTGGCGCAGGGTAGTCATCGAGAAACCATTTGGTCAGGACCTCGATTCCGCTCTGGCGCTCAATCAAAATATCAAGGAGGTGCTATCGGAAAAACAGATTTACCGGATCGACCACTACTTGGGCAAAGAAACCGTGCAGAACATCATGGTATTCCGCTTCGGCAACGGCATCTTTGAGCCCATCTGGAACCGCCGCTACATCGATCACGTTGCGATTACGAATGCCGAGACCGTGGGTGTCGAATTGCGTGGTGGCTACTTTGACGCCGCCGGCACTCTGCGCGACATGGTCCCGAATCACATGATGCAGCTGATCAGCCTGACCGCAATGGAACCACCAGCATCGTTCAGTGCGGATGCGGTTCGCGATGAGCAGGCAAAAGTCCTGAATGCCATCCAGCCACTAAGTTCGGAAGATGTTCTGCACCAGGCAGTCCGTGGGCAGTATGGCGAGGGCGTAATAGCGAAGGAAAGAGTGCAAGCCTACCGCTCCGAGCCTGGGGTCTCGCCGGAATCGAAAACGGAAACCTTTGTCGCCATGAAGCTGAACATCGACAACTGGCGGTGGGCCGGCGTTCCATTCTATTTGCGCACGGGAAAACGCATGGCCAAGCGGCACACCGAGATCAACATTCAGTTCAAGCGGGCTCCGTTTCAACTGTTCCGGCAGACTTCAGTACACAAACTCCAGACCAATCGGCTGGTCATTCAGATCCAGCCCGACGAAGGCATGGCGCTTGGCTTCGGCGCAAAAATCCCGGGCGCCCAGCTTCGGCTGGGATCGGTGGAGATGAGCTTTGAATATGCCAAGTATTTTGGTGCCGAGCCCTACACTGGCTACGAGGTCCTGCTCTACGACTGCATGATCGGCGACGCGACTTTGTTTCAGCGCGCCGACATGGTGGAGGCGGGCTGGCGAATCCTCGATCCCGTCCTGGACGTCTGGAAAGCACTGCCTGCCCGCAATTTTCCCAATTACGCGTCCGGCTCGTGGGGGCCCAAGGAGTCGGATGACCTGATGGAACGCGACAGCCGACACTGGAGGAAAATCGTATGATCCTGGCGGGGGACATCGGCGCAACTCACTCCCGACTCGCTGCGTTCGAGACCGAGGGGAATCGCCTACAGTGTGCGGTCGAGAAGATTTATTCCAGCGGCGACCACAAAGGCCTGGCGGAAATTGTTGCTGACTTCACGAAAACCGAGGGAATACCAGCGCAATCGGCGTGCTTTGGGGTCGCCGGCCCGGTCAGGGGAGGCCGGAGCAGGATCTCAAACCTGCCCTGGATCATCGACTCACGAGAGCTCGCCGCACAGTTAAAGTTGCGCACGGTCGGATTGATCAACGACCTGGAAGCCTTTGCATACGGGATTGATGTGCTGGAGTCGAAGGACTTCGTCACCTTGAGCGAAGGCTCGAACGAGGCGGCGGGCAACACCGCCGTGGTATCGGCGGGAACCGGGCTGGGAGAGGCTGGTCTTTATTGGGACGGATTTCGTCATCATCCGTTCGCCTGCGAAGGCGGCCACACCGAGTTTGCTCCGAAGAATGCAATTGAAATTGAGCTTCTTCAGTACCTGATGAAGAAGTACCAGAACCAGCACGTGAGTTATGAAAGGATCCTGTCCGGTCCAGGTATCAAGAACATCTACGATTTTCTGCGGGACACATCGAAAGAAGAAGAGCCAACCTGGCTGAAAGACCAGTTGGCCGATGCTCCAGATGCACCCGCTGTAATCTCACAGTTAGCTCTTACGAACAAAGCCGCAATCTGCGAGCGAACGTTGTCAATATTTGTCAGTGTCTTCGGGTCCGAAGCTGGAAACTGTGCTCTGAAGTTCATGGCTACGGGAGGGATTTTCGTTGCCGGCATCGCGGGAAAGATCGTGTCGAAGATGAGGGAAGAAACGTTCATGGACGCCTTCCTCGACAAAGGTCGCATGAGGACTCTACTGCAAGAAATACCAGTCAAGATTGTCCTCAATGACGATTCTGGGTTGATAGGAGCAGCCCGGTTCACCCTCGTTCAAAAGGCGTTCCGGGGGTAAGATGGTTGATCTCTTCTCGCTGTCAAAATGAGCACTGAATTGCCGCTTGGGATGCTCAAAACTGGCCCTGTGCCGTTTTACTCTATCAGTCGCCGCCTTGACACTGTTCTCCCATGAATTTATTCTTGGTGTTTGCCTTAAGAACGATCCCGCCCGTCTGTACCTGCCAGTGTTTCCCGCCAGGAGCTTGGCCTGCCAGACCCGGTTCCGGCCGGAGCGAAGGGCTATTCTGGGCGTTTTCTTAGGCGGGTGCTGCTATGCTGATTCGGGTTCGGGAACTGGAACTCCGCAATCTGGAGTTCAATGAGAACTATCAGCCCGGCGACATCGAGTTTGGTCCCGACTTCCGGCAGATCGGCCCGTTGCACAGCAACGGCCGAGCCGAGTTGATTGTGGAGCATCGCGGGCACCATCAGAACGTCGAGGACATCCGATTGGTGGGCAAGGTGGAGGCGCACTTGGAGTTCAGTTGCGCGCGCTGCCTGGAGCCGGTGGGCGAGGACGTCAACCGCGCTTTTGACTTGATTTACCGGCCGCTAGGGGTGGATCGCCGCGCCGATGAGGTGGCGATTACCGAGGCGGAGACCGAGATCGGGTATTATCAAGGCGAAGGTATTTTGCTGGAAGATGCCCTGCGCGAGCAGGTATTGCTGGCCACGCCGGTCAGGGCCCTGTGCCGCGAGGATTGCAAGGGATTGTGCCCGCATTGCGGCACCAATCTGAACGTCAAGCAATGCCATTGTGAGCAACATCTTAGCGATCCCCGTTGGGAAGCGCTGAACGAAATCAAAAAGAAGCTGCCAAGCTAAAGTTCGGATCGCGCGGCAAGGCCGGGCGGTCCTGGTAACGAGGTTCTGAATGCCTAATCCGAAACGACGTCACTCCCAGGCGCGCACGTCCAAACGCCGCTCGCACGATCATCTGACGGCGCAGTCTTTGTCCGAGTGCCCCAACTGTCACGAGCGAAAATTGCCGCATCGTGCCTGCCCGAAATGCGGTTACTATAAGGGTCGCGAGGTAATCGCAATGGAAGAGGGCACCAGCTAGCGCGGTTGCCGTCCTATTCTTTTCCGGCGAAACCTGGGCGGTCGACCACAGTAGTGCGCTCGTAATTTAAGGCTGGACTGCTTCCTCGGTTTGACGGTACAAACTGACAGCCAACATGCCAACCACCATCGCTCTCGATGCCATGGGCTCGGACCGCGCGCCCAAACCCGAAGTGGAAGGCGCCATTCTCGCCGCACGTTACTATGACGTGGAAGTTCTGCTGGTGGGAAAAGAGGACGCGGTCCGCTCCGAGCTCGACTTGCATCCTTTCTGGCGCCGGCTTTCGATTCGTGTCATCAATGCCCGCGAAGTTGTCGGCATGCATGAGAAGGCGGCGCAGGCGGTGCGCACGAAGCGTGACTCGTCGTTGCGTGTCGGCCTTCGCCTCGTCCGTGACGGCAAGGCCGCTGGATTCGTCACGGCTGGGAACACCGGCGCAGCCATGGCGACTGCCAAGATGGTTCTGGGCGCGATCCCCGGCGTGGATCGTCCCGCACTGGCCGCTGTTTTTCCCACAGCGCAAGGCACCGCCACCATCCTCATCGACGTCGGAGCTAATGTCGATTCCAAACCGCAAAATCTGCAACAGTTCGCCATTATGGGCGATATTTACTTCCGCAGCATTTTTGGCGGAAGGTTTCCCAGCGGCGAGCATCCGCGTGTAGGTTTGCTCTCCATTGGCGAGGAAGAGAGCAAGGGCAATGAGCTTACCCGCGAAGCCTACAAGCTGATTAGAGAATTGCCCATGAATTTCGTGGGCAATGTCGAAGGCCGCGATCTCTACAACGGGAAGGCCGACGTGTTAGTCTGCGACGGCTTTGTCGGCAATGTGGCGCTAAAGATCTCCGAGGGCATGGTCGAGACGGTGCGCTTCTTGCTGAAGCAGTCGTTGCAGGCTACCATCAGCAGCCAGGTTGGCTACCTCTTGTCGCGCCGGGCGTTTGCCGATTTCAAGAAGCGCCTCGACTACTCCGAATACGGCGGCGCTCCCCTGCTGGGTTTGAAGGGCGTGTGTATCGTCAGCCATGGGTCGTCAAACTCGAACGCCATCAAGAATGCCGTGCGGGTAGCGATGGAGTTTGCCAACAGCCAACTGAATGACGTCATTCAAGAGCGCATTGCCGCCGCCAGCAAAAATCTGAACAATCACACTACCGACGCAGCCGCAGCCGGCCCTGTCGGCAGCAGTCTGGTGTAACGCTGTGCTTGCCCGCGGAGGGTTCTCCGATTCCAAATTGACTGCACGATTCAGCGAGGCACGATGAGTTTGCCCTCTTCTCCCATCGCCTTTCTCTTTCCTGGACAAGGTTCGCAGGGGGTTGGAATGGGCAAAGAGCTTGCCGCCCTATACCCCGTAGCAAAGGAAACCTTCGACGAAGCCGACGATGCTCTCGGCTACAAACTTTCACAGCTGTGCTTCGAGGGTCCTGAAGACCAGCTTAAGCTGACGGAGATAACACAACCGGCGATCCTGACGGTGTCGGTTGCGGCCTGGCGCGTACTTCAGTCAAAGGGGATCACTCCTTCCTACGTCGCAGGACACAGCCTGGGAGAATATTCAGCGCACGTGGCCGCTGCTACCCTATCATTCACGGATGCGGTTCGCGCCGTTCGCAACCGCGGCAAATACATGCAGGAGGCGGTACCTGTCGGGGTCGGCGCAATGGCAGCCATCCTCGCCTTGGCCAGCGAGAAGGTGCATCAGGTGTGCGAAGAGGCGGCGCAGGGAGAGGTCTGTCAGGCGGCGAACCTGAACTCGCCCGAGCAGACCGTCATTTCCGGCAGCAAGCCTGCCGTCGAACGCGCCGCTGCACTGGCAAAGCATCGCGGAGCCAAGCGCGCCATCATACTTCCCGTCAGCGCACCCTTCCACTGTGCGCTCATGCAACCCGCGCAAGACAGGCTGGCGGAGGACCTGCACGCACTGACGTTTCACGCGCCCGAGGTTCCTCTGATGTGCAATGCGGACGCAGTCCTGGTCACGACCGCCGAGCAGGCGCGCGATGCGCTCATACGCCAGGTAACGGGCGCGGTGCAGTGGGACAAGTCCATGCGAGCGCTGGCAGCGCTTGGCGTGCAGAACTTTGTGGAGGTTGGCCCGGGTAAGGTGCTCTGCGGGCTTATTCGTCAGATTGACCGCTCGCGCACGTGCGTCAACGTAGAAGACGAGGCATCGCTGCAGAAGACGGTGACCCACTTCGGACCTGCCTCGCCCAAACCCGATTAACTTGCCTTTTCGCCCGGTTGTGGCGGATGCAGTTCCAGGGTCCACTCCACCACGGTTCGCCTGAAGGCGTCGCGGCCAACCCGAACCTGCATCTGGCCACAGTTATCGCAGGTCGAGCGGAAAGCGTGGCGGTCCATCTCGTCATCGCTGGGATTGTGATCGAACCGTTCGACGACGACACACGGGTAATTACACATCTGGCACGGGATGTAGGCAGCTACGATAAATGGACCTTGTGTAGCGGACATAAGTGGGTCTTTTTCCAGAAGAACAAGAATAACACTGGCGTGACAGGAACTGGCCCAGTTCCCTGTGACGCGCGTCATAGCTCTCCGTTGCGGAGTAATGATACGAATATTGTTTGGCCTTCGGGTGGGATTTGGTCCTGTTAGTCCAAGGGCGCAAGCGCGTTCCGTACAAGCCGGTTTTGCTTGGCTGGGGATTTTGCGAAGGAGTACCTGATGCGCGAAGCAGTTCTCAAATTGTGGCCTGAGATCGAGTGGATTCAATCCCCTGAACTGCGCGAGCAGGTCACAAAGACCTGGCAGCGCGCGCTCGAACTCAGCCCGCTCGCGCCTGACGATCTCAATCGCATTCCGTTTACCCTGCTGGTGCCAAACTGCCCCACAACATTCATGGAGCACAAGCGCTGCGTGGTACACATTGCGCGCAAGGCCGCCGAGAGCATGCGAGAGTTTATGGGCCGGGCGCTGCCCATCGACATGGATACCGTGATTGCGGGCGCGATTCTGGCCGACGTCGGCAAGCTACTGGAGTACGAAAACGTGGACGGCAAGACCCGCCAGAGCAAGCGTGGCGAGATGCTGCGGCATCCGTTTACTGGCGTGGCGCTGGCGATGGAGTGCGGCGTACCCGACGCGGTGTGTCACATTATTGCGGCGCATGCTGCCGAAGGAGACCTGGTGAAGCGTACCACCGAGGCCTACATCGTGCACCACGCCGATTTCATGGCCTTTCAGCCGTTCAAGAACCTGGCGAAATAGAAGGAGAAGTCCTCATGTCAACCACAACTGCGCCAGCACCGAGCAAAGCGGCAGCCAAGCCGACGATCACCGCAACCATGGCGCAATGGGCCGCCGAGGTGGAGTTCGAGCAGCTTTCCAAAGATGCGGTGTACCAGGCCAAGCGCTTCCTGCTCGACAGTATTGGCTGCGCGCTTGGTGGTTACCAGCAGCACGATGTGATCATCGCGCTCGAAGTGCTGAACGAAATTGCCGGGACCTGGCAATGCGACCGTCATCGGCAGCTGGCCGGCAGATGGATGTCGGTCTCAGCATCGTTGGCCAATGCGCTGATGATCCGCTGCATGGACTACAACGACATCTACTGGAAGCAGGATCCCTCGCATCCTTCCGATATTTTTCCAGCGGCGATGGCCTGTTGCGAGCGTGCAGGCAGCGATGGCCGCGAACTGATCGTCGGATTGGTGCTGGGCCACGAATTCGAGATGCGGCTGTGCGAAGCTGCCTTTCCCGGCATTCGCGAGCGCGGTTGGCATCATGCCACTTTGACCGCGTTCGCCTCGCCCATCGTGGCTGGACGCATGTTACATCTCCGTCCGGAGCAGATTCAGCACGCGATCGGCATCAGCGCCAGTGCGCATGCCACGCTGGGCGCAGTCACCGCCGGTAAGCTCACCATGATGAAGAACACCGTCGATCCCATGGCTACGCAGAGCGGCGTTCTGGCAGCCCTGCTGGCGGAAAAGGGATATACCGGCCCGGAACACGTGATCGATGGTAAGGAGGGCCTGGTACATTGCCTGGGGCCGCAGTGGAGGCTGCACGTGCTGACCGACGGGCTGGGTGAGTCGTGGCGTATCACACAATGTGGGATGAAGGCATTTCCCACCGAAGCTCTCACACACACCCCCATCTCCGCAGTGCTCGCGCTGGTGAAAGACCATGACCTGAAGCCCAACGACATCGCTCGAGTACACATTCGCACCACGGCGCGCGGGGCCGATATTCTCAGCGATCCCAGTAAATACGATCCGCATACCAAGGAAACCGCCGATCATTCGCTGCCGTATGTGATCGCTGCCGCCATCGCCGAGCGCCAGGTCACCCCGTTGCAGTTCACTCAGGCCAAGATCATGGACCCCATAATTCGCGCCCAGCTCAACAAGATCGCTGTCGCCGCCGATCCCGAAATCGAGAAGGTCTTCCCGGCCCTGCAGCGCGTGATTGTCAGGATCCATACCATCGATGGCCGCGAATTCACCACCCAGCTCGACTATCCCAAGGGCGATCCGCGCAACCCCCTGACCGACAAAGAAGTGGAAGAGAAATTCGAGGCGCTGGCGGAACCGGTGATGTCGCGCGAAGCTCGTCGCCGCGCCATCGACGCTGTCTGGAGCTTGGAGAGGCAGTCGAGCGTGACGGAGTTGATGAAGCTGTTCAAGGCCGACCGGGCTCTCGCGACGGGAGGTCACTGAGATGGGACAGACCATCGTCGAGAAGATCGCGCAAGCCCACATGGCCGAGGGCCCGGACCGCCCGCTGCGCGCGGGCGACTTCCTCTCCATCCGGCCCTACCACGTGATGACCCACGACAACACCTCCGCAGTGATGAAGAAATTCAAGGCCATCGGCGCCAAGAACGTGCACGATTCGGCGCAACCGGTGATCACCGCCGATCACGATATTCAAAACCAGGAAGAATCGAACCTGGCGAAGTATCGCAGCATGGAGGCGTTTGCGCGCGAGCAGGGCCTCGACTTCTATCCGCCGGGCACGGGCATCGGCCATCAGATCATGGTGGAGAAGGGCTACGTGCTGCCCGGCACATTCGTTGTCGCCTCCGATTCGCACTCCAACATGTATGGCGCGCTGGGTGCGATCGGCACGCCGGTGGTTCGCACCGATGCCGCCGCAATCTGGGCGACCGGTGAGTTCTGGTGGCAGATTCCGCGCACTGTGCAGGTCGTGCTCGAAGGCCAGCTCGCTCCGGGTGCTACCGGCAAAGATGTGATCGTAACCTTGTGCGGACTCTACAATCAGGAGGAAGTGTTGAACGCCGCCGTCGAGTTCACTGGCCCTGGTGTGGCATCGCTCAGCATGGATGCGCGGTTGAGTATCGCCAATATGTCTACCGAGTGGGGAACGCTAGTCGGCTGGTTCCCGGTGGATGAAGTTACCTTGCGTTACCTGGACGCGCGCAATCGAGAATTGCGGTCGCAGGGCGTCACGCGCATTCCCCAAGAGAAATTCGAGGAGTGGCGTACTAATCCTCCAACTGCCGACAAAGACGCGACGTACGCCGGGCGAATTACCCTTGATCTCGCCGAAGTCACTCCTCACGTTTCTGGCCCAGATACGGTGCAGGTGATGCAGTCGGTGGCCGCGGTCGCGAGAAAGAAAGTCGCTATACAGAAGGCGTACCTGGTGTCGTGCGTAAACTCGCGGCTGGAAGACCTGGAGGCAGCGGCGAAGGTGCTGCGAGGCAAAAAAGTCGCTGCTGGCGTGCAGTTTTACCTTGCGGCCGCCAGTCGCGCCGTGCAGGAAGAAGCGGAGAAGCGCGGCGTGTGGCAAACGCTGCTCGATGCAGGGGCGCACCCACTGCCGTCAGGATGCGGACCGTGCATTGGCCTGGGCACCGGATTGTTGGAAGCAGGCGAGGTGGGGATCTCGGCAACGAATCGCAATTTCAAAGGGCGAATGGGTTCGCGCGACGCGCAGTGCTATCTGGGTAGCCCTGAGGTTGTTGCGGCATCGGCCATCGCTGGCTACATCTGCGGACCTGCGGAAGCTGAGCATCGCGAGATGAAGAAGCACTTTGAGCGGCTGCCGATGAGTTCGGGTGCCCCCGAAAAAACAGAAATCCTGCCGGGATTTCCGCGGCGCGTACGCGGAAGGCTGATCTTCCTGCCGCAAGATAACCTGAACACCGATGGCATTTACGGCAAGGACTACACCTATCGCGAAGACATGACGCCGCAGATGATGGCGCGCGTGGTGATGGAGAATTACGATCCCCAGTTTGCCGTGCATACGCGAGAGGGGGACGTCATTGTCGGAGGCTTCAATTTTGGCACGGGCTCGAGTCGCGAGCAGGCGGTGACGGCACTGAAGTATAAGGGTATTCCGCTGGTGATTGCGGGAAGCTTCTCGCAAACGTATTTGCGCAACGCGTTTAACAACGGCTTTCTGTGCATCGAGACGCCTGAACTGGTGAACAGTCTTCGTGCGAGGTTCGCTGATGCAGTTGCACGCAAGGAGAAAACAATCATCCCCGGCGACGAAATCGAGGTTGATTTTGCCGCGAGCACCATATGCTACGCAGGCGAGCAGTTCGCCTTCCCGGTCCTGGGCAGTGTGCCACAGTCGCTAGTGATTGCTGGTGGCGTGGAGAATCTGGTGAGCAGCAAGCTTGGGCTGAGTATCGGAGTGGTACCGGTGTAGAAGGTAGTCTCACATTGTGAGATATTGCGGGTCGCAACTCCCGCTTTGGCGGAGAGAAGACTTTGGCTCAACGCTTCACTTGGGCTGGTTTGAAGGGGCACGGCTTCAGCCGTGCCGTTTATGAGTGTGAAGAGTTGGGCTTTGGCCCCCGAGGGAAGTCGCATTTTAGCTCAACAGCGAAGTCCCTCAGCGGCTAAAGCCATAATAAATTGACAGCAGAGTATGGCACGCCTGAAGCCGTGCCCCTTCAAAGCTGCGCTCGGGGATGACAGCGGAATTGGATGAGAGCAACTAAGGAGTTCGCATTCATGGCAAAACATAAAATCGTAATCATGCCAGGCGACGGCATCGGAAACCAGGTCCTCCCCGAAGCGATTCGGATTCTCGACGCCGTTGGTTTCGAAGCAGAATACCTTCACGCCGATATCGGCTGGGAATGCTGGATCCGCGAAGGCAATGCACTTCCCGAGCGCACCGTCGAGCTATTGCGCCAACACAAGGTCGGACTGTTCGGCGCCATCACGTCGAAGCCGAAGAAGGAAGCCGAGGCCGAACTGAGCCCTGTGTTGCGCGGCAAAGGCTACCAGTATTTCAGTCCGATTGTTTCCATGCGACAGATCTTCAATCTCGACGTATGCATGCGGCCGTGCCTGTCGTTTCCCGGTAACCCGCTGAACTTTATCCGCAAAAAACCGGCCGGCGGTTTCGAAGAGCCCAAGGTGGACGTCGTGGTATTCCGGCAAAATACTGAGGGCCTCTATGCGGGAGTCGAGTGGACGAATCCTCCGCAACCGGTGCGCGACGCCTTGCGCACTCACCCGAAGTTCAAGCCGTTCGATAAGGTCGCGGGCGAGGACCTTGCGATTTCGGTGCGCATCATCACGCGGCCGGCGGCGCGGCGGATTTGCGAAGCTGCGTTCCAGCACACTCGCAAGCACGGTTACAAGTCGGTGACCATTTGCGAGAAGCCCAACGTGCTGCGCGAAACTTCCGGCATGATGGAAGAAGTTGCCAAGGAAGTGCAGAAGCGATACAGCGAAATTGCACTATGGTCCACCAACATCGACGCGCAGACTATGTGGCTGACCAAGAATCCCGAAGAGTATGGTGTGATCGTGGCCAGCAATTTGTTCGGCGACGTCATCAGCGACGCGTTTGCGGGACTGGTTGGCGGGCTTGGTTTCGCGGCCTCCGGCAACATCGGCGAAGAGGTCGCGGTGTTCGAGCCCACACACGGCTCTGCTCCCAAGTATGCCGAGTTGAATCCTGCGATCGTCAACCCGATTGCCATGATTCTCTCTGCGGCAATGATGCTCGATCATCTTGGCGAGAACGACAAGGCGCGCACCATTCGCAATGCCATCGCGGCGGTGGTGGCCGAAGGCAAGGTCCGCACGTACGACATGATGCGCATCTCCGGCGGCGCGAAGTCGCTAGCCATGGGTGCGGCCTCGACGACGGAAATGACGGATGCCATCCTTGCGAAGTTTGGCGTTCGTGTGGAAGCGGCTTTATCGGCTTCCTGAAATCTTTGGAGAACTTTGGTCGGATCGAGCTAAGTCGGATCGAGCTGAGTACGGGTAGAGCTGGCCTTTAGGCCAGCGTCAGAGCTGCATAAGTAATTAGGGCTTTAGCCCCGGGGGTAATTTTTTTTGACTGTTTCGGCCGTAGACACCAGTCGAATCCGACGCGGCGAGGCGGGACGCGCTGGCAACGACGTTCGTTCTGACTTGCGCGTCAGCTTCGAAGAGCGCACTAGCGGCGGGATTGAGATCGCGCTCCGCTCGCGCGTCGAACTGTATTACGGTGAAGTAATTCGACAGCAAGCGCGCAACGTTCTGCGCACGCTCGGCGTCGAGCATGCATTCATCGAGATCGTGGATGAAGGTGCGCTGCCATTCGTGATTGCAGCCCGCCTTGAAGCGGCGGTGCGACGCGCCGGACTTGCAGAAGGGAAGCAAGCGCTGCCAGAAGTGGTGACGCTTGCGGCGCCGTCGCAGCCAGACCGTCTGCGGCGCTCGCGACTCTATCTCCCCGGTAACGAGCCGAAGTACTTCGTCAATGCCGGACTGCATGGGCCCGACGCGATCATTCTCGACCTGGAAGATTCGGTGCACTACGCCGAGAAAGATGCAGCGCGGTTCCTGGTTCGTAATGCGCTGCGGGCTGTGGATTTCGGTACGGCGGAGCGCATGGTGCGAATCAATCAACTGCCTTTGGGATTGACCGACTTGGAGGAAATCGTTCCCCAGTCGCCCGACCTCATTCTGATTCCGAAAGTTGAAACCGCTGCGCAAGTAAAAGAGGTCGATGCCGCGATTACTTCCATCGCAAAACAATCCGGCATCGTCCGACCGATTTGGTTGATGCCGATTCTCGAATCAGCGCTCGGTATCGAGAATGCATTCGCCATTGCGACGGCGTCAGAGCGCATTGCCGCTATCACCATCGGGTTGGAGGACTACACGGCCGATCTCGGCGTGGCGAAGACGGCAGGCGGAAGTGAATCTCTTTATGCCCGCCAGCGCGTGGTGAACGCTGCCCACGCTGCACGGGTGCAGGCTATCGATTCGGTGTACGGCGACGTGTCTGACGCTGAGGGACTGTTGCACTGGGGCAAAGCTTCGCGTGCGATGGGATTTGAGGGCATGGGATGTATCCATCCCGTACAAATTGAGGTCATCCATCGCGCATTTGCGCCCGCGCCGGAGGAACTGGAGAAGGCGCTAAATATTGTCGCGGCCTACGAAGACGCGCAAGCTCGCGGCCTTGGCGTCGTCAGCCTCGGCTCCAAGATGATTGACGCCCCGGTGGTGCAGCGCGCAGTGAAGTTGGTCACGCAAGCCAGGAAGATGGGCATCGTCGCCGCTCAGCCGTCAGCAGGAGAGCCATCATGAGCGCATCCGTAGCCAGCGGCTTAGTCACCAACGCGGCCGGCCGTCGCGTGCCAACCCAGGTCAACGGCCGAGAATCGGTGCCATACAAAGGGGTTGACCAGCATAGTTCCACGAGGAACAAAGCGGGTCCGCCGATTCGCAGCAGCAGCGACTATCCTGCCAACGGTGACAAGCGCGTCCCTGATTTGGAAACTGCGCTTCGTCTCTGCGGACTCCACGATGGCATGACCATCAGCAGTCATCACCATCTGCGCAATGGAGACCGCGTCGCGCTCACCGCGCTGCAAACTGCCGCACGCATGGGAGCCAAAGACCTCATCTGGTTTCCCAGTGCGTCGTTTCCGTGTCACGAGCCAGTGATCGACCTGATGAAGTTGGGCGCGGTGCATCACATCGAAGGCAGCATGAATGGGCCGCTCGGCGACTATTGCTCGCACGGGCACATGCGCGGCCTGGGGGTTTTGCGTTCGCACGGCGGACGTTGGCAGGCAGTGCAGGATGGCGAGGTCCACATTGACATCGCGGTGATCGCTGCGCCCACAGCAGATTATTTCGGCAATGCTGATGGCTCGCACGGCAGGTCGGCCTGCGGTTCGCTGGGATTCGCGCTTGCCGATTCCGTCTATGCCGATCGTGTCATCGTCGTAACCGACAATCTCGTTTCGTTCCCCTGCATTCCATGGCAGATCCAGGGCAACAACGTTGACTACGTGGTGGAGGTCGGTTCCATCGGCGATCCGGAGAAGATTGTCAGCGGCACCACGCAGATCACGCGCAGTCCCGATCGCCTGCGGATTTCCGAACTGGTCGCGCGCTTTCTCCGCGACACCGCAATTATGCGCGACGGCTTTTCCTTCCAGGCGGGCGCGGGCGGCATCGCGCTGGCTTTCGTGGACTACCTCGCCCGCATGATGAAACAAGCCAACATAAAAGCCAGCTTCGTGCGTGGAGGTTCAACCAAGTACCTGGTCGATCTGCTCAACGAAGGTCTCATCGGATACATCCTCGACGGGCAGACGTTCGACTTAGACGCAGTGCGCTCGATCGCCAGCAATCCGCGTCACGTGGCTACCAGTCCGTTCACGTCGTACAACTTCCACGGCAAGGGTAACTTCGCATCCATGGTTGACGCTGCGGTGCTCGGCGCAACCGAGGTTGACGTGAACTTCAATGCGAATGTGGTTACGCACTCGGACGGCCGGTTGCTGCACGGTATCGGCGGGTGGCAGAATTGCCTGTTCGCCGGGTGCACGATTCTTGCGGTCCCATCATTCCGTGATCGCATTCCGGTGATCGTCGACGACGTCACCACGGTGACCGGGCCGGGTGAGCTGATCGACGTCGTCGCGACGGAACGTGGCATTGCCATCAATCCGCGACGCCAGGATTTGCTGGATGCAGTAAAAGGGAAAGGCCTGCCGATTCGCCCCATCGCAGAGCTGCAGGCCGAGGTGGAAAAGATCTGCGGCGGCAAGCCAGCCAAGCCTCGGCTGCTTGATCGTCCTGTGGCGGTGGTGAAGTGGGTGGATGGAACCGTGCTCGACACCGTATGGCAGGTGGTGGACGACAATCCTTACGCGCCGAAAGTGAGTGGCGGGGAATAAATTCCGCAGTTTGATTACGGCACCCGGCACTTCTTTTTCATTCTACGCAGCGCTAAAGTGCTGGGCCTACATCCCACAATGCGGGACAATCGCTCCGAGTCTTGGACGAACAAGCCTGCACCAGCAAAATAAGCTTCTCGACGGGGACTCGAGTGTGGGACTATAGGGCACAAACTAAAATTCCGGCTTAGGAGCCTCACGTGAGTTCATTGTGCCCCGCTGCGCTTGCGTCTCTCGATGGTTCCTTGGCTCTCCTCTATGAGAGCATGGGGAAACTCAAGGCTGCCAGATCAGTCGACATGGCAGAAGTCATCGAACAGCTTAAGAGGTCCGTGGAATCTGCCCGCCTGGTGCGTGAGTTGGTATGGTCGGAACTGCCCGACGCCTCGTGGCAGAATCGGAAGGAACTTGACGCACTCATTAACGAGATCCAAGAGATTTTAGAGGCAAGGACTTTAGAGCAACTGCGCTCCCGTCTGCTGACACTCGCCAGTGAGTTGGAGCGCGGTAGTATTGTGCATCGTCGAGCGCACCGTCTAAGTGAACTGAATCAACTGCGTGACCAGGCGGTCGACGAATTGCGTTCCCAGGCAAGTTTGGAGAGAGCACCACAAATTCTGCCAGGTCCGCAAGCTGATCAATGGGTCGAGTGGGCGTGTAGCTTGAGAGAGCCTCAAGACGCGGAATCTCTACAGATTCTTCGGGATGGATTTGCCCACCTCGATGATTTTGTTGCCAACCTAGAGCCCAACATGTGGATAGCAGCAGGATCGCCGACCCTGGAGACTCTGCCGGAACTGGAAAGATCGACCGCCAAGACACAATCAGAACAATCCCGGCGGGAGACCAAGGGGGGCGTAAGAACTGTCGTGTCGTCAGGGTCGAACCTCGCCATCAGGGTCGGTTTTGATCCGAAGTACAAGGAAGTCGCGGCTCCAACATCGACGGAGAATCCGTCACTTAGCCGAGCCCAGGACGTGACTGCGTCCAGTGAGACTCCGGCGGTGCAATATAAAGTCCCAGCACTGTCAGATGCCCTTGCGACCCCGCTTGTGTCGCTCGACGAACCTCTGGGGCTGCTCTATGAAAACCTGGCAAGACTCAAGGCTGCCCAAGCAATCGATGTCGCGGTAGTCATCGAACAGCTCAAGATGGCCGCGGAATCTGCCCGGAATGTGCGTGAGTTGGTCTTGTCGGAACTACCCGAGGCTTCATGGCAGAACCGGGAGGAACTCGACGCGCTCCTGGAGAAGATCGAAACGATTCTAGACGCGAGGGCGCTAGAGCAACAGCGCTCCCGTCTGCTGACACTCGCCAGTGAGTTGGAGCGCGGCAGTATTGTGCATCGTCGGGCACACCGTCTAAGTGAACTGAATCAGCTGCGTGACCAGGCGGTCGACGAATTGCGTTCCCAGGCAAGTTTGGAGAGAGCACCACAAATTCTGCCAGGTCCGCAAGCAGATCAATGGATCGAGTGGGCGTGTAGCTTGAGAGAGCCTCAAGACGCGGAATCTCTACAGATTCTTCGGGATGGATTTGCCCACCTCGATGACTTTGTCGCCAATCTAGAGCCCAACATGTGGATAGCAGCGGGATCGCCAACTCTGGAGATTCTGCCGGAACCGGAGAGACCTGCCGAGAAGACCCAACCAGAAACATCCCTGATAGAGACAAACGAGGTTGAAGAACCTGTCGTGTCGGCAGGGTCCGTACAAATTGGATTGGAGGCAGCCAAGCTTTCGGAAGGACACGAGGCCCTCCGATTTCCACACTCCCTTTATGAGCCATCTTTGTCGGCGCTCGACACAGATACGCTCACCCCAAATTATGTTATTCCACCGCGCACCCAAGAAGAGATTCAACGAATACTGGCGCAGGAGCAGGCGCTGCTGGCCAGCATGATGGGC
This sequence comes from uncultured Acidobacteriaceae bacterium, assembly GCA_963772895.1. Lineage (GTDB taxonomy): Bacteria > Acidobacteriota > Terriglobia > Terriglobales > Acidobacteriaceae > Bog-257. The sequence goes on from CAVYZB010000008.1 coordinate 248,414, forward strand.
CTCGCCAATGACGGGGCCGGCCGTCCCGTCGAGCCTCTCTCCAGCGAGGAGGCTTTCCGAGAAGTCAGGGCCGCACCGGCGATCGCCAAGCATCCGGTTGAGCCTCCCTTCACCGCCGAAGTTTTTCACGAAACGAGCACCACACCGGCGAGCACTTCGGACCTCAAGACCGGACGCTGAAGAGCCTCAGGGTGAAAAAAGGCGGATGCTGGGCACTCCTGCGATGTTGGCGTTGGCTGTGCTGCTGGGATTGGCGGCGCTGGGCGCCATTCTGTGGAGGTCGCGCAGTACCCCTAGCAGCAATGGCCCGGTTCAGGCCAGCGAGAAGGTTCCCGAGACGCGAAGCATTCCGGAGCACAACGGTTACCAGCAGGCCGCACTGTCCACCGATTCTGGCACGCAAACTTCCAGCCATAAGAGCCAGACCAAAGAACAAACGAAACAACAGTCCAAGGCTGAGGATCGGAGCGTCGCTCCCAAGCCGCTCGCGAGCGCGTTGCCCGCAAAGCCAGTCAATGAACTTCACGACGGGGTGTTACAGCCTCCCGCGGAGGTCCCACGAAATGTCGCCATGGTCAACAAGGAAGCGACGCCGCCGAACGGCACGGCAGGAATACCGGGTGCGGTCCCTGGTGGCGTGCCAAATAGCGTCCCGAGCGGTGTGGCAAATATCGCTAGGGACATTCCGGTAGCGGTGCCCAAGATAGCCGCACAGAAGGTCAGGGTCTCCTCGGGGGTCGCACAAGGCCTGCTGGTCCATCAAGTCACGCCGAAATATCCGCAACTGGCTCGAGACGCGCACATTCAGGGAACGGTGGTCTTGCAGGCAGTGATTGGGAAGGACGGAACCGTGCAAAACGTGCGCGTGTTGAGAGGCCATCCCCTGCTGACCCAGGCGGCAATGGATGCTGTAAAACAGTGGCGCTACAAGCCCTACTACGTAAATGGGGAACCAGTCGAGGCTGACACTCAGATCAATGTCAAGTTCACGCTCTAGGGCGGCTAGTCTTGAGTTGTGAGACCGCATCATTCTGAGACTGCGCCCTGTGGGCAGCCATGAGCCGCTGAATTCAGAGACAACACGCTTGCCTCGCGCGCCATCACACCACCAAACCAAATTTGGAGGCCGTAATGGCGCTATTTTCGATGAAGCTCGAAAACCTACAACAACTGTTCCTCAAGGAACTCCGCGATCTCTACGACGCGGAGAAACAGATTACCGACGCTCTGCCTAAGATGATCGAGGCGGCGAAATATCCTGAACTCAAGACGGCTCTTCGGAAGCACCTCGACGTTACGAAACAGCAGATTTCGCGTTTAGATCGGATTTTCGAAACGTTGGGTGAGGACCCCACGGGAGAAACCTGCAAGGGCATGAAGGGCGTGATTAAAGAAGGCGAAGAGATTGTGTCGCAGGGCGGCGACCCCAGCACCGTGGACGCCGGTATTATCAGCGCGGCACAACGCGTCGAGCACTACGAGATGGCGGGATACGGCACTGTTCGTACCTACGCTGAGTTACTGGGGCAGCAGGAGGTCGCTAAGCTCCTGCAAGAAACCCTGGATGAAGAGAGAGAGGCGGACGAGACCCTGACCGAGATCGCTCGCAGCGTCAACCTTGAAGCCAAAGCGGCTTAATTCGTCAACCCTTTCTTGCGCTTCGCGCCCGCGACCCTTTGGGATGGCGGGCGCGAAGCTCGTCTCTTACTCTTCGTCTTCTGATCCGCCACACCTGCGAATTTCGCGGCAGCAATATCGTCCGATATCAATCCGCGGGGACAAGTCGCGCTTTCGGCCAGGTAGCATTCTTTGCGCGTGGCTGCCTCGGTCCGCAGGTTGTACTCCTAACGTACTGGGGCGCGTGATCATCGTCGCGCTTAAAAATGTAGGCGCGAATCTTGTAGCAGATCCCATCGTTATCCGTGCCGAATGCGACGTCATTCCGCGAGTCAGTCGTCACTGACGGTAGTTGCTCGCCGGGTGGTGTGCTGAAGGCCGCCAGATTCGAAGGTGGGATTGACTTGTTCAGCGTGGCCGCGGGCTGAATGGCGTAGCCGAGTGCAGCGGCTAACAGAATGAAGCCCAGCGTGAAGCGAGCCATACAGGAGCCCTCCTTTGCGCGCATCATAGCACTGTTCGGGCGGTCGAATCAGCGATTGGGACGAAATGCTTGGCCAGTTCCCTTACGACGAAAGCGGCAGGACACATACAGCCTCAGAGGGATGTTCGGGCGAAGCGGAAATGGCACTATGTCTTTAGCAACAGAGTGAAAACCCAGTCGTCCGGGACAAGAAAGTGTTCCGGCGGCGAAGCGATGCAGGTCTCATTCTCCTCCTTACCCACATACCTGCAGCAGGGTTTTCGAGCGAGGCAGGCTGACCCCAGCGGACACTCTCCGCTGGGTTTAGTATTGGGGCGGAATTGTGGGGCGATGACTTAGGAAGCTCGAGTCTTCAAGACCTAGGTGAAATACACGCTGGATACTGTAGAACAAGCTCAGCAAAGCTACTTCATGGCACGTCCTCGAACCCCAACTATGTTCTAATACTATGGCGGGACTGAGCCACCTCTTTGATGGCCTATGGAGGAAGCTGATGGACGAGCGCGACCTGTATGACGAGAGGCAAGAGACCAGGACGGCGACTTTGAACTGTCCCCATTGCCATCAGTCCGCCGAATACGAACTGGGATGGTTTGTTCGTACCAAGAAGCGACAATTGCCTTCGCGCGCGGACGAGCGTGATCGCGCGAAATTTGCCAAGGCCCGGTCCTACATGGTCCGGCGCGACGACCTTGTCGCCTGCAAAAACATTCGCTGCCGCAAGCGCTTTGAGGTTTCCGGTGTTCAGTCGGTGGCCTTTCTCGATGAGCAAGTCAAACCAGAGACCCGGCACTGACTCGGTCACGGATTGAGTCCATAGAGTTCTTTCGTCCCGGGTGCCAATTTCTATAATCCTGTTTCTACGGAATGAACTGGAACACTCAACGTGCCGGCCCCTTGCCACCGCCGCGGGATAAGTACACCGCGCGTGTCGAACCCATCATGACGCGCCTGGAGACATTCTGGCAGCGCGTCACTGACGGCATGAGGCTCAACGATCTCTGGAAGCAGTTTCAAGCGGACGCTCGTTCCAGTTATCGGCTTTACTCCCAGGACATCGATTCCACTCGCACTGCCGGCATACCCAAGGGCAAATATGTCTTCGACGTTGCCAAGCAGTTTTTCTGGGCGATGCTCGAGAAGTTAACACCGGCTCGCCGCGTGCTGCTGCTGGTTGCTTTGGTGATGATTCTCTTTCCCAGTAGCGTCGCGGGATGGGACACCCATTTTTGGGGCGGGCTGCTGATGTTCGCGGTCCTGCTCCTGGAAGTCGCCGACCGGGTAGTCATGAAGCGCGACCTCCAGATCGCGAAAGAAATCCAGACGTGGTTGCTTCCGGCAAGTCCACCCGCGGTGCCCGGTCTGGAGATTGCCTTTGCGACCCGTCCGGCCAATACCGTGGCCGGTGACTACTACGATGTCTTCGCACGACGCTGTTCGGGTTCGTCCGGCGGGACATACCTGATTGCGGTGGCTGACGTAGCTGGGAAGAGCATTCCGGCCGCTCTGCTGATGGCCACATTTCAAGCCAGCCTGAAAACTTTGTGCACAACGCCGGGCTCGTTGGTTGGATTGGTGGGCCGCATGAATGCTTATGCCTGCAGCAATAGCCAGAACGGCCGTCGCTTCACCACCGCGTTTATCGCTGAGTACGATCCTCCATCTCGAACATTGACTTACGTCAATGCTGGTCACAACAACCCAATCTTACGACGAGTGTCAGGCGCCATTGAGCGCTTGCAGGTTGGCGGCGTACCGCTCGGCATTCTGGAGAATGCTCCCTACGAATCAGGGTCGGTGACGCTGCAACCCGGCGATTGGCTGGTTGTCTTCACGGACGGCGTAGTGGAAGCCGAGAATCAGCAGCAAGAGGAGTACGGCGAGGGCCGACTATTTGCGGTGCTGCAAGGCGGGCTCGTGTATCCGCCCGCAGCACTGTTGAATTACATCATGGGCGACCTCGACCGCTTTGTTGCCAAAGCCCCGCAACACGACGACGTTACACTGATGCTGCTGCGGGCGTCGTAAAGGGGATTCGGGATGAGGTTCATCCTCTTCGCCGCTCTTGCGATGGCTGGAGCGAAGTCGTTTTAGTTTTTGGTGCCCGAAACCTCGTCATTGGACGCGCAAACTCCTGAGCGTTTCGCTGCCTGAGTTACTTCGGCCAGCGCAAATCGATTACTCGACCGCTTTGGTGAAGAGGGCACTGACGCCCGCAATATTGGAAAGCAGTTCGGTGGGGAAATCGTGGCGTCGCTGCAAATACGCAGGATCGTTGTAGGTGAGCCAAACCTTACCCTCCTCGTCCTGCCAGAACAGTGCTTTCAACGGAAGGTCAATCGCGACCGTCGGCGCAGCCTGCATCAACGGAGTTCCGCCTTTCGGACTACCGAAGATCAGCAGCTTCGTCGGTCGCATGTTGAGCCCGACCTTCGCGGCCTCGCCACTGTGATCGACGCGCGCAAAGATGGTGATTCCACGCTCGCCGAGCAGCGCTTCCAGGCGCCGCATGGTTTCTTCGACGCTGTGTCGACTCGCCAGGTGAATGAGGCCATTCTGTGCGTTCGTACTCATATTGACTCCCACCGCGCGGGCCCGGCGCTAAGCAATCTGCGAGGTGCAGAAGGCGCAGCGGCGCGCGGTAATGGGCACGTCGCTTTCGCACTCGGGACATTTTTTCTTATCGGGCAGGGCTTGCTTCTCGAATCGCTTCATCAGCACATTCACCGGCAAGACCACGAAGTAGTAAACGGCCAGCGCAATCAGCAGGAATGAGATGATCGCGTTCAGAAAGTCACCGTAGAGAAACTTCGCGCCGTTCACTTCAAAGAAGAAGCCTGAGAAATCCGGCTTCTGGACGATAGCGGCGATCACAGGGGTCAGCAGATCTTTTACAAAAGCTGTAACGACTGTGCCGAATGCGACGCCGATTACCACGCCGACGGCCAAATCGACCACGTTACCGCGCAAAACAAAATCGCGAAATCCTTTAAACATGCGGCCTCCGGAAAAAGCGATAAATCAAGGTACGCGAGGAGGCGGCATTCTTTCAAGTGTCACCGCTGAAAACAAATATCACCGAATGTGCATGCGAGTGCGGCGAACCAACACAGGTTGCCGCCAGGACAACAATTCCTCGCAGGCGCTCGGCGATCCGGAGGGATTGGGTTTTCAGCGAGGGCACGAACCACGGTGGGATCGCGAAATGATTTTTTACCGGCCACGAAACATGGGGGCGGATTGTTCGCCCCCATTTCTTTGGAACTGCGTCTTTCGTTCCGAGCGACTAGCCCATCTTCACGGCTGTCTTCTCATCCCGGGTGGTTTGAATCTTGCGATGTTCCACCCCGGTGTAGATTTGCCGCGGACGTGCGATCTTCTGCTCCGGATCCTGAATCATTTCGTTCCATTGCGCCAGCCAGCCGGCGGCCCGCGGAATCGCGAACAACACGGTAAACATCTCCGGGCTGAAGCCCATGGCCTGGTAGATGATTCCCGAGTAGAAGTCGACGTTAGGATAGAGCTTGCGGGTGACGAAGTAATCGTCTGCCAGCGCGATGCGTTCCAACTCCAACGCAATGTCGAGCCTGGTATTGCGTCCCGTGACCTCAAATACTTCGTCGGCGACGGCCTTGATGATGCGTGCGCGGGGATCGTAGTTCTTGTAAACCCGATGCCCGAAGCCCATCAACTTAAGCTCGCCTTCTTTTACGCGCTTGATGTAAGCAGGAATGTTTTTCACCGAGCCGATCTCGTCCAGCATGCGCAGCACTTCTTCATTGGCGCCGCCATGGAGTGGGCCAGACAGTGCCGATGCCGCTCCGGCCATCGAGAGGTAGGGGTCAGCCTGCGAGCTGCCGACGATGCGCATCGCCGTCGAACTGCAGTTCTGCTCGTGGTCGGCATGCAGGATGAACAGCACATCCAGCGCGCGTGCGATGACCGGGCTGGCCATGTACTTCGGCTCCGTCATCTTCCACAGCATGTTCATGAAATTCTCGGTGTAGCTGAGATCGTTATCGGGATAAACATACGGCTGGCCCTGCCGGTGACGATAGGAATATGCCGCCAGGGTTGCCATCTTCGCGATCAGTCGCACGATCTGTTTCTGCCGGTTCTCGGGGTCATGGATGTTCTTGGCCTCCGGATATACCGTCGATAACCCTGCCAGCGTACTCACCAGGATGCCCATCGGATGCGCGTCATAGCGGAAGCCATCGATGAAGTGCTTGGTAGTCTCATGCAGCATGGTGTGATGGGTGATTTCCCAGATCCAGTCCTTGTCCTGCTGTGGGGTCGGCAACTCGCCGTAAAGCAGCAGGTAAGCCACTTGCAGATAGGTGCAATGCTCGGCGAGGGTCTCGATGTCGTATCCGCGGTAACGCAAAATACCGCGGTCGCCGTCAATGAAGGTGATACTGCTCTTGCATGAAGCGGTGTTCATGAACGCGGGATCATAGGTCATGAGACCGAAGTCCTCGGGATCAGTCTTAATCTTCCGCAAGTCCATAGCGCGCACGGTTCCGTGCTCGATCGGTGCTTCATAAGTTTTATCGGTGCGTTGGTCCGTCAGGGTCAATACGTTCTTCGGCATGACCTCTACCTCCTGTTAAGTAAGCGTATGAAATTTAGAGAGCGATACTGCGAACGAGTGTTCGTCCGCTGTCATTCTAACGCGGGGTGCTCCGCGAAACCACGACAAACACGCGCCATTGAGACAGAGATCACATAGGTGTGTGATGTTTGACGGGAAAGGAAGGACGCAGAAACCAGCCTATTTCTTGTCGGCGGTGGTCTTTGAGCTGGAGCTGTCTGTGCTGGAGCTGTCTTTGGTGGTCGCGCCTTTGCCGGGCGTGGTCTCACTTTCGGCGGCTCCCGCTTTGCTTTCCGGGCCCGACGACGGGCCGGAACCGTTGCCCTTTGGCGAGGAGGCGCCGGACGACTTCTTGGCGTAGTCGCTGACGTACCAGCCGGAACCTTTAAACTGGATGGCGGGAGCCGAGAGCACTTGCTCCAGTTCGCCGCCGCAATGCGGACAGACAGTCAGCGGCGAATCGGAGAACTTCTGGATCCGCTCCGTCAGGCTATGACACTTTTTGCACTGGTATTCGTAAAGAGGCAATTCGGGATCCCCACGATCTGTCTGCGTTATTGATTCTATTTTTCGCTGATGGTTGCGGTCAATTCGCAGTTTTTGCAGGTGGCGCTTGCATCCTGCGCTTGCTGCCTTGAAACTAGCCGGGTGAAGGCAATCGCAATCATTCCTGCGCGGCTGGCGTCCACTCGACTGTCGCGTAAAGTTCTCCGCGAGATCAATGGCCGCCCGATGCTCGCCTATGTCTATGAGGCTGCCCGTGCCTGCCCCCAATTGCAGGATGTTATCGTGGCCACGGATTCAGAAGAGATTGCCACTGTCTGCCGACAAAATGGTTGGGCGTGTCGCCTGACATCGCCGGCACATCGCAGCGGCACCGAGCGCGTCCACGAAGTTGCGCAGGCAATCGAGGCTGACGTTTACGTGAACGTGCAAGGCGACGAGCCGCTAGCCCGGCCTGAGCATCTGGACGTCCTGCTCGGACTAATGGAGAAGACAGGCGTGGAGGTAGGCACACTCAAAACTCCATGCTCACCCGAGGACGTTACTAATCCCAATGCCGTTAAGGTCGTCACCGCGTTGGATGGGAACGCACTGTACTTTTCGCGAGCAACTATCCCTTTCGATCGCGACCACAACGGGCAGGCACGCTACTACAAGCATCTCGGCTTTTACGCTTATCGCAAGGCAGCCCTCGATGCCTTCTGCGGGTGGCCTGAGTCGGAACTGGAGCGGAGTGAACGCCTGGAACAGTTGCGGTTTCTCGATCATGGCGTCGCAATCTACGTGGCTGAGACGCCGTTCGACACGGTGGGGGTGGATACGGAAGAGGATTTGCGGAGGGTGGAGGCGATCATTCGCAAAGCGGAAAGGACAGGATGATGCGTCTATCAGCCATTTCAGTAATTGCTATTTTGGTGACCGTGGGTGGCGGGATGTTGCTCCCACAGGACAACAGTATCGTGGTTCATGTGATAAATGGAAAAAACGGAAAGCCTCTAGCGCACGCGCATGTTCTAATCTTTGGAGGCAGTTCTGCTGAAGATATCAGGCATAATGGCAAACCCTACTCCCTCCAGACCGATGCTGATGGCCTGGCAGTGCTGACTTTGAGTCCTACGGTGTCGCAATTGAAAGTCTTCGTCGACTCGCACACCGTCTGCCGAAAGAAGTCGCCTAACCTCGTAAGTTACAGCGTGGCAGGAATCAAAGCGCACGGCATCAACACACCTAACAACTGCGGTTCGGCCTCACGGGATTCAACTCCCGGTCACTTCTTTGTGTTTGTGCGCGGTATGACCTTGCAGGAAAAGATGGCGGCGTAGATCGCACGAGGTCAGGCAATTCGCCCTGGCAACCGCATGCTAGCTACGAATCGCTTCAGGCTGTTGCTGCTTGCCCGCCCACGACTCGGCCGCTGCGATTCGTTTTCCGATCGACGGATGCGAATGGAAGAACCACTCGATGACCTTTGACGGCTCGCGCTCCGCCAGGTTCTGATCGGCCAGCTTCTGCATCGAGGTGATGAAAGGCCCGACGGCTGGAATACTCTCCCACGCGTAACGGTCGGCTTCCCGTTCATGGCGGCGCGAGATGGCATTCAATGCCGGCATCAGCAGAAATCCCAAGACCGTCGCGACCAGCACGATGAGAGGCAGGTTGGCGAAATCGTAGAGCCGGGAGCCGAGCACCGGGAACCAGTCTTTCGCAATGACAAAGCGCAGCACCTGATTGACAAGCCAGAATCCGAAAAATGTGATTCCCACCTGCATCAAGATGCCCTTCAGAATGTGACGGTGCACGTGGTGCCCGAGTTCATGAGCGAGTACCGCCTCGATCTCGTCGTCGCTGTAATGTTGCAGCAGCGTGTCAGACAGAATGATGCGGCGCGTGGAACCCATGCCGGTGAGCGCAGCGTTGGCTTTTTCCGACTTCTCCGACAGCTTCCATTCATACACGCCACGCACGCGCGTGCCGGCGCGCTCGCCGAGTTTGGTCAGGCGCTCGCGCAGGCCGTCGTTCTGCAGCGGTTGGAACTTATAGAAGATCGGCAGCAGCACAACCGGCGCAAGCTGCGCCATCAACAGGAACAGCCCAACGAAAACGGCCCAGGCGATGATCCACCAGCGCTGCGGCGCGATCCGGATAATCGCGTAAACAATTTCCACCATGACGGTGCCCAGCACCAGCCCGACCAGCCATCCCTTGCATTCGTCCCACAGCCAGCTCCACAGCTTCTGGTGGGAAAGATGGTATTGGTGTTCAAGCCGGAAGCCGATGAAGTCGAAGGGCGAGCTCAAAACTTTGGCGATGACCGAAAACATCAGCACATACAGGAAGACAGCCAGGAAGTAATACTGATGCGCGCCGAGGTAGGACCAGTCGCGAAGTTTGCCGGTCCATCCCGTAACCAGCAACACCACCAGCAAAGCGAAGCCGATGACCGCGTCGGCCATGCTTAGCCAGCGATGAATACGGTTATAGCGACGTACCTCCGGCGAATCGACCGGTTGCGGATTTGAGGTGGTTGCCATCCAATCGGAGTTTACAGACCGATTGCCCCTGCAATCGGACCCTGTTGATGCTTGGTTCAAGTATGCCAGAAATGCTGCGGTAACGTACGTCGAGCTGGGGTTCGCTTCGGCTGTAAGCTACTTCGTCCCCGCTTCTGACAGCACTGGCGTACCAGCTTGCACGCCGGCCCCAACGAAAGCTTCTGTTTCTTGCAGGATCTGCGATACCAATTCCGGCGATGCAGCTTCAGAATAGATGCGCAGCAGCGGCTCGGTTCCTGAAGCACGTACCAGCACCCAGGCTTCGGCGCCGTTGCCGTATGTCGGAGCGTTGAGGAAAAACTTCACTCCGTCGAGCGTTTCCACTTTCTGCACTTTGAAACTTCCAAGCTTTGCCGGCTTGGCGCTGACCCGGCGCATGGCTTCATCCTTTACCTCGTCGGAAAGGTGCAGGTCGAGCCGCCCATAGTGATGCTCGCCGTATTCCTGTTGCAGGTCGCGCACGAGTTGGCCAAGCGGCTTGCCCTCTTCCGCCATAATGTTGGCCAGCAGTAGAGAATTTAGAATGCCATCACGTTCCGGCATATGCCGGCGAATGCCGATTCCGCCCGACTCTTCCCCGCCGATGAGGATGTCGCGCTCCAGCATGAGATCGCAAATGTACTTGAATCCGATGCCGCATTCGTGCAGCTTGCGGCCATACTTCGCGGCAATGCGGTCAATCATGCGCGTGGTGTTGAAGGCGCGCACAACTTCGCCCGGCCATTGCTTGCGTTTCAGCAGCCACTCCAGGATCAGGCAGAAACACTTGTGAGCATCCACGAAGGAGCCATCTTCGGCGACCGCACCAAGTCTATCGGCGTCGCCGTCGGTAGCCAGGCCCGCCTGGAAGTGGTCGCGCACGACCGTTTCTTGCAGCATGGCAATGTGAGGAGGAATGGGCTCGGGATTGATTCCCGGGAAACAGCGGATTGAGTTCTCCGCGAATCTCCAGGTGGTCGATCCCGCTCTCGGCAAAGATGCCCTTCAGCACTCCGCGTCCCGCACCGTACATCACGTCAATCGCAAACTTAAAACCAGCTTTCCGGATCGCCTTCAAGTCAACAAAGTTCTTGATCGCTGAAATGTACGGTGTCTTGAAATCTACAAGACTCACGCTGCCCCCGCTGCGCTCCAGCCGAGGCGAATCCAGTTCTCCTTCGATCGACTTCATAATTGCGGGCGTCCCCGATCCACCATAGCCCGCCTTATACTTCACCCCATTCCAGTTGAACGGATTGTGGCTCGAGGTAATCATGACGCCGCCCGCCGCGCCGAGATTCTTGACCGCATACGACAGCGCCGGAGTGGGCGTGTAATCGTCGGAGAGGCGCACGGCAATACCAGAAGCGGCCAGAACCTCGGAGACAATCTCAGCCGCGCGCTGAGATGCAAAGCGCGTGTCATAGCCGACGACGAGACCTTTGCTGACATCCTCATTCTTGTGGACGTACGTCGCGATCGCGTTGCCGACACGGCGAACATTGTCGAATGTAAAATCATCGGCAATGATGCCACGCCATCCGTCGGTTCCGAACTTGATCTCTGCTGCCATCAATCTCCCTTTGAATAATTTCGCTGTCCAAGACCCGGTTACACTAGTCGCTTGAGCTTTTTCTCGTCAAGGTGCTTCACCACTTTGCCGACCTCCTGCGCATGTTCGCGTGTCGTGATCAGCAGCGCATCGTCAGTCTCGACGACCACCAGGTTTTCTACTCCTACGACTGCGACGAACTTCCCCATGGAGTGAACGAAGTTTCCTTTTGCATTTAAAGTAAAGCTCTGCTCGGCGTTGATGATGTTGCTCTCACCGTCCATGCTTGCACTGCGATGTTCATAGAGTGCAGTCCAGGAACCAAGATCGTTCCATCCGAAGCTCGCCGGAATGCAGTAGATGCCGGAAGCGCCTTCGCCTTTCTTAGAGCGTGGCTCCAGCACGGCATAGTCGATGCTGATGTTTTCGCATTGGGGGTAGAGTTTCGCAAAGGTCTTCTCGAAGCTGCGACCGCCGTAGCTAGCTGCAATCTTTTCCAGCAGCGGCGCGGTGTTCGGCAGATGTTCGCGGAGCGCATTGGCGAGGGTGCGCGCGCTCCAAATAAACATTCCGCTGTTCCAAAAGAAATTTCCAGCTTTGACGAACTGCTCCGCAACTTCGGGCGCAGGCTTCTCGGTAAAGCGCCGCACCTGGAGTACGCCTTTCTCCGACTGATCGCCAACTTCGATATAACCGTACCCAGTTTCTGCGCGGGTGGGAGAGATTCCGATCACCACAATATTTTCGCCCGCCGCTGCGATCCGAGCCGCATCAGCAATGTCTTTGCGGAAATTCTTCTCGTTCGTGATCACGTGATCGGAGGGAAACATTCCGATAACTGCCGTGGGGTCGCTCCTCTCCAACAGAAACGCCGCCAAGCCAATTGCCGGAGCGGTGTTTCGTCCGACGGGCTCGGCAACAATCTGCTTGGTGGGAAGACCCTTGAGTTGGCGAACGATGGCGGGGCGCAGGTCTTGGTTGGTGATGATCCAGAATTGTTTCGGCTTGGCCAGCGGAGAAAGCCGTTCCACGGTCTCCTGGATCATGCTTTTCTTGCTGTTCAGTGGAAGCAGTTGCTTGGCCATCCGCTTGCGGCTCAAGGGCCAGAAGCGGGTGCCGCGCCCACCAGCGAGAATGACGGGATAAAACGAAAACTTGCTTGACGTAGCCACTGAGTTCGATTCCTCGCGCCCATCGCGGCGAGCGCTCTTGCAAGTGTATTATGGCGCGCTAAGCGGTTGCCCAAGCACGGTCTCCGGCTCGGCGACTGCTTCCGTGGGCAGAGACATCCGCATGATCTCAAGCTCCCACTGCGGGCGCACGGTGTACTCGCGTACGCTGGCTGGGAACGACCACTGCTTCTCCGGTCGCGAAGCTGATGGGCTCCATCCCTTGCGATTCTACGATTCCTGCTCCATCCACCGCGACCAGGATATGCGGGGAAGCCGGTGTGGTCTCCGCTTCCATCACTTCGCGTAGCTTGATCTTCTCGACTACAAAGAATGGCGAACGCACCAAAACGTCGGGGTCGTCACGTGCGAGAAATCACCTTGCCGGCCGTCGTCTGCAGTTTGGTCGCCGCCAATCCTTCCGTGATATGAAGTTCACGGCCGCGGCCGTAGTCGTACAGGCGATAGGTAGTGTCGGATGTTTGCTGGGTCTCGACCAGGACCATGCCGCCGCCAATGGTATGTACGGTTCCAGCAGCAACGTAAAGCATGTCTCCCTGGTGAACATCCACCCAGTTCAGCAACTCTTCCGCGCGGGTATCTTCGATCGCCTGCTTGAATTGCTCCAGACTCACGCCGGGCTTCAACCCCAGTGCGACCTGAGCGCCGGGCTGCGCCCGCAACGCGTACCAGCATTCGGTCTTTCCGCATGGCTCACCGATCTTGTTCGCCTGCTCGTCATCCGGATGGACCTGCACCGACAGCTTGTCGCCGGGGAAGAGAAACTTCACCAGCAGGGGAAAGCGATCTTCGAAACATGCGGCCTGTCCGACCAGATCGCGGCCGTATTGCTTCGAGAGCTCGCCCAAGCGTGCGCCCGGCCAGGGGCCCATTGGCCACGCGATTGTCTTCCCAAGTCAGCCAACTCTCGCCGATCGGCTCCTTCACAACTTTGGTGTAAATCGGACGAAGATCGCGAACGCCCCAGGGCCGCTCGTCGAAGATGGGCATCAACAACAGTGGATAAAGTTCAGACATTGGGTTTTGGCAGCGCGGCGCCCATTTAGCGCCGTAGCCTACACGTTGGCAAAAAACTTGCGCATGCGCTCCAGGCCGCGCTCCAGGTTCTCGACTGAGACCGCATACGAAATCCGGACGTGGTCCTGGGTGCCGAAGCCCTCGCCCGGAACCACCACTACATGCGCTTCGTGCAAAAGTTTACGCGCAACATCGGATGCCGAGTTCAATCCTCCGCGCTCGAAGTAGTGGCTGACGTTGGGATAGGCGTAGAAAGCGCCATTCGGCGAGGCGCAGGTGAGGCCCGGAATCGCGCGCAGGCCAGCGACCACCTTATCGCGAAGCGAGATGTATCCAGCCAGCATCTCGCGTACACACTCCTGCGAACCTGTCAAAGCCGCAACTGCAGCCTTTTGCACGATCGAGGTCGGATTCGAGGTGCTTTGGCTTTGCAGCTTCTGCATCGCACTGATGATCGGCGCAGGCCCCAGTGCGTAGCCCAATCTCCAGCCGGTCATGGCGTAGGTCTTCGACAACGAGCCAATGATAATGAGCCGCTCCTTCACTTCGTGAACGCAGCCCGCCGAGAACAATTGTCCGGTGAAATTCAAGTACACGTAGCACTCGTCGGACACAACATAGATGCCGCGGTCATGTGCCAGCTTCAGCACTGCTGCCATGTGCTCGGGCTTCATCACCGCGCCTGATGGATTCCCTGGAGAGTTCAGAACGATGACCTTGGTTCGCGGCGTGATCGCGCGCTCGACCATGTCCGCAGTGAGATCGAAGTCGTGCTTTTCATCCGTGGCGATGTACACCGGCTCACCGCCCGCATAACGGACGATATCTTTGAAGGAAACCCAGTACGGCACCGGCAGAACAACTTCGTCACCGTGGTCCACCAGCACCTGGATGGCATTGAACAGCGCGTGCTTGCCGCCGACCGAGGCTATGCAATCTTCGCGCTTGTAGTCGGAACCAAAATCGGCTGCATGGCGCTGCACGATGGCGTCGCGCAGCTCCGCCGTGCCGCCGACCGCGGTGTACTTGGTGAAGTTGTTATTGATGGCGTCGATTGCCGCTTGCTTGATGTGCGCAGGCGTGGCGAAATGCGGTTCTCCGGCGCCGAAGTCCACCAGGTCGACGCCCTTGGCGCGCAACTTCTCGGCTTCGGCAACCACGGCCATGGTGGCAGAAACTTCGATGCGTTGAATCCGGTTAGTCAGAAACGACGAGAGCTGGGTTCCGGCAGCGGTCATAGTTTGGCCCTTCATAGGATATGAGTTCCTGTGGCGAACGAATGTTTCTCGGCAATTTTGTGGCGGACTCGTTCCTCGACCAACTCCGGCACGAGTCCAGTCAGGGGACCGCCGAACTTGGCGATCTCGCGCACGATGCGCGAGCTGAGATAAGAATATTTCTCGGCGGGCATCATGAATACGGTTTCGACACGCGGTTCCATCTTGCGGTTCATCAGCGCCATCTGCAATTCGAACTCGTAGTCGCTCACGGCGCGAATGCCACGCAGCACTGCATTGGCATTCTTCTGAATACAGTATGCGACCAGCAGACCCTCAAAAATATCGACGGTGACATTATCCAGCTCGGACGTCATTGCCTCCAGCATCTCTTTGCGCTCGTTCATTTCGAACAGAGCTTCGCCCTTGTCGAGGTTGCGGGCGATTGCCACAATGAGCCGGTCGAAGAGCTTGCTGCCACGATGGATCAGGTCCAGGTGCCCGTTCGTAACTGGGTCGAACGATCCGGGATAGATGGCAACGATATCCTTCAAGAGACCTCGGAGGGCGGGAGCTTATGCCGAATGATTTTATTCTGGGTTGCGTCCAGAGGCAATCAGGGAAAGAGAAGGGCGGGACCCTCGGGAAGAGGGCCCCTTTCCACTGCCGACGCCTTACTTCCGCCCGGCTGGCCCCTTGGGCGTGGCGCTGGGCGCGGCTTCTGCATTGGCCGCGGCCGCTTGCGCTTTGTCCTCCACCGAGATCAGGCCGAGCGACTTGCGCACGTCCGTCTCGATCTTCGCGGTGATGTCCTTGTTTTCCTTCAGGAACTGCTTGGCATTCTCGCGGCCCTGGCCAATGCGTTCGCCCTTGTAGCTGAACCACGAACCCGACTTCTCCACCAGGTTTCCATTCACCGCCAAGTCGAGCAAGTCGCCTTCGCGCGAGATGCCTTCGCCGTACATCATGTCGAACTCCGCTTCGCGAAACGGCGCGGCGGTCTTGTTCTTCACAATCTTTACCCGGGTGCGCGAGCCGACCACTTGGTCGCCGTCCTTGATGGCGCCAATGCGGCGAATATCGATACGCACCGATGAGTAAAACTTCAGAGCGCGACCGCCGGTCGTGGTTTCCGGGTTGCCGAACATGACGCCAATCTTTTCGCGGATCTGGTTGATGAACACCAGGCAGGTATGCGACTTGGCAACGATGGCGGTAAGTTTGCGCAGCGCTTGCGACATCAGACGGGCCTGCAAGCCAACATGGCTGTCGCCCATTTCCCCGTCGAGTTCGGCCTTGGGGACCAGCGCGGCCACTGAGTCCACCACCAGCACGTCGATGGCGCCCGACCGCACCAAGGCTTCGGCGATCTCCAACGCCTGCTCGCCGTAATCGGGTTGCGAGACCAGCAGGTTGTCGACATCCACACCCAACTTGGCGGCGTAGATGGGGTCGAGCGCGTGCTCGGCATCCACGAAGGCAGCCATGCCACCTTGCTTCTGCGCTTCACCGATTACCTGCAACGCGATAGTCGTTTTACCCGACGACTCGGGCCCGAAGATCTCGACCACCCGCCCGCGCGGAAAGCCGCCGATACCCAGCGCCGCGTCAAACGAGATCGCTCCGGTGGAGATCACGGAGATGGGGACGACCGCACCCTTGCTCCCCAACTTCATGATGGAGCCTTTGCCGAATTGCTTTTCGATTTGAGATAGGGCCAGGTCGATGGCCTTGCCTTTTTCAGTTTTTTCGTCTGCCATGAATGCCGCTCCTTGGCGTCGCCCCGGCGCAAAAATCCGGGCGGGCCGCTTGAAATAAATTGCGATGGGTCAGTGAGGCAGGCGCCATGAAGTAACAGGAGTTTCGCGATGAAAGGCGCATGGGTCCCGACGGTGAATTATACATTGGGGCAAACCAAAAAAGCGAACAAATAGCGAATATATCCGCACGAAAGTACTAGACCTTTCGTATATCACAGATCTCGGTGATGACGGAAAACCATCCCTACGAGTTCGAGTACCCGCTCGCCGACACGGCCTGAAAGAATTCGTTGCAGGAGCCGAGCATCAACGTTTCAATAAGTCCACCGGCTCGCGCACGTCCGTAACGCGGAAGTATTTCGCCAGCGCGGGATAACGCTCGCGCCACCGCCTCGTACATCGCATACGCCACGTTCCGATAGGAGAAGTGACCCGCGGCCCCGGTTCGCAACTCGCTGATGTAGATCGCTTCGGACAGGTCCATCTTGAACAGGGTGCGCTTGCGGAAAGCCAGCGGAATCACGTATTGCGACTGCTCTCCCGCTTCTTCCGCATTGCGCACGGCTAACTCAGTAGCCACATCACGCGCGCTCTCCATTAGAGACCCATAACGGACGCTCATGCCAGCCGAGTCAATCTCCTGCGGCATGTCATAGCCGTGCGCCGTTGTGTAGCCTTGCACAATCTGCACGCAGCGGCGGTGACGATGCATGTCGCGGAAGCCGCCAATGTCCATCAGGATATCGAAGCGGAATTGCTGACCGGCACTGTAGGCGCGCGAAACTTCATCGTGGCGCCCGCGATGGCGCAGACCCGAGATCGATCACCTCGCGGCGCTGCGATTCCGGAAGAGCTTCCACAACCTCGCGAATCTGCCGATACGAATGGTGCGAGTATTGGTAAAGCAAGGTCGTCGCAAGCTCCACCTCCAGAGGATCGTTGTCGAGCAGATCAACCAAGGGCGCGGGCTGGATGTCACGCGATGCGAGTAACTCCGCCGCCGCCGCGGTCAAATCGCGACGGGTCTCGATCTCGTACGGGCTGGTTTCGGCGTACTTCATTAACGTCGGCGCTACCCGGACATCGCGCAGAAGAAATTCACTGGCCCGCTCGGCGACTGCGGGACACTCGCGCTGAATCTCCCGCACGAGTTCGTGCGCACTGGCATGGCTTACGTTGTACGAAGCATCGCGTGCAGCCTGCTTCAGTAGTTCACCCAGCCGCCGAACCTCGGCATGGGTGTCCGACAACAGCCGCGACACTTGCGTCTCCAGGGTGCGGGCGCTAACGATCTGGCCGAGCGAAGTATTGGTCGCCAGCGGCAGCAGGTATCGCGAGAGGTCGAAAGCGCGGGCACGTAAAGTGCGCTCGTAGGCATCCGGCTTCATCTCAAGCGGCTTGGGAGTGCGGTCCCGCAGATAGCGGAACATCTCGTCGGAAAAGTGACGGTATTCGGCAAACAGCAGGTCCACGGTCTCGCGGTAGAGGGCGCGTGCGCCGGCATCGTCAGCAAAATCGGGAACGAAGTATCCACTTTTCTGGAAGTCTTGATAGCGGGTGGAACGCTCCTGTCCGTCCCAGCGCGGTTCGTCGACGGCTATGGTTGCAGCCAGAATCGACAGTCGCTCGACCGCAAAAGCCACGTGCGCCAGGTCCGCGATGCTGCGATGTCCATACTGAAAATAGAAAGTGTTAAGGAACTTTTCGGCTTTTTGCTCATTCAGTTCGGCCAGCGATTCTCGCATGGAAAGTGCTGAGCGCGAATACTTTGCCATGCCATAGGCCAGCACTTCGGGATCGGCCCCATGGACCGCATAGACTTGAGTGCTGGGCTCGTGGTGACGAGGAAGCTGGTTAGTATTGCCGCTGGGTATGGAATTGGATGACATTGCCGTGAATCATATGCGGTATGGAATTTGTGGGCAACCGGGATACCTGTGGGAATCGCAGAAAAATCCGGGGCGACCGATGATCGCCCGTAAGGACATATCCACAGACGCTCCTTCGTCCACCACCCCCGGCCTGTCGGGACACGAGGACACCCGGACGCAGTGGGTAGGCGCTGATTCCATTCTTTTTGCTACGGCGCATCGTCCCTGGCCTGCCCCCATGGCGCCATGGGTCATGACGCAGCGCTGGAATGACTTGCTTTTCCTGCATTATCCCATTGCGCCGGAAGAACTCCGGCCGCTGGTTCCGGAGGTCTTAACGCTCGACACTTACAAGCAGCAGGCGTGGGTGACGGTCACGCCCTTCTGGATCAATCATCTGCGCCCGCCGGGAGTTCCCTCGCTGCCGTGGCTCTCGCATTTTTCCGAGATCAACGTGCGGACGTACGTCACTTACGACGGCAAGCCGGGCGTGTATTTCTTCAGCCTTGATGCCAGCAGCTTGCCCTCGGTCTGGGGTGCACGCCTCTTCTACCGTCTGCCATATTGGCAGGCGTCCATCAAAGTGAAAGGGCGAGGCGGCCCGAAGATCGAATGCGTTTCGAAGCGGCAACATGGACCCAAGCCGGCGGAACTTCGCTGCTCCTACGGTCCCACGTCGGACAGGTTCCACGCACGACCCGGCTCGATTGAGCACTTCCTGACCGAACGTTATTGCCTTTACGCCTTCAGTCGCAAACGCTTCTACCGGGGCGAGATTCACCATCTGCCATGGGACTTGCAGCCAGCGACGTTTGAAGTGGAGCAGAACACTATGGCCCAGCCAGCAGGCATACAGCTTCCACCGCAGCCCGGGCTTGTCTATTTTGCGCGTGAGCTGAAAGTACTATTCTGGGCGCCGGAGAGGCTCCGGTAGTGTGGAATTGTCATTACGGTGCGAAGCGAGGAATCTGCTGTTATTGAGGCTGCCACGACGCCAGCGAAAAAAAGCGGTAGTGTCCTAAAGTTGCGTTGGTCGGCTCGCTCGCGGGGGCAGCGGGCTTAATGTTGCTGGCAGGAAACAAGGGCAAAGGCGAGCAGAGCAATCACGGCCGCCTTACAAATTCGTCAGTTACTGGGCAAACAAGCACAGTAAGGCGGTATCGCAATACACCTTTACCTAAGTCCTGAGGCTCCTGATCGGCGGTCGGGAAACTCTGTTCAATCAGCGGCTTTTGATGCAATCCGCAGATCGGCACGTCTGAATTCGGGGAATGTGCCATATAACACTTTGTTTCCATGGAATGTGATTCTATTCGGCTGCTAACAGTCCCGCAATCGTCCAAACGTGATCGGTAATCGCTGACTCCATTGCGTTACCCGAAGGCTTTTGTGTAATCCGGCAGAAATTGTAATACGCGAAGTGCAGAGCACAAGCGGCCTTGTGATTGTCCAGCTTCTCGCTGAAAGCGTTGGTCAACCGGGTGAAACGGCGGATTGCCATGCCAGCTCGAAATCCGCTCCATTCGGCGGCCTGTTTATAATCCTGCTTTGCCTTAACAGGGGAGGCTTCATGGCAGGAGTGGAAGGCCGGGTCGCGCTGGTCACCGGAGCATCACAAGGGATCGGACGCGCCTGCGCGCTGGTTCTTGCGGAAGCGGGCGCTAAGGTCGCGCTGTGTGCGCGCAATCAGGAAAAGCTGGAGCAACTGGCCAGGGAGATCGGCGACAAGGGCGGCGAGGCAGCGGTTTTCAAGATGGACGTCGTCAAGGAAGAGGAGATCAAGGCCGGAGTGAAGGCTGCTCATTGCGCGCTTCGGCAAGATCGACATCCTGGTGAACAACGCCGGGGTGACGCGCGATCAGTTGATCATGCGGATGAAGCGTACCGACTGGGATGACGTGATCAACACCAACCTGACCGCGCCGTTTCTGCTGATCCAGGCGGTGATCGGCTCCATGCTGAAGCAGCGCTGGGGACGCATCATCAACGTCACCAGTATCTTCGGCCAGATTGGCCAGGTGGGGCAGGCCAACTACTCTTCCTCGAAAGCGGGATTGATCGGATTGACGATGGCGGTTGCGCGCGAAGTGGGTTCGCGCAACATCACGGTCAACGCTGTCGCACCGGGATTCATCGAAACCGCCATGACCGCCGGACTTCCCCCCGAATTGAAAGAGAACATCCTGAAGAACATTCCACTGGGACATGGTGGCACCGATCTCGACGTGGCCCACGCCGTGAAATTTCTGGCCTCCGAAGAAGCCGGCTACATCACTGGTGAAGTGCTGAAGGTCAACGGCGGCATCCTTATGGGATGAATCGTGGCGCTGAAAAATCTATCGGGTGTGCTGTGAGCGAGATTGTCGAAGCGACCACTGCAGAACAAATCGCGCAAGTCCGCCAACTGTTCCGGCAGTATCAGGCTGAGCTGCCGCCGCAATACCGTGCGTTTGACTCGGAATTGTCGGCGCTGCCGGGAGTATATGGTCCTCCTGCCGGCAAGCTGCTGCTGGCGACGGTCTCAGGCCAGCCGGTCGGCTGTGTAGGCATTCGTCCCTTCCCGCGACCGGCCACATGCGAAATGAAGCGGCTCTATGTGAGGCCTATCTTCCGGGGCAGAAAATTAGGCGAAGAACTGGCGGAACGCGTCCTGCAGGACGCGCGGGCTCTCGGCTATCAATGGCTGCGGCTCGACACCCACCCTCCGACTATGCAAGCCGCGCTCAGGATGTACCGCAATCTGGGCTTTAAGGAGATCTCTCCCGAGAATCCAGTCGAGGGACTTTTGTATATGGAATGCTCGTTATAGCTGTTGCCTGGAAAGTATGTTTCAGCCGATTTCGGCGAGGAGCTCGCCTTTAGATGTCTATAAGCGCTTTGGTCCCGTCGATTGGGTCTCGACCCAAAAGAGACGTATTTCCAGATTTCTAAACGCGTTACAGTCGCTTCGATACACGTTTCGCTCTGTAATCGTGTCACCGCCTAAGATTTCACTTGCCAGTGGCCTGCCCACTCGTTACTATGCAGTCAATACCATGGCCGCTTCCTTCCAGGACACGAACCTCTCATGAACATCGGCGAAACCATTCGCAATTTCCGGCTGCAGAAGAGCATGTCTCAGGGCGACATCGAGAAGCGAACTGGTTTGTTGCGCTGCTACCTGTCGCGAGTCGAGAACGGCCACACTATTCCTTCGCTGGAAACACTGGCTAAAATTGCGACGGCCATGGAAATCCCGCTGGCCCAATTCTTTAGCGGCGGGTCCGGCGAGAACGGCAACAAAAGCACGCCTCAGTTGGCCGAGGATGAGGTCCGTTTTCTGACCCAGATCCGCCGCTACTCACCCAACTTGAACGACAGCGATCGCAAGCTGGTGATCGCGATGGTTAAGAAGATGGCGTCGGGCGCGGGTAAGTAGCAGCTTGCTTTAGAACCGCAAGGCCCCCGCATTTCTTTTTTTTATGCAGCCCGGTGATCAATCTCGCCCAAGGTGAGAATTGCCAACTCTAGGCGATCTCGAGAACCGGTCTTTAAGAAAATACTCTGCAAGTGCCGTTTTACAGTGTTTTCGCTGATCTTTAAGTCTTCGGCGATGTCGCGATTTTTCATTCCGCGCGCCACCAGGTAGGAGATTTGGCGCTCGCGTTCAGACAGGCGGCCCATCGAGCTGGGTGCTCCGTCTTTATCTGAGGCCATGGCGTTGAGCACGCTCTCCGCAACATCGTTCGAGAAGGCAAGTTCTCCTTCGGCTACCATTCGAATTGCAGCAAACAACTTTTGTGGATCGTCGCCCTTCAGGACCAAGCCGCGAGCTCCCAGCCGCACGACACGCACATAATCGTCATTGCTGTCTGATCCCGTCAGCACTACGGAGGCCACGCGACTGCCCGCGTGGTCCAGCGTGCGCAGCACTTCAAAACCATCGCTCTGAGGCATGAAGAGGTCCAGCACCAGCACATCGGGATGGTGCTCTTGCACCAGTTGGAGGGCCTGCTCCCCATTGGCGGCCACGCCCACTACATCGAACTCATCTTGCGATTGCAGCAATGTTGCCAGCGATTCGCGTAGCACGGCATGGTCATCGGCAATCACAATTGAGATGGGCTTCGGCATATCTTGAAGGTTCGATGAATCGCGAGTCGCTCTGGGTTGCGCTATTCTGGATGGGGGGCACTAATATCTGCATGCAAAATCAGGGCGATCCGGCTCCACAGTCTGATTTCCGGCGGCGCTAGAAAGCTTCCCCTGAGAGGGCGGCAGGTAGTGTCCATGATCGCGTAAATGCATTAATTCCCTATTGTTATCGTGGTCCGTCGGGCGCAATTCGGCGGACTATACCAAGAGGCATTCATGGCAAGAATTCGGCGGGCAATCTTAAGCGTGACAGACAAGGCCGGGTTGGTCGACTTTGCACGCAAACTCTCAACGCTAGGTGTTGAGCTGGTTTCGACCGGAGGCACGGCCAAGTTGCTGCGCGATTCCGGTATCGTGGTGAAGGACATCTCCGAACTCACTGGCTTTCCAGAAATGCTCGATGGCCGCGTCAAGACGCTTCATCCCAAGGTGCATGGCGGCATTCTCCACATCCGCAAAAATGAGAAACATGTAGCGGCCGTGGAGCAGCACGGCATTCAGCCGATCGACATGGTGGTAGTGAATCTCTACGCCTTTGAAGATACGGCCGCGAAACCCGGAGCCGAGTTCGAGGACATCATCGAGAACATCGACATCGGCGGGCCGTCGATGGTGCGCTCGGCGGCCAAGAACTTTCAGGATGTCGCTATTGTTACCTCGCCGGATCAGTACCAGGGGATTGCGCAAGAGATGGAATCGTCTGGCGGCGGGGTGTCGCTGAAGACGAAGTGGCGCCTAGCCCAAAAAGCATTTGCCGTGACAGCGGCCTACGATTCGGCGATCGCGTCGACTCTGGAGCGGATTGCTGCTCCGGCGAACGGCAGTGGAAAGTTCGAACTCGACCGGCGCAGAGGGATTTCCCGAAACTCTGCGACTCACCTTCCGTAAGGCCTTCGATCTGCGCTACGGCGAAAACCCGCATCAGAAGGCAGCGCTTTACTCCGACGGTTCGAGCAAAGGGATCGCGAATGGCAAGCAGTTGCAAGGTAAGGAACTCAGCTACAACAACATCGTTGACTTGCAGGCGGCGTGGGACCTGGCGCAGGAATTCCAGGAGCCAGTGTGCGCCATCATCAAGCACACCAATCCCTGTGGAACCGCCGTGGGCGCCACACTGGCGGAGGCGTACAAGCGCGCGCTAGAGTGCGACCCAGTGTCCGCGTTCGGCGGCGTGATAGGCGTGAACCGGCCAATGGATCGCGAGACGGCGACCGAGATGGCGAAGCTGTTTGTGGAGGCAATCGCTGCGGAAAGATTCGACCCCGCCGCGCGTGAGATCTTTGCCGCCAAGAAGAATCTGCGCTTGGTTGAGGTCGTTCCCCTCGAGCAAAAGTGGGTGCTCAAGAACGTCTCCGGCGGTGTCCTGCTACAGGACAACGACATGCGCCCACTGAGCGGAGCGGACCTTAAAGTGGTCAGCGAACGAAAGCCCACGGAGCAGGAGATGCGGGATCTGCTGTTCGCCTGGAAGGTCTGCAAGCACGTGAAGTCGAACGCGATTCTCTATGCGCGCAATGGACAGACTACCGGCGTCGGCGCTGGGCAGATGAGCCGCGTGGACTCGGCGAAGATCGGTGCCATGAAGTCGGTGCTCGGAATCAAGGGATCGGTTGCCGCCTCTGACGCGTTCTTTCCCTTCCCCGACGGCGTTGAAGAGATTGCCAAGGCAGGCGCGACGGCCATTATTCAGCCCGGCGGCTCGGTGCGCGATCAGGAAGTGATTGATGCGGCGAACCGGTTGGGCCTGGCTATGGTGCTCACTGGAGTCAGACACTTCCGGCACTAGGCCGGCATCCAATGCTCTGTTGACCTAATTGAAAAGCAAGGCGGTGATTTATGAATGGGCCTGTAGAAATTTTGCGGACGCTGGGCGACAAGTTCCAGACCAGCGCGAGCGTGAAAAGCGTTTTTGGCGATCCCATCACAGTGGGCGACAAGACGGTGATCCCGGTTGCCCGCATTCGCTATGGGATGGGAGCGGGCGGCGGTTCGTTCTCTCGCGACAACTCCTCCGGGTCGGATACGGCGAGTGGGAAGAGCGGCGGAGGTGGTGGAGGTGGCATCATCGCCAGTCCCAAGGGTGTGCTGGAGATTAGCCCGGCGGGAACTCGCTTCATTGCATTTGCGGACCGCAAACGATTATCGGCCGCTGTAGCTGCGGGATTCCTGTTCGGGATGGTCTTCGGGTGGCGGAGGAGCAGGCGGCCAATCTTCTTCGGGCGTAAATAAATCCCACAGCGGTTGCACCGGAGTCGCAGCGCTTCGTAGGGGTATGAACGTTCTAGAGTTGGAGCAATCGAACGATTGGCACGGTCGAGCCCGAGAGTGATTCCCGCCATTGCAAGAGTCTATACTCATAATATATATTCTCCTTGGAGGCCGTCCCTTATGACGAAAATCGCCAAGTTGTTTCGCAACGGCAACAGTCAGGCCGTTCGTCTGCCTCAGGAGATGCGGTTCAAAGGCGACCGCGTACGCGTGCGAAAGGTTGGCGATACGGTGGTTTTGGAGCCGGTCATCACCAACGTTGAGGAATGGTTTGCGGAAATGGACCGGCACCCTCTTGCCGATGCCTTCGAGGGAGATTGGCGGAATCAGCCGAAAGCTCCTAAACGCAAAATCTTCGAATGAATTACTCCCTCGATACGAATGCGTGTGTAGCTATTCTGCGTCGAAAGCCAGATAGTGTCCGCATCAAGGCCGAAAAGGCGATTCGTCAGGGTTCGAGCCTGTTGATTTCCTCGGTTGTACTCCACGAACTCTGGTACGGAGTATTCAAGGGCTCGAGGGTACAGGAAAACGTGCAGCAGTTGCAGGCATTCCTAGCCTGGGGAGTCGAACTCCTCCATTTTGACGAAGAGGATGCTCGGGTCTCCGGCGAAATCAGGGCTGACCTTGAAGCACGTGGAAGCCGAATCGGCGCTTATGACACGCTCATTGGCGGTCAGTGCCTCCGTCACGGGTTGACCTTGGTAACGAGCAATCTCTCCGAATTCTCGCGAATACGCGGCCTCACTTGCGTCGATTGGGCAAAGTAACCCTACCCCTCTTCGCCGCTACCACCCGCGGAATCCCTTGTAGATCAGGTACGACGCGGATGTCGTCCCACATTGTAGGACTCAGCAAATTTACTACCTCATCACGCATGGAGTAGCCGATCTCCAGCGCTAACCAGCCGCCCGGCTTGAGCGCGCGGTGTGCCTGGTCAATCAGCGGAGCTATCACATCGGTCCCACGCAAGCCGGCGAAGACGGCCATCCTTGGCTCGAAGTCCTGCACCGACCTCTGCACCTTGTCGGCTTCGCTGAAAGCGACATACGGCGGATTGCTGACCACGAAATCGAAATCGCAGAAGATGTTCAGGCGATCCATAGGGGTCCTTCGACTCGGACTAAAGTCCTCGCTCAGGATGACAGTACGAGAGGCAGGAATGACAGGAGGGGAGTTCGGCGCCGCAGAAGATTTTGAGTCAATTGCTGGCTCCAGAACATTGCACTGCAGGAACCGTACCCGTCGATCCAGCTGCAGCCTGACAGCATTGGCGCGCGCAATGTCCAAGGCTTCTCCTGAAAGATCGACAGCATAGACTTCGGCGTCCTGCAATTCATGCGCGAGCGCCAGCGCAATGCATCCCGAGCCCGTGCCTACATCCACCAGCTTGGGGCGCGTAACTCCACGCGCCAGTTCCAGCACCGCTTCGACCAGATGCTCGGTCTCGGGACGCGGAATCAGCACTGCGGGGGAGACCACGAAATCCAAGCCCCAGAATTCCTGGTGGCCGGTGATGTATTGCGAGGGCATGCCGGTCGCACGCTGAGCAAGCACCTCTTCGTATCTCGTCGCTTCTTCGAGAGTGAGTTCACGCTCGGGATGAGCGTACAGATAGGCACGATCGGAGCCGAGGACAAACATCAGCAACACCTCGGCGTTCATGCGGGGGGAGCCCACATCGGCAGCGTCGAGACGTTCCACTGCGGATGCGAGGGCTTGCTTCAGTTGCACGGGATCAGGCCGTGACCTCCATCTCTTGCTTCATTTTCTCGGCCTGAAAGTGGGTAATCAGCGCGTCGATCATGGGCTGGATGCGCCCATCCATGAACTCCGGCAGCTGATGCGCGGTGAAGCCGATGCGGTGATCGGTCACGCGGTTTTGCGGGAAGTTGTAGGTGCGGATCTTCTCGCTGCGATCTCCGCTCCCCACCATCATCTTGCGTTCTTTGGCCAGCGCGTCTTGCTGCTTCTGCTGCTCCATTTCGTACAAGCGGGCCCGCAGCACGCGCATACCTTTCTCGCGATTCTTGATTTGCGACTTCTCGTCCTGGCAGCTGACGACCGTGTTGGTCGGCAGGTGCGTAATGCGCACGGCCGAGTACGTGGTGTTCACCGACTGACCGCCGGGCCCGGACGAACAGAAGGTGTCGATGCGAAGGTCCTTGGCTTCGATCTTGATGTCCACGTCTTCGGCTTCGGGCAGTACTGCGACCGTCACAGCAGACGTGTGGACGCGGCCCTGCGTCTCGGTCTGCGGAACGCGCTGCACGCGATGCACACCGCTCTCATATTTCATACGCGAGTACACGCCCTGGCCTTCAATGATGGCAATCACTTCCTTCAGGCCGCCTACGGTCGACTCCGACGTGGAGAGCACCTCGACTTTCCAGCGCTGACTCTCGGCGTAGCGCGTGTACATACGGAAGATTTCGGCCGCGAACAACGTAGCCTCGTCGCCGCCAGTTCCAGCACGGATTTCGAGCACCACGTTCTTCTCGTCGTTCGGATCCTTGGGCAACAACAGCACCTTCAGATCGGCTTCCACCTGGACAAGGCGTTCCTCGAGTTGTGTCAGCTCATCCTGCGCGTAGGCGCGCATCTCGGGATCGCTCTCCTCGGCCAGCATCGCCTTGCTCTCCTGGATGCCGCGGGTCAGGTCTTTGTACTCGCGATACTTCTCCACGATAGGCTGCAATTCACTGTGAGCTTTGGCGGTCTTCTGGAAACGCGCCGAGTCGGAGACGATATCTGGCGAAGACAGGGCTTTGTTCAGCTCTTCGTACTTCAGTTCAGTTTGGTCTAAGCGTTCAAACATGGGATCCAACAATGGCCGTGTTCAGAACGGCGGAAAAGATTATTGTACGGGAACTTTGCTGTGCCTTCGAAAGCGAGTTCCCTCGGGGGCTAAAGCCCGCTTTCGAATTGCATCTAGCGGCACGGCTGAAGCCGTTCCCTTTCAAAGCGCAGTGAGGATTGTTGGCGGCAGGCGCATCGCGGTCCCCAACACGCGCCGCCTTTGCGCATGTTGGGGTGATCGCCGCTAGGCAATCACCAGTTCGCCGCCGCGCTGCTTCTCCAACTCCATGGCTTCGTTCAAGGCGGCAATGGCGGTCTCGACCTGGTCATCCGCGGGAGGCTGCGTGGTGATCCGCTGCAGCCAGAGTCCCGGCTTGGTAAGTACCGCGAACAGCGAGGAGCCGTGCTTGGCGGCAAAGCGAATCAACTCGTACGACACGCCTGCGATCACCGGCAATAGCGCGATGCGGAAGGCGAAGCGCGCCCAGAACGTTGTCGCCGGTACCATCATGTAAATGACCATCGCGATCAGCATCACGGTCATCAGGAAGCTGGTGCCGCAGCGGGGATGGAACGTCGAATACGACTGCGCGTTCTGGATGGTCAGCGGATCGCGCGACTCGAAGGCAAAAACCGTTTTATGCTCGGCGCCGTGATATTGGAAAACGCGGCGAATGTCGGGCAGGCGCGAGATGCCCCAAATGAAGAGCAGGAAGAGCGCTATGCGTATGACGCCGTCCACGATGTTGAAGGCGATTTGATTGCCGAAAGCCGGATAGGCGTTCTTCAGCTTGGTCGCCGCGAGCAGCGGCACAAACTTGTACATAAAGATGAAGAATCCGACTGACAACACGACGTTGAGGGCAAGCGCCCAGCTCGAGACCTCGGTTTTCTTCTCGTCTTCAGCGGTCAGTCCGCCCATTGCCACGTTGGCAGAATAGCGCAGCGCGCGGAAGCCCAATGCCATTGCCTGGCCTAGCGTTATGACGCCGCGAATCACCGGCCAGCCCATCCATTTGTGCTTCTCCGAGGCACGTTCCAGCGGCTCCGAGTGCGTCGCCAGGGTGCCATCGGGCCGGCGGATGCAGATGCCCCAGGCATGGGGCGAGCGCATCATGACGCCTTCGAGCACGGCCTGGCCGCCGACCAGGGTTTCCTCACCGCTCTCCAGAGCGGGCAAGAGTTGGACGGCTGCTAAAAAACGTAGACGCTGACGCAAAGATTGCATGGTGATTGGATGTTTGCCTATCCGGAAAGAACCGGAAATCGCAGTGTTTAGAGTAAGCAAGCTGCCCGCCAGTGTCAATCGCGGAAAACATAAAGGCGTTAACCACGGATTCGCACGGATGGACACGGATCCAATTGGGGAACCTGTCTTTGCTCAGAGACGCTCTGCCAGGATCGGCGTGAATCCGTAGTTGATGGTTTCTTCTGCTGCCTTTCCGTAACCTGCGCATCCAAAGCGGTTACGCTTATGTTGCGACTAGCCGAGCTCTGCGAACGCATCGCTGCCACCGCTAAGAAGCTGGAGAAGACCGCCATGGTGGCCGAGTATTTTCGCTCGCGGGAGTTGGCAGACGCAACAATCTCGGCGGTCTTCCTCTCTGGACGTGCCTTCCCCGCATTCGACGAACGAACCTTGCAGATCGGCGGATCGTTTCTGTGGAAGCTGGTAGGCGAACTCACAAGGGCTCGCGAAGCGACATTGACGGCCGCTTATCGCAAGCGTGGCGATCTCGGTGCTGCCGCTTACGATGTGTTCGTCGCGACCGCCATTCCAGCCAGTACGCTCACGCTCTCAGACGTGCGCTCGACCTTCGATCAAATTGCCGAGACTCGCACTGCTACGGCGAAGTCTGCGGTCTTGAAGCTGCTTCTGGAGCGGGCGACCGCGCTCGAAGCCAAGTACATCCTGAAGATCATCACCGGCGAGCTGCGTATCGGGCTGAAAGAGAGCCTTGTAGAAGAGGCAATTGCGAAGGCGTATGACGAGCCGCTGGACGCGCGTGCAGCGCGCCAACATGCTGCTAGGCGACATTGGCGCAACTTTGCAACTCGCGGCGGAGCATCGTCTTGACCAGGCGCGGATGCGGCTGTTTCATCCCATCGGCTTCATGCTGGCCAGCCCGGCGGCCGACGCAGCCGAGGCCTTTCAGTACTTCGAGCACGCGCAAGTTGAGGACAAGTACGACGGCATCCGCGCCCAGGCCCATTGCGGAGGAGGGCAGGTGCGCATCTTCTCGCGCACCCTCGATGAGGTGACGCCGTCGTTTCCGGAACTGGTCGGCGGTCTGAGCGAATTGCCCGGTGAAGTCATTCTGGACGGGGAGATCGTCGCCTGGCGCAACAACGAAGAGGGCGGACATGCCATGCCTTTCTCGGAGATCCAGAAACGTCTGGGCCGGAAAAACGTGAGCCAGAAGATGATCGCTGAAGTTCCGGTGGCGTACGTCGTCTTCGATGTGATCTACGCCGAGGGTGAACTCATGCTCGACAAGCCGCTCTCCCAGCGCGCACAGATTCTGGAGCGCGTGTTTGTGGGTGCGGGGCGAGTCTCGCCGCGTCCGGTGATGAATGCTCAAGGCGACCTGCTGTTTGAGCCGGAGATCGAGGAGGAAGGCGCGGCGTCGGGATGGATCCTGCGTGCTCCCGCCCTGCGCGCCGACTCTCCCCAGCAGCTCGAACAGTACTTCGACGAAGCCATGGCGCGTGGCAACGAGGGGCTGATGATCAAAGACCTGCAATCGCCCTACATGCCGGGACGCCGCGGCCGCTGGTGGCTTAAGCTGAAGCGCGAACTGGCCACGCTCGACGTCGTTGTGACCGCCGCCGAGTTCGGGCATGGCAAGCGCATCCACGTGCTGAGCGATTACACGTTCGCTGTGCGCAAAGGCGAGGAGCTGGTCAATATCGGCAAGGCGTATTCAGGACTGACCGACAAAGAGATTGCGGAGCTGACGGAGTGGTTTCTGGCGCACACCACCGCCGATCACGGTCACGTGCGCGAGGTGCAGCCGACGATCGTGCTGGAGGTGGCGTTCAACGCCATCATGCGCTCTGACCGTCACGACAGTGGGTTCGCGTTGCGCTTTCCGCGGATCGTGCGCGTGCGGCAAGACAAGCTGCCCAAGGACATCGACACGGTCGAGACCGTGGAGAAGATCTATGCGCGGCAGCATGGGAGAGGTGGATGATCGGTGTCATCGAATGGCATCAACGGTACTTTAGTCGTACACATTGAAGTCAAAACTCTGCTTCGAATGGACCGCGCCTTGCGAGGCGTAAACCGCCAGCCTCCATGGCCCAGACATGTCCATGTTCTTCACCGACACTTCGTAATCGCCGTTGCCTTTGGGCGCCAACTTCAGCTGCATGGTGCCCATATCCATCGACCTCATGGTAAGCGCGGCATTCACCTCGGCGCCATCGACCGGCTTCGCCTGTCCATCGGTGATGTGCAGCGTAAAGGTCAGCGGCTTGGCCATGCTGGGATGCTCGGGAGAAACTTTCAACTCCATATGCCACGGGCCTGCCTCGCTGGAGGCCGGCGCAGGTTGCTGGCGCGTTTCCGGGGCACTCGCCTTTCGACTGCAGGCGACAGCGAACGGGAGAAGTGTCACCACCAGTACGCACCCCAGCGCCCGGAGAGGAATCGACAGACCGTTACTGCGCTTCGGCTTCAATGCGAGTGACCGTGTTCGTGTGCCGGACTGATCGGGATAACGCAGCCGTCCGCCACCTCGCAGACCGCCAACTCAAACTGGATGGTGGTGTGATGAATGTGAAAGCGTTCGCCCATCTGTTCGCGAATCAGCCGCAGAATTCCTTCGCTCTCGGACGCGGGCATGTCGGCGATGGCTACGTGGCAGGAAAGCGAGTGGGTGTCGCTGCCGATGCTCCACACGTGCAGATCATGCACATCGTTGACGCCCGGAATGGCGCGAATGATCTCCGCAATGCGCTGCAGTTCCATACCGCTAGGAATGCCTTCCAGCAGGATGTTGAGGCTCTCGCGGATGATCCCGATGGAAGACCACAGGATCATGACGCCGATGCCCACCGAAAGTGCGGGATCGATCCAGCGCTCGCCAGTCAAGGCGATCATAATGCCGCCCGCGATCACGGCGGCCGTGGACAAGGTATCTCCAATCTCGTGCAACAGAGCGCTGCGCAGGTTGATGTCGCGATGGCCGCGCATCAGCAGGATCGCGATTGCGCCGTTCATGACCACTCCTGCAGCTGCAACCCAAATCATGATGCCAGCTTGCACGTCCACCGGTGTCTGCAGACGGCGGAAGGCTTCGTAGAGAATGTAGAAGGCAATCAGTACCAGCGACAGGCCGTTGACGAAGGCCACCAGCACTCCCGCGCGATTGTAACCGAAGGTTTTACGCGCGCTCGGCGGCTTGCCTTGCAGGAAGACTGCGCCCCACGACATCAGCAAGGCGACAAAATCGGAGAGATTGTGTCCGGCCTCGGAGAGCAGCGCCAGGCTATGCGCTCGTAGGCCTGCGACGACCAGCAGCACGATGTAGGCCAGCGTGACGACCAGCGAAACCCGCAGCACACGCGAGGTCGTCGCATTCCTCGCGTCACCGGAGTGCAAGTGCATATATTCAGTTTAAAAGCGGGATTGCACTCTGTTCAACCGGGGAAGTTTCGGCAAGATCCGACAAAGCAGCCAATCTATGGGCGTTCGTTTGTAATTCGAGTGAACTCGCTACTCAATGCCTGTTCAACCTCCTCGGAATGTCTTTCCCCGCGCGCCACTCGGCTAACGTAGGACCGGTTGACTCTGAGGCGACTCGCCACTCGGCTGTAAAGACCGCAGAGCGATTGCACATAGTAATTCAGCAACGGCATCATCATCCTGGGAGTATCTTCTTTTCTCATCTCACTTTCTCGCATCCTCAATTCGATGCGACGGTTTGGCGCGATGTTGCGTTCGAAAGTGCAGCCCTCCTGCCCTTTGTTGGCATGGAAAGCTCAGTAAAGTCAGGATGGTGATCGTGCCATGTCGGCAGACTGCCCGCAGGTTTTGGCAACGTTGGTGACAACCAGCCAACTTCAATGTTCATCCATTATGAGTGATCAGGTAGGCGCGCGAAGGCGCCATGCCCTTCCGAGGAGAGCCCTGCGGTCAGGGCAGGGGAGGCATCTGGAAAAGAGGCGAGGATTCTTGGATCGTGCCTCACAACCAATTGTGCTGATGGCCGCCTAACCCCGCGCAGATTGACTGCGCATGAATCGTGAAAAAGGTCAGACATAGTACGGATGTAACGGAACGATGGCGCCTCTTGTTGACCGAACGGAGTTTCGCGCGGTGCTGAAAGAAGTGGTGAAGTGCATCCGTACCAATCTAGATGCACCAGGACTTACCCCTCTCACTGGAGAGCAAATCTTGTTTTGGTTCCACAGCGTCACGCCCGAAGATCTACAGGTCGTATTGCAGGAGATCAATGCCTAGAAGCGCGTCATTGACCAGAAGAGTCAGGGCAGATCGGTATAACTTCATCCCCCGACCGGCTGGCGCTCAGCGGCAAGCGAGACGGGACACGATGTGACCTGGCGAGAGTTTAAAAGGTCATGACATGGGAGTCTGTGCTCAGGCAGTCTCCTGACACCGCCAGACAATTGCGGTCAATCAAGCCCCACTGAAGGCTACCCTAATGGCGACCGAACCAAGGCGCGACGCTCATAACTACAAACCTGGACAGTTGGTGCCAATTTCTGGTGTTTACACTGTCGTACACATCGCTCATCGACAAGACCATGAAGTTGTGGCGATTCGCGGAGAGGAGTTTCCCTCCTGTCGAGTCTGCCGGAGTAATGTGACCTTCTATCCGACCCGCCCCATCACTCATATGACCCATGATTTCGACCTGGCAGGCCCTTGCTTCCAGATTCTCAGGGGGCGCGCCAAAGCAGCCAAACGAGGCGCGGGCTGAGCGGACCCTAATTTTATCTTGCCTCGGCCTTCTGCGGCGCGCGAAGCTACATCCAACTCTCGGAGGCGATGTATGAAGGCGCACACCGTTTTACTCGCGTTTACCCTTTCAGCGTCCGTATTGGTCTTGGCACAAGCTCCCGTCAGGGCTGGAAAGGAATCGACAACCTCTCCGAGTGCCCAGGCCACCCCTAACCAGCCCGGTGACGTAAGTGCGCCTTCTGGACCAGAGAATCAGAATGCGGGCTTGTTGCAATCGCAAATCCAGAACGCTCTCCGCAACGAGCCTTCCCTAAGCAACAGCCATATCGTGGTAAATGTCACGGCTGAAGGCATCGACTTGAGTGGCACCGTCGGTTCCAGTAAGGACAGACAGGCTGCAGAACGCATTGCCCAGTCGTTCGATGGCAATCGAAAGTTGACCGACAATTTGATGATCACGGGGAATGGCCATTCCGACCTGCCGCCCGATCACTCCGCTATGAACAACAGCGGCACAGGGAACACCAAGAATCCAGCGACCGGCCAAAGCAACACGGGGACCGACGCTCCACCCCACCCACCACCGCAGAAATAGAGTCTCGCGTTCGCCGCTCGCGAATCGGAAGCAGACGCGCTAGCTAGCGCCATTTTTGCTCGGGCCGTCGACCTTCCAGTGGTACAATCTCGCGCAATTCTGGTTTTGATCTGAAGCTGAGCAGCGGCTGCGTTCGCGCACCCGAAGCTGTATCTTGGTCTGACTCAAAAGGAGAGCTCATGAGTTCTGCCAGTTCCATCGCTCCTGCGGAGCAACCGTCTCTTTCCCAGGTCGAACGCGTCGCGGACACCTTCGTCGCGCCCAGCAAAACATTCACCGATATCCGCCGCAACGCTAGTTGGTGGGTGCCGTGGATACTGATGGCAATCGCCAGCCTCGCGATGGTGACGGTGGTGGACAAGAAGCTTGGGATGGAGAAAGTGGTAGAGAACCAGATGGCTCTTTCTCCGAAGCAGGCAGAGAAGCTCGATCAGCTACCTCCCGAGCAGCGCGCCGCCCAGCTACAGACAATCGTGAAGTTCAATCGAGTGATTGCTTACTCCTATCCCGTGATCGCAGTGATTATCGTCGCTATCATGGCCGCAGTGTTGTTGGGAACGTTTAACCTCGGCTTTGGCGCGCACCTCACCTTCAGCCAGTGTATGGCCATCAGCATGTACGCTTCATTGCCGGGGATCATTAAGGCGCTAATTGCCATACTGGCGATCAGTGTAGGAGGAGGTGGGGGCTTCACCTTCCAGAACCCGGTTGCCAGTAATCTGGGCGCCCTGGTTGACCCCAGCTCCCACTTTCTTTACTCCATAGCAACTTCTTTGGACGTGTTTACGATCTGGATTATTTTCCTGACGGGGCTAGGGTATGCCTGCGTGACCAAACTGAAGCAAGGAACCTGCATGGCCGTGGTTTTCGGGTGGTGGATTGTGGTAGTGCTGGTGGGCGCAGGGTTTTCAGCATTGTTCGCCTAAGGAGTGCGGGGAAGCGGGATTTCCCATCCGCAGACGCGGTGAAGCGGCAATTCGCGCGTCCCGCTGGCTCTCTTATTCTCCGCCGTGGTGCATGGCTGGTTCTTCCGCTGCCGCCGTGGTTACGGCGCCTTCGCTGAAGCTGCCAATGTAGGCGCTGCGCCGTCCATGCGTGCTCCATTGCGAGCCTAGTCCGTCGCCGTTGAACTCGTCCGTCAACGCGACGGCCGAAGTCGCGTGTTCAACCTTGGTCAGTGGAGGATAGTAGTTAGTCTCGTTACCGCAAATATGGTCGTGATGGTTGAGCGGGCGCGTCACGATAGTCGCCAGCCGTCCGGCACGT
Source organism: uncultured Acidobacteriaceae bacterium (assembly GCA_963772895.1). GTDB lineage: Bacteria > Acidobacteriota > Terriglobia > Terriglobales > Acidobacteriaceae > Bog-257. The sequence continues at coordinate 283,742 of CAVYZB010000008.1, forward strand.
AGCACGGCGTGTCCACTCTGCGGGTCCCCAGGCACGTCGAGAATAACCGGCACATATTCCACACGTTCAACGTTAGCCAGCAATTCTCCACCTTGATGCTTGGCGAGCGCGATCAGCGCCTCCCGTTGCGCGGCGTTCGCCGCATCGTCAACCATCAACACCGACTGCGCAGGATAAGGCTTACCGTACGGATCGCCCAGCGTAGCCCGGGCGCGAACAGCAGCCGCGATCGTCAAGCCGTCGAGCTTCACACCATTCCACGAGCCCTCCTGAACGTGCCACGCCAGCAGGGCTTGGTTGCCGGTAAGGCCGGTCTCGCCGTTAGCGAAGCATTGCGCGACATAAACGTCGGTAGAGCGCGATTCGATGTAATCGCCGCGAATTTGTTGGGCTTCAACGGTGGCGGCAACAACTAGAAAAACAGCAAGTAGCAGAACAGCTTTACGCATGGGCATGGGACTCCTCAACCCGGTGTTGCTCATTTTAGATGAGAAGTGTGTGGTTAGAGTTTCGGAATGAGCTTTCGCTGCTTACCCGACGCCACCGGTTTCCTTTCACCCGTTCGGCTTGATCACCTTGGTATGGCCAGTGGTCTTCAGCTTAAAAACATCGCCCGAGATCTTGTGATTGATTTCAATATTGCTGTACTTGGCCACCCGATAGTCGCCTGAGGGTTCCGAAAACTCTTGCTGCACACTGACCCCGCGCGCCGGGTCGATCCATAGCGTGATCGTCTGGAACATACTCTTTACTCTTTGCGACTTCGGCGTCAGCTCCAGTTTGGCGGCGTTGACGCCCTGCACCTGCTCCATGCCGGCATAGCTTACATCGAACGATTTCTCCAGGTCGTGTCCGCGGCCGCCGAAACCCAGGACCAGAAAGCTTTCGAAATCTGCCTTGTTCTTGCCGGGGTTATATTCGGTGATCTGTTCGATCGAAGGCTGGTAAACGCTGACCAGATTCCCGGTGAACAGCACGTACTTCTTGTCGGGAGAAGTAATGTCGGCTGCCATTTGCACATCATTGCCCTGGCGGCGGAAGTACATTGTGCCTTTTTGGTAGTCGTGCTCGTCAACCACCTTCTGATATTGGTCCCACATGAAATCGCACTGGGCGGTGCGAAAGTTGGCCGCAGCCTGGTCCATGGAGTTCAATGTCGCTTCCAGGTTTTGCGCTTGCGCGATGGCTGCGAGGGCAATGCAGAGGGCGACGCTGGTAAGGGTAGGCTTGAGGATCGATCTCATGGTTGGCATTCGGCACTCAGAATTCAGCACTCAGAAAATCAAGGGTCGCTACGTCTGAGGGCTGAGGTGCTGATGGCTGACTGCTTCAGCGATGTCCCCAGACCTTATACGCAACCACATTGTGTTTACCGTCGCGGATGGCTTCGTATCGGTCGATGGTCACGTAACCCGCGACCGGCTCGATAATGCGGGCCAGCGAGTCCCTGATGTCGGCATCGTTGTCTCCCTTGACCGCCGCGGCATCCACCTTGTAGAGGAAGCCGTCTCCCTCTTGTTGTACAACGACTTCGGTTTGATGCGGCGGACGTTCCTGCGGTTTGTCGCGGAAGTTGACCCAGTGCGGCGTCAGGAAGATAAACGCCAGGATGAGCGTGACCATCACATCGTAACGGACGCTACCGCGTGGCGAGGTCCACCACACGTAACCTTTCAAGGCTTGACCGAAATTGCTCATCGCTGGATTAAGTCTAGAGAGCCGCGGGGCGGAGTGCAAGAAATCCGCGGCGAGCAGTTAGCAATTAGCAATTAGCCAGACCGGCAAGCGACAGAACCCACGAGTTTGCTTTCCCTGACCTCTGACCCCTAGCCCCTGCCTTACGTCCTCAACTCCACCACCGTGGCGCCGCCTCCGCCTTCGTTCTGCGGAGGTTCGCTCACACTGGCGACATGCGGGTGGCTTTGCAGAAACTGACGCAGCGCCTTGCGCAGAATTCCCATGCCGCTGCCGTGCACCACCCGAACACGCACCGCGCCCGCCAGAAATGCGCGGTCCACGAACTTTTCCACCGCGCGAGTGGCTTCGTCAACGGTCTGCCCGATCACGTTGATCTCGGTGGCGACATTGTCGTCTTCACGCGTCAGGGTAACGTTGATACCACGGGCGCGGGCCGACTCCACCGGGTTGATTCCGGCCCGCGCGATCACGCTGGCGAAATCGTCGCGCGCCACCTTCATCTTCATCGGCCCAACTGCCACTTCGAAGCTGTCGTCGTCGAAATAGCGCACCACCTTGGCGTCGCGTCCCAATGACTTCAGCCGGACCGTATCTCCAATGCCGACCTGCTTGACGACATGCTGCTGCGCATGTGGATCGCCGGTATCGGCGCCAGTGGTGTGCGCGACCACGGTGGAGTCGAACTGCTCGCGGAATTCCCGGCGCATTTTGGCGAGCCGGCGCTCCGCGTCTTTCGAAAGCTTCAGCGCCTGCGCGCGGTCCTGCACGGCATTAACGGTTTCGCGTGCACGATATTCGAAATCGCGCAGCACGCTTTCTAACTTCTTCTCCATCTCGCGCAGCTTCTCACGCTGCTCCTTGCGGCCTTCGACGGCGAGATGCTGGCGCTCGCGCGCCACTTCCTGCTCATGCGCGCCTAAGCTCGGCGCGCTCAACGTCGATTTGCCGCAGCTCCGAGTGCAGGCGGTCGAGAAAGCGCGAAACATCCTGAGCTTGCGAGGTCATCCGCTGCCGCGCCTGGGCGATGATCTCCGGATTCAGCCCAAGCTTTTGCGCGATGTTGATGCCCGCGGAAGCGCCTGGAACACCGATGCGCAACTCGAACGTGGGAGCGAATGTATTCTCGTCGAAGCCGACGGCTGCGTTGAGTACTCCTGGCGTGTTCGCCGCGTACACCTTAAGAGCAGTGTGATGCGTGGAGACAATGCTGATGCATGCCACACGCCGAAAGTGGTCGGCAATGGCAACCGCCAGCGCAGCGCCCTCTTCGGGATCGGTGGCCGAACCCAGCTCGTCGAGCAAAACCAGCGAATGCGCGGTCGCCTGGTGGGAGATGAGATCGATGTTGGTGACGTGCGCCGAAAAGGTCGAGAGGTTCTGCTCAATGGACTGGTAATCGCCGATGTCGGCGAACACCGAATCGAAGATGGGCAACTCGGCCCGCTCCGCCGGTACCGGAATGCCTGATTGCGCCATCAGCGCTAGCAGCCCAATAGTTTTCAGCGCCACGGTCTTGCCGCCGGTATTGGGACCGCTGATGACGAGCTGACGATGCTGGCCGTCAAGTTCGACGGTGAGCGGAACCACGGAAACGCTCCTGCGCCTTCAGGGTCCGCTCCAACAGTGGATGTCGCGCATTGCGCAGAACGAACGCATCACGTGGGCCTGTAACCGGCAACCCATCGACCGGTGATTCGGTGACCAGGGACACGCCGGGTTGTGACGATGCGGATTCGGCTGCGGTGTCGCCTTCGCTCAGCAGCTTCACCGCGACGCAGTCATAATCCTCGGCAAAGCGCGCCTTGGCGAATTGCAACTCGAGCTCGGAAAGAACCTGCACCGCGTTGCTGAGCGCGTCGGCATGTTCGCCCAACCGTCCGGTCATCTCCAGCAGAATGCGATGGATCTCCGCCTGTTCATCTTCCAGCAGTCGCACCAGGTCGTTGTTCTGCTCGATGGTCTCCAGCGGCTCGATGAATACGGTTTGCCCGCTCGACGAAGCGCCATGCGCCACGCCTTGCACCCGGCGGCGCTGCTCCACCTTTACCGGAATCACGAAGCGCTCGCCGCGAATGGTTACCAGCTCTTCCTGCACTGCTCCATCTTCGGAAAGCCGCCGCAGATAGGAGCGTAGCGATTCCTGGATGGCGCGCTTCTGCTTCTCCATTTCGCGGCGAATTCGTGCCAGCTCGGGCGAGGCCTTATCGTCGAGCGTGCCGTCGGGGAGGATCTTGTTGCGGAAGTAACGCAGCAGGGCGGTGAAATCAGCCAAGGTCTGCGAGAGCTCTGAAATTGCCTGCCAGTTGTCGTGCACTTCGATCGGCGGATGCAGCGCGATCTCCCGCCACTCGGCGGCACGGTCGGCTACCAGCAACAGGTCGCGAATCTCGATAATCTCCAAGGCAGCGCCGCGGATGCGCGACTTGTTTACCAGATTCGTCGGGTCGAGCAGGCCATGAAAATCGAAGTGACCGCCGGCGCGCAGATATCCGCGCAGTTCCGCAACCAGCTGCTGCTGGCGTTCGATCCATTGACGGTCACACGAGGGCGTGAGCTGCATCACGCGCTCATGTCCAAGCGGCGAGCCGGTATAAATGGCCAGCAGTTGACGTAGCTGGTCGAATTCGAGCACGCGCTCGCTGGCGTGATGGATTGGGCTGGGAGAACTCATCCGGGCTGGCTCTATGGTACAGCAGCCAAAGCGGCGATCCCCGCCATGCACACAGTCTCTTGAGGTGAAATCAGGGCTCAGGTTAAACTAACTCGGTGGCGATGGAGTTCGCCGTTAACCGCCCGCGGGCTGATAACTCCTACCGAGCAAGCAGGAGAACTCCATCGTGAACTATCTATGGATCGCCTTGGGCGCGGTTGTAGGCGCCAGCGCGCGTTACTTTCTCAGCGGATATATTGCCCGCGTTTTCTCAACCACCTTTCCTTACGGCACACTCCTGATCAACGTTACCGGAAGCCTGGTGCTGGGCTTCTTCCTGGTTCTTGCCGGAGAACGCATGCTGCTTGATCCTCGCTGGCGCTTTCTAGTAGCGATCGGATTCTGCGGCTCCTACACAACATTTTCCAGCTACGCCTTCGAGACGTTCGCTTTTCTCGAGCAGGGCCAGTGGATGCTGATGGCGGTAAACATCGTCGCCAGCAACGCGCTTTGCTTGGCGGCGGTCGTGGCAGGCGCAGCCATTGCGCGAGGGTTGTAAAATGACAACTCGTATGGCTGTGCAGGTCACCATGTATCTCACGGAAGGCGATTCCTGGCAGCACCGCCCGCTACACCTGCAGGTGCTGAATTATTTGCGCCAGGAGAACGTCGCCGGGGCGGTGGTGTTTCACTCGGTGGCGGGTTTCCAGGGCCGAGGCAGCGTCCATACCGCGCATCTGGTTGAGGCGGGAGGCGACTTGCCGGTGGTGATTACCTTCGTCGATACCGACGAGCACGTCACTCGCGTTCTTCCCAAGCTGCGGGAGATGGCGGCGCATCGCCTCATCGTTCGCGAAAACGTTGTGATCGAGCAGGGTAGCCTCGATTGACGGCCATATTCACCCGTTATTCACCTCGCCAGATGTAGCCACCTACCGTTCTTCCCGTCGGCCAGATAAACTGTTGCGGGCGAATCGGTGCGTCCATCTAAGGCTCGGGCACGCCCGGTTCATCTGATTTTTGTTCACCCGGCGAGAGGAGCCTCATGGCACCGTTAACTTCCGACGCATTTGTTTTCTTCGGCGCCACCGGCGATCTGGCCCACAAGAAAATCTTTCCTGCACTGCAAAGCATGGTGAAGCACGGCACGCTCGACGTGCCGGTGATCGGGGTGGCCAAGTCCGGCTGGACCATCGAGCAGTTGCGCGAACGGGCCCGCGATAGCCTGGTCAAGTTCGGCGGAGGCGTGGACGACATAGCTTTTCAAAAGCTTTGCGATTTGATGAGCTACATCGATGGGGACTATGCGGACGATAAGACCTATGCCACGCTGCGCGTCAAGCTTGGCAATGCGAAATCGCCCACTCACTACCTGGCGATTCCGCCCAGCATGTTTCCCGTTGTCGTCAAGGGACTGGCAAATTCCGGATGCGCGGAGAACGCGAGGGTGATCCTGGAGAAGCCCTTCGGCCGCGACCTGGTCTCGGCGCGCAAGCTGAACGAGACGCTGCACATCGCCTTTCCCGAAGAGCGCATCTTCCGCATCGATCACTACCTCGGCAAGGAGGCGGTGGAGAACCTGCTGATCTTCCGCTTCGCCAACAGCTTCCTGGAGCCCATCTGGAACCGCAACTACGTACACAGCGTGCAGATCACCATGGCCGAGTCGTTCGGGGTGGAGGGCCGCGGGAAGTTCTACGAAGAGGCGGGCGCTATTCGCGACGTAGTACAGAACCACATGCTGCAGGTGGTCGCGTTCCTCGCCATGGAGCCGCCCACGATGATGTACGTGGATTCGGTGCGCGATGAGCAGGTGAAAATCTTCCGCACCATTCCGCCGCTCAGCCCCGCCAACATTGTTCGCGGACAGTTTCGCGGATATCGCGACGAGCCGGGCGTATCGCCCAAGTCCGATGTGGAGACCTTCGCCGCATTGCGCCTGGAGGTCGATTCATGGCGCTGGGCGGGCGTTCCGTTCCTGATCCGTGCCGGCAAACGACTGCCCACCACGGCGACCGAAGTGTTTGTGAAGTTGCGCAAACCGCCGCTGGCCAAGATCGGCGTCGATGGCCGCAACTACTTTCGCTTTCGCCTCGGCCCCGATATCGAGCTGAGTTTGGGGGGACGTGTTAAGCGGCCGGGGCCTTTGATGGTACCGATGCCCGTGGAACTCTCGGCGGTGAAATACACCACCAGCGACGAGATGGATGCCTACGAGCGCCTGCTTACCGACGCCATGAAGGGCGACCAGTTGCTGTTCGTACGGCAGGATGCGGTTGAGGCGGCTTGGGCGATCGTCGATCCTATCCTCGGCGACTGCTGCCCGACCGATCTGTACGAGCCTGGCACCTGGGGTCCGCCCGACTCGCGCGAGCTGGCTGCCGACATCGGCGGCTGGCATGATCCGGAATAGGCTGGGAATCATTCACCAGCGACACAGAACACGGGGTTTTGTGTCTATCGAATCTTCGCCGTGATCTCCGTGCCTCAGCGGTTAATTTTCCTTCCCATGACGATCGGGATCACGGCGCCCGTGTCGCCGACACGAACGGATTCCCGGCAATCACGAATCGCAGCGGCCGCTCGACTGCCTTTGTAATCCCGACGCGCGGGGTGGCCGCAATGCGCTCGGGGCGATAGCCGTCATCCGCAAACCACAGGTCTGACGACGGCGCAGGTGAGGTCCTTGTCATTGTCGCGGAGGCGGGTAATGCCGAGCGCCTGCGACATGCGTCCGGGGCCACTGGAAATCATCCGCAGTTGCGTGGGCCGCGGTGTCGCCGTCAACTCGAGTCCACGGGCCCGCGCCATCGCGGCTAATCCAAACACCGGCTCCATGGCACGAAACAGCACGCCGCCGGCATCTCCTTCCGGCAAGCAGGAAACATTGAGGCAGTAGTGATTGCCATAAATGAAGTACACGTACGCGTATCCAGGCGGCCCGAAGAGCACAGCGTTGCGCCGAGTTCGACCGGAATAACTATGCGCCGCCGGATCGTCGACTCCGAGGTAGGCTTCGTCTTCCACGACGCGTCCAGCAAGGAGAGTTCTCCCTTCGCGGCGGATGAGCAGTTTACCCAGCAATTCGCGTCCTACGGTCACCGGATCGCGGTCGAAGAATTCGCGCGGGAGAATTCGAGCATCCCGCAACTGCGCAGCCGTGAAGCGGCTGGCATGCGGCTCGGTCCGTGGAGCAAACTTCTCCGTACCAGGGAGTCGATTCTTCATTGCAACTAGCATCCGATGTTCGCGATCAATTTACAATCATCCTGCATGATCGCGCACCTTCGCGGACGACTCATCTCCAAGCATCCGAATCAGGCCATCGTCGAGACCGCCGGCGTCGGCTATGACGTCACCATCACGGTGCCGACGTTTTCCGAACTGCCCGCGCAGGGCAGTGAGGTCGCGCTGCACATTCACACTCACGTGCGCGAAGACGCCCTGGCCCTCTTCGGCTTTCTGCGGCGGGAAGAGAAACAGCTGTTCGAGAAGCTCATCACGGTGAGCGGCATCGGACCCAAGCTGGCGATTACCATCCTCAGCGGCATGCCCGCGGCGGACATGGTGGGCGCGATCCGCGGCAACGATTTCGCACGGCTCACTCGCATTCCGGGAATCGGCAAGAAGACTGCCGAACGCATGTGTGTAGAGTTGCGGGACAAGCTGGAAGGATTCGGCGAAGCACAACCCGCAGTGTCCCATTCTGCCGTGGAAGAAGACGTGATCTCGGCACTGTCCAATCTCGGCTACCAGCGTGCGATTGCAGAGAAAGCAGTCGAGCGTGCTGTGCAGTCCGCTGGCAAAGAGAATTTCGATGCGATGTTCCGCGCGGCGTTGGCGGCATTGTCTCACGGATAAGCGGAAGCGAGAGGGACTCGAAAGTCGAAAGGCAAACGTCTAACCGCACGACCCTCGCGGAACTCTTTCTCTGCTATTTAAAGCAATTTCTGAGTTGCTGTAACCGCCTTGAAGGGGCACGGCTTCAGCCGTGCCGATCCGCGCCACCAACAACTCGGCCTTTAGGCCCTGAAGTACGCCCCCTCAGCGGCTAAAGCCGGTCACTTCCCGCTATCTTTTCGGCACGCCTGAAGGCATGCCCTTTCAATGCGGATACAGCCATTCTGGAATCGCTCTAGTAACCCGCCCTTATTGTTACTGCGGTTGCGGTTGTCCCTCAACGTTGGCAGGATTCAACTGCTCCTGATATCGCTGCTGTTGTTGCTGCATATTTTGCAGTTCCTGCAACAACTGTTCCGGAGTCTTTCCGCCGTTCGGCTGGTTTCCGTTGTCCTGCGGTGCCTCATTTGCACCCGGCGAATGCATGGGAACCTGGCCCGGCCGGAATCGCCCAGGCATCTCAGAGGGCGGATTTTCCGGTGGGTTATCGGCCTCCGCTTCGGGCGGAGGCATTTCCTCGTCTTGCGGCTCCTCGGCTTGCGGTTGGCCCTGTCCCGGACCGTTGTTTTGTGCGGTGTTCACAGTTGCCGGGGCGCTCTGACGGGTCATCAAAATTACCTTCTGCACACGACCCGGATCGTCAGTCATCCCCAAAATGACGTAATTAAATTTGGATCCGTTTAACATCGTGTTCAGGACATCCCGTGGCTGTCCCGGACCTAATTGCATCATGACACGTTCGTTCGATGTGCTGGCTGGCATATCGATGGACGCGCCCGTCTGAACCTGAACCGCACGCAACACTTGCGACAACGTCGAATTCCGGGCATCAATGGTAAGCAGGCCGTTCTGATACGTGACATGCGGCGGGGTCGGCGGCATTTGCTCAGGCATCAGCGGTACCGGTGCAGGCGGAGACGCTTCTGCAACGGGTGCGGCTTTCTTTCCATGATGCGGATGCTCGCTGGTTGCCGGAGTCGCGGCCACCGGAGAGGGTGTCTGCGCTGAGGATTCCCCGAGCGCAAGGCATAGTGCGGATGCCAGCAACAAAGACAGTCCCAAGTTATGCCGAAGGCGTACCATAATGAGTTGGACGGCCGAGCGGCGTCATCGTTTTTGACTCGCGCCGCCTTGGCTATTCTAAACCCGACTATGGCGCCGCGGATGCAGATTCGCGAATCGCTGCAGATTTCCTTTAAGATGTCGCGACACATCTGATAAAAGGCGAAGCGGCATCTTAACTTAATATTAGATATTAGAGATCAGCAATCATCACGCATACTCTGCAAACTTTGACAGGCATTCACGTGGCGTTCCCATTACGAACATGATCCGACAATCATTCATTCATCGCTCGAAGTGCCATCTAGTTCTTCGCATGGGCCTCCTGCTGCTTGCAGTTACAAGCATCGCACCCGCGCTTACGGCGCAGACTTGCGCCAGCGGCCCCGACTTGGATGTCCCGACGAAGAACGCCGTCGAAGCAGCCGCGCGCCAATATCTCGACATGTCCAAGCGCGGAGACGTAGCCGGCCTCAAAGCCAATTCCATTCCCAGCCATCGCCGGAGATTTCGGCAGCATCGAGCAGGCGGTGGTCACCAACAAGCCATATTTCTCCCAGGGCTCCGGCGACAGTCAGCGGAACCTACGTGCTGGACGCTTCGCAAGCCAAGGGAACGATGCCGCGGGCAGATTTCTATTGTGGTATCTATAATTCGCCTGACCGGCTGGTCTTCTCGATTTCCAACCTACCGGCTGGGCGTTACGCGCTGGTGATGCAGAAGATTGCCGGCAAGGACCCGATCACACTTTCTTTGATTCTGCAGGATGTGAATGGCTCGTGGAAGCTGGCGGGTTACTACCCGCGGTTAGATTCGATCGGTGGCCACGACGGACAGTGGTATTTGACCAAGGCACGCGAATACAAATCCAAGGGACAGTTGCACAATGCCTGGTTCTACTATCTGACAGCGTGGGACCTGATGGCGCCGGTGAATTTCATGAGCACGCCGCAACTCGACAAGGTCGCCGAGGAAATGCAGAGCGCGCGGCCGGGCGACCTTCCGAGTAGCAGCAGTCCTTTGAATCTGGCAGCCAATGGCAAGACATTTAAGGTCACCGAGATGGTGGCGGTTCCCGTGGAAGACAATCTCGACCTGCGGGTGCGATATGAGATCGCTGACGCCACCAATACTGGCGCGGCATTTCAAGACAATATGGCCCTAAGTAAAGCGATCGTGGCTAAGTATCCCGAGCTCCGCGACGCCTTCAGCGCAGTCATTGCGCGCGCCGTAGACGCCAGCGGCCACGATTACGGGTCGGTACTGCCAATGAAGGATATTAAGTAATCCAGATATCTTTGACCGGGATCAGAGAGCAGCATCGCCCGCTTCTGCCTTCTTCACCTCGGCCGATGCGCTGGCGGGCCGCTCAAGCCTGCATTCCTCAGCCTTCTTGTCGAAGCGCAGTCCCTGAAATACGGGAGCGCGCATCTTGACTCCGCCGCTTTGTCCCTCGTGCGTCCACTCCGTGAACTTGATCTCGGCAACTAATTCCGGGTTCACGTAATGTATCCGGCGGGTGCTCTCGACTTTTCCAAAGAACGGATTGTGCCTGGTCTCCAGCGGGTGCAGTCGCTTCCACATCTCCGCGTGTGACACGCGCAGTAAAGCCGCTGCCGGCCTGGCCGACGGGAATCAGCCGGCCCTGATCGTCGTAAAGGCCGAGCACGATGGAGCCGAAGTTTTCGCGCGAGCCACGCGGATCGGTGTAACCACCAATCACGCACTCCTGCTGTTTGACGATCTTGATCTTCAGCCAATCGCTGCTGCGCTTTTGCACATACGGACTGCCACGGCGCTTGGCGACGATGCCTTCCAGTTCGCGCTGCGCCGCCGCTTCAAACAGCGCTTTGCCGTTTCCAATGTAATGGTCGGAGTAGTGGATGAGGTCGCCGGGCGACAGGATGGATGCCAGCAGCTCCTTGCGTTGCTCCAACTGGGACTTGCATCAGGTCATAGCCGTCAAGGTAGAGCAAGTCGAAGACGTAATACATCACGGGAATATCGTCGCGGGTGCGACGAATGCGACGCCCGCCTTCGCCAACTCCCGTTCGTTGCTGCATCAGGCTGAAGGAAGGCCGTCCCTGCTCATCGAGCGCGACGATCTCACCGTCCAGAATTGCGGTTCGCGCTTTGACGAAATCTGGAATCGAGCGAAGCTCGGGATAGGCAGCCGTTAAATCGTTTTGGTTACGGGAAACCAGACGCGCCGAGCCATTCTGCAGGAAGGCGACGGCGCGATAGCCGTCCCACTTTACCTCGTAGAGCCACTCCTGGCCGTCAAACGGCCGATCTACGAGGGTCGCAAGCATGGGATGGATAACGCGAGGCATCGGCGCTTTACGGCCAAGGCGCGCCGGATTGGGATTGAGACTATTGCTTGGTCCTAAGTCGACTAAGCGTTTTTTTTTACTCTGTTCGAAGAGGCCCTAGTGGAACGAGTGGGCACACTTTGCCCAGGCTTCGTAGCGCCTGCGCGAGCCTTTACTTGGGCGCCATCGTGTTGAGCTGGTTTCGCGGCAACCGTCTTCGCTGCCGTAACAGAGGATGACTTGAAGGCTGCTGATTTCTTTTCGGCTTTGGCTTTCTTCGCGTCGGCTTTCGCAATCGATTCGGCCAGCCAGTCGTTCTTCTTCGAAGCTCCGCCAAGCGACGCCTTTCGACTGCTCTTCCACTCCGCCGATCCTTCGTCGCCAGCGATCTCGTCCATGGTGCGCTCGCTCAGGACCGAGTAGTCGTACTTATCGATGTCGTAGCCTTCCTGCACGTAGGCATCGCGATGCTTGATTAGCAACCACTCAGTTCCCTTACTCCCAGGCCGTCGCGACTTCATGTGCACCAGCGCGAAGTCGCCTTTCAGCTTCTTGCCGTTGAGGCGAAACTTCAGGTCTCCTTTGCGCAGCATCTCCGCCGCATTACCCTGCGGCTCCCAGGTGCCCACGTCCCATACCATGACGGTACCCGCCCCGTAGTTGCCCGCCGGAATGATGCCCTCGAAATCAAAGTAGGAAACGGGATGATCCTCCACCTGCATGGCGAGGCGCTTGTCGGCAGGATCGAGCGACGGGCCCTTGGGGACGGCCCACGACTTCAGCACGCCGTCCATCTCGAGGCGGAAATCATAATGCAGGCGCGTGGCGCGGTGCTTCTGCACCACGAAGCGGCGACGCTCGCCCCGCTCCACCTTCGCAGGAGGTTCGGGTGTCTGCTTGAAGTCTCGTTTTCGCTTGTACTCCTCAAGTGCCATAGGTCACTTAGATGAACATATTCAACAGTCGTGCTGCAATGTTTTTTGCTAAAGCGCGTGATCTTCTACGTCGCTTTGATTTCGAGAACCAGAAAATTACGATAGCAGTTAAAGCCGCGCCAGCGTTGGATCCTGGCTTAATTTGCTACAATCGGAACACCGCAACTAAGGGCGCTTAACTCAGCGGTAGAGTGCCATCCTCACACGGTGGAAGTCACAGGTTCGAATCCTGTAGCGCCCACCAAATTTTCCAAGGGCTTACGGGGAATCTGCGCGAAAAGCTTAACCCACAATTCAACCCACAAAGCGATACCCATAGCGCAGCGGCATCGTGGCGGTTTAGTCCAATACATTTTTAGCTTACCGGCATGGCTTCCTCGATTTCTCGCCGACTACGCTCGCCTTATAGCCACGCCGGTGAGCTAAAAATGCTCTGCATTATCGCGTTTGCGGACGATGACCCTATCATCCACTACAGTCGGCAGGCCGACGAGTCCAGAGATGTGAACTATCGCTCCCAAATCTCCCTGGCGGTTCATGAACCAGGCTGGAGAAGCCCCACAGGCCTTGTTCCTGGGCAACTTCCTGTTTGCCGACTGTCCTCCCAGTTAGTCGGATACCGCCAACAGTTGCCTTTCAGAGGCGAGCCAGCCCTGGAGCTCTAGGAGTGTTAAGTGAGAATTCACGTGCAGACCCACTCGACCATGAATCTTCGTCGCACGCGCTGGAACTGTCCCATCCCTTTTTCCTCCCCCCAAGGCAGGGGCCTGCTGATTGTTGCCGGCCCTTGCCTCTCGCCTTGCCGATTGGCCCGTTTTTCGATGCGGATAACAGACTCTTAATAAGGTCCCGCTCAGCTGCCGGAACGTGCGGAAGCTATGCCGCGTTGCTCCGGCTGGGTCTGTGTGCGCAATGCCTGATCGGAGACAAGAACCAGGACGACCCAAAACAGGTCCCCGACTAGAAGATGGTTTATCTGCAGCCAGATCGGCGCAAGCAGCAAAACGTTCAAGATTCCCAGCGAGACCTGAAGGACGATGAGGAGAAAAAGAGCAATAGCAAACCTGCGGAGAACGCCGGAACGCCTCAGAGCACATACCGCAAAGAGCCAGATCACGTATGCCGTGCCGATGATGGCTATGGCTGGATGCAGAAAGCGCAAGCGCAGCAGGAAATGGCTGGTCGTCGAGAAATCTGACTGTAGTGAGCCGCTCAGCGAGGTAGCGGGAAACAGAGTATCTCCGAGGGCGGCAAGCGCACCGGTAATCCCAATGAGTATGGCGGACAGCAGGCCGAAAACGACCGTTCCAACCTTCTTACCCCCAAGGTCGCTCCGAGTAGGGGAATCCGTCAGCCAACGGGCCGTGAGGGCGATGCAGCCAATCAGTAGCAAAGTGTTGGTAAGGTGCAGCGACAGCAAAACCGCTCGTGAGGCAGATTCATCTTTACCTACATGCTGCAGCAAGACAAGCAAAGCCCCAAGTAGAGCTTCGTTGAGCATGAAGACAACCGACAGTACGGCGGTAATACGCGCCCATGCGCCTCGGACCGTGGCGCGCCATGTTAGATAAAGGAGGACAAAAACAGAGATTAAGGCCAAGCCGCTGGTGATTCGATGGGTAAATTCAATCAACAGCTGTTTCGGCGGCGATGTCGGTATTACCTCCCCGTTGCAGAGCGGCCAATGATTACCACATCCGGCGCCGGAGCCGCTGGCTCGAACATATGCCCCCCAGAGAATCACCCCCAGCATGTAGATGAGAACCGCCCACGCAAACCGCGACGTATTCCGGGTAGATGCCCGTTCGCGATGTTCCCCGAGCATCGTTGAGGTGGAGGTCAGCACTTCTGCGTCGGTGGATTCACCGCGATTCATATTCTCAATCATAGACGCTTCCCGGCTGCGGGCCGAAGCTCCTGTGTCGACTTCTTGGCGACGGTCAGTAACAGCAACTGTTCCACAGAGCGCTCGCCCTATCGGTGCGCGCCCGATCGGGATGGAAGCGCCAGGAGGGCTTTACCAGACTCATTCAACAACCCAGCAGAAGTTAGAGCAAGCGGTTGCTGACGAAGAAGGGCTCGCAGGTCAGTTCGCCAGTCGCGATGCCGACCTCGCCCAAGCTCGAGCCATGCTACGAAGCAGCGAAACTGGCGGCTGAAGCGGAGCGGCGTCAGAAGATGGTCCTCGAGTCTCAGGAGATGCAGCTTGCCGCCGACCTTCGCTCCAAACAAGCAAGCCTGCTGTTGACGAAGGTAAACCTCGGCTATACGAAGATTTCTGCACCTGGCGACGGAACCGTCGGCGAACGGCAAGTCAGGCCTGGGCAGTTGGTGTTCCCCCGGAACGCAGGTCATTTCTTTCGTCGATCGCGCCCGACGGGTGCAGGCGAATTACAAAGAAACCCAGCTTACGAAAAGTCACCCACGAACAGACCATCCAAACGTGATCGTCGAAAAATCATCCAGTTCCGAGGCAGAGCCTGACCGCAGGCAAAGCAACGATTAGTCTGGAAGCCGATTAGGTTCGGCACGCCGTAGCCGATGCTGAAGTTCAACCGCGCGCCGCTTGTCTTGCTGCCTGCATCACGGTCTTCTGCATGCGGTTTTCGCCTGCCCAATACAAGCTGATCTCGTGGCCATCAGGATCATTGAGATAAGCGTGCCGCCAGCCCCAGGGCATCATGCGTGGCAGTTGGGTGATGTAGAAGCCCTTCTGCTGCAGCTTCCGGCAAAAACCATCGAGATCGCGGACTTCGAAATACAGGCGCACGCCGTCGCTCGAAACAGAAACTCCCGGTCCGGCCTGGTGCAGAGCGATAGTCCCATCGCCGCCCGGCGCTCGCAAGCGCGCGTACACCGGCGTACCCTCATAGCGGAAGTCTTCAATTAGCTTGAATCCCATCAAATCGCGGTAGAAGCGCAAGCCACGCTCCACGTCCTTCGCGTAGATCATAGCGTGGTTGAAGGTGAGCTTCCCGCTAGTATCCGGAGCGGCGGCAGCCTTGTTTTGTTGCGGCTTGGCTATCTTCGCAACCCTATGCTTCACCGCCGTGCGCTTTGCCGCGCGCGGGGCCCGGGCCTTTTTCTTAGAGGCTTTCTTGGCTGTCGGCTTCTTCATGTGTCGCCATTCGATACGTTTCGACCAAGCGGCGCAAGTATGGTCGGGGCTATAGCAATTGTCAAGTGCATGAATTTCCACAGAGAACGGTTTCGGTGCTTGTCCGCGTACGCCGATGCTGAGTCCAGCGCGCTTTCCCAGAGCGAGGACGACATAGATCCGGGAACTACTCTAGAACTTCTTTGCCGTGATGCGATCGCTGCCGATATACGGCTGTAGTACTTCGGGAATAAGCACGCTACCGTCGGCTTGCTGATAATTCTCGACAATCGCAACCCACGTACGCCCAATCGCCAATCCGCTGCCGTTGAGTGTGTGCACCAATTCCGTTTTCTTGCCGCCTTCCGGACGATAACGGATGTTGGCGCGTCGTGCCTGGAAATCCGTGAAGTTCGAGCACGAAGAGATCTCGCGGAAGAGACCTTGCCCCGGCAGCCACACTTCGATGTCGTAGGTCTTCGCCGCCGAGAAGCCCAAGTCGGCGGTGCAGAGCGCCACGGTGCGATAGTGCAGGCCGAGTTTTTGCAGCACAGCTTCCGCGTTGCGGGTCAGCTTCTCGTGCTCTTCCCAGGACTGTTCAGGCTTGGCGAACTTCACCAGCTCGACCTTCTGAAACTGGTGCTGACGAATGATGCCGCGTACATCCTTGCCATAGGAGCCAGCCTCGCTGCGAAAACATGGTGTATAGGCCGTAAGCGAAATCGGCAGGCGAGCACCGTCGAGCGTTTCGTCGCGATAGAGGTTGGTCACGGGAACCTCGGCGGTGGGGATCAGGTAAAGATTCTTATCGCCATGTGGCACCTTAAACAGATCGGCCGCAAACTTCGGCAAGTTCCCGGTGCCATACATGGATTCCGCGTTGACCATGAACGGCGGCAACACTTCGGTGTAGCCATGCTCGCGGGTATGCAGGTCGAGCATAAAGTTCATCAGCGCCCGCTCCAGCTTTGCGCCCATGTCCCAGTACACCGCAAAGCGCGCTCCAGTGAGTTTGGCCGCGCGCTCCAGGTCAAGCACGCCTAGTTCTTCGCCCAGTTCCCAATGCGGCTTGGGGGTGAAGTCAAACTGGGGAGGCGTGCCCCAGCGTCGCACCTCAACATTGTCTGCCTCGCTCTTGCCAACGGGCACGCTGTCGTCGGGTAGGTTCGGGATCTCGATTAAGATATTGCGTAGTCTTGCATCCGCCTCCTCAGCAATCTTCTCGGCTTCGGAGATCTTTTCGCGCAGCTCTTTCGTCTCGTTGATGAGAGCGGTTGCGTCCTGCTTGTTCTTCTTCAGTGTCGCGATTTCTTCCGAAGCCTTGTTGCGCTGAGCTTTCAGCGTTTCAGCTTCGGTGATGGCGGCGCGGCGTTCGAGATCGATAGCGTGAAAGTCGTTGAGAACGGCCGCAGGATTCATGCCGCGCTGGCGTAGCTTTTCTTCGACAAGAGGCAGATGATCGCGTACGAAACCTAGATCGAGCATAAGAGATCAGGTTACTCGAAGATACTGACGATCACCAAGCTGGAGAGTTGGCTACAGAGCGCCATTTTTTACCACGGAGAACACAGAGTGCACGGGCAACCAAAAAAATTGTCGCCACAGAGACATAGAGGCGCAGAGTTTTTGTGGTTTTTGTTTCTTAATAATGACTCTCGAATTCTCCTTCCTGTGCCTCCGCGCGTTGTTTGCAATTACTTTCTGATTTCTCGGTTTTGTCCGTGCGCTCCGTGTTCTCCGTGGTGAAAGATTTCTTAGTCTCTGTGCCTCGGTGTCTCTGTGGTGAGTCAACTCTTTCTCGCCAGCGACTCGAAGTCCTGCTGCTTGTTAGCCAATTTCTGGTGCCACTCGGCAGCAGCCTGGACAAACGCGCGGAAGATGGCGCGCGAGGCGGCGTCGTTTTCATAAGTGCGTTCGGGGTGCCACTGCACCGCCAACACAAATTGATCGGGTGCCGTCCCTTCCACCGCCTCTTTCACTCCGTCCTCGGGGCACCACGCCACCAGCCGCAATCCGTCGCCGAGCGTTTCCGGCGCCTGGTGATGGCTCGAATTTACGGGCATGACAAGTTCGTTGCCGCCAGGAAGAGCGCCCGCACGGCGCAAGATCGCGGCCAACCTGGATTGCGGATCAAGCTGCACGCGGTGCGCCTCAGCGACGCGGCTCCCAGCGTCGTGCTTGATTCCCGCGGGCAAATGTTGCGCAAGCGTGCCCGTCCGCCACACGTTCAGCGATTGCAATCCGTAACATGTACCGAGGACTGGCTTGCGCATGTTGTAGGCATCCTGCAACAGCAACTCGTCGGCGTTGTCGCGAAAGGCGTCGGCGGGCGCAGTCTCCGGATGCCGCTGCGCGCCGTACTTCTCAGGATCGACATCTGCTGGACTGCCTGGCAGTAGCACGCCATCGCAGCGCTTAACGGCCTGCGCGATCTCCGAGTTGGTAGCGGTCGCTGCAATGATTACGGGCTCGCCTCCAGCCGCGCGAACCGCCGATTCATATTGCGGCAGCGCGCGAGAGACGTAGTCCGGCCGCGTCGAGTTGGGAGTCGGAATAGCAATACGCGGTTTCATGTCGGTTCTTTTTGCGGAATCTCCGGGTTTGGCGTCAGCAGCGGCTTGGGCTTCGTGTCGCCGGTTGTTTCCGGTAAAGGCGCGGCCTTGGAGCGCGAATAGTACATCTCCGCGATTACCTGTCGTACTTGCATCGTAAGTCTGTCCATGTCTCGCACGCGCAGTCCGTCCGTAGGAATCGGTTCTCCGATGATCAACTCCACACCTCCCGGCAACAGATGGAAGCTGTTCATGGGCAGGGCCCCATCCGTCCCCACGATTGCGATTGGCACAATCGGCGCTTGCGCCCTGATCGCAACGTAGGATGCGCCGCCCATAAATTCCTGGAGTTGTCCAGTGAGCGAACGCCCGCCTTCGGGAAACACAACCAGGGGCGTGCCATGGCGCAAGGACTCGCTGGCGTGGGTCAAGCTGCGCAGCGAAGCTCGCGCATTGCCCGAATCAATCGGGATTTGCCCTGACCGTTTCAGATGCCAGCCTAGAAATGGGTAGCGGAATAGCTCCTTCTTCGCCATGATGCGGAACTGCAGCGGAAGCCAGGCGTAGATTACGGGAATGTCTAACGCCGACAGATGATTGGCAGCGTAGATTGCCGTCTGCGCCGGGTTGATATGGTCGAGTCCTTCGACCCGCACCCGAATCATGACCGTCTTCAAGATCATGCGCGCCCAAGTGCGCGCGAACCAGTGCTGTATGCGGCCCTCGTGGTCGAAGACTGACGAGAGCAACGAAAGGGTCCCCATCACACCCGTGTATAGGTAGATCATCGGCGCGAAAAACAAGTACGAACGCAGCCGGCTTAACAGCGAGCCCCGGCCCACTTCGGCGCTTACGATTTGTGGTGCGGTGTTCGTCATGATTGCGTCATGCCGGAATTCCTAGCGTGGACATAACCTCGCCAACTAAGAAAATGGATCCCGTGACTACAATCAGGTCTTGCGGTTTGCTGATTTCGCGCGCCCGCGCTAGTGCGGCAGCGACGGTCTGCTCCTCGTAGATCTTCGCTCCTGTGCGGGAGGCGGCCTGCAGCAGTTCGCTGGTGGTGGCCGCTCGTGGGTTGGCGACTTTCGTCACGATCACCCGGTCGGCGATGGGGAACAGTATCTCGGCCATCTCCTGCACGGCTTTGTCGCGCATGGCGGCGAAGACCAGGGTCAACTCGCGTCCGGGAAAGGTTTCGGAAAGCGCAGACCGCAGCGCCCAGGCTCCGGCCGGATTGTGCGCGACATCAAGCACCATTTCGCGCTCATAGGTCGCTGCCGATGGTGGCAGTACCTGGAAGCGGCCCGGCCAGTGGGTCTCGCGGATCCCTCGCTCGATTTGCTTTGGCGTCACT
Source organism: uncultured Acidobacteriaceae bacterium (assembly GCA_963772895.1). GTDB lineage: Bacteria > Acidobacteriota > Terriglobia > Terriglobales > Acidobacteriaceae > Bog-257. The sequence continues at coordinate 303,305 of CAVYZB010000008.1, forward strand.
TTGAACCCAAACTGCGCCAACTCTTCGGCAGCGGTGATTGCCAATGCGAGATTGCGAAGTTGATGCCGTCCTGCGAGCGGTGAATCCACAGCAATCTCTTCGTTCATCACCATGAGCGGGTAGCGACTGCGTCCAGGAAAAGTTTGGAAGCGGCCTCCAAGGCATGTCTCTGCGCCTGGCGACACCGGGGGCACGTATTTGACGGCGCTTACGCCCCGCGCATTCTTTTCCAGGATGGCATGGCCGATCACATCGTTGGCTTGGGGATGCTGCGGCAGTGTGACCACAATGCCGTTCGGCCGGATGATGCCCGCCTTTTCGCGTGCGATCTCGGCAATTGTCTCGCCGAGATACTTCTGATGATCGAGGGCAATATCCGCGATCACCGAGATCAGCGGTTCGACAACATTGGTTGCGTCAAGCCGGCCACCCATGCCGACTTCGAGAACTGCGATTTCGAGGCCGATGCTGGCGAAATATTCGAAGGCCATCACCGTCAGCATCTCGAAGAAACTCGGATGCCAGGGCAACTTACCGGAACGCATCAGTTCCTGGGCCGTGCGCTCGACGCGATTATGCATTTCGCCAAACTCCGCATCGGAGATGGCTTCGCCATTGACGCGAATGCGCTCGTTGATGCGAATGAGGTGCGGCGAACTGTAGAGCCCAGTCCGATATCCGGCGGTACGCAAGATCGATGATGAGCGTTGCGGCGGTAGAACCTTTGCCGTTGGTCCCCGCAATGAGCACGCTGGCGAAACGACGTTCGGGATGGCCGAGCGCCTCCAGCATCTCGCGCACGTAGCTCAAGTCGAACTTGTGCACTGGCGTACTGGCGAGCTCGTGTCCCAGCGCGTAGAGCTGCTCCACGGTGCTTTGGTAACTCATGCGGACAGCTTCAGATTACAACATTTGACGGTCAGCAATCAGCGTCGAGCAGCCGGCGGATGGATGCTGATCGCGACATCTTGGAGCAGACCTATCCGGCAGTTTTCTGCGGTAAAATTATGTAGTGAACAATTCGCTGTTGAACCGCACCGTTGCCAAGCGCCCTGACATGGTCCGTCTCGAGGGGCGCATCCTGTTCCTCACTGAAGATCCCGAACTCATCAAGAAGCAGCTTGCGGGTGAGGACCTTCCCTGGGACACCCAACATCCCGAGCGCAATCCCAAGTTGCGCGATGACATCTCCACCGACGAAATCACGCCGGCGCACATCTGCTTCTTCTTCGATGAGACGCTGGGCGAATTTCCCTACACCGGCCTGAAGTGCGGCAACGAGCTGCCGATCAAGCGCGGCGATGTGAAGCGCGGCGGCTTCGTGTGCGCGGTCAGCGGTAAGCGTCGGGGCAAGGGATCAAGCCGTGAGCAATCGCCTTACGCGGAGATGTCGGCGGGAATCAAGCTGGTGATCGCGGAAAACATCGAGCGGATTTACAAGCAGAACTGCCAGAATCTCGGGGTGCTGACAGCTACCGACTTCAGCCTGATTGATAAGGTCCGCCGTGGCGAAGAAATCCCGCTGACCGAATTTACGCGGGGCGAAGACGAGATCACGCGTCAGGTGATCGAATACGGCGGGTTGTTTCCGTTTAACGTCGCCCGCCTGCAGGGCAAGGTTTTTCTGCCGCCGATCAACACCAAGCCCAGGCCGATGACGATCGCGGAGAAGATTTTTGCACGTCACATGGTGCACGGCGCCAACCAGGTTGGTGTCGAGGCGGTGAAGCCCGGCGATACTGGATTCGCGCGCACCGATCTACGCTTTAGTCATGAATACGTCACGCCGATGGCAGCCATTTTCTTCGAGCACTTTCTGGGCAAGGACGCGCCAGTCACCGACGCCAGCACCATCATCTTCTTCCGTGATCACCTCACCTTCCTCGACGAAGTGCTGTCGGAAGAAAAACGCAAGATGGGCCTGCTGGACCTGGCGACCCAGTTGAAGTTGAAGCAGGAAGACTTCGCCAAGTCGCGCGGAATCAAGTTGCACGGCGAGTTGCGCGATCGCAAAGGCTCGGAAGGCATCTGCCATTCCATCGTTACCGAGAGCTATGCGCTTCCCGGACAACTCAACGTCGGCTCGGATTCGCACACGCCGCACGTGGGCGCGATGGGATGCGTCGCTTTCGGCATCGGCACCACGGATGTCTTCAATTCGTGGTTCACCAAAGATGTGCGCGTGAAAGTGCCCGAATCGGTGAAGGTGATCGTCCGCGGCATGAAACGGGAGAACGTTACCGCGAAGGATTTCATCCTGAAGCTGCTGTCGCTGGAATACATTCGGAGCGGCAAAGCGCTGGCCAAGGTCATCGAATATTCCGGCGAAGCCATCGAAGCCCTGGGCGTGGACGAACGCGCCACCATGACCAACATGGCGGCGGAGATCGGGGGATTTACCGGTATCGTGGCGCCCGATCAGAAGGTGGTTGAATTTCTGATGCAGCGTCGCGGCATGAGCGAGAACGAGGCGGAAACGCTGATCGAGGGCTTGTACAGCGATCCCGACGCGCATTATTCCCATGTGATCGAGCTTGATGCGGCGGGGATCTATCCCATGGTGGCGACGCCCGGAGATCCCGGCAATGGCAAGTTTGTGCGTGAGCTGAACACACCGGTCCCGGTGGAAATCGCCTATGGCGGCACCTGCACCGCGGGCAAGAACGAAGACATGGATATGTACGCCCGTGTGCTGGGCGACGCCTTGAGGCAAGGCAGGCGGGTTGCGGAGAATTGCAAGTTCTATCTTCAGTTCGGATCGCAGGAGACGCGCGAATACTGCGTACGTAAAGGCTATCTCGACATCTTCAGCAAGGCCGGTGCGCAGGTAATTGAGCCCAGTTGCGGCGCTTGCATCAACGCGGGACCGGGCGTCTCCACGCGTCCCGACCAGGTGGTCATCAGCGCGCAGAACCGGAACTTTCCGGGCCGCAGCGGGCCGGGGCAAATGTATTTGGCCAGCCCGCTGACGGTGGCGGCCAGCGCCATCGCCGGCTACATCGTGGAATATGAACCGGCAAGCGAGCGCGAGCCAGCGCACGCGGCCTAGTTTGTCAAGGCGACCACGAGTTCAGTTGTCTCCGCGCTTGATGGCGACTGGATGCCACACAACTGCGGTTTTTGATACTATCGTTGTAACTACTCCAGCCGGAATTTCTCCGTTCGAGAGACTTATGGGAGATATTGTTTTATGGCGTATGTGATCGCGGAACCTTGCATCAATACCAAAGACACGGCATGCGTCGATGCCTGTCCGGTGGACTGTATCCACCCCAAGAAGGACAGCGAAAAGTTTGCGGCCGAAGAGATGCTGTACATCGATCCGGTCGAGTGCATCGATTGCGGCGCGTGCGTGCCGGTCTGCCCGGTTTCGGCGATTTTCGCGCTCGACGATCTGCCGGAAAAATGGAAAGAGTACACTGAACGCAACGCCAAGTATTTTGGTCGCTAGCACTGTCAAGTTATCGTGAGGGCGCACCGCGCAGGTGCGCTCTTTTTGTTGATGCCAGCGTCGCGCCACTATTTCCCGCTCGCGCGAATCTTCCACAGCATCTGCCTTAGCATGCCCAGCCAGAGTTCGGCATCTGCCGACCTGCAGGTTGAGACGGCGTACCAGCGGCGCACCTTGTCTTCGGTCGAGGCCTCAGTGCGCGTTTTCACATACCCACTGCCGCGCAGGCTGTCGAGTAAGACTCGGTGATGCGCTCGATTTCTGCTGCGCTTGCTGCGCTGCAGCTTCTCCTTCCCTGGCGCAGCTTTGGAATCGCGGATTAGTTCATACAGGCAAACGGCTACCGCCTGTCCCAGGTTCATGGAGATATGTTCTTCGCGCGTCGGGATGCGCATGAGCCAGTGGCAGTGGCTGAGGTCCTTCGTCGCCAGGCCAAATTTTTCCGTGCCAAACAGAAGGGCCACTCGGCCGGAAGCGAGATGTTTGCGGATCGCGCGCGCCCCCTGTTCCAGCCGTTTGAGCGGATGTTGCAGTTCGCGATGCCTGACCGCAGTGGTACCGACGACCAGTGTGCAGTCGGCAATGGCGTCCGCCAGGCTTTTGTACTCCTCGGCATTGGCCAGCAACTCCGACGCTCCAACCGCGGAGCGAGCTTCGCGAAAAGCGACGTCATAGGGATTGACCACCCGCAAGCGGAGAAAGCCGAAGTTGCTCATGGCGCGGGCCGCTGCACCGATATTGAGCGGATTCCGCGGAGCGACCAAGACTACGCAAAGCTGATCCTGCGGTGCTGCCATTAGGCCAGTTTAGAACGCGTCTGGCGGATTCCTCGATCGCTTTCGTAAACTTCGGGAGAGAGTGGACATTCCTCAGCGCCGCCTTCTGCCAGACCCCACTTTTCGGCCAACAATCATCCACCTGATCTGAGAATATTGTGCTGGAACGATACCCCAATAAGGTGTAGAGTGTCGGGCTGTTTGCCAAAGCGAAACGTCCGGCTCGCGCAACTTCGTCTGACCGGATGACAAAGGAGAATACTATGCATCGACAAGGGTGGGTAGTCTTGTGCGTCCTCCTGGTGCTTCTGGCCTGTGGCCTGGTAAGCCCGATGGCGGCGCAATCGTCGAATTCCTCGCAGCAGGTCTTTCCGAACTCTGCGTCGTATTGGGATGATCCCCTGAATTGGAAGCAGCAGTTTGTACCGGACTACCGGCCCTTTTGGGACAATTCGCAGAACTGGACGACCAATTACGGACCCGCCTACCGCGACACGGTCGAATTCCCACGCAGATGTTAGCTTGTTCGACGCAGTTCGCGCTGTGTTTTCATTCCGGCCCCTACCCATATCCCTGCACGCTTTCTCCGGACGGCCAGTCCGCCAATTGCGTGTGCACGGTTGCGACCACGACCAATTACACGCTGCTGACGGCAATTCTGAACCGTTCCATCTACAACGCGACGGTCGAGGCTTGTGGCCGCGAAGGTTTGAGATGCCGAAACGTAGGCGACGCACCGGTGTGTGGCTACCTCAACGGTGGGGCGCTGATCCCGGGTGCGAACGTGATCTCCACCTACGATCCCAGCTCGCAGCAGCAGATCTTGAAGGCGCTGTCGCAAGCGAATCCGCCGGTTACCCATTGCCCGAAAGCGCCGTACGCCGCCTGCATGACCGCGCCGTGCACGCTGAGCGCCGACGGTTCCACCGCCACCTGCAAGTGTCCCGTGTTCAATGGCAAGTTCCAACTCGTCCCCAGCGGGCAACAGTGTTCCCTCGGCGGTGATCTGGTGCCGTCGGCGTCTTACGTTCCGCTGCTGGACAACAGTCCGGACAAGTAAGGGAGCGGATGGCGGAGCGCAGCGGAGTGGAGGGGGCTGCGTTTCTGCTGTCGGCTGTCAGCAACTGCTGTCGGCTGTCAGCTATCAGCCGTCGGCTAAGGCTTGCGTTTCTGCTGTCAGCTCTCAGCCATCAGCCGTCAGCTAAGGCTTGCTGGTCAACTATCCACTATCCACTAATCACTATCCACTGCTTTTCAAATCCTTCACCAGCCGCTGAAACGCCGTCTGATACGAGTCGTGGTCCTTCCAGTTGCTGAAGTCGGGGATGAAGTACTCGCGTATCTCGCGGGCCGAGTCGATGCCGATGTCGGCATCGAACAACTTCCATTGCTTGAGCGCCTCAAACGGCACCAGCGTGATGGGAAACAGCAACTGCTTGCCTTCCCGCTTCTCCCGCTCGCGGGCGTTGGCAATTTCGGTTTTGCACCCAGTTGCTGCTCATGCTGTGCTCGGAGAGGATCAGCAGCAGCTTGTCATGCAGGCGGATGGCCTCGTCGATTTGCTCGTGCAGCTTGCGGCCTCCCTTCATGTCGTGCGGCGCGAACCAGCAGCGCACGCCTTTGGCTTGCAGGTCGGCATGGAGCCGCTCGGCAAACTCCTGGTCTTTGGTCGAGTAGCTGATGAAGCAGGAGTAGAACTCGATGGGCCGTCCCACCATCGAGCCGATGTAGGCGATGAACTCGTCGGGCACGCCGCAGCCGCGCAGGAATGACCTCGGGAATCTTGCCGCGCGATTTGTAGATGGTGTCAATGCCGATGGTGGAGGGCCCGTGATGCTGGACGGTTTCGAGACCCTTGGCAACGCTCAGATCGACGTCAGCGAAGAATTCGTGTTCGCCCTGCCCGATGCAGTCTGACTCGCAAGGTCTGCTCCCGCGGAGGTTCGCCTCGTTAAGCTTCGCTCGAGGTCTGCCCCGCTGAGATCCGCCCCGCTGAGATTCGCCGCGCTGAGATCCGCCTCGCCGAGGTTCGCCCGCGAGATGCCTGAGGTTCGCCTCGCTGAGGTTCGCCCCGCCGAGATTCGCCCGGCTAAGGTCGCGCCGATGCTGAGATCCGTCCTCGCTGAGGTTCGCCTCGCGCGAGGTCCGCCCCGCTGAGGTCCGCCTCGCTGAGGTTCGCCCTGCAGAGGTCCGCCCCGCTGAGGTCCGGGCGCACCTCAGGATGTTCCTTCCTCCACTTATTCCATTGCTCGACGCCTTGCTTGAGGATTTCGAGATGTTCAGGGTTCGCCATTGCCGCGTGACCTCGCTTGCTTCCGGGATGCTACGGATGATCTTACTGGGTGGTTCGAAGGCCACACTCTATGCGACAGCTCGCAGCCAGTCAACGCGCAAACGTGTGCCGTCCCTGAAGGGACTCGGGTCAATTTATGACGATTTCCTAGCGCTTACGCGCTGGGCTACGATTGTGCCGCCCTTCGGGCTGCATCGGCCCCATCACGGGAACGACCCAGCCCGCGGGGCGGAACTAACGTTAGCCCAGGATGTAAGTCCTGGGTGGAGGTTGTGTGAATCCCGAGCCGGCCTCAGCCGGCGACACATTATTCATCTTTTCCCACGCCGTCCGACGAAGGCAGCGGACAAGAGCACCCGGGTCATAGGCTCTTCACTATATCCACAAATAGCTTTTGGCGATCTTTCCTCTTTTCGGCATCCGTGGTTTGTTTACTAGACAATTCTAAGTAGCGCTCTACGTCGGCGTTTGAGACCCTCTTGGCTCCGATCAACTTACCGAAGGCAACCAATTTCTTAACCAGGGTCTTCGTTGGGACGGTCGTCAGAAGGTCGCTAGCAAGCAGTGATGTAATCATGATGTAAAAGTGCGTCTGGTCGGTGGCTAGCCGTGTGTCCACTAGCTTCGAAGTTCGATAGGCTTCCTCCAAGAACTCAAAAGCGGCACGCAGTTTGGACGTTTCGACCTTCGAAAGTCTCTTGTGCTGCGCGCCCACATTCTTAATCATCGTTTTTAGTATCTCGGTTGGCTTACGATGCAAATGCCCGGAGCGAACGAATAACGCAAGTTCAAACAGCAATGCCCACATTCTGTCAGCCTGTGCGTCTGCATCGGCAATACCGGCAACCAGCTGTAGCTTCTTCATCACTGCAACGAATGCTGTTTTCTTTCTGCGCGTGAATATGTCTTGGTTACGTCGCTGTTTAACCGCGATTAGTGCATACACATCTTGCAGCAATGGGTCGTCACGCTTAATTGCCTTGACAATATTGACACGCGTGACCTTAGCGCCATATTGGTTGATATCAACAAATAGGCTAATGATCTCATCCAGTTGTGTGTTTTCGTTTAAAGCAATTTCAATTGTTGGGATAGGATACTCCCGTAAATCTCGAATCTCTCTGTCAGATAGGTTAGAAAATGCGAGTTTTTTTCTGCCGTCTCCGAGATCAACCCCAAATCCAACGTCCTTGCGATACTGCTTGCCTGAAATATAGTGACTCCATGTCCTAATCTGAAGTGCCTTATTGTCCGAGCCGATAAACATTAAAATACTTTCCAGTCGTTGCTTGCCGTCCAGGATGGCGTAGGTATACTTCGATCCGGCTTCATCTTTATAGAGGAAGATGGCAGGAATGGGCCTATGCCGCAATATGTTCTTTATCAGCTCCCGCCTCATTTTCAAATTCCATACGCGGCCACGTTGGAAGACCGGGGACAGGTTGATTTTCTCTTCGTTGAAATAGCCAACGAGCTGGTCGAGCTTCGTTTCAGTATTTCGATAATCCATATGACTCCACGGGAAGCGAATGTTGAGGTCATAGTACACCTCCGCCAGAAGCTCCCTGATCAGTTTTCTGGGTTGGGTCATCTTTGCCCCCATGAAACGGTGGGCTATCATCTTCCGTCCCCCTGGGCGGGACGCAAGAGCTTAGCCCAGCCTTTTAAGGCTGGGTTGGCATGTCAGCAAGATGAGTCCCGTAGGGACGGCAGAGGAAGCTAGCCAAATACAAATCTGGGATCATAAGGAATCCCCGATTTCTTCAGCATGGTCAGGAACTCCTGTTCGAAGCTCCATTTCGCGTGATGCTCGGCTTGGCGGTCGATGTAGTCCGTCGCCGTCTTGCGTTGCGACTGGCTCACACTGAACGCACTATAGCCTTCCTGCCACGCAAAGCGAGACATTTCGTTCAGCCATCGCGAGGTATTTCCTTTGAACTCCTGCACAGCTTTGGCCAGCGTAATGGTCGGCGGCAGCGAGATGAGCAGATGCAGATGATTGGCAGTGCCGCCAGCGGCCAGCAACGGAATGTGTTTCTGGCGCGCGATTCCGCCGACGTATTGCCAGAGCCTTTGAGGATCGGGGATGAGATTGGCGCGGTGTTTGGTGCTGAAGACGCAATGCACGAGGTTGCAGGTGTGGGTATGCGCCATGTGGCGAAGATAGTGGTGTGCGATTAGGGTTGCGGTGATCGTGAGCACATTGCGATGTTCGTCTCTGCCGTCCCTACGGGACTCGCCATTATAAAACTCCCTACCCAGCCTTGAAAGGCTGGGCTAAGCTCTTTCGTCCCGCTGGGCGGGACTGGGGTGTTGGCGGTTCGGTCGTCAGAGCAATGGATAGTGGATAGTGGCTAGTGGATTGTAGGGCTTTGGTTCGTTCGCGCTATAGGGGTTCTTCGACTCCGGCGTGCAAAGTCGGCACGCTTCCGCTCAGGATGACAGACGTTAGGCGACGCATCCTCGCTCAGGATGACAGCGTTGAAATGCCGTCATTCCCATTCTGGCACTCGGTGCAAAATAGGAGCGCCAATTAGTACTTTCGTAACTTGACCGCGGTGGCGGGCAGAAACATACTTTCGGTGTAGGGCAGGAACCGCCGCGCCCGGCGCTCCTGCCCATTTGTGTCTAAAGGCAGGGGCTAGAGGGGCTAGGGGGAGGAAACAGCAGGTCCCTCCGCTCGGACTCAAGTCCTCGGTCGGGATGACAAATTTGAATATGATGCACGGCAAGTCCTTATTCCGCAGTACTTTGCATGCAAGCCGCCTGGAATCAATACTTTGCATCGATCCTCTCAAAGTATTAAAAACAGGCAACTTATGGATGAGGTAACTCTAATGCAGTCAATACTTTGCAGGCAAAGTATTCATAATAAATACTTTATTGAACCGGGGAGGGGGTAGTACTTATGGGTCTCACAGCTATTGAGGATGTTACGCCGGAGAGTCCGGCCAGTGGTCAAGAGGAAACGCCAAGTCGTTCGACTTGGCGACGAGGCTGAATCCTCGCTGGCAACCTGCGAGCACATCAAGCCAAGCGGGACGGGCTGCGGCTCGCCTGCCTTGCGCGATCAGAAGTTTTGCTATTACCACTCGAAGGTGCGCAAGACCGTACCCAGGAACAACCTGTTCGTCTTCCTGGACAATCCGGGCCGTAAAGAGAATGACCGTTACCACGCGTTCGAGTTTCCGTATCTGGAGGACGCGGCCGCAGTGCAGATTGCATTCATGCAGTTCATCTACGGCGTGGCGCAGCAGCGGATTGAGGAGTGGCGGGCGAGAATGATTCTGTCGGCACTGCACGGCGCGGCGGCCAATCTGAGGCTGATGGACGCGGCCAGTGCGGCGGGAGAAAAGGCAGGGGCTGGGGGTTAGGGGAGGGGGGCTAGTTGGCCGGCAAGCCTTGGCTGACGGCTGATAGCTGAGAGCTGTACAGCAGGTCCCTCCACTCGGACTAAAGTCCTCGGTCGGGATGACAGGAATAGTGGCTGGTGGATAGTGGTTAGTGGATAGTGGATAGTGGTAGTGCATTGGCTGACGGCTGATAGCTGATGGCTGAGAGCGGAACCGCAGATCCCTCCGCTCCGCTTCGCTCCGGTCGGGATGACAGTTGAATCAAGCCACTGCGGAGACTGTGATGCGGATCACATGCTCCGGTGGGCCCGAAGCTGCTAGGATATTAGTGAGTGCCTGCAGCCGCGTTTAGGGCGTGGGACACGGAGAGGAACAAGACAAATGAGGTGGATGTTACGTTCGAAAATTCACCAGGCCACAGTTACCGAAGCCGATCTGCGATACGTGGGAAGTATCACGATCGACGAGGAATTGATGGAGATGGTGGAACTGCTGCCCGGTGAGAAGGTGATGGTGGTCAGCAACACCAGCGGCGCGCGACTGGAAACGTACGCGATTCCGGGGCCGCGCGGCTCGGGCGTCGATCTGCATGAACGGAGCGGCCGCGCACCTGATCAAGAAGGGCGAAGAGATCATCATCATGGGCTTCGAGCTGGCCAACGGGCCGGTGCCCGCGAAACAAATCGTGCTGGGACGCGACAATCAATTCGTGAAGTGGTTGGGCGAGAGTTGGCAGCCCGATGACTTCCCGCGCATGTGCGTTTGACGGACGCCTTCGATCAGTGTTAATTTGCTTCTACACTGGAAAGGAGGGTGATCCAAAATATATGAAATCTGACAGTCATTGTTGTATCCCAAGTGAGGTGGCTGAGGCTTAGGGCTTCTGCTCTAAATCCTCGCAAGACTCAGGCTGTGTTGGAGTCTGCCGCTGGGGCCACGTAGAGTGGACAGCCTCAGGCCAATCCCAACAGCTAACCGGAAGGACCCGCTGGCGCAGGGCGTCGCGGGTCTTTTCTATTGTTAATGCTATGAAAGTTCGATGCGGTTTCACCCAGCTGAGGAGCGCAGCTCACTGCACGCGGACCTCGACTTGCAGCTTGCCGTCGCCAGTAATCTCGACAGCTTCGCCGCCTTTCAAGAAGGGCTGCAACACCGCGGGATTTCCCCACTCCAAATCCCAGCCATTGGCCAAAGCGATGACAGTGTATTGTCCTGGCACAACATTCGGCAGCGTAAAGGTACCATCGCTATCGCTCTGGTCGCGACGGAATAATGGCGAATTGTTGGCGGAGTCCTGCGGAACCAGCACGATCATCGCGCCAGAAAATGGCTTGCCAGCGCGCAGTGCAACTCCATCTACCTGCGCGACGCCTCGCCCCACGATTGCGGCGACATGCACGCTGCCGCTGGTGGCGATCTCCAGAGTGCGCCCCGTTAGCTTTGCTCCAGTGGCAGACATCTTCCTGAGAAAGTATCCACCGCCGCTCTGAAGAACCACCGTGTAACGTCCTGGCTTGACGCCTTCGAACTCGAACTGCCCTTTGTCGGAGATTTCGCTCGCGAAATTTTCGCCGGTCTCCTCATTCGAGAGTTGCATGGCCAGACCCTTTGGTACTCGCTGCGCGCCCTCGAACAATACTGTGCCGGCTACGGCAGCGAAGCTGGAGTTGTCATTCGCATTCACTTCGAGATCGCCTGCCAGATCAACTTCGCGGTATCCGCTTCGATTCTCCTTTTCATTGAACGCCGTCGATCCCGGCATCTCGACAACGTAGTGACCCGGCGCTAAACCGCTGATTTCAACTACGCCGGGTTCAACCGAAAAAGTGGGAGCATTGAAGACGGAGTCCAGGTAGCCATCGAAAATGCGCTGCGACACGCGTGGAAATCCCCCCGCCCCGGGGCCGGTATTCCCAGTGCGGATCCTCAGATGTAGCGACGGCACAGCGCGCAATGCCACGTCCGCTGTAGCCCGCTCACCGGGATGTAACACGATGGGACTCGCGCCTGCCGAATCCATGGAATCGGGGTAGAAGGTGAGTGGATAAGTCACGTCGAGCGCCGCAGCCTCTTGTGCAGACCGCGCATCTGCATCGGCATTGCCCGACTTCCGCCGAAGAGTCATACGAGCGTTTTGCGCATACCAGGGGCGGGCTGACACGGCGAGATAGTACGTTCCGGGCGCCAGATGGCCGATGCGGAAGTTACCCAGATCATCGGTCTGCGCCTGTTCCAAGGGAAGGGTCCTTTGTCGACCATCTTCCATCGATGGTTGAAACAGGCGCACCAGGGCGCCGCGCACCGGGTCATTGTTCTCGTCGATGATTTGTCCTTCGACGGCGGCGTCCGGTTGCAGGCGGAAAACCAGGTGCTCCGAGTCGAGATCGGGGCCGGCCACAATCGCCGTGGCGTACATGTCATGACGCTCAAAGTACTGCAGCATGTATCCGTGTGCGGCGGCCATCAAAGAATACTTGCCCCGGCTGAGGCCGGTAAAGGAGAAACGGCCGTCGCTGCCGGTAATCACTGTCTTCGATATTTCCCGGTCAGTGCCTTGCGCAGTTGGAGCAATCGCAACCGACGCCCCCGCCAACGGCTGGCCGGTCACCCAGTTCACCAGGATTCCCGCGATGCGATATCCCTGCTGGACCAATGGTGTAGAAACCGGCTGATTCGATTGCGCAAACAATCGGCACGTGAAAAGTACCACAAAGGCGAGCCGTAAACCCATCAGCGTCAGTCTCCATCCCCGGTGTGTATCAGATCCAGAGTGACTTGCATCTTCTGATTTGGCGACAGGGTGACGTGCGCGGCTTGCGAAGCGTACGGTTGCAGGCCGTCAGGATTGGAGTACTCAAGGCCGTCGGCATGGTCGAGGGCATACACCAGGTACTCGCCGGGGGCGAGCCCATAGAACATGAAGCCGTCCTGAGAAGACGCGTACGCAACCTTGGCGGCAACCTTGGAAGCAGGTTGAGGGACCGCCACCACGGTGGCCTGCGCGCCCGTCCCGTCCGGAGACTTCACCGTTCCCGTCAGGGTTGCGCCATCGTCTCGCAACACAATTTCCATGGGATAGCTTTGTCCTGCCGATGCGATCGAAAGATCATCGTAGAGCAGGTTCGTCTGGCCATACTGCGCAGACTGCACGTACCACTCACCTTGCGGTATCAGGTCAACCGAATACTTCCCTGGCTCCGCGTTCTGCAGCACGACGGAATAGGTTCCATTACTGCTGCGTATGGCGGTTGAGTAGGATTCCGAGATGGTCGGATTGGATGGAATTAAGCGCACGGAGACCGCCGGACCTTGGATGTTCCGTGTTCCCGTGCCTTGGTTCGAAGAGCCTCGCGACTCCATGCGCACCACCACTGGGATGGACACGGCGGGCCCAAGAATCAGATGCACGTTCTCGACGTTGGCAGCGATGCTCAGCTGTGCCTCAGCGCGCAGTGTCTGGTCTTGACCTCCCTGCGAAAATGCCTTCAGCACGTAACTGCCTGGAGGCACACCGTCCACGTCAAAGCGTCCGGTGTCCGAATTGAACCGGGTACGGAGGTATAAATCGTCCCCCGACGGGCTCAAACACTGCAGGCCCACGCCTTGCTGCGGAGAATACCCGCTGACGCTGCCAGTGATGTGATAAACCGGCCCTGCGCTCATAGAGAAATCCGCTTCTGCCTGCTGTCCTGCGGTAAGCTCAATCGGTGACGCTGACGCCAAATCGGGGACGCCCGGATAGTACAGGCTGGGGTAGCCGACTGTAGCCCTTTCGTTTCCCGGCAGAAGATGTGCGTCATCGCGACCGGGTCCGGCGGCGATGTAATAGGTCCCGGGCATCAGGTTGGCAAAGCGGTAGCGGCCATCTTCATCCGTCAGCTGCTGCCCCCTAGACTCCCAATGTTTGCGACCTTCGCGTAGGGGCTTGGCCGTTAGTCGAACCGGCACACGCTCGATCGGCTGACCCGTAGTATCCGTAACACGGCCCGAGATCGCACTCTGCGGAGTCAGTTTCACCACCGTCGAGTCCGTGGTGGGACCGACGGTAACCAGCGCATTGGCACTCCCTCTCAATTCCTGCTGGCTGAAGTAGCCCGGCTTCTGTGCGCTGACGTTGACCACCCCAGCCGGCAGGCCGTCAATCTGGAAATGTCCTTCGCTATCGGCAAAAACTGTGCGCTGCGAACTGCCTGCCACCCGGACAAGCGCATGACCAATGGGTTCACCAGTGACGGAATTCACGACCGATCCACTCAGCGTAAAGGAGGCGTCGCTGTTGCTCGATAGAGACATCTGCGCTGCTGCAGTGCCGCTCGAAACAGCCCACAAGCCAAAAAGCAGCAGAATGCACGCCCATTTACCGCATAAGGGCGGAAACCACGGAAGGTGCATGTTCGCGAAACCGCAAATGAGGGATTGCCGTTGACCAGACACGATACGTTGTCGAGCGATCAACCAAAGTTCGCCCGATGCCGTCATCATAAACCCGGGCGGACCGTATCATGACTCGCCTCTGGTAGAAAGCGGCACGGTCGCCCAAGACAAATCCTTCAATGAGCATGGCTTAACAGCTGATGAAAAGGCCTTGGCACGGATACAAACAGCAGGGCCCTCGGCTCGGACTGAAGTCCTCGGTCGAGATGACAAAGATAAAGGAAGTCGCTCCAGACTTGGAAAATCAGGCCACGATTTCAGAGGTCGCGACCAGCACTGGCGTGGAGAGTTTCGTTCCGCCTCTCGGCTTGCCCTTCGCAGCTTTGTCGCGCGCGCCAGTCCCCCGCAGGTAGCGTTGCCGCAATTCCTCCGTGATTCGCAAAGCTTCCTTGAACTTCTTGCGCGCGGTATCTCGAATATTCGTTACTACGCCGCAATTCTTCTTGTGCTGCAACACCTTTTGCGCGATGTTCGTCAATTCCACCCAATCGTGCCACTCCCCAATCGCGTCCTGGACCCGCTTCAATTCTTCGATGAGTTGATGCTGTTCACCGGTTTCCTCTGCCGCCATTTCTAGGACCGAGCGGAGGCGTTTTACCTCGATGCGATAGGAATGCAGATTCTTCGGCCCAAGATGAGTCACAGCGGCCAACTCCTTGGACAATCGAATCGCCACGCTTACCGCGTGCAGGGGAGCATTATCGCCACGCGAGTCTTGCTTGCTATTCAGCTCCGCCTTGGTCTTAGCGAAGCGCTGCACCAGCGATTCCACCTTGTGCTGCGAGCGTTTCAAGCGGCGGCGCAGTTCCTTCGCATCGCGCTGCACCAGCGAATGGAGCTTGATGGCATGGCGGTGCCGCTCTACGCCGAGGTGATGGAGAAGCCGAATGATGCAACCGGGCTCGTCGTCAGTGCCTAGTCCCACGATGTAGGAGGTGAAGACGTCCCGGTCACGAACCTCCCCGGCGCGGGTCCGGATGGACCTCAGATGTCCGAGGATCTTCTTTTCATTGGCCGCCGAGTCCAGTTCCAACGCTTCCAGAATGTACTCGACCCGGCGCGCACGGGTGCGCAGGTCATGTACTTTATCGACGGTTGGGTCCTTGGGAAAATCCTTAAGGCTCTTGCGCAGCTTCTGCAGCCGGCGGCTTAGTTCGCGAGAGTTCAACGGCATCCAAACACCTCGTGCCCTCACGGTTCCAGAGGCAACTTTTAGAGCGGTTCCGCAATAGATGTGTCGGGGTGCGGACATTCAGGCCCGCGAATAAGCACGTGGAGAAGAATCGCCCGGAACCGCTCTAGTCTGATGCAGTCGCACTCACGATCGGTTTCGTCCGCGAAGCCGGAGCCGGCATCTGCCGCTTGGTCGCTCGTTCAATCAATGTCTCCTGGCTGTTCAAAGCGCCCTTCTTCTGAAAATCCGGATCGCGCACGTACTTCCCATCGGAGTTCATATGTCGAGCCTTGGCCTTGTCCTTGAGATACGTGCCGAGAATCTCGTCGCGAAGTACGGTGATCAAGTTCTTGTCTTGGACGGGAAAATCCACTTCCACCCTGCGATTCAGGTTGCGAGGCATCAGGTCGGCGCTGCCGAGATACACCTCCTCACGCCCGCCGTTACGGAAATAGAATACCCGGCTGTGTTCCAGAAAGCGTCCCACGATGCTGATGACACGAATGTTCTCACTGACTCCGCGAACTCCCGGCCGCAAGCAGCAGATGCCCCGCACCAGCAGGTCAACCTTCACCCCGGCCTGCGACGCCTGATACAGCAACTCGATCATCTTCCTGTCGACGAGCGCATTCATTTTCATGATCACGTGACCGCCGCGTCCGCTGCGTTGGTGCTCAATTTCGCGTTCGATCATAGCTTGCATGCGCTCGCGCAACGTTACCGGCGCAACCAGCAACTTGCGATACGAGGTCTTAGCAGAATAGCCCGTGAGAAAGTTGAACAGGTCGGTGCAATCGGCGCCAATCGCCGGGTCGCAAGTCAGCATCCCGATGTCGGTATAAAGTTGCGCCGTAACACTGTTGTAATTGCCAGTGGAAAGGTGGGCGTAACGCCGGATCACGTCGCCCTCTTTACGCACAATCAGCGCGGCTTTGCAATGCACTTTAAGCCCCAGCAAACCGTACACTACGTGGACGCCATATTCTTCCAGTTTGCGCGCCCAGCCGATATTACTTTCCTCATCGAAACGCGCCTTCAATTCCAGCAAAACAGCAACTTGCTTTCCATTCTCCACGGCTTCCAGCAAAGCATCGACGACGGGAGCATTTCGTCCGATTCGGTAGAGCGTGATCTTGATGGCCAGTACATTCGGGTCGCGCGCTGCTTTCTGCAGAAGACCAATAATCGGCTGAAACGAATCGAACGGATGGTGAAACAGAATGTCACCGCGGCGGATGGTGGCGAAGATGTCTTCTTCTTCGGTTTCTTTTGCTAGTGGGGCAGGCAGTGCGGGAATAAAGGACGGAAACTTCAAGTCGGGACGGTCGAGTTTGCAAAGATGCCGTACCCGAACCAGCGACAGCGGACCAGTCAGCTTATAAATATCATCCCGCTCCAACTCCATGTTCTCGACCAGAATGTCGAGGACGGTCGCCGGCATTGCTTCATTAATTTCCACGCGCACCACGTCAGCGAAGCGACGCTGCCACACGCCTTCCTCAACCGACTCCAGCAAATCGCCTGCTTCCAGATTTTGAATTTCGCTATCGGCATCGCGGGTGACGTGAAACGGATGCGCGTCGAGAATCTCCATGCCCGGAAAGAGCGCCGCCAGATTCGCCGTGACCAACTGTTCCAACCAGACGAACGACTGTTCCTTATTGACCGCTTTCGCCCGGCTCTTCGCTTTGGGTGCGGCGCTTACGGGGACTAGCTGCGGCAGCGTATCGGGAATCTTAACGCGCGCGAAGTGTTGTTCGCCTTCGCCGGCCCGCAAGAGCACCGCCAGGTTAAGACTAAGGTTCGAGATATGCGGAAACGGGCGGCCAGGATCGAAGGCCAAGGGAGTCAGCGTGGGAAAAACGGCTTCCTGGAAGTACGAATCCGCAACCGCGCGCTGCTCGTCCGTAAGGTTGGCATAGTTCAGGATGCGAATTCCAGAATCCTCCAGCGCGGGCACCAACTCCTTGCTCCAGCATTCGTGCGCGCCGCGATACAGGCGAATTACCGAGGCGCGGATGGCACGCAGTTGCTCGGCGGGACTCATCCCGTCGGGCCCGGTATCCATCACGCTCTTCTCGATCTGCCGCTTCAGGCCAGCCACCCGAACCATGAAAAATTCGTCGACATTGGACCCGACGAAAGACAGGAACATCAGGCGTTCCAGCAGAGGGTTGCTGCCGTCCTGTGCCTCTTCCAAAACGCGCCTCTGGAAGTCCAGCAGGCTGAGCTCGCGGTTGATGAACAATTCGGGATCATCGAGCCGCTGGGGAGGTGACGGAGAAACATGTACCGCGGAACGAGGAGTCCTGCGAGCAGTAGTTCGTGTTGCCTTCGATGGCGCGGCCTTCGCGGGTGTACTCATAAAGGGTCGGGAATACAGCAGATACTAATTGTAATGGTGCGGGCCGCGGTTGAATACCGGATTGCTGCGCCAAACACAGCATACGCTGTTTGTTAATCGAATATTCATAGGCTAAAACACCGCGCCGCGCAGGCCCGTCAGGCTGCGTGTGGTTCCGAAGTTGGAGACGGATCGTATAGAGCCATACGGTCTCGTGGTGGGATTCCAGCCGTTTGGCGAAGCTGCTTACGTCACCAGGTGCCGGATATAAGCCAGGATGTCATTCTGGAAGTTCTTGAATAGCCATACTCCCAAGCTGGACATGATGGTGAGAAATGATCCACCAAGAATATTGCTCTTGATGTTCGCGCTGGAGACCCGCTGGTCAATCTCTTGCAGGCTCGCCTCAAGGAAGGCTTTCATGTCATTCTTGTCCGCCTGCGGAACGTTCTCCCCCAGTTCCAGTAGTCGTCCGAGGTAGTAGAAGCGGAAATCCCAGTAAACCAGGTTTTTACGGTTCTTGCGGATAACGTCTGCCAGATTCGCGGTCGCTTCTGGGCTCTCCGGCTGGGCCGCCCGTCCCCTGACGTACAGCAAGGCGGCGCGCGCCTGCTCCGCGAAGTTTGCCAGTGCCGGGTTGCCAGCTTGAGGGGTGACTGCCGCGCCGCCCACCTCCGCCGCCGGGCCGCCAGCTTGAGGAGTCACCGCCGCGCTGCCGACCTCCGCTGCCGGATTGTCAGCTTGAGAGCTCGCTGTTGGGTTGCTAACTTCCAAGGCTGGCTGGCTTGGATTGGCCGCAGTAGAGAGGTTCAGTTCCGCGGCCTGGCCAGTGGTGAGGTAGAAGTGCAATAGCTGGTTCTCGGAGATGCGCCGCGTAATCTCATCGCCGAGGTCCTCCAACTGGTCCTGTAGTTGGCGGCTTCGCAAGTCTCCGAGCGGCAAAGTGTTCGTGATCAATACTTGCTGCAGCCATCCTTCTAGCCAGGCAGACATCGCTTTCACCTGGGCACGATAGCGATTGATGCCCAGAAAGAACGGAAACACGCCGCCTCCGAGAAACAGTAAAAGAGGGATCGACAGTAGGATCCAGAAATGTGGCAGGTCCGTCGCCGGCAGGTGGATACTCGGAAACGCCAGACGAATGTCCTGCTTGAACAACCACAGCGGAAACAATAGGTAAATTGTCGAGTAAATGATGCGCGAAAACTGCTGCGCCAAGTAGGAATTGCGAATGTCGTCGTCCAGGAACTCAGAGGTTACCATTGGCCACTGCATGACGATGAGGCCAGGAATGGCAAGGGCCTGCACAACAACAAAATGAAAAAACGCAATTAGAACAATGGCACGCGGATCTCCCACCGGGTGCGTCCAAAATGCCCACAAGACTCCGATAATGCCGATCAGCCGCGCCAGTAATATCAGCGCCACGGCAATACAAGCCGGCATTGGCTGAGAGGCCCCCCAAATCACCGACAGCGCGCCCATCTTCTGTTGCTTCTCCGCCAGGGTGAAGCCGGTGATCGAGCCGGTTACAAAGTAGAGGAAATTTCCCAGCGCCAGCGCGCCGATCAAAATCAGGACGAGATGGAAGGGAAATATCCGCGTGAGTGCCCAGAACTCCGCGAAGGAAACCAGCAGCATTCCTACGGGAAGTAGAAAGGGGCTGCCGCTTCCGGACTTGGTGCCCCGGATCTGCTCGGTCTCAAGCTTCATCAGCCTGTTGCCGAGCCAAAACTCCACTCCGGCCAGAACCAGATACACGAGTGTGAATAGGAACTTCGTAGCGCTGTCCTCGCTGACAGGATGGGTAAAATCACGGGGAGTATACACTTCCTTTTCGGCGCGGAGAAGCACAAAGGACGGCGAGGTGGCGCGACCGAATTTCGAAGAGCCCTCTCTTTTAGGCTGTTATGGTGTCTTAATATCGCCGTGAAAGAGCTGGCAGTCGTGTAGTTCGGAAGTGTAGCAATGCAGCCTGAACTTCGCGTCCTGCGGTTGCAAAGGCGGGGAGCGTAAATTAAGCTAGTCTCCTCTTCAGTCTTTAGCACCCTTGGCCGGGAGGACGGAACTGGCAGACGCAGCGGACTCAAAAGTCTGAGGGCGTCGTCAGGCTTTCCGGCCTAATCCATTCTTAGTCCAGACTATTCGTGCTAGCAGCATGGCAATCGCCAGAACGTTGGCATCCCAGAGGTCTATGCATCATTCAGATACGGAAGTGGCGTTATAACGAGAGACCATACTCCCATGAAGGAGGTAGCCGCCGGCCAAGGTTGTTTCCAGCCTGGTTCAGGGCTTCGCCTTCGTTGTAAGTCGCCGGAAGAGGAATTCCTGGGCTAGGCTGCTAACCGCGCGTTCGGCGGTATCCAGGGCGAAATGACCGAAGACCAGTCCTGCGCCACGATTGGATTGCGGGTAGTACGCGTTCTCAAGGGCCGATGCCGCCAAATCGCCGCCAAGGCTCGAGTAGTTCGGCTGCATCTGACCGTTGTCTCCCCGGCAAACGAATGGGTAACTGATGGCATGGAACAAGCGAGATCTTGTCGTTCCTTTGCCCTGGTAGAAGTAACGCGGGTCCTGGTGGAGAAGTGATGGCAGGACCGCCCCGCCGATCATGATGTCGGTGAAGCCGTCCGCAGCGACGGCGCCAAAACGCTGACCATAGCCTTTCGCGCCCTGCTGGTAGTCCGGGGTATTACCTGCCTGGTCGAGTCCGGCGATGAAGCCGATGCCGAAAATCGTGACCGGATCAACGGCGACCCTAAGGGCAAGCTTGAACTTGAGCTTTACTGTCATCGGCGCCGGATCTGAATCGTAATTGACATAGAAATTGGGGAATATACCTAGGACGCGCTGCTTCTCCTGCGCTGCAACCTGTTCCGTAGCGACCCGTACCGGGGAATAACCCACATTGACCGTTGTCTTTACTTCTTCAAGCTGGAGTGTACAGTCCGTGAGCAACTTATACTGACCTGCCCCGAGAACTATCGGTGCGGAAGTCCAGTCTGCAAAGCCTTGGGCATGGATTGTGACTCGAAAAGGCACTCCGGACTTGACATCGCGCACTTCAAAAAAGCCCTTGTCGCTAGCAAGACCTGTGTAACTGTCATGTGTCGTAGGGCCTTGTAAGACTACCCTTGCACCCGGAACAGCGCCGCCGTTCGGATCCGTCACGGTTCCCGCGATGCCTCCTGTCTGCTCCTCTGTGGACGCGTTGTTCTGAGCCGGCGTCGGGCAAACCAGGACAAGCGCCGTCAATACCAACAGCGACACGATGTACAGAGATTTCAACAAATTTGGAGTGGATCTATACGGCACGACTCACCTATGTTTTTCTTGCCAAGGAATGCTGGTGCATCTGATCTGCCACTGAAGCTGTCCCTAAGTTATTGAAGCGAACAGCCGTTGAAGCAGAGCTTCGTGCTGAGGGAATCACGACATAATTGCGAGCCTCTCCAGCAGCGGAACCGCCCGTAAATCAGGGCTTCCCGGACGGAGCAAAACGGTTCACGATAGTCACCCCCGAAGCGAACTCGCCTCGCGAACGGTTGTCGGCAGTCGTGGGTGATTTGGCGGTTCTGTTCGCCTCTTCAGTCAAACGCACCGCCTCCTTGGTTTGTTGCAGAGAGATAAGCATGGAGTTCCTTGAGACGCGGCGTACAATTGGATTAACTAGCCAACGTACCGCAATAGGAATGTCCCGGCTCAAGGCAATCGCCTCGACTTCAACATAGGTTCCGCCGTCTCTTTGCTCAAACCTGGCGATGCTGTAAAGGCCCCAGATGTAGCCGCTGCCTTGGTTCGGCGGCAGTTCCTGCTCATTGGCCTGGCCGTGGTGCCGGACCTCCTGTACGCGGGTGGTGTGCGTAATGCTGTACCATCGCCGTTCGTCGATTTTGAAGTAGCAGGTTTCGTATTCCATATCGAGCGCGGTCTGGGCGACGACTTCCTTGTTCACCACACGCATGGAGTACTTCTCACAGGGTCCGTCGCTGCCGAGCAACCTGGAATCAATAACCGCGGGCTTGTAATACACCTTGTAATTGCCGTAGTCACGAACGGCGGACAAGACGTCTTCGATCCTGGTGCCCGGAATGAAGGCCGCGCCGATCCAATCGTGGATCAATCCGAAGGGCACGGGTTTAGGATTTTGCTGACCTACGGACGAAACCAGAATCTCACCGCCACGAACACGCTGCAGACGCTCGGGCAACTGGTCGACCCAGAGAAACGGAGTCTGGGAATCCATCTGTGGATTGGCGGCCTGGAGGTACGCATCCCAGGTTCTTTGAGTCTGTTCCTTTAACTCAACCCCTTGGGACGCCGACGGCGCTAGGAGAGGTCCCGCATAAATAAGCATTACCATAAGCCGTCGGATTGCATGGACTATGGAACTACTCGCGGAGCCTTTCTGACTTATTGAGGTCTTTTTCACGGTCGCCTTCCTCTCGTTCTGCTCACGTGGCCAGAAGTCAATACCTTCGAATATGTTCACGGCTCTTGTTGCTCCACTGCGATGTCGAATAGTTGATCCATCCGTGTGACTTTGAGCAAATCCGCCGGCTGCTCTTGAAGTCCCGTAATCATCAGCCGCGTATCCTGGCGACGCGCTCTACGTGTCGCTTCAACCAACGTGGCCAGACCGGACATGTCAATGGAGGTTACTCGCGACAAATCGACCGTTACTGCCTTCGGCATGGCCTTCAAAGCAGCACCAAGCCTCTCGCGCATTTCGTTTGAGTTGTCGACGCTGATTCGGCCGTTGAACGACACAATCTGCTGTTGCTGCTGCTCCAGAACGACGCCTCCATAAAATCAACTCGTGGCTGGGACTCAACGGCGGACAACAACCGCCGTTCCCGCCATGTCACCTACCATCTTTGCAACTGTGTGGCCAACATGGAGTGAAGTTGTCTCAATTCGCAAGGTCTTGAACATGAGATATCTGCACGAGTGGATGATTGCAGAGACTCCATAGAATTCTGTTCACATGTTGACAGTGCCAATAGGTTGGTGCGGTCTTTAGGTGAGGACAGTGGCACAGGCTAGGGGACAAAACCCCATCTGGCTTTGCCAAGTGACGAGTTGGGGAGTGGTCTCTAATGAAGCTCGGCAATCCGGAGATCAAACGGAGGCAGGCGGGAGGCAGGGACCGCTGGCACCAGCGCACCCTGCCGGGAGGAGGAATATGGGGGACAGTGATGGCGCCGGTGACGAAATGTGCGGCCGAGCGGCGTGTCGTGCTGGTTTACACTCGCTTTCGTTCGCTCTCGCTATGGGGCTGGTTCGCCCTCTGGCCGCTCGTTCGCTTCGCCATCCGATTTCGGATCGAACGCCTTCACTGCAATGATAGTTAGCACGCCAAGTACCAACCTGATTCACTTGCCATCGTGCGAATTCCAGGAAAGAAAGCATTGAATCTCTGGGGGATATCACTTCCGGTAGCAGCCACTGCGCCTACGACGGCACAATCTGCTCAGGTAAGGTACAAGGGGAAATGCCAAACTGGTAGCCGGTTGTCACCTTGTTCAACGAGCCATGCAGTGACGGCTGGGCCGCAATGCATTCTCGATTTTCGGCTGCTCAATTACTCCAAGCACCCCGTGTGATTTGCTTTAGGAACGTGATCTCAACGCGAGATGGAGCTCATTGATATGACCAGTTTGTCAACTTCACCGTGAGATGTCTGCTGACGCTGTCGATTTCAGCAGTCGCAAGATGATTGGTACCGTCTGGCAATTCGGCAAATTCAGCCTGAATAGTCACGGCATCTTGTGGACCGGTCAGGTATGACTTGGCCCGCACTCTCAAAAGCCGGTGGGTGCGCTGATTGATGGTCATGGCAACGTAATCGCCCGGCTTCGAGTAATTCTTGATCGTCAACTTGATCGAGTCGTCTTCGTGCAGCAGTACCATGTCGCTGCGACTGTTGGCACCGGTGAGTCGCACGCTATTTAACGAGATGTATTGGTTGGCCAGTTCGCAAAGCTGCTGCGCGTATGGGCCGTATTGCGAAAGCTGCTCCTTTTTGTTCGGTTCAAAGATCGCTTCGTGACCGGTATGTTCTGTTACCAAATTCCTCTGATATTGGCCGTTCGCTCCAATACTTACCGAGTACAGCCGGTAGTCGACCGCTTCCCCGTTTACTGAAATGAATCGAGTTTCCTGCCACGTGTAGTGGGAAAGCTTTGTTTGGTTCGTTACCTGCGCCTGCCCGATGGCTGCCAATTCGTCTTTGGTCGGTAGGTTCTGCGCGGTCACCACAGTGTCTGTTAGAACCAGTAGGCCAAACAGCACGGCCGTTGAGGACTTCAACATTGCTACTTTCGCGAAATCCATATATTCATCTCTTTCGGATTAGATACCCTGTTCATTGCGGACCGGACGGCTTCACTGGAGAGGTCGATTCGAGCATCGAGCGTCGTCCCCGGACGTCGAGTCTACTGAGGAGTTTGCCCGATTGCGTGAATCAACTCATCGTTCGCTTGTGTGTACTCAAGCTGCGACTGAAGCAGTAGTGTTTTGGCGTCAAACTCCTGAGCCACCGCCATGTCGGCCTGGGAGCTGAGGGCGGCTCCATGGGCAAGCTCCTGCTGAAGCACGCGACTGGACTCGGTGCGCGTCTCCAGCAGTTCCTGCGATACGCTCAGCATTTGCTGCGTCCGTTCCAGTTTGTTGTACGCTGTCTGCACCTCGAGCTCGACCTCATCGGTCAATCGCGCCAGGTTCTCTTTTGCCTGTGACAACTGGGCTTCACGCTCGCCCTTCACTGCCCGCTTGCGGCCTGAGTCAAAAAGATCGTAGCTGAAAAGAACTCCGAAGCTGCCGAAGTTCCGCGCCAGGAAGGGAACATTTTCCTGATAACTGTATCGCGCGAAGGCTGAGACGTCTGGTACTCCAATATCAAGCTTCGCCAGATGCACTGCCGCCGACGCCTTTTCGACTTCATCGCGCGCCTGGAGAATCTCGGGATGTGCAGCTAACGCCAGCTTGACGCAGCTTTCGCGTTGGCATTCCGGCTGGAACGGCTCTGCGTTGGAATCGAGATCCAACGGCGTCGTCAGAGGAAGTCCGATAGCGTCGTTAAGCTGCAGCTTAAGGTCGGAGAGCTCCAGGTCAGTAGTCAGCAATTCCTGTTTTGCCTGCAACAGTTGAGCCCGGCTTTCGATGAGGTCCTGCTCCAAGGTGCTACCTAATTTCACCTGCTGGACGCGCTCCCTCTGCAGGTCCTGCGATGCTGTAATTCTGGCTTCGGTAGCACTGCGGTGAACTTGCGCGATCAGAATCTTGTAATAAATCTGATGAACTTTCAGCGCAACATCGTTCTCCGTCTGATGGGCCGTTTCCCGAGATGCCTTCAGTTCTGCATGCGCGATGTCGTTCTCCGCTCTGATTTTCAAAAGCGTCGTGAGCGGTTGCGTTAGCTGCGTGCCGCTGGTCGTGAGGTTGAGCCCACCCTGATTGATAATTGAGGACTGCGTAGGAAAAGGACTACCCGCAACTGTTCCCAGAGAGCCGGCGCCAACCTCGATTAACTGCGTGTCTGTGAGATGAATGAAGCTGCTCTCGTTCCGTATTGACGGAAAGTAAGCGCTCTTGGCGGCCTCTTTCACGTACTGCTGCTCTTCAACCTTGAATTGGTCGATACGCACCAAGTGGTTGTGCTGAAGCGCCAGCTGAACAGCCTCTTGCAGTGTGATATGTCGCGGATCAGGAGCCGTATCGGACTGCTCGGCAGATGCAAACGTACTCAATAACACCAGAGCGACAACAACGAGCATCGTGGGTTTCATGATTTCACCTCCTTCACGCGTTGAAGTGTGCTTAGGTCGCCATAGTCCAACGGTGATTTGCGGAGCAAAGCGACAAGGATCAGGGCGCATGCGCAGCTCCAGGCGACCAGTAAGAACCCGTCGATGAGACTTAAACTGTAGGCCTGAAGCCGTACTCGGGCCGCAACGAGTTCGACCGCGCGCGCTCCGGCCGCGGCTATGCCCGATGACTTGGCATACAATCCCGCGGTCATCGCATGAAGGTTCCGATCGGTGATCCAATTGCCCCCGCCGACGTGCAGGCCCAGCAGGTTGGAGTGCAGCTTTTCGCGTTCAGCAAGGAAGTGGCCCATATAGATGGCGCCAGCAGTTCCGCCGAAGAGACGCACCACGTGAAAGAACGCAGAAAATGTCAGGATCCACTGCGGCTTAGACAAACCGCCCGAGAATATGCCCTGTAGCACGATGCATCCCACCAGACCGATGAAGGCGAATGCTTGCCCGACCCCGGTGAGTAACTCGGTGGGATAGAAGTTCTGGGCCGCCCATGTACTGGCATAACGAGCATTCAACACGGCCGCAAAGGCCGTACAGGCTAAGCCGACCGCGAAGAGGATGCGCGGATCCAATCTTCGGAGTAGCAGGAGCCCGGCGATAAACGCGACGGGGATAAGCGGGACGGCGCTCCAGATAATCGCGGGGCCAATCTGATCGGGTTCAAAACCGCGAATCGCCAGTGACTCCGGAATGAGAATGATGGTCGTAGTGAGAGTAAAGCGGAACCAGAAGAGCAGACAGCCTAACAAGACGGTGTTCCACTTCAGCAGATATGGCAATGCCACCAGGGGATTGGGACCGCGTAGACGGCGTATAAGCGAACACAGCAGGAAGAAGGCTCCTGACCAAAACCAGCCGTTGAACACTCCGGAGCGCCACCAATCGAGCCGCTCGCCTTGCTGAAGAGCAGCAAAGACCAGGGCTAATCCAAAACTCAGATACAGAAATCCGGCGAAGCTCGGGGCGGGCCCGTTTTCCTTGCGAGGCGGCATCGCCGGAATCCCAAAATAGACGCAGACCATCATCATCGGCGCAATCACCGCGGAACCCCAGAACATCCAGTGCCAGGACAGAGAGTCTCTGTACCACCCGTAGAGCGAGGGCGCGATGTTCACCGCGCCGTCCACAAACGTCGCATACAACGCAATGGTGAATGGCAGATAGCGAAGCGGAATATTGCGCAGAGCGAAGGTCAGGGTGAGGGGATAAAACGTACCAGACGTCAAACCCGCAACCATAAGCGCAACGATCAGCAGGCTGTAGCTATGGATGAACGGAAGATAGATGCAGGTAAGTGTGAAGATGCCGGCAGCGAACAGCAAGATGCGACGCGGTCCAAGCAGTCCTCCCAGGTACACACTGAACGGACCGATAAACATCAGAGAGGCGTTGAAGGCGCTATCCAGCCAGGCGCTGGCGTCATAGCCTATGCCGAGGTGACCCCTAAGGTCCGGCATTCCCAATGAGAGCATCCGGCCCGTGAGCGTGACGAGTCCGGCGCCAGTCACGACGCCGAGGATCCCGATCAGAGGGCGTTTGGACACTTCCGCCGGGATGGCAGCGGCAGCCGCGCGCGCGAGTTGCGCTGAGGTTGGTTGGACGATTGTAGTTGCGCTAGCCACACTGCCCCTGCCTATTGCTTGGTGCGAACCGTCGCGGTCACAGAGAGCCCGGGACGCAGTTTCCTGGTGAGATCGCTATCATCGAGTGCGATTTTGACCGGAATTCGTTGGACAACCTTGGTGTAATTACCGGTGGCGTTGTCGGGCGGCAGCAGCGAGAACTGCGATCCGCTCGCGGGAGCGATTTCGATTACTCTGCCGTGTATGACTTGCCCGGGATACTGGTCAACCCGAACCTCCGCCGCGTCGCCTACGCGGACATTCGTAAGCTGCGTTTCTTTGTAGTTGGCCTGCACCCAGCGCGTGCGATCGACAAAGGGAATGACCTCGGTCCCAGGAGAGACCAACTGCCCTGGGCGGACTTGCCTTTCGCCCACGCTGCCATCCGCCGGGGCGAAGATCTTTGTATAACCGAGGTTCACCTGCGCGGCGACCAGTCCTGCTTCTTTTGCGCTCAGCTCAGCGGCCAGTTCCATCTCCTGAGACTCCAGGACACTCTTCTGACGCCGCTCCGCTTCGGCTGCCAGCTCACTGCTGCGCAATGCAGTTCCGGCCTCGGTCAGCTCCGCATTGCTGCTGGCGTACTGACCAGCGAGGCTCTCTTCGGCCGCGACCGCCTGCTCCAGGTTCTGCTGTGTTGTCGAATGCGTCTGATACAAGCCTTCCTGGCGATTGCGCTCTGAGCGGGCGCGGACCAAATTAGCGTCTACTGCATCCTTGCCCGCCTCCGCAGCCGCTATTTGCGCTCTGGCCTCATCGATTCCCGCCAGGGCTCTCTGAATACGGGCGTCTTGAAGCTCGCGCTGACGCCGGTTATTTTCGATGGCTGCCCGCGCGGCTTCCACCGCCGCGCTTGCCTGCGCCACTTCCGCTTGATAGTCATTGTCCTCGAGCTGAACCAGGAGATCGCCTTTGTGCACCTGCTGGTAATCGGAGACGTCGACGTTGCGGACAATGCCGGCGACCTTCGTACTTAATGGCGTGAGGTCGCCGCGAACATAGGCGTCGTCGGTGGTTTGCTCGATATGCCCGCCTTCCCACGAATTCCAATTGCGCGTGACCGTCACCAGGACCGCGACAGCCAGCAGAAGCACCAGAAGCGGGGTTCCGTAGTTCTTCCACCTGGGGGTTGGCTTTGCATCGTCGTGCCGTTCGTCCGCCGGAGCTTCCGGGGGAGATGTCGGCTTCGCCGCTGGAATCACCATGGTGAGAAAGGGGAAGGTCAACACGTCAAACTCCTGGTTTCGATTCGTACGATCGCAGTACACATCACAGCATTTGTTAGACCGAATCAGCTGTGCGTTGATGTTCTTGAAAGAGAACGCGTTATATCCCGACCATAATTTGGGGTAAACAATCTGCTGCTAACCGCCTACCACACGGACAGCCGATTGGCGCTGAAGAGAGGTGTTTAAGGATGTGGGACCTTGACTGGTCTCATTCGTCGGCTTTTGCATCTCCGCTGCGAGCTGCCACATCGAACCGTGATAAAGTTGGCGCTGCCAAGTCTGAACGTGCGGTCGGTCAGCGAAACATGAGCACGTCTAAAATCCCGAGCATGGGACTGGGGGCGCCGCTTGGTGATCAAAGAGCAGGCCAGTCTCCGGATCTTCGACTCCTGATCGACTCCACCCCCGCCCTGATTCACACCGCTCTGCCTGACGGATACCTCGACTTCTTCAATCAAGGGTGGCTCGACTACGTGGGTCGTTCGTTGGAAGATCTGCTGGGTTGGAGATGGACCGAGTACATTCATCCCGAGGATGTCGAAGGGATCGTTCAAAAGTGGCGCGCGTCACTGGCTAGCGGTGAGCCTTTCTTACTCGAAACACGCGTGCGGCGTGCAGACGGTGAGTATCGCTGGATGCTGCACCACAAGGTCGCCGTGCGGGACGAGCATGGAAACATCGTCAAGTGGCATGGATCCAGCATCGACATCGAGGACCGCAAGCGCGCCGAGGAGGCGCTTCAGCAAAGCCAATTTTATCTCGCAGAGGGGCAGCGCCTTGCCCACATGGGAAGTTGGGCGTTCAACGCAGCTGGATTCGAGTACTGGTCCTCCGAGTTGTTTCGGATCTACGGTCTTGATCCGAGTGACAAGCCGCCAACAGTAGAAGAATATTTGGCTCTTGTACACCCGGAAGATCGCGCGTTCATGAAACAAGGAATTACGAAGATGTTGGTCGATCATCGCGCATTCGACTTCACAAAAAGGATTGTGCGGCGAGATGGAGAGATTCGTAGCGTGCGCTGCGTGGGTGTTCCGGTCACACGAGGAGGAACTTTCCAGGGTTTCCTTGGGACAGGGATGGATATCACTGAGCAAGAGCAATTGACTCAGGAGTTGCAGCGCCGCGAAGCCTACCTGGCCGAAGCACAAAGGCTCAGCCACACAGGAAGTTTCGGGTGGAAGCCTGACAGCGGCGAGATTGTCTGGTCGGATGAAACGTATCGCATCTTCGAGTATGACCCCACAGTCAAGTTAACCATCGAGTCCATCGCGCAGCGCGTACATCCCGAGGATCGCGCCGAGTTCCAGAAGGTCATCGATGGTGCGTCTGCGGGGGCGACACAGTTCGAGCATGCCTACCGTTTGCTGCTGCCCGATGGAAGTATCAAGCACATCCACGCTCTGGCGCACGCATCACGGGATGCATCCGGTAACCGCGAGTTTGTAGGCGCGGGGATTGACGTTACGCCGGTCAAACGAGCGGAAGAGGAACTGCGCCGAAGCGAGGCCTATCTGGCGGAAGCGCAGAGACTCAGCAAGACAGGCAGTTGGGCATGGAGTCCAGACGAGGACATCAGGTACTGGTCGGAGGAATGCTACCGTGTTCTGAGCTTTGATCCACGGGATGGTTTGCCCCGATTCGAAGACTTCTTTCAGCGGATTCATCCCGACGACCAACCCGGCTTCAGGGAGCTAATTGAGACCGCTATCCGCGAGAAGGCAGAGTGGGAGGCGGACTACCGCATCGTGCATCTGGATGGCCCCGTCAGGGACATTCACGTCGTAGGTCATCCTGTTCTGAGCACGTCTGGCGATCTCGTTGAATTTGTGGGTACTGTGATCGACGTCACTGAGCGTAAACGAGCAGAGGAGGAACTGCGCAGAAGTGAGATGGAATTCCGGCAAATGCTGGACCTCACACCTCAACTTGTTGCGGTATTTGGACCGAACGGCGAACGTCTTTATGCGAACCGCGTCTTGCTCGATTACCTCGGCTTTAGCCTTGAAGAATGGCGAAACAGATCTGATCGTGGTGAGTTCTTTCATCCTGATGACCGGCAACGGGTCAACGATGGTTTTGATCGCGCTCTCTCTACTGGCTCTACTTTCGAGACGGAGATGCGATTCCGCAAAGGCGACGGAAGTTATCGATGGTTTTTGGCTCGTTATAACCCGTTGCGCGACGACAAGGGACACATTACCCGCTGGTATACTGCTGGCACCGACATTGATGAACGCAAGAGAGCCGAGGAGAAACTGCAACAGGAGAACGTCGCCCTTCGGGAAGAGATCAGCAAGGCATCGATGTTCGAGGAGATTGTTGGCTCGTCTTCTCCCCTGCGAACAGTTCTCTCTCGGATTGCCAAAGTCGCTCCAACCGCCTCCACGGTACTCATAACAGGCGAGACCGGAACGGGCAAGGAACTCGTTGCTCGCGCTATCCACCGCCGCTCGCAGCGCTGTTCACGCCCGTTTGTTAGTGTGAATTGTGCCGCCATTCCACGGGACTTGATCGCCTCGGAATTGTTCGGTCACGAAAAAGGAGCGTTCACTGGGGCGCTACAACGACGCCTGGGCAAGTTTGAAGTCGCGGAAGGCGGCACTATTTTTTTGGACGAGATTGGCGAACTTCCAGCGGAAACGCAGATCGCGCTACTACGAGTTCTGCAGGAGCGCGAATTTGAGCGTGTCGGCGGGAACCAGGCAATTCGAACCGACGTCCGGGTGGTTGCTGCCACCAATCGCGATTTGCAGGCGGCGATCTCTACCGGCACGTTTCGCAGTGATCTGTTTTACCGGCTCAATGTCTTTCCTATCGAAGTTCCTCCTCTGCGGGCACGGAGAGAGGACATACCCATGCTTGTCGAGTACTTCATTGATCGATTTGCGCGGCAAGCCGGAAAGAAGATAAGTTGCGTCGACAAGAAGACTCTGGCGTTGGTTGAGGCGTACCCTTGGCCGGGTAACATTCGAGAGCTACAAAACGTGATCGAACGATCCGTCGTTCTCTGTGACACAGCGATTTTTTCAGTGGACGAGAGTTGGCTCTCCCGCACTTCGTCTTCGCTCCAATCAGCGAGTCCGACGCTCTCGAAGAAGCCGGCACTTCAGGAAAAAGAGGTCATCGAGGCCGCCCTGGCCGAAACCGGAGGCCGGGTCTCCGGTGCGGCCGGCGCAGCTGCCAAGCTGGGTATCCCTTCAACTACTCTGGAATCAAAGATCAAGTCGCTTAAGATCAATAAGTACCGGTTCAAGAACGTCTAGTTTTTGAGCGTTTCGCTCGGATAGCTGACTTCAACGCCGTCACGAGATTCGAAATTTACGAATGCTTCGATGCTTCGTAAGGTCGTGGTTTCTCCAATAACCTTCGAAATTCGCCGTTCTTAAACCTCCCGAAGCCGAACAGATCGAACCTTGGTCCACGACTGAGAGAATGCGCTTGGCTAATAACGGAGCTGCCACGCCAACTGGAATATGTCGAGCGCACGAAGGGTGGTCGGCCGAGACATGCGGTTTCCCGCCGCGTTGTTAGCTGAAGCAAAGTCAGAGGAATCAGAACATAAGTTCGGAGCGGCCTCTCATCCTGTCCTCACTTGGAATGGAGTAATATGTGGGCGCTGTGGGAAGAGCATACAAACAGGGGCGGGCCTTTGTTCCCGTTAGAAGTTGCGACGCCTTCGCAAGCTCAACCCACGTCACAGGCTCGCAGCTGTGCTGGATTCTTCTCTTATTGGGCGTCACCTTCAATCAGTGGCCTTTGTTGTTTGGGCAAACACCGCCATCAGTTCGCTCGCACGTGGACCTCAACTCCTGGACCTTCAAGGAGGGCGCTCCAGCAGACGTCGCGTGTTTAGCACAGACCAATGACGGTTACCTCTGGCTGGGTGGCCCTAATGGGTTGTTTCGCTTTGATGGAACGCGATTCGAACCTTTCAGGTCGCCGTTTGGGGATCGGCTCCTCTTCAATGACGTGTACTCCTTGTTCGCACCGCCGTCTGGCGGCCTCTGGGTAGGCTACATGGATGGGGGCTTCAGTTTCCTGAACAACGGGCGGGTCACAAACTATGGAGGCGAGATCGCGTCTTCAACGGGAAGTGTCTACAGTTTTGCCCTGGATCGGGATGGAATTGTATGGGCCGCCACGTCGAGTGGTCTGTGGAGGTTCGATCATTCGGGGTGGCAGCATATCGGAGTTGAATGGAACGCTCCGGCCAGACCCATTACGCAGGTTGGATCTGATCCAAAGGGGATACTGTGGGCATTGGCTGGGAGTTTTGGTGCCCCCATGGATCTCATCTACCTTCTGCCGGGGACCAGACACTTCAAAACAGCTGGGAGAAATCTGCCAGTGGAGGGGTTCCTGTTGGACGCGGATCGAGCCGTCATGACCGGCCCCGCAGCCCCGCCGATGTCCGACTCCAGCGAGGGTGCTGACAAAAAACCGGTTGCCTACCCGGTGCTCACGAAAGACACCCTACGATTTCTTGACCGAAACAACAGCCTTTGGATCACGTACGACGATAAGCCCATTGTGACGCGCCTTCCAAAAGAGAGGCTTCGTGGTGCCTTGAACAGCGGGTCCCCGGCTGGTTCTGAAACCTATGACATCAACCCTTTTTGGGCGGCACGGCTGGTCGATCGCGAAGGAAATATTTGGTTTGGCGATCCCAATGGTGTTTATCGATTCTCCTACAGCCTGCTGAACAGACAGGAGTTCCCGAAAGAAGCGTTGGGGAATGTGGATTTTGCCCTGGCCGCTGATGAGAACGGAGCGGTGTGGAGCAGCTCCGCCACCACTGGCGCTCCCGGGAAAGCGGATCTTTATTACATCTCGGGCGGCAAAGCCCAGCGTCGCCTCCCGCAGGTGATATCGTCATTCGCCTACCGCGCACCTGACAGAACGTTCTGGTTCTCCGGGGAAGGTTGTCTCTGGCATCTTGTCGGACACGATTTCGTTCGCGTGAACCTTCCTCGGGAAATAGCGAACCAGTTTCCTTTCCTGCAGACGATTACCCAGGATGAACAAGGAGGAATATGGGTCTCCCTAGGCCGCCACGGTTTCTACCGGTGGGCCGATGGCATTTGGACACCGTACGGTGGCCGCGACGACCTCCCAAACCCAAGCGAGGTGCTGATCGAATTTACCGATCGTCTGGGCCGCATTTGGTTCGGCTATCCGAACAGTCAGCTGGCGGTTTTGGACGGCGGTCGGGTTCGGGTATTTGGTCCGAGCGATGGTCTTCAAGTGGGCAACATCATGGCGATCCACGGACGAGGATCAGAGATTTGGATCGGGGGTGAATTTGGGCTAGAGCAGTTTGACCAGGGACGCTTCCACAACATCGCTGCTGTGAATGACGAATGGCTGCGCGGAATCTCTGGAATCGTGGAAACAGCCAATGGAGATCTATGGCTCAACGCGATTTCCGGGATTTTCCATGTCCGTAAGGCGGAAATCTCCGCGGCCTTGAGAGACTCAAACTATCGGGTCAAGGGCGACCACTTCGGCAGACGCGAGGGACTTCCAGGTATTGCAGCCCAGCTGCGCCCGCTTCCGACCGCGATCGAAGGCACCGATGGGCGACTGTGGTTTACCTTCCGCAACGGAGTGGTGTGGCTCGATCCAGCAGTTTACTCTGAAAAGAAGGCAGCTTCGCCCCCCATCACTATCCAGTCGGTCGCCGCCGACGATAAGAGCTATGCGCCCACCCCTGGCCTCTCTCTACCAGCTCACACATCAAGCGTGCAGGTCAGCTACAGCGCGGTGAGCCTCTCCGATCCTGAGGCCATCCGATTCCGTTACAAGCTGCAGGAAACCGACAAGGACTGGCACGAAGCGGCGGCAGCCACGCCCGTTACCTATCGCAACCTTCCGCCTGGTTCTTATCACTTCAGCGTTGAAGCGTCAGATACCAACGGCGACTGGTCCGACGCAGTTGCCACCACGGAATTCATCATCCTCCCCGCTTATTACCAGACCGGGTGGTTCATCGGGCTTTGCGTTGTTAGTGCACTGGCATTTCTCTACATGCTGTACCTGCTACGGGTCCGGCAGCTGGCACGACAATACGGCATGCGTTTGGAAGAGCGGGTGAGCGAGAGGACACGCATCGCGCGCGAGTTGCACGACACTCTGCTACAGAGCTTTCAAGGACTCCTGTTACATCTGCAGGTGGTCTTCGACCTCCTTCCGGCGCGTCCGCAGCAAGGCAAGCAAAAACTAGGCAGTGCCATCGATCAGGCTATTGAGGCGATCAGGGAGGGTCGCGACGCGGTGCAGGATTTGCGGTCGTCTGTGACAGTGACAAACGACCTCCCTCTTGCCTTGAACGCGCTCGGACAAGAGCTTGCAGTTGATGAAACGAACCACAAGGCAAGTGCTGCGGCATTTCATGTTGACGTGGAAGGTGCGCCCCGCGATCTTCAGCCAATCTTGCGGGACGAAGTCTACAGGATTGCTGGCGAGGCCTTACGAAACGCTTTTCGGCACGCAGACGCGCAACATATCGAACTGGAAATTCGGTATGACGAGCGGCAGCTCCGATTGCGCTTGCGCGACGACGGAAAAGGCGTTGACCCGAAAGTTCTCGGTGATGATGGGCCCGAAGGACACTATGGTTTGCGAGGTATGCGAGAGCGGGCAAAGCTTCTAGGTGGAAAGCTCACCGTGTGGAGCGAACGGGATTCAGGGACCGAGGTGGAGCTGATCATTCCCGCAGTCCATGCATACTCGCCATCTCGCGGGTACTGGCTCGGGGAAAGGTTTCTTAGGAAAGACAAGGAGAGAAAGCGATGAGTGATGTTGCCAGCCGGTTACGGATTCTTGTGGTTGACGACCATCCCCTCCTTCGCGAAGGAGTCTCGGCGCTGGTCAGCAGCCAGTCGGACATGAGCATCATCTCCCAAGCATCGAACGGGCGTGAAGCAATTCAACAGTTTCGAACACACCATCCGGACGTCACATTGATGGATCTCCAGTTGCCGGAAATGAACGGCCTCGATGCGTTGATCGCGATTCGCGGTGAGTTTCCCGAGGCTCGAATAATTGTTCTGACGACATATGCTGGTGATGTGCAAATCCTTCGCGCGATCAAAGCCGGCGCACGTGCTTACCTGCTCAAGAATACTCTGAATAAAGAACTATTGGACACGATCCGAGCCGTCCACGCCGGGAAAAAGTACATTTCCCCCGAGGCCTCCTACGAGCTTGCAGAACACGCCAGCGAGGATGCCCTCACACCGGCGGAAGTGCGCGTGCTGCGCTCGATTGCCGAAGGCAATGCGAACAAGGAGATTGCCACTCAGCTGTCCCTTAGCGAAGCAACCGTCAAGAGTCAGGTGCAAAATATCCTTTCCAAATTGGGTGCCAAAGACCGCACCAACGCTGTCATGATCGGACTGAGGCGCGGAATCATAAAGGTCTAGAAGGTGTAGAAAGCCACGCAAAAAGAGTGATCCGCGCGATTCTTTTGGGGTTGTCGCTCAAGTCTTTGACGCTGTAGTTTATGCGTCTGTGCGCCGACTCTTCTCCACATTCGCTCGTGGTGCTCCCGGAATCGGTCTTCTCCTGCTCCGGTTAGCGCCTGGTATCGTATTGATCTCCAAAGGTTTGACTCCATTGCTGGGCTTTCCCGCTTTGGGGACGGCTATCCCCGATGTGCTCATGGTCGGTGTCGGAATACTGCTTATGGCCGGTTTGTGGACCCCAATCGCCGGCACACTACTGGCGGTCGTTGCCTTCCGGCATGCATTCATTGAACCAGCCAACTCCTCCAGCTCTGTCCTGATGGGAACTCTCGGCGTTGCGCTGGCCCTTCTCGGACCAGGGGGGTACTCGGTCGACGCTCGCCTTTTTGGATGGAAGCGCATCGGCACGCGAGACAGGGTGAAGTAACCTCCACCCGAGGCACTGTTTTCCTGACCCCAAAAGTATCTGGCGCTACCTTATTTTGGTTACCTCGCCTACCCAAATTCTATTGATCTCACCTACACAAAATGATGGGCACAGCCCCTCCAAGTGAGCTTGTCGGGCACGTAGACTCATGCGAGAGTTGCCATACGGCAACGCATGGGTAAGCAGGAGAGATTTTACGGCAGCAATAACGCAAACAGGCCTCAGCAGAGAGTTAGACCAGAGAAAACGGAGCGCTACTTTGCTGCTGCCTGATGGGAGAGTCAGACATATCCACGCTCCGGCTCACACTGGGCAGAATGAATTCTCACAGCCCCTCCTTTACGAAGGTCGTAGATTTACGATTCTTAGTAAGTTCATAACTCCTGCAACTCCTTTACTCTCAATGCGCTGCCAAATGGTGGCCGCATTGCAGCATTGGGACATAGCAAACGATCGTGAGTTGAGAGAAAGGCTGAACCCCATGTTGAAGATTCTTAGATCGACCAAAGACGAGTCTGTAATTCTTACTTTAATTGGTCGAATTGAAGGGGAGAATCTGGAAGAGTTGAAACGGCTTATGGGTTTAGAAGTAAGCGGTCATAACCTCATTCTGGATATGAAAGATCTGACACTGGTCGATCAATCAGCGATTCGGTTCTTGGCGCGTAGCGAAGCAGACAGCGTAACGCTCGAGAATTGTCCGGCATACATCCGCGACTGGGTCGCGGCCGAGAAGCGCCGAAACAAAAGGCGTAAGCGCTGAAGACGAGGTAACCACCGCGAGGAAATCATTCGTGAGGTGGGACACGACGAAAGTGACCGAATTCCGCTTCGGGATCTGAGCAACTTGCAGTTGGGGGGAACACAATGAATTCGAATGATTATCCATATATACCTGTGCGCGGTGACGAGACAAGTGTTATCAGTAGTCCCTCGCTTCAGTATTTGGAAGATGAGCGAAGAAGTTTCGGCAGAAAGGGTGGCCAAACCGAAACCGCTCAGATCAAGGACGGCCTCTCGCTGGAATGCCTCTTCGACGAAGAGGTCGGTGGGGAGCCGGACTTCGATGGAATCATTGGTCATAGCAACGCGCTACGTATGGTGCTAAGTGAGATCAGGATGGTTGCTCCGACCGACTCGACGGTATTGATTTATGGCGAGACGGGCACTGGTAAGGAGTTGATCGCGCGCGCAATTCATGAACTCAGTTCTCGCCGCAAGAGTGCGTTTGTGAAGCTAAATTGCGCCGCTATTCCAACCGGGCTGCTGGAGAGCGAACTTTTCGGGCACGAAAGGGGCGCCTTTACGGGAGCTGTCGGTCAGCGCATCGGCCGATTCGAAGTTGCGAACCATGGCACGGCGTTCTTGGATGAGATCGGCGAGATTCCTCTGGAGCTCCAGCCGAAACTGCTCCGCGTGCTCCAAGAGCGGGAATTTGAACGCCTGGGGAGCGCGCGTACGTTACGCACTGACGCCCGGCTTATCGCCGCGACCAATCGTAATCTGGCCGCCCTGGTCGAGGAGCAGCGATTCCGCTCCGATCTTTTTTACCGATTGAATGTCTTTCCTGTTCAACTTCCATCGTTGCGAGAGCGTCGCGAGGACATTCCTCTGCTGGTGTGGCATTTCGCCAGGCAATTCGCCGAGCGCATGAAAAGGGATTATGAGAGCATCTCTCCTGAGACAATGAGAGCCTTATGTGAGTACGACTGGCCTGGGAATATCCGCGAGCTACAGAATCTGATCGAGCGAGCCGTCATCCTGTGCCCCGGTCCTATCTTGCGAGTGCCCGTCCGCGACCTTCATCATCGCACGATCGCGGTGCCAAATAACGGGCATACCGGACCGCATCAAACATTGGAAGAGGCCGAGCGTGCCCACATCCTACGAACTTTGAAAGAGGTCAAGTGGGTTGTCGGAGGGCTTAACGGCGCTGCTGCGCGACTCGGAATGAATCGGTCGACCCTGCAGTTCCGAATGAAGAAGCTCGGCATTGTGCGTCCGGGTCGTGAAGACGATGCCGGTCTTCCATCGCCTTCGCGAGTGCCCTTTGACTTGCAATCCCTAGCCAGTTGACACCGAAGGGTTCGCCAGTTGACACCGAAGAGCTCGCCAGTCGACACCGAAGAGAAAGAACAATTACCTTGCATAGCGGTTCAAATACTTCGGCCACACATTATCGACGGGGATCGGCAGCTATGCTAGCCCTTCATGCAGTATCAAATCGAGTGGGCAGGCGTTGACGTTGGCGCAAAGATCTTTGCGGGACTCACGAATGTCATAGCATGAGCCAGCGTAGCTCCCTTCCTGTCATAAGCTGAACTTACAGCTCTTAACTACTTCGTTTGTCTCCCTGCTGACTAAAGAATCCGCTAAACCTGCAGTGCGATTGCGCCGACGAGGCTGCAAGTGCCAGCGCGCCAGCACCTGCAGCACTCGCCAGAATGTTGGCGCTTACTCGGGCGCCAAGGGGCCGATCCGATGCTCACACACCTGCGAAATACAAGAGTCTTCTGCTGCAAATGTCGTGGAAGGGAAATTGCAGTTGGCAAGGAGTGACCGACCGATTGGCCGGTCGTCGTGTGAAAGGAGATGTTGGGTATGGCTAAACCCATTCTGGTAGTAACCAGCCGTTATACGAGGGAAATTGAAGACCGTATCGACCGCGATTACAACCCGCGCCGAAACCCGAACCATTTTCCTTTTAGCCAGCAGAAACTGCTTTCCGCAGCCGAAGGAGCCGACGCCCTGCTTATTACGCTGGCAGACCGGTTGGACTCTGGGTTTTTCCAGAATGTTTCGCCCACAGTCAAAATCATCGCCTCGTACGGGGTGGGTTTTGACCACATCGATCTGGACGCCGCCGCTCGCAGGAAAATTGCGGTCGCCTACACCCCCGGTGTCAACCATGAAGCAACAGCCGACATCGCCATGCTGCTTTTGCTGGGTGCTTCGCGTCGCGCTTACGAAGCTCAGGAACTGGTTCGAACCGGAGCGTGGAAGCCCCTGAGCCCCGACATGCTCTTGGGATGGCAAGTCGGTGGCAAAGTCCTCGGCATTTTGGGAATGGGGCGCGTGGGACAGGCCGTGGCGCGTCGAGCGCGAGGATTCGGAATGAAGATTCACTATTACGACACTTCGGGGTTACCTGCGGAAATCGCAGGCGACGCTGTCTATCATGAGAATCCATCGGATCTGCTTCGCGTAAGCCAGTTCTTGAGCCTGCACGCGCCGGAGACTCCTCAGACCCACCATTTCTTGAACTCCAAAGCCATAAGCCTTCTGCCCCCCGGAGCCATCGTGGTAAATACCGCTCGCGGCGGATTGGTGGTCGACGATGACCTCATCGCCGCTCTCAAGACGGGGCGGATCGCTGCTGCGGGACTCGACGTATTTGAAGGCGAGCCACAACTTCACCCGGAATATCTTTCACTCAAAAATACATTTCTATTACCGCATATCGGCAGCGCCACGATCGAAACCCGTACAGCGATGGGCATGCTGGCCCTGGACAATGTGGACGCGGTTCTGCGTGGCGGGTCTCCGCCAACCCTCGTCCCGTCCTCGTCGCAGTTAGGCCTTCTGACAAATGTCTAAATATCACGAAAAGGAGTGTCTTAAGTATGAGCAACAAGAGAGTAGCGGATCTCGTGACCGAGGTCCTCGCTGAAGCTGGAGTTAGCAGAATCTATGGCCTTTCAGGCGACTCCCTCAACGGCATCACAGACTCGATTCGCGTAAGAAAGGACATTGAATGGATCCATGTACGACATGAGGAGACGGCAGCTTTTGCCGCGGGCGCGGAAGCGCACCTGACCGGAAGTTTGGCGGTGTGCGCCGGGAGCTGCGGTCCGGGAAATCTGCACTTGATCAATGGCCTTTACGATTGCCACCGCAACCGTGTTCCTGTACTTGCGATTGCAGCACAAATTCCCAGCGGCGAACTGGGCAGCAACTACTTCCAGGAAACGCATCCCGAACATCTCTTCGCGCAGTGCAGTCACTACAGTGAGCTGGTTTCAGAGGTCAGCCAAATGCCGCGGGTGCTCGAAATCGCCATGCAGACCGCGATCTCCAAGCGGGGCGTTTCCGTTATCGCTCTGCCCGGTGATATTGCCATGAAAGAGGCG
Organism: uncultured Acidobacteriaceae bacterium; assembly: GCA_963772895.1. Taxonomy (GTDB): domain Bacteria; phylum Acidobacteriota; class Terriglobia; order Terriglobales; family Acidobacteriaceae; genus Bog-257. Next base: position 343,833 of record CAVYZB010000008.1, read on the forward strand.
CTCGTACATAGCCCGCGGGTGCATTACCACGAGCCGTCGCCCACGGTCTGTCCCTCCGAAGAAGAACTTAACATCCTTGCGGACCTCCTGAATCGCTCAAAAAAGGTCACCATCTTGGGTGGCGCAGGCTGTGCGGGAGCTCACGCCGAGTTGATCGAATTCGCTGGCAAGCTACAGGCGCCTATCGTGCACGCTTTGCGTGGCAAGGAGTTTATCGAGTACGACAATCCGTTCGACGTCGGGCTTGACCGGCCTGCTCGGATTCTCTTCCGGCTACTTCGCCATGATGAATTGCGATGTACTGGTAATGCTTGGAACGGACTTTCCCTATCAGCCGTTCTATCCCAAGGACGCAACTATCGTTCAAATCGACCTGCGCGGAGAACAGATCGGCCGCCGCAGCAGGGTTGACTTTGGCTTCGTTGGCGACACCAAGAGCACGCTTCGGGCCCTGCTGCCGAAGCTGAAGCAGAACTCATCCGAAACGCATTTGAAGGAATCCGTTGCGCACTATCGCAAGACGCGCAAAGGCCTGGAAGAGCTCGCAACTGGGAAGGCTGGTCAGAAGCCTATCCACCCGCAATATCTAACGCGCGTGCTCGATCAACTCGCCGCCAAAGACGCTGTTTTTAGCTGTGATGTGGGAAGTCCCACGATGTGGGCCGCGCGCTATCTCACTATGAACGGCAAGCGCCGACTACTCGGTTCCTTCAACCATGGCTCGATGGCAAATGCGCTTCCGCAAGCGATCGGCGCCCAGGTCACCCATCCTGACCGGCAAGTAATTGCGATGTCGGGCGATGGTGGAATCGCAATGCTCATGGGCGATCTGCTGACCTTGAGGCAACACGAATTGCCGGTGAAGGTGATCGTGTACAGGAACGACGCACTGGCCTTTGTCGAGCTGGAGATGAAGGCGGCCGGAGTGCTGGACTTCACCACCGATCTGCGCAATCCGGACTTCGCAAAAATTGCGGAGGGGGCGGGACTGCTGGGATTGAAGGCCGAAACAGCGGACCAGGTTGAACCCGCAATTGCGCAAGCGCTTGCCTACGACGGCCCGGCATTAGTCGAGGTTGCGGTCGCTCGCCAGGAGCTCTCGATGCCGCCGACGATCACCGTAGAAGAGGCAAAGGGTTTCAGCCTGTACATGCTGAGAGCCGTTCTCAGTGGGCGTGGTGACGAAGTCATCGATCTCGCCAAAACCAACCTGTTTCGTTAGTCGAAGTTAAGGAGTGCGATGACAACAACACCAATCACGACCGCTGCCGTGCCGGAAGCAGCCAGTACCTCGCGGACGCGAGCCTTCCAGATCGCCTGGGGGCTCGCCATGTGTTTCTATTTTCTCGAATATGCGTCGAGGTCCGCGCCAGCGGTCATGATCCCCGAGCTCACGCGGGCTTTCGGAATGACCGCCGTTGGCGTCAGCGCGATTCTCGGCACCTACTACTACACCTACTCCGTCACCAGTCTCATCGCTGGCGCGGCGCTCGACCGACTAGGTGCCAAGAAGGCTGTGCCGGTCGGCATTTTCATTTTGGCGGTTGGATGTTTGGTGTTCAGCATCGGAACCATCGACGCGGGTTATGCCGGGAGACTGCTTCAGGGCGCAGGTTCGGCTTTTGCCTTCACGGGTGCAGTCTACCTTGCCGTGCATGGTTTTTCGGCTCGCTGGCTGGCTACCGCCATAGGCATTACTCAATGCGTCGGGATGCTGGGTGGCTCGGCAGGTCAATTCGTCGTGGGACCTTCGCTCGAAGGAGGCCTCGGATGGCAGACGGTCTGGCACTGGCTCGGTATTGCGAGCCTCGCAGTTGGTGTGTTGTTGTTTCTGATTGCTCCTTCTGAAACCCGCCCACAAACGGCAGCTTCGGGCTGGGCGTCATTGCTTACTCCTTACAAGGTCGTATTTAGCAACCCACAGTCCTACCTATGCGGGGCCGTCGCAGGACTTCTGTTTGTGCCGACGACCATCGGTGACATGACGTGGGGCGTCGCCTTCTTTCAGCGCGACAGGATGTTCAGTTTTCACGACGCGGTAGTCACAGGCTCGCTTGTTCCCCTGGGCTGGGTGATCGGTTGTCCTGTGCTTGGCTGGCTCGCCGACCGGGTCGGCCGTCGCAAGCCCGTGCTGATCGGAGGCGCGGTCGGAATGCTGTTATCTGCTGCGTTGATCAGTTTTAGTAAGACTCACGAGCCTGCAGTGATAGGTTGCTTACTCTTTGGAATCTTCTCCGGCGCGGCGATGATTCCGTACACCATCGTTAAAGAAGTAAATCCCGACGAGGTTAAAGGGAGCGCTACTGGCGGGATCAACTTCCTGACCTTCGGCGTCACTGCACTGATCGGGCCAATTTTCGCCGATGCTCTGGGCAAAGGCATTACCGCTACGAATAACCATGTCACTCATTTCCGTGACAGTGGACTGTTCTGGATGGCCAGCATCGTTATCGCGATTCTGATAAGTGGGTTTCTACGTGAGACGGGACCTAAAGGGAAAAAGGCGTAACGGCGAAGCTGCGCATATGAAGGCCACCAACATCTTACTTGCCTGCCTGCTGCTGCCCGGCATCACATGGGCACAAGCCGAGGGGCAGAATACTGGCTCCGTACCTGCCAGCGTTACGGGCCTGGCTTTCGAGGTGCAGGCCCTGCGCGAGGCTCTCTCGCAAACGCAAAAGCAAGTGGCCGCACAACAGGCGGAAATCCAAACCTTGAAGACGCAATCGAAAGCTGTTGCGATGACTTTGGCTACGGACGGCCAGGCTCCGGTTGACAGAACCTATGATTTGGCCTCACCTGGGCTTGGCGCGACAGGCGCATATGACACGGCAAGCGCCGGGCAACCGTCCGCGCATCCTGCCCAACAAACCGGGAACGAAGGGAAAACGCCCACGGGCTCTTTCCAATTTAATAACGCGGTTATGGAGATCGGCGGCTTCGTCGATTTCGAGAACATATTCCGCACCACCAACACCGGGAACAACATTGCAACGGCATTCGGATCCATACCGTACAGCAACACGGCTCAGGGACAGGTCACGGAATTTCGTAGCACGGCACAATACTCTCGATTCAACGTGAAGTTCGCCGGCAATTTCGGAGGCAACCAGATCACCGCCTACCTCGAAACCGATTTCAGCGGCAACGACGCTCCTAATGTCTACCAAACTGTAAACAGCACGACCCAGCGGCTGCGACTCTACTTCGCGGACGTGAAGCGCGGAAGATGGGAGTTTCTAGGCGGTCAAACCTGGAGTTGGCTGACGCCCAACCGCAAGGGCCTCGGCCCCATGCCCAACGATTTGGCGCTCACCTATAACGAGGATCAAAACCTGATGGTAGGAGTGCCTTACACGCGAGCTGCCGAGTTCCGGGCCGCCTATCACCCCAACGAACACTGGGCCATGGGGGTCGGCATCGAAGACCCCAATCAATATATTGGTACCTACGTTGCACTGCCGATGGGTTTCGCTTCTATTGGTTCACAGTTTGACAACAATAACAATCCTGGCGCAGCCAATCTCATGCCCGACATTCTCTCCAAAGTCACCTACGACAGAGATTTCTCTGGTCGGCATTTCCATGCCGAACTTACCGGCTTCGCTACCGGCGCGCATGCTGCGGTGATGCCGGTCGGATCAACCGGGTTCAGAACGCACAGCGTTATCGGCGGTGGCGGCCAGATCGCCGCCAACTATCAATTGCTCCCGAAACTCGTGCTTCTCGCCAACGTCTTCTGGAGCGACGGTGGCGCTCACTACCTGGTGGCAACCGGGCCGCAACTGGTGGTACGCCCAAACCTAGCCGGTAACGACGTCAACCTCTCCATGGTGCACGCTGGAGCCGGCTCTGCGGGTCTCGAGTGGAGAGCGACCCTAAAACAGGCGTTTGCCGTTTACTACGGTGCCGACTATTTCGGACAGAACTTCTTTCCCGACACTACCGATGCTATGAAACCCGGAACAATCATCGGATTTGGCGGACCTGGCTCCCCCAACACCAATAATCGGACCATCCAGCAAGCTACGTTTGATTGGATCAGTACCTTCTGGAAGAATCCCAGGCACGGAGCGCTGCAGGCTTACACACAGTATTCCTATTTGACGCGCGCTCCCTGGTATGTAGCTCCCGGGACGCCCAAGAATGCGCATTTGAGTATGGTTTACGTGGGCCTCCGTTACGTTCTGCCCACGACTTCAGGAACACTGTCCCAAGTACCTCGTCCGGACTAGTCGCCTGGTTGTGAAAGTTTGTTCGCGATGACTCTTTTTGATCAAACTGCCGCAGCCGTCCTCCTGTTAATTCTCACGCTATGGTTGCAGTGTGCCGGCGTAGCTGCGCTCATCGAGTGGCTCAAACGCGTTTTGGCCCGGGGTATTTACACGTTCGGCTCCATCCGCGCGGCCGCGCTGGTAGTGCAAACGACGGTGGCAATGATCGTTCTACACGGACTAGTGATTCTTTTGTGGGCAGGCTTCTACCGTTTGCGTTGCTTCCCATCGTGGGAGCTCGCCGTTTACTTCTCGGGAAGCACCTATTCGACGGTGGGATATGGTGATGTGATCCTCCCATCTAAGTGGCGACTCTTGGGGCCGCTGGAAAGTATGACGGGAGTGTTGATGTGTGGAGTATCGGTTAGCATCTTGTTTGCTATTGTCACCCGGCTGGTCGACGCGCAAGATCCACAGAAAACAGTACGCTGAATATGTCTGAGTGACATCTGCTAGCTTAGCAAAGCTAAGGAATATATGATTTGCAACCGCTTCTGGCCCCACAAAAAGTTGTACGGCATAACGCCCGGGTGGTGGGCATCAAACAATCCAGGACGCTACCTTGTCGTGCTGCCGCCGATCAACTGTATCCCTAATGTGAACGCAAGGCTTAGGAAGGTGCTGAAAGGTGATCATAGCCTCGATCTGCAGCTTACTAGAGCGTGTTTCATAAATAGGTTCGGCCTCACGACGGGTACTTACGTGTGAGGCAGGTTGGCTGATGTGCTACTGCCATGAAGAAACCGCAGAGGCTGTTGACCGACGAACAGTGGCTGTTGATCGAGCCGTTGTTGCCCGAGCCCGGCGGCGAAAGGACAACCGTGGACGGCCGTGGGCGTCGAACCGGGCATGTTTTGAGGGCATTCTGTGGATTCTGCAAACCGGCGCAGCGTGGCGTTTTCTGCCTGACGAGTTCCCCTCGCCTTCCACCTGCTGGCGTCGGCTCAAGCAGTGGGAAGAGGAAGACGTGTGGCTGGATGCTTGGCGCGCGTTGCTGGGAGCGCTCGACGGCGAGGGTCTGCTGAAGTGGGACGAGACCTTCCTGGACGGCAGTTTCGCTCCGGCGAAAAAGGGGGCGCTGCCGTGGGTAAAACCAAGCGGGGCAAGGGCACGAAGTGGATGGTACTGGTCGACGGTCAAGGTCTTCCGTTGGGAGTTCGGCTGGAAAGTGCCTCTCCGGCAGAAGTTAAGCTTGCGGAAGCCACGCTCTCGGAAGTCCGCGTACCGCGACCGCAGGGCCGTCCGCGGCAAAAGCCGAAGCGGGTGATCGCCGATCGCGGCTACGACTCCGATCCACTCCGCCAGCGTTTGAGGAAGCGTGGTATCGAGTTGATCGCGCCCTACCGGAAGAACAACAAAGAACGGCGCTACGAAGATGGCCGCCGACTGCGACGCTACAAGCGCCGCTGGATCGTGGAACGAACCAATGCCTGGTTTGGTCAATTCCGCAGATTGCTGGTCAGGCACGAACATCTGCTCGCCACCTATCGCGCCTTCTTCTACATCGCCTGCTTCTGGATTACGTTGAGACACTGTTTATGAAATACGCTCTAGGGTAATAGCCATGACAAAATGAAACGATCCGGCCTGCAACTGCACGAATCCCGAGTCTGCTTCTCCTGTGCTGCGGCGGCCGCGAATGGGTCAGGGTTGAAGCTAATCGTTTTGGCTTCAGCCATATTTTCGGGATTGCTCATCGCTTCTACTTCAACGGTCAAGGCTGGCACCAATGCCGAGGCATCCATAGCTGTTTTGCCATGAGGGAACCCTTGGTCGCATCTGATTGTGGTTCTGTCTGTGATTGTAAAGCCATGGACCGAGCCGTCCTTCCAGTTCAGGATCTGCACCACGTCGCCTTCGCGTACAACAATCGGGCCCGTGATCTTCACCCTATGGCCTTTTGCGGGTGACCTGGTTGCCGCGATTGAGAACGTTGCCATTACCGTCACGAAATAGAGGCAAGCGGCTGATAAGAATGCGGAACGCAATTTTCTATGTGATTCCAGGACGCCTTTTCCTCCACACCAATAGAGGTATGACAACCAGGCAGGGGGTAGGGCCGCTTGCGTGTTAATCAACCTCTCGTTCTGAATAGAGCAACTCGTTAGCCAACCTCGGAGGCTGGCGATGTGAGCGCTACTCATCAGAAAAGATGGGACTTGCTAGGTTTGCATAGTATGCCCTGCTGTCGACAGTCGTCGACAACTGCCGACATTTCGACAGTTTAGACACGTCAAGCTTTCGAGATCGCCAAGGAGTCTCAACGAATTAGAGCCCCGCTTCCGTTCGGCATGCCAGTTGCGCATTGCTGATTGAGACGGTTCGAGCGCGCCGGAGGAGGTGGACGGCATGGAAGTCGGTAAATATCTAAAGTGGGAATGCGATCGGAGCGGTTATCTCCCGGTAGCGTCCAGCCATGGTCCGGGCAGGCCTCTAGTAAAAGCCTTCGTTATCGGGGTTCACGCTGATTTTTCCGGCGTAGCGTCGCGAGATGAAAACGAAATAGAGGGTCGCAAGTACGAAACCTATCGGCCACCAGGCTGAGGCGAGGAGCAAAGAGTTGTGGGGCGCGGCGACGCTATTGGCCGTCAACGAATCCTGAGGCGAGAGCGTCGAATAGAGCATGACCGGAAAAATGGCGGCGCTGCCGGTGATCAATAAGCCGGCGAGTAGAAAAGTCGATGCCAGGAAAGCTCGCAGTTCACGGCCAGTCTGCAGACCCGAGATTAGAGTGGTCGTCGACGCGATTATGACGAGCAATCCCAACCAGCAAATAGGATTGGAAATCGCTTGCCCAAACAGGTCGGGGCGAACCTCCAGCGACTCAACCGTGATGATGAGCAAAACCGGGGCAACGAGTGCCCATAAATATTTTGCGTAAATCGCGCTACGGTCACGCACAGGGCCTCCTGTCTTCAGAGTGAGATAGGTAGCGCCATGTGCTGTCAGAATGACCACCGCGAAGATAGCGACCGACACGGTGTACCAGTCGAGCAGGCCGACATGCCCGCGAGGTGTGAAATCAGTGAAGAATGGCATTGAGAAGTTGCCATTGCCATCGAGCGGAACACCCCGCGCCAGGTTTCCGGCCGCCGCGCCGAATAGAACGGCGAGAAGAACATTAGCGAACACAAAAACAAAATCCCAAAATCCCTGCCATAGGCGATCGTTGATATGGCCGCCAACTTCGATAGAGATCCCGCGCAGGATCAGGCACCATAAGATCAAGAAGAGCGCGAGGTAATAGCCGGCGAAGGCAGAGGCCATGATCTTGGGAAATACCGCGACCAAAACGCCGCCAAAAGCTACGAGCCAAACTTCGTGCCATGACCAAAGCGGGCCAATCGCGGCAATCACCTGCCTTCGCTCCTCAGGCGTTTTGGCAATAACGGCGAAGAGCAACCCAGCACCGAAATTACGCCCGTCCAGGACTACGTAAATAATAGGCATCAGGCTGACGATGGCGTACCATGCGGCGATCATGCGACGACTTGCTCCTTTACCCGCCCTGTGACCACTCTTGCACGGCTGTCGACCGCTGGTTCTCCGTCCGGAGCGTGGGCAATCTCGCGACCAACCAGGAAGAGAAAAAGCAGGCCGAGAACGAAGTAAAGGCCGATGAAGCCAATCAAGGTGAAGATCGTATTGCCGTTACTTACGACCTTGCTATAGCCGTCGCGGGTGTGAAAGAGGCCATAGGCCAGCCAGGGTTGACGTCCCAGCTCCGCTGTCATCCAGCCAACCGTATTAGCGATGTAGGGGAATGGAAATGCGAGCATCAACACCCAAAGCAGCCATGTGCTGGATTGCAGCCGGCCGCGCCAATTCTGGAAGGTGGCAAACGCCATGAGAAGGATGAAGATCGTCCCTAGCGTGATCATCAGGTGAAAGGAGTAGTACAGGAGCTCGATATTGTCGGGCCATGCGTCCGCAGGATACTCATCCAATCCGTGTACATAGCTTTGAAAAGTGCCGTAGGCGAGGAAGCTGAGTGCGCCGGGAACCTCGATGGGGTTGTCGAGCCGCTGCGCGGCGACATTGGGCTGTCCGATTATGGCAACCCCTGCCATAGAACCGCCCTGGAACCTGCCTTCCATTGCGGCGAGCGTTACAGGTTGGTGACGCCCAACCATCTTGGCCTGCTGATCACCGGTGGGAAACGCGACCAGAAGGGATGCGATGAGACCAGCGGAGACTCCGGCACGAAGATAGAGTTGGGACTGCTTCGGATGCTGCTCCCGCAGACTATAAAAGGCTCCGACCGCCGCCACCACAAACGACCCCGTTACGAGCGCCGCCATTTGGTTGTGGGCGAATTCCACCCAAGCCCAAGGATTCAACAGATAGGCGCTAAGACTGCTGATGCCGAGTAAGCCGTCGGCGCCAACTTTGTACCCGACGGGATGTTGCATGAAAGCATTGGTAACCAAGATGAAATAGCCGGAAAGCCAACTTCCCAGCGCTACTCCCACCGCAGCCAGGAAGTGATACCGAGGTCCCAACCGCTTCTCGCCCCAGATAAGCGCGCCAATAAAGGCGCTCTCCAGAAAGAAAGCGAACATTCCCTCCATGGCTAGGGTTTGTCCGATCACCCCGCCGGCATACCGGGTAAACCCTGCCCAGTTCGTTCCGAACTGAAATTCCATGGGAATGCCGGTGACGACTCCAACGGCAAAGTTGAGACCGAAAATCTTGGCCCAGAAGCGAACGGCGTGGTTGTACTTTTCGTCACCCGTTCTCAAGGCGCGCCATTTCCAATACACCAGGAACCAAGCCAATCCCATGGTGAGCTGGGGGAAGAGGTAGTGATAGGTCAACGTGAAGCCGAACTGGAATCGACTCCAAAACGCGGGATCGGAAAGATTGGAGTTCATTGCTGCACTCTTCCATCGCTGGAAGCCTTCGAGACTCGGTTCTCACTATCGATTTTGCGCAATTCTGGCGCCCTTCCAACGAACTAATCGTGCGTGCGATGGTTGAAATGAAAAGGGGTCATGACACTCCCGCGCTTCTGTGTCACGAGGTCCGTGTCGACATTAAGGCGAATGTACATGTGCTCACAGTCGGCGCGTAGTTCAACTGACGGCCCGCTCTGCGTGTGCCCAAAATCGCTCGCGCAAAATCCTCTTCAGTATTTTGCCGGAGCCGCTTTTCGGTAGCTCATCATCCGAGAACTCGATGCGGCGTGGAACTTTGTAATTGGCGAGAGAGCGTCGGCAGAAAGCTACCAAGTCATCTACGCTGAGCACCGTTCCTGGCTTAAGCACGACGCAAGCCATCACCAGCTCGCCCCACTTTGGGTCAGGTATTCCGAAGACCGCGGCTTCCCGAACTGCCGGATGCGTAAAAATGACAGCTTCGACCTCACCGGAGTAAACATTCTCGCCTCCAGTGACAATCATGTCCTTCAAGCGGTCAAGGATGTAGAAAAATCCCTCAGAGTCTTGATACCCCACGTCCCCGGTGCGAAACATTCCATCTCGAAAAGCAAGAGCGGTCTCCTTTGCGTTGTTCCAGTAGCCCTGCATTATGTTGGCCCCTCGGGCAACAAATTCGCCGGTTTTCCCGATCTCCACAGGCTTGCCCGATTCATCCATAACTTGCAGGTCGATCCCGGCGCAGGGTTTTCCACAGGACAAGAGTCTGGCCTCGGTATGATCTTGGTCTCGCAATCCGGTCAGGAAGCCCGTCTCGCTGAGCCCATATACCTGAACGAGTTTCACCTTCGGAAGAAGCTCTCGCGTTCGGCGTACGAGTTCAGGCGCCATCGGAGATCCTCCATAGGCCAGCACCTCAAGACTTGATAGGTCATGCTGACTCGTGTCCGGATCCTGGGTCAGCAAGTTGATCATCGTTGGAACCAAGACAGTGTGAGTTACGCGAGCGCGTTCGACGAGTTCACAGAAGCTCTGCGGGCTGAACTTTGGAAATCGTGAACTGGCTGGCCCCGAAGACGGGTGCCGCAAACATGGTCGGGAAATCGGCGATATGAAAAATCGGCGCCGCATGAAGGTAGACTCCGCCTTCCGTGTATCTCATCCAATAATTCAGATTGTGAATGTCGGCCATGATATTAGCATGAGTTACCACGACTCCCTTGGGGCGGCCAGTCGTACCGCTGGTATAGATTCAGAGCTAGGACCGCCTCGGGCTCGTAACACACGTCAGCAGGTTCGCCGTTGAGTGCCTTCAGAGGCTCCGCGTCGATCACGTGCTCCCATGACATCCGCACGGTCGGCGCAGCCAAGGAGGAGTGCCTCACTATGCCGTGCGGGCGTGCATCCTCGAGCACGCGATCGATTTCCGGCTGCGAAAGGCGCGTATTCAAGGGAACAGCAATCACTCCGAGCCACGCGCAGGCATAGACCAACTCGATGTACTCGGGCCCGTTGGGGAGAAGAAGGGCAAGGCGGTCTCCAAATCTGAAGCCCTGCTGAGCGAGCCCAGCCGCGACGCTTTTAACACGCCCGTCAAGCTCCCGAAAGGATAGGTGATTCCCCTCGGGAGCAAGCGCCGTCTGTCCGGAATAGTAGCGGGCGGCGCGACCGAGTGAATGGACATAGATCATCGTCTACTCCCAGAGGGGAAGGCCTCGCATCCCATGTGCGGGGCGACAGCCCATTAAGCGATTCGGGCCTGTGTCCCGGCGTCGCTCGCCGCGGCAGCCTGCGCCGCCTCTTCGCCTTTGGCTCGTGTAGCGAGCAGTTCCAGCAGCATGGTGTCGCGCTCGTGCTCGAGCTCTTCAATTGAGCGCTTGCCGGCTTCTTTCAAAACTCCTTCGAGAAGCGTTTGCTTAACCTCGGGGCTGAATTCGGTGATTTTCCCGAGATCTTTCCACCATGCCGCTAAGGGGCCCGTGAACTGCCCCAAGAAATGCTGCATTCCACCTTGACCGCCGCCCAGGTGAAATAGAAGATTGGGCCCCATAACACCCCACCGCAACCCTGGCCCCCAACATACTGCCGTATCCCCGTCAGCAACATCGATCACGCCCTGCTCGATGAGATACACGATCTCCCGATACAGCGCAGCCTGCAGGCGATTGGCGACGTGGCCGACCACCTCTTTGCGAACGTGAATCGGTTTCTTGCCGATCGACTCGTAGAAAGCGATCACCCGCTCGACGGTTCCTGGCGATGTTTTCGCGCCGGCAACGACTTCGACCAGAGGAATAACATGGGGAGGATTAAAAGGGTGCCCTGTCACGCAGCGTTCGGGATGCTTGCACGCGGACTGCATCACGCTCATGGTGAGGCCGGATGAACTCGATGCGATGATGGAGTCTTCCGGGGTCGCGGCGTCCATGTCCGCGAATAGCTTGATCTTGAAGTCCTGGCGTTCGGGTCCGTTCTCCTGGACGAGATCCGCGTCCGCGAGCGCCTTCTTCATGTCCGGGGTGAAAGTCAGGCGATCGCGCGATGCTCCAGCTGAAAGTCCAATCACGGTCAGGTCTTTCCAGGCGGCATCAATGAACTTGCGGAGGTTTGCTTCCGCGTTCGGCGCCGGATCCGTCGCCACAACATCGAGCCCACGCGCCAGGTATAAAGCGGCCCAACTCGCACCAATGACTCCGGTACCAACAATGGCTACTTTTCGAATTTCTTTGTTTTTCGGCATGAAAATTTCTCCTCACCTTAGGTTGAATTTAGTGAAACCGCTAAGCTGTCTTGCTCGAAGGTCCGATGCCCGTGACAGCAGCTCGTGCGCCGATGTCAGCCACTCCCCGGCAAGGTTCTGACGCGTGGTGATTCACGATCAATCTGGAGCCCCTTTGCCCCGTCACGTAGCTC
>CAVYZB010000009.1:0-280653 GCA_963772895.1 uncultured Acidobacteriaceae bacterium
GGAGCGTCTCGGAAGGCCTTCTGATCGAGGCGTCGCTATTCGGTATCTGCGCTGGGTCAGAAGACAAGAAAGAGGGCACGTCAGCCTTCCTCGCGAAGCGCGCTCCTAATTTCCAGGGCCGATAGGGCCGTGGCGGATACGGCCGCGGGGCCGGGATGTCCTCTCGGCCGCATATCGGGATTGCAGTTACTTAAAGGCTCATGACTAAGGAGATGATTGTGGAACAGGAAAACATATTTTCTGGTTTGAAGGTGGTGGATCTGGCCAGTTTCATTGCAGGTCCAGGCGCAGCGACGATCCTATCCGACTTCGGCGCGGATGTCATCAAAGTCGAGCCGCCCGACGGAGAGCTGTGGAGAATCGGGCAGAAGATACCGCCGCAGCCGCATTCAGAAGTGGCTTATCCCTTCCAAATGGCCAATCGAAACAAGCGTGGCGTCGCGCTCAATCTGAAAGCTGCGAGCGCGCCGCAGGTTCTCGAGCGGTTAGCCAAGTGGGCCGACGTATTCGTCGTCAATACACCGCATCCCGCGCGCAAGAAATTGAAGCTCGAATATGACGATGTTGCGCAGTGGAATCCGCGTCTGATCTATGCCGATCTCACCGGCTTTGGCGAGAAAGGTCCCGACGCAAGCCTTCCCGGATTTGACATCACCGCCTACTGGGCACGAAGCGGTTTGTTATTCATGACGCGCGATGCTGGGGAGCCGCCTACCTGGCCTGTGGCAGGTAGCGGTGACAATGCGACGGCGGTCTGCATTTACGCCGCGATTGTGACCGCGCTTTATCGTCGCGAACGCACCGGCAAAGGATCCTATGTCACAACTTCGCTCCTCGCGGCAGGCGTCTGGTCAGCCAGCGTCTTTATCCAGGCCGCTCTATGCGGTGCGAATTTCTATGGGCTGCACGATCGAACCCATCCCGCGAATGCAGCGTTGAACACCTATCGCTCTTCCGATGGCACCTGGTTCGTTCTCGTCGTTACTCCGGACAAGATACCCGCGGTTATGAAAGCAATCGGTCGTGAGGATCTCCTCAAGGATCCGCGATTTTCCGATCCTGCCAAGCTGGCGCAGAACCGGCCACAACTGACGGCAATACTCGATGAGATCTTTGGCTCGCAGCCAATGTCGCATTGGTACGAAGCCTTCGACGGTGTTCACGTCACCTTCGGCGCCGTGCGTGAGCCGCAGGACGTCATTAACGACCCACAATTGCGAGCGAATGACATCGTCGTTCCGCTCGAAGGAGCCGGCGAGAAGCTGACGTCGACCATCAGCAGTCCTATCCAAGTGCACGGCGTCACCAAAGTACCGGCCAGGCGCGCGCCGGGAGTCGGCGAGCATAACGAGGAAGTTCTGGCCGAGCTTGGTTTCAGCAGCAACGAGATCGACAAGCTGCGGGAGAGCGGGACCATACCGCCTCTCCAGCGGGCATCCAGTGTGCCTGCTGCGTAAAAGTGAATCGGGGAAAATATATGGCGACACCAACAGTCATCATCGTCGGCAGCGGCTTCGGCGGATTAGCCGCTGCCAAGGCTCTGCGGAGAGCGCCTGTGCAGGTCACGCTGATTGACCGCACCAACCACCACCTTTTTCAGCCGCTGCTCTATCAAGTGGCGACGGCAGCGCTCACGCCGAGCCAGATCGCGGCGCCGATCCGCGGGATTCTTCGCGATCAAGGAAACGCGAGGGTGATCCTGGGAGAGGTGACGGGGGTAGACAAAGAACGAAAGTGTGTCTTTGCAACCAACGCTGATCACAGCAACGTTCCACTCCCCTATGACTACCTGATCCTCGCCACCGGAGCCACCCACAGCTACTTCGGCCATAACGAGTTTGAACAGTTCGCACCGGGCATGAAAAGCCTCGCGGATGCTGTGTCAACACGCAACAAGGTCCTGCAGGCGTTTGAACTGGCGGAGGCAGAAGAAGATCCCAGCCGGCACCGTGACCTGCTGACTTTCGTTCTGGTCGGAGCTGGTCCCACCGGCGTGGAGCTGGCCGGCGCTCTGGGTGTGCTCGTGCGTACCACGTTGAAGAGAGACTTCCGGCGCATTGATCCTGCCTCGGCTCGAATCGTGCTTGTCGATATGGCGCCGCGAGTTCTTGGCGCGTTCTCGGAGCCTCTCTCTCAAGCTGCAAAACGACGGCTCGACAACTTAGGTGTCGAGGTCCGGCTCGGACATAGCGTAGATCAGATTGACGACGATGGCGTGGTCGTAGCAGGAGAGCGCATCACGAGCAAGACCGTGATCTGGACTGCGGGCGTCGCGCCCTCGCCGGCAGGAAAGTGGTTGCAAGTCGAGACTGATCGCGCCGGTCGCGTGCGTGTTCAAAGTGATCTCACGGTCCCGGGACATCCCGAGATCTTTGTGATCGGCGACACGGCATCGTTCGAGGAGAAGGGCAAACCCCTGCCCGGAGTCGCGCAGGTGGCGATGCAACAGGGACGTCACGCTGCAAAGGTAATTCACCGCCGTTTGACGGGCGGTTCAGCGCCGGGTCCATTCTCCTATTTCGACAAAGGAAACATGGCCGTGGTGGGCAAGGGCTTTGCTGTGCTGCAAAGCGGCAAGGTGCAGGTAAGCGGGTTCGGAGCGTGGATGACGTGGGCGTTCGTACACCTTCAGTTCCTGGCGACTTCGAGCCTGCGGCTGACTGTTTTCCTGCAGTGGGTCTGGAGCTACGTGACGGGGCAAAGGGGCTCCAGATTGATCGTGAATCACCACGCGTCAGAACCTTGCCGGGGAGTGGCTGACATCGGCGCACGAGCTGCGGTCACGAGCATCGGACCTTCGAGCAAGACAGCTTAGCGGTTTCACTAAATTCAACCTAAGGTGAGGAGAAATTTTCATGCCGAAAAACAAAGAAATTCGAAAAGTAGCCATTGTTGGTACCGGAGTCATTGGTGCGAGCTGGGCTGCTTTATACCTGGCGCGTGGGCTCGATGTTGTGGCGACAGATCCGGCGCCGAACGCGGAAGCAAACCTCCGCAAGTTCATTGATGACGCCTGGAAAGACCTGACCGTGATCGGACTTTCAGCTGGAGCATCGCGCGATCGCCTGACTTTCACCCCGGACATGAAGAAGGCGCTCGCGGACGCGGATCTCGTCCAGGAGAACGGACCCGAACGCCAGGACTTCAAGATCAAGCTATTCGCGGACATGGACGCCGCGACCCCGGAAGACTCCATCATCGCATCGAGTTCATCCGGCCTCACCATGAGCGTGATGCAGTCCGCGTGCAAGCATCCCGAACGCTGCGTGACAGGGCACCCTTTTAATCCTCCCCATGTCATTCCTCTGGTCGAAGTCGTTGCCGGCGCGAAAACATCGCCAGAAACCGTCGAGCGGGTGATCGCCTTCTACGAATCGATCGGCAAGAAACCGATTCACGTTCGCAAAGAGGTGGTCGGCCACGTCGCCAATCGCCTGCAGGCTGCGCTGTATCGGGAGATCGTGTATCTCATCGAGCAGGGCGTGATCGATGTTGCTGACGGGGATACGGCAGTGTGTTGGGGGCCAGGGTTGCGGTGGGGTGTTATGGGGCCCAATCTTCTGTTTCACCTGGGCGGCGGTCAAGGTGGAATGCAGCATTTCTTGGGGCAGTTCACGGGCCCGTTAGCGGCATGGTGGAAAGATCTCGGCAAAATCACCGAATTCAGCCCCGAGGTTAAGCAAACGCTTCTCGAAGGGGTTTTGAAAGAAGCCGGCAAGCGCTCAATTGAAGAGCTTGAGCACGAGCGCGACTCCATGTTGCTGGAATTGCTCGCCACGCGTGCAAAAGGCGAAGAAGCTGCGCAGGCTGCCACGGCGGGGGCCGACGCGCCACAGGCTCGAATCGCGTAACGGGCTGTACGCCCCGCACATCAGCATGCGAGGCCGTTCCCTCTGGGAGTAGATGATGATCTATGTCCATTCACTTGGCAGAGCCGCCCGATATTATGCCGATCGGACGGCTCTTGCTCCCGAAACGATCCCCCTGTCGTTTCGAGAGCTCGACGCTCGCGTTAAAGGCATTGCTGCAGCGCTCAGTGAGCAGGGTTTCGTACGCGGAGACCGCCTTGCCCTTCTTCTCCCCAACGGACCCGAGTACATCGAGTTGGTCTATGCCTGCGCGTGGCTCGGAGTGATTGCCGTTCCCTTGAATACACGCCTTTCGCAGCCGGAAATCGATCGCGTGCTCGAGGATGCACGCCCGCACGGCATAGTCAGGCACTCCTCCTTGGCTGCGCCGACCGTGCGGATGTCATGGGAGCAGGTGATCGACGCGGAGCCTCTGAAGGCGCTCAACGCCGAACCTCCTGACGTGTGTTACGAGCCCGAGGCGGTCCTAGCTCTGATCTATACCAGCGGCACGACCGGCCGCCCCAAGGGAGTCGTGGTAACGCATGCCAATGTCATGGCCGACATTCACAATCTGAATTACTGGATGAGATACACGGAAGGGGGAGTCTATCTTCATGCGGCGCCGATCTTTCACATAGCGGATTTCCCGACCATGTTTGCGGCGCCCGTCTTCGGGGCCAGCCAGTTCACGATTTCCAAATTCAGCCCGCAAAGCTTCTGTGAACTCGTCGAACGCGCTCGCGTAACTCACACTGTCTTGGTTCCAACGATGATCAACTTGCTGACCCAGGATCCGGACACGAGTCAGCATGACTTATCAAGTCTTGAGGTGCTGGCCTATGGAGGATCTCCCATGGCGCCTGAACTCGTACGCCGAACGCGAGAGCTCCTTCCGAAGGTGAAACTCGTTCAGGTATATGGGCTCAGCGAGACGGGCTTCCTGACCGGATTGCGAGACCAGGATCACACCGAGGCCAGACTCCTGTCCTGTGGAAGACCCTGCGCTGGGATCGACCTGCAAGTTATGGATGAATCGGGCAAGCCTGTGGAGATCGGGAAAACCGGCGAATTTGTTGCCCGAGGGGCCAACATAATGCAGGGCTACTGGAACAACGCAAAGGAGACCGCTCTTGCTTTTCGAGATGGAATGTTTCGCACCGGGGACGTGGGGTATCAAGACTCTGAGGGATTTTTCTACATCCTTGACCGCTTGAAGGACATGATTGTCACTGGAGGCGAGAATGTTTACTCCGGTGAGGTCGAAGCTGTCATTTTTACGCATCCGGCAGTTCGGGAAGCCGCGGTCTTCGGAATACCTGACCCCAAGTGGGGCGAAGCTGGTGATGGCTTGCGTCGTGCTTAAGCCAGGAATGGTGCTCAGCGTAGATGACTTGGTAGCTTTCTGCCGACGCTCTCTCGCCAATTACAAAGTTCCACGTCGCATTGAGTTCTCCAATGATGAGCTACCGAAAAGCGGTTCCGGCAAGATACTGAAGAGGATTTTGCGTGAGCGATTTTGGGCACACGCAGAGCGGGCCGTCAGTTGAACTACGCCCCGACTGCAGCACTGTACATCCGCCTCAATGTGGGCACGGGCTGTGTATACAGAAGCGCGAGAGGGGCATGAACCCCTTTTCATTTCAACCATCGCACGCGCGATTAGTTCGCTGGAAGGAAGCCCGAATTGCGCAAAATCGATAGTGATAACCGAGTCTCAAAGGCTTCCAGCGATGGAAAAGTGCAGCAATGAACTCCAATCTTTCCGATCCCGCGTTTTGGAGTCGATTCCAGTTCGGCTTCACGTTGACCTATCACTACCTCTTCCCCCAGCTCACCATGGGATTGGCTTGGTTCCTGGTGTATTGGAAGTGGCGCGCCTTGAGAACGGGCGACGAAAAGTACAACCACGCCGTTCGCTTCTGGGCCAAGATTTTCGGTCTCAACTTTGCCGTTGGAGTCGTCACCGGCATTCCCATGGAATTTCAGTTCGGAACGAACTGGGCGGGGTTCACCCGGTATGCGGGCGGAGTGATCGGACAAACCCTGGCCATGGAGGGGATGTTCGCTTTCTTTCTGGAGAGCGCCTTTATTGGCGCGCTTATCTGGGGCGAGAAGCGGTTGGGACCTCGGTATCACTTCCTGGCTGCGGTGGGAGTAGCGCTGGGAAGTTGGCTTTCCGGCTATTTCATTTTGGTTACCAATGCTTTCATGCAACATCCCGTCGGGTACAAAGTGGGCGCCGACGGCTTACTTGGCATCAGCAGTTTTAGCGCCTATCTGTTGAATCCGTGGGCCTGGGTGGAATTCGCCCACAACCAAATGGCGGCGCTCGTAACGGCGTCGTTTGTGGCGGCGGCGGTCGGAGCCTTTTATAGTCTGCGGGAGCAGCATCCGAAGCAGTCCCAACTCTATCTTCGTGCCGGAGTCTCCGCTGGTCTAATCGCGTCCCTTCTGGTCGCGTTTCCCACCGGTGATCAGCAGGCCAAGATGGTTGGGCGTCACCAACCTGTGACGCTCGCCGCAATGGAAGGCAGGTTCCAGGGCGGTTCTATGGCAGGGGTTGCCATAATCGGACAGCCCAATGTCGCCGCGCAGCGGCTCGACAACCCCATCGAGATTCCCGGCGCACTCAGCTTCCTCGCCTACGGCACTTTTCAAAGCTATGTACACGGATTGGATGAGTATCCTGCGGACGCATGGCCCGACAATATCGAGCTCTTGTACTACGCCTTTCACCTGATGATTACCCTCGGGACGATTTTCATCCTTCTTATGGCGTTATGCCAGCTTCGAGAATTGGCGTGGCCGGCTGCAATCCAGCAAATGGCTGCTTTGGGTGTTGATGCTCGCATTTCCATTCCCCTACATCGCTAATACGGTTGGCTGGATGACAGCGGAGCTGGGACGTCAACCCTGGCTGGCCTATGGCCTCTTTCACACCCGCGACGGCTATAGCAAGGTCGTAAGTAACGGCAATACGATCTTCACCTTGATTGGCTTCATCGGTCTCTACTTCGTTCTCGGTCTGCTTTTCCTCTTCCTGGTTGGTCGCGAGATTGCCCACGGTCCGGACGAAGAAGCAGCGGTCGACAGCCGTGCAAGAGTGGTCACAGGGCGGGTAAAGGAGCAAGTCGTCGCATGATCGCCGCATGGTACGCCATCGTCAGCCTGATGCTTATTATTTACGTAGTCCTGGACGGGCGTAATTTCGGTGCTGGGTTGCTCTTCGCCGTTATTGCCAAAACGCCTGAGGAGCGAAGGCAGGTGATTGCCGCGATCGGCCCGCTTTGGTCATGGCACGAAGTTTGGCTCGTAGCTTTTGGCGGCGTTTTGGTCGCGGTATTTCCCAAGCTCATGGCCTCTGCCTTCGCCGGCTATTACCTCGCGCTCTTCTTGATCTTATGGTGCCTGATCCTGCGCGGGATCTCTATCGAAGTTGGCGGCCATATCAACGATCGCCTGTGGCAGGGATTTTGGGATTTCGTTTTTGTGTTCTGCTAATGTTCTTCTCGCCGTTCTGTTCGGCGCGGCGGCCGGAAACCTGGCGCGGGGTGTTCCGCTCGATGCCAATGGCAACTTCTCAATGCCATTCTTCACTGATTTCACGCCTCGCGGGCATGTCGGCCTGCTCGACTGGTACACCGTGTCGGTTGCTATCTTCGCTGTGGTCATTCTGACAGCGCATGGCGCTACCTATCTCACTCTGAAGACAGGAGGCCCTGTGCATGACCGTAGCGCGATTTACGCAAAGTATTTATGGGCACTCGTTGCCCCGGTTTTGCTCATCATCACGGTTGAGTCGCTGGAGGTTCGCCCCGACCTGTTTGGGCAAGCGATTTCCAATCCCATTTGCTGGTTGGGACTGCTCGTCATAATCGGGTCGACGACCACGCTAATCTCGGGCCTGTGGACTGGCCGCGAACTGCGGGCTTTCATGGCGTCCAATTTTCTACTCGCTGGTTTATTGATCACCGGCAGCGCCGCTATTTTTCCGGTCATGCTCTATTCGACGCTCTTGCCTCAGGGTTCGTTGACGGCCTATGGCGTCGCTGCCCCTCACAACTCTTTGTTCCTTGCTTCAATCTGGTGGCCTATAGGTTTCGCGCTTGCGACCCTATATTTCGTTTTCATCTCGCGACGCTACGCCGGAAAAGTTAGCGTGAACCGCGACAACCAAGGCTTTTACTAGAGGCTTGTCCGGGCCATGGCTAGACGCGGCCGGGAGACTCCCGCTCCTGCGCGCAATCCCACTTTGTAGATCGACCGACTTCCATGCCGTTCACCTCTTCCGCCGCGTATGAGCCGCCTCAATGCAGCAATACCCAACTGGCATTCCGAACGGAGGTGCCGCCTGATTCGTTCAGATTCCTTGGCGTTCTCGAAGCCTGGGTGTCACAACTGTCGAAATGTGGGCATGCGACGATGATTGTCGGCAGCAGGGCATGCTACTCAACCCTAAGAAGTTCCATTTTTTCTGACAATTAGCCTTCACACCGACGTTGGCTGATGACTTGCTCTATTCGTGGCGAGAGAGGTTGCCACGCCAGCGGCCCTGAAGGCGCGTTGCTGTCATCCCTCTATTGGTAAGGAGAAAGAGGCCCATGGAATCACATAGAAAATTGCGGTCCGCGTTCTTATCAGCGACTTGCATTTGTTTTGTCACGGCAATGGCAACGTTCTCGATGGCAGCAGCCAAGTCACCCGCAAATGGCCATAAGATGAAGATCAGGGGTCCGATTGTTGTGCAAGAAGGCGACGTGGTGCAGATCCTGAACGGGAAGGATGGCTCGGTCCATGGCTTCAAAGTCACAGATAGGACCACAATCAGATGCGACAAAGGGTTCTTGCATGGCAAAACAGCTATGGATGCCTCAGCATTAGTGCCGGCCTTGACCGTTGACGTAGAAGCGATAAGCACTCCCGAAGGTATCGCTGAAGCCAAAACGATTAGCTTCAGCCCGGACCCATTCGTGGTGACGGTGGCGCAGGAAAAGCAGACCCGGGATTCGTGCAGTTACAGGCCGGATCGTTTCATTTTGTCATGGCTATTACCTTAGTCGGTGCGTTCTTTTCATAAGCCAGTACCAAAGGGCGTAGGCGGCGTGAAAACCGCATAGCAATTCCATACCGCTTGAAACGAAACGCGTGAGCTCCAATCGCAGTGTGCAAAGCTGAACAGTTGGTGGTAACCCGCTGACCTCGGGGACAAACTTGACTCCTGGTCGTGAAACCCCGAAACGACGGAAGCCGACACCCCGAGACAAATCTTTCAATTGGGTTAACCGTCTGATTTTGGTCTGCGGCACTTGAATCGACGACCCGGCCCATCGGCCGTCGCCCGACCGCGTGCTTCGCACCCAGATCAATCAGACAAGGAGAATGGGGCCATCAACAAGCCCAACTTCGCTCCTCCTTCATGGCGACAGGGCTTGTTATCGCTACCGTCGTTTCGCCGTTGCCGATGCCTTTTCACCTCGACGTATCAGACACAGCTCGAAAGGGCCGCATAGTGAAGTGAGGATTTATATATGATGATCAAGTCTAGAAATTAATGTTCAAGCCAAACTCCATGGCACGGGGCGCGCCTAGGTTGAAGACGCCTGTGCCCGCTCCGACACGGTTAGTGATTCGGGTGGCGGGCGTCGTCCCATTGATCGAACCCGGCGTTCCTGTCAGACCGCCGGTTAACGCGTTGGGCGGCAGATCGAAGTTCGCCATATTAAAGAGATTGAAGAAGCCGACACTGGGTTGGAATGCCATGATGTGCGAATGGGCTTCCACTCTGTAGGTCCAGGCAAGCTTCAGGTCGAAGTCGCGAAGGTTGCCCACGCTGACCTGATTGCTTGGTGCGAATTGAAGCGTGCAGTTCGCACTGTTGATACTACCGCCGGCAACGCAGGGCGCCACCGCCCCGAGCTGCTGCAACTGCGCCAGTGTGAACAAGCCGTTCTTGATTAGTACCTGTCCGGCAGGGGTGGCGAGGTTGCCGTATTTGTTGTTGTACTGGGTAAGCAGCTGGTTGATCGTGCTGCCATTCACCTGCGATCCGAAGGCTCCATTAACGGTGCCTGGAAGCGGATCCTGCGTCGTGCCGTCGCCTGTGAAGTCGGTCTGGAAGATTGCGCCCGGCCCGCTGCCGGGTACTTCGATCGGCAGCGAGAGCGCCGAGTAGAAGTGGCCGATAAATGACAATTGGAAGTTCCCGGGCAGGGCGCTGACTACGCCGAACGACAACTGATTCGGCCGGTTCAGCAGCGAGGGCCCAAAGTATCGATTGGGATTGTCGTTATCGAGGGAAGCAACGATGAAGTCCTGATCGCTATTGGAAACGCCGCCCAGGACACCGAGAATTCCCGGTCCGCCACCTGAATTCTTGAAAGAGGAATACGAGTAGGAGATCTGTGCATTCACGGAACGCAGGCCCTTGAACGGATTCGTCTTCTGGTAGACCAGCTTCACATCGAGGGCGTTATATTTGGAGATGCCGGCGGGGACCAGGAAGGGCATGGCTGGAGCGTTCGGGTTTTCGCCGCCGAATGCGCAACCCGTCGTACACGTGCCGCCGAGATCGCCCTGTGAGTCGAGACCATTCTGCGCAAAGTTCGAAATGGTTGCACCGGCCGCTATCGCACAGTTAATGGCAGCAACAGTGGTTCCACCGCCGCAGCCGAATTGGCTAGTCGTCGCGGATATGGCAGCCAGGGCGGAGTTCTTGTAGAAGTAGCGCACGTCGCCCGTGTGATTCTGATCGACGCCTAGAAGCAGACCCGTGGTTACATTGCGGACGTAATCCACGCTTAGCACCACGCCCGGGCTAAGCTCACGCTGAATGCCTACGTTGATCTGCGTCGAACGAGGAGTCTTGTAGTCAGGAGCGAACAACCCGAGCCGGAAGTTGATCCCGGGCTCCAAGAATCCGGTTTGTAAGTAACTGGGATTAGGATTCGTGAGGCTAAAGGGCGATAACGCCTGATATTCCGCTTGCAGCTGCGCAATCTCCGAGGCTGCGTCGCCAATGCGAACTGGACTGGCCGGCGAGCCACACTCTGCCGGCCCGCCAGATAACGGCACTCCGGGCAGCTGGAAACCTTGACCGGCATTGCAAGCAGCCGGTGTCTGCAGGAATGCTCCGGTCGGCAGTCGCAATGGACGATCAAACAGGACGTTGTTCCATATCACGTTTTCGTAATACAGACCGATACCCGCGCGGATGGCCGTCTTGCCGTCTTTCCACGGGTCCCATGCGATTCCCAGTGACGGACCGAAATTCAGATTCGGATTGGGAATTGGAGCACCCAAGTTCGGCCAGCTCGGTATTAGGTTGTTAAGGTAAGTTTGTGCCGGCAAGTCGCTGTCGGTGCGGCCAGTGTCGCGGTCGTAACGCAAGCCAAGGTTCACCGTAAAGTTAGGAAACATCTTCCAAGTGTCTGCGATGTAGAGCCCGAGACGATTGTCGGGACCGAGTCCGCCCGCGGGAAAGCCGAACGCCGGCTGTGTAGTTGAGAAGCCCTGTCCGTTCCCGAGGACCACGGTTTCCACCGGGTAGTTCAGCGGATTCGACGCGCCGCCGGGGAAAGGACCAGCCGCAGCAAACGCCGTGTCGTTGATTCCACTGAATTGATTCTGGTTGGTGATGATCTGAGGCGCGAGCCCAAAGGCATTGGCGAAGTTGCCGCCCTGGATGTGGTTGAAGTCCACCCCATAGCGAAGGATATGCTTGCCGACGGTCTTTGCCCCGTCGTACCTGATCTGCTTATTGCTTTGGAGCGTGCTCTGCGGCTGCAGGAGGTTTGGGCCGGTCTGCGGCCCATTGACCAGGAAAATGTTCACGTATTGCCCATTGCCCGGGAAGTCCGATAGCGGCAAACCGCTGCCGATCGTAGCGTCGACCACCTCGTTCTGAAACTTCAGGTAGCTGAAACGAAAACTGTGCGTCCAAGTTCCAGTGGTGAAGTCAGCTCCGCCAACATAGTCGCGAAAGTAGTTCTTTGATCGGTAAACCTGCAGGCTGTCGGAAAAGAAGGTCCCGTCCGCCTGGATCTGCGAGTAGCTGTAACGGAAGAACAGCTTCACATTGTGCGGCGCGACGAAGTCGAGGCGTCCCGTAAAGTTGGGGTTCTTGTAAGGTGAGTCGAAGCCCCCGCCGAAGTTCTGGAACGGCGGCGCGTAAACCACAGGCGTGAACAGGCTCTGATACGTCGCGTCGCCCTCAGCGAAATAAAACAGCTTGTCGTTGATGAACGCTCCTCCCAGCGTGCCGCCATACTGATTACGGTGATAATTGGGATCGGGTTGGCCTGCGGGCTTGGGCAGGGACGCGTCAACATTACTGCTGCGGTAATACTCGTATCCGCTGCCATGGATCGCGCTTGTTCCGGATTTGGTAGAGACGTTGACCACACCGGAGGAGCTCAGGCCGTTGGACAGATCCATGGTCGACTGGGTGACTTGGAATTCCTGGATCGCGCTGGCGGAAATGTTGCCGGTTGTTGTGCCGACGGTCTCGTCTGAAATGTCGGTGCCGTCGACTTGAATGCGAGCAGTGCGTCCGAAGCGCGAACCGATTGAGACCGACTGATACCCGATCTTTGTTGGGTCGAAGTTGGTGCCATCCTGGATCTGCACGCCCGGCTCGAGCTGCGCAAGGTCAAGGAAGTTGCGCCCGTTGACCGGCAGACTTTCGATCTGGCCGGAGGTAAGCACGCCTTCTACCGAGGTCGTCTCAGTATTGATCTTCACTGCCGACGCATCCACCCTGACGGTGGTGGATTCCTGACCAATCTTCAGAGTGAAGTTGACCACAGTATTGTTCGCGATCTTGACATTCACCCGCTCCTCGGCGGTTTCGAAGCCTTTGGCTTCCACCTTCACTAAGCATTTACCCGGAGCAATGGAGCCGGAATTGTAAAAGCCGCTGGAGTTGGTCGTCAGGTTGGTTGTGACATCGGTGTCCAGGTCGGTGATCGTGATCTTCGCGCCCGGTACGGCGGTACCACTGGGGTCAATGACCGTGCCGTTGATATTGCCGGTTGAGATTGTTGCCTGACCTTGCAGAATCGTGGGCAGGAGGAGGGAGACTGCCAGTGCAGTGATTACGACCAGAAGCCTTCTTTTCTCAGCGACCCCAGCTGTTCGAACCGTCATACATCTCCTCCTTTCTGGAATCGAATTGAGAAGAAGCGTGGGTCCCGACGCGAACCACTACCGGCAAACGATTCTGCACACAGGCCACCCCGGAAGTAAGCCGATTAGGGAAGAGCTGCCGATAAACCGGGACCGGATTGTGCGGGAAGGCGTCCTCGGTCAACGGCGCGGCGCTTGCCCCAAATTGTGCCGGCAATTATGCCACATGGGACTGCGGGAACGCGGCCACGAACTCGAGAGGTTAAAGTGAGTGCTGCCCACCCAGACCGTAAGAACATCACCATGATTGCAGGGGGCCGCCCATTTCGTCCTTTGTTCGGCCCGTTGCTCTGCTCTCGACTCCAATCCAGAATCTAACCACGACGAAAAGTCTTTACCCGCCGAACTTTCTCGCTGGCGTACCCTCTCACCCGTCACCGACATCTACGCACCGCTGAGCTCATTTGAATTGGAGAGGGGACTGAAGTACCGAACCTTTGTTTGAAGCCTCGTTTTACGCTTCGGGGAGCAGCCTCTATACTGCCGGGACGACAGCATGGCTCTTGCTTCGTCCAACTCGTCCGCTTCGGTGTGCCAAGAGCGGGTGGTCAGGGTAGAGCCGCGGCAGGATCCGGCCATATGCGTGCTTGCTGATCAATCGAAGCTCCTGGCGCCTCGTCTTCTCGCACAGTACATTGCGATCGGAGACGAAATCACATTTCCGATTCCATCCGGTGAAGCTAGTGGAACAGAAATCTACGTCGCGAAGAATTCCACTTGGCGAACCAGTCATTGTCTGTATCAAGCCCCCATCGCATATGTCAGCCAGCCCAAGCAGGACAAACGAAATCAGCACTTCGTTGCTGCTGAGGTTCGCCAGGGAAGCCTTGGCATCGGCACGATTTTCATGCCTTGCGAGACCCTACGAGAATACTTCTATTGCCTGAAGGGTCCGGCCGACAAAGTGGACCGTCCCACTCTGTACGATGTCTTGCGCATTCCGGCCGGCGCTTCGCCCTCCGAGCTTCGGGTGGCTTTCAAGCTGCGCGATCTGGAGCTGAGAAACCGGGGCGTGCGTCGCAGTGAGCGAGTGGCGCTGGAGCGGGCATTCAACATCGTTGGCCAGCCGGAACTGCGCGCCTGCTATGACGCGTTGCTGACCGATCCCGAAGCTCCGGCCCCATTTCCATACGGCGGATTTGGCTCCCTTCTGGTTTCCGGCCAGCCTTCCCGTGACGAACAAACCTTCTTCGCGCAGCACATTCTCGCGTTTTCACCGGAGCTGCGGCAGCGAAGGCTCCATGTGCCACTTCGCCGGTGTGATTTCTACGACGATCGGGCATTGTGCCGGGACGTTCGCCGTAACCTCGAGTTCTGGCTCGATTCTGCCCTCCTCCACACGGTTTGGGACCGCACGTGGAACCAGTGGAAATATTTGTTGGGAACAAAAATCGAGGTCGATGGCACGTTCGTACAGAGTGGCAAATACCGCAAGCGTCGTGAGGATTGGGAACTCGTTAACTGGGAAACTGCGTTACCGAGCCGGCTAGAAATCAAATTGCCAGCCGATTTTCAACAACAAGTGGAATCTGCCAAAGCGGCCTATCATCGCTTCGGCCAGTACTCACAGGCTCTGGACCAGATTCAGCTGCGCCTGGAACATTCCGCTGTCGAGCAAGCAGAGCTGCAGCGAATGTGTTCGGAACTTCGCATGCCAGCGGACTTCGATGTCGCTCAGATCAGCTGGCGCCCTGATTATGATTTGTTTTTCTATCACCAGCTCTCCAGCCGAGCGCGCCGGATCTATCTGTTTCGAGCCGAATACATTTTCGACGTTGAGAAAGCGGTTGTGGTCGAAACTCCGCAGCTGGGCCACGCTACATACGTCTTCGCCAAGCCCCGAAGCATGGATAGCTTTCTTGCTCTATACACCAAGATCACAAAGGATGACATCCGGCGGAACCGCAACAATGCAGCCGAGCACCTTGAGTTTTTGGGACGCGTGATTCATGGCACGAATCCAAGAGCGTGGCTGAAGGAGGTTCGGCAGCGCATCGGGGAGAAGGTCGACTTCACTTCGGCGGTTGGCGACTGAGCCACACATGTTCTGCCCGTCAATCAGTCAAAGTGTGATTGGTGAAATATGTTTCGCGTTACTGTACCGCCGCTTCTGCTGCCTCCTGCTCTTCGGCGACAATCAACAGGTCGATTTTCGGCGGCTTCGGATTATTATAGGTCGGCTGACCAGAAATCAGCATATGGGGTAGCCGTTGCACAAGAATGAGATCAAGAACAGTGGTAACAACTGTGGTAACTTTCGGATCAAATTTGACCCATTTTCGCGGGTTGGGATAGGATGTCGCGCAGTGTTATCTGACGTTCCTCACGCCGATAACCACCTACTACGAAAGGAGATTCCCTGGACACCAGTGCACGCCAGGGAACTCCGGAGACGCGTAAGCTGGTAGCCTCTGGATCAGCATATCGGGGTTCGAATCCCTGGGGGGCAGCCAAATTTCAATCACTTACAGACGAATCCTGCAATTTCCCTGCATTTAAGCGCGAATCCCGGCGCGCGGCTTACTCGACCCTCCGACAGACAAATCCTTTGGCAAGGGTTTCGAGCGCCAGGCAGAACTTACTTCCGGTTTGCCAGTCAACCGCCAAGAACGACGAATCACATGGACATGGGCTCGATAAGTGACTTGGCGATTTCGCACTCGTCGCGATTGTCGTAGCGAGCCAACTGGGATCAGTGAACAGAAATCAAGGACCGCAAAATTCACCCTTGACATTGGACAGATAATCCACTACCATACGGTTGTGGATAAATTAGGTACAACGTTTGCGGCTTTGTCTGATCCAACCCGGCGGGCGATGATCGAACGACTCTCCCATGGGCCCGCCTCTGTGCATGGATTGATGGAGCCGTTTGCACTCTCGCAGCAGATGATTTCAAAACATATTGCCTACCTGGTGCGGGCGCGGATTGTGATCAAGACGAAGCGTGGACGAGAGAGTGTGTGCACGCTTAGGCCAGCGGCGATCAAGACGGTCAGCGACTGGGCGGCATATTATCGCCGATTCTGGGAGGAGAGTTTCGACAAACTGGATGTAGTTGTAAATCAAATGAAGAAAGAGGAGGTCAGAGATGACAAAAAACACGGTTAGCGAAATTGAGCGGATGGTCGTTACAAGAGTTTTTGATGCCCCACGTGAGTTGGTTTGGAAGGCGTGGACAGACCCGAAGTACGTGATGCAGTGGTGGGGGCCGAAAGGCTTTAGCTGCCCCGCTTGCGAGATTGATTTTCGCGTAGGAGGAAGATTTCTCTGCTGCATGAGAACGCCGGATGGGCAGGAGGGTTGGAATGCTGGGGAATACCACGAGATTGTTCTGCACGAGAAGATCGTTTACTCCATGTACTTTTCCGACTCGAAGGGAAACAAGGTTGCGCCTGAGGAGTATGGAATAGAACATGAGGCCATAGACGATGCGCGCGACGTGGTATATTTTTGAGGATCTCGGGAACGGCCAGACTAAGCTCACCTTGATTGGAAATGACCCCATGGAGAGCGCAAAAGAGAGCGGTCAATTCGAGGGCTGGGTTGAGACACTCGATAAAATTGCGGCCGTTGTTGCAGAGCTAGCGCAGGCGAAATAAGAAGTTGGAGTTTTGATGATTGTCATGCGCGAGATCTGAACGTAAAGCAACGCGGGTCCGTTCCGGAAACCTCAGGGTGCGGCGGGCTTGTTCACACGCTTCTCGTCACTTGGCCGGATAGCCGCATTTCCGGCCAAGTGACCCTTGGCTCAACTGTTGCTTCCAGGGCAAAGCACTCATTGACGGGTTCTGGGCAAGTTGTCGGCAATCCGGAACTGAAGAGCCCAGTCGTACGGTGACTTGGACGCCATACTCACTGAATCACCAACTTTACGACCTTCTCGTTGGCCTCGCGCATCGACGGATCCATCGCAGCGCCGTACACGTTGGCGGTGGTGGAGATGTTCGCGTGACGCATGAGGTCCTTCTGGATGCCGAGCGGCGTCCCATTGTCGTTTAGCCACGCGCGGTACGTGTGGCGGAAAGCGTGCCAGCCGAACGTCTCCAGTCCGGCCTTCTTGGCGGCCGGAACGATATGGTCGTGCTGCATTCCGTTCAGGTTTAGCGGCCTCTCTCCGGCAGAGTAAGGCGAAGCCCACACCGACATCACGTAGACCTGGGCTGTTGCAGCAAAGGCTTTGGTGCCCAGCAAGTGCCACACAGTTGGCCACCCGCAACTTTCCCCAAGGCGCGCGGGACTTCCGGGCTGAGGCGCCACGCCAGTCGTACCTGCAAATACAACTATCTTGGAGCCGCTTTAGTGTTGCTCGGCTGTCGTCACGCCCTTCTTCATAGAGTTTCCCATGCTGGCCGACTCGACCTGAGGTGCAATCTTCTCTGCTTCTTGCAAGTGGCTCTCCAGTGTCGGTAGAGTGTCGCCTACCCAACTCTTCAAGCTGGCATCGTGGGCGGCGGTGGATTCATGTTTGAATTCCGCGATGTCCTTCTTGTGGTCCATCACCATGTCTTTCATGTAAGCCTTGTCGAATGCTTCGCCGTGCAGCTTCGACAATTCGTCCTTGGTCGCCTGGTCCTTGGCATCGAGGCTCGTCGGCAGTGTGACATCTTGCTTTGTCGCAAGCTGCTTCAGTTCGTCGTTCGCCTTGCTATGGTCGGTGACCATGCGCTTGCCGAAATCTTTCACTTCCTGGCTGCTGGCATTTTGTTCTGCCAGTTGTCCCAGTTCCACTTCTGCCATGCCGCCCTGGGCGGCCTTGTCCATGAAGTGCCGGTCCGCGGCGGACACGCCGCTCTTGGTTGATTTGCTAGTGCTGTTTTCCGGGGCGTTCATCTGCCCGATCGCCAGGCTGCCGAAAAACAGTAGCGAGGTCGCAATGGCCAATATGCCGTTTCTTAAGCTCTGCATTTGTCGTTCTCCTTTGGTGACGGGTTTGGGGGCCGAAATCCCGTGCAGTCCTGCCGGGAGAATTCGTCCGAACCGCCAGTAATGCTAGGTAGGATTGATACTGGCCGCGGGGGGTTGTCAGATGGTCAGCCAACTGTGGCTGCCGGCCGGATATCGAATGACGAACTAGTCAGAATTCCTGTTAGGTGGATTGCCAGCCGCTGCATGGAAAAGCGTACCCCTGCAGTTATCCCCGCCGAGGCTGCTTGAAAACTCGGGTGTTCTTGTGTCTGAGTCATGCATTAGAATGTTCTGGAAGAGAGTGCGCTGGGTTGAGCGACCTTTGTCGAGGAAAGAACCCTCGGCCAGATACGCCAACAATGGCGTTCCCCCCGAAGGCGAGCACGCTGCCCGGATTGAAGGGCAGCGACAAGTCTTTGGGAGATAGTTGCCCGTAGAGCGGACAGGCCGCGACTTTCTATGTCATCCCCCGAGTTCTTCACGCAGGGCCAGCCCGGCGATTTTTTGCGCGAAGCCATTCTGCGGCACGTCCGTTACACGCTGGTTCGCCCCACCTCAGATTTGAAGCCCTCTGATTACCTGAAGCCTGTGTCTCTGGCTATTCGCGATCGTATTGTCGACCGGATGATGGAGACCGACTCGCGTTATCGCCACAAGGACTGCAAGAAGATGTATTACCTGTCGCTGGAGTTCCTGATGGGGCGGTCGCTGGCCGATAACTTGTCGAATCTGCGCCTGGAGGAACTGTGTCGGGAAGTGCTGGCCAGCTTTGGCGTCAGCCTCGACGAAGTGCTCGATAGCGAGCCCGATGCCGGGCTGGGTAACGGAGGCTTGGGCCGGCTAGCGGCCTGCTTCCTGGAATCGCTGGCCACCTTGGGCATGCCCGGCTATGGCTATGGCATTGACTACGAATACGGCATGTTCAAGCAGGAGATCTTCAACGGCTTTCAGCGCGAGAAGCCTGACCGCTGGAAGGCCAATGGCACGCCGTTCGAGATCGAGCATTTCGAAGATGCGGTCAGTATTCTGTTGTACGGTCGCGTCGAGTCTGGCAGCGATCCCGCCGAGAATTTGAAGCAGAGCTGGCTTAATCCAAAGATCGTCCTGGGCATCCCCGCGGACATGCCCGTCGTTGGCTACTTGGGACAAACCGTCAATTGGCTGCGTTTATTTACCGCGCGCGCTTCCGAGGATTTCGACATCGAGATCTTCAATCGCGGCGATTATATCCGTGCCGTCGAACAGAAGATCGCAACGGAAAATATTTCGCGGGTGCTGTATCCCTCCGATTCGGTGATGAGCGGCAAGGAACTGCGCCTGGTGCAGGAGTATTTTCTGGTCGCCTGCGCCATAGGCGACTTGATGCGCCGTTTCCGCCAGCAGCACAAAGACATCGACCTTCTGCCGTCCAAGGTCGCCATCCAGATGAACGACACCCATCCCAGCCTGGCCGTAGCCGAACTGATGCGCGTGTTGCTCGACGACTACCAGTTGGAATGGGACCACGCCTGGGACATCACCCAGCGCACCCTGGCATACACCAATCACACGCTGCTGCCCGAGGCGCTGGAAAAGTGGTCGGTGCCGTTGCTGGAAAAAGTGCTACCCCGGCACATGCTTATTATCTTCAATATCAATCATGAATTCCTGCGGGAGATGCAGCAGTATTCCTTCCTGGACAGCGAGAAATTGCGCAAGATGTCGATCATTGAAGAGGGCTATGAGAAGCAGGTACGCATGGCCCATCTCTGCATCGTGGGCAGCCACTCGGTGAATGGCGTATCGAAGCTGCACAGCGACCTGATCGTAAACTCGTTAGTACCCGAATTTGCACAGATTTGGCCAGAGAAGTTCAACAATAAGACGAATGGTGTAGCACCCCGCCGCTGGTTGATGGAGGCCAACCCCTTACTCACCGACTTGATCAGCCACACACTCGACGAGCACAAGTGGATTACCGATCTCAACCGGCTGCGTGATCTGGAAAAGTTTGCCGACAATGCTGAATTTCGCGAAGCCTTCAAGGAGGTCAAGCGGCAGAACAAGCTGAAGCTTGCCGGAGTCATTCAGGAGCAGAGCGACGTGGTGGTGGATCCGGATTCCATGTTCGATGTCCAGGTCAAGCGAATTCACGAATATAAGCGTCAACTGCTTAACGTGATGGGAATCATCCACGACTACCTTGGCATCGTGGAACGCGGCGAGATGCCGGACGTCCCGCGCACTTACGTGTTTGCGGGTAAGGCAGCGCCCGGATATTGGGCGGCCAAGCAGATCATCAAGCTCATCCACAGCGTCGCCGAGGTGGTGAACGATGATGAGAAGGTGAAAGACCTTATCAAAATTGCCTTCCTGCCCGACTATCGGGTGTCGTTGGCGAAACTGATTATGCCCGCCGCTGACCTGAGTGAGCAGATTTCAATGGCAGGCATGGAAGCTTCTGGGACCGGCAACATGAAGCTGGCGATGAATGGCGCCCTGACCATAGGAACCTATGACGGCGCCAACATTGAGATCGCGGAAGAGGTTGGCGACGACAACATCTACATCTTCGGTTTGCGCTCGGAAGAGATCCAGGAGATGCAGAAGAAGGGCTCGTACAATCCGCGCGAGCTTTACGATACCGACGAAGGCATTCGCGAAGTGATGGACGCGCTAGCCTCCGACCGCTTCTGTCCCAATGAGCACGGACTGTTCCGCTGGATCTTCGACGAACTGGTACATCGCGGCGACCGCTATTACCACCTTGCCGACTTTCGCAGCTACATCGAGACGCAGCAACTTATCAGTGGGGAGTATCTGAAAGAAGCAGTCTGGTGGCGCAAGGCCATCCTCAACGTAGCGCGTATCGCAAAGTTCTCCAGCGATCGCACTGTTACCGAGTACGCGCGCGACATCTGGCACATTGGCCCATTCGAGAAATCAAGCCGGCCGGCTAAATTGCTGGTCCGCCCGGTTCCTGTTCCGGCCGCCAAACCCGACGGCGAGGCTGTCGCCGTAGATACGGTCGATCCCGACTCGGAAGCGAAACAGCAGGTGGCAGATTAGCAGGCTGCTGAAACGCAGCATTTGTTTAAGCTGGGCGATGCGAGAAGAGGCGTATGCCCACGGCCTTGGGATCGGGTTTGCTTACTTGCCAAGTGAAGACACTGATAATCGTTAACCATTGAGACAAAAATGGAAACCCCCGCAACACTGAGGAAGGTAACCCCCTTCCAGCCCGGTAAGGGCTTGTCTGATTCGGCAAACCGACGGACCTTTCTTCTTGGCTTTCTGCTCGTGGTCGCAACGGTCGCGGCTTACTACCCAGTGAAGCAGCTTCCCTTCATCTCGGTCGATGATCGAGGCTACGTAACAGAGAATATCAACATCAGGTACGGCCTTAGCTCCTACACTGTCCAGTGGGCATTCACGACCTTCCGTGAGGCCAATTGGCATCCGGTGACCTGGCTTTCTCACGCTTTGGATTGTCAGTTATTTCTCCTGAATCCCGCCCGGCATCACGAGAGCAATCTACTACTGCATGTATTAAATGTGGTGCTGCTGTTCTGGATACTGTTGCAGGCGACGGGTTTTGCGGGCCGCAGTGCCATGGTGGCGGCGCTGTTTGCGCTGCATCCCATCAATGTCGAAACCGTGGCATGGGTCGCCGAGCGCAAGAACCTGCTGAGCATGTTATTTTTCCTGCTCGCCTTGGGTGCATATCGCTGGTATGCGCGTGAGCCTCGAGTGGCGCGATACGCCGTCGTTGCATTCCTATACGCGCTCGGCTTGATGTCCAAGCCACAGGTGATTACGTTTCCGTTTGTTCTGCTGTTGTGGGATTACTGGCCCTTGCGGCGGGTGTTTCCCGCAGGCGATGAGTTTCCTTCCGGGACAGCAACAGCGGCGATCACACCCGCCAGAAGCCTCTCTTGGTTGATATGGGAGAAGGTTCCATTGCTGGCTCTTTCCGCGGCTAGCGCCATCATGACCATGCGAGCACAGGGGGCGGGCGGAGCCATGGGCGGACCTACGGATTCCTATCCGTTTTCTGTTCGACTAGGAAACGCTATCCTCTCCTATTCCCGTTATCTGGAAAAGGCTTTTTGGCCGTCCCGCCTCGCAATTTTTTATCCTCATCCCTGGACTCCATGGACCCCCTTAAATAGGTGGCACATAGTAGCCGCATTTCTAGTTCTGCTTGCCATTACCGCACTAGTCACCGCGACTTGGCGTCGTCAGTACCCTCTGGTGGGGTGGTTGTGGTTCCTGGGAACCATGGTGCCAATGATTGGCTTGGTGCAGGTTGGTAACCAGGGAATGGCTGATCGATATGCTTATCTGCCCTTCATCGGCTTATTCATTATGATCTGTTGGGGCGTGGCGGATGGGGCCGACTCGCTGCACGTTCCCACCGCTTGGCAGGCGGGTCTCGGCGTCGCGGTGTTACTGGTGCTGATGGTGGCCACCCATCGGCAGCTCGGCTACTGGACCGACGACGTAACGCTCTGGTCGCACGCTTCGCAGGTCACCAAGGGTAATGATATAGCCGAACTTGTGCTCGGCACGGTGCTACTGGACAGGAAAGCACCGGAACAGGCATTACCGCACTTCCAGGCTTCGGCGGCAATCTATCCGTCGAATCCCATTACCGTTTACTACATCGGGTTATGCGAGCAACAGCGAGGTGACTTGCTCGAGGCCATTCAGCAATACAGGAAAGTGATAAGCATGACGCAGAATGACATTCTGAACGCGTCCCTCAGGGTCTTTACATTTCAGCAGATGGCCTATGCCTATCGCGATCTCGGGGATTCTCCACATTATTTGGAAAACCTCCAGGCCGCCAAAAATGGGGCGGCTCAGTTGAGGTAGATTAGCTTTTCTCCGCGCTGTTCATCCCCGAGAGATCCGCTTTTGTCGTCATCCCTGCGCTTCAGCCAATGAGGAACCTGTTTTAGGAACAATTTCCTCTTCGTCGCCGGTGGGGTCTGTGAGCGGGAACCCGAGGCGCTTCCACTCGTAAAATCCACCTAGCAGCGGATGCACGGGCTGGATGCCGAGCTTGCGTAATTGCAGCGCCACCCGGGCGCTGGTCGCTTCGTTGGGTCAAGTACAGAAGAGCACGATCTCGCAATTGCGAGCGATCTCTGCGCGACGCGCTTCCAGTTCCTCGGGCGATATCTGCAGCGCGTGAGGCAGCGTCCTGGGATCGGTAAGACGGTCGAGCGGATGCCGCAAATCAATGATGGTCAACGGTTCGCCTGCTTCCATCTTGTGCTTCAGTTCGTCCGGAGTAATGCGATCGCCTTTCACTTGTTCAATGAAACGCCGGCGCTCGTTCCACCTGTAGAACACGTACGCAATTACCATGGCAACGAACAGGAGGAGTATCGAGCCCCCGAAGCGTGAAGCGTCGGCAGCGATACGGTCAAGTTGCTTGCCAAACAGGAACCCAAGTCCAGCCCACGCGCCGGTCCAAAGCAGCGCGCCCAGGAAGTCAAAGAGGACGAAGCGCGAAAAACCCACGCCCACCATGCCCGACAGCGTAGGAGCTGCGGTGTTAAGGCCGGGAACAAACTTGCAGATAAGCAGGGTCCGCGGACCAAACCTGGTGAACGTGGTTTCGGTCCGGCGGACACACGAATCCGGCTCGAGTGCAATGCGGCAGAGCAGGTTCAGCACCACGGCGCCACGCCGCTTGCCGAAGTAGTACCAGAAGGTGTCGCTGCATAGCGAAGCTAATGCCGGAACCAGCATGGCCAGCGCGAGATGCATGCGGCCTTGCGCGGCTAGGGCACCTGCCGCCAATAGCAGGGGCACCGCTGGGATAGGTATTCCGGCTTGCTCGACTAAGACCCACACGAAGAGCAGGACATAACCGTAATGAACTACGAATTCGAGTACGTCAGTCATGTGGGAAGCGATGCAGACGAAGCGATACCGCTTGGTTGGATGCGAATAAGCCGGAAAGGTTCCTGGGATACGGGCGAAGTCGAATAATTAGCTGCCCATGCTCGTCTTCGCCAAACCTTCTAGCTGCACCATGCGGCCTTGCGGCGCATCCCAGTACTCCGCCTCCTGCACATATACCTTCAGCAGGATTAGGTCGGGATCGTCGATACCCTTGGCAAACCAGGTTTTGTAGAGAGGTTTCCATAACTCCTGCGTTTTGACGTGATCGCGTACCAACTCACATTTACCGCTGATCGAGACATAGCGTTCGCTGCCGGCGTCGGAATAGGCGAGATTGACACGGCGGTCGGTGCGCAGCGCTTCTACCTTATCCGTGTTAGTGTCGCTGAAAAACCAGAGAATGCCGTCGGCATCCACGTCCTGGGGTGCCATAGGGCAACTGTGCAAACTGCCATCGCTTCGAATGGTCGTCAGCATCGCAAAATTGATGCCCTTCGTCAGTTCGTTTAATTTCGCCACGGGGTCGTTCGTCTGCGCCATGCAAGCTCCTTGTTGCTGTTAAGCGTCGTTAGAATTTTGTTTTCCGAGTGCCTTGAAAGGGCGCAGCTTGAGCCGCCGTCTGAGGCCTTATCTTTGACATCCGAGCGACTTTAAACGCCACCACAAATGACAGTAACTTACGACGCGGCTGAAAGCTGGCCCTTTCAAAGCGCCCTACGCATAGCCGAGGCCTACCCGCCCGCGGCGGCAACGAAATCGGCGGCTACGTCGTCGGGTTTCCAATCGTTTCCAGAATATACCTTGACCACACGCCCGTTCTTGCCGATCAGCACGGTACGTAGTCCATGCACAATCTGGCCGTCCTTCTGGTTATAGCTCAGTCCGAAGAAGTCAGCTGCCTGTCGCACTTGCTCCGGAGAACCGGAGGCAAACTCCCAGTGAGCGAAGTGGGGATCGACATGTCCCACATAGCGCTCACCATAGCTGCGCAGGACCGCGGGCTTGTCGTTCTCCGGATCGATGCTGATGCTAAGCAACTGCGCTTCGTTGAACGTCTTCGGATCTTTCTGCAATTGCTGCATGACTTGGCCGAAGTTATTGCTCATGCGTACGCAATAGTCCGGGAAGGGACAGCGTGTGTAGATGAACGTCAGCAACAACGGCTTGCCGAGGAATTGATGTAGGCGTATCGTCTTGCCATTTTGGTTGACCAGCGTGAAGTCCGGCACTTCGTCACCGGGTTGCGCGATGTGCGCGCGAGGTGACGTCGCTTTCCTGCTCGCTGGTCTGCGTGAAGCTGATGTCCTGCAATTCAGCGTGGTCGCTGAGAACCAGGGTGGCGTGGATGGAATCGCCAGGCGCAATCGACTGGAATATCCAGTTACTTGACTTGCTCACGGTGAACGGCATGGTCATGCCCTTCATCAGGCCGGGAACGTCCTGGTGGGCGATCGTCAACTGGCGAGCTCCGCGATCGACCGCGACCACGCGGCCTTCCAACTCGTAGCGTTTAGGAGCAGGAGCCGAGGAGCAGGCGATCAGTGATTGCAGGAGGAGCAGAGCGAATAGGCTTCCGCCGTAGACGCGACGACGGGACCTTACGGGAAAATTCATATTATTCCGATTGTACAAAAGGCGTGGCCACTGCTGCTCGGACTCCGGTATTCAAGCCGCCGTTATTTCGCCACCGCGTGGAGCACGTGGTAGAAATCCTCCAGCCCGTTGAACATGATTTGTATGCCAATACAGACGAGGATGAACGCCGACAGCCGGATGACGATGCTGGTACCTGACCGGCCCAACAAGCGCTCCAATTCGTCCGAGAAGCGATAGGACAAGAAGATGGTAATCCCAATCAGTAAGGTTCCGAGCATTGCCGCCAGTGCGCTCACGATCAGTTGCAGGTGAGTTTCCTCATGTATGTTACTGCCCAGGGTGAGGGCGACTGCTATGGATCCGGGTCCAACGGTGAGCGGCATGGTGAGCGGATAGAAAGCCTGCGACAGGATTCGTTCGCGGTTGGGAGGTGCGTCCAGTTGCCTGTCCTTCAAGTCATCCCGGCGATTCAGAATTTGCCATCCCGCCACGGTTACAACCAGTCCGCCTCCCAGTTGTACGGCTGCCAGGCTAATGCCGAAGAACTGCAGGATGTAGGAACCGATGAACAGGGACGCGACCAACAGCACTACACCGTTGACTGCGACCCGCATGGCCACGGTGCGGCGAGTACCGGTGTCGTAGCCCAAGGTCATTTCCGCAAAGATGGGCGCCATCCCGAACGGGTTCACGATGGGAAGCAGCGCGGCAAAAACCAGCAGCACGTTCTTGATGATGGCGTTCATGCGAGACACACAGCATAGCGCAACCCTGTCGTTCAGCGCTCACCACAGGTTTCCACATTGACCACATTGCGTTTTGCAGGTTGAATGTAAATGCGCGGGAAACGCGCGAATACACTCAAGGCTTATGGGAATCCCGCCTCGCACATTCGGTGCACTTCAGGTCAGGTTGCGCGAATCGCTAGTGACGCGCGCTCTGGTCCTCCCAATCCAGCAATTCATACACATTCAAGGTATCAGCAGCATCCTGTTACTGGGCGCGGCCATCGCCGCCCTGGTGTGGGCCAATTCGCCCTGGCAGGAGTCCTATCACCATGTCTGGGAGATGGAGCTTTCCCTCTCCCGTCTGAACCTGCCGGTGCATGCCTGGATCAACGATGCCTTGATGGCCACCTTTTTTTTCCTGGTTGGCATGGAGATCAAGCACGAGATCGTGCATGGAGAACTGGCCGACATGCGGCGAGCCGCCCTGCCTATCTTCGGCGCCCTCGGTGGCATGATTGTTCCCGCTCTGTTATTCATGGTCCTGAACATTGGCCATCCCGGTCAGCATGGTTGGGGCGTTCCCATGGCTACCGACATCGCGTTTTCGCTGGGCGTGCTGGGCATGGTCAAAGGAATTCCTCAGGACCTGAAAATCTTCCTGCTTACGCTGGCCATTGCCGACGACATCGGCGCCATCGCCGTCATTGCGATCTTCTATAGCAGCTCGTTGCGGCTGGAGTCCCTGGTCATAGGCCTGCTTCTGCTCGTCGTTATCTTCCTGTTGCGCAAAGTCGGAATCTCGCAGCCGGTTTTGTACTTCGTGCTGGGAATGGGTTTCTGGGTGGCGATTCTGCGATCGGGAATTCACGCGACCATCGCGGGTGTCGTCCTGGGTTTTATGGTTCCCACTACCGCGGTCTTGTCACTAAGCGAGTTCCAGGAGCTTAGCGTGGACATTGTAAGGCGATTCCGAGCAGCCGTGGCTGA
Organism: uncultured Acidobacteriaceae bacterium; assembly: GCA_963772895.1. Lineage (GTDB taxonomy): Bacteria > Acidobacteriota > Terriglobia > Terriglobales > Acidobacteriaceae > Bog-257. Next base: position 27,152 of record CAVYZB010000009.1, read on the forward strand.
AGGCGACGAGAAAACAGCGAAAAACTTGCTGGGCTCTTTCGAGCAGTTAGCGCAGGAGACAGAGTCGCCGTCCGAACTGCTGACTCGAAAGTTGAACGACTGGGTTTCGTTTCTGGTATTGCCTTTGTTCGCATTGGCCAATGCCGGGGTAACATTTTCCGGAGGCGCGTGGCGCGATTTGCTGACCAGCCGGATCGCCTGGGGAATCCTGATCGGACTCGTCTTGGGGAAGCCGCTGGGCATCGTAGGATTTGCCGGGTTGGGGGTGCGCTTCGGCGTGGCTCAAGTCCCCAGCGGCGTCACCTGGCGCCAGTTGAGTGCGGTCGGAATCCTCGCCGGCATCGGCTTTACCGTTTCTATTTTTATCAGCTCGCTGGCGTTCGACGATCCGGCGCATCTGTTGGAAGCGAAAACCGCAGTACTGGCGGCGTCACTGCTGGCAGGGTTATTGGGATACTTCGCACTGCGCGACGGCGGGCAAGCCAACCTCAAAACGCCGGGGAGTCCTACACCGTAACCTAGACTATGTCAGACTTTTTGTCGTGGAGTTGTAGGCGTAATCTCTACTTCGGCGGAGCGCGGGCCGGAATCGTTCGACGGGATTGCCCTAAGCGAAGTCAAGTGCCTGCAATCGCAACCTCTTGCAACAGTATCCAACGGTGTTCACGTTTTCCATCGCGCATCGAAGGACAGCGATCCTGCTCCGGTGATCAGCAGAAACACCAACCCCAGCAACATACTGAAGTCGGTGCGCGCTTCGTGCAACATGCTCCATATACCGGTCTTTGCAATCATGGGAAGCTTCGTCGTGAAGATTGCCGTTGCGATCACGCCGAGCAGAGGAACCACAGCAACCCGCGTGAATAGTCCGATGAGCAATAATGAGCCGCAGACAATTTCAACTGATCCCACGAATGGCGCCATGAAATGCGCAGAGGGGATACCAATCTTCTCGAATCGGCCCACGCCCAACTGCGCAGGGAAGACAAACTTCTGAATGCCTTCCGACACAAACACCCATCCCACGAGTATGCGAATCAATAGCACCGCTTTGGCGGTTCGTGTTGTCCACTGCGGACTTGCAACCTCTTCCATAGCTATCTCTGCCTCTTGGCATCCATCATAGCTTGGCGGTGCGCTCTGGAGGGCGCGATTTATATGCCGGAAAGGTGCAGGCGCGACCTGGAAAACTCCGGCAGCTACTTGGTCGCAATCATCAGGTTGGCGGGACCCGGTATGCGAATCCTCTTCGTCGCGGTAAAGCCCGCATTTTTCAACCAATCTTCGTATTCCGGTTTCGCTGTAGCTCGCACCTGCCCTGGTCCCGACGAGCATGTTTAACGCAAACAGTGTGCCGAAACGAGGCGAGGTCTTGTCCGGATCGAGAATGAAGTCAGAAATGACGAGCCTCCCATGCGGCGCCAGCGCGGCATAGGCACGATCCAGGAGCTGCCGATTTTCTTCCGGCGAGAACATGTGGCAGATAGCCGAAAGGAGGACCAAATCGTAACCCGCCGGTTGCAGTGGAACGCTCAGCATGTCTCCAGCGCGAGTGCTGATGCGATCGCTGAGTCCGGCCTGACGAACGTGTTCCTGCGCGATCGGCACCACTTCGGGCATGTCGACAATCTCAGAGCGCAGCGCCGAAGCGGCTTTGACAAACGCGATGGAATACGCGCCCGAACCTCCTCCGAGATCGAGCATGCGCTTCTCGCCGTTCAGTCCAACGGCTTGCGCCACGGCGCGTGCCCGCCCGCGAGCGTTATGGTCCATGGCGGCGATAAACGAATTGACCCAGCCATTGTCGCGACCCGACTCGACGGCGGTGCCGCTCCGGACGGCGTCGGTCAGCTTTGACCAGCGCCGCCACAGGTTCGCCGTATGCAACTGCGCCCCACGTGCGCTGTCGGGAGAGCCCTCCGCCAGAAAACGCGCCGCCACTGGTGTGTTGGTGTAGACCCCGTCGTGTTTTTCCAACAGCTTGAGACTCACCAGCGCATTCAGCAACATTTCGGTGGCGCGTACAGCCGCCTGAATCTTAGCCGCAATCTGCTGGGCCGTGCCTCCCTTGCCGACGGCGGTGAATACGTCGAGCTCCAGGGCCGTCAGGATGGCGCGACTGGGCATGAATCCGCGGATCAGTTCGCTAAGGTCATCCGGGAGCACGCCAGCGGCGTCCTTGCCCTTCAGCATTGCCAGATACTTGTTGCGATGGTCGAGGATCTCGCTCTTCATGCCCTCGTCCGGAACTCGCTCCAGCCGGACCACCTTCATTCCACCCTTAAAGTGCGACGTGACGATCTCGGGCACGTCGTTCGGGGTGAGCTTCGCGTACCATGTGCCTTCCGGATAAACGATCATCGCGGGACCGCTGTCGCAAATACCCAGACAGCCGCAGCTCGACACCTGGACATCGTCGGCTAATCCCTGGCTGCCCAGCTCGCGATGCAAGGCATTGAGAAGCTGGAACGAACCTGCCGCCGAGCAGCAGGGAACTCCTTCTGCTTTTTCCTGTGTGCAAACGAAGACGTGATGACGAAACGGTTCCACGGAAACCTCCAAATCAGTTATCAGTAGCCAGTAGTCAGTAATCAGCTAACCTGGCCATTACATTTCATCTTCGAGCCAGTCCCCGCGATGCGGAAAGGTCGCGGCTCACAGCGGGAAGTGACGAAAAACGAGCCGCAACCATGGGTGGCCGGCTCGTGGAACCATCGCCGAGGAAAAAGCAGGTCCCTCGCGCCCTGAAGGCGGCTCGTGATGACAACTCAAAATCTGGCCTCGGCAGATTCTTTGTGGGTTCATCTTGCAGTAACCGCTTTGACCAATAATTCATCTTGACAGGGCCCATAGTTGCACTATGATGTTTCAAACATTTGTTGTGGGATTTGTTTTGGGGTGATTTTGCCGATGCAGCAGACGTTCACATCCAAAGAAGTGGTGGCCCTGACGGGCATCAGCCCGCGCCAGCTTCAGTGGTGGGACGAGCGTCGCATCGTGGTTCCGGCCCGCGAGGGGCACAAGCGCATCTATGGGCTGGACGACCTGGCCGAGGTGGCCGTCATTTGCGATCTGCGCCAGCGCGGCTTCTCGCTGCAGAAGATTCGCAGGGTCATCCGCTTCCTGCAAAAGGAGCTGGGCAAGCGGCTGGTGGAGACGGTTACCGCCGCCTCCGAGTATCACCTGCTTACCGATGGCCGGCACATTTACCTCGAAGATTCGGCCCGCGGGGTGGTTGATCTGCTGAAAAACGCCCGCCAGCCGATGTTATCGGTGTGCCTGAGCGACACCATCCAGCGGGTCCGCGCCGACGTTCGCGGAGCGAGAAAGCGCAGCAGTTCGGTTCGTCATCTAACCGTACGACGTCATAGGGCTTCTTGAACCGTCCTGAGGAGGGCACATGATCGGAGAACTGAGCGTCCTGAGCGAGTGGATCCCCGAACAGATGGAGCCTGGAACCATCTTTGTGCTGGAAAACGCCGGCGAGGTGGGCGAGAAAGAAGACCCCTATTGGGCCGTACTGTCGTGCCCAAAATGCGGGCAGCTCGGGCTGGTCACGCGCAAGCAGATCGCGGGCCTGCTGACGGTCATTTGCGGTTCGGAGAAGTGCTCGGCCCAGTTCTTCATCCGCGATGAAGAGATTGTGCAGCGCAAGCCCAGCTAGAGGGCAGCAGTCGGCCATCGGCCGTCAGCTCTCAGCCAGAGATACACCGCGCCCGGCGGGCAGGCTGTTACGCTCGACGTAGCGCAAGCGGCATTTTCTACCTGCGCAGGAAACAACCCGCGCAGCGGTTCACTTAACTACAGCTCGGGACCGAAGTCCTGGGCTAAGCTCTTTCGTCCCGCAAGGCGGGACTGGATAAGGGTTAGTGGCTAGCAAGCCGTAGCTGACGGCTGATAGCTGACGGCCGACAGCAGGTCCACTCGGCTTCGCTTCGGTCGGGATAACAATCTTGATGGCTGAGTGCTGACTGCTGGTCTGTCTACCGCACCGACGCTTTTCCTGCCGCCGATACTGGCACCTGCTCCACGATTTCGATACCGAAGCCTTCGAGGCCGGCAACCTTACGCGGATGGTTAGTGAGCAGGCGAATGCGTTTGAGGTTCAGGTCCGACAGGATTTGCGCGCCGATGCCGATCTCGCGCTGGATGCGCCGCTGGCTTTCGGGCAGCGTCGCGAGTTGCTGCTCGTGGTGAAACTGGATGGTCATGCGGTCGCCGAGTCGCTGCACCGAATAGCCCTTTGAGGTCGAGTGCAGGTAGATCAGCGCGCCGCGGCCTTCGTCGGCGATGCGGTGCATGGCGGCGTCGATGACGTCGCGGCATCCGCACCACTTCGCTCCGAAGACATCGCCCACCAGGCAGTGTGAATGCATGCGCACCAGCACCGGCTCGTCGCCCGTGTTCTCCACATCGCCCTTGACCATGGCGATGTGCGAGTCGCCGGTGATCTCCGACTCGTAAGCGATCATGCGAAAGTCGCCGTACGCGGTGGGCACGATCGACTCCGCCAATCGCCTCACGTAGCGTTCGTGCGCCATGCGATAGCGGATCAGCTCCGCAACGGTGAGCATCTTCATGTCGTGGCGGCGGCAGAATTCCGTCAGCTCAGGAACGCGAGCCATGGTGCCGTCGTCGCTCATGATCTCGCAAATCACGCCTGCCGGAACCAGTCCCGCGAGACGAGCCAAATCGACCGAGGCTTCTGTCTGTCCGGCGCGCACCAGGACGCCACCTTTGCGCGCGCGAAGCGGGAAGACGTGTCCGGGACGCGCGAGATCGTTAGGACGAGTTGCCGGATCGATCGCCACATGGATGGTTTGCGAACGATCGTAAGCCGAGATGCCGGTGGTGACGCCGTCCTTGGCATCGATGGACTCGGTAAATGCGGTGCCGAAGTTGGAGGTGTTTTCGGCCGACATCTGGCCGAGGCGAAGGTAGTCGAGGCGCTCCTCGGTCATGGCCAGGCAGACCAAGCCACGCCCGTACTTTGCCATGAAGTTGATAGCGTCTGGAGTGATCTTCTCGGCGGCCATCGTCAGGTCGCCTTCGTTTTCGCGATCTTCGTCGTCGACGACCACGATCATGCGGCCGGCGCGGATATGCTCCAGCGCGGTTTCGACGTCGCAAAATGGGGAATAAGCGGGCACGATGGCTCGATTCAGATTTTAGCAGGGAAGCCGGGAGACGGGGTTCGCTGTTCGCGATTCGCTCTTCGCCTTTCGCTAAAGCGGCGACTGAGAGATGGCCGATTTCAAAGCAGGTCGCCCTATTCGAACTAGGTCCTCGCTCAGGATGACCGGTGGGTTCGAACCTTGCATGTTATTCCCGTGTGGGCTGCGCGGGCTCATACTTATGTCGTGCAGAGTGTCGATCCCAATCTGCGCTTGCGGAATTCCTTCCTTGACTACCTCAAGGTCGAGAAAGGTCTGGCGCCGTTGAGCGTCTCGGCCTATCGCTCCGACCTCGACCAGTACTCGGAGTTCTTACTGAAGCGCAAACGCGCGCTGCGTGAGGCGAGGCGACAGGATGTGCGCGATTTCCTTAATGCGCTGCTGTCCAACGGCGTTGACGGGCGAAGTGTGGCGCGCAAACTTTCTGCGCTGCGGCATTTCTATAAGTACCTGCTGCTCGACCGGTACATCACTGTCGATCCAACGCTCAATATCGATTCGCCGCGGCAGTGGAAGGTGCTGCCGAAATCGCTGGCCGCCGATGAGGTCGAAAGCGTGCTGCAAGGGCCGCCGCGGGCCAAGGACGATCGTTTGTCGCAAGCTCTCACGGGCCGCGATCGGGCAATGCTGGAAGTTTTCTATGCTGGGGCGCTGCGGGTCTCCGAGGTAATCAACCTGAAGCTCGAAGACTTGAAGCTGGAGCTGGGCTACGTTCTGGTGCGAGGTAAGGGCGACAAAGAGCGCATCGTTCCTTTAGGTCATGCTGCGCAGCAAGTAGTGCAGCAATATTTGCAGCATGCGCGACCGGTGCTGGCGTCGGAGAAGTCGTCTCCGTTCCTTTTCATCGCGCGCGGCGCGCGGCCGATTACGCGGCAGCGCGTGTGGCAGATGGTGAACGCTGCGTCGGCGCAATCAGCGCGCCATGCCAGCCCGCACATGCTGCGCCACAGTTGCGCCACTCATATGGTGGAGAACGGCGCCGACCTGCGCACCGTGCAGACGATCCTCGGACATGCCGACATTTCCACGACGCAGGTTTATACGCATCTCGCGCTCGACCGGCTGAATCGGGTTTACAAGGAGCATCATCCGCGCGGCAAGCGGGCAGGGAATTCCTCGCCGACTGAAGTCGGCTCGGAAGAAGAGGAGTAAAGAGATTCTACGGCGCACCCGAAGGTGCGCCCTTCAAGCATATGGCGAAGCGCAGTACCACCATCGTCGAGAAAGCTGTGGCGCAATTCATTCGCTCGCTACAGGAGCGCAATGCGTCGTCGCACACGATCAAGGCCTATCGCACCGACCTAGCGCAGTTCGCCGAATACGTTGGCCCACAGGGCTGGCGTGACATCGACCATGTACTGATTCGCGGTTATCTTTCCAGCCTTTACGAGCGCGGGTTGAGCAAGACATCGGTCGCGCGCGCTCTGGCGGCGTTGCGGTCTCTGTACAAGTGGCTCGCGCAAGAAGGCGAGGTCGAGCAGAATCCGGCGGCGCTGGTGGCTACGCCGAGGCTGCCGAAGAAACTGCCGCGCGTGCCCACCATCGAGGAGGTCAACACAGTCCTCGATTCGGCGATGCCCGAGTGTTCGGCATTCACGGAGCGCGATCAGGCGATTCTGGAATTGCTCTACGGCTGCGGGATTCGCAACTCGGAACTCATCGGCATCAACGTTGACGATATCCGGTGGTCCAACGAACTTGTGCTGGTGCGAGGCAAGGGCCGGAAGGAGCGATTTGTGCCGTTCGGCGACTCGGCTAAGGCTGCGGTGCAAGCGTATCTACCAGCGCGCCAGCAAGTGCTGGGCGAAACCAAACGCACGACCGAGCGGGCGCTGCTGGTCAATCTGCGCGGATCTCGGCTAACAACTCGCAGTGTGGGCCGCATTGTGAAGCAGATTGCCGTGGCGCGCGGACTTTCGCCTGACGTGCATCCGCATACGCTGCGCCATGCCTTTGGCACGCACATGCTGGAGGAAGGCGCCGACCTACGCGCCATCCAGGAGATGCTCGGCCATGAGCGCCTCTCGACCACCCAGCGTTACACGCAGCTCACGGTTAAACATGTGATGGAGGTTTACGACAGGACCCATCCTCATGCGAAGGGGGAGCGGGGAGGGTGAGACACACCGTGACCCTCTGTTTACTTGACGGGTACGTTCACCTCGATATAGCTGCCCGGCGTAGCCGCGTTTATCGCCGCTGCAATTCTTTCGATGTGCAATCGAACCACCGGCCATTGCGGAGTGCTCAACACCACAAGGGCTATCCGGCGGCCTCTAAGGTTCTGCTGATAGCGCATGTTCTTGTCGGCGGTGAGAAGCACGTCGAAACCCGCACGCTCCGCTGCGGCCAGCAACTCTCCGTTGGAAAGTCTGTCCCATCCCTGGTCTCTCGCCTCTGTGACCGTATGGCCGGTGAGATGGGAAGATAACGGAGCCGGTGTGCTGTGGTCAAAGAGTACGAGCATCGGACGCGGACGGAGGTACCGTCTCGACAGGAACCTGCTGAGCATCGAGGCTGCGGGCGGCAAATTCTAGAACCTCGATGACCTTCTCTTTCTCAATGTGAAACCACTCGGAGATCTCATCGATGGTGGCTCCGGATTCAAGGTTCTCGAACACGGCGGACACGGGCATCCGGGTGTCGCGGAACACCCATGCGCCGCTGAGTCTTCCCGGCACGCTTTCAACGGCGGGGCACTGGGACCAATCGAGAGTTGCCATGTTCTTACCCTCCTTGCTTTTTACCACGGTTCGGTCGGAGGTGTCACCTGTTACAAGACGAGCAGCTAACGCAGCGCTGACGCGCCGCTCTACCCATGCTCGCCGGACTGTATAATCAAGTTTTCCTCTCCATGAGTTATCAGGTTCTGGCGCGCAAATACCGCCCCCAAAAGTTCTCCGAGGTGATCGGGCAGGAGCACGTCACCCGCACGCTGAAGAATGCCATCGCGCAGGGCCGCATCGCCCACGGCTACATCTTCAGTGGCCACCGCGGCATCGGCAAGACGACCATCGCTCGTATTCTGGCGATGTCGTTGAATTGCCGGTCGCAGGACCATCCCGTGCCCGAGCCGTGCGGCGTGTGCGATTCGTGCGTCGAGATCCGGGCCGGCAACTCGGTGGACGTGATCGAGATTGACGCGGCCACCAACCGTGGCATCGATGAGATTCGCGAGTTGCGCGAGGCGGCACGTTATCGTCCCGCGCGAGACCGCTTCAAGATCTACATTCTCGACGAGGCGCACCAGATCACCGACGCTGCCTTCAATGCGCTGCTGAAGACCCTGGAAGAGCCGCCCAGCCACATCATTTTCATGATGGCGACGACCCAGCCGGAGGACATTCCGCAGACCATCCGCTCGCGCTGCCAGCACTTCAGCTTTCACGCTGTACGCTTCGACGACATCGTGCAACAACTGCGCGACATCGCTAAACAGGAAGGCATTGCCTACGACGACAACGCGCTGGCCATGTTGGCCGAGGTGGGCGATGGCTCCATGCGCGACGCGCTCAGCATCATGGACCAGGCTATCGCTTGTTGCGGGACCACGCTGAGCGGCGATGTGGTACGCGGACTGGTGGGAACGGTTTCTTCCGATGTATTGGAAGACGTGATGGACGCGGTCGCGCGCAACTCCAGCGCGGACGTGTTGCGGGCCATCGATCGCCTGCTGGTCGAGGGACAAAGCGCGCAGCATTTTGCGCGGCAAATGTTGCGGTTCTTGCGCAACGTGATGGTCGCCAAGGTGGCGGGGAGCGATTCGCCAGTGTTGCAGATTTCGTCGGACGAGCGGGCCCGGGTGGCGCGCGTGGCGGAACGCTTCAGTGAGGAAGACCTGGCGCGCTTCATGCAGATCATGCTGCGTACCTACAGTGATTTGGGCTACAAGCAGGAGCAGCGCTTCCATCTGGAGTTGGGTCTGTTAAAGCTGGTGCATGCCCAGCGGCTGTTGCCGCTGGAAGAATTGCTAAGCGGGGAAGCAGGGAAGGCGAGTGTGTCAGCAGCGCCGTCGCGATCGAGTGGCGCAAGCACCAGGCCCGTGGCCTCTCCGATGGCGCGATCGAGCATGACCTCTTCCGCTCCGGCGAGCCGAGAGCTGGAACCGCAATCGTCGCGGGCACCCGCGGCCTCGCCGTTCACGCGGCCTTCTCCCTTCGAGGCAGATCGCAAGCGTAAGAGCGAGCCGAAAGCGGAAGCCCAGGATATCGCGAGCCAGCCGGTTTCGTCCGATTCGGCTCCCAGATCAAGCGCACAGGCGCAGCCGGAAATAATAGGCAGGGACGCTTCAGCAGCCGCGGAAACCGGTGTCGCCACCGCGGTCGCGATCGATCCGGAGCCGAGTCCGGAAGCAATGAGCGCGGCGTTCTCGATAGAATCGGCACGCGAGGCGGTTCTGTCTGCCCTGGAAGACGCTGGACAGCAGATGCTTGCGCATAACCTGGAGGAAGCGGAGTGGTCTCTGCGTGGCATAGAGGTATGCGTTACGGTCGCCATGTCGCAGGTGCTGATCGACGTGGCACTGGGGCCGGAGCCGAAGCGCGTGATCCAGGCGGCGCTGAACAAAGCCGCGGGACGGCCGCTGCGATTCAAGATGGCGAGTGGTAACGCGCAGGTCGCATCCAAGCCCGCGTCAGCGCCGCGTCCGACGAATGGTGCGGGAGCGCGCAGCCGGGCGGCGGCTGATCCCATAGTGCAGCGCATGCAGGAAAAATTTGGCGCGGAGATTCGTACCGTGATCGACCACAAAGGCAGTGGATAGTGGATAGAGGATAGTGGATGGTATTGGAGAATCACAGCAATACTGATCGGTAAGTGGCTACAAACGCAGAGAAGCTAACTAACCACTTCTTTCACCATTACCGTCGCAATTCGAGGTCTTATGGGTGGATTCAATTTGCAGGAAATGCTGGCGCAGGCGCGGCAGCAGGCGGAGAAGCTGCAAGAAAAAATGCAGCAGGTCACGATTGAGGCGTCGTCAGGCGGCGGCAGCGTGACGGTGAAGATGACTGGCCAGAAGCAATTGCTCAGTGTCGTCATTGAACCCGAGGTGGTGAAGTCGGGTGACATCGAAATGTTGCAAGACCTGGTCACGGCTGCGGTGAACGAGGCTTCGCGCAAAGTGGATGAGGCGCTGAAATCCAGTCTGGGCGGCATGTTCGGCGGCATGGGCCTGCCGGGAATGTGATGCGAGGTTTTTTACCACAGAGGACACGGAGACACGGAGAAACTCATGAACCGGAAGAAGGCGTTGGTAATCAGTGTCGTCATGGATCTAGTCCATTTCTTTCTCCATGGCCTCGGTGGTGAAAAACAATGATTTCCTCTGTGCCTCTGTGTCTCTGTGGTAAGAAAAACCAAGCTGCGGAGGCCATGTAGTGTCACGATTTGCCGAGCCCATGGCTCGACTGATTGAAGAACTGAAGAAGCTGCCCGGCGTGGGCGGCAAGAGCGCGCAGCGCTTCGCGTTTTACATCCTGCGCTCCAGCGACGAAGACGCGCAGTTGCTCGCCGACGCCATTCGCGAAGTCAAGGCCAGCCTGCGCCTGTGCTCCGTCTGCAACAACATTACTGACGTCGATCCCTGCATCTATTGCACCAGCGCCACCCGCAACCTGCGGCTGGTTTGCGTGGTGGAGGAGCCAACGAACATCGCCGCCATCGAAAAAACGCGGCACTACAACGGCGTCTATCACGTGCTGCACGGCGCGCTGTCGCCGCTGCACGGCGTCGGTCCGGAGCAGTTGCGCATCGGCAATCTGGTGAAACGCGTGGAAGCCGGAGAGGTGGACGAGTTGATCGTCGCAACCAATCCCACCGTCGAAGGCGAAGCCACGGCGACCTATCTTTCGCGCTTGTTCAAGGCGGCATCGGTGAAGGTCACGCGCATCGCAACTGGCGTTCCAGTCGGCAGCGATATCGAGTACGCCGACGAAGTTACCATGCAGAAGGCGATGGAGGGGCGGAGAGAGCTGTAATTGGCGGTGGAGACGGCCATGCGCAATGTCAACCTTCTCCTCGTCAGGCTTCCTGCAATTTGACCATTGTTCTGACCATGTCCAGGTGTCCAAGACGAAGCAGCCGATTCGTATAACGTGCTTCGGAAAGCCGGTTGCCGACATTGGCTGGCGTCCAGCTCTAGCAGAGGGCTGGGCCTCTTAACGCAGCACATCAGAACCCGCCAGACGGCGGGTCTTTCATTGTAGGAAGTCTGTCGCGCTTCCGTTCTATATCGGACCAACGATGCCGGTGCCTCGCGGGAGTCCAGCAAAGCTAGTGGTTTTTCAGCTCAGCCGCGACCTCTGTGATACTTCGACTTCCGGATTACCAGTTGCCTGGACAAGGTAAAAAGGGTGACGCGGGCAAAGGCCGCGTCTTGACCAGATCGAACTGGCAATCCGGGAAGCCTCGTTGGTTACTTGCCGGCGTAAGTCTTGGGGGAACCGAGGCCGGTGCACAGATCCCAACCAACTTTGCAGCGCGGATCACCCAGCGTGATGTCGTTGAAATCAGCATGGTACCTGGGACTTAACAGCTCGTTGTACATGGTGGTGAGCTGCGCCAAGGACGACTGGTGTCGGCTGCCGGCCGCGTTCACGATACCAGCAAAGGTAGGAGACGACCAACTAGTACCTCCGACCGAACCCCAGCCTCCAGTGAGGTAAATGGCACTGCAACAAAAGTCGGAAGCGACATCAGGATAGCCGCGATAGTTTCCTACGATGTTTGCAATGAGATTCTGATAGCTGGGACGCGGCTCGTACGGACTAATGTCTCCCCCTCCGCCGCCAGTGAAGTACTGCTCGTAGGTGAAGTCTCCATTTTGGTCGCGGTTGAAATAAGTACCTCCAACCGCCACAACGTTCGGTGACGCTGCCGGATAAGCGCTCACGCCAAGTCCTCCATCGCCGGCGGCTGCAAAGTAGACGACTCCCGGGGAAGTGAAGTATTGATCAAAGGTAAGTTCCTGAGGAATCTCCGCATCGGCAAAGCTCATGCTCACTACGCCGCCGCCGTTCTGAGCCACTAGACTTCCGGCGAGCTGCACCGCTTGCCAAGTGGGATCGGTCGCACATTGCTGGGTTTGACACAATGCCGACACCACCAGGAACAGCTTGGCCTGTGGCGCCATGGCGTGAGCCCACTCGATATCTAATGCCTCCTCGACCTCCCAGTCCGTGTAAACGGGGGGGCGCGGGCTACCGAGGGGCCAGACCTGCGTCACGGTCGTAGCCGGAATACCAAAGTAGGAGTCAAAGGCGTCCAAGTCGGACTGCGCGGTCGGGTAGTAACCGGCGTCGACGATGGCAATGGCCCCGATACCACCCGAGGGCACTGTTAGGCTGGTAGCAATCGGACACCCTGTTGGTCCAGTCACCAACTGATACACGCAGGCTACTGACCCAGGAGTTTCATCACTCGGAGGGGGTTGAGGGGCCAGTTGATCCGAGTCGACAAAAAAGTAGTTCGTGTGAGGGCGACCGGGCTGGGGGATGCTGGATTCGGGATAGATAATCCTGTGTCCGTTGTAAACGGACTCGTAGCGGGTTTGTGCAGATGCTGGGCAAAGGGCTGCACCTGCAAACAAGACAACTGCAACCATCGTTAACATTACAATCTGGATGTCTCTGCGGAAAGTGGTCATTCATTGGCTCCTTTGTGACGCCCCGAAATCATGAACGGAGTTCATGGAAAATGCAAGGTCGAAACCCATGCGAGTTGTTCTGTCCAAAAAAAAAAGCGTGGCATGCGCAGTTTCTCGGCAAGGAGCCGCGCGTCGTGTGCGCTGCGCCCCCAAATGCCAAGCAAGAATCAGCTTCGCGTTGCTCTCGATCTCCACGGAGCAGTAAGTGTTCCTAACGGGTCTGTTTCGTAAGGCGCGGCCTTCGGAACTGTGGGATCCGGAAAAGACCAGGCGCATCCCGACGAGAAGCAGTGCGAGGTCTGGACCGACACCTGGCCAAAGCGCCATGGCAAGTGGCAGATGGTTGCCGCGCAGGACAACCAGGTCGCCAGCCAGTAGGCTGGGCACGGCGATCCCGGATGAGCACATCGAGTCAGGCGATAAAAAGCAGACCGATAGCTCTCGTCCAGAGTAGTTGGCGATAAATCGCCATTTCATAAACAACCCGCATGACGTACCGGCCGCGGGCGGCGTATCCTGTGCGCGCGGTTACTTGTGGTACTTCCGCGAGCGCTGTAGATCCTCTATCATGGCCATGGAAGAAAAGATGAAACCATCCGCCACACACAAGTGGTTACTCGCCTCGGTGATGGGCGTCTCGTGGGCTATCGCTACCACGGTCCTCTGGGCGCTGCTGGCGCTCGGCTTCGGACGCAGCAAAAGCGACCCGCGGCTCATTACCGTGCTGATCTTCGGCGCAGTGATCGTCGCGCTTCTCGTCGCCCACGCCTATAGTGAGGGTTGGAGGGGTGGGAGCAAGGCGACGGTCAATCCCCGCAAAGACTCGAAGCCCTAACGCGGCAAGATGATAACTTGCGTGAAATCGCCATATCACTAGCAAACGCGTGCTCGATTCGAACCTCGCCTTTCCCCGTCCTATAATCAATTTCGAGGCCCATCATGTTTCTACACGGAATCTTTCCTCCCATCACCACGCCGTTCTATCCTGACGGAAAAATCTACTTCCGCAAACTCGAGCAGAACGTCGAGCACTACTCGCGCACGCCGGTGGTCGGCATTGTCGTGCTGGGCTCGACCGGCGAGGCGATCCTGCTCAGCGACGAAGAACGCCGCGAGGTATTGAAGTACGCCCGCGAATCGGCTGCGAACGAAAAAGTCTTGATCGCCGGCACCGGAATCGAGTCGGCCGATCGAGACTCTGCGCTTGACCGAATACGCCGCCGAGTTGGGCTACGACATTGCGATGGTGCGCACGCCGCATTACTACAAAGGCCAGATGGCGAATCCCGCAAACATGCTGGCGTTTTATCGTTTCGTTTGCGATCGCTCGCCGCTGCCGGTGATCATCTACAACTTTCCGCAGGCAACTGGATACGACATCCCGGCGGAACTTGTGATCGAACTCGCCGAGCACCCCAATCTCATCGGCATCAAGGAGTCGTCCGGCTCAATCGAAAAGGTGCAGAAGATGGTTGAGGGCACCCGCCACATCAAGCGCAGCGCCACTGTGACGGAGACCTTTGCCGCCGTCACCGGTCGAATGGTGAATGCAGCGAACGCCGCTTCGGCCTCCGCCGATGGAGGCGCACTTGTCAGCGTGGGCGCTCTGGCTGGAACGGCCGCGCCGAAACCGTCGTCCGCAGCCGTCACGGTTGTCAGCGGCCTGAAAACTCGGCAGAAGGAAGTCGGCTTTCAGGTATTGGTGGGTGCCGCGCAGAAGTTGCATCCGTCGCTCGATGCCGGCGCCGTGGGCGCGATCCTCGCTTTCGCCGACTGCGCCCCTACCGCCTGCTACGAGATTTACGCGGCGTGGAAGGAGGGCGACGCGGCCCTCGCCCGCGAGAAGCAGGAGCGCATTGCCAAAGCTGCCGAACGTATCGTTGGCGGCCTGAGCATTCCCGGCGTGAAGTATGCCATGGATTACAACGGGTGCTTTGGTGGCGTTCCGCGTCTGCCGCTGCTGCCGCTGACCGCCGACAAGAAGGCCGAAGTGGAGCAGCTGCTGGAAAACATCAGGAACTGACTCCAATGGTCCTGCATAGTTGCGCGTGCGGCGACCAAGGTCGGCGCACCACCTGTCGCATCTGGGTTGCAACTCTAAATTCACGCCCCGGTGCAACTGAAGGCTGACGACCAGGGTTCTGCTGTTAGTAGCCGTGCGCCATGAGAACCAGCTTTAAACCATCTGGGAATTGCCGTCCATTGAAAACTGTGAAGCAGAATACCTACCTCCGTCGGTGGGCACAAGTTAGCTTCGGGTTTTGCCCGCTATTCTTTGCGCTCTGGGTCATGCTGTGTGTACCCAGTCTCTTGATGTCGCAAAACTCGGGCTCGGGCCACGAGATTTGTCCGCGCCCGGCCGCGGGTTCCACGGTTTCAGAACCGCCGGAGTTGCACAGCCAAAACGGAGTCCTAGAGGTCACTTTCCATTTCAAGTACCAAGCGACGCACATGGGCCAGGGACCCCCACGCTATTGCTATATCACCGACGGTGGATTGGAAGCTCCTACGTTACGGGTGCGTCCGGGCGATCAGTTGATTATTCACTTCAAGAACGATCTGACGCGCACCGGATCGCCCCCGACCGGGCACGAAATGCAGACATCCAGCGTCACCACGCAAGGCTCGGACAATAATGATTGCGATGGCGGCGCCATGACCGCTGCGGTAACCAATCTGCACTTTCATGGCTTGACCATCCCGCCCACATGCCATCAGGATGACGTTATCCGAACACTCATTCAGCCGGGACAGAACTTTGAATATCGGGTTCGCATTCCCCAGGACGAACCGCCGGGGCTTTACTGGTATCATCCGCACCCGCATGGCTTCAGCGAGCGGCAGGTACAGGGCGGAGCTTCAGGTGCACTGATCGTCGAGGGGATTGGGAATGTCACTTCTTCACTGTCAGGACTTCCGCAACGGCTGATCGTGCTGCGCGATCAGCCGTTGACGGATTTGCGATTCGCGAACGCAACGACACCTGCCTGGGATATTTCCATTAATTACGTTCCGGTGACGTATCCCCAGTACCTGCCGGCCACGATCCAGACAAGACCGGCAGAAAAGGAACTATGGCGTGTGCTGAACGCAGCCGCCAATACCATTTTCAACCTGCAACTCATTGTCGATGGAGTACCGCAAACAGTTCGGGTGGTCGCGATCGACGGGGTGCCAGTGAGCGCTAAAGGCAACTCGCAGTCTCTGCGTCAGAGTAGTATTTTGCTGCCGCCCGGCGCGCGCGTGGAATTTGTGGTAACCACTCCCGAGGAAGGTGCTCCAGCGCAGCTTGTGACACAGAAATGGAACACCGGCCCCGCGGGCGATATCGATCCCGGCCGTCCTATTGCGAACATCGTCAGCCGGAACGACAAGATCGATGCCACACTAAAAGTGCCGCTTATCAAGTGTCCGCATTGTAGCCCCGCTTATCGTAAGCCGATGAACCGCAGCACACCTGTAGTCCAACGCACGCTCTATTTCTCGCAGCTATCGCCGAATACTGTCGAAGCCGATGTCTCGGTGTTTTACTACCTGACGGTGCTCGGCCAAAAGCCCGCCGTGTATGACATGAATGCTCCTCCGAACATTATTGTTCATGAGGGCGATGTCGAGGACTGGATCGTGGAAAACCGGGCGCCGGAAGACCATGTTTTTCACATTCATCAGCTGCACTTTCGGGTGCTTGAGATCAATGGAAAAGCGGTTAACGATCCTGCCATGAGAGATACGGTCGATTTGCCTTACTGGACCGGAACTGGCCCGTATCCCAGCGTGAAGTTGCGGATGGATTTTCGCGATCCGAACATCGTGGGCACATTCCTCTATCACTGCCACATTCTTAAGCATGAGGATATGGGTATGATGGGTTCCATCCAGGTGCTGCCGCCTGGAATCGCGACCAGCACAATCCTAACTGCTCGGTCGCGGACCGTCGACGTCGCCACAACCTTGACCGTTGTAGCTCGCGTACGGCCCAACACTGGCAGTACTGCGGAACCAACCGGCGCCATACAGTTCACGGTGGATGGCATCAGCGCCGGGCGGCCTGTGCCTGTCGTTAAAGGACAGGCCACGTTCACCACTTCTTTCGAGGAAAGCGGTGGGCAAACGATAACGGCGACTTATTCGGGAGACACAAGTCATGACGAATCGGTCGCGCGGCCCTTTGCTATTAAAGTCTTGAGCTACTAAACACAGGGCTGCGCGGTGGCAGCGCAACGTCGTAGGTTTTCCACGCCACGGATAGACTAATCCTCGAAGCGTTTTGGTTGTCAGGTCGTCGACGGGTAGAAGCCTTCGCTGGCGTCCAAGAGCGCTCCGCACTATAAGCTTGGGCCACTGCGGTCATTTTCTATGACCGCAGTGGCCCAAGCGATTTGATTATCCGCAGCGTACGCGGCGCTAAGCGCCGCTCTTCCCGTACTCGCCGGACTGAGCAATTCTGAGCCCTCTAGTTCCGTTTCGGGAATACGCTGCATAATATTTCTCAAAAGTGCTACCGCGACAGCTCCGATCGTGCTAGGTTGAAACTGGCACCGAAACAAGGTAGACGTACCTTTTTTCGGTGCCTTTTGTTTTGCCGCTGAGAAACTCATGGTGTGCACCGGCGGCAATAACAAAACAGGCTGGCCGAGTGCCCGCGCCTGACGCACGATATTTGAAAACTGAAACAAAAGGGCAATGGCGCAGCCGACACCCGTCTGCGCAGAGCTGTTGCTGCGCGGCGGGGGTAGCAAGGTCCTGTTCCGTATCAAGCTACGGACGAGGTCACCAGGGCCTTGCTGATTTGAGCGAGTGTCGAGAAACAGATCTTTTGCTGGAATCTACGCTGCCGGCTTTTTCCTATTCTTGCTGGCCGACTTCACCGGGCGCCCGCCGCTTCGGTTGGATGCCACGGAACGCTCTGGACTTTCTAGCAGCGTCTTGTCGCCGCTGATCAGATTGCCGACACCTTCGCGGTTGCGTCCGCCGCTCAGGTTGGGCTGCTGCGGCTGTTTCTCACCGCCGTCCGCACGTGGCGTCGCCGGAACATCGAGCTCGCGATGATGCGAGCTCTTCATCCGCTTTCCACTGTCCCCATCGCCACTTCTTTCGCGAGCTCTGCGACTGCTGGGCTGCGCGCTGCTGCCGCGACTGTTCGTCGTGATGCAGGTCGAGGGGATGCGTGCCCGGATCTTCACCTTCGGTATCGCCACTTCGGGGATCCGTGATGAACAGCAGGTCTGACAGATCGCTGGCGTGTTCCTCTTCGTCGCTGAGGATCTCCTCGATCATCACTCGCGTCGTGGGGTCGTGATCGGCGAAGTGGCGAATCATCTGCTGGTAAACCTCGATCACGATGCGCTCGGCGATCAGGTCTTCTTTGATCATGTCGGACAGCGACTTGCCTTCGGCATACTGCGACGCTGAGCGCTGCACCAATGAAGCCGGGTTGAAATCAGGCTTGCCGCCAAGTTGCTGGATGCGCTCCGCGATTTTGTCGGCATGTTCGCGCTCGGCATCGGCGTGCTCCTTGAACTCGTCGCGCACGGCCATGGCATGAACACCGGTCGCCATGAAGTAGTGATGCATGTAGCGCAGCACGCAAACGATCTCCGTGGCCAGCGCCTCGTTAAGAATAGAGATGGTTTGCTCGACGTCACCTTCATAGGTGTCCGTCACCGCGCCGTCTTCAATTTTTTGCGCGGCACGCTTGCGTATCTCTTCCACATCGGTCACAAAGCTTGGCATTAGGGCTTACCTCGGAGGGAACTCCCGCCGGAATGGCGGTGCAGGTGGTTGGATTCCCGGGGCCATCGAGCAGATGTCTAATTGAGCAATTTTGTTTTGAATATCTTGGGACGCATGGATTTACAAGCCTAAGGTGATCGCGTGCGGCTCTGCTAGCCCACCGAAACCTCGATCTCCCCTGACGGCGCAATCGCAACGCTCACTATCTCCAGCGAGGGAATAATCAAGTCCGCCTCCGATAGCTCTTCCGCTCGATACGTCGTTGTCACTCCGATCGCCGTCATGCCTCCGGATTTGGCCGAGCGAATTCCCGAGGGGGCGTCTTCGAAGACGAGGCAATGCTTCGGCTCAAAGCCCAGCGCAACCGCGCCGGCAAGGTAGGGCTCCGGATCAGGCTTTCCGCGGGTAACGTCATCGGCAGTAATCATTTTCGGGGGAACCGGCAAGCCTGCCACGCGGAGCCGTTTCGCCGCCAGCCGTCGCGTTCCCGAGGTCACGATGGTATAGCGCTCCGGCGGAAGTGCCTCCAGCAGCTCCCTTGCACCCGGCAGAACACGGAGTCCATCCGTATCGTTCAGCTCCCGCTGCTCCATGAGATCAGTTTCCCACTGCGCGTCCAGCTGTGGAGCGACTTTGCGGACGGTCTCAATGGTGCGCTGGCCGTGCGCCGCATGAACCACACATTCGGGGTCGAGCCCATGCTCCCGCGCCCACGCTCTCCAAACCCGCGTGACGCACGGCGTGGAGTCAACCAGCACTCCGTCCAGGTCGAAGAGGATGGCATGGCAGGCGAGTGACGGCATACTTCAGTTTCGCAGACGACATCTCTGCGGGCAAAACGTGACGGCCTCTCAGAATGGACCGAGAGAAGAGTTTACGCTCGTCGCCGATGCGAATTCGCTGAACATTTCTGAAGGCATCGAATATATTGACAGCAATGCCTTCACTCGCACTTTCCGATTTGATTGGCGCGCCGGTCATCGACAATACCGGCGCAAGCGCCGGTAAAGTGCGCGAAGTAACTTTGGTGCCGCAGGAGAATTCCAGTCAAATCGCCGGCTTCGTGGTGAAAACCCGTCACGGCGATCGTCTGTTGCCCACGACGTCCCTGAGCCTCATCAACGGCGGTCTGCGGATTGCTACTCCCGCCTCGGAGTGGAGCCCGTTCGCCGGCGGTGAGGGCATGCTCCTGCTGGAGCGCGACCTGTTGGACCAGCAGATCATCGACGTCCACGGGCGCAAGGTTGTGCGAGTCAATGATATTGACATTCATGAGGAGCTCGGCCACGACCACATCGTGCTTAAGCTGGGCGCGGTGGATGTGGGGGCGCGGGGAGCGGTCCGTCGGCTACTGAAGGGCGTGATTCCGGCGACGGCGCTGCACTTGCTTCTCGCCAAGATTCCGCCGCGAATGATTCCGTGGGAATTTGTCGACCTTATCGAAATTGATCCCGCACGCCGCGTCAAGCTGAAGATTTCTCTCGAACGCCTGTCCAAACTGCATCCAGCCGATATTGCCGACATCGTGGAAGACCTTGCGCCCGCCGAGCGCGAAGCTATCTTCGAAACTCTGGACGACGAGGTCGCCGCCGAAACCCTGGAAGAGATCGATCCCAAGATGCAGGTTTCGATTCTCAGCTCCCTCGATTCCGATCGCGCTGCCGACATCGTGGAGGAGATGGATCCCGATGCCGCCGCCGACCTGCTGGGCGACATGCACCCCGATGCCTCGCAAGAGATCCTCACCGAGATGGAGCCCGAGGAGCGGGCCGAAGTCGCCGAGCTGATGAACTTCGAGGAAAACACGGCGGCCGGCCGCATGACCACCGATTACATGGCCCTCGGACCGAACGCCAAGGTGGAAGACTCAATCGAGATGTTGCGTAACTTCGAGGGTGGTGTCGAGAGCGTCAGCACCGTTTACATCGTCGATGACAAGAACAAACTGCTGGGCGCCGTTCCGCTGGCCAAGATCGTGCTCGCGCCTCCTGGCACACCGCTAATGATGTTGAGCACCGGACACCTCACCACGGTTCATCCCGGCGCCGACGAGAAGACAGTCGCCGAGCTGTTCGATAAGTACAACCTGCTGACGTTGGCGGTTCTGGACGATGACGGTAAGCTCACCGGCGTCATCACCGCTGACGACGTGATCAACATGTTGCGGGCCAAGCTGTAGGGCAGTAACCAGTAGTCAGTAGCCAGTTGTGCTATCTCAATTCAGAAACGGCAAATCAGATACTGTGTTGAGCTCCGCTGAAGTGGGCAGAGTCCTTAACGGCCTGATAAATTCATTGAAGTGAGATGAGCTGCTAATGACTTGCTACTGACTACTGGCTACTGATTACTTCATGCCCGACACCCGGCGTCTTAGAGTCTGGAGAATCCGCCTGCTGATGTTCCTGGCCGTCATCGGTCCCGGGTTCATCACGGCTAACGTGGATAACGACGCCGGCGGTATCTATACCTACTCCGCCGCGGGCGCGCAGTTCGGATATCTCTTGCTCTGGGTCATGATTCCCATGACCGTTGCGCTGGTTGTGGTGCAGGAGATGTCGGCGCGCATGGGCGCAGCCACCGGCAAAGGGCTGAGCGATCTCATTCGCGAAGAGTATGGCCTGCGGATCACGTTTTTCATGATGCTGGGGCTGGTCATCACCAACTTCGGCAACGTCGTAGCGGAGTTTGCTGGCGTCGCCAGCAGTCTGGAGCTGTTTCACATCTCGCGCTACGTGAGTGTGCCCGTCGCCGCTGCGGTGGTGTGGTTGCTGGTGGTGAAGGGTACTTATAAGAGCGTTGAGAAAGTTTTTCTCGCGGCATCGTTCTTCTACTTCGCCTACATCATCGCCGGGGTGCTGGCCGGGCCGAGTTGGAAAGAGGCTTTCGTCGCCACCTTCAAGCCGCCTCACACCGGGGCTTTCCACCAGTCGGCATACATTTACATGGTTATCGCCGTGGTGGGAACCACGATCGCTCCGTGGATGCAGTTTTACCTGCAGTCGTCCATCGTAGAGAAGGGAATCACTCCGCGCGAGTATCGCGCCTCGCGCTGGGACGTGATCCTGGGGTGCCTGTTCACCGATCTGGTGGCCTGGTTCATCGTGGTGGCTTGTGCCGCGACGCTCTATGCGCATGGCGTAAAGCAGATCCGCGATGGCGCCGACGCCGCACAGGCGTTGCGTCCACTGGCGGGCGAGTATGCCTACATCCTCTTTGCCGCTGGACTGTTCAACGCTTCGCTCTTCGCTGCCTCCATTTTGCCCATCTCGACCGCCTATACGGTGTGTGAAGGGCTCGGCTTTGAGTCCGGTGTGGGACACAAATTCAGCGAAGCCAAAGTCTTCTACTGGCTGTACACGCTGTTGCTGATCGCCGGTGGCGGCGTGATCCTGCTGCCCAATATCCCGCTGGTGAAGATCAGCATTTTGTCTCAGGTGGTGAACGGCGTTGTGTTGCCGTTCGTGCTCATCTTCATGCTGCTGCTGGTGAATAAGAGCGAACTGATGGGCAAGCATGTCAATGGAACGTGGTTCAACCTGATCGCGTGGGCTACAACCATCATCATGATCGGGCTGACGATTGCCTGGTTTGTGACAGGCCAAGCCGGAAGCTAGAGTACCCGGCCCTGGGCGATCTCCTGCACCAGGGTTCGGTCGGCGTCGAGGAAGTCGAGCGTCGGCAGGTCACGCCGATGCACCCATCGAACCTCGCGGAAGATGCGGTTCTGCAGCTCGCCTTCATAGTGTTCGACCTTGAAGAAGTGCAGCTCCACGGCATTGCCGTTCAGGTAAGTGTGCTGCAGTTGCGCAACTTTGCGTACCGATCTGCGCGCGGATGCCCAGCTCTTCCTCGAGCTCGCGTTCCAAGGCGCCGGCGGGCTCCTCGCCGGCCTCGATCTTGCCGCCGGGAAATTCCCATTTGAGCGGCAGCGCTTGATATTCGGTTCGCTGGCAGCACAGGATTTCTTCACCGCGCACGAGCAAGCGCGGCAACCACTTGCTTGATCAAGGCGCGTGCCTCGATTCTAACCGCTCTTCGCCCGACGGTCACGAAATCCTCTCCAAGTAGTTGCCGACCAGGTCTGCGCAGTGCTCGACCAACTTGCGGTCGTCATCACCGAAAGCGGCTGGGGTGTGGCTGTCAACGTCGAGCTCGCCCACGACTTTGCCCTTCACGATCACGGGCACGACAATCTCCGAGCGAGTTTCGATGGAGCACGCCAGGTAACGCGGATCGGACTTAACGTCGTCCACGACCAAAGTTTGTCCCGACGATGCCGCTGCTCCGCAGATACCCTGATTGAGCGGAATGCGCTTGTGCGGCGTCTCTGCCCCAACGTAAGGGCCCAGCACCAACACAGGATCTTCACCCGGCAGGCCCTTCTCGATCATGTAGAAGCCAACCCAATCGAAGTGGTGCAGCCGTTCCTGCAGCCGCCCCACGATGACGCTCATTAAGTCCTCAACGCTGCCAGCAGCGTCGGCCAACGTCGTCAGTTCCTCGGCCAGTTGCTGATAGTTCGTCTCCATCGTCCTCCATTCATATCACAGGCGGTGAAGCTGCCGAATCCCGGCTGGCTGCGGAAACAACTCCGGATGCAACGCCCAGGCCAGAGCGCGCAGTCCGCCGAGCAGGCTGGTCGCCGGCGTATTCAGCAGCTCATCGTTGATGCAGAACACCTGCCCTTGGCGGACCGCCGGCAATTCCGCCCAGCCGCGCTGCTCCACGATCTTCTCCAGTGGGACGCGATCTCCTGCTCCGCACCAGGCCGCCACGATCGACGTCAGGTTGCGCCGATGCAACTTCTTCCGCCGTAGTCGTCTTGCCGGGCTCGCCGATGAACTCCCCTCCTGCGGCCTCCACCAGCTCGGCGACCCAAGGCTGCGATGCGATGATCGGCTTGCCCCACTCTTCGCAGAAGACCTTCGGCTTGGATGCAGAGGCAGTGCGTTTCCGAATCGCCTCGATCTCATTTTGCATGCTGGCGATCACGCTTTGGCCCGTCTCCCACGCGCCCATTACTCCTGCGATCGCAGCTATGTCGGTGTAGATGTCGGCGAGCTTGCGCGGCGCCAGTCCGAGAAATCGCACGCCAGCTTTCAGGATGGCAGCCACCGCTTCCAATTGATAGGGAACCGCCGCCAGCACCAGGTCGGGGCGAGCGGCGAGAATCTGTTCGGTCTGCGCGGTCCAGGAATCGGAGACGATCAGGCGCGAGCCATCTGCGACCTCGGGGCAAACGTCGGCGCAATATTTTGTGCAAGCCACCAGGCGATCGAGCAAGCCTAAATCCCGCAGCGTGACCGTAGCGCTGGGCTGCAGAGAGACTACGCGCTGCGGAGTGTAGTTGGCGTTCAAGGTTGTTTGATTATACGGAGGCGTGCAAGGGCTGGCGCGGTAAGCTAATAGCTGGAGCAACTTCACGCTTGGTGTATCCGGGTGGCAAAAAGCAGATCTCTCGCGGCTGAAGCCCACTCGGGATGACAAAAACAAACCGTTTACGGCACGACTGAGGTCGTGCCCTGACACAAACCGTGCGCTGAACAAGCTTTTCCGTACGCTGTGAAGGCGTGCGCCACCCGCATCGCATGTGAAACGTGCTATGGATTCTGCGGCCATGTATTCTCCTTTGCTTCTCGACCACTTCGAGCGACCTCGCAACTCGGGAGAGTTGCCCGATGCCGATGCGCGAGTACGCATCGAAAATCCGGCTTGCGGCGACATCCTGGAGCTCGCAATCAAGATGAATGCCGAAAGAATCGCTGAGATTCGCTTTCGTGCCAAAGGTTGCGTGCCCGCGATGGCGTGCGCCTCGGCGATGACGGAGTTGGCGGAAGGGAAGTCGCGGCAAGAGGCAAGTGCCATCGGTAAAGCAGAGGTCGTGGATGCGGTTGGAGGAGTGCCGCCGGCATCGGGACACGCCGCGCAGTTGGCCGTCGACGCTCTGCGAGCCGTGCTAGAGAAGGTCGGTTGAGCGCCTCTACACCGTTTCCGTTTCCAGCTCTTCTTCCAGCAGCTGCTTGTTGTAGAGCTCGGTGTAGTAGCCGTTGCGGTCGATCAGCTCTTCGTGGGTGCCGTACTCGACGATCTCGCCGTCATGCAGCACGGCGATGCGATCGGCGTTGCGCACCGTCGAAACCCGGTGCGAGATGAAGATGGTGGTGCGGCCCTGCATGATCTCGCGCAGATGATTCAGGATGCGATCTTCGGTTTGCGTGTCCACGCTGGCGAGCGCGTCATCGAGCACGAGAATGCGTGGGCTGCGGATCAAGGCGCGCGCAATGGCCGTGCGTTGTTTCTGTCCGCCAGAAAGCGTGAGGCCGCGTTCGCCGACCAGGGTGTCGTAGCCGTGCGGAAAGCTTTCGATTTCCTCGGCGATGTTGGCCGCCTCAGCGGCCCGGCGCACATCGGCATCGGTGGAGTGCTCCGCTCCAAAGGCAATGTTCTCTCGAATGGTGTCGCTGAATAGGAACGTCTCCTGCGGGACGAATCCGATGTGGCGTCTCAGAACCTCCAGCGGAATTTCGCGTATGGGCCGGCCGTCGATCAGCACCGAACCTTCCGGCGCGTCATAGATACGCGGAATCAGCGATACCAGCGTGGACTTCCCCGATCCGGTGGGGCCTACGATTGCCAGGCTGGTGCCTTCGGGCACTCGCAGATTAATGTTCTTCAGCACCGCTTCGTCGCCGTGAGCGTGGCCCATGCCGCGCTCGGCGGCGATCAATGTATGCCCGTAGTGGAAGCTGAGGTTGCGGAACTCGATCTCGCCGCGAACTTCGGTGGTGGCGCCGGTCGCGGGAACGGCGGCGTCGTTGACCTCGGGCTGCTCCGCCAAAACGTTCTGAATGCGCCCCATGGACGCGGTGCCGCGCTGAAAAATATTGATGACCCAGCCCAACGAAATGATCGGCCAGGTGAGTTGTACCATGTAGGTGTTGAAGGCGACGAAGCTGCCGACAGTAATGCGATGCAGCAGCACTTCGCGGCCGCCGATCCACAGCACGATCACAATGGCGATGCCGAGCAATGTTTCCAGCGTCGGCCATAGCATGCCCATTAACCGAACCAGCTTGAGGCTGCGCGCGATGTATCCGGTGTTATCGCGCTCGAAGGCCTCAATCTCCGCTTGCTCCTGCACGTAAGCGCGGATGAGGCGCGCTCCGGAAAAGTTCTCCTGTGCTCTGGCCGAAATGTCAGAGAACATGGCCTGGATACGCTCGAAGCGTTCGTGAATCTTGCGGCCGAAGTACTGCACTATGATGCTGACCACAGGTAAGGGCAGGAAAGCGAACAGCGTGAGCCGTGGGCTGATGCTCAGCATGAACACCAGCGCGCCCGCGGTGAAGACCACGGTGTTGGCGGTGTACATGATGCCTGGGCCCGCAAGCATGCGCACGGCGTTCAGGTCATTGGTCGCCCGGGCCATGATGTCGCCGGTGCGAGTGCGTTGATAGAAGCTGTAAGACAGCCGCTCCAGATGAGTGAATAGGTCGTTGCGCAAATCGAATTCAATTTCGCGCGAAACGCCAATCAAAATCCAGCGGGTGAGGAACTGGAAGATGGCTTTAGTTGCTGCCACCGCTAGCAGAAGAGCGGAGTAGGTGAACAGCTTGTCGCGGGTGACTCCGAGGTTGAGGTCGTCAATGGCGCGGCGAATGACCAGCGGAAAGAGAATCCAAACTCCGTTGTTGCATAGCACGCAGAGAGCGCCGATCCAAAAGGTCAGCCGGTACTTGCGCAGGTAAGGGAACAGCGGGCGTAGGTTCTTGAACATGGTTAGCTTTCGGCTCTCAGCCATCAGCTGTCAGGAGAGTTACGTCAGCGTCGTCAGCCACCTTCGGCTGCTTCGATTTGGCACATGGTTTCAATGGCGTTAGATGCGCAGCCCTGAATCCGGATTCGGTGACCTTGAGCGATAGCTGACGGCTGAAAGCTGACAGCTGCTTTACGTTGGCACCCGCAACAGAAAGTAGCCTCCCGCGAGAGCAAAGATAAAGTCGGGCGCCCAGGCCGCCAGCATGGCAGGCAGTTGGTTCGCGTTGCCCATGGCCTCGAACAATCCCGCGGTCACCCAGTACACCACGGCGATGGCGATCGCAATGACCACGCCGCCCAGCGCCCCGCCCTTGCGGCCGGAAGCTGCGAAAGGAACTGCCAGTACCGCCATGACCAGCGTGATCAAGGGGAAGGCAAGTTTCTTCTCCAACTGTACTTTCAGGCGTACAGTATCAAAGCCACTCTGCTCCAGGTCGCGTATGTAGCGCTCGAGCTCTTCGTAATTCATCTCCGACGACTGCTTGACTTCTTTCTTGAAATAGCCAGGATCCTCGTGCAGTTCATTGAAGGTGGCTACGTCGAAGGTACGATAATCCTGGATGGAAGTGCCGGACAGAGTTCGCACCCAGCCCTGCTCG
The DNA here is from genome assembly GCA_963772895.1 of uncultured Acidobacteriaceae bacterium. GTDB lineage: Bacteria > Acidobacteriota > Terriglobia > Terriglobales > Acidobacteriaceae > Bog-257. The sequence goes on from CAVYZB010000009.1 coordinate 54,121, forward strand.
AAGACCCACTTGTTCAGACTTGGCTCCCAATGCGCGTGGGCGGCGTAGATGCGGCGAGTGAGCTGGAAGGTATTCGGGTCGAACTCAAAGATGGAGATACCCCCGAGCTGGTTGGTATCGGGATCGAAGAGCTGGTAGTAGTAGATGTTGTTGTTCAGTCCGAAAATCCACTTGCGATCCGCCTGCAGGTAGGTCTGCGGCGGCTTACCTTTGATCTGGTTGCGCAGAATTTCCTGCTCCTTATTGGTGTGCGGAATGTAAAGCTGATCGAAGACGAACATCGCCGCGGCGAAGATACCGCATAGGACTATGACCGGCAGCGCCGCCCGATAAATGCTGATGCCGGTGGCCTTCATCGCCGTCAGCTCGCTGGATTTCTCCAGTAGTCCGAAGGTGATGAGGACGGCCAGCAGCACCGCGACTGGCGCCATCAGGTAAAGCAAGGATGGGCTGAGGTTCAGCAGGTATTCCGCCAGCATGATCACTGGGACTTTGTTACGGACGATGTCAGTCAGCAGCTCGAAGAAGGTGAAGACCAGCGCCAGAATCAGGAATGTTGCCAGGACCATCACCAGATACAAGGCGAAGTCGCGCAGGATCATGTCATCGAGGATGAGCGGGAACCTTGCGCTGAAGCGTTTCCGGTGAGGCACCGAATCCTGCAAAGCACGCGCGCCAGCGCGAGCATAACGACGGCGCATGGCAAATTCTTGCACCTTATCACGTATTGCTTTCCAGCCGGCGCTCACGCTGCCTAGCTCAATCGGCATCCGATCCACGCGCCATAACAAAATCAGTCCACATAGGAAGAAGAAGGCGTTAGCCATCCAGACGCCTTCCCATGGAGGCATCTTTCCCTGACGCGCCAAAGACACGCCGGTCAGCGAGAAGAAGTAATACACGAACACCAGCAGAATGGTGAGCACGAAGCCTGTGCTCTTGCCGCCTTTTCGGGCCGAGAGCCCCAGCGGGATGCCGACCATCGCCAGTACCAGGCAAGCTGCCGGGAGTGCGAATCGGCGCTGGAATTCAATCTCGTAGTAGCGCGCCTTACTCAGGTCGTAGTTCCAGGTCCCCGGATCGATGTTTTTCAGTGGCACGGCGGCACGGCGTTCGCGTGCAGCGTTGCGCAGCAGTTGGTGCAGTCCCAACTCCGGGACCGGCAGCAGTTCGTGCATTTTCTCCGCGTTGCTGGGCAGTTGGATCGGAATCTCGGTGCTGTCGAAGGTCGTGATCGAGTACTGGTCTTTGGCCTTTGGCACGATTTCCTGCTGGGTGCCGTCCTCCAGATGCAGGCGCACCTCGTCGACCGAGTCGCTCAACAGAGCACCGCGCTTGGCCAGGGTCACCTTGGGAGAAGACGGATCGCTGACATCAGCCAGAAAAATACCGCGCCATAACGAGCGGCCATTGGCAGGAACCGCGTCCTGCACATACAGGACAATGTTCTTGAAGTCTTCGTAGAAAACGTGCGGCTGAATTTCAAACGATGCCTGCGACGATTTCAGCTTTTCCTGCAGGTGATCCAGCGCCGCCGCCGACCGGGGCGCCACGTAGATGGTGTTGAACATCCCCAGCATCCAGGCGCCAATAGCAAAGATTGAAATCACGCGGACGAACATTCCCACGCCCATGCCGCTGGCGCGAATGGCGGTGACTTCGCTGTCGGCAGCCAGCCGGCTGAGTCCAACCAGGATGCCCACCAGCACGCCCATGGGCAATGTCAGGGTGAATGTGGTCGGCAGAGTGTAGAAAAAAATCTCCGCAACACTGGGCAAGGGAGCGCTGTTGCGGACGATCAGTTCCAGCAGCCGTCCCAAGTCCCGCATGAAGATAATGAAGGTGAACAACGCGACGCCCAATAAGGCGTGCGAGACGACTTCCTTCAGAATGTAGCGGGTCAGAATACGCACAAACTTCTAGTTTAGCGGAATCGGGGCGTCGCCGGAAAATCACGCTCAAAATCAAGAAATCCGCCATCTGGCGGACAACCGAGAAATTCGATTCTAATTAGGTCGTTGCCGGGGTCCCGGGTGATACTGCCGTCAGGAGTGACCGATATGAGATATAAGCCCGGTGGACGTAAACCCCCAAGGAAGACCAAAGCCAGGTCGGCTAACAAACAGAAAACCGTAAGGAGAGCTGGGACGGAAAACTTTACCACAACGCTTTCCTGTAAGAATTGCGGCCCCCAAATCTTCGCACTCACCTTCGCGCTGGGTTCTTACACGGACATCGTCGAGGCCACCTGCACACGCTGCGGTCAAACTCTTACCGCGGATGATGTGACACGACAGCGCGATGAGAGAGAAAAGAACACTCGTACGGAACTATTGAAACGCAGGTCCTGATCCTTGTTAGTAATCGAGCTTGCGTCGAGGAAGTACTAGGCCCCAGCTGGGGGACGGCGAAGGTGCCAGGAAAGAAGCCTCCTTCGCTGTGCCATCCAGGACCCACAAGTCTTCGCCGACAAAGTTCATTGGGGCCGACACCTGGCGTTCACGGAGCCGCGGAGTAAAATGTTTGGCATTGTGGGCGAAAGATACGACGCATGGGCGCGGCGAACTGTTCGTATTCAACCCTTCTGGCTCATGTATCACTATTGGGCTTGGATGTTGGGCGAAATATATTGGACTCCCGACGAAATGGCCGTTGCCTGCAAGACCGCAGGGATGCCCGATGATTCGGCCTCTTGAATCTGTCACTGTAGCGATAAGGGTCTAATGATCTTATTTATTAGCTTGGGTATTCAGCGATTTTAAACCCTGTTATAGGCTTACCACCTTGCACATCATCTTGAACAGCGAAGCTCCCTCATCAACCATTTCCATAACCGCGACTGGATTGTAAACGCCTGCATCCTCGCAGGCTTTCTACGAACTCCGAGAAGAGCCCTGCAAACAAAACCCTCCCCAGATTCAGGGCGGCATAGTCCGATGGCGACGAAAACTTGTATAAGCCAAGGAGGATAATTTTCGTGAGTGTCGGGCGTGCTGAAATCTAGAACGTAGGCGGGACACTGCGAAGGTGTATCCATAACGCCCGCGAATCAATTCTCCCAGAACCGAGAAAAACTGCCCTGTCCAGGCAATGCAGCCCAAACACTAGGATTTCCGCCTGAAGGTCTGCGAGGCTGATTTTTAGTAGCTCATCAGTGATGTTATTCAGAAGCCGTAAAAGAGACGCCAGGGAGAACTCGCCCAGGAAGAAGAACACGGTCTTCTCTGCCGCTTGTTCGGCGGTTTCGTTTGAATTGTTACCCATCTTTAATCCGGTCGAATTTGCTTTTCGCGGCGTTGTGTGCGAATACAGAAATCGGCTGCCGCAATCGCCTAAAGTTAGCTGTCAACCTCGTTGCAGTTAGCAAGCCGGTACCCGGCAGGAATTTCCCTGATACCGGGGTAAACCGGGATCGACAAGGGGCGAGGCTAAGGGGGAGGCCCCGATGCCACGGGTTCCTTCGGAAGTTCCATTTGAGCGGCGCACTAAGCGGATATACTGCAGGAGGTGTTGTACCGATAATTTATTCCGCCTAAAGGCATAAGAACTTTGTCCGGTCGGGCGGAATGTGCATTCCTCACGAGCTTATCAGCGTGACATATCATACCCCCTCTTATGAGCATTCTGCTAATTCTCGCAGGTGATCGGTAATTCCGGCTGCCATCAGGGTGTCACACGAAATTTAGGATAGTACCCACGGGTTTCTTAGGATGCCACGCTGCGCACATCCTGTTACACTTGTCCGGCTAATTCTCCTCAAAATGAGTCATAACGGTTCCCCGAAGATTCGGTTGGTGCTTCTCTGGCACATGCACCAGCCTTTCTACAAAGACATGGTCACCGGCGAGTATCGCCTTCCCTGGGTGCGTCTCCACGCGCTCAAGGACTACTACGGGATGGTGAAACTGCTGGACGAGTTCCCGCAGGTCCATCAGAACTTCAACCTCGTTCCGTCGTTAGTGGCCCAGATTCAGGATTACGTCTCGGGCAAGGCGCACGATCCGTTTCTTGACCTGGTCTCCAAGCCTCCGGGCGACCTCACTTCCGCCGAGCGGCAATTTGCGCTGCAATATTTATTCCAGGCGAACCCGGTGAACATGATTGGGCGTTATCCGCGCTATCGCGAGCTGTGGGAGCGCTATCGCGCAACCTGCGATCGTCCGGAAGGGCCGGACGGCTACTTCGCCACCCGCGATTACGGCGACCTCCAGGTTCTGTCGCAGCTGGCCTGGTTCGACGAGTGTTTCCTGAATGAGCCCGACGTTGCCGCGCTGGTTCAAAAAGGCGAGGACTTCAACCTCGACGACCAGCAACTGGTAATCGCCAAAGAGCGCGAGATTCTCGCCAAGGTATTACCTGCTTATACCGAGGCTGCCCAGCGCGGATCGATCGAGCTGTCGGCCACGCCGTACTATCACCCGATTCTTCCGTTGCTCTGCGATACCAACGTGGGCGAGCAGTCCAGCCCCAGGCTGAGCCTGCCCACGCGGCGCTTTCGCCGTCCAGAAGACGTCAGCCTGCAGATCAAGCGCGCACTGGATTTTCACGAAGCGCTGTTCGGGGTTCGTCCCAAGGGCCTTTGGCCGTCGGAAGGAAGCGTATCGGAAGAAGCCGTGATGCTGGCCGAAAGGCAGGGAATCGAATGGATGGCGACCGACGAAGGCGTGTTAGGGCGGTCGCTCGATTTGAATTTCCGGAACGGCGGCGATCATCTCCCAGCCGATGATGCCGAGCGCCTGTACAACATTTACCGCTACGAGAAGAATGACACGCGGATGCACATGGTCTTTCGCGACCATCGGCTCTCCGATCTCATCGGCTTTGTGTACTCGGGAATGCCCGCGCAAGAAGCAGCCGATCACTTGGTCGGGAACATCAAGAATTCCGCGCGACCGGTCCTCGATCGCGGCAAAGACGCAGTGGTTTCAATCATTCTCGACGGCGAGAATGCGTGGGAGTACTACCCGCAATCGGGGCGCGAGTTTCTGCGTCGCGTCTACGATGCTTTGCAGAGTGACCCCGAGATAGAGCCGGTCACCATAGGCGAAGCGATCGCCCGGCACCAGCCCGACAATTTCGGGCATCTGCCGCGACTGGTTCCCGGTTCGTGGATCGATGCCAACTTCAACGTCTGGATTGGCTCTCCTGAAGACAACCGGGCCTGGGACCTGCTATCGGAAGCCCGCGATTACTATGACCGCCATTCGCAAAAAGTTTCGCAGGCGCAACGCGAGCTGGCGTGGGAAGAGTTACTGATCGCCGAGGGCAGCGACTGGAACTGGTGGTACGGTCCGGAACATCACTCGGCCAACGATCGCGACTTTGACGAACTGTATCGCAAACATCTCTCCAACGTGTATCACGCGCTTGAAGGTGTTCCGCCGGAAGAGTTGAGTACGCCGATCGTCACCGGAGTGACGCGGCCCAGCTATATCCCACAGACGGCTTATGTGCGTGCCCAGGTGGATGGGTTGGTCAGCGGATACTTCGAGTGGATGGGCGCGGCTGGTTACACGTCGGACCAGCGCAGCAGCGCGATGCACGGCCGGCAGTTTCTGCTTGACGCAGTTTTCGCTGGAGTAGACGCGGATTCGTTGTCGGGACGCTTGGACTTTCAGCATGGCGTGCCCGAAGGGCCCTATCGCCTGGTGGTGAATTTCGAAGTTCACCGTGATGGTCATGACCGCAAGTCGACAGTGGAATCGTATCGGTTGGTAGCGGATGCGCAGGCCAATACACTGCACAGGTGGGTGTTAAGTAACGGCGAAGAACGTCGTAAGCTTGCGAGTTTCTCCTCCGACGACGGCAATGCCGACACCAATGGCGTCGAGGTGGCGCTCGGCGAGATTTTCGAATTTCGCGTTCCCTTCGAATTACTGCACGCCCAACAGGGAAGCGGTATCCGTTTGCGATTCGCCATCTGGCGCGATCATCTGCCGGTGGACTCGTTGCCACTGGAAGGTTGGATCGATCTGTTTGCGGTTCCGGAGGAAGAACTGGAGAACAACCTCTATAGCTTTTCCCCGCACAAGTAGCCTAAGTTTGCGCGTCGGGCTGGTGCTTGGTTTGGGCAGGCCAATAGACCGGCCACCCGCGCTCTCGCGCAATCTGCTCCAGGTCCGGGTTGGGGTTGACACAGATGGGATACTTGGCCATTTCCAGCATGGCTTGATCGTGTATCGAGTTGCCCAAAGCCACATCGATGGGCCGGCCAATACGATCGCGAATCGCCACGGCTTTCAGTTCGTCAGTGGGAACGCGAACCAAGCGGTCGCTGGCGAATCCTTCCTCCACCTCGACGCATGCGGCCAACACGTGCTGGCGCGGGATGCTGAACTGCCGGGCGCCATGCTCGACCAGCCAACTATTGGTTGAAGAAACCGCCCACAGCTCGCAGCCCTGCACCGCCAGCCTGCGAGTTAACTCCTGCATCTCCGGAAATACACGCGGGCTAATGAGCTCTGAGAAAAACTCCCTGGCTGCGCGCCGCAACAGCTTGCAAGAGACACCATGATTCATGGTGACCATTTCACCGCACATTCGTTCTTCGCTCACTCTGCCTGCTGTGTACTGCTTGTAGCGTGCTCGCGCCCATTCGGCAACTTCGCGGCTCACGATGCCACGCTCGATCTCCCAATCGAAGAAGTCGGCGCCGGCGTCCCCGCTCCACAGGGTGCCGTCGCAATCAAAAACGGCGATGCCTGGCCTGAGCGCCAGCACCGACTCGATAAACTCCAAGGCTGGGCTGCGGCATTCGGTTTCGCTCAAAACTGTTTCTCCGAGGAGATCATGTCTGACTGCGACAGTCGTTCGTAATCTTCGGGGGTGTCAATGTTGGCCACGGCCCGCGAGTCCTTTATCGGCAGGTACAGGATGTGCTCCTGGTGCCGGTGTTCCAGATCGCGTGCTGTGGCGTCCAGCGGAGCGCGCAGGAAGGCTTCGATCATCTCGCGGCCGACCAGGATGGGATGTCCGTGCACTGGTTCCGCGCCGCGCTGGACCTCAGGTACGACCGCCCATATCTCCGGAGCCGCATTCAGGAAAGCGTCGTGCAGTTTCTGCAATGTTATCGGCAATACCGGCGGACGATCGGTGAGCGCCAGAAAAGCTGCATCGCGTCCATGATTCAGGACCTCTCGCACGCCCAACCTGAGGGAACTGAACTGCCCCAACTCAGGGGTGGGATTCACCACGAGGAAGGCCCCGTGCGCGTAGGTGACCGGCCCAACGGAAGCCGCGTTCTTGCCGGCAACCACGATGACCAGGTCGGTCCGGGGTTGCAGAAGGTCGATCATCGCTCCCAGAAAGGTATTGGCAGCCGGTGTTCCTTCGGCCACGGGCGGCCACGGCAGAAGCGCTTTGTCACGGCCCATGCGCGTGGAAAAACCGGCGGCCAGGACCACTCCGCAGATACTCGGGGACATCGCCATGCCACGAAGATATCAAAGCGCAGTTTCGGAAACCAGCCAATTGCGGGCTATGCGGTTATACTTCTGCACCGAGGCCATAACTTGCGCATCGAACTTGCATGGCAAGCCGAACCCAATCTCTGAACCAGCAGGACCTGCAAGACCTTGGCTTTGGCTCCGTGGTTTCGCGGGAGAGCCATCAGCGCCTGCTGAATCGCGACGGCAGCTTTAATGTAGAGCGCCGCGGCCTGCACTTCTGGTCGTCCTTCAGCCTATATCACGCATTGCTGACAATGGCCTGGTGGCAGTTTTCACTCCTTGTTGTGATCTGGTATGTGGTGGCGAACACCGTGTTCGCGGTGGCTTATGTCGCTTGCGGCCCTGCAGCCCTGGCCAGCACCACGCCCGGTATCGAGCAGAATGCCTTCTTGCGCGCATTTTTCTTCAGCGTGGAAACCATCTCCACCATCGGCTACGGAAATGTTGTGCCCACGGGCGTGGCGGTCAATGTGGTGGTCACCATAGAGGCGCTCACCGGATTGGCGGGATTCGCGATTGTGACGGGCCTTTTATTTGCTCGCCTTTCGCGGCCCACGGCAAAGGTCTTGTTCAGCCGTCAAGCCGTCATTGCGCCTTACCGCGACATCACGGCCTTCGAGTTTCGGGTGGCCAATGCGCGGTCCAACGAATTGATCCAGGTCTCTGCCATCGTGCTGCTGAGTCGCTTCGAGCAGATTGACGGCGTGCGGACACGGCAATACTATCCACTGCCGCTGGAGCGAGAAAAAGTTGTGTTTCTTCCGCTCACGTGGACAGTCGTACATCCGATTGACGAAACCAGCCCTCTGCATGGGGAGACAAAGGAGTCGATGCGCGGTTCGCAAACCGAATTTCTGGTCCTGCTCAGTGCTTTCGACGAGATATTTTCGACGATCGTCCAGACGCGCACCTCCTACACGCCCGACGAGCTCATCTGCGGCGCCCGCTTCGCCAATGCCTTCATGCTGGATGCCGCGCAGAAGTTTGCCGACGGTGCCGGTAAGAACAAGAAAGTTGCGGTGGACATGCGCCTCTTCGACAAAGTGGAAACGGTTGACCCTGCATTAAACCGTTGAATATCCGAGGCGGCACGGGCACAATTGGTGCGGTCGAATTTCAGTTTCGAGTTTCAAGTTTCGAGTTCGGGGAGGGCCTGGTAATTCTGGAAACTGGAAACTCGTAACTTGAAACTGCAACTCTTACGCGAGGCACTTTGCTGCCTGCGCCCAATGGAGGAGTTATGGCTGAGGCAATTGTTGGTGCTGTTAAGCGAGCTTCGGGCTGGTCCATCGCGCTGGGCGTGTTGATGATCATCCTGGGAATCATTGCGATCCTGGCGCCCTGGGAATTTGGGCTTTTGATTGTTCTGGTCGTTGGCTGGGCCGCTATTTTCAATGGGGCTGCACAGCTCATCTACGCTTTCCGTACGCACAGCGGCGGCCGCGCGATTCTGGAGGCCATTCTTGGCTTGATCTATATCGTCGCCGGCGTTTATTTGCTGATGCATCCCGCCGGCGGTTTGCTGGCACTTACGCTGCTGCTGGCTTGCTTCCTGCTGGTGTATGGAATTGTGGCGCTGGTGCTGGCCTTTCAGATGCGTCCACTGCCCGGCTGGGGCTGGATTCTGGCGGACGCCATCGTGACCATCCTTTTGGGTGTCTTGATCTGGGCCCATTGGCCAATGAATACCGAATGGATCGTGGGCACGTTGGTTGGCATTAGCATCATCATGTCTGGCATCACCCGGCTGATGATCTCGATGGCCTTCCGGCGCATGGCGGCAAATGCTGCTTAAGGCAGCTGAATCATCTAGTATCCGGAGTGAAACAACCGTAGCCCGGCTCAACGGTTTGCTGAAAACCCAATAAAGCAGTCGCTTGCCGACTAAAGAGGCTGCGGAAAAACGCGACGTTCGGGTAGTGCGGCACTTCAGCTGGATTATTCATGAGGAACTCACGCTTTGAAGGGGCACGGCTTCAAAGCATGCTGAAAAAGCCGGCTTGAGGGGCGTTTTGAAAGGGCACACCTTTAGGTGTGCCGTTAAGCTCTTTATTCTTGTCATCTCGAGCGGGCTTCAGCCCGCGAGAGATCTGCTTTTCTGACTTTTTCAGCAACCTGTTCAGCCGTGCCGTTACATCGGCGTGGAGCGTTGGGCTTTCAGCCCCTGAGGGAATTCGCAGTTCGTGTCCTCACCGAAGTCGCCGCAGTGGCTAAAGCCGCCATGATGAGAGCAGCTTATGACACGGCTGAAGCCGTGCCCCTTCAAAGCATGCTGCCTTCTGAGTGCCGTTCATCCCGGCGGGAAGCGCACCAATATCATTTCCTCAGGCAGAGCGCGAGAAATCAACCTTCTCAGGTTAGAATCTAAGATCAAACGAAGCCGCTATTCCTTTTTACATGCCAGGATATTGATTTGAAATGGACCGGGAAATTTATGACCTGTGGTTGTCGAACTGAACGGCCCAACGTTGGCCTCCGATTGCGTCGGAGTTTCCCCTTGGTGGGCGTTATTGCGGGGACGCTGTTACTAGCAGGCTGCGACCGCAGTAAAGCGGAGGCGCCGCAGGGCCCTCCTGTGATGCCTGTTAAGGTACAGACGGTGGCGACACACGAAATTGGCGACACCTCGGAATACGTTGCCACCATCAAGTCCCGCCATTCGGCCACCATCATGTCTGACGTTGAAGGATGGATCTTTGACATTCGCGTGCATTCCGGCCAGTTCGTGAAGAAGGGCGATACGTTGATGGAGATCGATCCGCGACGGCAACAGGCTACGGTCTCGAATTACGACTCGCAACGCGCCTCCAAAGAAGCAACACTGCAGTGGGCGAAGCTACAGTTGGACCGGGCCGTGGCGCTGTCCGCGTCCGGAGTAGTGAGTCAACAAGACATGCAGCAGGCGCAAGCGACCTATGATTCTGCGCTGGCCGACGTAAAAGCCCTAGATGCGCAAATCACGCAGCAGAAGGTCCAACTGAGGTACTACAGCGTGTTCGCGGTCACGGACGGGCAAGTGGGCGACATTCCAGTACATGTCGGTGACCGCGTGACCAACACCACCGTTCTGACGACGATCGACGAGCGCAGCGGGTTGGAGGTGTACCTCACGGTGCCTTCCGAGCGCGCGCACGAAGTCAAGATGGGCGCCCCAGTGGAGGTGCTCGATAACGCCGGAAATGTTTTGCTGCGCACCCGGGTCGATTTCATTTCGCCGCAGATTGATCCCAGCGTGCAGGCGTTGCTGGTGAAGGCGCCCGCCGACCAAGCCGAGAATGTACTGCGGTCCATGCAACTAGTGCGCGCCCGGATATCCTGGAGCACCCATCCCGGCGTCACCGTGCCCGTGGTCGCGGTCTCGCGTATCAGCGGGCAGTTCTTCGCTTTTGTGGCTGAGCAGCAGGACGGGAAAACCGTGGCCCGCCAGCGGCCGCTGCAGCTGGGTCCAATCGACGGAAACGATTACACCGTGCTGAGTGGACTGAAGGCTGGAGACCAGGTGGTCACTTCTGGCGGACAGAACCTCGCCGAGGGCATGCCAATCAGAATCGAACAATAGCTCGACAGCCCAACTTGAACGAGGCTTCGCTTGTTTGCCGATTTCTTCATCAAACGTCCCGTATTCTCGACCGTAACGTCGCTGTTCATCGTCATCGCTGGGGCAGTGTGTATCCCGTTCCTGCCAATCGCGCAATTTCCGGAGCTGGCGCCACCGCAGATCTCGGTGACTTCGTTCTACACGGGCGCAAACTCGCAGGCGGTGGAGTCCTCCGTAACTACCCTCCTGGAACAGTCCATCAATGGCGTGGAAGGCATGCGTTACATGACCTCCACGAGCGGCAACGATGGCAGCAGCTCCATCAACATCGTCTTCGAGTTGAGCCGGCCTCTGGACATCGCGGCGGTGGACGTGCAGAACCGGGTGTCGGGCGTCCTTGGCCGTTTGCCCAACGAAGTCAAGAACACCGGCGTTACGGTTAACAAGGTTTCCACCTCGTTCATCATGGGCACCGGCTTCTACAGCCGCGACAATCGCTACGACAATGAGTTCATCAGCAATTACATCGACATTTATGTGAAAGATGCTCTGAAGCGCGTCCATGGAGTTGCTGATGTGCAGATCTTCGGCGAACGCAAGTACGCCATGCGATTGTGGCTCGATCCTGCACGTCTGGCGGCGCGAGGACTCACGGCTTCGGACGTAGTTTCAGCGCTCTCGCAACAGAACGTTCAGATCGCTTCCGGTCAGGTCGGAGCCCCGCCCTCGGCGGCCAACCAGATGTTCCAGATCAGCGTACGCGCCCTGGGGCGTCTCACCGATCCAGAGCAATTCAACAACATCGTCCTCAAGCCGGGAAGTAACGGTTCGCTGGTGCGCGTAATCGACGTAGGGCACTCGGAACTGGGTGCGGAGGACTACAGCGCCAGACTTCGTTTCAACGGATTCGACGGAGTCGGCATTGGCATTACCCAGCTGCCGACTGCTAACGCCCTGGATGTGGATAAGGCATGCCGCGATGAGTTGGAGAGGCTGTCAAAACGGTTTCCGCCGGGGCTGGAGTACAAGGTTGCATTCGATACAACGACGTTCGTGGGCGACTCCATCCACGAAGTCCTGAAGACGCTGCTGGAAGCCATCTTCTTCGTCATGCTGGTGATGTTGATTTTCCTGCAGGAATGGCGCAGCACGCTGATTCCTGCAGTGGCAATTCCGGTCTCGCTGGTGGGAGCGTTTGCCTTCATCCAGCTTGCCGGCTTCTCCATCAACACCTTGACGCTGTTTGGAATCGTGCTGGCAACCGGGCTGGTGGTGGACGACGCGATCGTCGTCATCGAAAACATTCAGCGACACATGAGCGAGGAGCATAGTGATTCGCACGTCGCGGCTTCCGTGGCCATGAGCGAGGTGAGCGGCGCCGTCATCGCAACCTCGCTGGTGCTGATCGCAGTTTTCGTTCCTGTGGCGTTTTTTCCCGGCACCACCGGACTGCTCTACAAGCAGTTTGCGCTCACGATTGCATTCGCCATCGCGATCTCGGCCTTCAACTCGTTGACCTTCACGCCCTCGCTCTCCGCCTTGCTGCTGAGGGGCGAGAGCGGAAAGCGAAAGAACGTATTCTTTCGCGGCGTCGAACATATCATCCATCGCACCACGGCGTATTACGTTGTATCGGCCAAGAAAGCCCTGCGGCTGCGGTATTTGATCCTCGCGATATTTTTTGCCGGACTGGCCGCAACTTACGTTGTGTATAAAACCGTGCCCACCGGTTTCGTGCCGGACGAGGACCAGGGATGGTTCATGGTGACGGTGCAGGCCCCGCAGGGGGCCTCAGTGCAGTACACCGCCAACGCGGTACGCCAGATCGAAGCCATTACCAGTCGCGACAAGGACATCATCGGAGCGTTCACGGTGATTGGGTTCAGCTTCACCGGCAATGGTCCCAACAAGGCGATGGTGTTTCTGACCCTCACCGACATCAACCAGCGCAAGAGCGACCAGCAGTCCGCAGCTGCCATCGTAAACCGGCTCCGTGGCCCCCTGTCGCAACTGACCGAGGTGCAAGCCTTCCCATTCCTGCCACCGGCCATCGCCGGCGTGAGCAGCCTCGGGGGTTTCACCTTTGAAGTGCAGGACGAAGGCGGCAACACCGTGCAGCAGTTGTACACCGTGGCCCAGAAGCTGGTTCAGGAGGGCAATTCACGACGTGACTTGAGCGGCTTGTTCAGCCCGTTCACTGCCAACGATCCGCAATTCGTGGTCAAGATTGATCGCGAGAAGGCGCGCAGTCTGCAGATTCCGATTCAGCAGGTCAGCGATGCGCTGCAGGTGTACATGGGCTCGGCATACGTAAACGATTTTGACTTCAACAATCGCGCTTATCGCGTGTATGTACAGGCGGACCAGCCGTTCCGGCGTCAGCCGCGTGACATCCGCAATTTGTACGTGCGTTCCGATAGCGGCGCCATGATTCCGCTGGATAACGTAGTGAGTATCACCGAGGGCACTGCACCGCAGGTCATTACCCACTACAACCTTTTCCGTTCGGCTGAGGTCGACGGCGCTGCCGGTCCCGGATACAGCTCGGGACAGGCGATCACGGCCATGGATACCTTGGCAAAGAAGGACCTGCCGCTGGGATTCAACTACTCGTGGTCAGGTCTGTCGCTGGAAGAGATCAAGTCGGGCGGCCAGTCGGCGGCGTTGTTCGGGCTAGGCTTGTTACTGGTTTATCTCACCCTGTCGGCGCAATACGAGAGCTTTGTGCTGCCGTTCATCATCCTGCTCAGCGTGCCCATGGCCATGCTGGGCGCGTTGATTGCGCAGTCGCTGCGTGGACAGTTGAACGACGTGTACTGCCAGATCGGCCTGGTGATGTTGATCGGCCTCTCCAGTAAGAATGCCATTCTTATCGTCGAATTTGCCGAGCAGTTGCGAGACAAGGGACTGTCGATCCACGAAGCCGCCGTGGAGGCTGCGCGAATCCGTTTACGGCCGATTCTGATGACGTCGTTCGCCTTCATTCTCGGTGTGTTGCCGCTGGTTTTTGCAACTGGCGCCGGCGCGCAGAGCCGGCACTCGGTAGGTACCACGGTCTTTGGCGGCATGATCGTTTCCACGATACTGAACCTGTTCTTCATTCCAGTGCTATATGTGATTGTGAAGTCGCTAACGACAAGAGAGAAAGCGCCAGCCACGACCGCATGATTAATGTTTCCGCTTGTACCCTGATGGACGGTGGAATGGTAGCGCGGGAGTTTACCAGGATTAGTCGTGAGGCCCTCACGCTTTGAAAGGGCACGGCTTCAGCCGTGCCGTTGCGTGTGCGTGATAGTTGGGCTTCAGCCCCTGAGGGACATTCGCAGTTCGTGCCACATGCAAAGTCCCTCAGTGGCTGAAGTCCAACTCATCCATAGAGGCAGCTTACGGCACGGCTGAAGCCATGCCCCTTCAAAGCTTGCTGCCTTCTGCTACCGGAGCTGATGAATAATTGAGGTTCACTGGGCTGTCCCTCGTATGTTAATTCGGTGAACTCTGCTGCGCCAGCCTATGCGACTCTCACTCCGTCCTTCTCGAAAGGTTAGGATTGGTCATGGCTTCAAAGCGCGCATATCAAACTGAAACCGCCGGCGAATTTCGCCAGGAGATTACTGCGTTGCCCTCGATCGAACCCAGCAACAACAATTCCTACGACTTGATCGTGGTTGGCAGCGGTCCGGCCGGACAAAAGGCTGCGATCTGCGCCGCCAAGCTGCGCAAGAAAGTCGCCGTCATCGAGCGCAAACGCACCATCGGCGGCGTGTGCGTGCACACCGGGACCATCCCCAGCAAGACTTTTCGCGAAGCCATCCTGTATCTCAGCGGTCTGCGGCAGCGCACATTTTATGGCCGCGGCTATGCGCTGAAGGAAAACATCTGCATGCAGGACCTCATATTCCGCGCCGACGCCGTCATGGCCCGCGAGATCGAGGTCATTAAGTCGCAACTGCGTCGCAACCGCGTGACAGTCTTTGAGGGCAATGCGCGTTTCATCGATGCGCACAGCATAGAAGTCGCCAGCGATGATGGCTTCACCATGTTGCGCGGAGACAATTTCGTCATCGCCTGCGGCACCCGGCCGGCGCATGATGCCGACATTCCGATTGACGGCAAACGCATCTTCGATTCCGACCAGGTGCAGGAGTTGCAGGAGTTGCCGCGCGAGTTGATCGTGGTCGGAGCCGGAATCATTGGACTGGAGTACGCTTCCATGTTCGCCGCCCTGGGCGTCAAGGTCACGCTGCTCGATCAGCGGCCCACCATTCTCGAGTTTGCCGATCGCGAAATTGTTGAGAGCCTGTGCTTTCAGTTGCGGCAACTCGGCACCGTCTTTCGGCTGGGCGAAAAAGTTGTCTCGGTGGGCTACAACCCAGAGCGCGATCGCGTGTTCTCCAAATTGGAGAGTGGCAAGACGGTTCACGGAGCGGCCCTGCTGTATTCCGTGGGACGGCAAGCCAACAGTGACCAGCTCAATCTGGAAGCTATCGGTCTGGTGCCGGGCGATCGCGGCAAGTTATTGGTGGACGAAAACTTTCGCACCGCGATTCCACACATCTACGCGGCTGGCGATGTTATCGGGTTCCCGGCTTTGGCCAGCACATCGATGGAGCAGGGAAGGCTAGCCAGTTGCCACATCTTTGGCATCTCGGGCCACGTTGCTCCCAACCTGATTCCCTACGGGGTCTACACGATTCCAGAAATCTCGATGGTAGGAGCGACGGAAGAGAAACTGACGCGCGATCGGATTCCCTACGAAACCGGCATTGCCCGCTATGCGGAACTGGCCAAAGGGCAAATGCTAGGGGACGACCAGGGATTTCTGAAGCTCATCTTCGACCCTTCCAGCCTGAAGCTTCTGGGCGTCCACATTATTGGCGATCGCGCCACGGAGATCGTGCACATCGGGCAGGCGGTCCTCGCGCTCGGCGGCACCATCGAGTATTTTCGCGACAGTGTCTTCAACTATCCGACACTGGCGGAAGCCTTTAAGGTGGCGGCACTGGACGGTCTGAACAAGCTATAATCGACTTGGAGCACCCCCGTCGCGTAAGGGTGGAGCACGCTTCAGCGGTGATCGACAGCATGCGAACCGGCTTCAGCCGCCGAGGTAATCGTAGCTTTTCGCGGCTAAATCGTCTTTCTTGTGCAGGTCTTGGTGGATTCGTCTTACGCTGCTTTTCGCTCCTGCCGCATGACCCTGAGACGATCCAGCGTTGCTGCAATCGTCTGCGCCTGGATCCTTATCGTCTCGAGAAGATCGTCGGGAAGTTTGTTGTCGTTGATGTATTTCTGGTAATGGTCCCCGGCGTATTTGTCGCCGGTTTCCATAGAGGACAGAATGGAATCGTCGCCGCCGCCCAGGTTCGCCTTCAGGTCGGTCCAACCACGGTGAATTGCACCTTTCGTGCTGCCCGAGCGGTCAACGTCGGCTTTGCCCAGCCGAACCGCATAGCTCTCCAAGTCTCCGGCAAACTTCGCGCGCGCCAGGCTTACCGACTCCAGGAACTTACGCAACTGCGGGTCTTTGGCATGTTCGGCGCCGTCGCGGTAACCGTTCTGCCCATCGCGGGCAACTTCAATCAAGTCTTCCAGTGCATCCACAACATACTTTTGATCTGACATTTCTACTCTCCTAATAAGGCTTACCTTTGCTTGGATGGCAACCGGACGAGAAGGTTTGCACTGAGCGCGCTGAACTTCCCTGATGTCGTGAAAGCGAATCTTTCTTTTCGCGATCTGCGATACTCTTACAGTGTGAAAGTAAATAGGGACATGACGTTTGATGACTTCCGCGAATCTTTACTTCGCGATGGTCCACCGCGGGCGCTCGATCACGCGCTTACGGCCTTATGGTGGGATGCGAAGGGTGATTGGAAGACGGCCCACGAATCAGCACAGCAGGATGAAGGCCAGCGTGGCGCATGGGTCCACGCTTACTTGCATCGCAAGGAAGGCGATTCCTCGAATGCGGCCTACTGGTATCATCGCGCCGGCAAGAATCCTCCCCAAAGCTCGCTTGAGCATGAGTGGCGCGAAATCACCAAGGCGCTGCTGGCGGAGTAGCGATCACGGTTGCACCTGCAGCGGCGCCAGTTGTTTGCTCTCGAACTCTTGCCAGCGTTGCACCATGGAAGCCGTTGACTGACTCAACTTCGGGACTGCTTGACTGGCTTGCGTCGTAGGCGCCGCATCTACGTCCTGTAGCACGGAGAGCATTTCCATGAGCGATCCGTGCACGCCCGATAAGGTGTCGGCTTGTGCCCCGCGCCTGCGTCGGCCCCCGGTTCCTTCCAGCGACTGCAATTGCTGAATGGCAGCATCAATCCTGGTGGCCTCAGGTCCGCTCGCTTTTTCGCGCATGGACTTCAACTTGGTCAGCGCAGCAGCGGCTTTCTCTGTCACCGGCTGCAACGCCAGCAAATCGTCGTAGATTTGCTTCGACAGCTCGAACTGCTTTTGCAAATCAGCGATCGAGGTCTTGACACGAGGATCCATCTCGACGGTCAGCGGCTGGGTGTAACGCTGTCCGTCAACGCTGAGAACCACGCTGTATTTGCCCGGCATAATCCACGGCGAAGTAGGGGCGGGGGCTGTGTTCCATGGAACCGCGGCAATTGGATATTCAGGCTTCATGCCCGGCACCGGCGGGTAATGCATGTCCCAGACAAAACGATGCACGCCTGCAGCGCTGGACAGCATTTGCGGAGGACGCAGCCAATACGCCGGAATGGGCAGTTCGGGATCGGGCGCTGGAACGGGGTCGGCACTGGAGTAGCGCCGCACGACGGCACCTGCGCTATCGAGGATTTCAAGCGTGACTGGCCCTCCAGCGGCCGACTTCAAGTAATAGTTGAAGATTGCTCCATCCGGCGGATTCTGTCCCGCTGGTTCATCCGGCGGCAAAGGCGTGTCGGTGTTGGTATCCCAACGAACGCGATAGGCCAACTCCGGAGCGAACAGGAATGCATTACTGGCGACAACTTTGTCGTCTAACTGACGCAGAGGCGTGATGTCGTCAAGGATCCAGAAGCCCCGGCCATGCGTTCCCACCGCGAGATCGTTGTCCTTGATGGTCAGGTCCCGAACCGAGGTCGCAGGCATGTTCAGCCGCAACGATTGCCAGTGATCGCCGTCGTCGAAAGAGACGTACACTGCGCGTTCGGTGCCCGCAAACAGCAGACCCTGTCGCTTGGGATCTTCGCGGACGGAATTCACGTTTTCGTTTTGCGGAATGCCGCTGACGATCTCGGTCCACGTCTTGCCTGAATCACGGGTGCGATAGATGTGCGGCCGCAGATCGTCGAGCCGCAACGTGTTGATGGCTGCGTAAGCGGTTTGCGCATCGAAGTGGCTGGCTTCGAGGACCGAAACCTTCTGCCACGCCGACAACTGCGGCGGTGTGATGTTGTTCCAGTGGCCGCCGCCGTCGGTGGTCAGCCAAATCAAGCCGTCATCCGTACCCGCCCAAATGCGGTTGATGTCGAGCGGCGATGGCGCGACCGCGTAGATCACCCCGCGCTGCTTAGGCTGGGCCGAAGGGTCCTTGCTGAAGATGCCGACCGTTGGCGGAATGTCCCAGGTTTTACGGGTGAGGTCAGGACTGACTTGCTTCCAACTCCGTCCGCCGTCGCGGGTCGTCCACAGAGTGTTCGACGCGAAGTAGAGAAGATGCGGATCGAGCGGCGAGAACACAATGGGTTCGGTTCTTATCACGCGGAAATCCGGGCCTGGTATCGCCACCGGCATGACATTCTGCGCCTGGGTGGTGCGCCGGTCATAGCGCGTCAGCTTGCCGCCGAAGACGATGTCGGGATCGAGCGGATCGGGCACAACGTAGCCATATTCTTCCGCCGCGACCGGATGCCAATCGCGAAACGTAATCTCGCCATCATTGCCGCGGCTGGAAATACAAACCGAGCCGCTCTCCTGCTGTCCGCTGCATAGACGATAGGGAAACGCATTGTCGGCGTTCACGTGATACATCTGCGCCGTCGGCTGGTTGTACCAGGAGCTCCAGGTCTCTCCGCCGTTGACGGTCACGATGGCGCCTTGGTCGCTCGCCAGAATGATGGTGTTGGAATCGTTAGGATTGATCCAGATGTTCTGGTAGTCATCGCCTCCGGGAGCACCGCGAAAGCCTGTCCAGGTCTTGCCGCCGTCGGTGGATTTCCAGGTGACCGTGCTGGTCATGTAAACCACGTCAGGGTTCTTCGGATCGATCATCGGAACCGGCAAATCGCCACCGCCAATGCGGCCTCTGGGACGTGAATCGGTCGTGGCAATTGTCCAAGTGTCGCCGCCGTCGGCGGAACGATAGAGATCAACTTTGTCCTTGGTCGCAACAGATGCAAAGAGGCGCTTGGGATCGCTGCGCGCAATGGCGACATAGGCCTGCACGATGCCCTCCGGCAGGCCTCCCGCCAGGGGATGCCAGCTTTGGCCGCCGTCTGTGGACTTGAAGATGCCTCCACCGGTGCCATTGAATTCGCCATTTTCCCAAGGGCCCTCTCTGCGCCTCCCACAATGTGGCATAAATGATATTCGCATTCGATGGATCGATCTTGACGTCGCCGGCGCCGATGTTTTCGTCTTTGTAGAGGACCTTCTCGAAGGTCTGGCCGCCATCGGTCGAGCGATAGATCCCGCGCTCTGGGTTCGGGCCGTAGGGGTGCCCAGCGACGGCGACGAAGACGCGGTTAGCATCGTGCGGATCAATGGCTATCTGCGAAATCTGCTGGCCATCGCGCAATCCCAGGTGGGTCCATGTCGCGCCACCGTCCGTGGATTTATAGATACCGTCTCCGACCGAGAGATCGGGCCGATGCAGCCCTTCACCGCTGGCGACGTAGACGACGTTAGGATCGGAAGGCGCGACCTCGAGGGCCCCAATCGAGCCAGTGGCTTCGTGATCGAAGATAGGCGTCCACGTGCGGCCGAAATCCGTTGTCTTCCATACCCCACCATTCACTGCGCCGATGTAGAAGACATTCGGCTGGCCAGGCACGCCCGAGACTGCGCGGGTGCGGCCGCCGCGAAAAGGGCCAACATTTCGCCAGTGCAGTTCGCCCAAAAGCCTGGCGTCAACTTGTTGAGTCTGAGCGAGGGCAGCAAGGCTGAAGGTTGCAAACAGGAGGAGGAAAGAAATTGCCGGCGGGATTCGCGTCATTAATGAGTCACCATGATTCGTTGACCTTCACACTGCGAAATATCAGTGCGTGCTGTACGACCCAGGCCCGAATGCGGTCTTGGAGCTACCTCAAGCACCGCGAAAGTGTAATCTATTCGAACCCATCTTTGCAGGGATAGAGGACTCTCGACTTGAAACAACGCGCACGACGCTTTTGTCAGGTTCTGTTCTTTCTTCTAATTGCTTTTTCCTTCGATTTCTTCGCCGCCGCTCAGCCCGTCTCTCCCGACCTGTTCGGCGGATTGCAGTGGCGGATGATTGGCCCATTCCGCGGCGGGCGCGTCATAGCCGTTGCTGGCGTGCCAGGAGATGGCGCCACTTTCTATTTCGGCTCGGTCGGGGGCGGCGTCTGGAAGACTATCGATGCGGGAGTAACTTGGACGCCGATCTTCGATGGTCAACCGATCGCTTCGATCGGAGCTCTGGTGGTGGCGCCTTCGAATCCCAATGTCATGTACGCAGGCACCGGGGAATCGGACATTCGTGCTGATCTCTCCTCTGGCGACGGTGTGTACAAGTCGCTAGACGGAGGCGCGACCTGGAAAAACATCGGCCTTCGCGATTCGCGCCAGATCAGTCGTATCGTGGTCGATCCTCACAACGCAGACATTGTTTACGTTGGAGCGCTTGGCCACGCTTATGGCCCCAACGAGGAGCGCGGCATTTATAAGTCAATCGACGGAGGAAACACCTGGACTCACGTGCTCGACAAAGGGCCAAACATCGGCGTTTCCGACTTAGCCATCGCGACCGGTGTGCCGAATATTTTGTTCGCCGGCACATGGAATGCGCACCGTCCGCCATGGAGCACCTATGCCCCGCTGCAGGGGCCGGGCGGGGGACTGTATCGCTCGACCGATAGCGGGGCGACGTGGACACAACTGGCTGGCCATGGGCTGCCGGATGGAGATTGGGGCCGCGTTGGTGTTGCCGTAGCTACGGACGGCAAGCGCGTGTACGCCTCACTGGACGCAGGCAAGAAGTCTGGGCTTTATCGTTCTGACGACGGTGGCGACACTTGGACACTCGCCAACAGCGATGCCCGCCTCACCAGTCGCGCTTGGTATTTCAGCGACATAACGGTTGATCCCAATAATCCCGACGTGATCTACATTCCGAATGTGGCGCTCTATCGCTCCGAGGATGGCGGCAAGACGATTTCCATCGTGCGCGGCGCGCCGGGCGGCGACGACTACCACCAGCTCTGGGTCGATCCCAAGAATTCTGCGCGGATGATTCTCGGCACCGACCAAGGCACATCTATCAGTCTCAACGACGGCAAGACATGGTCATCATGGTTCAATCAGCCGATCGGGCAGTTCTATCACGTCATCACCGACAACGAGTTTCCCTATCACGTTTACGGCGCGCAGCAGGACAGTGGCAGCGCCGCGGTGTTGAGCCGTACCGATCATGGACAGATCACGGCGCGCGACTGGTACATGGTCGGCGGAGGCGAAAGCGGATGGCTCGCTCCCGATTCTGGCGATCCGAATATTCTTTACGCCACCGGCGTCTATGGCAGCGTGGTGCGTTGGGACCGCCGCACCTCGCTGAGCCAGGACATTACTCCGTGGCCGGCGCAAAACTTCGGCAGCGAAATCAACGAGCGCAAGTATCGCGACCCATGGACACCGATGCTGGTCTTCTCGCCGGCGGAGAAGAACGCGCTGTATTTGGGAACGCAGTACGTGATGAAGACCACCGACGGCGGCCTGCACTGGCAGAAGATCAGCCCCGACCTCACCGGCGCTGCGCCGAGCGCGCCAAGCGAAAAGCTCACCGGCCCAGTCACAGTGCAGAACGCGAAGGAACGTGGGTTTGGCGTGGTGTATAGCATCGCGCCGTCGCCCTTAAAGGCGGACGAAATATGGGCCGGCAGCGACACCGGCCTGCTCCATCTCACTGTCGATGGCGGCAAGACATGGCAAGACGTTACGCCCCAAGGCGTCGGCGACTGGAGCAAGATCGCGATGATTGAGGCATCGCACTTCGATCCCGCAGTGGCGTACGTGGCAGTGGAACGGCATCGGCTGGACGATCTCACTCCCTACATTTATCGCACGCGGGATTACGGCAAAACCTGGCAGCCGATCACGGCCGGCATCGGCAAGCAATCGTTCGTTAACGCCATTCGTGAGGACACAAAACAGAAGGGCCTACTCTTCGCGGGAACTGAGTTGGGCATCTACGTTTCATTCGATGACGGCGACCATTGGCAGCCGCTGCAGTTGAATCTGCCCGTCTCCTCCATTCGCGACATCAACATTCATGGGGATGACTTGCTCGTGGCCACGCACGGTCGGGCGTTTTGGATTCTCGACGACATCACCCCATTGCGGCAGATTGCCAGCCAGCCACACGAGTGCTAATGTCCGTCTCTATCAACCGGCCACGGCGATTCGCGTTGACAACGATGTTTTTTTGGGCTCGCCGCTGCCTCCAGAGGAACCCGCCGCGAAAAATCCGCCAGACGGGGCCATGGTCGACTACTACCTCAAGGCGCCCGCGAAACAAGTCACACTCGAAATCTACGACCCGAGCGGAAAGTTAGTGCGTCGCTTTGCGAGCGGTGCAAAACAGCCGGCGTATCCGCCGCTGCCCATAGCGCCGCGCTGGCTGCCAAAGCCTGTCGTGCTGGAAAATAGCGCCGGCATGCATCGCTTTGTTTGGGACCTCAGGTGGAGCAGCTCTGGAACGCTGGAAGAGATTGAGGAGGCTGACGCTTACGGAGCCCCGCACGGGCCGCGGGTTACCCCCGGTATCTATCAAATTAAACTTACGGTTGATGATGAAACCTTCACTCAGAACTTGAAGGTAGAAATGGACCCCCGATCGTCGGCGACTTCGGCTGAGCTGGACCAACAGCTTCATCTCGCGCTGGAGATATTTGGAGAGGTGCATCGCAGCCGGAGGGCTGTGGCTGAAATCAGCGCAGTGAAAAAACACCTGGCCGAAGTGCAGCAGAAGGTTGTCAGCAATCCAGCGCTGCTCAAGCAGGTGACAGATGTGCAGGCGGCGATCGCGAAAATCGAGAAGGGAAGTGGGACGGCTTCGCCAGACTCGATGGGACTGGACGCTGCAAATAGTGGCCTGGCCTCGGCACTCCGCGTTGTCGAAGGCGGCGACCGGACGACGCCGGCACAAGCGATCGAACTTTATCATCAGTCCGACGCCGCCGCCAAAGCGCGCATCGCGGACTGGACGAAGCTGAAGAGCACAGAGTTACCGCAGCTAAACAATGCATTGCAGAAGGATGGCATCGATCCGATTCAGATCTCGCAAATCGAGCGCGAGGTGGAATATCTGGTATCGCAGTAGGGCGGCAGGACTACTCGTCACCTGCGGCTGTGATGCATCTCGCAGAGTTTCCCATACAATTGGGCGACCCTTGAGCATGAATAGGAGCGTGGAATGCGAGGCAACGAAAAGGTCATCGAGCAGTTGAATGCGGCCCTGAGCGCGGAGTTGACGGCCATCGCGCAATATATGGTGCAGGCGGAAATGTGCGAGAGCTGGGGCTATCACCGGCTGGCGGGAATTACGAAGACGCGGGCGATCAAGGAAATGCATCATGCCGAAGGACTGATCGAGCGCATTATTTTCCTCGACGGAACGCCCGCCATCAATGTTCCGTTAACGCCTAAGGTGGGCGCCACCGTCGAGCAGCAACTGGAATTCGATTATGCCGACGAAGCCGATGCGGTGCGCCAATACAACGGGGCCGCAAAGATTTGCCGTGAAGCCGGAGACGCCGGTACCAAGGACCTGTTCGAGCGGATGATCCAGGACGAAGAAAGCCATGCCGACTTCCTGGAGGCCCAGATACATTCCATCAAGGAAATGGGAATCGGGCCGTATTTGTCGCAGCAACTCGAGAGCACGAAGTAAAGTTGCAACCGGTTATTGTCTGTGTGCGCAAAGCTAAGGCCAAGCTTAACCTTTGCTCGCTTCGATTGCCGCAAGCACGACGGGCAAATCCTCTAAGAAATCGGACCGTGGTCGCGAGCCTGGGTGCGCGACATACCAGAGCGTAGATGGCCCCAAACTAACGACCTTCGCCTTGTGCGTACCCGAGACTCTTTGATCCAGCAGCGCATCGAAGGCCGGTTTCCCAAAACATACGATGTGTTGCGCCCGAATTGCCGCCACGAGAGAGGTCGTGGTGCCCTCGCAGAAGCGTAGCAAATCTTTGGGCGCTGATGGCGCCTGCTTAACGCATTGGAAATGCCATACGTTCATTCCGACGCAGTCCGCAAGCAAGCCAGGATGCCGAGCGAACCCCTTCTGGAGTGCCTTAGCAAGGCGGTGCTTGTGTTCGATATAGGTGTTCTTAAGCGGCGGCTCCATCCCAGATAGCATCTCCGTGTTGGGCGAATCTCGCAGATTCTGGCCGACGGCGAAATTGGCCGGATTTTGTCCAACCAGGAGCAGTTTTGGCTGGAAGGTTGCCGGGGTATAAAAGATTGCGAACCCCACGCGTGGCGACGTGGCGTCGGGGACTACGTAGGGAAGATATGCTGGATCGTTCTTCCGAGCCTCGAACTTCTCACGGGTGTCTCGGTAAGCTCGGTCCACTGCTTCTTTGAAAACGATCATTGCCTTCTGAATCAGCTATCCTGATCGATAGTACATCTCGATTCTGCTCACCATAAGCGGTTTACAAAACTTATGTTTTCTTAACAACCGGGCTACTGCTGCTGTGTTTAGGTTGATATTGATTCCAATATGCCAACCATCACTCCAACGCGAAGAGCCTTTGCTGTTCTGAATGTTTTTGGAGTTGCGTTTTTTGTCGCTTCCTTTGCCGTTCCGTTGCACATCGTCGCCGCGCAAAAAGAGGGAACTCAAGAGACCGCCGCACCGAAATCAAGAGTAAAGGCAGTGGGGACGATCAAGTCAATCACTGGTAACAATCTGGCGATCACAACCGATACGGGAGCAGAGGTCAACGTTATCATCCAGCCATCCACACGCTTAGTACGAAGCGTTCCCGGTCAGACCGACCTGAAGAGTGCGTCCCCAATCAAAATGCAAGATTTGCAAGTGGGCGACCGGCTTTTGGCCGGCGGGACTACTTCAGAGGATGGCAAGTCCGTTCTGGCCACAACGGCGATTGTCATGAGCAAGGCCGACATCGCCGAGAAGCAGGAGCAAGATCGCGAGGCTTGGCAGAAGCATGGTGTTGGAGGCGTGGTGAAGGCAGTAGATGCCGGCACTGAAACCATCAAGATTTCGACGGGCACCTTGGCTGCAAAGGATGTGGCCATTCGCGTCTCGAAAAACACCGTCATTCGCCGTTACGCGCCGGATTCGGTCAAGTTTGATGACGCCAAGCCGGGGACCCTCGATCAGATCAAACCCGGCGACCAGTTGCGCGCGCGCGGGACGCGCACGGCTGACGGCAGCGAACTGGCGGCCGACGAAATTGTTTCCGGTACCTTCCGCAATATTGCGGGCACGGTGGTTGCAACGGACCAGGGAAATAACTCGGTGATGGTGATGGACCTGGTGAGCAAGCGACCGGTGACCCTGAAAATAACGGCCGATTCGCAACTGCACAAGTTGCCGCCGATGGTGGCGCAACGCATTGCCATGCGATTGAAGGGCATCACTCCGGGCGGCTCGAGCGGGGCCGCGGCGACCGGGGGATCTCCCAGGATGGCCAATGCTCAGGCACCGCCGGGCGGAAATGGCGCAGGGCAGCGTGCAGGCGGTGGGCCGGACTTTCAACAAATGCTGAGCCGGATGCCCGCGGTTACGCTCGCCGATTTACGGAAAGGCGATGCGTTGATGATTGTAGCCACCGAGGGAAGCGCTGATTCTCCCTCGACAGCAATCATTCTGTTGAGCGGCGTCGAGCCGATCCTTACCGCGGCGCCTAGCCAGGCGGGAACGATTCTTTCGCCTTGGAATCTGTCGACGGGCGGCGCGGCAGGTGCGATGGGAGACACTCCATAGTCCCGCAGTTCATGAGAGCACAAACACATCCAATGCGCACGTGTGCCGTCGTCGTTGTTCTTTTGTTCACGGTTCTCGCCGGCTGAGATGCAGGCGCAAACTTCATCGGGCACGTTGCGCGGCCGGATTACGGATCCATCCGGAGCGGTTATTCCCCAGGCCACCATTGCGGCGACCTCTGCGGATGGAAAAACTGCGACCGTCGTTACCAATTTTCAAGGAGTTTATGAATTCAAGGGGCTGGCGCCCGGAGATTACACCGTTACCGCCACCGCGAAGGGTTTTGCAGTTGACCAGGAAGAGGCGGTGACGGTCACAGCGGGGCAAGTCCAGCAGTTTGACATCGCTCTTTCGATCGCCGTGGAAAAGGAGAATGTCGAAGTACAGGAAGAAACTCCTACGGTTGATATCAGTCCGGAAAATAGCGCGGGCACGCTGGTCTTGAAAGGCAAAGACCTCGACGCGCTCTCTGACGATCCTGACGAGTTGGCGTCAGAACTGCAGGCGCTCGCCGGTCCGTCGGCCGGACCGAACGGTGGACAGATTTACGTCGATGGATTCACCGCCGGGCAACTGCCTCCGAAGTCTGCCATCCGCGAAATCCGCATCAATCAGAATCCTTTCTCGGCCGAATACGACAAGCTGGGCTACGGGCGAATTGAAATCTTTACCAAGCCGGGTACGGACAAGTTCCACGGCCAGTTCATGCTGAATGGCAACTCCTCGGCCTTCAACGCGCTCAATCCGTTCGTCACCGAGACGCCGGGTTACTATTCGGAAATCTTCAACGGAAATCTTAGCGGGCCGTTGGGCAAAAACGCGTCATTCTTCATCACCGCACAGCAGCGCAACATCGACAACGTAAGCGTCATCGTGGCCCAGGTGCTGGGCCCAGGCAACACCATCGTTCCCTTCAACGGCACCGTGCCCAGCCCAGCGAAGCGGCTTAACATCAGCCCGCGCCTCGATTTCCAACTTTCGAAGAACAATACCTTGACGGTCCGCTATCAGTACGTGCGAAACAATCAGGACAACGAAGGTATAGGCCAGTTCTCGCTGCCGTCGGTTGGCTATAACTCCCATAGCGTCGAGCAGACGGTACAGATCAGCGACACCCAGGTAATTAGTCCGACGATGGTGAACGAAACGCGCTTCCAGTACATCCGCGACAGCGACACTCAACTCCCGCTGAGTACGGACCCGGAACTCGTCGTGCAGGGAGCGTTCACCGGCGGCGGAAGTTCACAAGGTACAGTCGTCAGCAATCAAGACCATTACGAGCTGCAGAACTTTACGTCCATTGCGCATGGCAAGCATTTCATCAAGTTTGGCGGGAGGCTGCGGGGAACCTTGTACTCCAGTAATGAGAACTCGGACTTCAACGGGTCCTACAACTTCTCGTCGCTGACGGCATACCAGATCACCGAGGTGGGGTTGCAGGAAGGTCTGACGCCCGCTCAGATTCGCGCCATGGGCGGCGGGGCCAGCCAGTTTTCTCTCGTCGCGGGCCAGCCACTTTCCGATGTCTCCATGGTCGACATCGGTCTGTATGCGGAGGACGAGTGGAGAATCCGCCCCAACATCTCGTTGAGCTACGGCTTGCGCTACGAAACACAGACCGGCATTCCCTATGAGGGTAATTGGGCGCCACGTGTAAGCCTTGCCTGGGGACTTGGACATAACAAGACGCAACCGAAGACAGTGCTACGCGGGGGCTACGGCATCTTCTACGACCGCTTCTCGTACGATTATCTTCTGCAAGCCGAGCGCTATAACGGAGTGACGCAGCAACAATACCTGGTTGCGAATCCTAATTTCTATCCCCTGATTCCCACACCGAGCCAACTGGGGCAGCTTTCCACAACTTCGCCAACGGTTTATCAGGTGCAATCGAATCTGCATGTCCCCTACACGATGGAGGCGGCCTTCAGCGTCGAGCGCCAGGTCACCAAGAATGCGACGGTTTCGGTCACCTATTTAAATTCGCGCGGCGTGCATCAGCTGTTGCTGCGAAACGCCAATGCACCTCTGCCAGGGACTTACCCTCCTGACAATCCGATCGTCCGGCCGTTGGGGGGAAATACGAACATCTACCAGTACAATTCCGGCGGAGTTTTTGAGCAGAACCAGTTGATTGTGAACGGAAGAATCAGTGTTGGACACAAGCTGTCGCTGTTTGGCTTTTACTCTCTAGGATATGCCAACAGCGATCTTGGGTCCGGCGGCCCTATCTCGATTGGCTCCTCGGGCGGAGGTTTCGGCGGCTTCTTTAGCGGAGGGGGAGGCAGTTCACCTCAGTTCGTCACGAATTCGTATGATCCGATGCAAGACTATGGGCGGGCGGCGTTCGACATTCGCAATCGGGTGTTTGTCGGCGGCACTATCTCCTTGCCTTACGCGCTTCGCCTCAGTCCGTTCATCCTGGCCGACTCCGGGACGCCATTCAACATCATTGTCGGGCAAGACCTCAACGGCGACTCCATCTTCAATGACCGTCCGGCGCTTGGCAGCACCGCTGGTTCAGGTGGCGTCGTCAAGGTGACGCCTTACGGCACCTTCAATACCGCACCAATTCCTGGGCAGCCTATCACACCCATTAACTACGGGACCGGGCAGAGCGTATTCACGTTGAATCTGCGGCTGAGCAAGACCTTCGGGCTGGGGCCGAAAGTGGAAAGCCATGCCGCTTCAGGAGGGCCACACGGCGGCGGTGGTCATAGTGGCGGCCTGGGGGGCCGTGGACTCACCGGTGGGAGCGGTGGGCCGTTCATTTTTAGCGGTGAAAGTAGCCGCAAGTACAACCTGACGTTCAGCGTCAGTGCGCGCAATCTGCTAAACAACGTTAACTACGCACCGCCCATCGGGAACCTGGACTCTCCGCTGTTTGGAACCTCCAACGCGCTGGCCGGCGCCCCGTTCTCCTCGGGCTCAGCCAACCGTCGAATCGATCTGCAGATGCTGTTCTCGTTTTAGAGGCAGCTTTCAGCCGTCAGCCTTCAGTCGTCAGCCCAAGCTTGTTAGCCGACCAGCCACTGACCTGGCCAGCTAGTGAGACGTTTCCCAGTTGTCGCCACACTTGCCTGGTTGCACCCGTGAATACCGCGGCTTCTCAAAAATAGCTCCTTTCGCAGTGATCAATGAGAAACTTATTTGGGCGGAGGTAACTCGTGTCTCGCGGGAATGTGCTCCTGTTCACATTTGCGATCGTCGCTTGCACCGGCTTCTTGTCGGGCCAGGAGATTACCACGCGAGGCGTGATCACAGGAACGGTGGCGTGTCGACAACGGGTCGTACTGCCGCTGGACGCTGCCATCGCGGTGCGTCTGGAAGACGTATCTCTACAACACGCCCCGGCCAAGGTCTTAAGTGAATCCATTCTTTCCGCCGTCGGAAACGGAGAACCGGTCCCGTTCGAGCTCTCGTACGATCCGGTCGAGATTAGTCCAACACACACCTATCAAGTCCGCGCCAGCATAACCTCCAATGGGACACTTCTGTTCACCTCCTCCACGGCCTATCGAGTACTCACACATGGAGCGCCGTCAAGGGTGGCGATCATGCTGCAGGAGGTTGGAGCAGCCGCCGCGGCGTTACCCCATCTGGATGCGGCGGGTGGCAAAGCCTCTGCGGTGACTCTCCAGGACACCGAATGGAAACTCACCCGCTTGGGCGGCCAGCCTGTCGTCGAGAATGCCGGCGGGACCGAAGCCTGGATTGTGCTTCACAGCGAGCAAAACAAACTTAGCGGTTCGTTCGGATGCAGAAACATGCTGGGGACATACACCCTGACGCAAAGCCAGCTGGAGTTCACCCTCAGCGGTACCGTGCCTCTGCTCTGTCCCCCTGATGTGATGCGGCAGGAGCAAGCGTTTTTTAATGCTATGAAGGCCACAAAGAGGTATCGCATCGTAGGAGGAAATACCCTCGAGCTGCTACTCGGAAACGAAGTATTGGCAACGTTCCAGGCAAAGAAGAAAAAGTGATTCGCAAATTCAAAAGGCTCCCCTAAACCCCCGTGGCAGCGCGTTCTCACTCCCCGCTTTTAGCCTTTAGTTCTCCCGCAATCACCCGTGCGTCGCAGCGTGGTGCGAGGAAGCGGCGGCCCACTCGTCCTTCCACACCTGTTCATGGCCGATCGCAGCGTAATAAAGGGCACGGTCGAAGAACTGTCCCAACGAGCGCACCAGTTCCATCTCGCCAATGAGGTCTTCCGGTTCCAGTAGGCCTTCCAGCAACAGGTAGTCCCAAAGCACGTGCTTTGTGGTCTGGATGGCAAACATCACCTGGCTGAAGGGCACCTCCTGCTTGGCCCGCCGCGCCCCTAATCCGATGTACCTCTCTTCGACCTCGGACAGCGTCTTGGACAACAGCCAATCGCCGAGATGACGATAGATTTCATAGGTCCTGTGCTTTAGCTCGTGCGCCGGTACGTTGCTCAGGAGCTCTTTGCACTCATCGGAGTTCTTCAGTTTGTGGATTAACGCTTCAGAGAGCTTATCGGCATGTGTTTCGATGAGCTGAACCAACCTGATCGCGAACATAAGCTGCCTTCCTGGGATGGAACTCTGGGCAGCCCTGAAGTTTCGAGGGCGACTCTACCACCACCTTACAGTTTCGGCTCAGCCGGGCGGATTGGCAGTGACCGGCGCTACAGGCTGGCGTGACAACAGTGCATCACGCGTTCACACCAACCGTAGCGGCCCCACAGTGCTCCAGTTCATGCGCCACGGCGATCGACAGACGCCGGATGCCTTCACGAATCTGTTCTGGCTGCGCATTGGAGAAATTCAGCCGCATGTGCGAGCCGCTGTCGCCCGACGGGAAAAATGGATCGCCAGGCACAAACGCGACGTTCTGGCGCAAGGCCGTGTCCAGCAGCTTCATGGTATCGATTCCGGAAGGCAGCGTGACCCAGAGGAACAGCCCGCCATGCGGATGCGTCCAACTCACTTCGGACGGGAAGTAGTCGTGCAAAGCGTTGACCATCGCATCGCGACGTTCTGTGTAAACCCTGCGAATCAGCTTCACGTGCTCTTCCATGAAGCCTTCACGAGCCACCTCGTAGGCCACCATTTGCGTGAAGCTGCTGGTATGCAGGTCGGTGCTTTGTTTCAACTGCACCAGGCGGCTGATCACGTCGGGCGGAGCAACGATCCAGCCTAGCCGCAACCCCGGCGCCAGCACCTTGGAAAATGTGCTGAGGTAGATGACATTTCCGAGAAGATATCCGTTGTCGCGCAGCAGGTTGGTTCGATCCAGCACCACCAGCGGCGGAATGTGCTCGCCCTCATAACGAAGCTGCCCATAGGGGTCGTCTTCGATGATGGGAATGCCATACTTATCGGAGAGCAGCACCAGCTCATCACGCCGTTCGCGCGAAAGCGTGGTGCCGCCCGGATTCTGAAAGTTCGGCAGAATGTACATGAACTTCGGTCCGGAACGGAGCGCGCGTTCCATCTCGCGAGTCTGCAATCCGTTGTCGTCGATGGGCACGGTTACGTATTCAGCGCCCATCAGATCGAAGGCCTGCAACGCGCCCAAATATGTCGGCGATTCAACCAGGATGCGATCGCCACGGTTGATAAGCAGCTTGGCGATCAAGTCCAGCGCCTGCTGCGAGCCCGAGGTTATAAGGATGTTATCGACGGTAGCAAGAATGCCGTACCGGGCCATGTGAGCAACGATCAATTCGCGGAGAGGACGATAGCCTTCGGTTGGTCCGTATTGCAGCGCGATCGAGGGGTTGGTCGACAGAACTTCTTGGCAGGCCTCGCGGAAACGCTCCACCGGAAAAATCTCCGGCGCAGGCAGGCCGCCTGCGAAAGAAATCACTTCCGGACGCTGCGTGAGCTTCAAGAGTTCGCGGATGATGGAGCTCTTAGCTGTCTTCGTGCGTTGTGCATATCGATGAGCCCAGGGCGCTGCCATACACACCTCCTCATTACAGACCAAAGTAGCGCCAGTTTCATCGCCTGTCTGTGACGACCGACACCAGCGGCGGGTAACTCCGACCGCGCCGCCCAAGGTTCATCTGAACAGGCTCATCTGCTCGGCTTCTTGCTGCACTGGATGCGCCCGCTGGCTGCGCGAGCTGAACTCTGTCCCGAAGCCATGCTTCTTGCGCAAACCGGCGATTAGCTCCGAAATGCGCTTGCTATAGGCCTTGCTCACGAAGGCGCGGTCGGCGAAGCGTTTGCGGTAGTCCTCGGTGAGTTGCGGGAATTCCGTCTCCAAAAAGGGCAGGAAGATGCTGGCCGAGCATGGCTTAAGAAACAACGGATTGGCGTAGATATATTTTCCGCCGGCTAGCTTGGTCGTACGCACGAGGGCATCCAGTGCCGAAGGCGAATCGGTGATGCCGGGCAGCACCGGCGCGCAGATGACACCGGCATTGACGCCGGCAGCGTTAAGTTCGCGCACAGCCTTCATGCGGAGGTCAGGACGCGGCGCTCGCGGCTCAAGAATCCGCGCCAGTTTCGTGTTCAGGGTCGTAATGGTGATGTTCACAAACAGGGAATTGTGCTCTGCGACCCGCTGCAACAAGTCAGTATCGCGAACGATCAGGTCCGACTTGGTGACAATGCCGATTTCGAGCCCATGGTGCAGAGCCAGTTCTTCAAGAATCCCGCGGGTTACCTCGAAGCGCTTCTCCGCTGGCTGATACGGATCAGTCGCCGTGCCAATGGCGATTTGTTCACCACGCTTTACCTTCTTCAGCTCTTGCCGTAGCAGCCATGCCGCCTGTTGCTTGACGTAGATTTTGCGCTCGAAGTCCACGCCGTCGCGCATCTCCATGAACTCATGCGTGTAACGCGCATAGCAATACTTGCAGGCGAACTCGCATCCCCTGTAGGGATTGATCGTCCAGGTAAAGGGCACGCGGCGGGAGGTACAGCGATTGAGCAGCGCTCGAGCGGGAAGCGTGAAGTACTCGACCAGGTGGCCCTGGCGGATGGATTCCCCTTGCGCCGCCAGCTTAGCGATGCCTACCAGGGGAGCAGGAACGCTCTCGGTCTCATCGGTTTGCAGTAGGTACGGGTGCATAAAGAGGCGGTGTGATTCGCCTTTTGTTCGCCTAATAAGATAGTAAACTTTGGTTGGACTTGAAGTCAAATGGCCTGAGGGTTAAGGGGCGGCGATTTTCAGATGTAGGTGCGAGATCAGTGACTAGAGCAATTTCTGAGTTGCTGTAACCGCCTTGAAAGGGCGCGGCTTCAGCCGCGCCGATCCGCGCTACCCACAACTCGGCCTTTAGGCCCTGAGGCACGCCCCCTCCGCGGCTAAAGCCGGTCACTTCTCGCTATCTTTTCGGCACGCTTCAAGGCACGCCCTTTCAAAGCGGATACAGCCACTGTGGAATTGCTCTAGAATTCCTAGACTGCAAAAAGTCAGGCACGGGATCGGTTCATCCCGTGCCTGAATATGCGTGTATTGGTACCTACACGCTACCCCCGGACACTCAGCTAGTCGTTGGCAGAGACATTCTCGCGCCGCACATGCTCGTGCTCGTGCTCGCACGTCAGCGGACATTCCCCCAGGATTGGGCGGCAGGACGGATCCTGTCCGACTTCGATCATCTGGCCTGGAACTTTGACCTCTGCGAACTGTTCCTCTTCCGTGGAATGCTTCAGCGCCGACAACGACGACTTACCGCTAGCGATCACCTGCGTGACCTCGTCGAAATAGCCAGTGCCAACGAAGCGCTGGTGCTTCACCGCGGAATAGCCGTGGCTGTACTCGCGGGCGAATTCCTTCTCCTGGACGCGCGAGTAGGCGGTCATGCCCGTGTCTTTATAGGCGCGCGCCAACTCGAACATCGCCAGGTTCAGCACATGGAAGCCGGCCAGCGTGATGAATTGGAACTTGTAGCCCATCTCCGCCAGTGCCGGCTGAAAGCGCGCAATGGTGGCATCGTCCAACTTCTTCTTCCAGTTGAACGAAGGCGAGCAGTTGTAAGCCAGCAGCTTGCCCGGATACTTCGCGTGGATGGAGTCAGCGAAGAACTCGGCTTCCTTCAGGTTCGGCTCGGAGGTTTCGCACCAGATCAGGTCCGCGTATGGTGCGTACGCCAAACCGCGCGCAATCGCCGAGTCGAGGCCGCCATGAATCCCGAAGAAACCTTCGGAAGTTCGCTCGCCATTCAGGAAGATGCGATCGTAGGGATCGATATCGCTGGTCAGCAGATGCGCGCTGTTAGCATCGGTACGAGCCAGGACCAGCGTTGGAACGCCCAATACGTCGGCCGCCAGGCGCGCCGCCACCAGCTTCTGGACGGCTTCCATAGTCGGGACTAGCACCTTGCCGCCGAGGTGTCCGCACTTCTTGGCGGATGACAACTGATCTTCGAAGTGAACGCAGGCCGCTCCGGCTTCGATCATCGACTTCATCAGCTCGAAGGCGTTCAGCGTCCCGCCGAAACCAGCCTCAGCGTCGGCAATGAGCGGCGCAAACCAATTCATGCCGTTCTTACCCTCGGAGTGATGGATTTGATCGGCGCGAGTAAGTGCATTGTTCAGGCGCCGACAAAGGTTTGGCACTGAGTCGGCAGGGTAAAGACTTTGGTCTGGATACATCTGGCCAGCATCATTGGCGTCAGCGGCGACCTGCCAGCCACTCACGTAAATGGCCTTCAGCCCAGCTGAAACCATCTGTACGGCCTGGTTGCCACTCATGGCGCCGAGGGCGGCGACATACTTCTCACTGTTCAGCATCTCCCACAGGCGTTCCGCGCCTACGCGGGCGAGCGTGTATTCGATGGGAAGGGTGCCGCGCAAGCGCACAACATCTTTCGCGGAATAGGGCCGGGTGACCCCGCTCCAGCGCGGATCGGTCTTCCAGGATTGTGCAAGTTCAGCAGCCGTTTGATGCGCCGCCATATTGGTGATCTCCTCTCGGGTTCGGACAATGAGTAGGGTCTAACGACCACAGTTGAGTGCAGACTACCGCCGCGCGATTAAGATGTTCAGCATTATGAACATCTATTCCATAGCGTGTACAAACGATAGCTGCCGCCCGATGTCATGGCAATAATGTTGTTCAGTATACTGAACACAAATTCACCATTTAGCACCCTACGTTTGCGATTCCCATAGCGGGAAGCAGGTTGCCTGCAACATAAGGGTCTGTACCGCCAAACAGCTTCAACATTAGGGCGGTGCCGCCGCCTTTGTCTGTGATGTAGGCCAACTTTAGAGCTAGGAAAATAAACTGCGGTGGGGCTGATAATGGCCGATATTGTGAACGTAAATTCATTATGTCGAACATTAGCCGCGCTGATAGACTGGTGTTATGGCCCGTCAAATAGAGAATCCCTCGACTGCCGTGGAGCGCACGCTGCTTATACTGGAAGCGGCCGGACAGCGCGAAAGCGGAATGTCCAACGCCGATTTCAGCCGCAAGCTGAAAATCCCCAAGAGCTCGGCCAGTTATATTCTGCGCACCCTGGAGCAGCACGGCTACTTACGTCGCGACCATGACGATGGCAAATACCGGCTTGGCATGAAGGTGCTAAGCCTGTCGCGCGCTGCTCTTAGCGGGGTTGATGTGCGCGAGGCGGCACTTCCCGTTATGAAGCACTTGGTCGCTCAAATTCACATCACGACGCACCTCGCCATCCTTGACCATGGCGAAGCGGTATACGTGGAGAAGGTGGAACCGCCCAGCTTTATCAAGATGGACACCTGGATCGGCCGCCGTATGGAGGTACATTCCACCGCCGTGGGCAAAGCGCTGCTTGCCTATCTTGATGTAGAGCAGCGGGAGGCGATCATTCGCCAACGGGGATTGAAGAAATTAACTCCGCACACCATCATCAGCGTGCCTAAGATCATGAAAGAGTTCGAGCGAGTTCGCCAGTTAGGGTACGCGGTGGATGACGAGGAGAACAGTCTGGGTGCGCGCTGCGTGGGGGCGCCCATCTTCAACAGTCAAGGCGTGGTGGAAGCCAGTGTCGCCTCCACTGGGACCATCAACGCCGTGCCGCGTGATGCAGTGCCTCGCCTGGCGGAGATGGTAAAGGATGCAGCCCGCCGTATCTCGCACCAGATTGGCTATCGTGGGGCGTATCCGCCGGCGGCTGCATAGGAATTCTTCCGCTGTTATTTGAGAGTGCGGAGCGGGTAGATCCAGCCTTCAGGCTGGCGTTCAAAAGCCCTCAACATTATAAGGCTTGGGCCACTGCGGTCATTTTCAATGCTTGCAGTGGCCCAAGCGATTTGGTTGTCCACAGCGTACGCCGCGCCGAAGCGCCGCTCTACCCGTACTCGCCGGACTACACCTATTCTGAAACCGCTCTAGTTGCTAACTGCTACTGGCGACGCCATCTCCGATGCGAAGGCGAGGGGTCGCTCATCTACTCGCAGAAACCAACGATCGCAAACGATATTGCGGCAAAAGGATTGGCTCCTCAGCAGAGTGCGGCCGCAGACCGCGCGAACCGATTGCGGGATGAACTGCGAGAGCGATTCCAGCGCGTTCTGCTTGCGGCCCAAACGGGCATTCAGGAGTTCGCGATATTGTCCCAACTTACTTGCGCTGTAGTCGCCCTGCGCGGAGAGGATGCTATGAGCGGCAATCAATCCTGACTCGATGGCCGGCCGTATTCCTTCGCCGCTTTCCGGATAGGCCAAACCCGCAGCGTCCCCGATTAACAGAATGGAGTCGTCCAGAATTGCGCGTTCCGAGTGGCCAAAGAGCCAGTAAGCATGTCCCAAAATACCTTTGCCGGGTACTTCGACATTTCTGCTTTGCTTAAGAAAGCGAAAGAATGCGTCGCAGTGTTGGGAGAGGCCGTGATTATCCATGCGGCCGATGCCAACGGTCAAGACATTCTGTTTGCGGAAACACCATCCGTAGCCGCGCATGTCGCGGCAAAAGTCGAGCTCAGGGAGTTCGCCGGCGATGCTGCAGCTGGCCGCTTGCGCAGCCGGCATCTCGAACTCTATCTCCCGCGCCACGACCGAGGGTGAAGAGGCCTTGTTTCCCAGGAAACGCGATACCGGACAAAAGTGTCCACCCGCGCCAACCACGAGTCGCGCCTTGATTTCGTCATTGACAAGCCAGCCGTCCCGGGTTCGTTCGATCGAATTGAAGGGCACGCCCTCGCGGATACGGGCCCCACAGCGGCGTAGGAGATATTCGTCGAACTCACATGCGCAGGATGCCGTAGCTGATGGTGCGACCGTAGGAGATGTCAACTTGCGGCTCTTCGATGCAGCTCAGGCGAAAGCCCGTGATCGGCTGCAGAATGCGACCTGGCGCGTAAGACTCCGGATCGATGTCCAGAGCTTCGAGCACCAGCGGCGTGATCCATCCTCCGCAAAGTTTGTTGCGAGGGAAAATGCTGCGGTCGATCACCAGGACGTCGAGTCCCGATTGCCGTAGCCCCCAAGCGCAAGACGAACCGGCTGGGCCGCCGCCGACAATTAAGACATCGCAGGAGTCCATAATTCGTCGTCTAACTTATCCTGATCCTGATTAATGTTGGCGTACAGACGGCTACGTGTCTCTGGAACCGACTGACAGTTTACTCCCGTAAACACAACCTGGAACAACTGCAGTGTACCGACCCGAAAGGCGGCGATGGATCCGGCAAGATAGAGCCGCCACATGCGTGCAAAAGTTGTGCCTTGAAGCTGCACGACACGGTCGTAAGCTTGCTCAAACCGGCTGAGCCAATGTTCGATAGTTCTGGCGTAGTGAGGACGCAGGTCCTCAACATCGAGCACATAGAGGCGCTGCGGTTCCAAAACCTCCATCGACTCGCGCAGGCTGGGTGCGTAGGCACCCGGGAAGATCCGCTTACGGATCCAGACACTAAAGGGCAAAGCGCGGCAGCGACCGATGAAATGCAGCAGGCCTCGACCCTCGTCGCCAATGGTACGTTGGATTACTTGCCCTAAATCGGCGTAATGTTCCCGTCCTACATGCTCCAACATACCGACCGATACAAATGCATCATAACGGCCGGTGATGTTGCGGTAATCGTCCTCGACGAACTCGACCATGGAAGAGAGACCTTTCTCCTCGGCCATCTCGCGGGCCACTCGAATCTGTTCGTGGGAGATATTGAAGGCCTTTACCTTCACGCCGTAGTGCTCGGCCATATACATGGCGAGCGTGCCCCAGCCGCACCCGGCCTCGACCACCGTCTCGCCGGGGCGGAGCCATAACTTCCGGCATACCAGGTCGAACTTGGCTTGCTGGGCCTCTTCCAGCGAAGTGTCCTGGTTAGGGAAGTAGGCGCAGGTGTAAACCATGAGCTCGTCCAACCAGAGCTTGTAAAACTCGGTGGGAAGGTCGTAATGATGATGGATGTTTCGCGCGGAGCCATAGCGGGTGTTGGCCTGTACCCAGGCCAGCCACTTCGACATCAGTCGCCAGCGCCAGTTCCGCACTACGCGGGTCGACGGATAAATAGACTCGAGTACGCGAACCAGATCACCCTCGACCTCGATTCGGCCATCGGAGTAGGCATCCCCAAAGACCACCTCAGGATTCATGACCAACCCCGCCAGAGTGGCGCGGTCGGCGATGCGGACCGTTCCGATTGGCGACATGCTGGGCCGGTCTTCAATGTGAGGAAGGGCCAGCGATATGGGGGCCGTACCCACAGCCCTACGAACCGCTTTCAGCAGAGAGCGGTCGATCCAGGAGGCATTATTCAGGGTCACAGTATCCTCCATTCATACCGTAACAACCCGAGGGTCAAGACGTAGCCATTTACTTGGATGAGTAAACTTGCCGCGAGGAGAACTAGCCGTGATGACTTGGACCTGTCGGCTAGTCAGAATTACGAAAGGGTCGTCGAGCGACGGGGTTACTGTTGACCTTCTTCTGCCTCGAGCAACAATACGCATCGCAGTGAGCTGACGTGATGCAATACTAACACCGGCATCTCAGTCCACGACATTGAAAAAAATTATGGACTCCGGAGAAAATGAATTATAGGACTTGCAATAGCTGCGGCTTCGGAAAAATTCAGGCAGAATTCCTTGGCGCTCGACCGTCCCCGTTCCAAGGTGGAGGTTATGTCACGCGGTTCGTTATGGGATCAAAAATGTTTGCGCGCTGGTTTGACCAAGCCTTCCCGCTCCAAGGATTCGTGAATACTGTTCCACACCTGTGGACTAGGGTCCTCCATCGGAACCAGCAGCTTCGCAGCCTCCGCGATGTAGCGCAGATCAGCCACCAGGTCGGAACAGACGTGACAGGTTGCGAGATGCTGCTGCTCCTCGGCGCTGCCGCCTCCGTCGATGATATAGGGCAGGACCTTTTGAAACTCCGCGCACGTCATTAAATTTCTCCCTCTAGGGAATCCGAGTGGATGTGTTCCTCTCTTCCGGGAGCGCTATCCTGAGAACCTTCCTCTGGAGAATTCCCCGCAGCCCGCCCAGCGAGCTGCCCTCTCAACCCAAAATTGTTTACCGCCTTGCTTTCCTCTCTGCCTGGCTCAGCTTCAGAAGGTCACGGAGCTTCATCCGCGCTTTATGGAGCTGCGATTTGCTGTTGCCGATGGAGCAGCCCATCATCTCCGCAATCTCATTATGTTCATAACCCTCGACGTCGTGCAGCACAAAGATGATGCGGTATCCCGGCGGCAAACTCTCAATGGACCGCTCCAGGTTCACGCGATCGATGGAGCCAGCCAGAACATTGTCACGAGCGCCGATGTCTTTCCGGGGACCGTCTTCGTTCTGCGGCTCCAAGGTCTCGTCCAGCGAAACTTCGGGAAGCCCTTTCTTGCGCAAGTGCATGAGCACCACATTCACCGCCAATCGATGCAGCCAGGTAGAGAACGCGGACTCGCCGCGAAACGTGGCGATCTTGCGATAAAGCTGCAGGAAGGCCTCTTGCGTCAGGTCCTCCGCTTCCGCCGTGTTGCCCACCATGCGCAAGCAAAGCGAATACACGCGTCGCTTGTGCAGACCGTACAGAGCCTCGAAACATTCGGCATCGCCCAGTTTGGCGCGGTCAATCGCCTCGTGCTCGGAGATGCCATTAGCTAGAATTTTCTTGGCAGTCGTCAAATTGATTGCACTCGTTGTACTCGGACTTCGATGCAACGAAGCTAGCTCCGCGTTGCCTGCGTCACCGCCGGTGACACGTATTAGAGCACTGTCAAGTCTCGTGGGCAAGGGATGTTCTTGCGCTGGAGCACTAGAGCGCGGCCACGCGCCGTTGCAGCAGTAGAAAGTAGAGCGCCATTAGAACCAGGAGCATTCCGTTCACGCTCAGCACCAAGGGCGCGGTAAACACCGGGACGAGCCAACCCGACAGCAGGTTTCCCATGGGCATACCCCCGCGGAAGGCGCAGTTATATACGCTCATCACGCGTCCGCGCATTTCGTTGGTCGTAATCAACTGCACCAGCGAAGTCACGGTGGCGAACACGGCCATCATGGAAGCGCCCACGATCACCAGCATGCCATAGCTCAGGCGCAACGATTGCGATAGAGAAAACCCCACGATGGCGGCACCCAGGCTGATAAGCATAATGACGGCAAATCGGCCTTTGTGGCGGATATTACCCATCGCGGCAACCGTTAGCGAACCGCAAATCGACCCTACTCCCATTAGCGAAAGCAGATTGCCGTAAGTCTCAGGTCCCCGATGAAAGATGTCCTTAACGAACACAGGAATATAGGTGCGCATGGGCATTGCCAAAGCGGTCATGCAGAATGCGAGAACGATAAGGGCCTCCATCGAGCCCTGCTTGCGAACGAACTTGATGCCCTGCTTCAGGCTGGTGAACATTGACTCAGTGGTACTGACGGGAATAAACCGGGTGGTGATGAGCAGTAGGGAAATGATGGGTGCAAAGAATGAAAGCGCGTTCAATCCGAAGCACCATGTCTCGCCCAATTTCGCCAAGGCGATGCCGGCCAGCGCGGGACCGATGGTTACCGCCAGGTTGAACTGAATCGAATTCAGCGCAATGGCATTCGGCATGTGTTCCCGGTCTACCAGGGTGGGAATCAACGCCGAGTATGCTGGACCGCCAAAGGCCTGCGCGAAGCCGGACATAAACGAGAGACAGAGTATGGGCCAGACGTGAGTCAGTCCGTTGGCTACCAGAACGGTGAGGATCGCCGCGCTTGCCATCTGCACATATTGGGAGGCGAGCAGGACCTTCCGCCGCTCGATCCGGTCAGCTACAACCCCGCCGATCAGCGAGAAGAGAAAGATGGGAATGCCGCCGAGAAACTGGTCGAGCGCTAGCAGAAAAGCGGAATGACTGAGCCGATAGATCAGCCAGCCCTGGGCCACGATCTGCATCCAGGTGCCGATGCTGGAGGTGCAGGCGCCGAACCACATCAAACGGAAATCGCGATATTGGAATGCTTTAAAGACCCTGCCAAAAGTTGACGTCTGCATGTGCCCCGGGTGTTTGTGTCGTCGGGCTTCTATCTTCGCACGCTCACGTGCCCCTTTTGTTGATGACCCATCATTTACTGGGGATTCGGTTGGCGCAGGCTGGGCCCGATTGCGCGGGATTTGACGCCAATGACCACTCGGAGTCCCGCCGCCCTGCACGCACCCCCGCCGCCATCAAGCCTGCGAGTGCGTTGTGATCGTCTCCAGCCCGTGGCCGTGGGGGCCAGTTTCACGCTGATGTAGCAGGAAAGCGAACATCATGCCGAGAAAGCCCAAGATAGAGAAGATCTGCATTCCCAGGCGATAACCATGAGGATTACTGGCGCTGGCGTGCGAGTAGTCATTGGCCCAGCCGATCAGCAGGTTAAAGCCGAACAGCCCGATATTCTGGATCATGGTCATCAATCCGTAGGCGGTGCCCAGCTTGGCGGGA
The DNA here is from genome assembly GCA_963772895.1 of uncultured Acidobacteriaceae bacterium. Taxonomy (GTDB): domain Bacteria; phylum Acidobacteriota; class Terriglobia; order Terriglobales; family Acidobacteriaceae; genus Bog-257. The sequence continues at coordinate 96,063 of CAVYZB010000009.1, forward strand.
TCAACGATGTAAGCCACCGACGGCCACATGATGGCCGGGATCAGCGAGAATGCCACTCCCATCATGGCCATCGGAACATAGAGGTTGACGTTCGTGTAAGCCATCATGAGATATACGGGGATCAGCATCAGCGATCCGAACATCATGAACATGGCGCGCTTGCCAATCCGGTCCACCATCAAGCCGAACAATGGGGTGGCGATCATGGCGAACAGAGTCAGCATGCTGGACAGAAAGCCGCCGAACTCACGCGTGGTTCCGTGCGCGTCCATGAAGAACTTCACGGCAAAGGTTTGGAAAGGGAAGATGCCGGAGTAGAAGACAATGCACAGCGCCACGATGTACCAGTAGGAAACTCCGAACTGAAACAGGTCTTTGAATACGACCTTGTCTGGTTCGCCCGCCTGGCCGAGCGCGTAGTGCTTTACGGCATACGCGTCCATCACCCAGTAGATAACGGCGCCGACCACGCACAGGGTGCACATCCCCACGCCGATTAGAAATGGATAACGCCAGTTAACGTAAGCCGCCTTTGCCCAGCTGGGAGAATTCAGTGCAGCAAACGATCCGATACGGCAGACGGTCAAGTTGACGCCAAACGCGAAGCTGAGTTCTTTGCCCTTGAACCATTGCGCTAGGGCGGTGGTAATCGCCACGATCAGCGACTCGGCGCCCATGCCGAAGACCAAACGTCCCGCAGCCATGATCCACAGGTGGCTGGTCAGCACAGTGATCACGGAGCCGACGAAACACAGCACCCCATAAATCAGGGTGGCGCGCCGCACTCCGATGCGGTCAATGATGATGCCGCCGAGGACCACCGTGAAAATGTTAGGGAAACTGTAAGCTGCCTGCAGCAACCCGATGTTGGCATCGGTGAAGTGCAGCTGCTTCACCAGCAGATCGGCCACTGGGCTGAGTGCGTCGTAGAAGTAGTAATTGCCGAACATGGCCAGGCTGACGAAAATCAGCACTAGCCAGCGGTACGACTTGCTCGGCTGCGGGCGCGTATCGACCAGCGTTTGACTTGCAGACATCCAGGCGGCCTCGGGTGATGTGAAGGGAAAAGATAACAGAAGAAGCAGGAATTGTTTCTACTTCACCGCTATATTCACCAGCCGGCCTTTCACCACTAGCACCTTCACGACCTCTTTGTCCGCGATGGCCGCTTTGATCTTCGGGTCGGCAAGCGCGAGTTCGCGCACCTGCGCCTCCTCGGCGTCGGTCGGGACGACAATGCGGCTGCGAATCTTGCCATTCACTTGGATGGCGATCTCGACTTCTTCTTCCTTCGCCAGCGCAGGATCGTACTGCGGCCACGGTGCGCGCAACAGGTCGGAAGTTTCGCCCAGCATCTCCCACAACTCATGCGCCAGATACGGCGCGAACGGCGCCAGCATCAGCACCAGCTTGCGCTGCGCGTCGGCCACTAGTGCCGGCGGGGCCTCCGGCTCGCCGCGATGAACGCTGTCTTCGTACGCATACATCTCGTTCAGCAATTCCATAATCGCCGCGATCGAGGTGTTGAAGTGCCAGCGTCCGCCGAAATCTTCCGTCACCCGCCGGATGGTCTGGTGCAACTTGCGCTGCATCTTGCGCGCTACAGGTGACAACTGTCCTCCATCGCGGCTGGCCGCTGCTGTTCCGTTTGGCCGCGCATTGCGCACGACAAACCGGTACACCCGCGACAGGAAACGGCTGATGCCTTCCACTCCCGCATCCTGCCAATCGAGATCGCGGTCGGGCGGGGAGGCGAACAGCGTGTACATGCGCGTCGAGTCCGCGCCATAGCGTGCGACCATGTCGTCGGGCGATACCACGTTGCCCAGGCTCTTCGACATCTTCGCCCCGCCCTTGATCACCATGCCCTGGGTGAACAACCGCTCCGCCGGTTCGGAATTCTTCACCAGGCCCATGTCGCGCATCACCTTGGTCCAGAAGCGCGAATAGATGAGGTGCAAGATGGCGTGCTCGACTCCGCCAATGTATTGATCGATGGGGAACCAGTACGCGATCGTGTCGGAGTCCAGCGGCTTGGTGTCGAGATCGGGATTGGTATAGCGATAAAAGTACCAGGACGAATCGACGAAGGTATCCATGGTGTCGGTCTCGCGGCGTGCCGGCCCGCCGCACTTCGGACAGCTCACATTGACGAACTCCGGCAACCTTCCCAGCGGCGATCCGCCAGCTAAGGTGATGTCCACGTTGTCCGGCAACAACACTGGCAAGTCCTTCTCAGGCACGGGTACAATGCCGCAGGCCTCGCAGTAGATCATGGGGATCGGTGTCCCCCAATAGCGTTGGCGGCTGACTCCCCAATCCTTCAAGCGATAGGTTACTGTTGCCTTGCCAAAGCCATGATCTTCCGCAAACTTAGACATCTTGACAATGGCTTCTTGGCATGGCATTCCGGTGTACTCGCCAGAGTTGATCACCAGGCTGTTCATCTCCGTGAAAGGCAACACTGGCTCATTAGGTTCACCGTCAAGTGCCTCTCCCTCGCGGCGCGGCAAAATCACCACGCGAATGTCGAGGCCGTACTTCTTGGCGAACTCGTAGTCGCGCTCGTCGTGCGCCGGAACCGACATGATGGCGCCAGTGCCGTAGTCGAGCAGGACGTAGTTCGCCACCCAGATGGGCACCTGCTCGCCGTTAAACGGATTCAGCGCGTACCGCTCAGTAAACACGCCGTGCTTCTCGATGGCGCCGATGTCGCCAAGCTCTTTCGCCTTGCGCTGCTCGGTCATTAGGTCTTCCACCTTGGCGAGCAGGTTGGGATCGTTGGCGATCAAGTCCGTCACCACGGGATGCTCAGGCGCCAACTGCAGCGAAGTCGCACCATAAATCGTATCCACACGTGTGGTGAACACCGAGATGATGTCGCCGGCGGCCCCGGCAGCGCCGTCGAGCTTGAAGTCAATCAGCGTGCCTTCGCTGCGGCCAATCCAGTTGCGCTGCATGGTGCGGACCTTCTCCGGCCATCCTGGCAAAGCGTCCAGGCCCTGCAGCAATTCGTCGGCGTACTTGGTGGTGCGCAAGAACCATTGCTCCAACTCGCGCTGCTCGACCGGCGTGTTTTCATGCCGCCAGCAGCATCCGTTAGGCAAAACCTGCTCATTGGCCAGCACCGTGGCGCACTCGCGACACCAGTTGACTTTGCTCTTCTTGCGATACGCCAGCCCTTGCTCAAAGAACTTCAGGAAGAACCACTGGTTCCAGCGGTAGTACTCCGGGAGGCAAGTGGTGACTTCCTTCGACCAGTCGTAGGCAAAGCCCAGGCGCTTCATCTGCACCTTCATGCTGGCGATGTTTTGCAGCGTCCATTCGCGTGGCGGAGTCTGGTTTTGTATGGCCGCATTCTCGGCGGGAAGTCCGAACGCGTCCCAGCCCATAGGATGAAGCACATTGTGGCCCTGCATCCACATGTAACGCGCCAGCGCGTCGCCAATGGCGTAGTTGCGCACGTGTCCCATGTGCAGCTTGCCCGAGGGATAAGGCAGCATCTCCAGCACGTAGTACTTCTTGCGGTCGCTGTTCGAAGGCTCGGCGCGATAGAGGTCGGGACTCTGCGCCCAGCGATCGGCCCACTTCTGCTCGATCGCCTGCGGGTCGTAGCGGTCAGCGGGGGCAGCAACTTGGGTTTGCGGTTGCGTGTTCGGCTCTTGAGTCTTGGAGTCGGCCATAGGGGTATTTTGATGCGCTTGGGGTAAACCTTGATTTTACAATGCGCGGGATGGCGAGATGACGAGCATCGACTTCAGCGGCTCTGGACGACACCGCGTGGCTTTTCAGCCCAGATCGACAGCCCCCGAAAAACGAAGATCAATATGAGACCGCCACCCACACTGGCCCAGCGCTCGTCGGAACCCATCAGGAATGGAAAGAACGGAGTGTAGAAGAGATAGATATAGAAGAAGATGCGAGGGATCCAGGCCCGGGCACGAGGAGGTTTATAGAGCAGGAGCCATCGGCGAAGTCTCGGAATGGAGTCTTGGGACCGCTGATGCTCCTGGATCGCATGCGCCTCCGAGGCTTGCTGCACTGCCAGCACATGAAACGCCTTCTCCACGGTCTCGGCGGCCGCAAGGACCTCGGTCTTGACTTTGGATGTCAGCGTTGCCTGACTCGCCTGCGGATCAGCCGCGGCCAAAGCCTTTGACCATGTGTCCCAGAAGACGGCCCTTTTGGTAGCTTCATCCAGAGTACGGATGCGATGGGCTGAAGCATTCAGGTCCTTGGCCCAGGTCGCGATTACGGTCACGAGTGTGCCCACCAGTCCAATAACCGGGATTATGTAGTCTTTCCAGTAGGAAGTCGTGGGATTCATGCTGATTCAGCGAAATTTGCAGGGATTATAGCAAACCTGTTGGGGGCGACTATTCGTCCAGAGCAGTGGCCGACTCAGACGCACCAGCTGTTATGGCATCATAGGTGGCAGGCGCAGACTGCTCCTCGCAGCCTATATGCGTCCGACAAAATCATGAAAGCTCGTAAACCCGGCAGCGCATCCACGCCCCTCACCCCCGCAAGATTTCGCGCCATTACCAGAGCCATCGCCGATCCCCAGCGTTACGACATCCTGCAGCACATCGCCGGGCGCAAAGACTGTACCTGCGTCGAATTGCGCGAGCGGTGCCCCATCACGCCTGCTACCCTGTCGCACCACCTCAAGGAACTCGAGGCCGCCGGGCTCATCTCCATCGCGCGCCAGGGCAAGTTCGCCTTGCCCGCGTTTCGGCGCGAGGTGTGGAAAACTTACCTGTCGCAGCTTGCAGAACTCTGAAACTTTCTCCCCGCCCGCACATCATTTAGATCGTCATCGAATTGATGAACATCGAAATGAACGCAGAGGAGGAAGGCTGAAATGGGTAAGCTATCAGGTAAGACCGCAGTAATCACAGGGGCTTCGAAGGGCATTGGCGCCGGCATTGCGCTGGCTTTCGCGAAAGAAGGGGCGAACGTAGTGGTAAATTACGCGCGCGCCAAGAAAGACGCGGAAAAAGTGGCCGCCGACATCAAGAATTCGGGTGGAAAGTCAATCACCGTCCAGGCCAACGTCTCGAAGAAGGCCGAAGTCGACAAACTGTTCGCCGAGACCACAAAGGCGTTTGGCGCCGTGGACATTCTCGTCAATAATGCCGGCGTGTACGAGTTCGCTCCTCTCGAGGGAATTACGGAAGAGAGTTATCGTCGCATGTTCGACCTCAACGTTCTCGGCACTCTGCTGAGCACACAGGCTGCAGTCAAGTCGATGACCCATGGCGGGTCGGTTATCAACCTGAGTTCAGTAGCTTCGCTCACCCCGCCCCCGGCCGGATCAGTATATAGCGCTACCAAGGGTGCAGTGGATGTCATCACCCGCTCGCTGGCGCAGGAACTGGGTCCGCAAAACATTCGCGTCAACTCCCTGGCGCCAGGACTGGTGGAGACCGAAGGCACCAAGGCTGCCGGTACCTCCGACGGCGAATTCAAGAAACTCGCCGTATCGCGTACGCCACTGGGACGCATGGGCGTGCCGCAGGATATCGCCAAGGTAGCGGTCTTCCTGGCGTCCGACGATTCCTCGTGGATCACCGGAGAAGTGTTGCCGGTAGGTGGCGGAGCACGACTCTAAGGTCTCCGAACGAGGCAGGGCCGGCCTTCTTCCGGTCCTGTCTTTTTGCGGTGAACGATTCATTTCTGAACCAGTGCCTTCAAAGCATTCACATTCGCGAGGTCGTCCAGTGGCTCGTCAATCGGCGTCTCCGCGATGAAGGCAGCGTGGGTTAGACTCGGGTCGTTCAATAACCGCCGAAACGGCTGTCAGCCCGATCAGTCCTTTGCCGATGTGCTGATGGCGGTCGAGCTTCGATCCGCGGGCTGCCTTGGCATCATTGCAATGCCAAACGTACACGTTCTTCAATCCGATCGTGCATTCCAGTTGATCGAGCGTATCGGCAAAACCCGTCCTCGCTCACGATGTCGTAGCCTGCAACGTGGGTGTGGCAGGTGTCGATGCACGCCCCAGCGGGCACAAAGCTGCTTAACAAGTACAGCAGCTCTGCAACTTGTTCGAAGTTGCCGCCGAGCGAGAACTCCGATCCAGCGGTGTTTTCAATGAGGATGCGCAAGTTGCCGCCGCCAGATCGAGCCCGTCCACCGCCTGCTCGATGGCTAGCGCGGCTCGCTGCAATCCTTCTTCACGACTGCTACCGCGGAACGAGCCCGGATGCAGCACCAGGAATTCGGCGCAAAGTGCCAGCGCCCGTTCCACCTCGCCGCGAAAGGCGGCGATGGACTTGGCGTGGAACTCAGGATTGCCACCCGCTAGATTTACCAGGTAGTTGGCATGGATGACCAGCGGCTTCAGTCCATACTGCTCGCGCAAGCGGCCCATCTCGTCGCATTGTGGACGCGCCAGGTCATAGGGCTCCCATTGCCGCGGACTAGAGGAGAAAATCTGGAATGCGTTGCAGCCCAGCCGGTAGGCGCGCTCGGCCGCATTCTCAACTCCGCCTGCTGTCGACGTGTGGATGCCGATCCTCCGCGCTGTCAACTTGGGCGGCCGCTTAGGCGGAGGCAACAGTCTCAGGATGTCTTTTTCTTTCTTCTCCGGATGGTGTGCCATGAACGTTTCGATTCTAAATCTGGATGCCGGGGGAATGTTTGCCAGCGCGGTTCATTCCCAGCGGCGCGACATCCGCGATACACTATGGGGCACGGAAACAAGGGGTCATCGATGCTTATCGTTATGAAGGCGCACGCCTCCGAAGAGCAAGTGGAGCGCGTATGCGAAAAGATTGAATCACTGGGCTTTCGCGCGCATGCCATGCCCGGAGCGTCGCGCACCGCCATTGGCGTCACCGGCAATCAGACGGAGGTCGAGACTGGCACCTTTGACGAGATGGAAGGAGTGCAGGAGGTCATTCGCGTCACCAAGCCTTACAAGCTTGTCAGCCGGGACATAAGAGAAGACGACACGATCATCCGCTTCCCCAATTCCGAAGCGACCTTTGGCGGCAATGAGGTGGCGGTTATCGCTGGACCCTGCGCCATCGAGTCCCGCGACCAGGCCTTTGCTACCGCCGAATGCGTGGCCCGCGCCGGCGCTCGCTTCTTCCGTGGAGGCGCCTACAAGCCACGCACCTCTCCCTACACCTTTCAAGGCTTGGCGGAGGAGGGCCTGAAGATCCTGGCGGAAGTCCGCGAACGCTTCGGCTTGCTGATCGTCACTGAGGCCATCGATAACGAGTCGCTCGAACTGGTGGAGAAGTATGCCGATGTTATCCAGATTGGTGCGCGCAACATGCAGAACTATTCGCTCTTGAAGCGAGCGGGCAGGACGCGTAAGCCGGTGCTCCTGAAGCGCGGTATGTCCGCCACACTGGAAGAATTGCTGATGGCCGCCGAATACATCATGAGCGAGGGTAACTACAACGTAATTCTGTGCGAGCGCGGCGTGCGCACCTTCGCCGACCACACGCGCAACACACTCGATCTCAGCATCGTGCCGGCAGTGCAGCGTTTGAGCCACTTGCCGATCATCGTCGATCCCAGCCATGGCACCGGCAAGCGCAACAAGGTGACGCCGCTGTCGCGCGCCGCGGTGGCCGTGGGCGCGGACGGTCTGATCATCGAAGTTCATCCTGATCCTGATCGCGCCCTGAGCGACGGCAACCAGTCGCTCTTTCCCCAGCAGTTTGACGACCTCATGGTTGAGGTCCGGCAGATCGCAAACGTACTCGGCCGCTCCGTCGCCGAGCCGGTTGCTAACCCGCTACGCCGCGCCAATGCGATCGCCGGATCGGCCATCACTCGCTGATGCGGGCCGCCTGGTTATGGCTGCGGCAAGTTTCTGCGCGGCGACGGCAAGCTGTATTATGCGCGGCGCTCCTCACCCTGAGCTCAACCGCCTGCCATCAGCGTGCGACCGTCGAACCCGGTTACCACGAATACGCGTACGTCACTAATGGACAAAGCAACTCCGTCAGTGTTCTTGATCTGCTTCAGCTTCGTAACATCAAGACCATCCCTGTAGGCGCCAGTCCAACCGGTGTCGCCGCCAGCCCTACCCGCAATGAGGTCTATGTTGCCAACGCCGAATCCAACAACATCAGCATCATCGACGTGGAGCGCAACGTAGTCGTGGCGACCATTGGCGTTCATCGCGCGCCCTACTTCGTCTCGGTTTCGCCTGATGGCAAGCGCGCCTATGTCGCCAACTCCGGCTCCGCCAATGTTTCGGTCATCGATCTCGCTAAGCGGGCGGTGATCGCCACCATACCAGTAGGGGGCGCGCCGGGTCTCGCCCGGGTCTCGCCCGATGGAAAGCTGGTGGTAGTCAGCAATCGCGCCGACAACAGTGTTTCCATTATCGACACCCAGAAGCTTGCGGTGACCCGCACGGTGCCGATTTGCCAACAGCCGCAGGACCTGGTCATCTTGTCCGACTCGGACAAGGCATTCGTCGCATGTCCCGGCTCGAACCAAATCGCCGCAGTCGATCTGACAACGGGCCGGATGCTCACCCTACTCGACGTTGGATCAATGCCTGTAAACCTTACGCTGAAGCCGGACGGCGGCGAACTGTTTGTGAGCAATTTTGCCAGCAACAATTTCTCCATCGTTGAGACAGCTAACAACGAGGTGGGTGGAAGCTATCTGATCGGGGATAAGCCGGTTCGCGGAATTGTCACCTCCGACAATAGCCTGCTTTACGTTAGCAATTTTGGGTCTGACACGGTCAGCGTCTATGCGATTGACGAAGGCCGGGTGATTGGTACCGTCCAGGTGGGCAGCCATCCGGACGGGCTGGCGCTTAGCCCCGACGAAGAGCATTTGCTGGTGCTGAATTCCCGCTCGGGAGATGTCGCAGTAGTGCGCACGGTGAAGACCCGCGATAATTCCAAAATCAGCGCCGATCGCGCGCTGGTCACGCTGATTCCGGTTGGCAATCGGCCCAACGCTATCGTGATCAAGGCGTTTCAAGTGGGAGCGGGGAAGAAATGAGCAGAGGGAAGTATCCGTTCCGTGCTTTGTCCGGTCTTGAGTTGTCATTACGAGCGCCGCATGCTCCCGCGGCCCACCAACCCAATTAACCACGGAGGGCACGGAGACGACGGAGAAAGTTGGATCTAGACCAAAATATCTTGCCCTCTGTATCCTCCGTGGTGACCGATTTTCGACGGAACGCAGCCAGGGGTGAAACCCCACTCCTGCTTTGATATCCGATAACCTCCTCCGCCCGACGATATATATTGGCTTTGCCCAATGTTGATTCGCGAACACGTTCCTCTGGCTCCTTTGACCACACTTGGCGTTGGCGGTCCGGCCAGCTATCTAGCAGAGGCTACAGGCGAAGCCGAAGTGATCGAAGCGGTGGAGTTCTCTCGCTCACAAAAGTTACCCCTGTTTGTTTTGGGTGGCGGCAGCAATGTGGTCGTGGCAGATCGAGGCTTTGCTGGCTTGGTGCTCAAGGTGAGCATCGGCGGCTGGTCAAGTTTTACGACTCAGCACGAAGGGGTGGTTTTCTCCGCTGGCGCCGGTGTGGACTGGGATACCCTAGTGGCACGAACGGTCGAGGTAGAATGCGCTGGCCTGGAGTGTCTCAGCGGGATCCCGGGCACGGTTGGTGGCACACCGGTGCAGAACGTCGGCGCCTACGGTCAGGAAGTCGCGGAGACTATTCACGAGGTAAAGGCGCTCGATCTGCAAACTCTGCAAATCCGGACGCTGTCGAACGCGAATTGCGGATTTGCTTACCGTTCCAGCATTTTCAATACGACTGAGCGTGACCGCTACATAATTCTGCAAGTCTTATTCACGCTACGTCAGGGTGGAAAGCCGAGTATTCGCTACGCCGATCTGCAGAAGTTCTTCGCCCAGCGCGCAGGCAACCCGACTCTCGCGGAAGTGAGAGCAGCCGTGCGCGAGATCCGCCATCGCAAGGCCATGCTTATCGTTCCCGGTGATGAGGATGCGCGCAGCGCCGGCTCATTCTTCAAGAATCCTGTGGTGCCGCAGACCTTCTTCGAAGATTTGTCGGAGCGCCTGCGGTCACGTGGACTGCAATTGCCGAGCTATCCAGCCAGCGATGGCTTTCGCAAACTACCGGCTGCGTGGCTGGTCGAGCATGCGGGATTCGCAAAAGGCCACAGCAGGGGTGCGGTGGGTATCTCGCGGCGGCACGCACTGGCCATCGTCAACCGAGGCGGTGCAACCGCTGCTGACATCATTGCACTGAAAGACGAAATTCAAAGTGCCGTGCTAGGTGAGTTTGGAATTCAGCTGCAACCTGAGCCGGTGTTTGTGGGGTTCTAGCTAACGTCCTCTGCAAACGCTGGCACGCGCTTGTGCCATTCCGTCGCCTGCTGGTACGCATGGGCGAGTCGTAGCACGGTCGCATCTGCTCCAGGCTTGCCCGAGATTTGCAATCCCACGGGCAGTCCTTCGCGCGTAAATCCGCATGGAACCGAGACGCTGGGCCAATAAAGCACGCTGAACGGCGACGTGTTCCGCAGCAAATACTTCGTCTCAAATGGCCGAAGATCGTTCACTCCGAGCGCTTCGAGATCGGAAAGTAGCGGCGCTGCCACTGGAACCGTGGGCGTGACGACCACGTCCACCGTTTCGAACAACTTTTCAGCCTTATGCCTCTCCGCGCGCACGCTGCGCCAGTCACGAATGTAATCGGTTGCGCTGATGCCCGCACACTTCAGAATTCGAGGTAGCGTTTGCGGCTGGTAAAGCTCGGGATGTTTTGTCACCATCGCTTCGTGATACTCGTAAATCTCAGCGTTGAAGATGGTGCGATGTGCACCCGCTTGAAGCTCAACGTCGCCGGCATGCGCCACCAAAGTCTCGATGATGGCGAGCGCTTCTGCTACACAGGCGGCCACCTCTGGCTGCAGGTCGTCGAAGAAACCCCGGCGAGGCACTCCGACTCGCAGCGCGGCCACGCTGTCGTTAAGCGCGGCCCAGTCGTTGGGAAAACTAGCCCCCGCTTCGGCGACCAGCGCCCCAAGCATTAGCGCCGCATCCTGTACTGTGCGGGTCATCGGCCCAACCGTGTCGAACGATGTGGAGAGCGGAACAACTCCCTTGCAACTCAGCAAGGCCGCACTCGGACGATGTCCGACGATCCCGCACAGCGCGGAAGGGCATCGAATCGAACCGGCCGTGTCGGTTCCAATCGCCGCGATGCAGAGTCCTGCCGTCACCGCCGCAGCCGAGCCCGAGGATGATCCTCCCGTGATGCGTTGCGTATCCCAAGGATTTTTCGCCGGTCCAAAAGCGCTCACGATCCCGCTGACACCAAACGCGAATTCGTGGAGGTTTAGCTTGCCGACTATCACCGCGCCTGCCTGCTTTAACTGCCGGACCAGTTCAGCGTCTTCCTCCGGAATCCGATCGCGATACTGATTGCTGGCCGCGGTGGTACGAACTCCTGCGGTATCGAGCAGATCCTTCAGCCCGATGGGAATGCCGTGCAGGGGCCCCGCCAGCGACCTGCCATGATTTCCGCTTCAGCTTGGCGTGCCTGCTCCAGCGCGGACTCCGCAGTAACTGTTATGAAAGCATTCAACGTCGGATCCAGTTGCTCAATGCGCGCCAGGCATTCGCGCGTGAGCTCCAGTGGAGAAAGTTTACGGGTGCGAATCTTTTCGGCGGCCTCGCTGAGCGTGAGCATGGAATTTGCCTACCGGAATTCTTTCAGCTCCCCCGGCTTCCGCTTCAACTGCCAGCGCCAGAAGAAATAGAAGGGTGCGCCGAGGAAGACGATGGCGATCCCGATCAGCGTCTCCTTGGGGCGGGTGACCACGGAGTTGAGCGCCCACGCTCCCGCTACGAGCACGTAGAGCGCGGGCAAATAGGGATAGCCGGTGCAGCGATACGGACGCGGCAGATCGGGCTGGGCGCGCCGCAGCACGAACAATCCTGCCACTGCCGCCGTGTACGACAGCACCATCATGAACATGACGTAAGTGTATAGCTGATCGAAGGTGCCGCTGAGGGCCAGCACCGCTGCCCACGCGCTCAACGAAATCAGGCTGAAGGCCGGCGTGCGGTAGCGTGGATGCACACGTCCCATCGCATGGAAGAAGACGCCGTCGCGCGCCATGGCGAACGAAACCCGCGCGCTGCTGAGGATGGCGCACGACATCGCTCCGAAGCACGAGAGTGCGATCACCGCGCTGAGCCAGCGGGCGGCTGTGCTGCCGAATAGGGCGGTCGCGGCAGCATGTGCGATGGTCTCCTCCTTCGCCACGGATGTGATCGGTAGAGCGTAAAGATAAACCGCGTTCACTGCCAGATAGATGACGCCGACCAGGAGCACGCCCGTCACCATGGCGCGCGGCAGCACGCGCTGTGGATTCTTGATCTCCCCTGCCACCCAGGTGACGTAGACCCATCCATCGAACGCCCAGAACACACCGATCAGCGCAACACCAAAGGCGGAGATCATCTGCCCCAGCGACAGCGGGTGGCTCACGGGGATGCTGACTTCATAGTTCGACCAATGGCCGTGGCCCATGGCGAGGCCGAGCACGATAAACAACCCGATGGCCGCGAACTTCGCCCAAGTCGCGACGTTGATCAGCGCCGAACCGCGCTTCAGTCCGAGCACGTTGATCGCGGTCAGCACAACGATGGAACAGATGGAGACCAGGTGCCCGCGGGTCAGTGTCCATCCGAAAATGGTTGCGACCGAAACATGAGCCGACGCGAAAGGCATCACCGCGCCAAAGTATTCGGCGAAGCCGACTGCGAGCGCGGCGATGGTGCCACTCTGGCCGACGGTGAAGATCATCCATCCGTAGAGAAATGCAGGGAACTCGCCGTAGGCCTCCCGCAGATAAACATATTGCCCGCCCGCCTCGGGAAACATTGCTCCCATCTCGGCAAAGGCGAAGCACGCCAGCAGAGAGATCAGCCCACCTGCGAGCCACACGCCGAGGAAGAACAGCGGCTTGTGTACGGCGGTGGCAATCGGCCCAGCGGTGAGAAAGATGCCGGATCCGATGATGCCACCGGCCAATAGCATCACAGAATCGGTCAGCGAGAGGCCGCGCACCAGGGAGGGTTCATGATGGGCCGCGATGGCTGGCCGCGCTGTGGTGGGCTGCGCCATGAATCAGCCGATCCCAAGGTCCTCGGGCATTTCGAGCGGAGTACCGCACATCCGGCAGATTACGGCCGAACAGTCGCCGCAGGTGAGCGGATCGTCCACCTCGCGTGCGCAGTTGGGACAGTACAATTCCGGCGAATGCGCCGAGCCGTTGGTTGGTGATTCCGGAGTTTGAGCCATCTGTTTCGGAGAATGTAGCACAGATCACTCATCGGGATAGTATGTTTCGGGGCGGCCCAATAGCGAATGGCGGTCGCACATAGGGGCTCTTCTTGGTCCTGGAATGTTGCAAAAACCACAGGTCGTCGAGCCTCGCGTTTCCCTCATCCCTAAAATCTGTGTAACTTTGTTCGGTCTGCAGCGTACTGCTTTATGGACGCCAAGAGAAACAATGCGAAAGGATCGCAGCCCCGCGAGGGCAAAGCCACGCAAATGGAGGGGCCGGATCTGGAGAGCGTAATCGAGCGCGCACAAGGCCATGATGCCGAGGCGCTGGGGGAGATCTATCGCCTCTATGGCCGGCGCGTATTCGGCTTGTGCCGTTACATGCTGGACTCACGGGAGAGCGCAGAAGATGCCACCAGCGAAGTCTTCCTCAAGCTGCAGCGCTCAATCGAGAGCTACGACGGGTCAATACCGTTCCTCAGGTGGCTGCTGCGGGTGGCTGGCAACCAATGCATTGACGCCTTGCGGCGCCGGAAACGGGGACGGCAGGTGATTGTGGAAGGTGAAGGAGGAGTCGCGGTCATCGAGGCAGCCAGCCCGGAGCCATCGCCGCTGGGTGCAGTGCTCAGCACGGAAGAGAGGGGGCAGGTGCGGGATGCCATTGCACGTCTCCCGGAGAACTATCGCCTGCCGCTGGTCCTGCGCTATTACAGCGAATTGAGCTATGACGAAATCGCAGAGCAGTTGGGCCTGCAGAGAAACTACGTGGCGGCGTTGCTATTTCGGGCCAAGCAGGAGTTGCGTCGGAAACTGAGCCATAGGAGCAAGTGATCATGGAATGTTATTCGGAACAGATCCTCTCGAGCTTCGTGGACGGTGAACTGGAGGTGCAGGAGGCGCAGCGCCTACGAGACCATCTTGCCACCTGCCGGCGCTGTCGGCAACTATTGGACGCATTACGGGCTGAGAACCGTGTTCTGAGCGAAAGCCTGCAAGAGCTTCCGGAAGAAGCTGCCAGCCCGGCGGGCTCCTCCCATTTGCCGTGGTCTTTGCCTTGGGATGACCTGGCAATCGTGGGCGCCGTGCTGGCGCTGGGCTCCATCGTGGTCGGCTGGATCGATAAGTTGAGCATTCCGGAAGTGCTGCAATGGTTAAACCCCTTCAGCTTAAGCGGCCGCACGAATCTGATCTTCAACCTTTCTTATTACTTTGCCAACGGAGGTACCGCCATGCTGGCTGATTATGCTGCTGTCGTCGGGAAAATTTTTGTGCTGTTGCTATTGGGCGGCAGCGCACTGCTGCTGGGACGCCGATGGCGCACGCAAACTGGTCTGCGCCTGATGATCGTGCTGTTTGCGTTGTCGTTGCCCGGCTTTGCCCTGGAACAGCGCCACAGCGACTTCATCACGGTAACGGCAAACGAGACTGTGGACGACACTCTTTTGGCCACCGGCAACATTGTGCTCGTGGAAGGCGTGGTCAACGGGGACTTGTTGGCTTTTGGCCGGTCCGTGGAAGTACGCGGCACGGTCAAGGGCGACTTGGTGAGTTTTGCCAGAAGCACCGTAGTGAGCGGAACCGTAGAAGGCAACATCTACGACTTTTCGAATTCGCTCGAGCTTGGCGGCCAATTGGGCCACAACATCTACGGGTTGATGCAATCCTTACGTGTGAATGATCGGGGTCACGTGGGCGGCGGTGTTGTTGCGGGCGCCGGCGACGTCAACCTGGAGGGCGACGTGCGTCGCAGTGTGACCATGTTCGCCGGTAACGCCGATGTGAGCGGTAGCGTCGGCCGTGAACTGACGATGACTGGCGATAGCCTTACCCTGACGAACACGGCCCGAATCGGCGGCAACCTGAGCGCTCACGTCCGCGATCTGAAAAACGTACACATCGCGGACGGCGCGACGATTGCGGGCTCACGCGACATCCAGGTACGCGTGAGGGAAAACCACTTCACGCATCCCGGATTCTATTTCTTCCAAGCTATCTGGCTCGCTTCGGCAATGCTAGTGGGATGGTTGGCCCTAGTTTTGTTTCCCGGCTTCTTCCAGGCCACGACTCAAGCCGTGGGCTCCGGCTGGCGCAGCCTTGGGCTTGGGATTGCGGTTCTGGCGGGCCTACCTGTGGCTATGTTCTTGATCGCTATCACGCTGGTTGGCCTTCCCATCTCGCTGATGTTGCTCGCGGGGTATCTGGTTGCGATCGGGCTGGCGAAGATTTGGGTTGGAGCGTTCCTGGGGCAGATACTTCTGAAGCCAGCTGGGCCTACGAAGAGTGATTGGCTGCTGGGCCTGCTGGTGGGCCTGCTAATCATCACCATCGTCGGGTTCATCCCATATCTTGGCGGATTGGTCCGCTTTGGCGTGGTTTGCCTGGGTTTGGGAGCGTTTGCCTGGCAGCTTTATCGTGCCGCACGACCGCCAATAACGACCTGAAAAAGCCTTTTGAGGTTCTCGGGCATTTCGAGCGGGGTGCCGGACGTGCGGCAAATCATGGCCGATCAGTCGCCGCAGGTGAGCGGATCGTTCACCTCGCGTGCGGACGTAGGACAATACATGTCCGGCGAATGCGCCGAGCCGTTAATTCCTGCGCACTTAAGTGTCAACACGCTATTGAGTTACGCAGACGGCAGGAATCAGCTTGCCCATTTGCTCGGAATTATGTGGGAGGCAGATGAAGCCAGCTTTTCCCGAATCGGTCTGTGAATTTTCGCTAACTACGTAACTACAGTTGCACTCCGCTGACTTGTATGCTGAGATTTCATTGACGGAATAACGCAGATAGCTTATCCAAGCAAGTCGCTGCAGACCGCCCAAGACGCAGCGGCGCCATGCCCTAACCTAGATCACCCTACCCACCAATCTGCGTAACCGCTTCGGCTGCCAGAAATGCGCCGAAGAGCTCGTAAGGAGCGAATATCATGTTTAACAATAAAGTAAAAATTCTCGTTATGATCGCGCTCGTGTTGGGCGTGCCCCTACTCTTCTGTAGTGTGCCGCTAACCGCGCAAGACAACCCCTTACCTGCGAGCCAGCCGGTTAGCTTTGCTCTGTCGGCTTCGTTGCGCGAGCTCGCCAACGTGCCGCGGCCCCTGCAATACGGCTTCCGCGAGGCCAATCCCGTCCGCTCCATTAAACTGCCTCATGCCGGAAAGAATCTGCCTCTATTGCTGGATCCAGTTGAGCAGAACAGTGTCCTTGGCCCTACTGCCAACTACAACATCGGCCTGAATCTGCTCGGCGATGGCTACGCCTTCCCCAACTACACATTTGTTAACGCCCCTCCCGACACCAACCTGGCGGTGGGAGATACGCAAGTCTTCGAGGGGGTCAATTCATCCTTCGTTATCTTTAACAAAATCACCGGCGCCACGGAAGCTGGTCCCTTCGACTGGCACGTTTTATTCTCAAGCCTTGGCGGAGACTGCGCTAACGGGTTTGAAAGCGACCCCATCGTGCAGTGGGACAATGCCGCCCATCGCTGGCTGCTGGCCCAAAACACCTTTTCTGCCATGCCGTACCTAGCTTGCGTTGCTATTTCCACAACCCCTGACGCGTTGGGCAGCTATTATCTGTATGCCTTCTCGTTAGGCAATGGCTTCCCCGATTATCCCAAGTGGGGACGCTGGAGCAACAGCTGGACCCAGACTATTAACAACTTCGGCCCCGGAGGCAGGGGGTACGTAGGCGGCGAAGTCTGCGTTTATGACCGGACGAAGCTTATCGCCGGTGATCCGACGGCGGGGCAAAAATGCTTCCAGCTCGGCGCTAGTGACTACAGCCTGTTGCCCGCAGACATCGACTCGCCAATCAATCCGCCGGCTGGCGAAGACGACTTCATCATTGGTGGTTTGGGCACGGTTGATAATTCAAACTTGTCTCTGTACTCGGTTCACATTGACTGGTCAGACCCCAGCGGCGCAACGATAACGGGAACGAACAACACGCAGCTGATTTCGGTACCCAACTTTAACCCGGCCTGCAACGGCGAGTATCGTGCGTTTTGTGTTCCGCAAAAGGGCGTCTCCGACACACTGGACTCCCTTGGCGACCGCCTAATGTATCGCTTCGCTTATTGGAACGACTCGCCGCTGCCCTCATCGGTTGTGACCAGCGTTGCCTCTCAGCCCTACCAACACTTTTACGTTAGCCATGCGGTGACAGCCTCCGGTGGCCAGATGGGTACCCGATGGTATGAGTTCCGTGCCTTCCAACGCCCAGTGCCGGTTACCTCCCTTGTGCTGTTCCAGTCAGGTACGTACTCCCCGGATTCAAATTACCGTTGGATGGGGTCAGTTGCCCAGGACAAAACCAACGACATCCTGGCTGGCTACAGCATCTCCAGCTCCAGCATGTACCCCTCGATTGGCGTTGCTGGACGCCTGAAAACCGACCCCAGGGGCAGCCTAGAACCCGAGCTTATGGTCGTTAGCGGTACGGGTTCGCAACTTGACACCGGTGGCCGCTGGGGCGATTACAGCTCCATGCGAATCGACCAGGATGGCTGCACCTTCTGGTACACCACCGAGTTCTACGTGCTGACCCAGAACTTCGACTGGAGCAGCCAGATCGCAACTATCAACTTCGCCAACTGCCACTGAAAACAACGTGTCGCTGAGCCTTGCCGCCCAGCGAACAGTGGTCGGGTGCTCCATCCTTCTCGCGGTTTTTGGCGAGGCGAGAGGACGGGGCACCTGCAATTGGGACAATAAAGTTTAGCGAATGCGCCGAGCCGTTGGTCGGGGCTTAGGGTGTTTGAGCCGTCTCGTCCCGGAGACTGTAGCATAGAGAGTGCGTAGGGCAACAATTCGCTCATGATTCAACTGGCCCGACCACATCAAGCGGCCGCATCGCAGGAATCGCAGCAATAAGAACCCGCATCGGTCTTCGCGACGGCAAAGTGAGAGAACGCGGCGTCCAAGGAGATCGTCTTCTTTCTCGCTCAATTTTCTTCATAGGAGTGTTTGGCTACACCCCTATGATACGGGTCCTGATATTTATGCAGCGCGGATCAGAGCTGGCGGTACGACCGATCTCAACAAGTCCGGTCGCCACGTCATAGACGAGGCCTGATATAAGCCAATTGGGCGGCAACGCCGGAATCGCCCGGAGCGAAGCAACGTCGACAGCAACCGCCGCGCGAGGATCGGTAACTGCTTTTTGCTTGAGTTCCCGTTCCTGTATCTGAAAATAGTGCGCCAGCATGGCGGGATCGTCCACAAGGCGGGTGATGCCGCAATCGGTGTGCTGAAGTACGATGATGTGAAACTCACCGCCGCCTCCAGGAATCTCTCCGGCAACTTCACCGATTCGCCCGAGTAGTCCCAACTGCTCCAACAACCCCGGCGTGATTCGACCGCCGATGTTACGTATCACGACAGCTTCGCCCGGTTTAATTCCAAGTACATGAGCCGGGTCCACACGCATATCGGCGCAACCGATGATGATCGCCTTTACATTTGGCAGCGCCCGCGGAAGGGAGGGCATAAGAGTGCCCACAGCAGACTGCCGAGCAGCAAAATCTTCGTTACGTTTTAACATAGATTCAAGACTGTTCATGTTGGTTCTCCTTGAGAAATGTTGCGTGACACTTTGCTGGAACGGCTTTGTCAAGCCGACGCTCACGAGCAAGCCGGAAATTATCCGGCGGGTCAAACTGAAAAACGCAATGTCTTACCTTGCTCTGAATTGCTTTGATGGCGTACCTGATCGTTTTGAACCACATGGCGAAAGACAAATTACTAACCATTCCTGCCAAACGTTGCCAACGGGTCCCTATGGCATTGGTAACGATAAGCGTGCAACTGGCCTACGGCGGCCAGACAGGATGCGAAGGAACGCGAGTCGCGCGATGATTGTAGATGCCGGTCGAGTGACAGCTACAGCCCGCGCCGACATTGGCGCTTTATAGCCCGTCGAGAAGCGTGGGTCCGGGGTTGCGTACAGATATGTGATGACGTCCGCTCATCGAGCGGCGATCTCGATTGGGAGTTTGCTCTGCATTCATACCCTGGGCACTCGGCTGGCACGGAGATTTCCCATGGCTAAGCAGAGTTATAGAAGGTGTGATCAGCTGCCGGTCCTGCATCTCGATGCTGCCGGGATCGATGTCGGAGCGAGTGAGCTGTTCGTCGCAGTGGGCGCCGATCGTGATCCGCAGCCGGTGCGCAGCTTTCCCACGTTTACCCGTGATCTACACGCGCTTGCTGATTGGCTCGAGCAGTGCGGAGTCCGTTCCGTCGCGATGGAGTCAACCAGCGTTTACTGGATTCCGATCTATCAGATTCTGGAGGCTCGCGGCCTCGATGTCTGCCTGGTCAACGCACAGCATGTGAAGAACGTGCCCGGGCGCAAAACGGACGTCTCCGACTGCCAGTGGCTTCAATACTTGCACTCTGTCGGTTTACTGCGAGCGAGCTTCCGCCCTCCGGGCGCGATCTGCGCTGTACGCGCTCTCTGGCGGCACCGCGGCAGCTTGGTCCAGATGGCGGCTGAGCACATCATGCATATCCAAAAGGCGTTGGATCAGATGAACCTCCAGGTCCATCGTGTGCTGACCGAGATTACCGGCTTGAGCGGATTACGCATTCTCGATGCGATTCTTGCCGGGGAGCGCGATCCACTCACACTCGCTCGACTCTGCCATAGCCGAGTGAAGAGCAGCGAGAGCACGGTGGCGAAGTCGCTCGAAGGTGATTATCGACCAGAGCACGTCTTCGCGCTGCGACAGTCACTCGCCGCGTACCGCTATTATCAGCAACTGGTCCTGGAAACAGATCGGGAGATTCAACGTCAGATGGCTGAACTAGAGGCCGCCGACGGCGCATTGGCCGAAATGCCGAGGCGATCCAAGCGTCTTCCCTACCAACGGCAGGGGCACGAACCACGTGTGTTCGATCTTCGCCGCGAACTCTACCGGATCTTCGGAGTTGATCTGACGAACGTGCCTGGCATCAGCTCCATGACAGCTCAGACCATCCTCTGCGAGGTGGGCACAGATGTCTCCCGCTTCCGCAATGCGTCGGCGTTCGCCTCGTGGCTCGGTCTGTGTCCGGAAAAGAAGATCAGCGGCGGAAAAGTCCTCTTCACCAAAAGCAGACGAGTCCGGAGCCGAGTGGCCATCGCACTTCGGCTGGCGGCACGGTCGTTACATCATGCCAAAGACTACATGGGAGAGTTCTTTCGCAGAATCTGCCGTAAACTTGGCAAGCCCCAGGCCATTACCGCTACAGCGCACAAACTCGCGCGCATCGTCTACCACCTGCTAAGCACAGGAGAGTCATACAACGAGTCCGTCTTCCACAAATGCGAAGAGGTAGCGCTCAAGCGTGCCGAGATGCGCCTGCGTAAACAGGCTGCTCACCTCGGATTTCGAATTCGGCGTAGTGGGAGCCATCCTCGCAAGCTCGACAAGAGTTCCAAATCGTTCCGTAGTGACGGGCAACTCGGAAACCTGGCCGACAGGCGGAAGAACTCCTACTTCCGCGAGCGCGGTATTCTTGTAAGTGTAAATTCAAGAATTCCCGAGGACCTCATGATCGATAAGAAAGCCATTGCCGCTGACGAGCGTCTGCGCCAGGAGTTCAACCAGTGGGCCGAGCAGGGTCGCGGCGAGGAGATGGAGAGCCACCACATCAGTATCACCCAGCAGACGCTGGCGCGGATGGAACTGAAGCCGGGCGACCGCGTGCTCGACCTCGGCTGCGGCGCCGGCTGGGCCAGCCGTTTGATGGCGGATGCCGTCGCCAACCGCGACAAGCCCGGACAGGTGATCGGGCTCGACGTGTCGGACGAAATGATTCGGCGCGCGCGTGCCGGATCGACGTCGTATGACAACCTGATGTTCGTGGCCGGCTCAGCCCAGCAAATTCCATGGGAGGAGAACTTCTTCGACAAGGTGCTGTCGGTGGAAAGTTTTTATTACTACGCCGACCAGGACCGCGCGCTTGCTGAATTGTTTCGCGTGCTGGCGCCGCATGGCGAACTGTTTATCCTGATCAATCTTTATAAGGACAATCACTACTCGCTGCGCTGGGTCGACGAGCTGAAGGTGCCGGTGCAGGCGCGCTCGGAGCAGGAGTACGTCCAGTTGCTGAAGGCGCACACTTTCGAAGATGTGCAAGCGGCGCGCATCCCTGATTTAACGCCGACGCCGGAGGAGTACAGCGGAAAGTGGTTCAAGAATGCCGCGGAGCTGCGCGAGTTCAAGCGCATCGGCGCGTTGCTGTTGATGGCGCGCAAACCCGGTTTCCATTCGCCGCCACCGGGGTATGAGGTGTACTGAAGGGCGGAGGTTCTTTTATTTTCTGGAATTGCTTTTGCCTTCACTTACACGACGCTACGCCGTTTTCAATCGCAGTGCCTTCCTCGTAATCATTCCACGTCTCGATCATGAGGAAGGGAAGCGGCCGCTGGTCGTTGTAATAGCGCCGGAACATTCGCAGCGTGTCGTCGAGGGTTTTGCCGCAGCGCGAACTCATCTTGCGATTCTGGCTCCAGCTGGCTTTGGAATCATTGAAGCCGGGCCAAGCCCCTCCCACCGCAATCTTGTTGGGATAGTCGGCGATCATGGTGTGATAGAAGTTGTCGAGATATTGCTGGCCCCAATTACTGCCGTCGGACTTCCATCCCTCCGCGCCTGGCGACACCCAGGCATAGAAACCATCGAAGGCGCTTGCGTATTGCGGGTGGATGTCTTTGATGATCAGCAGCGGCGGTTCTTCCCAGGAATTGACCGCCTGACGCACCCGGTTCCAATCCGTATGTGCGGCCTTGGGAAAGATGAAAATCATGGGGTGGGCATCGTAGCGCAGGTAAGAGTCGCGCGGCACCACCGCCTGCGGGCCCAGGTAGCGGTCGTGCGCATATTGCAGGTCTGCGATTACGGCATCGGTTGCGCCGGCAGGATCGCTGTCGTCCTCGTCGTACATCAGCGCTACTTTGAAGTTCTTTTCCGCTGCTACCTCCTGCATCAGGGTGTAAGCCTTGTCTTCAAATTCATGGTGTGCACCGTACCAGTTCACCACGAAGGCGGAGATGCCCAGTTGTTTGGCTTGATCAATCTGCTTCTCGATCTCCACCCGGTCCTGCGACGAGTAGCCGGGATTAATGTGTCCGGGGCGGCCAAACCAAGGCTGGTAGGCAGCCAGCATGGTCGGTTCGCTTGAGCCTCCAACAAAGTGGTTGGCGGCTAGGCTCGAGCGTACCTCTGCGTGCTGACAGCCCATGGTCATCAGCAAACCGACACTAAGCGCTAGCAATACGGGCCAGCGCAGATTTTTTTTGGATCGAACATGATGTTGGACGCGAGATTTACCCGAGACTTGAGCAAGAGAATTAGATGATGAATCGCGCGGCAGCGTTGGACGAGGCCAAAAAACTAGCGTCCTGATCGTCTGCTGCGGACGGCTATCAAGACTCTCGATAGTATTCCTTCTATGTCACCGACGGCAGTGTCAAGGGTGCACCAAAACGATGCGGAGTCGAAGAGTCCGTATCGTCATCATCATCCCTCGCCTCGAGTCTTTTGCCGCACGCTCCTCAGAACCTCCACCGCATTGTGCGGACTACGCGGATCTTCCTCGTGCTTGAAGAACGCGTATGTCTCCAAGCCATCGGCGACGCAACGTCCCACGCGCTCGACCAACTTTTTTAGATCGTCGGCCGAATAACTGGGCTGGCGGAAGCGAAAGTAAATGTAGCTGGCAGTGCGGATCTCAGGGGTGTTGAGCTTCTCGGTCTCGGCGACGCACAGAGTCGCGTTGCGGTCGTGCAGCGCCTGGTAGATGTCGTCGGTGAACCACGACTGGTGACGGAACTCGAATGCAGCCTTAAAGTTTGCCGGCAGCAGCGCAAGGAAATCTCGTAGCACTGCGACATCCGCCTTGGCGGTCGGCGGCAACTGGAAAAGCACCGGCCCAAGTTGAGTGGCCAGCGGTTGCAGAGTCGGAAGAAATCGCTGCATCGCCTCTTCGACGTTCTGTAGCTGACGAATATGCGTGATGTACTGATTGGCCTTCAGCGCAAAACGAAAGTTCGGGCCGACATCCGCCATCCATGCAGTCGCAGCCTTCTCCGATAACTGGCGCCGGAAAGTGTAGTTCACCTCCACCGCGGTGAGTTGCGTCGCGTAGTACTTCAGAAAGTTTTTCGACGAAACTTCCTTGGGATAAAAGTCAGGCTTCCAGATGGTATATGCCCAACCCGAGGTGCCGATGTAGAGCGGGAGATCGGAGGCGTCGGCAGCCGGCGAAGCTGCGCTGATCGGCTTTGTCGCGACTGGAGTATGGTCTTTCGTCTTGCTAACTGGGCTCATCGCGTTGGGAACAATATCATGCAGACTTGCGTCTTGCCGCTGCCTTCTTCGCACCGCTGATCTTGGTCTTTGCGCGCGCGGCGAACGGCTTCTTCTTTGCCTTCATTGTTACCGAGGCGCCCTTCGTCGTAGGAACAGATTTCGCGGCCACTCCTGCCCCCAGCTGTTGCAGTTCCTCCACCCGTGGCATTTTCTGCTTCAACTTCAGCGCCGGCTCGAACAGGTCGCCATATTTGTTGGCTCGCTCTAACACTTGGTCCGACTCGAAAACTAGCAAGCTCGCATCGCGCTTCTTACGACAATTCTCAACTTCCTCCCACTTCACCGGTGTGGAAACCGTAGGCTGCTCTTTCGCCCGCAGGGAGTACACGCAAATGGTCGTCTTGTGATCGTCGTTCTGGCTCCAGTCCACCAGCACCTTGCCGGTGCGCAGGGCCTTTTTCATGTCTGAGACGACTAAGTCTGGATGTTGCCG
This sequence comes from uncultured Acidobacteriaceae bacterium, assembly GCA_963772895.1. Classification (GTDB taxonomy): domain Bacteria; phylum Acidobacteriota; class Terriglobia; order Terriglobales; family Acidobacteriaceae; genus Bog-257. The sequence continues at coordinate 120,131 of CAVYZB010000009.1, forward strand.
CTCCAGTAATCGTGCCAGCTCGTGCGCAAAGAGCTTGGTTTGGTCGTAAGTAACTGCGGTGTTCAGCGGGATGTAAACCTGCAACCCTTTCGACCCTGACGTTTTTGCGAAACTTTGCAGCTGTAATTTGGCGAAGATGTCGCGCACCCATAGCCCGACCTGACAACATTGCACTATGTTCGCGGGCGGGCCAGGATCGAGGTCGAAAACCATGAACGTCGGCCGCAGGATGTCCTTGCCAAGCGAGAGGCTCGTGTGCAGCTCCAGGTCGGCGAGATTAGCCGCCCAGACTAGCGTTGGCAGGTCCTCGGCCATGCAATAGTTCATCCACTTATTATTGCCCTCACTCCAGACGCGCGCGGTCTGCACCCATTCGGGGCGATGCTCGGGGCAGTTCTTCTCGTAAAAAAACTGACCGCTTACCCCATTGGGATAGCGCTTCATGGTCAACGGCCGTCCACGCAAGTGCGGCAGCAGTAGCGGCGCAATGCGCACGTAATAGTCGATCACTTGTCCCTTGGTGAATCCGACATCGGGATACAGAACCTTGTCGAGATTCGAAAGCTTTAGATGCTTTCCCTCGATATCAACCACAGTCTCTTTGGCCATCGTCCCCTCGCTCACGCTGCACAGAAATGATGCAGGTTGAGCAGGGAAGTATGCAACTTTAGCGTCGAATGTTGGCTTGCGATGCCGTGCGGTTGCTTTCTTCGGTTTGACTTGCGCGTCCTTATCTGTAACTTTCTAAGCTGAGCATAATCACGACCGCCCGCCTGGAGGCACGATGAAGTGCTGGTTTGCCAAATTGACTTGTCTGTTCCTGCTGCTGGCCGCTCTGCCGCTAGCGGCGCAGGACCTGTCCTCATACGAGAAACGCGTGTCGGTGAAAACGCTGCCTAATGGGTTGACCGTCGTGCTCTGGCGACGTCCTGAAGCTCCGGTGTTCTCGTTCTTCACCCTGGTGGACGCCGGCTCCGCGCAGGATCCCCGCAACGAGACTGGCCTAGCCCACATGATGGAGCACATGGCCTTCAAGGGCACGCCCGACATTGGCACCACCGACTATGCCGCCGAAAAGCCTGCGCTGCAAAAGGTGGAGCAGACTTATGCAGCCTATGAAGCTGAACGCATCAAGCGCGTCGGCCAGGATCCGCAGAAGCTGGCGGAGCTGAAGGCTGCATGGGAACAAGCCATCAAAGATGCCGACAAGTACGTGGTGCAGAACCAATTCGGCGAGATCGTGGAGAGCCACGGCGGCGTGGGCGTCAACGCCTTCACCAACTACGACGAAACCGCCTACATGTATTCCATGCCGTCGAACATGATCGAGTTATGGGCGGCATTGGAGTCGGACCGCTTGATGCATCCGGTGATGCGCGAGTTCTACAAGGAGCGCAACGTGGTGATGGAAGAGCGCCGCATGCGCACCGACAGCCGGCCTACGGGACGGCTGGTCGAGCAGTTCCTGGGAACGGCTTTCATGGCGAACCCCTACCATCGTCCTACCATCGGTTACGCTTCCGATCTGCAAAGTTTTTCCGCAACCGATGCAGCAGAGTTTTTCAAGCGGCATTACGTGCCCAGCAATATGGTGATCGGCCTGGTCGGCGATCTCGATCCCGCGCAGGTCTTCCCCATCGTGGAGAAATACTTCGGACAGCTTCCCACCACGCCCAAGCCTATTGAGCTATTCACCGACGAACCGCCACAGAATTCGGTGCGCGAGGTCACCTTGCACGATCCTTCGCAGCCGTTCTACCTGGAAGGTTACCACCGGCCAAGCTATCTCGCCCCGGATGACGCGGTTTACGATGCGATCAGTGACATTCTGTCGAACGGGCGGACTTCACGGTTGTTCCGGTCAATGGTGCGGGACAAGAAGATTGCCGCCGTCGCAGCCGGTTTCACCGGATTCCCGGGAATGAAGTACGGCCACCTGTTTGCTTTCTATGCTATTCCCCTGCCTGGACACACCAACGAGGAGCTGCAAAAAGCGGTGCACGAGGAGATCGATAAGTTGAAGACGCAGGACGTGACCGACGAAGAGTTGCAAATGTTTAAGACGCGCACCAAGGCCGACCTGATTCGCGGGCTCGCCAGTAACGAAGGTCTCGCGCAACAGCTTGCCACCTATCAGACGCGCTACGGCGATTGGCGAGAATTGTTCCGCTACCTCGACCGCGTGGACAAGGTGACCAAGGCCGACATACGCCGGGTCTCGAACCAGGTTTTTGCCGACAGCAATCGCACCGTTGGCACTATTCAGACGCAGATCGCGAGTAATCAGCCGGGTCAGGCTACGAGCAAAGGAGCGGAACAGCAATGAGCGTGTTCGAGGACCCCATTCTCTGTTGTCATCCTGAGCGGAGGCGGCCCTGCTCCGCCGCAGTCGAAGGGTCAGCTGTTTCGACCCTGTGCCACTTCCCGTTCGCGGTATTCTGCCTCCTGCTGCTCTTTACGACCTTCAGTCCTGCCCAGGTGAAACCCTGGAACCAAATCCAGGCTCCGCCCCTTCCGGCGTTCAAACCTCAGGAGCCCATTCGCGTCCAGTTGTCGAATGGCATGGTGATCTTTCTCCAGGAAGACCATGAGTTACCTCTGATCGATGCGACCGCGCGTATCCGCGGCGGCTCGATCTCCGAGCCCCCGACCAAGACCGGACTCACCGATCTATACGGCGAAGTCTGGCGCACCGGCGGCACCAAGACGAAGACTGGCGATCAGATGGACGACTTTCTGGAAGCGCGAGCGGCCAAGATCGAAACCGATAACCAGTCGGACTCGACAACGATCTCACTCGACTGCCTGAAGGGCGACTTCGATGCCGTGTTCGATATGTTTCTCGATCTGCTGCACAATCCCGAGTTCCGACCGGACAAGCTGGAGCTGGCAAAGGAGCAGATGTACACGGAAATCTCCCGCCGCAACGATAGCGTGGATTCCATCGTGCATCGCGAAAGCCGCATCATCGCGTATGGCAAAGACAATCCGTACGCGCGCGTTCCCGAGTATGCGACGGTTGCGGCGGTTACGCGCGAAGATCTGGCGAACTGGCACCAGCAGTACGTCTATCCCAACAACATCATCTTCGGCATCACCGGTGACTTTGATCCAAAGGCGATGGAGGCCAAACTGCGTCAGGCGTTCGATTCGTGGCAGAAAGGACCCGACGCCAAGAAACCTGATATCAAGTTCGCCGAGCCGAAGCCGGGCCTGTATTTCGTCCGCAAGACTGACGTGAACCAGAGCAGCATCGACATGCTCGATCTCGGCATCGAGCGCAGCAACCCCGATTACTTCGCCGTCACGGTAATGAACGAGATGTTTGGAGGCAGCTTCTCTTCGCGGCTGTTCAACCATCTGCGGTCGGGAAAAGGACTCGCGTACGCTGTGGGCGGCGGTGTCGGGTACAGCTGGGACCATCCCGGCGTGACTAACATCGATATGCAAACCAAGAGCGCCAGCACCGTGGAGGGCATTCAGGGGCTCAACGACGAAATCGATGATTTGCAAAAGAACCCGGCCACTCCGACGGAACTAAAGCGCGCCAAAGACGATATCCTCAACTCGTTCATCTTCCAGTTCGACACGCCAGAAAAAGTCTTGCGAGAGAAGATGGCCTACGAGTTTTATCACTATCCCTCCGACTTCTTGGAGCGCTACCGCAGTGAGGTTGAAAAGGTAACTGCGGACGATGTGTCACGCGTCGCTCACAAATACGTTCACAAAGACCGCATGGCAGTGCTGGTGGTGGGCAATGACACGGAATTCGGTAAGCCTCTCAGCACGCTTGGCCCGGTGCAGGAGTTGGATATCACCATCCCTCCGCCACCAGCCAGCTTAATGCAGCAGGAACCGGGCCAATAGGAGGCTTCGGGCGAATCCATGATTCCAATGCCACTGAAGAATCCGTCCGGCCAACACCTCCTCATCGATGCTGATGACACATTGTGGGAGAACAACGTTTATTTCGAGCGCGCAATCGCCAACTTCATCTCATTCCTGAATCACCACGAGTACACGCCTGACCAGGTACGCCACGTGCTGTACGAGGTAGAGCGCGAAAACATCCTTACTCATGGCTATGGCATGCACAGCTTCGCGCTGGCCCTGGTGCGATGCTTTGAGCAATTGTCGGTCGAACCGCTCACGCCTGCGCTGCACGAGACCATCCGCGGCTTTGCTTATGCCATCGCCGAGCATCCGATGGAGATCTTGCCTGAGGTGCCCGAAACGCTGGCCGACCTCGCCCAGCGGCATCATCTCTTTCTGGTGACCAAGGGCAATATCACGGAGCAATCGGGCAAGGTCGAGCGGTCTGGCCTCAAACAATATTTCACTGCCATCGAAGTAGTGGCTGAGAAGGACGCTGCAACCTACAACGCGGTGGTCGAGAAGTACAGCTTGCTACGCGAGCGCACCTGGATGATCGGCAACAGCCCGAAGTCCGACATCAACCCGGCGCTGGAAGCCGGACTGCACGCCGTGTTTGTTCCTCATGACAACACTTGGATGCTGGAACGGGGCGAGCTTCGTCCAGAGGCTGGCAATGGCCGGCTGCTGCAGGTCGAGAGCTTCGGCCACCTGCGCGACCATTTTTGATTTTGATAGCGCGGCCCTTTAGACCAGTGTGCCATCGACCCGCCGCCGTTGTTACAGACAAGGTCACGGTTTTGAGGATGCTAGGCGAAACGCGAAAGGGGAAGCGCGGTTTTAGGCTTCACGTGGTGGTCGCTGCAACCCCTCTCGTTTGGAACAGTCTTCGCAACGCGCGCCAAACCCAGCGAATCAGCAACAGGATGGCGATCAGCAAGATCGCCACCACGCTTGCAGCAAAGTAAGGATGCTGAACTGCAACCCAGGACAACGATACCGCCCCCACATCCTCACCCAAGCTCAGTGCGATGTTGGAAAACGGTTCCGGCGACGGAGTTACCGCGGTGCGCAATGCGATTTTGCCTCCATGTGCGGCGAAGGCAATTAGTCCACCTAAGCCGGCGGAAGCCAATTGCATTCCCAGCGACAGATGAGAGGTCGCGGCGTAAGCCAGGAGGGCTGCGACGGGTACTCGAACAAAGGTTTGCAATGCATTCCACATCAGATCGAATGCCGGAACTTTATCCGCAAAGAACTCCATTCCGAACAGTCCCAGAGCGGCGCCGATGATCCACCACGAATTTAGGATGTCGAGAGTTGGTGGCAATGTGATTATTCCGGTCCTCGACAGTAAACCTAGCGTCGCGATGGTCGCGTAGACATTCAGACCGGCAGCGAAGCTGGTTCCGGTCAACATAGCCACGGTTTGATCGGTATTAAAGGTCACGGTAATTCTTCGATGCCGCTGAGGTAAATAGCTTGGATCAAGAGGGAAGATACGCCAAATACAAAAGGGCCGCGCCAGGCGGCCCTCGACGAAATCGGCTGGTTTATAAAGTCGACTCGATCTCAAATCCCCAAGCCTCGAGAAGAGGCTCCGGAATGTATTTTGAATTCTTATTCTTCCGTGCCCATTCACGCAGGCGGGTGGATCGAATGTATTGGTCAGGCTGGAGCTTAAATTCCTTCACCACCTGCTCGAATTCAGTGATTGTGGGCACAACCGGTCCGATCGGTTCCGGCTTGCCCCAATTAGGATTGCCACGACGTTTTGCCATAGTTACGCTCTTTTCCGCTTTCAGTATCTAAATTTCTGGATGACGTAATCGGTCCCAAATGATGTCTACTCGGGCCACTCTATCCAATTGGATACACAATACTTCTGTAACGATTCAGGGGCGCATTGTCCCAAGGGCCGGAATACGATGGTAGGGTTCCCGTTGAAGCCTGGAGACTGGCTAATATACCTCGGTTTTTCCGCCAAATCAAGGAAAATTCGGCCTTTCGGCCGTTGCTTGGAAAGGCACATGACCCCTCGTCCGAGAGCCGGTATCCTCCTTCAAAATGAGATGGATGGGATCGAAAACGTGTAAACCAGGAGGTGTTGAAAACTTGCCCAGCCTGCGGCCGCTGCCTGACTATTCCCACCCCAGGTTAATCGACCGTAAGGGTCGCGGTTCCGATAACGCCGCTCAAGCTGGCGGTAATCGTCGTGCTACCTGGTGCCACGGCTGTGGCCAGGCCAGAAGTGCTAATCGTTGCAACCGCCGTACTACTGGAATTCCAAGTCACCGATGAGGTAATGTCGCCGAAAGAGCCATCGGAGTAGCTGGCTGTGGCCGTGTACTGTTGCTGCGAACCGCTAATCAAAGTCTGGCTTTGCGGGCTGACACTGATGCTCGATATGGTTTTGTTGCTGACGGTCAGTATCGATGCCGGGGAAGTCACGCTGCCCGACTTCGCAGTGATGTTCGTAGTCCCCAGCGCCAGACCGGTTGCCAGCCCTGATGCACTGATAGTAGCAATATTGGTCGCAGAAGATAGCCAAGTTACCTGCGCCGTCACGTCTTTGACCGAGTTGTCGCCAAATGTCCCGGTAGCCGTGAACTGCTGCGTGCCACTCGGCATGATTTGGGCGCTGGCCGGAGATAGCGCGATTGAGACAATGGTGCCGGCAGAGGGAAAGAACCCTCCTCCGCAGCTGGCGATCATCAAAGCAACCAGCAGCGCCGCTGCAGTTTGGCCGATCAATGCGAGCCGTTGCAGGGTAATCATCTAATCCATCCCAATGAGGTAGCGCCGAGGGCGATGACCCACTGGGTGCAGCGCGAGGGATGGGCCCGTGGATATGGAACAACCGCGAATCGAAAGCTCATCAACGTCGTTATGCGTGCGGCCAGGATCCCGAACAGCGCTACCTCCCGTTATGCGGGAACGGATATGCTCCCAGCCAGGTAGCCTGCTGCTCATTGCACGGTCAGCACGATGCTGTTGCTGGTGACTGTTCCAGTGCTGCCAGCGGACTGCGCAGTGATGGTGGTAGTTCCTGCCGCCACGCTGGTCGCCAAACCACTGCCGGTGCTGAGACCGCTGCTGATGGTGGCTACATTCGTGTTAGACGAAGTCCAGGTCACGGCGTTTGTAATATCCTGCGTGGCCAACCCATTACCGTAGGCGTAGAACTGCAGGGTTGCGGGCACACCAGAAATCGTGGCAGTCTGAGGGGGATTGGTGCTCCCTTGCGTCGTGGTAATCACTATGCTCGTTAAGTTCTGAAGCGTCACGGTGACGCTGGCTGTTCCGCTGACGCCTTCGGCGGTAGCCGTGATCGTTGCAGTGCCCGTGCCGACTCCTGTGACCAGCCCACCGTTCGAGATGGTGGCTACGGTGGTATCCGAACTTGACCAACCCACCGTGGACCCCGACAACGGGCTTTTGCTGCCATCGGAGTAGGTGCCAGTGGCGGTGAGTTGCTGCGAACCCTTAACAGCTACAGTCGTGGCAGCGGGAGTGATGAAAATCGAACTAAGGGAAGGATTGATAAAGAAGCCCGTGCAACTTGCCGACATCAGGCACAGAACAATCGAAAGGCCCGTTCCTAACACTGGGCTCCGCCTCATCTGCCGAAGAACTTTCCCGGCCGATGCCAGTTTCATTCGAATTTTGCCTGGCAAAGGCAATCTTGCGCCGTTATGACGAGCAGTCAACTTCTTCTCCTGCCTCAAAACTTCGTGAAATATGAGTAGCGCTAACATCGTATCTTACTACGCCGCGAAACCGTCGGCGAGCGACCCGTCCATAAGAGAAACACGCAATGGACACAAGAGGCTTTACCGTTTTGCTAAAAAGAGTGGATTTCGGAGCGCTTTGAAGGGGCGCACCTCTGGCTTCGCCGTTGGAAGCCCTTGGGACGCCGTCTGTTTTGGTCATTACCAGCCGGCTTAATTTAGAATTTGTCATCGTCCGGGCGCGTTACTCGATGACAGAACCGCGTCCTGGCATTCCCTCGCCGAGGTTAACACCTTGTCAATGGCTGGATCGGAGCGCAGCTTGGCCAGCAGTGGGTCGGAAACGAGATTAGAATAGGCGCAATAGTTCCGCTCGACGGCACTCTGCAGGAGGTCGAGCGCGGCTTGCTTCTTGCCGCAGTATCCGAGAAGCGCTCCTTCGAAATACAAGATTTCGGGATCCGCTTCCGATGCCTGGTTGGCTTCCAACTGCTGCGCGATTCGGTCGAGATCCGATGGTGGCCGCATTTGCAGACAGGCTTCCAGCAGATCGCGGTGATAGCGAGGAGCGGTGGGCATGTGCTTGACAGCTTCCTTTGCTTCTGCGATTTTGCCTTCGCGCAGAAGGATGGATGGCAGGACATAAGCGGCCCATTCCGAACCGGCGTCGAGGCGGACGAAATCTCTGGCCCGCGTCGTGTCTCCCAATTCCATGAAGGCCCAGGCGCAGGAGCGGAAGGTGTAATTGCCGGGATCGAGCCCCAGCGCGGCGTTGCATTCGCGCGTAGATTGCTCCAGCATCCCCGCGTACCGATAAACGTAGCTTAGTGCGAAGTGGGCTTGGGCGCTTTCAGGACGTTGCTTGACGAGTGCCTGCGCCGCCTCGTAAGCCTTGCCCAACTCACCTCTCTCCACGCGATTGGCAATCAACTGCCCGGCAGCAACGCTGAGATTGGGATCCAATGCCAAAGCCCGCTCTTCGGCTTGATTGGAGCGCTGGAACATGGCTTCGCCACCGTCGGAATAGGTAGCGTCGAAGTAACAACGCAGACCCAACTGCTCCCAAGCCGGCGCGTAGGTCGGGTCCATCTGCACCACGTGCTCCAGCACCGCGATGGCATCCTTGTTGGCCGCGGGGTCGTGAGGTAGCGCGACACTGTGCAGATAGAGGTCATACGCTTCCGCGTTTTTCGGACGTGTGCCCGCTTCGGTAGTCCCCCCGGCCACCCCAAGCGTCGGGAGTAAACCTTGCCGCACCTGGGCGGCCATCGCGCTCTGCAAAGCGATAAGATCCTGCGTGGGCGCCGTGAAACTGGTCTGCCAAAGCAGCCGGTCATGGTTGACGTCGATCGCTTCCAGCGTAACGAACAGATTGTCCCCTTGTTTCAAGAAGTGTCCGGTCAGAACAGTAGCAACATGCAGTTGGCGACCGGCCTGCTCGGCATCGACGTTGTTGGCTGCATACTTTTGCGTCGCTGAAGAAGGGCGAACGTCCAGCGTGCGTGTGTACGTGAGCACATTGGCGATTTCGTCGGCCAGCGCGAAGCGCAGAAAGTCGACGCTGATATCGCCATTCACATTTTGCAGTGGCAGCACGGCGATTGTATTCTTCGCGGCACCGCCAGTGCCGAGGCGGTGCTTGAACCACCAGCCTCCCACGGGAATCAGCACCGCTAAGAGCAACGCAATGACTCCCAGCAGGATGTAGGTTTGAGTTCGGTTCGTGGTTTGAAATGTGCTCGTCTGGATACGATATGGCAAAGCGGCGCGCAACCGTCCGCTCGTGGTTATCCCAGGTTCCGTTTCCCGTTTCAGCGACTGGAGATCTCCCTTCATTGCCAGAGCGGTCGGGTAACGGTTGCCGCGGTTCTTCTCCATGGCCCTGCCTAAAATGCCTTCCAGGTCCGCGGGCAGCGCCGGGTTCAGTTTTAGAGGAGAGACGGGCTTGCGATTGAGGATCGCCTCCAGTGTGGTCACTGCATTAGACCCGGCAAAGGGCTTCTGGCCAGTCGCCATCTGGTAAAGCACGACCCCAAGGGAGAACAAGTCGCTGCGCGGGTCAAGTTCTTCGCCGCGAGCCTGCTCAGGAGACATGTACACCGCTGTACCAAAAATGTCGCCTGCCACCGACAGCGGATCTTCTAGTACCCCTTCGCCGGTCTCAATGCCACGCGACAACTTGGCGAGCCCGAAGTCGAGAATCTTCACCGGTCCGCTTTGCGTCAGAAAAATGTTGGCCGGCTTGATATCGCGATGAATAATTCCCTTGGCGTGGCAAGCGGCCAATGCATCCGCCACCTGTATGCCGATGTCGAGGATTTCTTCCAGTTTCATCGGCTCGCCATGCAGCCTGTCTTTCAGGCTCATCCCCTCCAGCTTTTCCATGACGATGAAGGGATGGCCGTCCAACTCCTCGATGTCGTGGATGGTACAAATGCCAGGGTGGTTCAACTGCGAGGCCGCGCGCGCTTCCAACACGAAGCGGTCGAGGGCCTTGGGGTCATTGAGCAAGCTGTCAGGAATGAACTTCAGGGCAACGTGACGACCCAAGCGGGTGTCTACCGCGTCATACACCAAGCCCATCCCGCCACCACCGAGCTTTCCCACAATGCGATAGTGAGAAACGGTCTGGCCAATCATCCCCGGGGCCGCGGTTTCCATTTGGCGGTTATGTTAGGCTGTGCATGAAATCCGGTCAACCGCAGGAGTTCCTACTCAAAGCCGCGTCGGACGTGATCCGTTCAGCAGAAACTCCATTCGCGTGTGATACGATTTTCATCGCCTGCCCGAATCGTGATGCGGTGTCGCGCTACATGTGTCCTCTTGGCGTCAGAGCGGCGCTAATGACGGACACCAAAGATCGCTTTTATGCGTCCTTCACAAATCCGTGCTTTCATCCTGGTATTGGTGTCATTGGCATTTATAGGTTGGGCGATCCCAACGGTCGCCAATTTCGTCATTGAGTACAACTGGTGGAAAGAAGTTGCGCAGGTCGATACCTGGTTCAGCATCCTGTGGTACAGCATCGCCCCAGTAGCCGTGGGTGCTCTGGTGGCTTTCGTCGCACTCTATGTGGCTCATGCGCGTGGGTTGCACTTCGCCGGCATCCGTCAACGTGACTACCCCCTATACTTCCGCCTGGTTCCCGTCGGGTTGGCCGTAATCGCAATGTTGTTGGCGTCGGCTTCGATTGACTTCTGGGCTGTCATGCGATTTTTCGGGTCGCGCGGGCTGACCGCTCCTCCCGACGCCTGGCAGGACCATGTTTTCTCACACGCGCTGCCGTTTTATCTGTTCGATCTTCCTTTTTATTCGAACCTGCTTGGATTTTTGTTTGTGGTGGCGATTCTCTCCGCCCTGCTGTTCTGGATTACCGCTCGTGGATGGCAATTGTTCGAGCGGGTCCGCTACGGCCGCCTGATCGATGGCCCAGCAAGAACGATCAACATTGGGGACTATCTGCGGTTACCCGGCGCCACGCGTACCCCTTTCTTCCGCATCATTGCGGTGATTCTATTGTTCGGTTTTGCGGCTTGGGTTTATCTGGGCAACTATGATCTTCTGTTCAATTCTCACGCCTTCATGACTGGTGCCGATTACGTGGACGAGAAGATCACGCTGCCTCTGCGCTGGCTCTTGATTATCTCCGTTTTAACGGCGGTGCCGCTGGTTTGGCTGTCGAAGTTCAAGCAAGCAGTCGTGCTGGTGATGTCCTGTTTTATCCTCCAATTAGCTTTGCCTGCGATCGTTCGCGCCGTTTACGTACAGGCCAAACGAAATCTCGATCGAACGGCCCTATATCCAGCGGCATATCGAGGCGACTACCGCCGCTTTCGGCCTTAATCGGAACGCCTCCGAACGTCCTTTCACGCCGTCTGGACAAGGTGTGGTGGATCCTGTTCAAGATGCAACACTACTCGCGAATGTCCGCCTCTGGGACTTACGCGCATACGAAGCAACCATCACGCAGATTCAGGCGCTGCGCCCCTACTACACTTTCCCCGACACTGATGTCGAACGCTATTTCATCGATGGCCAGATTAAGCAAGTCCTGCTTTCGCCTCGCGAAATCGACGTTACCCAGTTGTCCGCCGAGGCGAGCGAGAGCTGGATCAATCCCCGCTTCATTTACACCCACGGCTTTGGCGTAGTCGTAGCAGAGGTCAACAAGATTACTCCCGACGGCTTGCCCGTCTTGCTCGTCGAGAACGCTCCCCCAGAGGTCAAATCGCCTGGCTTTCGGCTCACCCGGCCGGAAATCTACTTTGGCGAGAGGACCCAGGATCCGGTATTTGTTCACACGGCACGTGAAGAGTTCGATTATCCATCTGGCGACCAGAACAAGTATTCGACGTATCAGGGCACGGGCGGCTTTCCGGTTGGGTCTTTTCCGCTGAAGGTTGCCGCCGCAATCTCCCAAGGGGAGCCGAACATTGTTTTCACGGGATATCTGACTGGGCAGAGCCGCATGATGATTTATCGCAACGTGAAAGCAAGATTGGCGCACCTGGCGGGTTTCCTGCACTGGGACCAGGACCCCTACCTGGTGATTACCGATGACGGCAGGCTGGTTTGGATGGTGGACGGCTACACAACTTCTCTCTCGCATCCCTATTCGGCGGTGCTGCCCGTCACTGGGCTTGAGGACGGCGCAAATTACATTCGCAATGCCGTGAAAGCTACCGTGGATGCGTACACGGGGAAGATGTCTTTATACGTATTCGATCCGAGCGATCCCATCATCCAGGCCTACCAGAAAGTTGTTCCCAAAGTTGTTTCTTCCTGCGTCAGAAATGCCAGCCGATCTGCGTCGGCACGCCCGCTATCCGGAGGCTCTTTTTCAGACGCAGGCAGAGGCTTACCGAATCTTCCATATGCGCGATCCGCAGGTGTTCTACAACAAGGAAGACATTTGGGAGATCGCGCGCGACCTTTTCAGCCAGTCGGGACAGCCGGAACCGGTAGCGCCAACCTATATCGTGGCTACCTTGCCGGGGGAGAAAGATCCCGAGTACCTGCTGATTCTGCCTTTTAGTCCAAGAGGCAAGGACAATTTGATTGGATGGATGGCCGGACGATGCGATGGTGATCAGCTAGGGAAGCTGGCCTTCTATCAATTGCCGAAGCAGCAACTGATGTACGGTCCCATGCAGATTGAATCGCGTATCGACCAGGACCAGAATATCTCCAAGGATCTCACGCTGTGGAACCAGCAGGGCTCGCACGTGTTGCGCGGCAACATCATCGCTCTTCCCGTGACGGGCGGGTTCCTCTATCTCGAGTCCATCTACATTCAGGCAACCGAAGCCCGAATGCCGCAGCTCAAGAAGGTGGTGCTGGCGATGGGCGACCGGCTGATCTACCGCGACACCTTCGACCAGGCCTTGGCCGAGCTGACGGCCGCGCCCGACGCCGGCGGCAGCTCCTTCTGCTCCCACGCCCGTCGTGGCGACTAGCGATAAGAACGTACCCTCGCTGGCTGAGCAACTCCACCATCTTCGAGATCAATCCGAACAACTGACCCGAGAGATCGAGAAGCTGGAAAAGGAAACAGTCAAGAAATAGATTCAATAGGTGCGTGCAAGACGACTTCCGCTGATTCTTCTGTCAGCCGCGATCAAGATTGGAGGGAGCCCGTCTAACGCGGCACCCTCCGTGAAAGTCACACTCGAAGACCTGTTCGCTTACGCTACCGCTTCGTTCTTGGACGCCGATGCTGCACGATGAGCACCAGCCTTTCCAAGGAAGTTCAGCAGTTCAGAGTTCACCTCCTCCGCATGTGTCCAGGTTATGCAGTGGGGTCCATCTTTCACGACCAACGAGCGCGATCCCTTGATCAACTTGGCGGTTCGGAGTCCTGAGGCAGTGATTGGTAGAATTCGGTCCGCATCGCCCTGCATGACCAACGTGGGCACGTCGATTCGGGTCAAATCCTTGCGGAAATCCTCATGCCAGGCCGGCACGCAAGCAAGACTGGCAGTGGCCGAAGCGCCAGCAGCGACGTTCCAACTAGCCTGCACGGCTTGTTCGCTGACGCGTTTTCCCAACAAGAGGTCGGTGTTGTAGAAATTCTTGAAGAAATCGGTGAAGAACGCGTAACGGTCAGCGGCGACGGCTTTCTGGATTCCCTCGAACACGCTCCCATCCACACCCTCCGGATTGTCCGCCGTCTTTAACAGGTATGGCGGAACGCCGGAGATGATTACCGCGTTACTCACGCCCTTCGATCCATATTTCCCGAAGTAGCGCGCCACTTCGCCGCCACCCATCGAGAAACCGACCAGCGTGAAATCATGGAGTTTAAGATGTGTCACAAGTTTGTGCAGGTCCTCAGCGAACGTGTCGTAGTTGTACCCCGTCGTGGGCTGGCTGGACTGGCCAAACCCTCTGCGGTCATAGGTGATGACGCGGTGGCCCGCTTCCAGAAGAACCGGCACCTGCTTCTCCCAGGAAGCTCCGCTTAGCGGATATCCATGGATAAGAACAACCGGCTTGCCCGAGCCGTGGTCCTCGTAATAGAGATCGATGTTGCCAGAATTTTCTTTTCCGACGTTCACGTATGGCATGGAACACTCTCCTTTTTGTGAATAGGTTGGAGGTCGATGGGCGTCTGAAGCCCTGAATATTTCGGACAGCGTTAAAGGCCGCGTACTGTTTCCGACAAAAGGCCGGCTTCGGCGTTCAGTCTGGTTAAGTCAGATTTAGATAATGGGAGTCAAGGGCCAATTTCGTGTGGGACTCCCAAATGTATTCGGATGAGAGAAAACGAAGCGAAGGTGCAAGAAGTCTTCAGCCCGGCCAAATCATTTCTCGGCTCATCACTTGCGGGCGGCAAGCGCCACCTGCGTACAACCGGCCAGCCTCTGGCAATCCTCTAAGTACCCGTTACGGAGTGCTGTAACTTGAAGAACGTGCGACAACTCGCTGTGGTGGCCGTCTTCGGCTTTCCTGTTTTCTATGTCTTCTGGATCATCTTTGTTGGCACCTTTTCAACGCACGAGCTTCTCATCGGAATCGTAGGATCAGGCTTGGCCACCGCAGGAGTTGTTGTCGTGAACCTCGAGTACCCCTTCCGGTTCGCTCCTACACTCACCGACGTACTCTCGCTGTGGAGGGTGCCATGGTATTTAGTTTCTGATACCCGAGAAATCTTCGTCGTTGCGGTCGAGGATCTGCTGGGAATCAAGGCTGCGAAGTCGCTGTTCCGAATCGTGCCATTCGACGCAGGAAAAAAGGACAACCCTCGAGCTGCCGCTCGTCGGCTACTAGCGGTCATTTACACCACAATTACTCCCAGCACCATCGTTTTAGGCGTGAATTCCAACGACCACAAAATGCTATTGCATCAGCTTGAACGCAGCCCTATTCAGAAGATGACTAAAGACTTAGGAGCGCAGGTGTGAATATCTGGGAGTTAGCGGCTCAAGTCATGATGTTAACTCTCGTGCCGTTAGCCTGGACCGCGATGCGAGGAGATCCACGCCATCGCCTGGTCGCCTTTTATATGGGCGGCGTGGTGACTGTGCTGCTCATAATGTTGCTGACGATGGCTTTCGATCGCATGCCAATAATGGATCTCGCGATCACCCTGGCGTTGATGTCATTTGGCGGCGGAATTGTGTTTGCGCGCTTTTTCGAGCGTCATCTGCAATGAAAACGATTGCCATCGACGTCTTAGTGGCGAGCGCCGTGCTCATCACCCTGGTATCTGTTCTGGGGATGCTGCGCCTGCGCGATCCCTATCAGCGGATGCACTTTATTGCGCCCCCTGCCTCGTTGAGCGCCATCTTCGTCACCGCCGCGATATTTCTGCAGCGCGGACTGAAACCAGAATCGTTTAAGGCCCTGTTCACAACCCTGGTATTGATCAGTATGAACGCAATGGTGACACACGCAGCAGCGCGCGCCTTTCGTATTGCAGAGACGAAGGACTGGGACCCCGAGGAGGGCGAAGAAGTGCCGCTCAAGTCTCGCGACGAAGTGGCTAAGCCGGAGCAGAGCTCGTGAAACTTCTACAATGCACGATCCTGCTGCTTGTGGCGGCAACCGCTCCGGGAGTGGTATTGAGCCGCGATCCTAAGGCCCAGGTGGTGACGCTCAGCTTTTACGGTCTTCTCCTCGCGCTCCTGTTTGTTGTCTTTCAAGCGCCTGACGTCGCGCTTTCGCAAATCACGATCGGCGCAGTAATGCTGCCGCTGATGATCATGCTGGCGCTCACCAAGATGCGACGTCAAAACCTCCGACGGGGGCGGGCGAGGAAGAAATGAGTTCGCGTGCACGCACCATTTTCTTTTTGGTCTCGGCTGCCGGTCTCGCTGGGATCTTTGCGTGGGGCTTTCGCGATCTTCCTCCCTTGGGCGACTATCGCGGACCCTATGGATATGTCGTATCCGGAGTTGCTGTCTATGAACGGCACACCACCGATGTGGTCAACGCCATCAATTACGACTATCGCGGATTTGACACGCTGGAGGAAGAGTTCATTCTGTTTGCTTCGGTATTGGGAGTGCTGCTGCTCTTTCGGCCCGCGGGGAAAGATCACGGTACGAAGAAAGGCCAGGACAAATCACAGAAAGAAAAGGTCGAACATGCGTTGCCTGTTTCCGACGCTCTCCGCGTGGGTATGCAGGCAATGGCCGGAACCATGATCGTCTTTGGTGTGTATGTCACCGCCCATGGACAACTCACTCCTGGCGGTGGCTTTCAGGGCGGAGTGATTCTCGCATCCGTTCCACTTGTCGTGTACCTGTCCGGCAATGTGAAGACCTTCGAACAAATTGTTTCCAGCCCACTTACTAAAACCGCTGAATGCCGTAGGCGCCGCGGGGTACGCCATAATCGGCATCTGTGCTTTATTCCTCGGCGCACATTTTCTCACCAACATTCTTCCGCTCGGCACTACCGGCGATGTGTTTTCTTCGGGAACCATCGCGGTCATTAGCATTTCGGTGGGGTTGGAAGTTACCGGCGGGTTCCTGGTGCTGATGCGGGGTTTCCTGCGGGAAATCATCGAAGAGCGATTGGAGAAAGAATGATGCTGCTACATTACTTGCCCTATGCAGTCGCCGCCTGGATATTTCTTTGGGGCCTTTACGGCATCGTAACCAGCGACAACCTGGTGCATCAGGTTGTTTGTCTGGCAATTTTACAGACTTCAACATACGTCCTGCTTCTCGGCATCGGCTATAAAGCCGGCGGCACCGCACCGATATTCGCAGACATTCCCGTCGGAACGGTTGTGGTCGATCCGCTTGTGCAGGCGCTGATGCTTACCGACGTGGTGGTCGAAGCCACGGTAATGGCCCTTCTGCTGTCTATGGTGGTGAAGGCGAACGAACTGGCTGGCACCGTGGATCCTGCAGAACTCCGAATTCTGTCGGGCTGATGATTACCACGCTCATACCGCTGCCCGTTGCCGTTCCTCTCCTGGTCGCTGCCTTGCTTGCGCTGACTGGCAAGTGGGTTGGGCGACGCGTGACGGACACCCTGGCAATTGCCACTGCGACCGGCAATCTCGCTATGACAGTGCTGATCCTCCGGGGCGTCTGGTTGCAGCCGCAGGTCTATTGGTTTGGCAATTGGTGGCCACGCGGCGGGGGCATAGCGCTAGGCATCTGCTTCACGGTGGATGCGATCGGCGCAGCCCTGGCGCTGCTGACGGCGCTCCTCACCACAGCGGCCCTGACCTTCTCCTGGAAGATCTTCGAAGATACGGAAAATCACTTCCAGCCCCTCATGTTGATTTTCATGGCGGCAATGTGCGGCTTCAGTTACACCGGCGATCTGTTCAACCTGTTCGTTTTCTTCGAACTGATGAGCGTAGCGGCCTTTGCCCTGTGCGGTCTGAAGACGCTGGAGCCGGCACCGCTGCAGGGCGCCTTCAATTTTGCAATCGTGAATACCGTCGGCGCCTTCATGATCGTAATGGGGATCGCGTTGCTGTATGCGCGAACTGGCGCTCTCAATTTTGCACAGGTCGGGCGCGCTCTCGGTACCCACGCCGACGCCCTTGTTCTGCTCGCGCTCCTGCTGATCTCGGTGGGCTACATGGCGAAGGCGGCCATTGTGCCTTTCCATTTCTGGTTGGCGGATGCACATGCTGTCGCTCCCAGCCCCGTCTGCGTGCTCTTCTCCGGAGTGATGGTGGAACTCGGCATCTATGCGGTTGCGCGCCTATATTGGACGATTTTTCACGGCGCGCTTGCGATGCAGACGCGCGAGCTTCGAGAGATTTTCCTCGTGCTTGCGGCCATCACTGCAGTGGTCGGCGGATTGATGTGTTATGCCGAGCATCATCTCAAACGGCTGCTGGCTTTTTCCACCATCTCTCACGCTGGCCTGATGCTCGCTGGAGTCGCTTTGCTCACGCCTAAAGCCCTGGGAGGATTTGTGGTTTACGCGCTGTCACATGGTGTGATCAAGGGCGGACTCTTTCTCGGTGCTGGAATCGTGCTACATCGGCTGCAAAAAATTGGTGAAAATCACCTGCATGGGCGTGGGCGCGGCATGTGGTTTACTGCGGCGCTGTTCATTCTCGGAGCTTGGGGCCTTGCAGGGAGCGCACCCTTCGGAACGCTGTTGGGTGAGAGCATGATCTCCGATGTTGCAAAAGATTTTCATCAAGGGTGGCTGTTGTACGTCTTCATGTTCGTGGAAATCATCACCGCCGCGGCCGTGCTGCGTGCAGCCTTCAGAATTTTCTTCGGCTGGGGCGAGCCCGCGCCGACGGACGAACCTTCTCGCATCGAGGAACTCCCAGAAACTGAACAGCAGCACGGAAGAACTCCGGCTGTGATGTTTGTTCCCGCGGCAGCGCTGGTACTGCTCGGCATTGCACTGAGCGGAGTTCCTCAATTGCGTAGGGTGGTCGAGGCCAACGCCCATATCTTCACGGACCAGTCCGGCTACGCCCATATGGTTCTTGACGGTGCTGAGCCTCCCGTGTCAGATGAAGGGCCGGCCGGGCCACTTACGCCATCGATCATTCGCTCCAGCATCGCCGGAGGGCTTGCATTGCTGCTTGCTTTGGCGAGTATTTTCCATAAACGCTTCGGTCGCACCCTGAATTTCACACGCGCTCTGGAACGAGGGAACTCTGTTTTCAGAAAGGTACATAGCGGTCATCCCAGCGATTACGTCGCATGGCTCTCGTTCGGCACTGCTGTGCTTGGCGGATTGTTCGTCTGGTTATTGCGTTAGAGCGCTTCCAGCATCAGTGTATCCGCCATACGGGTAGTGCGAGCCTTCAGCTCCGCCCGAATCGGCTCCGCAAGGAGAGACACAGGCCGCAATTGTCATCGCGACCGAACCCTCCACGAAATCAAGCACCTATTGCCAACCACCGCCCAGAGCCTGATATAGCTGGACCAGAGCGATCAGTTCGTTACCTTCGGCTTGCGCCAATCCTAATTCGGCGGAGAAAGCATTGGTCTCGTTCGTCAGCACCTCCAGGTAGTCTGTGGTGCCAGCATTAAAGCGGTCATTGGATAGCTTTGCTGCATCCTGAGCTGAATCGAGTAAGTGCTGCTGCTGAATTCTGAACTCGCGATCCTTACGGTAACCGACCAGAGCATTCGAGACGTCGCGAAAGGCTCCTTGAATCGTCTGTTGATAACTCAATAGCATCTGTTCATGCTCTGCTTCGGCATAGCGAACGTTGTTCTTGAGCCGCCCTCCCTCGAAGATCGGCTGCGTGAATCCCGCTGCCAAGGTCCAGGCACCTGCCGGACCAGTGAACAGACTGGTGAGCGCCGGGCTCTCGTAGCCGGCATTTCCCGTAAGCGAGATCTGAGGAAAGTAAGCCGCTTTGGCGACACCGATCTGCGCGTTGGCCGCAACCAGATTCTCTTCAGCTTCCCGAATGTCTGGCCGCCGCTCCAGCAAGGACGAGGGGATCCCTGCCGGAACTTCCGGCGCATGCGGTTCCTCGGTCAACTTCAAACCTCGCGGGATCTCGCCCGGGTTTCTTCCCAGAAGTATGCTGATCGCGTTCTCCTCTTGCGCAATCTGCCGTTCGAGGTCAGGAATTTCGGTGGCGGCGGTGTATACCAATTGCTCAGACTGGCGCACGTCCAACATCGAGTTGATACCGGTTTGCTCTAGTTTCTGGGTCAATTGCAGCGATTCCTGGCGCGAGCCGAAGGTCCGCTTCGAAATTTCCAATTCTAGGTCCAACTGCCGCAGGGTAAAGTAATCAGCGGCCACGTTGGCGACTAGCGTCACCATTACTTCTTTCTGGGCCCATTCATTGGCCAGCAGACTGGCTCGTGCAGATTCTGTCGCACGACGATACTTTCCCCAGAAATCCAGATTCCAGGCTGCTGACGCGCTCAGCGAACCCTGCGTAACTTCATAGGCAGGGATCGGACCAATTTTGGGACTCTGCAGGCCGGTTATGTTGCCGCCGACACCGAGAGAAGGGAACTGATCCGCACGCGTGATCCCAAGTTGTGCCTGGGCTTGGAGGACCCGGGCCGCCGCAATGCGTACGTCATAGTTGTTCGTGAGGGCCGCACGAATCAGGCTCTGCAGTTCCTTATCCTGGAAGACCTCCCACCACTTCTCGTCACCTATTGACTGCGTCGACGGTGCCGCTGGTTGCTGCTCAGGTTTCGCCTGCTCGGACTGCTGATACGTCTTGTCCGACGCATCGGGCGCTACTCCACGATAGGCGCCGGGGACATCGACGCTCGGCCGCTTGTAATTTGGTCCAACGGTGCAACCGATAAGTCCGCCCATAGTAAGAGCAATGCTTAGGAAGGTACCTTTCGAATTCCAACTCATAATCAATCTCCGAGTCCTTCGTGCATCACCAAAACCGGACTCCCCGAGTGCGCTGGCTTGCGCGTGGACTGCAGGAACGAGAACCGATCCAGCACCTTCTCCTGAAATTCCTCAAGGTAGAGATAGATTGCCGGCGTGATGAACAGGGTTATGAATTGAGAAACGATGAGACCGCCGACCACGACCAGTCCCAGCGGCCGGCGAGAAGCGCCGTCTCCACCGTATCCAAGCGCAATAGGAAGTGCACCGAGTAGCGCCGCCGCCGTGGTCATCATGATGGGCCGGAAGCGTTCCATGCTGGCGTCGTGGATCGCCTGATCGTCCGCAATCCCTTGCCGCACCCGTTGCTCGGCGAAGTCGACGATCATGATGCCGTTCTTCTTTACGATGCCCATCAGCATGAACATTCCAATGTAGGCGTACAGCGACGCTTCCGCTCCGAATAGCCACAATGTGAACAGACCGCCCAGCAGAGCCACCGGCAAAGACGAAAGCACAGTGATCGGGTGCAAGTAGCTCTCGTAGAGAATTGCCAGAATCACGTACATGACGAACACGGCGACCAGCATCAGCACTGCCAGATCAGAAACCGTGTTACGGAAGGTCAAGGCCTCGCCTTGGAGCTGCCCCTGAATGCCCGGCGGCAATATTTCCTTTGCAGCTTGTTCGACATACTGAGTCGCGGGACCAATCGCGTAGCCGGGCTTCAGATTGAAGAACATGGTCACGCTGGTGAATTGGTTGATGTGGTTGACGGCCTGCGGGCCGATCACCGGGTGCCAGCTCGTGACCGCGGTCAGGGGAATCATGCGCTGGCCGTCGTCGCTCTTGATGTAAAGCTTGCTCAGGTCCTCCGGAGCCGAACGCCGGTCGTCCGCCACTTCCAGTATCACCTGGTACTGATCGGTCGGCTTTTTGATTAGGTAGCTGTAATTCTGGGAATAGGCGTCATGCAGCAGCGTGAGGATACGGGTCTCTGAGACGCCATACAACTTCGCCTGGTCGCGCAGAATATCGACCTGCAGATTGGGTGTGTGGTTGTAAAGATCCGAGTTCACGAACAGGAACCCCGGATACTGGTGCATCTTGGCCATCATTTTGCCGGCGACGTCGTACAGCTCTTTGGGATCGATGCCGGACATGGCATAGGCAAACTGCCCCTGGGTATTCGCCGTCGCGCCGGTGCTGATCTCGAGCACGGGATTCGGCTGGAGGAATGCCACAGCGCCTGGAATTGTGCCCATAATCTGTCCCATGAGTTGTCCGGCCACAACATTGATCGGCGGCCGCTGCGATGGGTCTTTCAGGAACACAATCAGCATGATCTGATTTGCGCCAAGATACGTGGCGTTCCCGCTCATGGTGAAAGTACTGCGCACCGCGGGATTCGCCTTCAGAATCTTCTCCGCCTCGCTTTGATACGCGTGCATTTGCGCCGGAGACGATCCTTCCTGCGCCACCATCACGCCGCGGATGAACGAGCTGTCACCCACCGGCAGAAAAGCTTTGGGCACGACATAGAAGAAGAACGCCGTCCCGGCGAGACAGACCACCCAGGTGACGGCCGAAATCCAGCGATTGCGAAGAAAGAACCACAGCGAACGGCCGTACACATCCAACACTCGGTGTTCAATAGCTCCAAAGCCGCGCTCCATCCAGGTCTTCTTGGCGCCCTTACCGCGGTTGCTCAACAAGCGCGAAGTCATCAGCGGAGTCAGCGTCAGCGAAACCAGTCCACTGGCGAGAATCGAAATCACGATGGTGATGGAGAACTCACGGAAAATTCGCCCCATAAGCCCGCTCATCAACACCAACGGTAGGAAGACGGCCGCGAGCGAAAGCGTCATGGCCATAATGGTGAAGCTGATTTCTTTGGCTGATTGGAGTGATGCCTCGAATGCATTCAGCCCCTCCTCCATCAGGCGGACAGTGTTTTCCAGGAAGACGATGGCGTCGTCGACCAGAAAGCCGATAGCCAGCGTCAGCGCCATGAGCGAAAGGTTGTCGAGGCTGTAGCCTAGCAACTTCATCGCCATGAACGTCAGCAGCAGCGAAAGAGGCAGAGCTACGGCAGGAATCAACGTGTCGGTGGCACGGCCAAGGAAAATGAAAATCACCATCACCACCAGCACGAAGGCGATGTACAGCGTAGTTTGCACGTCCTTGATGCTTCCGACGATCGTCTGCGAACGGTCGTAAGCCGACACCAACAGAACGGAGCTGGGAAGCTCGGATTGAATGCTGGGCAATACGTCGCGCACCGACTTCGACACCTCTACCGCATTCGCGCCCGCGCGCCGAAATACGGCGACCACCACGGTCGCGCCCGGCTGAGGATAGCCTCGCGCCCAAAAGCGCATGTCGATGCGCTCGTCCTGGACGCCTTGCTTCGCGGTCGCAACGTCCTTCAGATACACCGGTGCGCCATTGCTCTGTCCAACGATGAGATCGTCATACTGTTCGGCAGACGTCAACTGTCCTTGCGGTTGGAGCAGGAAGGTGCGGTGGGGCCCGTCGAACTGGCCGGCACCGGTGTAACTGGTGCCGTTCTTGATCGCATTGGTCAGATCCTCAAGGGTGATATTGCGGATCGCCATCGCCGACGGATCGGCTTTAACGCGCACCGCCGATTGCGTGCCGTAGACTGCAACCTGACTGACGCCGGGCAGAATGCTGAGGCGCTCGCCCACTTGGGTGTTGGCGTAGTCATACAGTTGCCCTTCCGTAACCGTGTCACTAGCCAGTACCAGGTACATGATCGGCTGATCGTTCGGGTTGGTCTTGGTAAACGTGGGAGGGCTGGGCAAATCAACCGGGAGCTGTCCTGAGGCTCGCGTGATGGCCGCCTGCACGTCGGTGGCAGCGCCGTCCAAGCTCTTGGACAGATCGAATTGCAGTACGAAATTGGTGTGTCCCTGCGAGTTGTTGGAGGTCACCAGCTCAAGGCCGGGAATCTGCATGAACTGGCGCTCCAGCGGCGTGGCGACGTTATTCGCCATCGTTTCCGGAGTCGCGCCCGGATAATTTACCTGCACCTGGATCACCGGATAATCCACAGCCGGCAGATCGCTGACCGGTAGCTGAAAGTAGGCGACCAGTCCGAACAGGATGACAGATACGCTCAGCGCAACCGTCATCACTGGACGACGAATGAAAAGTTCGGAGAGATTCACGACTGCCCTCCAGAGGCGCGGTTGGTCTTTCCGTTAGCATCCGAAGCCGACGGAGCGGCAGAACCGCCTTCAATACGAACCCTGCCGCCTGGCCGAACCAGCATCTGCCCGGTGAGCACCACGCGTTCGTTGGCGGCGACGCCTTGGGTAATGACGACTGCATCGCCCTGACGCTGCCCCAACTTGATTGGCCTGAGCTCAGCGGTGTCATCCGCCTTCACCACGTAAACGAACGGCCCCTTCTGACTGATCTGTGCGGCCTGATTCGGGATCAACACGGCTCCTTTTTCGGTGGCCAGCACTAGCTTTACATCTACGAATTGGCCAGGCCAGAAATGGTGGTCGCTGTTACTCATGGTGGCACGCAAGTTGACCGTGCCACTCCCGTTCTGCACCGTGTTATCAAGGAATTCGACACGACCGTTTCTGGCCGCGGTTTGCGGGTCGGAGGGGAGCCGAACTGCTGCTCTCAGAACTCCACTGGACATCTGCTTTTGAACCGCTGGCAAATCGCCCTCCGTGATTGTGAAGTTCGCGTAAATGGGATCGAGCCGCTGGATTGAAAGCAGAGAGGTAGAATTTGCCTGCACAATATTCCCCACGTCGACCAGGCGAGACCCAGCGCGGCCATCGATGGGAGAGTGAATGTAGCAGTACTCAAGGTTGAGTTTGGCGGTTTCAAGACTGGCTTCTGCAGCCTCCACCAAGGCTTGGTCAACATCAACAGCATTCTTTTTGGTGTCGAAATCCTGTTTGGAGATAGCTCTGGTCCCTATCACCTGTTGGTCACGGGCGAATTGAATCTTCGCAAGATCGAGGGCCGCTTTCGCCTGCGCGAGTGCCGCCTGTGCCGAATCGACCTGCGCCTGGAAGGGACGTGGATCAATGACAAACAGGAGCTGACCTTTCCGCAGGTTCTCGCCGTCCTGGAAATGCCGCTCGGTGATGCGTCCGGCCACCTGCGGTGTTACGGTGACCGACTCGAAGGCGGCATTCCTTCCAATCTCGTCCAGATATCTGGGGACGTCCTGCGCGGTCGCCTTGACCACAGTTACCAGCGGTGGCGGCATGGCAGGGGTCGAGGCCTGCACGTTACTCCTGCCACATGCCGTGACTGCCAACAGCGTCACTGCTAAGCCCGCAACCGCAAGATTTCCCTTGCGAAAGATTGCGTTAGTCCTCACCCTCGTATTCATTGCATCCTCAATCTGAGAAGTTCTGGGGTTATACTGAGGTCACCCATCTGGGAGTACCTTCTACCTGAAGGGATGATTCCAGCGTCCTCTCCTTGGGCTTCATCGTCGGACCCGATAAGTGCCGGCGAGCGGTGAAGCTCCGCTGACTGTCCAATCTGCTCCAGCGCCCGGGTTCGACCTGCAATCACTTCATCGCGAGTGCGGTTCAGAAAAAAGGAGCACTGCTGATCGGAGTAGCGTTCGAGCATGGAAATCACAAAAGCGAAGCGCTCGAACGCCGGCAGTTCGACAATTGTGGCAATCTCTGCTGACTCGGCCATGGCATGCCTTCCGCCGCGATCTAACCTGGAGTTTGAGGCACCGCCGCCTGTCGGCAGGATCATTTGAATCGCATTCTGGATGATGGTCCGCCGGGCCCAGGAATGAGCCCATTCCTTGAATACTCGATTGCTTTTGGCTGCGTCCTCGAGTCCGCGGACGAAGCATTCCTCGGCCATCGCATGATCCGCGGTCAGCAAAAAAGAAAGCAGATACAAATGGTTCATCTCTTTCTCGAAGATTCGGCAGAAATCTGCTTTTATCGCATATCGCGTGGATTTTTGTTTTGCGATTTGCCTTGCGCTCAGCACCTTCACCTCCGGCCTTCAATCAAACGACGTTTGAACTCGTCGGAAATCGACAAACGAGTGGCTAAGATCTTTTGGCGCAATTACGCTTTACCCCTGGCGCCGGCATCTTCGGGCAAGTTGCTTCAACACGTGTTTCGTGAGGACGTCGCCGTTGGAGAATTTCGCGCCCCCTCTCATGAGTTCGAGAAGTGTGTTCTCGCCGTCTCGACTGATAAGAGTCACGTTGCTGAGGTCGATGATTAACTTTCGACCTTCAAGTTGCTCCCCGGCGCGCCTCCACGCACTCTCCACCTCCGCTGTCCAAGGTGTAGCCAGCTTGCCTTCCAGAACCAGCCTGCGCTGACCGCGCGTCTCAACAATGGAGATCCTGAACATTGCTTGATCGTCTTACCCTTCATATAAAAAGCAAGGCACGGGCCAAACTCGAATTTGTGCCCGCACCCCGCTAAATTGCTGAGGTGGAAAGAGAAAAAAAATCGTCGTGATAGGAGTGTCGAAAAGTGTCGAAGACTATGTCGACAATTGTCGACGACAGTTGTCAGGGTCAGCTACGAACTCGAGCGGGTGCCGTTCGGCGGAAGTTGCAAAGTTAAGAAACTTTGCGTGGGTCGATTCCAAGTTTCTTCAAGCGCGAGATCAGAGTGGTGCGCTTGATACCCATGCGCGCCGCGGCACCATGCGGGCCGGCAACGCGTCCCTTAGTGCCTTTGAGGATGCGTAGAATCTCGTCGCGATCGTTCGCTTCTCGAGTATCCACGACGGGAGCGGCGCTGCCATTGCTGCCCAGTTCGCCAACCGGCACCTGAAGCGCAGAGCCATGGGTCAGAATCACCGAGCGCTCGATAAAGTTCTCCAGCTCCCGAATATTCCCTGGCCAGTGCCATGTGGCAAGCTTCTTCATGGCCGCGGCAGGGATGGATTCGATCTGTTTCTCCATACGACGGCCATACTTATGAGCGAAGTAGCGCACCAGTAGCGGTATATCTTCGGGTCGCTCCCGCAAAGGCGGAATGCGAATGGGAAACACATTCAGCCGGTAGTACAAGTCGCTACGAAACTCGCGGTTCTCGATCATCTTGTCGAGATCACGATTAGTTGCGGCCACTAGTCGGACATCTACTTTTTGGGTGCGCGTACTGCCGAGCCGTTCGAACTCTCGTTCTTGCAGGGCGCGCAGCAGTTTCGGTTGGATTTCGAGGGGAATGTCACCAATCTCGTCGAGAAACAGCGTTCCCCGGTCCGCCAGCTCAAGGCGGCCGATTTTTTGTGAGATCGCGCCGGTGAACGCACCTCGCTCATGTCCAAAGAGCTCACTCTCAAGCAGCCCAGTTGGGATCGCGGCGCAATTGACCTTCACAAAAGTCCGATCTTTGCGGCGACTGCGATCATGGATGGCGCGAGCGATCAATTCTTTTCCGGTGCCCGTCTCGCCCAGCATTAATACGGTCGAGTCACTGGGAGCCACCGTTTCTACCAGATTCAAGACATGGCGAAGAGCCGAACTTTGGCCGACAATTCCTTCAAAGTCCATCTCGCCACGGAGCTCGTCCTCTAAGTACAATTTTTCCTGGGCCAGTCTGTCTTTCAAGTCAGCGATCTCGCTGTACGCGAGCGCATTCTCCACACCGATTGCCACCTGATTCGCGACCTGAGTCAGGAAGGCGACCTCATCGTCGCCAAATGCATTCTCCTCGCGCCTCGCGACTGCTAACACTCCAAGTAAACGGTCTCGGCTAATCAGCGGTATGTCGCAGAACGAGTTCAGACCTTCACCGGTCGCCTTGCGGTACATCTCCGGCGGCATCTCGGCTGGATCAAGCCGGTTCACGACCATCGGTTTCCCGCTTTTGAAGGAATCGCCCGGCATGGTGCCTTCAATTGGGACGAGAGCTCCTTCGGTGAAGATTCCTCGGCTCTCGGGATAATCGAGCGCATGCACACGCAGATGCGTGCCTTCGGCATCCGCCAGCATCACAGCCGCCGCATCGCAACCCATCACGCGCCGTACACTTCCGGAGGCGGCGTGGAGAAGATCGTCAAGCTCCAGATTGGAGACCACCTGGTTGGTCAAATCGAGAATGAGCTTAAGTTGATCTTGCACGCGCTGCGAGATAAAGAAGTTTACGGCAGCATCAATCGCGAGGCCAATTTGTTCGGCCACCAGGCCGAGGAAATGGATTTCCTCTCCATCGTAGGCATTCGGATAGTGTCTGCCCAAACTCAGCACACCGAGGCGCCGCGCTCCTCTGGTCAATGGGAGTGTGCACGTCGATAAAATGCCGAACCCAGCAAGAAAAAGTCCATATTTCTGGAATCGTGTCGCTCGGCTCCAATCGAGGGTGACTAGAGGCCGGCTGGACTCGTGCACCCATGGAAAAGGAGACTCCGCAAGAGAAAAAGCGTTGTCGGACGAGGCGTCGATTCTTTCGCCGTTTACGTCCAGCAGGGACCAGCACGCTGCGTTCGTCTCTTTGTCAAACGCAATCACGTGCAGATAATCGAACGCCGTGACTTCACGCAGTTTTTTAACTAGCGTGTCCGAGGCGGTGCTGCAATCGCTGCACGTGGCAATCTCGTTGGCCGCGCGCAGCAATGCCAGATACCGCTCTTCCTCTACTCGGGGGGAGATTGACGCTGCCGTGACCATGAACATAGGTCCATATCAACTTGATGTGGCTGTCTTGCGTCTCAGTTTTGCCCTTCTGGGCCGCGCATGCGCGTGGAAGAGCCAATAGTTACCTTATGTGATGCGAGGACAATCTCGCACGCTTCGGAAAGTGTCGCACCATTCACCGGCGGCAACTCTTCTAACATCTCTTATCAATAACTTAATGGTGTCAATAACTTAATGGTGCCGGGAGGGGGACTTGAACCCCCACAACCCTTTCGGGTCTGCGGATTTTAAGTCCGCTGCGTCTGCCAGTTTCGCCATCCCGGCAAGAAAGGATCGAGCCGTCCGCAATGTAAGGCTGGCTTCGAGGCTACATCACACGCAAGGAGACAGACAACTGGGCTGCGGCAAGATGACGTGGTGTCTGATTACGCTGGAGATTGTGGGAAGAGGATGATGTTCTCGGATTCGGTGCTGCGGGCGCCGCGTTTCGCAAGATACATAGCCTGGTCTGCCGCAGCCCGTAATTCATCGGGAGTACGGCCATGATCGGGGTAAAGCGCTACGCCGATGCTCATGCCCGTCTGAATTAAGTGTCCTTCCACTCTTAAGGGCACTGCAAGCGCAGACTCGAGACCCGATACCATAATGTCAGCACCGTGCTCGTCGGATACGTCACTGATCACGGTGAACTCGTCGCCCCCTGAGCGAGCGAGGGTATCGGCAGCGCGCATCCGGCTGGACAGCCGCAACACCACCTGCTGCAAGGCCAAATCCCCAATTCGATGGCCGAAAGTGTCATTCACTTCTTTGAAGCGGTCGAGGTCGATCAAAGACACAGCCACCTTGCGGCCTCCTCGGGCGGCATGTGCCAGGGCTTGTTCCAGTCGATCTTCCAGCAGCCGGCGGTTGGGTAGTCCGGTCAGAGCGTCGTGATATGCCAGATATTCATTCTTGTGAATCTGGTCTTCGAGAAGAGTGAGAATCATGCCAACCGCCACAAAGTATTTGGGGATATTCCAAGCCTCGGATTCAATGACGGTCGTTGGAGAGTAGAGCTGCAGAAACATGCTGACCGGAAAGACAGCGCCCCAGGCGATGAAACCGAAAACCGTAGTCAGCACGCCTGCTGTACTCCGCTGGAAGTGGCGCCAGTACAAAATGGCAACTACGAAGTTGAGACCTGCCAGGATCACGTTGATGCCAAGGTCGGCATGATTGCGAGCAACCATCCAGATTAAAACAGCGCTGAACGCGACGGACCCGAACAGCAGGCCGAACAAATAGGAAGATGTGTTGCGATACCACTTCCAGGCCAGGGCCGAACTGGTGGCGAGTGCCACCATCACCACCCCGTAATAAAATCCATGCGCGGTCAACTCCCAGACCACGGCGGTGGTGTAAAACAGTGCGGGGAGACCGACGATTGCTCCGAGCAGGAGCTGACGGCGGCGATTGATGGCCCGCGGGGACATTGAAATCAGGAAAGAGATGCTGGCGAGCTCCAGGGCACTTAAGCTAACGGCGGTTGCTGCACGCGCCCAAAGACCCTGTCCTACATCTACGAACGCAGCGACGAAGTGTATTAGTACCAGGATCCAGGCAGTCAGCCAGAGCTGCAATCGCTCTGCTGCACCCTGGCGTAGAATCGCCCGGAAAACCACGACCAGGATTGCAAGCGCAACTAGACTGGGCAGAACGTGAAAGTTCATGACGTAAAGCTCGGCGCCGAACGGGAACTCTTCAGAGTATGACAGTGATTGCAGAGGAATTCTAAGAAAAAATCAAGTGCATGGTCGTAATGCAATGCCGATATCGGGTGTGCAAAGTAGTAACTACGTTGTATATAGTACGTCAAAGGAAGCAGAAGTCGCAGAACCTCGCTTGGTATCCGCTCCCGAATCGCCCCACGGAAGACCCAGCTTACCGCACTTTAACGTCTGGCTCGACCGACATGCCCGGCCGTAGCAGGCCATCCTTATTGAAGTCGGGTTTATCGTTACCATCAAAATCGATACGCACGGGGATGCGCTGCACCACCTTGACGTAATTGCCGGTGGCGTTCTCCGGCGGCAACAGGCTGTACTTTGCGCCTGTCGCTCCTCCGATACTTGTGACGTGACCACTCCACTTGCGACCGCTGTAAGTGTCGACCTTGATTTTCGCGGGTTGTCCGGGTCTCATGTGGTCGAGCTGGGTTTCCTTGAAGTTGGCCGTGACCCAGACATCATTAAGCGGGACGATAGCCATTAGGTCCTGGCCGTTCGACACATTCTCTCCTACTTGCACGGACCGCTTGCCGACCACCCCATCTACCGGAGCCGTAATAGTCGTGTACGCGAGATTAAGCTGTGCTTGATCAAGCGCAGCTTTGGACCGTAGCGCCAAGGCATCGGCAGACTTGGCCTTGGCTTGAGTAGCGGCCACCGTGTTGGGAGTCGCGCGCGCATTACGCACTTCGGCGGCGGCCTGTTCGATACGCGATTGTGCTTGTTTTACTTGCGCCTGAGCCGCTAATAATGCAGCCTGGCGCGCGCTGACCGTAGCATTGGCCGCGGTGGCTGCGTCCGTAGCTTGATCAAACTGCTGCTGCGAGATCTCGCGTTTGTCCAACAGCAGGCGATATCGCTCCACATCCTTATTGAGCTTGTAGGCGTCGGCTTGCGCCTCCACAACCTGGGCTTGTGCGGCCTCCGCCTGCTTCACAGCTGCAGTAACGCCGGCTTGCGCGGAGTCCATATCGGCGCTGGCGGAACGAATCTGGCTGAACGAACCGACGCTGGAAACAGGAACCCCAAACTGGGCTGCTTCCGCCTGCGCTTGCGCGTCCTGGTAGTCGGCCTGGGCCCGTGCCAAGGCTACCTGGTAATCCGTAGGATCAATTTGCACCAGCACATCGCCTTTGCGCACTACCTGGCCGTCATCGTAGTTCACTTTGATCACCTGGCCGGCTACGCGCGCGCTGATGGGATAAATATGGCCGTCAATCTCAGCGTCATCGGTGCTCTCCCAATGACGGCTCTCCCACCAGAACCAACCCACCAACACCACGACTACAATTGCAACTAGAAAGACGATGGGCTTGGCAGCTGGATGCTTCTGGAAAAAGCCGCGACGGTCTTCCTCGTAACGCTTTGCTTCCGGATCAACGTGTTCTTCCTCCGGTTGATTCGGGGGCTCGGGCCGTTCCAACTCATTCTCATCAGTCGTGCTCGGACTCATCTCTTCACCTGTCAATCGCTATTCGTGAGGAACTGTAGTAGGCGGAGTATTGGGAACCGTCTCGGGAATGTTGCCTGTCGCTGGGCCGGTAGTTCGGTTCGAAGGCACGACACTGCCGGGCTCCGCCAGGTACTGCTGCACCGCCTGTTCTGCGTTGCCGATGGCTCGGGCCAACAGAACCTTGGCGATGTTATGCGCATACAAACTGGAAATGTACTGGTCGTTGGCCGACGCCAGTTGCTGCTGCGCCTGAATTACCTCGACGTTATTGGTCACGCCGGCAGCGAAGCGATCTTGCGACTGGCCGAGCGCCTGCTGGGCATAATCAAGACCCGTTTTCGCCACCTCCACCTGCTGCGCCGCCGCCTTCAAATCGAGGATGGCATCTTGCACGTCTTGTTCAATGCGCCCTCGCATATCGTCGACTTGAGCCTGCCGCTGCTTCAATACGGCCTCAGTCTGTTGCACATCGGCTTCTACTTTTCCGCCTTCGAATATCGGAATTCTCAACGTAGCCGCAGCCGTCCAATTAGGAGACATGGAATCAGGCGTTGTTCCCAGCACACCGTATTCGCCCGCAAAGTCAATGGATGGCAGCCGCTGCTTCCAGGCCGCCTCCCGGCTCAACTGGGCTGCGCGCAAGGAAGCTAACGCCGCTTGATAATCGGGACGCGTTTGTAGCGCTCGGGCGTAGGCGTTCTGTAACTCCATCTCAGGAAGCGGATGATACGGAACGCGATTTACCAGGCGAAACTTCTGCGTTACCGGCAATCCAATCACGCGCGCCAAAGCGATACGTTGTTTTTCCAGGTCGTTCTGGGCCTGGATCAGTGCCTCCTGCTGAGCTTGCAGCTGCACCCGTGCGCGCAGGGTATCGATGTTGGGCGCAAGCCCGGCCGCCTCCTGGTCCGACGCCAACTGGTAAAGTGCTTGCGCAGTTTTCAATTCCGCCTCGGTTGCCGCCACTCGCGACTCGTTGGCAATCGTTAGCAGGTAGTTTGCCCCCACGGCGAGCACAACAGTGTCGCGCGCATCGCGGTAGGTGAATTGCGCGGCCTTCACGTTTTGGCTGGCGGCGCGTACGTTATCAATCGTGTGCAGATCAATGGCGTTCCATGAGCCAGTGGCACGAAGATCGGTGATGCCGAAGGGACCGACCGAACCCGGAACTCCGGGAAAAATCGCAGGGGTCAAACCTAACGCCTTCAGGTTGATCTTCTGCTCTTCTTCCGCAAACGATCCGTTAACCATTGGCATCATATCGCTCAGCGTTTGCAGGTGTGCGGCGCGTGTCTGTTGCGTGACCCGGTCTGCCAAGTACAGGCCAAGGTTGTACTTCAGCCCGCGCTGCAATGCGTCTTCGATGGTGAGGTCAATGGTTCCAGCGGTGGCGGTGCCCTGAGGAATCGAGCCTGCGAAGGGATCTTGATTGCGATTAATAACTTGCTCAGCTGAGGGAAGGGAAGATAAGGCTTGCCCGGAACTCTGTCCCGACGCGGAACCCCAGGCCAGGAGAATGACGACGGCGATCAGTCCCCCGAAGCGGGCAGCATAAAACTTTTTGAGTGGATTGCTTTCGGGTCTTTCCATGATGTAGTTAGTGCACACATACGCGCTGGATGACATCGTACGAGTCACCGCTTTAGATGTCTTTCAAAGCGAAGGCGTTGCGCGAAATCGAAATCCAACGCCGCTCGCTTGGTCATTCTGAATACGCTCTAATTCCGGTACAGTCCCATTTCGCTGGTCGAGGGACGCCTCATCAAATCTCGGATTGCTTCCTGCACGGATTTTCCTTGTTGGAGAATGGCGTGCATCTGCTCGGTAATGGGCATTTCGACGCCTGTCCTGCGAGCCAAGCCGACCGCGGCGTTGGTGGTAAGCACTCCTTCCGCGACCATGCCATGCATCCCCGCGATGATGTCATCCAGTTTGCGACCGCGTCCCAGTTCAACGCCGACGCTCCGGTTTCGCGAGAGACCGCCCGGTGCAAGTGAGCACCAGGTCTCCGAGTCCGGCTAGTCCGGCCATGGTTTCCGCCCGTGCCTCCGCAGGCGACCACCAGCCTCGTGATCTCAGCCAGTCCCCGCGTGATGAGCGCAGCAACAGTGTTGTATCCGAGGTCCATGCCCAATAGAACTCCGGCGGCGATGGCGACGATGTTTTTCAGAGCTCCGCCTAATTCCACTCCGACTATATCGTCGTTGGTGTACACCCGAAAATTAGGATCGCTGAATTCCTTTTGCACAATCACGGCGAGTGCCCGATCAGCTGAGGCAATAGTGATTGCGGTAGGGTCTCCTTTGGCGACTTCCTTGGCGAAGCTAGGCCCGCTTAACGCTCCGATACGCGGTACGAAGCCGGCTGAGTCGTTAAGTACCTGCGTGATTACCTCAGTCATGCGCAGCAGGGAATCATTTTCGATACCCTTGGTCGCACTGACAAAGAGCATCTCTGGCCGGAGGTGCGGGAACATAGCTTGGAATATTCGGCGCGTATGATGCGACGGCATGACGCTGACCACGATCGCCGTATCCTGTAGCGCCTCTTCGAGACTATTGGTGCATTCGACCGCTTCCGGAATGCGCTGTTGGGGCAGGAACAAGTCATTGATGTGGTGATGTCGGATGCTTTCACGTACCTCGGCCTCATGCGCCCACAGGCGGACGTGGTGGGTCTGTTTGCGGCCCAAAACCGTGGCTATTGCCGTACCCCACGCTCCAGCACCAATAACTGCAATCTCGCTCACGAGCAGGTCTCTTTCAGCGGAACCGGTTTTCCGTGCCCGAGAACAGGCGCCGGATGTTGTCTTTATGTCGCGCAATCACCAGCGCGGACGCAGCTGTAATTACCAAGAGGATGGGAGCGGTGCTTCGTTCCGCAGGGTTAAGCCATAGAACCAACCAGGGAAATGACGCGGCCGCAGCAATGCTGCCCAAAGAAACATATCGCGTCAGTGCGAAGACGACCGCAAATAAGAGTATTGAGAGCAGCAGGCACTTGGGCGCGAGCGCCAGGAAAGCGCCAGCGGCAGTTGCTACTCCCTTGCCCCCCTTGAAGCGGAGCCACACCGTAAACATGTGCCCCAGGATCGCGCAAAATGCAGCAACCGCCGCGAGCAGAAAAATCGTACGGCTGTCGAGCGGCTGCGGAGAAAAATCGTAGAGGCTGGGTTGGATGCTGCTGACCGTAAATCGATGCGACTCCGCAATCCAAAAGGCAAACTCCACCGCGATATAGCCCTTCAACGCGTCGAGGAACAAGGTTGCGATTGCCAGGCCCTTCGAGCCGGTGCGCGCAACATTCGTGGCACCAATATTTCCGCTGCCGGTAGCGCGCACATCCTGCCCGCGAAAAAGGCGCACTAGCAGGTAGCCAAACGGTATCGAGCCCAGCAGGTAGGAAACCGCAACGATCGTGAGCGTGAGTTTGGTCAAGGTTATGCGCTTGCAAGAGCCCTATCGCAGCGGATAGCGCGACAGCTTTGTGTACTGCGCACCCGACGGCGAGAGCTTGCTCTCGTAGAGACAGAACTCGTGCGCGGTCATTGTACCGAACTCCAGTGGCCCGAGGGTTGCGAGTTTGGCTCTCACCAGGTGCAGGGCCGGTGCGCTATGTTCTTCCGTAACCGGCCGCGGACGTCCGCTGCCTGCCCGGGCCAGTGTCAAATGAGGTTTGAAGGGACCGGCATCCCGCTCGAATCCAAGCGGCTGAAGCGTTCGTCCAATTGAGTTCGCTACTTCGGATAGACGCTCATCCGCCTCAATCCCAACCCAGAATACTCGCGGTGATTTCGCGGAGGGAAAGAAGCCGGCATCGCGGAAAGCTAACTCGATTGGCATGCCTCCTACAGATTGCAAGGCGCACTGGATCTCATCGAGTTTCTTTGTCTCCCCTAGGAACTGCAAAGTAATGTGGAATGTCTCCGGGGCTACCCAGCGAACATCAGGAACCAACAGTCGCATTTGATTGCGGAACTCGGTGATGCGCTCGCGTATACCGGGGTCAATATCAAGTGCTATGAAGAGACGCATAAACTTACATAAGCATGCGACGCACCAGGTCGAGCGCCTGCTGGCTCGCCCATCGGCGAACGCGATCACGATCTCCAAAGAAACGTCGCTGCACTACCTCCCGCTGATGACCGTTGGTGACTGCAACGTATACCAGACCCACCGGCTTTTCCTCCGTGCCACCGCCAGGGCCGGCGATGCCGGTGACCCCGACGCCAATATCGGCGTTGCAAATCTCGCGAATATTTTCTGCCAGAGCCACAGCCACTTCTCTGCTTACTGCACCGTGCGCTTCCATCATTAGCGGAGGAATATCGGCAAACAGCGTCTTCAAGTCGTTGGAGTAGACGACCGCACCGCCCAGGAAGTAGCGCGAGCTTCCGGGCACCGATGTGATCCGCTCGGCGATCATCCCTCCGGTGCACGATTCGGCCACCGCCAGTTTTGCGTTGCGCATCTGCAGGTAATAACTGACGATCTCCTCCAGCGATTCGCCTGCCGAGGAGAATACTGCGTCCCCGAGTTCGTCTTCCAACTCACCGGCAAGCCGATCCACTTCCGCTCGGGCCTCTTCCTTAGTGGCCGCCGTCGCGCGTAGATGGAATTCGACCTGTCCCTGGCCGGATAGCACTGTCGTTTCGATATGGGGGTATTTCTTGTAGATGGGAGCCGTGCGTTCATCTACGGCCGACTCGCCCAGCATTGCGGTCTTCAGTACTCGGGAGGCAATCGCCGCTGGCGGCACCAGGGCACGCAGGCGATCCATACACTGCCGCTCCCACATCTCGTGAAGCTCATGCGGCGGCCCAGGAAGCAGCACGACAATCTTCCGTTGTTCGTTGACACAAGTTTCCAGCCACTGTCCGGGCGCCGTACCTTTGGAGTTTGGCAACAGTTCAGCGCCCTGAAGCACGTCTGCCTGTTGCGCATTGTTCGCTGGCATCTGAATACGACGTTCGGCGAATCTCTTGTACATCGCGGTTACTACCGCATGATCGCGCTTCAATGGAATTCCCAGCGCAGCGGCCACACTCTCCCGCGTCATGTCATCTTGCGTCGGTCCCAAGCCACCCATGAAGACGGCAATGTCGGCGCGACCGATCGCGGTGCGCGCCGCTGCCGTAAGATGGTCGCTGTTGTCGCCGACTACCGTCTTGAAAGCGACGCTAATGCCTAACTCATTAAGGCGCTCGGTAAGGAACAGGGAATTGCTGTCTTGCCGGTACGGAGTCAGCATCTCCGAGCCGATGGCAATAATTTCGGCGATCACAGATTCAGTCTAGCATTCAGCCATTCGCCGTTAGCACTTAGCATTCAGCCGTCGGAGGTAAAGTAACTATTGCTTAGGCGCGTCGGCATAGCATTCGGTTGCTTTTGATCGGATACAAAGCCAAGTGCTAACGGCCAAACGCTTAAATGCTAACTGTTAGTTTTCCGGAATCAGTCGCCGGCCCTCGATGTCCCAGGAGAGATGATGCACGCCGGTGGTGGTGGCGAGTACGGCCGAGGCGCCGCGAGCGAACGCCAGGCCGACCAGATTTTGTCCCGATACAACCAACGACGCCTTACGATCGGGCGTAACTCGTACAACACCGCGACGGCCATTGAGCGAGGCCGCGACATAGATGTTGTCGTTAACATCCACTGCCACTCCTTGAGGACGGCCTAGGCCGCGGTAGAAGACGCTCACCGCGCCGTGAGGATCGATGTGCTGAATGGCGTCGAAGCTGGAAGTCGTAGGGCCGGTGACATACAGATTTCCGTTGTTACCGAAGGCAAGATGATAGGCAGAAACGCTCGGCTCCAGCATGGCGAAGACGAAGATCTGGCGGTCCCGATCGATCTTGAAGATGGTTCCGCTGCGATCCCCGACGTAGAGATTTCCGCCAGGGTCGAAGGCAATTCCGGTAGCAACGCCCATTCCTTCGGCATAGGAAGTCATCGTGCCGTTCTGTGCCACCCGGTACACCGTGCCGTCATAACGCGAGGAAACATAGAGATTGCCCGCGTGGTCGAAAGCCATACCCGTGGCGTTCATCATTTCATGCACGAACGGCTTCACGTTGTAGTTATTGTCGATCCGGTAGATGGCAACCGGTACTTTCTGTCCGCGCGATCCAGAGAACGTGACATAGAGGTTGCCGTCTTGGTCGATGGCCGGATTGGCCACCGGATGGAGATTTTCCGCGATGGGCGCACCAACCCTCACTTCCCCTGGATTGCTTTTGTGACCATTCGTGGCGACCACAACTTCGCCTGACGCGGCGCCGTCGGGTACGCGGGCCACAATGAACTGTTCCGAGCTGATGATGATGGAGCCATCCACGTCGCCAAATCGCACCTGTGGACGTCGCAGTTCCTTTGGACGAAGTCCCGTGCCACTGATGCGAATTTCGCCTCCCGGCAGAGCGCACCTGGGATCGATGGAATCGATGTGGGGTTTGCCGTTCACGTTTTTTGCACCCGTTTTCCGTTCCACCATATGCCAATCTCGTATCGAGTCAGTTAAGGCCGCGCGCTTGCCTTCACCGCACTATCCCAAAGTGAAGCAATAACTGCAGGACAATCAGGGCGTAAATGCCTGCACCAAGATCGTCCACCACAATTCCAGTTCCTTCCGGCAACTGCTCCAAGCTACGCACCGGGGGCGGCTTAACAATATCGAACGCACGGAAAAGTATAAAGCCAGCGAGCAATGCTTGCCACACGATGGGACACAGAATCAGAGTGAGCAGTTGCCCTGCAACTTCGTCAATGACGACATGTGACGGATCCTTCTCACCGCATCCGCGGGCTTCAAGGGTTGCGGCGGGTATTCCAATCGCCACCACCAGCCCGATCAGCACCGCAATCACCGGGATTCGAGCTGTTGGCGGCAGATGCGAGGCCAACAACCACCATAACAAGGCCGCGGCCAGCGAGCCCCATGTACCCGGGCCAGGCCGTAACCGACCGACGCCGAAGAACGTGGCGATCAGGTTGGCCCATCTCGGAGCCGGAGGACCGATCAGCCCCGGTTTACTATGACTTTTTGCTTCGTTGGTTCGGGTAGTTGGAATCGTCGGTCTCCGGGTCGTTCAATGGAGTGGAGATGACATAACCGCCGCTTGCCCACTTGCCAAGGTCAATTGCACGGCAGTGTTCGCTGCAGAAAGGGTACTCCGGATCATTCGCCAAAACGATCTTTCTGCATGTCGGACAACGTAAGCTGCGAACGCGTTTCTTTGCCATGACCAGCACTCAGCATTCAGCCACTCCAGTTCACATCTGGTATCTAGCACTGGCATCTGGCGCCATGGATTTGATGCGAGCTGCCGTTTTGCTGTTTTGCGAACGATCTAACAACCTCTTTACCCACAACATGCGGCGAAATCCGTATAACGAAGTAGCAGCCGCAACCGCGTCTTGGCGGAAGGCTGGGTGCTGACAGCTCTCCTATACTAGGCGCGCCACTAGGTCGTAGTCGTAGGCTTCGGTGATCTCGCAGCGGTAGAACGCGCCTTCGCGAATGCCTTCGCGATCTCCAAAATCGTTCACGTAAACCATGCCATCAATCTCGGGAGCATGCATCGCCGTACGGCCTTCCCACAGCATGTCGGTTTCAGCTGAGGAACCCGACATGAGCAAGTCGAACTGGCGTCCCACCAAGGCGCGCTTTTTCTTGCGGCTGATCTGTTTCTGCAGGGACATAAGTTTCTTACGGCGCCGCTGGATCTCTCTCTGCGGGACTTTATCGGCCAGTGCAAAAGCGCCTGCTCCTTCTTCGTCGGAGTAGCCAAACACTCCCAGCCAGTCGAATTGGACATCGCGCGCGAATTGGCAAAGCTGGTCGAAGTCGTCTACACTTTCGCCGGGGAAGCCGACGATGAACGACGTGCGCAGCGTAAGGTCCGGAATCTCGCGCCTCATTTTCTCCACTGAGCGCAAGAATATCTCCGCGCCTGCGCCACGCTTCATGCGCTTCAAAACCTCAGGCGCGGCGTGTTGCAACGGCACATCAATATACGAGCAAATCTTCTCATGCGCTGCAATTGTCTTCAGCAACCTGCTCGTGATCTTGTTGGGATAAGCGTAGAGAAAGCGGACCCAGCGCAATTTCTCGATTTGCGCTAGGCGCTCCAACAGTAGAGCCAAACCATCTTTCAGACCGAGATCTTCTCCGTAGCAGGTAGTGTCTTGTCCAATCAGCGTGATCTCACGTACGCCTTGTTCGGCGAGACGCTGCGCTTCGGCGACTACCGACTCGAACCGCCGCGAACGAAATTTGCCGCGTAACTGCGGGATGATACAAAACGAGCAGGGATGATCACAGCCCTCGGCAATCTTGATGTAGGCCGAATACTTGGGAGTGGCCAATAGGCGAGGCGTGTTTTCGTCGTACAAATAATTGGGCAGATCGGCAATCGCACCATCCCATTCGGCTTTTGAGAACCGGCCGGCAGCCTCGCGGGCATCGCCCTCAGAACGCGAGTTCAAGATCAAAAACGGAGAGTCGGCAAGCGATGGAGTTGCTATTCCCGCAGCGTTCAGAATCTGCTGAAGCTCGCCAGTCCCCACTACCGCGTCAACTTCAGGAATGTTTTTCCGGATTTCGTTGCGGTAGCGCTCGACCAAACAGCCGGCGACGATGAGCTTTTGCGCCCGTCCTGCGGTCTTGTGTTGGGCCATCTCCAGAATCGTGTCCACCGATTCCTGCTTGGCCGAGTCGATGAATGAGCAGGTATTAACGACAATGATGTCAGCGTCCTGCGCGCGGGCAGTGATCTGCGCTCCGCCCTCAGAGAGCAGACCCATCATCACCTCGCTGTCCACGAGGTTCTTGGGACAGCCTAAGCTTACGAATCCAATTTTTTTGGGAGCAGCCGCGGTGCTGTGATCAAATCGGGGCTCGCCCAGATGCGCGGCATCTGTGCGGGTCGCGGTCTCAGGGATTTCGAGCAGGGCTACAGAATCGGTTTTGGGCTGCATGCAATTTCATTATTTTACCATTGTTTTCGGCGGCTCCTGAAGCAGGCAAGCTCGAACTCCCACGCTCCATAGGTCCGTCATGCGGCCGCACGAGAATGTTATATTGAATGGTCGGGCGCTGGTCCCGCGCAACGCAATCTTGTGAATCCCGCCAGGTCCGGAAGGAAGCAACGGTAGCAGGCTAGTGCGGGTGCAGCGGTCAACTGGCGCCTGGCTTTTTGAAACGCTTTTCGCTGATCGCTTTTCGCCTTTTCCGTTTCCACATTTCTCTGAGGTTAAATTGCAACGCAGTAGCGAATCGCGAAAAAGTTGCCCTCCATAGACTTTCCCCGATGCATCGTTCAGAATGAACGAGCATTCCTTACTACTCATATTGTTTCGGGAGAACTCTATTGCCAAACCCTCGTCGCGCCAAGATTACCGCGCTGGGTACCTACGTTCCGCCTCGCGTTCTCACCAACAAAGACCTCGAAAAAATGGTGGACACCACTGACCAGTGGATCCTGGAACGCACCGGAATTCGCGAGCGCCACCTGGTGGACAAAGGCGTAGCAGCCAGCGACTTAGCGGTTGAAGCGGTCAAGAGGCTGGTCCTGTCGCATCCTTTCGATCTTCAGGAAGTGGAGTTGATCGTGGTGGGAACGGTCACCCCGGACATGATGTATCCCTCGACGGCATGCCTGGTGCAACACAAACTCGGTATCGCGCGGACTTGGGGCTTCGACGTTTCGGCGGGATGCTCGGGCTTCGTCTACGCGCTGAATGCGGGCGCCCAGTTCATCGAGTCCGGACGGTACAAGAAGGTGCTGGTCATCGGCGCGGACGTGAACTCCTCGATGACCGACTTTACTGATCGCGCGGTTTGCATCATCTTCGGCGACGGTGCGGGTGCCGTACTGCTGGAACCAGCGGAAGAGGGGGAGGACGGAATCATCGACACCGAGGCCCAGATCGAGGGAATGGGGGGCCAGTACCTCTACATGCCGGGCGGCGGAAGTTTGCACCCTGCATCCCACGAGACCGTAGACAATAAGATGCATTATATTCATCAGGATGGACAACAAGTCTTCAAGTATGCAGTGAAGAAAATGTCGGAGATGACGGAGCGCGTCCTGCGTAAGAACGGTCTTACCGGCCAGGACGTGGATTGCTTCATCGCTCACCAGGCTAACATGCGCATCATCAAGGCCACAGCGGACCGTCTCAAGATGCCAATCGGGAAAGTCATCGTTAACATTGATCGCTACGGCAATACCACGGCAGGAACCATTCCTCTGGCAATGCAGACCGCGCATTGACGAAGGCAAACTGAAGAAGGGCGACACAGTTCTGCTGGCGGCCGTGGGAGCGGGATTCACTTCCGGGGCGACGCTGCTGAAGTGGGCGTACTAGG
Source organism: uncultured Acidobacteriaceae bacterium (assembly GCA_963772895.1). Lineage (GTDB taxonomy): Bacteria > Acidobacteriota > Terriglobia > Terriglobales > Acidobacteriaceae > Bog-257. The sequence continues at coordinate 161,723 of CAVYZB010000009.1, forward strand.
AGCCGCTTTTCGCGATTCGCTTTTCGCTGAGGACTTTCAGCCGGCGTGCAGCATAAAGTTCCAATCAATCTTGGGTGGCGCGCAGGTACCCCGGTATCCAATGCGCTTAGCTACTTCGCCTTGATCTTTTCCCGTTCCTTCGCCGCGTCCAGCGGCCGCGCCGGCTCGGTCATGCGCGCGGGATCAAGAATCTCCTTGATCTGCTGCTTCGGTCAGTTCGCCACGTTCACGTGCAATCTCAATGATGGACTTTCCGGTCTTCACCGACTCCTTCGCGATTTCCGCCGCTTTGGCGTAGCCGATGTACGGGTTCAGCGCTGTGGCCAGCGACACGGTGCTCTGGACGTAGTAGTCGGTGCGCTTCTCGTTGACCGTGATGCCCTTGATGCAGAACTCGGTGAGCTGGCGCAGCATGTTGGTCATGATGGTGATCGACGTTAGGACGCTGTAAGCCATGGCCGGCATCATGACGTTGAGTTCGAGCTGCCCGGCCTGCACCGCAAGCGCAACTGTGGTGTCGTAGCCGACAACCTGGAAGGAAACCATCGCGGCCAGTTCCGCCATCACGGGATTGATTTTGCCCGGCATGATAGACGAACCCGGCTGTAACGCCGGCAGGTTGATTTCCGCCAGTCCGGTATTCGGACCCGACGAGAGCAGCCGCAGATCGTTGGAGATGCGGATGACCTCCAGCGCCAGATTGCGCAACGCCGAGCTGACCGACGACATCGCTAGGTTGGATTGCATGGCATAGCGCATGTCGTCCACAACGTGCAGCTTCTGTCCCGAGATGCGCGCCAGGTTGGCGATCGCCTTCTCGCGATAATCGGGATGCGTGTTAATGCCCGTGCCGACCGCCGAGCCGCCGAGCCCAACCTCACGCAATAGCTCCGATTGTTGCTCGATCGACTTCTTCGCGCGCTTGATCGCGCCTGCGTAAGCGTGAAACTCCTGGCCTAGCCGCATGGGCACCGCATCCATCATGTGGGTGCGGCCCGACTTCAGGACCTGGTGGAACTCTTTGCCTTTTTCATCCAGCGCCGCAATCAACCCATCGAGCGCGGGATACAGCTTGTCTAATTCGAGCAGCGTGGAGAGACGCATGGCGGTAGGGAAGACGTCGTTTGTCGATTGCCCGTAGTTGACATGATCGTTGGGATGGACGTGTTTGTATTCACCTAGGTTGCCGCCTAGCAACTCCGAGGCGCGGTTGGCAATCACCTCGTTGCTATTCATGTGGAAGCTGACGCCCGCGCCCGCCTGGAAAACGTCGACCACAAAGTGCTCGTCCCACTTGCCCTGTTGAACTTCCTTCGCGGCCTCGATGATGGCGTTCGCGGTCTTCTCATCGACCAGGCCGAGTTCACGATTGGCGAGGGCGGCCGCCTGCTTCACCATCGCGATGGCACGGATCAGCGAGGGGTGTGCACGCAGTCCGCTGATGGGAAAGTTCTCGATCGCGCGCGCGGTTTGAATTCCGTAGTAAACGTGGCCGGGAATTTCCTTCAGGCCGAGAGAATCTTTTTCGGTGCGGGTGGACTTCGTACCATCTGTGGGCATGATCAGCTCCCTCTAGAGATGATCCTGCGAGGAGCTCGGTTTTGTCGAGTGAAGCAGGTCCACCCTGTCGCCAAAAGAGTGTGACAAGGATGGGGCACCGGGCCGGTAATGGTAAACTTTCGCCAGGAGTACCCACGATGGCTACGACCCAAGTGTCGCTCGAAGAATATCTCAGGACGGATTACGAGCCAGACTGCGATTATGTGGATGGCGAACTGGAGGAGCGCAACGTGGGCGAGAAAGAGCACTCAATCGTACAGGCGTTCTTTATCAAGTGGCTAGCAAAGTACGAGGAACAATGGAAATTAGAAGCCTGTCCGGAGATCAGAATGCGCGTGTCGCCGACGCGGATGCGTGTTGCCGATATCGCCATCCTTCCGCTCAATGCTCCATTTGAAGGTGTCCTAAGCCGCCCGCCGGTCGCGGTAATCGAGGTGCTCTCACCCGAAGACCGCGTTTCGCGCTGTCAACAGCGGCTGGACGATTACCGTGCCATGGGTGTTGCGAACGTCTGGGTAATTGATCCCATGCGCCACAAGGCCTTTGACAGCAGCCAGGGAGGCTGGCAGCCGGTTGACAAGCTTCTGATCACAAATCCGTCGATTGAAATTCCTCTCGATCCTTTGTGGAAGAAGCTGGACGAGTTACATTCCTAGGCAAGTTAGCTTGCGCTGGCGCGACAAGGGGTGCGCCAGCGCACCCGCAGGATCCAATCACTCTTTCACAGACCGGCGACCCTTCGCAGTAGCGCGGCTCTTCGCTTCCAACCTAAACATTGTAGAGCCGTGTGAAAACTCTGCCCGCACATCGCCTTTCACGCGCAAGGCATAGAAAACCAATCCGCCAACTACGAAGAGGACTACCACAACAATTGCAAGACTTACCGGCACAGCCGGAAAAAATGCAGAAGTATTCATTTTTTCTGCCCTCCAGGCCGTTTGCCGGTTTGATTCTCCTCGTTGGCCAGATCCACAGGTGCTTCCTTGACTGCTGTGGCAACGGATTGCGCTTCTGCAAGCTTGGCCTTTAGCTTCTTCGTGGTTTCGTCTGCCTCTTTACTCAAAGCGTCAAGTAGCTCCGCGACGTATCCGATCGCGGAAAGCCGCAATGAGCGCGGTGCGTCATTGAATAACCACTCTTCAACGTTCTCATGCTCAGGATACTGATAGTCCCCTGATACCGTTCGAAGAGCGATGCCCCATTTGCCGCCAATTTTTGCGTAACCGAGGTCTTCATTCCGGTACCAGGTGTCCCCCTCTGCCAGGCCGTGTTCGGCCTCTGCTGGCACAGGCAATACGAAGCTTAGCGATCTGTCTGCCGTCCCGGACAGTGGCGTGAATATCGTCTGAAACGGAACGCTCGGCAACAAGCGCTGTAACGCAGGAAGCGTTGGCTCGTCAACGTATTGGCTTAGTTGAATCGCCACTCCCGCCGAGCTACCCGATCTCCACCAACTCCGCGATCTTGGCTTGCCACTCCTTCGGGCCGCTTTCGTGGACGGAGTTGCCGTTCACATCCACAGCGACCGTGACGGGCATGTCCTCGACCTCGAATTCGTAGATGGCTTCCATGCCGAGGTCGGCGAAGCCCAGCACGCGCGACTTCTTGATGGCCTTCGAGACCAGGTAAGCGGCGCCGCCCACCGCCATCAGGTAAACCGCTTTGTGGTCGCGAATGGCTGCGATGCCTTCCGGTCCGCGTTCCGATTTGCCCACCATGCCGAGCAGGCCGGTCTCCTTCAGCATCTGACGCGTGAATTTGTCCATGCGCGTGGCCGTAGTTGGCCCAGCAGGGCCCACAACTTCATCCCGCACCGGATCGACCGGCCCCACGTAGTAGATAAAGCGATTGGTGAAATCCACCGGAAGCTGTTCGCCGCGCTTGAGCATCTCAGTCATGCGCTTATGGGCAGCATCGCGGCCGGTGAGCAGCTTGCCACTGAGCAGAATCACTTCGCCAGTTTTCCACGTTGCCACGTCTTCACGCGTAACGGTATCCAGGTTCACGCGCCGTGCGCCTGCCGGGTTGTAGGTCAACTCGGGCCAATCCTTTAGCGAAGGTGGTTTCAGTGCAACCGCCCCGGAGCCATCAAGCACAAAGTGCGCGTGACGCGTGGCTGCGCAGTTCGGGATCATGGCTACCGGCAGGTTGGCGGCATGAGTGGGATAGTCCTTCACTTTGACGTCGAGCACCGTGGTCAGCCCGCCAAGTCCTTGCGCGCCAATGCCCAGCTTATTGATCTTGTCGTACAGCTCAACTCGCAGCCGCTCGGCCGTGGTCTTCGGTCCGCGAGCAATAAGCTCCTGAATGTCGATCGGCTCCATCAGCGCTTCTTTGGCCAACAGCATGGCCTTTTCCGCCGTGCCGCCGATGCCGATGCCGATGATCCCCGGAGGGCACCAGCCCGCGCCCATCGTCGGCACCGTCTTCAGCACCCACTCGACAATGGAATCAGAAGGATTCAGCATGACGAACTTCGACTTGGCTTCCGAGCCCGCCGCCTTTTGCTGCGACGATGACGTCAACCTTGTCGCCGGGAACGATCGTCATGTTCACGACGGCGGGGGTGTTGTCCTTGGTGTTCTTGCGCTCGCCGGCCGGATCGGCCAGCACGCTGGCACGCAGCTTGTTGTGCTCGTGGAGATACGCGCGGCGCACGCCTTCGTTGACCATGTCCTCTACGCTCATGGTCGCGTCCCACTGCACCTTCATGCCGATCTTGAGGAAGACGGTCACGATGCCGGTGTCCTGGCAGATCGGCCGATGGCCTTCGGCGCACATGCGAGAGTTGATCAGTAACTGCGCGATGGCATCGCGGGCGGCGGGTGACTGCTCTTTGTCATAGGCTCGCGCCAGGCTCTGGATGAAATCGACCGGGTGGTAGTAGGAAATGTACTGCAGAGCGTCGGCAACGCTCTGGATAAGATCGTCTTGCTTAATGACTGTCATTACCGCCTCGCTATAGAAAAGAACGTAAGAGTCCGGGCAAACGCCCACAAGCTAATTATAGGAACTCAAATGCATGGCACCTAGCGAATTCAATGGTCGCGGAGTAATCGGCATTCCCCAAACGTGGGATATGAAACTCGAATTTCTCTGCGGCCGTTCACATTCCTGCATCGAAGAAACCATGCGTGTTACTCAGTTCGGTCTCATTGTATTGGCGGCCATGCTGATTCTGTTTGCTATCCCAAGTGCGGCTATTTCGGGCTCATTCCGAGGAAAGATCGTGGAAGGCGCCCAGAGCGCGGTAGATCCAAACTGGATTTACGTCCAGGGGCGCAACGGAATGATTCGTCGCGTGGAAATTTCGCATGCGCATGTGGACTACGACCAGAGCATCCCTGCCGTAAGCCGTCGGTCCAAAGCTCAGGCGGCACTGACCGCGGGAGCGGAAGTTCGAGTGACTGCGGAACAGGGAAGCGACGGGGAGTGGCGAGCGACACGCATCGAGGTCCTTAAAACGGCTGATTCACGGCAGGACTCGCCCACCCCGCCGAAGACTACCAACTAAGAAATTGCAGGGAAAATCAGTAGCCAGCGGTGTCCTCGACGAAATGATATTCGTCATCAATAACTCCCGACGCCTTTCCTGCTTCCGCTGCCTCTGGTGCTTGGATGAATGCCAGCGCCTTATTCATGTCGACGACCTCGAACATGAAGAATACATTGTTCGGGTTCTCAGTGCCTCGCCAAACATGCTGCAACTTGAGCCCAGCCTCTCGATGCGCCTGGGCGTGCGAGTCGAACACCTTCTTCCACTTTGCAAAGTCGGATACGTTGTTCCTGCATAGCAAGTGTGTCATGACGTTTCAGTTTTCCTATGCCGGATTCACTTGCGGTATTGTTCCTCGGTGACGTGCTCCATCCAGTCAACCACCTTGCCGTCCTTTTTCTCCTGAATGGCGATGTGCGTCATGGCTGTGGCCGGCGTAGCCCCATGCCAGTGCTTCTCGCCCGGCGAGAACCAGACCACGTCACCGGGCCGTATTTCCTCGATCGCGCCGCCCCATCGTTGCGCACGGCCACATCCCGGCGGTGACGATGAGCGTCTGACCTAGAGGATGCGTATGCCATGCGGTTCGCGCGCCGGCCTCGAAGGTTACGCTGGCGCCTTGAACAAATGCCGGGTCGGGTGCCTGAAAAAGTTGATCGATTCGCACCGTGCCGGTGAACCATTCGGATGGCCCCTTGGCGGAAGGTTGAGAGCCAACTCTCTTGATTTCCATTTTGTATGTCCTCAATTGATGGGTTGTTACCTGGCTGCCCTATGGCCTTGAATGGTCCCGCTTAAGAGCAAGCCAGCAGCGGTATTGGCGCACCATCAACGCGTCTGAACACGGACGGCAACGTCGAACCTTGAATAGTACTTTTTCACGTCGTTGGCCCCATACTTCGCGCGGAATTTCTCAACCACGGACGCCACTTGTTTGGCGTCGGTGATAGGGACAGCCTTGAAATCGGCTTTTGCATCCCGCGCGGCGATTCGAATCAGCGGGTTATTGAGTACGTTCCTGTACCACTGTGTGTCCGACCCCTGAACCGGCAGCAGGTACAGGTTCTCGTCGTCCCATACGAACCAGATTGGTATTGAGATGGTGCGTCCTGATTTTCGCCCGGTGACACTAATCGCAATTTCGCGATACCGGGAAAGCCGGTCCTTTAGAGCATCGTTCTGCATTGGCATTTGCACTCCTCGCCTAACTATCAGGCCGAAGAAAGCTCCGGCGCCGTTCACAGCCCGGTCATTTTCATCAGCTTCTCGGGATACCGGTCTCCTTGCACGGTGATCTTCGATGCTGCGGCATCTGATGTCGCGCAGGTCTTCGGGCGTTAATTGTATTGCCAGCGCTCCAATGTTCTCTTCGAGGCGGTTTAGCTTCGTCGTGCCTGGAATTGGAACGATCCACGGCTTTTGCGCCAGCACCCAGGCGAGCGCGATCTGTGCCGGGGTGGCCTTCTTCCGCGCCGCGATCGATCCAATCAGATCGACCAGGGCCTTATTGGCTTTCCGCGCCTCCGGCGTGAAGCGCGGGAGGGTGCTGCGGAAGTCGGTGCTCTCGAGCGTCGTAGTTTCGTCGATCTTGCCCGTAAGGAAGCCCTTGCCTAGAGGGCTGTAGGCCACCAGGCCGATTCCGAGTTCCTCAATGGTGGGCAGCACTTCCTTCTCGTGCTCCCGGAACCAAAGCGAATATTCGCTCTGAAGCGCAGTTAGCGGCTGGACGGCGTGGGCGCGACGAATCGTCTTTGCGCCTGCCTCGGAAAGTCCGAAGTGCTTGACCTTACCGGCTTGGATCAGTTCCTTCACCGTGCCGGCAACATCTTCTATGGGCACGTTCGGGTCAACCCGATGCTGATAGAGGAGATCGATCGTCTCGACCCGGAGCCGTTTAAGCGAACCCTCCACGGCCCGATTGATCTGCTCGGGTCGGCTATTCACGCCCGGTGCTCCCGGCCGATTGTCGCTGCCACCTAAATCAAACCCGAACTTGGTGGCAATCACCACTTGCCCGCGGTACGGAGCCAGCCCTTCACCCACAAGCTCTTCGTTCAGGAATGGGCCGTACACCTCCGCAGTGTCGAAGAACGTGATGCCGCGGTCCACTGCGGCATGGAGAAGATCGGTCATCTCCTTCTTATCCTTGGGCGGGCCGTAGGAAAAGCTCATTCCCATGCATCCCAGCCCGATGGCCGATACTTCCAGATTGCTTTTTCCAAGTTTGCGTTTTTGCATTATTTCTCCTGCCGTACACAAGGCCATGCGCACGATGATTTGCCGAGGCGGCCCAGTGACGCTTCCAAGCAACTCTCCCGGTGTTCATCCGGGCTAGACAACTTCACGATTAGCTGTTTGACGGAAGACTCGTATATTCACCGCTGAAGCAAGGGGCTATCATCTTCCATCCCGCTTAGCGGGACTAGTGTATCGGTTTATGCAAAGGTGAGGTTCAATCCGCAGATTCACTCGGTTTGATTTCATCTTGCTTCGCGGGAATAGGCACTCATCAATGTGAGGATCCGCTGCGTTCCGCGGCATGGCCGTCTGATCATAAAGTCTCTGATCTGAACTTCGCGACGATGCGTCACAGAAGGTCGGCAGGTGGGCTATAAGCTCTGCACCAGCTTTCCGTACATCGACGTATAGTTCAGGGCAATCTGGCCGCAACTGCCCTGCTCCACCGAATAAACAATGCAACTGTCGAACGGGCGTGAGTAAATGTGCAGGCTCACAGCGCGCTGTCCCCATTCACGCGGATTGCGAACGTCATGCACCGGATTGAGTGGATCGACAGCCACCGGACTCGCCGGCGTTATCTCGACGACATTAGTGGGAACAATGTTGCAACGATGGGCGCCAAGGTCCTCGGACAGTAGGCGGAAGTTCTGCACGGCGAGCCGGCCGATCGGCGCAGCCATCCAACAATTTTGTCCCTGGTGATTATGGATCGAGCTGCACATGCCGACCTCCCAGCAGATCGCCAAGAGTTCATAAAGATTGGTTTTGTCAATCAGGTTCCGGGTATAGTGCTGCGCATTCCAGAACAGATACGGCTCCAGCGATTCAGGATCGACAGGATTCTGCCGCAGATATTGCAGCGTGCCATTCACGCCGTTGAAGTCGGCCTCCTTGAGCTGACGCAGCCCATCGATGAAGTGCTGCACCTGAACCCTTCGCGTTGCCAAATCTGCTGACGTAGCCATTTCCGAGGTGGACCTCCTGCTGGGATGAACCGCTTATTCTAACCCGATTTGCAAAATCTTTGTGTCAGGTGAGATTTCCGGGAATCCAACGTGCTACAAACCGGCTCCAAGTCTATAATGAGCGCAAGTACCACCCCGGCCAGGTGGCTCAGCGTTCGGCACTGGAGTTTCCCATGAAGTCACGCCCTCTCGCTGTTGCAACCGTAATGCTGTTGAGCGTCCTCCTCGCCGTTCCTTCGTTTGCGCAGAACACCACGCAAACTCAGGCACCGTCAGCACAGGCACCGAGCAATACACAAGATCAAACTCAACCCGCGGCCGACGCGAGCTCTATCCCGACTGCCCCGGCCGACAGCGCATCGAACACTGCGCCGACACAGGACGCACCCAAAGCGACCCACGATAAGGGCAAGAACGATATCGATGACATCGGCGATCGCAAAGTGGGCGGGACCGGAAAGAGCCTGGGCGATTGGTACTCAATCGATACCGACATCAAGATGGGCAAGCAGTACGCCATGATGGTCGAGTCAAGCGCGCGAATGATTCAGGATCCGGTCATTGTTGAGTACGTGAACCGCATCGGCCAGAACCTGGTTCGTAACTCTGATGCCAAGGTGCCGTTCACGATCAAGGTCATCGACTCCGACGACATCAATGCCTTCGCCTTGCCAGGCGGATTCTTCTATGTCAATAGCGGCCTGATTCTTGCGGCCGACAATGAAGCCGAACTGGCAGGCGTCATGGGGCACGAAATCTCCCACGTAATCCTGCGCCATGCGACGCGCGAGATGACCCGCGCCAACTACGTTAGCCTGGCTTCCATTCCTCTCATCTTTGTGAATAGCTGGGGCATCTACGAGGCGGCCAATGCCGCCATGAGCCTGGCGATGCCGCTAGCCTTTATGAAGTTCTCGCGTGGCTTCGAAGCCCAAGCCGATTATCTAGGCCTGCAATACATGTACAAGGCCGGTTACGATCCTCAGGCCTTCGTCTCCTTCTTCGAGAAGATCGAGGCGCAGGAAAAGAATAAGCCGGGTACGATCTCCAAAGCCTTCGCTTCGCATCCGCCAACTCCGGATCGAATTCTCAAGGCCCAGGAAGAGATCCGCGACGTCCTTCCCCCGCGTCCGGAATATATCCTCAACACTTCCGAGTTCAATGATGTGAAGGCCCGGCTGGCGGCGCTGGAGAACCGCAAGAAGGGCGTGGAAAAGAACGACACCAAACCGACGCTGCGGCGCACTCAGACTGCCGACAGCGACAAGGGCCAACCTGGCAAGGATGGCGACGATCGTCCGACCTTGCAACGGCGCGATGACGACTTTATCGCCAGCGCAGGACAATGGTAGCCGCTCGAACTTATTTATGCCGGCGGCCGCGTACCGCCGGTTTGTTTTGGGCGTTCGAACCAGATCACCTCGAGATGGCTTTGTGACCGGGAAGCAGTCACTTTTCTATCAACTCAAATACTGGATACCTCGCAGCGATACTTGTGAACTGCTCGACAGCGGAACCAGCGGCAACCGGAAAGTAGCGCTGTACAGCTGTCTTGAAGTTGTCCAGATAGGCTTTGAGCAATGCAGGTTTTTCTGCATCAGCAACCAGCCGCAAGCCATAGCTCTGCCGCGAACGTCCTTTCTTGAGCGCAATCTCGCCCGCTGCCTCGGCATTGCGCACCCACTGTGTGCGGCCACGAGGCGCCACCAGAAATCGCTTGCCGCCAACCTCCAGTAGATCAATCGGCGTGGAATAGATCCGCCCGCTTTTTCGTCCTCGAACTTGAAGCAGGTAATTGTGTTTCAGTCCAAACCCCAGACCCACCAGGAATCCAAACAAGCGGTTGAACTGGCGTTCCATTGCGGTCGGCTGCTGGAAGACAGGCGAGCTGGGATTGGTTGCCATGGAACTATTTTACGCAGTCTCTCCGCCTGCCTGTTGCGATTAGCCTGATTCACGGCTCATGCAGGAAATCGGGAAACAACTACTACGTGACTTCCTTTCTGCGGCCGGTGTCTGGGGATGTCAATCCGAAATGTTTAGGGTCAGCCGCTACGCGAGTGGAGCCTCCACCGTGTTGTCTTCTCACTCGGCGAGGCAGAGTTTGCCAGCTTGTCGAGCGAGGACCCAATGCCGGTGCAACATGACAGGGAAATCGGCGGGCGACGTTTGGAACTGGGCAAACTCGATAAGCGAACGACGGCGAACAGAGGTGAGCCGGATGCCTAGGCCGCCGCGAGTTCAGCCGCGTGATTCATAGTACCGACAAACCCTAATAGAAGGGCGCTCTAGCGAGCGCCCTTAACTCCCCTTAAAGTTTCCTCGCAGCCGTGAGCAAACTGCTTCACTCCGTAAACTACGCAGCTTTCTTAGGCTCGACTGTGATCGGGTTGGGAGCTGACAAACTGTCCGTCTTAGAGCGAACCAACTTCATTTCCTTCCAATCGTAAGGAAATTCTTTGCCGCAATCCAGACAGACGACGTAGGTTCCCGTGACGGAAGCTGCTGCGTTGCGTCGAAGTTTTCCTCTCACTGTGATAGGAAAGCTGCAATGCTGGTGCGAACAACCGAAGACCAGATCGAAAAGACTCATAAGCCTCCCTTCATTCCCGGCAAAGGAGAACCGAGAATTTACGGCGGTCGCGGCCCCAAAGTTAGGTTAACCGCTTTGCGCTAGCTAACCTACTTCTGAGTCTTTAGATTCGATGGCTACGAAAAAGGTTCGACATAACAGGTCGCTCGCTCCCGTTTTGGGCAAACACCCAAGATGTGCTGGTACATTCCCTTCAGATCTGCCGCAATCCTAGAATCCCAATACATATCGCCGGACCGCCGGACCGAATGAGTTAGGTGGTGTGCAGGGCTTGGTGAGCGGCGGATCACGTGAGGGCTCTGCCGACCCGCCACACATCAGAATGTATACTCGTGAAAATAAACTACTTGGTAATAGCGGAGTCGCTTTGCACCGGCGGCTCTCCAGATTGGCTCTTGTGGCATTCACACTTGGAGACAATTGCCGTCCTTAGCTTGGTGCGAAGGTCGTCAGGAAGTTCATAAAGGTGGGAGTCGCGGTAGATCTCAATGGTCATCTTGGTCGTGTTGCAGACCACGTAGCAGTTGTGGCACCACTGAAGATGGTCTTCCAATTCCGCCCGGGTTTGAGCGTCCATCGAGTCATCAAGGTAATCCGTGAGCTCTTTCAGAAAATCAGAGCAGGTCACTGTTTGCCATCTCCACCAGTACGATTTTTGAAGTACTTGCTCAACCGTTCACGCAGTTGCAGCCGAGCCCGAAGGAGGCGGGACTTCACCGCGGGAATACTCAAATCCAAGGCATCCGCCGTCTCTTCGGTGGAGAGCCCCTCAACATCGCGCAAGACAAACACCGTCCGAAAACTCGGCGGCAACCCCTGTATCGTCTTGCCCAGGATCTCTTTCAACTCACCCTGGTTGTAAAGCTGTTCCGGATTTGGAGACCAGTCCGCGACTTCGCGCGGCATGGAATCCTCTTCAGTCTTTATATCCTCATCGAGCGAAACCATTCGCTCAGGACGCCTGCGACGCAAGCGCATCAGCGCTTCGTTCACCGCGATCCGTACCAGCCAGGTGTAGAACTTCGACTGCTCCTGGAAGTTTGCCAGGTTCTGGTACGCCTTCAGGAAAGCGTCTTGCACCACGTCCTCCGCGTCCTCGCGGTTCTGCGTGATGTGCTGTGCGATCCGGAAAACGTTGCGGTCGTACCGCTTCACCAGCTCTTCGAAAGCGCTGATGTCGCCGGCTTTGGCCGCGTGGACTAACGAAAGTTCATCGCTAGCCGGTTCTACCTTTGGTTGGATGGTTCCCATGTTTGTGTAGATTCAGGATTTTAGTCCGGGGTCACCCCAAGGGCGCTGCTTGCGTCGATTTGGAGTAGTTTACGCCCCACAAAATTCCCGAAGCCATTGTACCTATAAGGCTGCGGATTCGGGAAAGCCGGGGTAACAAAATTTTGCTTATCTTGCGACCGCTGCCTGTCGCGTTGAAACACGATTCTGGTGGAACTACGTCTATTATACGGACGGGCGAGTCGAACAGATGTCACGGTCGGGGAATCCATTTCGTAAATGATTTGTTTGCGCCCGGCCTCGAACAAATCGCGTTACACTGAATCCGGTGAATCCCCACAGCCACTTCAAAGTCGTCGTCCTCGCCACTGTATTGGCCCTGCTGGGCAACGGAGCGCGCGCACAAGACAGCACCTCCACGGTCCACAAGAAAAAGTCTGCCTCTAGTACAAGTACCCATAAATCAACGAAGCCGGCCAGCAGGAAATCGGCGTCCGCTCATCAACGCCACGCGCCGCGCAAGAAGATAACTGCCGCCCGCGCCCACAGCATGAAGCGGACCTTCGTGGCTTCCAGTGATTTGCGCCCGATGGCCCGGCAGCTTGTACAATTTCGCACGTCTGCCGCCTATGCCGGAGTAGAAAACTATGCGCACGCTCATGCTGGAACCGAGGCCGGAGCCCTGGCTTGGTTCGCCATCGGATACGCCCATTATCTCGACGCACAGTTTCCCGCCGCAATCGCCGCCCTGCAGAAGGCAGAGCCGCAGATCGGCGAATTGAAAGATTACACCGCATTCTTCATCGGCAATTCGTATGTGGCCAGCAATAATCCTGAGGAGTCGTTTGCGTATCTGCACGACTTCGCCACTCGCTTTCCGGACTCGCTTTATGCGCACGACGCGTTGATTTCGTACGCGAGAGCGTTGCTCGCGACGAATCGCTCAAGTGAAGCTATTCGCTTGTTGGAAGCGCACCGCATACCTGCGAGCGCCGAGACCGAATATTTCTTGGGCAAAGCCTATGTGCAGGACGGCCAAGGCCGGGCTGGGGCGGACATCTTGCGCCATGTTTACTACGATTACGCGACCCATTACACCGCCGATAACGCCGCTGCCGACTTGAAGAAGATTCCGGAGGCGGCCACGCTTCCGCCGGTTACCTACGCCGAGCATCTGAAGCGTGCCGAGTCGCTATATAAGGCGCGTCGCTACCCTGCCGCCGCCGAGGAGTACCGCGCACTAGCGGACCTCGCTCCAGCAAACGAGCAATCAGCAGCTCTGATTCAGCTCGCCAATTGCTACATCCACGACGGCGATACCCGCGACGCTCGCTCCGCGCTCGATCGCATTCCCGACGATGGCAGCGAAGCCAGCGCCGAGAAGTGGTACCAGCAGGCCGAGATTGCCCGCACTGCCAACGATGAAGCGGCCCTGACCACCATTTTGGAGCACATGCGTAGCACCACGCCCAAGTCGCCGTGGCTGGAATCGGCCTTGTTTACCGCGGGAAATATGTACCTGTTGCGCAAGGATTACGACCGCGCCATCGATTATTATCGCGAGCTTCATGAGCGGTTCCCGGCGGGAACGAAGGCGGCCTACGCTCATTGGAAATGCGCCTGGCTCACCTATCGCCAGAACCGCAAGGAGCAAGCCAAGAAATATTTTGACGAGCAGATTGAGTTCTACCCGGGAACCAACGAAGTTCCCAACGCCATGTACTGGCGCGGACGCATGGCCGAGGATGAGGCTCAGTACGGCGCAGCTCGAGCCTACTACCAGAAACTTGGAGAGCGGTACCGTAACTACTACTACGGCGTGCTGGCGCGTAAACGACTCGCGGCGTTACCGGCGGCCCCGGCTGTTGTGGTGGCGTCGTTGCAGAACATCGGTTTGGCCCCGGCTTATGATGGCGACTCAAAAGTCGTCGACCCGCCCGAGGACGACCTTCACTACATGCGTGCCCGGCTGCTGGAAAATGCTGGCATGACCGATCTCGCTGTGCGGGAATTGCAGGCGGGAAGCTCGACCGGTCCGTCATGGGAGATGTTGGAAATTGCGCGCATCTACTCCAGCGGGGGCGACTACTACCGTGCGCTGCAGGCCTTGAAACGCGCTATCGCGGGATACTTCGCCATGGATGTTGATGGACTGCCTGCGCCCTACTGGCACGGCCTGTTTCCGCGACCTTACTGGGATGCACTGCGGCGGTACTCAGAAGAGAACGGCCTTGATCCCTATTTAGTAGCATCGCTCATCCGCCAGGAATCCGAGTTCAATCCAGGTGCGATCTCGCGCGCCAACGCCTACGGATTGATGCAACTGCTGCCTAGAACCGGGAAGGACGAGGCCAAGAAAGAAGGGCTACACCACTTCAGCACCGACTCGCTGCTCGATCCGACGATGAACATCGAACTAGGCACACACTATTTCCGCCAGATGATTGATCACTTCGGAGGGCAGACGGAGTATGCACTGGCGGCTTATAACGCGGGCGCCGACCGCGTCGAAGACTGGCGGGCGTCAGGTAACTTTCGCGACGTAGAGGAATTCGTCGAGTCCATCCCCTTCACCGAGACCCGTGAGTACGTCCAGGCTATCGTGCGCAACACCGAGGTCTATAAGCGGGTGTACGGGACGCCGTGAGAAAGCCGCTATCAGCTATCAGCCGTCGGCCATCAGCCCGTGCTCAGTTGCTCAGGTCGATTCTGGCACGGCCTTGAGTTCCTAAGATAATTGCGTCGACCAACCCGTCATATTCTCCGGCAGGCAAGGACGCAAAAATCACCACGCTTTGCTCCTTCACTTCCCATACGGGTAATCAAACCCCTATCCTCCAAGCTGACGGCTGACAGCTCCTTACGAGCTGCTTTTCACGGCCTCATTGCCAGACTTCGCGAAGACAATCTCCGACACCAACAGAATTGCGCCGATCACGATCGCGCTGTCGGCCACATTGAAGGCCGGCCAATGATAGCTGCCGACGTAGAAATCCAGGAAGTCCACGACGTGCCCGGTCATCATGCGGTCCCAAAGGTTGCCGGTTGCGCCGCCCAGAATCAGCGAGAGGCCTATGGTGGTAGTGCTGAGCGAGTGGCTATGCTTCCACAGCAAGGCCGAAACCACCATCAGCGCGATAATCGAGAAGCTGACCAGCGCGCCAATCTTCCATTGCGCTGTGGACTCGGCGAACAGGCCAAACGCCGCTCCCGTGTTCTCCACGTGGGTGAGTTGAAAACAACCAGGAATTACAGAGATGCTGTTATGCGGACGAATATTGCTGGCCACCGACCATTTGGCGAGGCGATCCAGCAGCAAAACCGCAGCGGCAATGAAGAAGAAGTACTTTCGCATGGTGAACTTCGAGGCTCTTCCTAGTTGTTAGACGCTGTCACCCTGCCGAAAGGAGCACAGGAAAGCCTGTTTTACGATACGGTCGAAGCTCGTCTTCGTGAGCAGGGTTCACTCAGCGTGCTCTCGCGGTTGCCTCGATCTCTGACAAGACTGCGCTACAACGTTCGCACACCGTCGGATACGCTTGGTCTTCTCCGACATGGACCGAATAGTTCCAGCAACGTTCGCACTTCTGGCCTGGCGCGCGGTTTACCGTAATCGTCAGCCCAGTGTCGCCATTGCTGGCTGGTGATTTCTCCAACACCACATCCGAAACGATAAACAAATAGCGCAACTGATCGCGATGGCGTTCCAGCACCGGAAAGAGCTGTCGCGGGGGCCGCCAGATGAAGCTGCGCCTCCAGGCTGCCGCCGATTGTTTTCTCCGCCCGAGCGGTCTCCAGCACCTTCAGAGCTTCCGTGCGGATCGTCAACAGCGTGTCCCAATCGCTTTGCAGAGCGGCAACATTCAGATCGCCGGATATCGCGCCCGTGAGTTCTTCCGGTTGTGGAAACAACGTCACATGCACGCTCTCGGGACGGCTTTCGACGGCCGGTAGGAATCCCCAAATCTCCTCCGCGGTGAAGCTCATTACCGGAGCGAGCAGCCGCACCAACGCCTCACCCAGCCGCCATAGCGCTGTCTGGGCCGAGCGGCGGGCCAGCGATTTCGGTGCCGAGGTGTACAGCCTGTCCTTGAGCACATCGAAGTAGATCGCGCTCAAATCGACGATGCAGAAATCCTTCAGCCGATGGTAGAGCCGATGAAAGACAAAATCGTCGTAGTGCCCGCGCACATCTTTGGTTACCTCGGCAGCACGCAACAGGAAATATTGATCGAGCTGCTGCATCTCCGCAAAGCTGACTGCGTCTTCTTCCGGAGCGAAGTCGGACAAGTTGCTCAGGATGTAGCGGAAGGTGTTCCGAATTTTACGATAGCTTTCCGAAATCCGCTGCATGAGTTCGTCGGAAGCCATGACATCCTCGCGAAAATCTACCGACGCGACCCAGAGGCGAACAATCTCGGCGCCTAGTTTGTCCGCGATCTCAACTGGATCAACCGTATTGCCCAGTGACTTCGACATGGCGCGGCCCTGCGGATCGAGTGTCCACCCCGCCGTGGCGGCACTGCGATAGGGTGCCGCACCTTTTGTCGCCACGGCGCAGAGTAGGGAAGACTGGAACCATCCGCGATGCTGATCACCGCCTTCTAGGTAGAGGTCAGCAGGCCAGGGAAGTCCCGGCTCGCGTCCCAGTACGGCTGCCTGGCTCGAACCCGATTCGAACCACACGTCGATAATGTCCATCTCCTTGCGAAACGTCGTTGCGCCGCACTTGCCGCACTTGATTCCGGCGGGAAGAATCTCCTCCGCCGAGTGTTTGTACCAGGAGTCAGCGCCTTCGCGCGCAAACAGCTCGACGACGGCGCGATGCACAGCAGGATCATTAAGAAATTCCCTGCAGCCTTCGCACTGAAAGACCGCGATGGGTACGCCCCAGATGCGCTGCCGCGAGATACACCAGTCGGGGCGGGTGGCGACCATGTTCGAGATGCGCTCTTCGCCCCACGCCGGGTCCCACTTGACCTTCTTGATCTCTTCCAAGGAGCGCGTGCGCAGTCTTCCTCCCGGAATTTTCCCTTCCATCGAGATGAACCACTGTTCGGTGGCGCGGAAGATGATGGGATTGTGACAGCGCCAGCAATGAGGATAGGAGTGCTCGATTTTTTCGAAACCCAGCAGCACGCCCCGGCTCTTCAGCAAATCCACGATCAGCGGATTGGCCTTGAACACCTGCTGGTTCTTATACTCGGGCAGCCCATTGCGAAGGATGCCTCCCTCGTCCACGTCGCAGTGCAAATCCAGGCCATACTTGACGCCGGTGGCAAAGTCGTCCGCGCCGTGCGCCGGGGCAGTGTGGACCGCGCCGGTCCCAGTGTCCATGGTGACGTAATCGCCGAGCACGCCGAGGACGCGGCGCTCCAGGAAAGGATGCGCAAGGGTTGCGTACTCCAGCTTCGCGCCAGGAAACGAAGCAACCTCCTTCGCCTCACCGAGATTGCACTTGTCCCTCGTCTGCTGCGCCAGATCTTTTGCAACGATGTAAATCCATTGGCCGCTATCGAGCGCGACATATTCGGCCTCGGGGGCGAAGGTCACGGCCATCGATGCAGGCAGCGTCCACGGAGTTGTGGTCCAGATGATGGTAGCGACGTTCTTCTTGCCGGCCAGCGCGGCATCGATCTTTCCGGCATCGCTGGTCAGCGGATATCGCACCCAGATGCTGGGACTGGTGTGCATCTCGTATTCAACTTCTGCCTCAGCCAGCGCGGTCTTGTCGTACACGCACCAGTACACCGACTTCAGGCCCTTATAAACCAGTCCCTGCTCGAAGCACGAGTAGAACGTCTCCATCACGACGGCCTCGTAGCTCGGGTCCATCGTCGAATAAGGCGCGTCCCAGCGTCCGAAGACACCGATGCGTTTGAACTGAGAACGTTGCAAATCGAGAAATTTCTGCGCGTATTCACGGCACTCGGCGCGCACCGCCAGTGGGTCCATGTCGAGTTTCTTACGGCCCAGCAGATCGTCCACCTTGATTTCGATAGGCAGTCCGTGACAGTCCCAACCCGGCACATACGGAGCATCGAAACCGCTCATGCTGCGCGATTTCACCACGAAGTCCTTCAACGTTTTGTTGAGCGCGGTGCCGAGATGGATAGGCCCGTTGGCATAAGGCGGCCCGTCGTGCAACACGTAGATAGGCTGCCCCTTGTGCGCCTCACGGATGCGGTCATAAATCCGCATTTTCTCCCACCGGTCGAGCATGAGCGGTTCGTTCCAGGGCAGGTTCGCCTTCATGGAGAAGTCGGTCTTGGGCAGATTCAGCGTGGATTTCAGATCGAGCGGCACTCCCTTATGTCCCCCGCCAGATGGTTACTGGATTATGAAAATCGTGCAAGTTATCTTTTCATTATAGGGAGCGGGTAAATTCGCGTCTATCAGAGGGTTGCATTTGTGCTCGCCTTAACTCTGGGGATTCGTCACAAGTTAAAGTGCGCACCCCAAACAACGATGGGGAAACCTCTGCATCTAAGTTTTAAGCATGTTGGCTTTACGCCTTCGGCAATTTCGGCGTAACCAAGCGGCACAGATCGTGGACAGATCCTAGAACCAGGAAGACCGAAGGACCCAGACGAGCATATGGCTAATGAGGCGCTGATTCCCCAATCCCAGCAGGATGAACTGAATCTTCTGCCACGGACGAACATGGACGAGTCCTTGTTCCGGTCGTTGAAGAGCAACATCCGAGCTGCCTTGTTTCCTGAAAAGTTGCCTCCCCTGCAGTTGACCTCGCGTCCGGTGCAGGTGCGTAACATCTGGGGCGAATATAACTACAAAAAACAAAGCGCCGGCGTTTCCCTGGCTGTACACATTTTGATGGTGGCGGGTCTGATCGCAATTTCCATCATGGGTGCAAGAGCAGTCAAACAGGCGGAGAAGCCGCAGGAGACCGTGGCGTTGATCGCACCCGACCTGACGCCACCGTTGCCGATGACCAAGAAGAGCGCCACCACCGTCGGCGGTGGCGGCGGCGGGGGCGATCGCGATAAGCTGCAGGCCCCGAAAGGTAAGTTGCCAAAGTTGGCGATGGAACAGATCACACCTCCGGCCATCGTGATTCGCAATGATCATCCCAAACTTCCGGTCGAGCCAACTGTGGTCGTGCCGCCTCAGATCAAGCTTGCCTCAAATATGCCGTCCCTTGGCAATCCTATGGCAGCGATTCCGTCCGGTCCTCCGTCGAATGGCACGGGTAGCGGTGGTGGCATCGGTTCTGGCTCGGGCGGTGGCGTTGGATCGGGGACGGGGCCGGGAGTCGGTCCCGGTCACGGTGGGGGTATTGGCGGTGGAGTATTCCGCGTCGGCGGGGGGGTGTCTGCACCGCGCGCTTTAGATACGCCAGATCCGGAATATTCCGAAGAAGCGCGCAAGGCAAAGTATCAGGGAACCTGTGTGCTATGGTTGATTGTCGGTCCCGATGGCAAGCCGCGCGACGTCAAGGTGGCACGTGCGCTGGGCATGGGACTAGACCAGAAAGCGATTGAAGCGGTGCGCAACTGGAAGTTTGAACCGGCGATGAAAGACGGTAAACCTGTAGCGGTGCAAATCAACGTCGAAGTGAACTTCCGGCTGTACTGATTGGAGACGGCGAAACGAGGTTTGATCGGATAGCCCAGTCGGCAAAATCGAGCCGTGGAGTAAACCACCGGGGCTTAAGCCGTACAGAAAGTCAATGGGCAAGGTCCCAAGGAGAGGTCAACCAGCCTCTCCTTTTTCGTTGAGACCCGTCATCGCAACCCGTTGCCGAGTCGCCAAACTCTTCCCCCGATCAGTAATTCTGCGCGCCTCTTGTTACAGTAGAAGTTAAGCCGGGCGCTCTGGCCACGGCCTTCTACCCAATTAATATGTCGTCGGTTACCAGCGCGGCAATCAGTACACCTTGCGAAGCATGCGGGCAGGAAATCCCTCCTGGCGCACATCGTTGCCCAACTTGCGGACAAGTCGTCGCCCCGCGATTTGCGCGGTTAACTCTGTTTGCTATGGTTCTCCTCATCATGGCAGGATTCGCCTTGACCCAGTATTTCGTCAAGCTGCATCGCGCAACGGAAGAGTCCCTGGCGCAAAGATGGTTCGCCCGCGGAGAGGCAGCGATGAAAGCCAGCGAGCCCGCAGCGGCGGCAGACGACTATCGGACGGCACTCAGTTACGACCGCGAGAACGATCTCTATCGGTTGCGGCTGGCGCAGGCGCTGCTTGCCTCCAATCGTCTAAATGAAGCGCGTGCTCATCTTCTCAGTCTGTGGGACGAGGAACCGGCTGACGGAGAGGTAAACCTGGCGCTGGCAAGGGTGTATGCGCGGCGAAAGGATCCGATCCAAGCGGTGCGTTACTATCGCAACGCGATCAATGGAGTTTGGGCCGATGCGCCTCAAGAGCATCGGATCGCCACGCGCTTCGAATTGGTCCAGTACCTGATGCAGCGACACGACAGCGGACAAGCTTCGGCTGAACTGCTGGCTCTCCAGGCGGACCAGCCACCCGAGGTTTCCGATCGGCTGCGCCTGGCTAAACTGCTGTTGGAGGTAGGCGAAGCTGGCCGAGCCGCGGACGTCTATAACAAACTCTTAAAAGACAATCCTGGCAACGTACAGGCGTGGGTAGGATTGGGAGAAGCGTCATTCAATCTAGGCGATTATCAACAGTCTGAGCATGCATTGGCTACGGCAGTGGAGCGAGATCCCACCTCCATAGAGGCGCGGCAACAGCTTGATTTGGTGCGGGAGGTGCTCCGAATTGCACCGTCTCTTCGAGAACTCCCCCTGGCACAACGCGCCCGCCGCGTAGCGGAAGCCTTTAACGCTGCGATGAGCCGGTTAACCAGTTGCGCGGCGCAGAAGGGATACAGCCTCGGTGCGCAGGGGATATCAACACCATCCACGTCCGCTAGGGACAATAGCGTGCACACAGGGAAGGGAAGCGTGGTACCGAGCTTCGGGACGGCGGCTGCTCCTGACGACCTGCAACTTCTCACCAGCAGAGGCTTGCAAATTAAGACTGCCGCTTCCGAACGCGCACTGCGAGCAAACCCAGATTCTCTGGAGCCGGTCATGCAGTTCGTGTTCCAGGTAGAACGATCCACGGCGCCTATATGCCCCGATATGAGTGCCACAGACCAGGCCTTGCTGCTTCTGGCGCAACACGAGAGCGAGACCCTGCGATGAGTCCGGAAGAAACGGTGAGCGTAGTTCCGAAGGATAGCGCCGCGCCCAAGCCGGCGGTCTCCACCCCTACTCGCCGCCAATACTGGAGTTCGCTGCGTACTTTACTGTCGCCGCAGCGCTTCAGCCTCCGCGAGGAACAATTCTTTCTTTTGCTGGCCGTTTTGATTGGGATCGCGGCCGGCCTGTCGGTGGTTTGCTTCCGCTTATGCATCGACTTTCTGCGGCTGAAGCTCCTCGGTAGCGGCCTCCAACCGTCGATACCGCGCGTTTTTCTAGCGCCAATGCTAACCGGGTTGGTCATCGCGTTCCTTGTAATCCGATTCTTCCCACGCGCTCGCGGCAGCGGCGTCAACCAGACCAAGGCCGCGCTTTACATCTATGACGGCTACATTCCCATCCTCACGGTAATCGGCAAGTTCATCACCAGCGCTTTAGCCATCGGCAGCGGACAATCGCTGGGGCCTGAAGATCCCGCATTGCAAATTGGCGCCGGATTGGCGTCGGCGCTAGGACGCAGGCTGAAACTCTCGCGCGAGAAGCTGCGTCTGATCGCTCCCGTGGGTGCTGCGGCCGGACTGGCGGCGGCCTTCAATGCGCCGATTACCGCAGTCTTGTTTGTCATCGAAGAGGTCATTGGGCGGTGGACCGCCGGTATTCTCGGCGCCGTGGTGCTCTCGGCCATTTCCAGCGCAGTGGTCGAGCGTTGGTTTCTAGGCGATGAGCCACTGTTCCGCGTGCCTGCGTACCACTTGGAACATCCCGGAGAACTGGGCGCTTATGCCAGCCTCGGGGTGATCGGTGGTTTCGCCTCGCTCGCCTTCGTAAAGTACATCGGCTATCTGAGGCCTCGCCTGCGGCAACTCCCCCCCTGGACGCAATATTTCCAGCCGGCGGTCGCGGGGTTGCTCATCGGCTTCATCGGTATCAAGTTTCCCCAGGTGATGGGTGCAGGTTACAGCTACATGGACCAGGCGATGCACGAGCAATACACGTGGCAAATTTTGGCCATCCTGGGCGCGCTGAAGATTGTCGCCACTGGCTTCTCCTTCACCAGTGGGACACCCGGCGGACTTTTTGCGCCCACCCTTTTCATGGGCGCCATGATTGGCGGTGCGGTCGGCATGGCCGAGCGCCAGATCGTTCCCCACCTGGCGATTCCGGTTGGAGCGTACGCACTCGTAGGCATGGGTACTCTGTTCGCGGGAATTCTGCGCGCGCCGATGACGTCGGTATTCATGATCATGGAGGTCAGCGGCAATTACAGCATCATCGTGCCGGTGATCATCTCCAACGCGATTGCATACTTCATCTCGCGCACCTTCGAACCGACTCCGATATTCGATTTGTTGTCGCGTCAAGACGGGCTGGAACTTCCGTCCCTCGAAGAAGAACGAGAGGTGCCGCTGTTACGGGTGGAAGATGCCATGCGTCCGCCGGTCGGACAGACCTTGAGCGGCGACATGACTTTGCGCGAGGCGCAGGAACGAGTGCAGGGCTCGTCGCAAGAGTTTTTCGTGGTCGGCCTAGGCGGAGAAGAGTGGGCAGGCATTAGCCGGGCGACGTTGCTCGACTTGATCGCCAATTCCGATGTTCGTCTTTCCCACGTGCTCACGCGAACGATCCCGTACCTCCATCCCGACCATCCACTCGATACCGCCCTGCGGGTCATGGGAGAATGGCCGCTCTTGCCGGTCGTGCACCGCGCTAACCTGCAACGGTTGCTAGGTGTTGTCTCACTCGATGATGTTATGCGGGCC
The DNA here is from genome assembly GCA_963772895.1 of uncultured Acidobacteriaceae bacterium. Lineage (GTDB taxonomy): Bacteria > Acidobacteriota > Terriglobia > Terriglobales > Acidobacteriaceae > Bog-257. The sequence continues at coordinate 184,744 of CAVYZB010000009.1, forward strand.
TATCGCGGCGCAGGGATCGGTGAAACGCGAGCCGAACAAGAGGTCATCGTTCCCTGACCGCGGCGGCGGTCCGCGGACGATCAGCTCACAGTTTCTTCAGGAATGCCTTAGCGCGCTCTAATTCCGGAAATAGCTTTTCTTCCGCTTGGAACGCCGGCCCATGAACACAACGGCGGCCGCCGCGAAGCTTTACCGGATGCTTAAGGTGAAGCATTTCGTGATAGACAATGTACTCGACGGCGTAGCGCGGTACCCGCTGGTGGTCGAAGGCGCGGCTGACCACGATGGCATTGTGAGCGGGGTCATAATGCGCAAGGCTTCTGCGGGCGTGAGATTTGCTCCAGGTCATCCGCGGCCGGCCCAGCAAGCCGCGAAAGAAGCGCTGGTTGAGTTCTTCAAAAATCTGCTCCAGGTCGTATACGTCTCCCTGCGCGGAAACAATTCGTTTTCGTCCGCGCAACTGTCGCATCCGTTGCGCCTGAGTGCTGATATCGTGGCTGGAAACGTAACGGCGATAACGAGTGGCGTGGAGTGGTGCGATGGGCTTGCGATAGATTTTGGCGAGCAGAATGTGAGCGATCGCCTCTAAGATGGTGTCGGGCGCACCTTCCAGCAGGTCGGAGATTCGTGCGTGCACTATAGTCTCACGCACGCGAATCGTGCTATTCACGTTGGCGAAAGGATAGAATTCGATGCGGAACTCAGGCAACGGCGCACATGGCCGCAGCTCGCGGTAGGTTCGCAGGAAAATTTCGTGCAGCTTTGGAAGCAAAGTTTTACTAAGGTAGCACGGAAGTTGTGGTGCGGAAGGCTAATCGGGCCGTTCCGAATAGATCTTGTTCAGTTTCTTTTCCTTGGCCAGCTCATTCTGCTTTTGAAGCTCTTCCCGGGCGCTGTCAGCACCATCGCTTACGGCCTCGATGGCGTTCGTCAATACGAAAGAATACTGCTCCAATTCCTCCGGAGGGGACTGTTCTTTCAGGCCCCGCAGCTTCAGGGCCCATTCACTGTTGGCTTCAATCAGCAGTCGTAAGCCTTTGCGCATATCGGTTTTGTGCGAGGCATACATGTCTACATTGTCGTCAATTTCATCCATCAGCGAGGAAAAATCCTGCAGCAAATCGTGTATTTGCATGGGACGGTCTTTCGCGTTCTTCGCATCAGCCCGCAATTGATCAATCGATGCCATGCGCGCTCGTGCGAAACTGATCATCAACTCCAGGCGCTTGTCAGGATAGTCCGCCGCTTCGCGCATCTGGTCGATCTCCTTTTCGTTGAGCGGATCGCGGTCGCGGGTTTGCGTCAGGGCGAACCGGCCGAAACAGCACATAAGGAACATGAGGCCGACGAGCCATTGGGTTCTACGCAGCATCACGGTTTCTCCTTCGGTTCCGCTTGTGGCCCAAACATTCTGGCTAGCAGGTCGGAGCGTGTTTGTTCAATCTCATCCACCGCTTTCAGCAATGGCGGACGGTCCTCCACTGCCAGCGTTTCGGCAATATCGTGTATCCGCTTGGAGAGCTTGCGCAACTCGATCTCGGTTTGTTTTAGGTGTTTTCCCGAGGCGGAGGCCGCGTTCGCTGCCTTCCGGCCGTACTCCACCGACTCGCCAACTTCCTGCTGGGCCTTTTCTACATCACCGCTGGTAAATAGAGCGTTGGCATCTTCCAGTTCGCGATGAGCGTATTCGATGCAAAGCTTTGCTTGCTCTCCTCCATGCGCCGCATCCGCGCGGGCCTTCAATTGAGGCATGGATTCGTTTCCTCCCAGCGCCATGCTGGTGAGCAGGAACATCATCGCCGCGATTTGTAGAAGTGGCCGCATGCTATTTCTTCTTGATTTGATACTTCTCTGCATGCTGGGGATCAAGCGCTATCAGCCGGTGGCGGGCCTGCCACTCTTGATCAGGAAGCTTACCCGCGTCGACCGCCAGAAAACGTTGATAATATTCCACCGCTGGCTTCACTGCCTTCAAGTTGTCGAAGCACGTGGCTCGCAGGAAATAGCTGGCCGCCGACTCCGGCAGAAACTTTGCGCGATAATCCAGCGCCTTCAATGCCAGCTCATAATTTTTATTTTCCGATGCGGCCACGGCGAGATTTCCGTATGCATCCGCCAGGTCAGGCTTAAACTTCACCGCGAGCAGCAACTCTTGTTGTGCCTCGGGATACTTCTTCTCATGCATTAGCAAGGAGCCGAGCGCGTAATGCGCTTCGGCATCTTGCGGCATCTTCTCGACTGCAAGGCGAAACTGCGCCTCCGCCTCGCTATCCTTGCCGGCCTGCACGTAAAGGGTACCGAGTTCCATCGCCGCATGCGGATCCTCTGGGGCGGCCTTCAGCCCCTGCTGGAATTCCTGGGCGGCCTGATCAGTCTTACCCTGGGCCGCCAGTACTCGTCCCAACTGAACGCGGGCATTGTTATTCTGGGGATCGACTGCCAGCAGGTTGCGCAGCGCAGCCTCCGCCTCGGAATACTTCTTTTGCTTCATCGAGACGTTCGCCAGGCCCGCAAGGGCTTCCGGCGATTTCGGATCGAGTTCCGCCGCCACCTGGAACTGGTGGGCTGCGGCATCGAGTTCCTTTTGTTTTTCCAACAAGATTCCGGCAGAGAGGTGTGGCTGCGAGGCTTTGGGATTGAGCTTGGCTGCTTCCGCATAAGCGGCGAGCGCCTGCTGCGGATCGCTGTCCTCTTCGACATGTCCCAGGGATTGCCAGGCCCGCGCCAATCCCTCGTCAGGATTTGCAGTGGGCTTCAGTTGAGTTGCGGCTTGCAAATATTTCGCGGCCTCAGCTTTCTCGCCTTGACCGGCTAGCAATATGCCCAAGTTCAGATTGGATTCGAAGACCTCCGGCTTGGCCGCTACCGATTTACGATAGGCGTTGATCGCCTGCGGGCCACGCTGGGTGGCGTTGTAGACGTAGCCAAGGTCGAACCAGGCGCGATAGTCGTTCGGCTTCGTGCTTATGGCTTTCTGCAGCAGCGTTTCCGCAGTGGCGAAGTCGCCGTGCTGCATCGCCGTTTCCGCCTGGTCTACTTCGGGCGAGCTGCTGTCGTCGGGGACCTCCTCGGCAACGCGATGATGACGAATCGTCGGCTTGCTCTCCTGTGCAGCGACCCCCCCGAGAGTAGCTGCCATAGTCCAAGCCACGGAAAGAAGAAGCGCCACCGAATGTCTATGGATGATCATTCGATTGTGGATTCCCGTTGCGCGGTAAGATGCGCGCCAGCCACTGGCCGGTGTGGGAGTTCTCAGCTTTGGCGATGCTCTCGGGCGGTCCTACGGCTACAACCTGGCCACCGCGCGATCCGCCTTCCGGACCAAGGTCAATGACCCAGTCGGCCGTCTTGATAATGTCCAAGTTATGTTCGATGACCAGGATCGATCCGCCGGCTTCGATCAACCGGCGGAAGGCGGCGAGCAGTTTGCTGACATCGTCAAAGTGAAGGCCGGTGGTGGGTTCGTCGAAGATATAGAGCATACGCGGATGGCGCTTGTTGCGCTCGCTTTGTGGCCTGCCGATGTCACGCAGTTTTGGCTGAAGGTGCGCGGCGAGTTTCATCCGTTGCGCTTCGCCCCCAGACAGCGTTGTTGCCGACTGGCCAAGGCGCAAGTATCCCAGGCCAACTTCCTCCAGCACCCGCAGCTTCTCCACAATCTTGGGTACGCCCGAGAAGAAGTGCAAGGCCTCCTTCACCGTTAGATCCAGCACCTCGTGAATGTTTTTGCCGTGATAGCGCACTTCCAGAATTTCCGGCTTGTAGCGCATGCCCTTGCATTCTTCGCAAACCAACTCAACGTCGGCGAGGAATTGCATTTCGACGGTCACCGTACCGTCTCCCTGGCAGCCTTCACAACGTCCTCCAGGAATATTGAAGGAAAAATGTCCCGCGGTGTAACCGTGCTTCTTGCTCTCCGGCAGGGAAGCGAAGAGTTCACGAATGGTGTCAAATGCCTTGATGTAGGTCACCGGGTTCGATCGCGGAGTGCGTCCGATCGGCGATTGATCCACCAGCACGACCTCGTCAATCCACTCCACGCCCTCCACGCGGTCCAGTTCGGCCTGCGGCCCACCGGTGACTTGGCCGGTCTGCGCAGCGGTCGCGTTGTAGAGCACGTCGTGGACCAGCGTCGATTTTCCCGAGCCCGACACGCCCGTAATGCATACCATCATACCGAGCGGGATGGAAACGTTTACCTTTTTCAAATTATGCGCGCGCGCACCGATTATCTTGATTTGCCGTCCTGTGCCGACCCGCCGCGACGACGGCATCGGTATGCGCAGGTCGTCGCTCAAATAGCGGCCCGTGAGAGAAGCAGGATTGCGCAGGATCTCGGCGTACGTTCCCGCCGCAATTACTCGGCCGCCGTTCTCGCCCGCCCCCGGACCGAGGTCGAGAATGCGATCTGCGGAGTGCATGATCTCGGCATCGTGTTCCACCACCAGGATGGTGTTTCCCAGGTCGCGCAGATCGTGCAGGATCTTGATCAGCCGGCTGGTGTCGCGGTGATGCAACCCGATCGAGGGTTCATCCAGCACGTACAGTGTGCCTACCAGCCGCGATCCCAGCGACGTTGCCAACTGAATACGTTGCGCCTCACCACCGGATAGCGTGGAAGACAAACGATCGAGGGTTAGATATTCCAAACCCACATCGTTTAGATAGCGCAGCCGGTCGTTGATTTCCTCCAATAGCTTGCCGGCGATGTCCGCCTCTTGCCTGGTCAATTGCAATTGCGAGAAGAATTGGGTTGCTTCTTCCACTGTCATCGCCGATACCTGGCAGATGTCTTTGCCGCTTATCTTCACTTGCCGGGCTTCACGTCGCAAACGCAGGCCTTCGCAATCGGAGCACACCGAGTAGCCGCGATACCGGCTGAGAAAAACCCGTACGTGCAGCTTGTACTTCTTGCGTTCGAGGTGCTCGAAGAAGCCGCGCACCCCCCAGAATTTGCCATCGCCGTTGATGACATAGTTCTGCTGCTCGGCCGTGAGGTCCTGCCACGGCACGTCCTGCGGAATGCCTGCGGCGCGGGCGTAGCGGCGCATTTCCGTCGCCAGCGGACGGTATTTCGGCTTGGTCCAAGGCTCGATCGCGCCTTCGGCGAGCGTGAGCGCCTTGTTGGGGATTACCAGACTGAGATCGAAATCGATGGTATTGCCGAAGCCCTGGCAGCGAGGACAGGCGCCAAACGGATTATTGAACGAGAACAGCCGCGGTTCCGGCTCTTCGTAACGAATATTGCATCGCTTGCATTCAAAGCGCTGCGAGAACCGCAGACGCTGCGCGGACTCGCCTTCGCGTGGGGCGGTCTCGAACAGCACTTCGCCGGCCTCGCGATAACCCTGTTCCACCGCATCGACGATGCGCGCTCGCGCTTCGGGCGAAATCGCTATGCGATCGATCAGCACCAGCACCGGTTCGGCAAAATTGAGTTCGAGCAACGACTCGGGTGTGGAGAACTCGACGATTCGACCGTTCTGATAGAGCCGGTTGTAGCCTCGCTTGCGCAATTCAAATAACCGCTCTTTCAGCCACGGATCCTCTGCCGGCTTGGACGTTTTCTTCTTGCCGGCGCGCCGGCCCTTCGACTTTCCTACCTCGACAGGCTTCGGCGGGGGCTGGACTGGGAAGAATGCCTGCACGCGTGTTCCTTCGTCGAGAGCGAGCATCTGCCCGGCCACTTCGTCAACCGTATCTTTCTTCACCTCCTGTCCGCAGTTCAGACAGTAGGTGCGTCCTACGCGGGCGTACAGCAGGCGCAGATAGTCGTAGATCTCGGTTGCGGTGGCAACGGTCGAGCGAGGATTGCGCGTAGTGTTTTTCTGCCGGATGGCGACCGCGGGAGCGATCCCCTCGATGACATCGACATCGGGCTTCTCGATGCGCTCCAGGAATTGGCGCGCGTAGGCCGAAAGCGACTCCACGTAACGGCGCTGGCCCTCGGCGTAAACGGTGTCGAACGCCAGAGACGACTTGCCCGAGCCCGAAACTCCCGTCACCACTGTCATGGCGTTGTGCGGAATTTCGAAATCGATATTCTTCAGATTATGGACGCGCGCTCCGCGTACGACGATGCTTTCGTTCGACATGGGCCCCAGGGTTTTCGGCAGGGCAGAGTCGGCAGAGCAGCGGCACATTCACTGCCCACCCTACAGACGCGGCCAACACTGACTGCCGAAACCTTTGATTATATCCGTTTGCGGAGGAGAGTGCTGGAAGGCTTGCGACCCACCCATCGCGATGAAGTCAACGACTGAGGCGAGTAGATCACGGACAAGGCCATTAGAAGTCACACGGCCCGATGTCGGGGTGTCTTCGTTGTGAAATGATTTTCGAGGAAGCGGAACAACTTATCTCGCGAAATACAGCAGAGCAAAAATATAGATCCACAACAGCCCCATGAAGTGCCAATACCAGGCGGTTACGTCGATAACAATGCGGCGGGTTTCCGGCGGGCGATGGAGCCAGGCTGTCATACCGGCATAGAGGAGGGCGATAATTCCCCCCACAAGGTGCACGGCGTGGACGCCGGTCAGCATGAAGAAGAACGAACTACTGGTACTGGTGGCAAATGTGGTATTGGTCAACTGCAGGATGTGCCATGCATATGTCTGCCCGGCAAGAAAGCCGAGGCCGAGGACAATCGTCATCCAGACCCAAGGGAGGGCATGGCTAGCGCTGACCCGGATGCCGGGCATGCCGACAATCGGCGCCAAAGCAACATCTTCGGCGGCGCGACGCCGAGCAAACTCCAGCACAAAGCTGCTCAACAACAGGATGAAAGTATTGACCAGCAATGTCCTGACGGGTAGCGTCAGTGGCACCCAGTTGCTGATGTAGTCATTGCTGGCCGGGTCCCAGACAGCTCCCGCCTTGCGCACTACGTAAGCCGTAGTGAATGAGACGAAGAGCATGACTACCGAGGACAGTGCCAACATCAGGCCCAGGCGATAGCGGCGCAAGCGCTCGCCGTAGTTGGGTATGTTGTCATCGCCGCCGCGGCCACCTCCGCCGCCATCGCCGGGCCATCCCGCAGTGGGTCCGCGGCCTCCGCCACCCTGCGAGGTCCTAGGCACCCGAACGCTGATTCCGCGGCTCACGACTGCGATATCCTTGAGTCGCCGTTTGCCTCACCTGCCCGGCATGCGGCCAAACGGCAGATTGCCCAATCGAAACGCGATACACCCACTTTCATCGCGTCACAACGCCCTGTGACATTATGATGCACGCAGCGCCCACGGAACTCAACCGGTCAATACAGGTATATTTGGGTGATAGGGAAATTTCGCTGTCCCAAGACCTCTGATGGGTTGCAAGTTATGTCATCTTAAGGCTTTCACCCGGTCGTGTACCAACCTTAACCGCGGACAATTGCTGTCCATTACATGAAGAAGCGCGTTGTCATTCTCGTATTTGTTCTTTCGGGCATTCTGTATCTGGCGGACTTTTTGTCGGTGCGCTTTCGCTTACCTGCCCGCGATACTTTTGGTACTGTCACAATGCATACCTATTATGTGGTCAAGCTGAAGAATGGAAAGACCGAGTACGACTACGCGGGCGACCACGATGTAAGTTGTTCGAACTCCGTGTTTCCTCAGTTGGGTGTAAAGCCCTGCTGGTACGCTAGCCGGCACAGCGAGGAACAGATCAACATCGACTCTGGTACTCCGAATAATCCGCATTTGTTTTGAGGAGCTGTCGACTATTAGCAAGAAGCCGTCCGTCGGTCAGCCATTAGCCTTCAGAAAAGCAGCCCGCTTCTCGCGTTTCGCCATTCACTCTTCGCTAAGGTGACGGCGCTCTGTCGACAACTGTCTTCCGAAAAGCGCCTTCCCACTTGCATCCTGATCGAGTCTGCTTCATCTTGGTTCCATGCCCCGGCACCAACGAGTTCCTGGCCACGAGGTAAAGAAACAGCAGTTCACTAACAATTGTTTCGGTTGCGGTCCCGCCAACGAAGCCGGACTGCGGCTAAAGTTTATTCTCGACAAAAAGCACGAGCGCTTCAGTTGTCGCTTTCGCCTGCAACGGCGTTTTGTCGGGCCACCGGCACATGCCCACGGAGGCATCATCGCTACCATCCTCGATGAAGCCATGGGCAAGGTGAACAAGCTGCACAACCTGGTTGCCCTGACGAGGACGATGGAAGTGACCTACCTCAAGCCTGTGCCGCTATTCAAGCCGCTCCTGGTCGAAGGCTGGGAGCTTCGCGTCCGTGGGCGGGAGCATTACCGTGCTGCCGAGATTCGCAATCGCGAAGGCGAGGTGCTGGCGAGCAGTACGGCAAAGTTCATCGAGGTCGATCCGCACCGCATGTTTGCGAAGTACTTGAAGAAGAAGCACAGCGACGCGACGTAGTGCGCAATTGGTTTGGTATGTCGTCCCGGAAGGATGAGCGCAGTGCCTTCCTCAAACACCCACCACCGCACTCCTGCGCTCCATCAGCACGGTGTCACGCCAACGCCCATCCAGCCGGCCAATTCTTTCGCGCGCGCCCACAATGCGAAATCCTGCCTGCTGATGTAGGCGGATGCTCACCGCGTTCTCCGCAAAGATTCCCGCCTGCAGCGTCCAGATGCCATCCTGCTCCGAGGCTTCCACCAGGGTACGCAGCAACTTGCGCCCGATTCCGCGTCCGCGCACTTCCTCGGCGATGTAGATGCTCACCTCGGCAACGCCTTGATAGGCACAGCGGCTGGAGACACGACTCAGCGCGGCCCAACCGAGGATCTTATCGTTCCAGCGCGCGATAAGTCGGCAAGTGGAGAGATGACGTTCGTCCCACTCCTTGTAGTCTGGAACGGATGTTTCGAACGTGGCCTTGCCAGTCGCGATCCCTTGGAGATAGATTTCGCGAACGGCGTCCCAGTCCAGCGGCATCATTGGCACGATCTCAAGCGTCGGCATATGGTGGGTCTCTCATGAAGTATATGGACTGCGAAGCGGGAATCGAACCGAATTGATGATGCTTCGTGGCACCGGGGTTACGCTGCGCACCCGCGCAGAGTAAAATAAAAGGTTCCGCAAGTACAGGGTCGTGCTGCTGGGCAGTTGGTACTTAGCATTTAGCGAAGGCTCCCACATCCACACCAAGTGCTAAATGCTAAGTGCCAAGTGCTGAACACTCGGATCTTGGGAGAAATCCATGTCAGAGAATAACGGCAATAACACCAATCTGCGCCTAAAGACCGGCCTGGCCGAGATGCTTAAGGGCGGCGTCATCATGGACGTGATGAGCGTAGAGCAGGCGGAGGTCGCCGAGAAGGCTGGCGCAACTGCGGTGATGGCGCTGGAGCGGGTGCCTGCCATCATTCGCGCCGAGGGCGGCGTCTCGCGCATGGCCAATCCCAAGCTGATTCGGCAGATCATGGCGGCAGTGTCCATCCCGGTCATGGCAAAGTGCCGCATCGGCCACTTCGCCGAGGCGCAGATCCTGCAGGAGATCGGCGTGGACTACATCGACGAATCGGAGGTGTTAACCCCTGCCGACGAAGAGCACCACGTGAACAAGCACGCTTTCAAGACTCCGTTCGTTTGCGGCGCGCGCAACCTGGGCGAGGCGCTGCGGCGCATCGCCGAAGGTGCAGCCATGATCCGCACCAAGGGCGAGGCTGGCACAGGCGATGTAATCCATGCTGTCAAACACATGCGACAGATAGTTAAAGAAATGCGTCAACTCACGGTGCTGAGCGAGGAAGAACTTTTTGCGGCCGCTAAGAACCATCAAGCGCCTTACGAGCTGGTGCGCATGGTCGCCAAAGCAGGGAAGTTGCCGGTGCCGAATTTCTCCGCCGGTGGCATTGCCACCCCGGCCGACGCCTCGCTGATGATGCAGCTCGGCGCCGAAGCCGTATTTGTCGGCTCGGGCATCTTCATGAAGGGCGGAGCCACCCCGTTAGATTTGACGCTAAAGGTCGAGCGCGAAGAGGCAGAATCGCGCGCTAAAGCCATAGTGATCGCCACCACGCACTTCGACGATGCTAAGGTGCTGGCTGAAGTCAGCGGGCAGATGACAGGAGCGATGAAAGGCCTGGCGGTCGGCGCCATCGCGGAAAAAGATCTGCTGCAGACGCGGGGATGGTAGGGAGGCAGCCATCAGCAATTAGCTGTTAGCTCTAAGCCTTTATCTTTGGCTTTTAGCAATCCGCCGCCAGCGCAGCTTCGGCTGCGCTTTCCTTTGTAGCGTGACAAACCGCAGAAGCGAACCGGGCTCACATGGCATCTCTATGTGGTTGAGCCTTTGCCAAAGACTAAGAGCTAAAGGCTAAGAGCCAAGAGCTTCCGAATGAAAATCGGCGTTCTCGCATTACAGGGTGATTTCGATGCGCATCGCCGCCGCCTAGAAGAACTGGGCGCGGAGGTCGTCCTCGTTCGCAAACCGGAACAGTTCGACGACATCGATGGTCTGGTCATTCCCGGAGGCGAGTCAACCACGTTCCTAAAGCTTCTCGGGCAGGAAACGTTCCAAAGGCTGCGTGAGTTTGTGCATCGCAAGCCGACATTCGGGACCTGCGCCGGCGCGATCATGCTGGCCAAAGATGTGGAGAATCCGCACCAGCCCGGGTTGAACGCTCTCGATATCACAATCCGCCGTAACGGCTACGGACGCCAGATTGATTCCACCATTATCGAAACCGACACTGCTCTGGGCGGTAAGCCGCTGGAAATGGTCTTCATTCGCGCACCGCTTATAGAACACGTCGGCAAGGGGGTAGAAGTCCTAGCGAGACGCGCCAACGATCCCGTGTTGGTGCGGGAGGGAAGTGTGATGGCCGCTACTTTCCATCCCGAATTGTCGAACGACAAGCGCGTACACGAAGAGTTTTTGAAACTCTTAAAGAACGGTACCAAGTGATTGATTGGTCCCCGGGCCCTCATCGTTAGGATCACACCCTTGCTTTCTGTTTTGTAGCCGTCCGTGCACTCCGTGTCCTCCGTGGTGAACACAACCTGAGCCGAAGGCTGGTGAAAAGCAATTCACCTGTCATAATCTAGGACTAAGCATTCACATCGCTAGATAGGAACGAAAGCACTCATCTCTATGGCCGAATCTCCAATTACTGCCCGCACGCAGGATTTTGCAACCTGGTACCAGGACGTGGTTTGCAAGGCGACATGGCCGAGCCAGCCGAGATCGTCAAGGGCTGCATGGTCATCAAGGCCAACGGCTACGCGGTCTGGGAGCTGATACAGCGCGAACTTGACGACCGCTTCAAAGCCACCGGGCATCAGAACATGTATTTTCCGTTGCTGATCCCGCAAAGCTTTCTGCACAAGGAAGCCGAGCACGTGGAAGGTTTCTCTCCGGAGTTGGCGGTGGTCACACTCGCAGGCGGCAAACAATTGGAAGAGCCGTATGTGATTCGTCCCACCTCGGAGACGATCATCGGTCACTTCTTCGCCAAGTGGATCAAGAGCTGGCGCGATCTGCCGGTGCTAGTCAACCAGTGGGCCAACATTATCCGATGGGAGCTGCGTACGCGAATGTTTCTACGTACCACCGAGTTTCTCTGGCAGGAGGGCCACACGGCGCATTCCAACCATGACGAGGCGGCGGCCGAAGTGCTGCGTATGCTCGACGTGTACGCGGAAGTAGCCGAGGATGTGATGGCGATGCCAGTAATTAAGGGCCTGAAGACGCAATCGGAAAAGTTTGCCGGCGCGCTGCAGAGCTATTCCATCGAAGCCATGATGCAGAATGGCTTCGCGCTGCAGGCCGGCACCAGCCACGACCTGGGGCAAAATTTCGGCAAAGCTTTCAACGTGCAATTCCAGAGCAAGGAAGGCCAACTCGATTATGTCTGGCAAACCAGTTGGGGCGTGAGTACGCGGCTGATTGGCGGGCTGATTATGAGCCACTCCGACGACAAGGGCTTGGTGCTGCCGCCGAAGGTTGCGCCTACCAAAGCTGTGCTGGTCCCGATTTACCGGAAAGATGAAGAGAAGGAAAAGGTGCTGGAAGCATCGCACCAGATCGCGAAGGATCTTGGTGCGAAGCTGGACGACCGCGAAGGACAATCGCCCGGCGCAAAGTTCTTTCACTGGGAGCGCCGTGGTGTGCCGGTTGTTCTGGAACTTGGACCACGCGACCTGGCGTCCGGCAGCATCGTGTTAAAGCGTCGCGACACTGGGGTTAAGGAACCGATGCAGCAATCTGAGGTCGCCGCCAAGTTGCCGACGGTGCTGGCCCAGATGCAGCAGAGCATGTACGACGCTGCTACGCAACGTCTGAAGGTCAACACGGTGCTAGCGAATTCTATCGAGGAAGTCGAGTCGATCCTCAAGGATGTCACCGCCGAAAAGGGCGGCGGGAAATTCGTAATGGCGCATCTGAAGGACGATCCGCGGTGCGATGCCCGTATCAAGGAGTTCAAGGCGACGATCCGCTGCATTCCTTTGGTGGATGAATACGACGGACCAGGCAAATGCATTGTCACCGGCGAACCAGTTGACCGCCGCGTGGTGGTGGCAAAGGCGTATTAAGAAGCGGCTGCTTAGCTTTCAGCCTTTAGCTCTTAGCAGGCTGAAGGTGTCGGCGAATTTGGCAAAAAGCTAAGAGCTAATGGCTAAAAGCTAGGAGCTAACTATGGGCCTGTACGATCTGTCCGCAAAGCTGAACAACGGCAGGAACAAGAAACTCGCCGACTACAAGGGCAAGGTGCTGCTGATCGTCAACACCGCCAGCAAGTGCGGATTCACGCCGCAATACGAAGGGCCTGCAATCACTCTATGCCAAGTACAAAGACCGCGGCCTCGAGGTGCTAGGCTTCCCGTGCGACCAGTTCGGCCACCAGGAGCCAGGCTCCGATGACGAGATCAAATCGTTTTGCCAGCTCAATTACGGCGTGGACTTTCCGCTGTTTTCGAAAATCGAGGTCAACGGCAACGACGCTCACCCGCTGTACAAGTTCCTGAAGAGCGAGAAGGGCGGCCTGCTCGGCGACGGCATCAAGTGGAACTTCACCAAGTTCCTGGTGGACAAGAAGGGAAACGTGATTGAGCGTTATGCTCCCACCACACCGCCGGCGTCAATTGAGCCGGAGATCGAGAAGCTGCTGGGGAAGTAAACTGCTTTTCACCACTGAGGCACTGAGAGCACGGAGGGGCATTCTGTGTCCCGCTGCTGTCTTCAGGCATTCCCAAACTGCTCGGCTTTGAAGTTTTAGAACGCTTGGTTTTTCTCCGCGTCTTCCGTGCCTCCGTGGTGAATACTCCTTGCATTTCCCGCTATACTAGTGATCACGAGGATGGTTGTGAGCTCCCAGCAAAAGACGTTCTACATCGAGACCTTCGGCTGCCAGATGAACTTCCACGACTCCGAAAAGGTTGTGGGAACGCTCATCTCGGAGGGTTACGCGCAAGTGCAGCGCGAAGAGGACGCCGACCTCATCGTTTACAACACCTGCTCGATCCGCGATAAGGCTGAGCAGAAGGTCTTCCATCGTCTAAACGATTTCAAGAAGCTGCACAAGGAAGGGAAGCGCTTTGCCGTTCTCGGCTGCGTCGCCCAACAGGAGGGCGAGAAGATCTTCGAGCGCGCTCCCTACGTCTCCCTGGTCGCCGGATCGGCTTCGTACCGCAACTTGCCGGCCATGCTAGTGCAGATCGAGGCAGGCGCCGACCGCGTGACCGGTCTCGACGACCGCCAGACTGACCAGACATTCGAGACCGAATTCACCGCCCGCACCAACCCGCATCGGGGATACATCACGATCATCGAGGGCTGCGACAAGTTCTGCGCCTACTGCGTGGTGCCGTACACACGCGGCAAGGAGCGCAGCCGCACCTCGCAGTCGGTGCTCGAGGAAGCTGCCCGCATGGCCGATGGGGGCTACAGCGACATTCAACTGCTCGGGCAAAATGTGAATTCGTATCGCGATCCTGCCGGGAAGAAAAGTTTTGCTGAGTTGTTGACGGCGGTCGGGGAATTGCCAGGTATTCGCCGGGTTCGTTTCACGACTTCCCATCCGCGAGACTTCACCAAGGACATCATCGACGCGATTGACGCCGTCCCGACACTCTGCGACCACGTGCATCTGCCGGTCCAGAGCGGCTCGTCGCGCGTGCTGGAGTCCATGTTCCGCGATTATTCCCGCGAGCAATATCTGGAGCGCATCGCTTGGATGAAGGCTACCCGTAACAAGGAAATCAGCATTACGACGGACGTGATCGTCGGTTTCCCGGGCGAGACCGAAGCCGAATTCCACGAGACCCTGAGCTTGCTCGACGAAGTCGGATACGACGGCGTTTTTTCCTTCAAGTATTCGCCCCGGCCAAATACTCCTGCATTGCAATATGCGGACTCGATCCCTGATGTCGAGAAGGCCCGCCGGTTGCAAGTCCTGCAGGAGCATCAGCGCGAGTTGCAGAGGCTAAGCTATCGCAGGCATTTAGGCCAGATCATTGAAGTAATGGTGGAAGGAAAGAATCCAGCCCGCGGACAAATTACCGGCCGCACTTCGCAGAACAAGACGCTCAACTTCGTGGTCAACGGCAACCCCGAGCCGCGCATCGGAGAATATGTCCGGGTACAAGTTACACAGACATTTCCCAACAGCCTGCTGGGCGAGATGACCGTCTAAGAATCTAGAAAGTGTTTGCGTTTCGTATGCAAGACGGAGTATCAAGAATCAAGAACCTGGGGAGGGAGCCATGATGGAAGTTGAAATGAAGATTCGCGGGCTGATGATGGATCCCGTGACCAACATGCCCATCGTGATCCTGAAAGACCAGGGGAGCGACACGGTACTGCCGATCTGGGTGGGTGTCTACGAGGCCAACGCCATCGCACTGGAGATTGAGAAAGTCACAACGCCGCGCCCCATGACCCATGACCTCCTCAAGAACCTCTTGGTAGGCCTGGAGACGACGGTTCAAAAGGTGGTCGTGACTGAACTGCGCGATGATACTTTCTTCGCTGTCATTTGGTTAGAACGCGACGGGCAGGCCATCAGCGTCGATTCGCGTCCCTCCGACGCGCTGGCGCTGGCGCTGCGCATGGATTGCCCCATCTTTGTCGAGGACGAGGTCCTCAAGTCCAGCAAGCAAGCCAATGCGGCAAGCGACCGTGTCAACAACGACGAACTCCGCAAGTGGCTGGAAAACCTCGGCGAAGACGACTTGGGCCGCTACAAGATGTAGGAAGCTGCTTTTCGCCGTTTGCTCTTCGGTTTTCGCCGAAGTCTGTCAGGAAGTGGTAATCCCGAGCCCCTTAAGCGCCATAGCCCATGCCCGATCCTGCCGAGCAACTGCAACGCCTTTATCTCGCCGGTTTTGAGCTGCAAACTTTCGAGCGTTATCCCAACTCCATTGGCGTGGTTCGCGATGGCTGCATCGCGCTACTGAAGGCTACGCCGATGGGCCTGCAAATGATTGGCGTGCCGGGATGGCGAATGGGCGAAGTCCTCGGCGTGCTCGTGGAAAAGGAAGGCCGCCAAGTCTTCCAAGCCAAGTCGGAGGTCGTGGAAGCGACGTCAGAAAGGCTGGAAGGGCTGCGTCGCTTTCGGGAGGATCTGGAGCAGTTGCTAACCGCGACGGCGTGAGCGGCGGGGCGTATGCCATGATTTACGGCCTCGACACAATGCTTAACATAATATCTGTTATCGGACATTCCGTGCGAGGCAAGCCCGCGTATGTCCCCTAACCCGCATCGGTCAAAGGATATGCCCCACTTCGACAATCTGCTTAGGGATTTAATAGGAATCGTCTAGCTGCACAAAACTACCTTCGGATGGAACAGCGTCCCTGCCACCCGGCTGGCAATACAGATCAGCTCCGCCTGTCCGGCAAAGACCTTGACCAAGGGCGAGCGTGACATTTCTGGAAGGTTCACTGTCCGCCCGTGGCGAATCCTGGCAATGTCCTCGTCAGTCGCGGTGACCGACGGAATCTCCGGCAGGACCCTTCGCGAATGGACCAGGAGGTCCTCAATACGGCTTTGGGCCGCAGCCTCGGCGATTTCCTCCAATGTATGGCTCGTCTCGATCGCGAACTCGGCTACCGCCGTGCGCCGAAGGCTGGCGAGGTGCGCCCCGATGCCCAGCTTTTGCCCCAATTCGTGGGCCAGGCCGCGGACATAGGTCCCGGACGACACCCGGCAGTGGAAATCGACTAGATCGCTGCTAAGGCCGAGGACGGTAAATTCCTTCACTTCCACTTCGACCGCCTCAAGCTCGACCTCTTTCTTCTTGCGAGCGAGCTTGTAGGCTGGCACTCCCTTGATCTTCTTGGCAGAAAATGAAGGCGGAGTCTGCTGGATGATGCCGACAAAGCTCGCTACAACCGCGGCAATTTGTTCAAGTGTTACATTAACGTCCTGCGCGATGCCGACCGGGTCGCCGTCGCAATCATAGGTGTCGGTTGCGAATCCCAGGCGGATGGTTCCCTCGTAAGTCTTTTCGGACGACGAATAGAACTGGCACAACCGCGTCATCCGTCCAACCACCAAGGGGAGCACGCCGGTCGCCATGGGATCCAAAGTCCCCAGGTGGCCAATGGAGCGTTCGCCCAAAATGCCTCGTGCTTTCGCCACCACGTCGTGCGAGGTCCATCCCGCAGGTTTATCCACCACGATCACACCATTGAGCGGCATCCTTCTGCTATCGTGTAGGTTCAACGGTGGTTTGGTCAAATCGCCAGCGAGAGATTGGCAGGGGCAGGCATTTTGAAGGGAATTCGGTTCCCTGCCGTGCCGCACGCGTGACCCACATCCTATGATCCCGCTGAAAGACGATGCACCCCGGGTCGGAACTCCGTATGTGACCTACGTTCTGATAGCCCTGAATACTGTGGCATTCTTTCTGTCTCTGAATTGGCAGTTGTTTCCGCCAGAGCCTAATCCACAGATTCTCACCGTACTGGGGGTTGTGCCCGCGCGGTTAACGGTCGTGCTATTCAACCACGGATACGTGCCTTGGGACCTCATCTCGGGCCTCGGCATGCGATATGTCTCAACTACGGAAGCTCTCCTGCCTGTGCCTCACCTCGATGTTCTTGCACGGCGGATGGCTGCACCTGATCTTCAACATGTGGGCGCTGTGGATTTTCGGCGACAACGTGGAAGACTATCTGGGGCATTCCCTCTATTTGGTGCTTTACTTCGTCTGCGGAATTGCAGCGGCATTGCTGCAAACATTGTTTAACATCAGCTCGACCGTGCCTAGCGTCGGCGCCAGTGGCGCCATCGCCGGGGTGATGGGAGCGTATTTCCTGTTGTATCCGCGGGCGCGCGTGCTGACCTTGGTTCCATTCTTCTTCGTCTTCTTCATGTGGCTGCCGGCATGGATCGTGCTCGGCTACTGGTTTGTTGCACAGTTTCTTAGCGGAGCCGCCAGTTCAATCGCATCACACCCCGGTAATTCCAGTGGAATCGCCTTCTGGGCCCACGTCGGAGGCTTTCTGGCAGGCATGCTGCTGATCAAGGTCTTTCCTGCGCGCACGCGCCGCTATCATTACGGACTGTGACATCGCTGTTCGCACTTCGCCTTTTGCCAATCGCGTTGGCCATCGCCGATTGGCTGTTAGCTTTTAGCTCTTAGCCTTAGCAAACGGGAGCGAAGGCTGAAGCCTAAGAGCTCGCTCGGTTCGAACCGCGATTAGCCAAAGGCGAAAAGCGAAGGGCGAATAGCGATTAGCTTCCGTAGCCGTTTTTGGCGTGGATCAGCGACAGAAACTCCTGGCGCGTTTGCTGCGCCCGGAAAGCGCCGAGCATGGAGGACGTGACCGTGGCGGAATGTTGCTTCTCGACCCCGCGCATCATCATGCAGAGATGCCGCGCCTCGATCACCACCCCGACCCCCAGCGGCTGAATCGCTTTTTGTATCGTCTCTGCAATTTGTACGGTCAGACGCTCCTGTACCTGGAGGCGCCGGGCAAACACTTCCACCAGCCGCGGTACCTTGCTCAGTCCGATCACTTTGCCCTTGGGGATGTAGGCGACATGCACCTTGCCGAAGAATGGCAGCACGTGGTGCTCGCAAAGGCTAAACATTTCGATGTCCTTGACGATCACCATCTCGTCGTAATCAACGCTGAAGAGCGCAGCGTTCAGGACCTGCTCGGGATCTTCCTGATAGCCCTTGGTGAGGTACTGTAGTGCGTTGGTATAGCGCTCCGGCGTCTTCAGCAACCCTTCGCGGTCCGGTTGTTCGCCGAGGCGGACCAGCATCTCGCGTGCCAGCTCTTCGAAGCTTGCACTGGTGAGGGTCGGCGCTTCCGTAAGGTCTCTCATCGTTCTCCCGGGGTTCATACCCGTAATTCTGCGTCACCTGCATACTCGAAGCTATTCATCATAGTTCCTTCGAGCCATGCCTTCTCAAGATGAGCAGCCGTAAAGCTTTGCTTCAAAATGTTGAAGATGGTCTCGCTCAGGTTTTCGGTTGTCGGCACAGTCATTGTGAATTCTTCACGGGTATGCAAATTCTCGTGGTCGAAGCGTTCAAGAATCTCGTTCTGTACAGAGCGATCAAGCTCCGAAAGGTTACAAACCACGCCGGTTCGCGGATCGACCTGTCCGCTTACCGTGACTTCGAGTGTGTAGTTCTGCGGACGAATAGGAAATTCATCGACGCTGATTAGCTTCACCGGAAAGCTTTCGGCGATGGCGCGCGTGCCGTCGGTCGAGTGATCGTCCACCACGATGATCTCGTAAGCCAGGCCGGCTTGACCAACCAATGATCGCAAGCAACCGGCTAGACAGGCCTCTTCATTTCGCGCAGGAACAATGACAGATACCTCGGGAACTCCGTCCACCTCGGGAGGCGTTGAACTGATACTGGTTTGCGGTCGAGAAGTCACGAGATCAGCGGCTTCCATTATTATATGAGGGTGAAGCGTTTTTCTCCGGTCATACTTTTCGTCTGCTTATTCTTGCTGGCTTCATGCAACAGCGGATCGCATCCGCCACGCATCGGCAGCGCCGCTCCCGAGTTCACTATTACCGACTCGCAACGCACGGTTTCACTAAACCAGTTTCAAGGCAAGCCCGTGGTCCTAAACTTCTGGGCAACGTGGTGCCCGCCGTGCATTCAGGAGATGCCCTCGCTGGTGCAATTGCAGAAGCAGCTTGGCGATAAGGTGACCATTATCGCCGTCAGCGAGGACGACGACGACAACGCGTACAAACAGTTCGTGCGCGATCACAACATTGATCTGCTCACCATCCGCGACACGGGGCAGAAGACGAACGGCCTTTATGGCACCTTCAAGTTTCCCGAGACTTTTGTGATTGACCGCAATGGCAAGATCGTCCGCAAGTTCATCGGCGCGCAAGAGTGGACTAGTCCGGACATCGTGGATTATTTGAAGAAGATGTAAATACCGCTCACAGCTTCACCCTTCTCAGCCTCAGCGCATTACTGATCACCGACACCGAGCTGAGGCTCATGGCTGCTGCGGCAAAAATCGGGCTCAGCAAAATGCCGAACTTTGGATACAGAATGCCCGCCGCGATCGGCACGCCCAACGAGTTGTAGACAAACGCGAAAAATAGATTCTCGCGAATGTTGCGCATGACGGCGCGGCTCAGGCGGCGGGCGCGCACCAACGCTGCCAGGTCGCCTTTCAGCAGCGTGATGCCGGCGCTCTCTATCGCAACATCCGTGCCGGTGCCCATAGCGATGCCTACCTGCGCCTGTGCCAGGGCGGGCGCGTCGTTGATGCCATCGCCTGCCATCGCGACTACTCTTCCCTGCTCTTGTAGTTTCTTCACCGCGTCGGCTTTGTGACTGGGAATCACCGCCGCTTCAAAGTCGTCGATGCCCAACTTCCTGGCAACAGCCTGCGCGGTGGTCTGGCTGTCGCCAGTGAGCATCACCACCCGCAACCCTTCTTTTCGCAAGTCGCGGATGGCTTGTGCTGCTTCGGGCTTCAGCGGATCGGCGATGCCCAGCAGCCCCGCGATGCGGTCGTCCACTGCAACGAAGACCACGGTGTTGCCCTCGCGGCGCATGGATTCGGCCTTGGGCTTCAGTTCGTCGGCATTGATTTCCATTTCCTGCAGCAGCGCTTCATTTCCCGCCGTAACTTCATGACCTCCGACTCGACCCACCACGCCGCGTCCGGTCAGCGATCGGAATTGCTCCGCGGGCATCAGGTGCAGCCCGTTCGCCTGGGCGGCCTCGACGATCGCTGCCGCAAGCGGGTGCTCACTTCCCTGCTCCAGGCTGGCCACCAGCCGCACCACGCGGTCTTCGGTCTCGCCGCCGACAGCGACTACGGACATCAGCTCCGGTTTTCCCTGTGTGAGCGTGCCAGTCTTATCTAGCGCCAGCGTGTCAACTTTCTGCAGTGTCTCCAGCGCTTCCGCGTTCTTGATGAGAATGCCTGCCCGCGCGCCACGTCCCGTTCCGACCATGATCGCCATCGGTGTCGCCAGCCCGAGGGCACACGGACAAGCGATGATCAGCACCGCGACGGCATTGACGATGGCATTGGCCAGCCGCGGCTCCGGACCAACAACGAACCATACCGCAAACGTGATCACGGCGGCCGCCAGCACCGCAGGAACAAACCAGGCTGCAACCTTGTCGGCCAAGCGCTGAATCGGCGCGCGGCTGCGTTGCGCATTGCTCACCATCTGCACGATCTGCGCCAGCAGAGTCTCGCTGCCGACGCGCTCAGCGCGCATCAGCAACCATCCAGTGCCGTTGACAGTCGCCCCGACCACCTTGTCGCCGGCGTGCTTCTCTACCGGGATCGGCTCGCCGGTCACCATCGACTCATCCACCGAGCTCAGGCCATCAAGGACGACGCCATCGGTCGGAATCTTCTCGCCTGGCCGCACCCGCAGCTTGTCTCCGACCTTCACCTGCTCGAGCGGCACGTCATACTCGCTGCCGTCATCGCGCATGATGCGCGCCAGCTTCGGCGAGAGGTCGAGCAGTGCGCGGATGGCGCTGCTGGTGCGACTGCGGGCGCGCAGCTCCAAGACCTGCCCCAGCAGCACGAGGACGATGATTGCCGCTGCCGCCTCAAAGTAAACCTCCGGCTGCCCATGCATGCCTCGCATCGACGACGGAAAGACTTCTGGTGCGATAGTGCCGATTGCGCTATAGATGTAGGCCACACCGACGCCCATCGCGATTAGCGTAAACATGTTCGGGCTGCGGAACTTGACCGATGCCCATCCGCGCACAAAGAAAGGCCAACCGCACCACAACACGATTGGTGTTGCCAGCGCAAACTCGAACCAGGTGCCAGCACGCGGCGTGAACATGTGGGCCAGTGGCCCCATGCGCAGCATCGCGTAAGCGACCAACGGGACGCCGAGCAGCACGCTGGTCCAGAAGCGCCGCGTCATGTCGCGCAATTCCGGATTTTCTTCTTGCGCTGTTGTAATCG
This sequence comes from uncultured Acidobacteriaceae bacterium, assembly GCA_963772895.1. Classification (GTDB taxonomy): domain Bacteria; phylum Acidobacteriota; class Terriglobia; order Terriglobales; family Acidobacteriaceae; genus Bog-257. The sequence continues at coordinate 206,089 of CAVYZB010000009.1, forward strand.
TTCTCGGTTCCAGCCCCATACCGCAGATGGGGCATGCACCTGGCTCATCTCGAACGATCTCCGGATGCATCGGGCAGGTCCATTGGGTCTTGGTCGCTGCCACAGGAAGCTCAGGTTCCAGCGCCATGCCGCACTTGGGGCAGGCTCCGGGTAGCGACTGGCGCACGTCGGGGTCCATGGGACACACATACGTTGTTCCCGCCGACTGGGGAGCAGTGGTGCTCTGCGGCATCACATCCGCTGACGTTATCTTGGGACTCGGACCTTGTGCGAGATACTTCTCGGGCTCGGCTTTGAACTTCTCGCCGCATCCTCGGCTGCAGAAATAATAGGTCTTGCCCTGATGCGTGACGGTGGAGGCAGCCTTCGCAGGATCAACATTCATTCCGCAAACCGCGTCCTTTTCCAACTTGCGGGCGGCCGTGATCGTCACTGGAGCGCTGCCGATTGGCACTGTCACACCCATGCCGGCGGCCTTGTAGTTCGGCGACAGATACTTTTCCGGATAATTTTTGAATTTTTCCGCGCAGCCGCGGCAGCAGAAGTGATACAGCTTCCCCTCATACTCTACCGAAGCAGCAGCCTGCAACGCATCCACGTTCATGCCGCAGACAGGATCTTTGTCGGCTTTCCTGGTCCCGCCTGCGGGCGCTGGAGTGGTGGTGTTCGCAGCTTGCGGAACAGCCGCGAGATACTTGGTTGGCGATGACACAAACTTGTGCATGCAACCGGGCGAGCAAAAATAGTAGGTGTTCCCCTCGTGCTGCGCCTTGCCACGAGCCTCAACTGGATTCACCGCCACGCCACAGACAGGATCGATAACCGAAACATCGACGATCCGATTCTCGAAGGTTTCCTCGGGTTCGTTCATTCCCTCCCTCTCTTGATGTGCGGTCTGGTGCTGTTCATTGGCGCAGCGATGCTCTATATTGAATGCGGATTCAGTGCGGAAGCATAGCTTCTCCCCGGCATCAGTTCCAGGTGCTGGAAAGTCGGCAGCTCCGCCCGTAGTTATCATTGCACGTTTGCGCGGAGGTGGTTCAATGACCGCAGTCGAAGTTTTATTTCGGTATGGAATGCCGCCGGGCGAGACGCAAATGGGCGCGCTTGGACAAATAAGCGATGTTTATGGTATTCGCCGGGTGCGGTTCGATGAACCCGACCGCACCATTCGGGTGGAATATGATGCCACGCGCCTAAACGATTCAACGGTGGAAAAACTGCTGCGCAGCGCCGGGTTCGATATTCGGGAGAGGTTGGCCTTGGCGTAGATCACGGTGGCGTCGAAAACGGAAACTACAAAAGCGAAATGCATGACGGAATGCACTTCGCCTTTGCAATCTTGCCTAACCTATATACCCGCTCAAAAGACTCCAGCTCGGTACCTACCTTGGCACAATCAATGTTCTGGGGGAGGACGAAACTTGAAAGGGCCGTTCAGCGAAAGGAACTCTGGCCGAAATTCCTTTCTGAACGGCCCCCTATTGCGCCACTTCGTCTGGCCTTTGAAAGAGCATCCGACGTGCCAAATTTCGGCTATTGAAAATAAATGGGTTACAGGGAAACAGTTTGGCCGATGCTGTAGAAGTTTCCCAGTACCACGCAAAGTTTACTAGACACTAAAGTGGCGTTACTATCTCCCGTTATCCCAAGGAAATCAACGCCTGCGGTTACGCTCGCAGGGATAGCACAGTCTCCAGATTGAGGTTTGAGGATCCTCAGGGCGCTGGTCGGCGGATTTGATATAATCTGCTGGCTGCCTAACCGTGTGCGCCCTTAGCTCAGCTGGATAGAGCGTCTGGCTACGAACCAGAAGGCCGGGAGTTCGAATCTCTCAGGGCGCGCCATTCTTCGTCGTAAGGCACCCTATTCCGACCGTTACGTTAGTATTCTAGCCACCAGCCAATGTTAAACTTTGATGGCGTCAGCCGAGACGCGCATCTCAACCCCAGAGGTAACGTTTTGCAACCTGTTTCTTTTATCGCTTTTTACGTTGACCCCGGCTCCGGCAGCATGATCCTTCAGCTTCTGTTGGGTGGTGTTAGCGGTATTTATGTTATTTTTCGTCTTTTCAAGCAGAAGATTCTAAGGATGTTGGGTATTCATAGCGAAACCGAAGCGCCCGCCGCCTCGCCTCTCACCGGATCCGCTCCCGCAGAAACCGAAGATCCTCATCGGCGGTCGGCGTAAGGCCGATGCCATCGGACTTGCCTGCTTCGGATCTCTGTCGCGATCGAGGATCGTTTCGCGATCCGGACGGCTTCATCGTCAGACGGGATGAACGGATCTTTCGCGTTGTACTTCCCTCCGCAGTCGAACGTTGGCGACAATTTTCCGCCTCAGGGCTGGCACAGGAGCTTCAATCCGCTGGACTGTTGATACCCACGCACGAAGTCGCCATGGACGCATTCACATCCGACTCGCCTCTTTCCGGCGGCGCCATTGTGCTAGAGCATGAGTGCGTTCCCTTTGTCAGCTATCCATACGAATGGACGTTCGACATGCTGCGCGACGCGGCACTATTGCAATTGGAGATCGTCGAGCGTTCCTTGCGGCATCGATGGATATTGAAGGACGCGACTGCCTATAACGTCCAGTTCCGAGGTGTAACGCCCTTATTCATCGATGTCCTTTCTTTCGAACCTTTAGAGGAAGGCGAGCCTTGGGCTGGTTACAACCAGTTCTGCCGCATGATGCTTTACCCGTTGATGCTGGAGGCTTACAAACGGGTCCCTTTCCAGCCATGGTTGCGCAGCGAACTCGAGGGCATAGATCCGGTCGTGTTTGGCCGCATGTTTCGCGGCTTGGAGCGCTTTCGGCAGGGCGTGTTGACCCACGTCGTCGCACAGGCGTATCTGCAACGCAAGTTTTCTTCGGCAGATTACAGCGTGCGCCAGGAGATCAAGTCAGCCGGCATGACACCGGAGATGATCTCACGCAATGTTCGCAAGCTCAGGAAACTAATTGTCGACTTGCATTTGCCCAAGGAAGACACCACTTGGAGCAACTACTCACGCACCCACTACGCCGATGATGCGCTGGCTCGCAAAGAAGCCTTTGTCGCCGAGAGCGTTGGCGGAAGACATTTTAGGTTGGTATGGGACCTTGGTTGCAACGACGGTCGGTTCAGCCGGATTGTCGGCGATGCGTCGGAGACCGTGGTCGCCATGGATTCCGATGCGGGCAGTGTCAATCGCCTTTATTCCGAATTACGCAAAGAGGCTCGAAGCAACATACTGCCGTTGTTGATGAATGTGGCCAATCCATCGCCGGCGCAGGGTTGGGCTTCTCATGAACGCGCTTCCCTCACCGAACGAGGCAAGCCAGAACTGACGCTAGCGCTGGCACTCGTCCATCATCTGGTGATCAGCGCCAACGTCCCCCTGGGCGCTATCGTGGAGTGGCTGTCGGAGGTCACCCGCGAGGTGGTCATCGAGTTCATCAGCAAAGAGGACATCATGGTTCAACGACTGCTCCTCAACAAGGACGATACCTACAGCGAATACAAGCGCGAAGCCTTTGAGTCCTATATGCAGCAGTATTTCCGGATTGAGTCGCGCACTGAATTGCCTGGTGGAACGCGCTTTCTCTACCATGCGGTGGCGACCGATGTCACGCTTTGAAAATAGCACGGCTTCACACGCTGCTGAAAAACTCGGAGCCCCAGATCCCTCGCCAACTGGAGTCGGTTCGGGACAAAAATAAAAGATTTCTCGGCGCGACTGAAGCTCGTGCCCCGACAAAAACCGTGAGCTAATCGAGTTTTTCGGCAGCCTGTTCAACCGGGCTAAATCACTTCTCCCCACATAGGATTTGGGACTCCCGCCTCTCACGCAATCTTCTTTTCGCGCTTGTACTCGTCGTATGCTTCGAGATACCGATCAATCTCTTTCTTCTGCACGTAGTAAGGCGTGGACAGCCGTAGCTTCGAGGGCTGTGAGCCGCCGCGGATGCGGATCTTCTTCGTCTTCCACAGCCAGTTCTCCAGATCGGTGCGCACTATAGGGGGAGCGTTTACGGTGATGATGGCGCACCGCAGCGCCGGATCGCGCGATGTCCAAGACTCCACGCCTCGCTTCTGCATCCCCGCCAGCATGTAGTCGCCCAGCTCCCGATGACGCCGCTCGATGCGATCCATTCCGATGTCGTTGGCCATCTTGATGGACGCACGCAGGCCACATAGCGATGGCACATTGGACGATCCGATACGCTGGAAACGCTCGGCCCGTAGCTTCGGTTCATCCCAGCCTTCGGTCGCGATCGTGTTCCACAAGCGATCGATTACCTCGTCGCGTACGTAGAGATACCCTGACCCCTTCGGCGATTGCAGCCATTTGTGCGGGCTCGAGGTGTACATGTCGCAGCCTATATCACGGATATTAAGCTGCATCATACCGGTCACGTGGGCGCCATCAATCGCTGAAAGAATGCCCTTCGAGCGTGCCAGCGCACATAGTTCCTTGGCCGGCAATACCACTCCGGTCACCGTGGTGATGTGGCTGAAGAAAATGATCCGCGTGCGCGGCGTGATGGCCTCGCTAAACAGGTTGAGGACCTGTGGTGCATCCTTCACTGGCATCGGTAGCGCGACTTTCTTCACCATGACGCCGTAACGCTTTGCCCGCAATTGCCATGGCTGTTCGCCGCCGGGATGCTCCTGGTCGGTCATCAGTACTTCGTCGCCCGGCTTCATGTCAATTCCATTGGCGATGTAGCTATTGGCCTCGGTGGCATTGCGCAGCAGCGCGATCTCATCGCGATTGCAGCCCACGAAGGCTGCCAGCGGATCGCGAAACTCGTTCCATGCTGCATACCCCCATATCGGATAGTCCTCGGGGTCGCTTTCGTCCAACTTTTCCGTCGAAGTGTAGCTGTCGAAGACTGCCCGGAGAACGGGCGCAGGACTCGATCCCACGGTGCCATTGTTTAAATACACTTCGTCCGCCGGAATCAGGAACTGCTTGCGCAGCTCGGCCCAGTATGCCGCTTCATCGCTAGTGAACAGCTTCGGATCTGGCAGCGATGACGGAACATTCTGCAGTTGCGCGAAGAGATCACTACGAAGCGTCAGGGCGGCGGCAATCCCAGCACCGGTGGCAAGAAAACGGCGACGGTCGAGCAAGAGCACCTCCGGGGAACGGCGGCAACATAGTACACCCGAGTGCATACAGGAACTAGAGCAGTATAGGTGTGTCCGCTTTGCACGGGTCGTGCGGGCCAACCTGTCACTTCACAACAGTCTGCATGCCTGCCTTTGCCAGTCGCAAGGCAGCCGCTCTCTCCCGTCGGCGGCCCACTGTGAAATAGAGAATGCTAATCAGCAGCAGCCACGGTAACCCGGACTCCAGCGTGACCCGCATTCCTTCAACCCACCACGTGGAGATTAGGATTGCCAACACAGCTCAGGCCTCCCGCAATGGTGGCGAAAGGAAATAGCGGCATCTCCACTGGCAGACGGCGGCCCCGTTGCTCGCGCCAATGCTTGCGAAATCTTAGATGGGTGACGAAGATCATCATCCATACGAACAGCCCGCCGAACAATGCGATGCCGAACATGTAGACGTATGCTGATCCGGGAAACCAAATGGCGAACAGTGTTGCGGCGCCCAAACCGCCGGCGGAGAACAGAAGAGCCGCAAGGGGAGTTCCCTTCTTTGATACGCGACCCAGCACTTCGGGCGCATAGCCTCCGCGAGAGAGCGAGAAGATCATCCGCGTCGCCACGTAAAGATTGCAATTCATGCTGGACAGTGCGGCCGTCAGCACAACGAAATTGATGACTTGTGCAGCCGCGGGAATGTGCATCACTTCGAACACACGCACGAAGGGACTGACGGTAATACCCTGCCCCGGCTGAATCTGGTTCCATGGGATTACGCCCACGAGGACGGCGATCGCGCCCACGTAAAAGATAATCAGCCTGGCAAGCATCGATCGCATAGCGCGAGGGACAGATTTGTCAGGGTCTTTGGCCTCCCCTGCGGTAACCGCGACGGTCTCCGTTCCAATGAAGCCGAAGATCACGAATGCCAGGGCCAGCCACACACCCAGCCATCCGTTTGGCAGGAAGCCACCGTGCGCCCGGAAGTTCTCCAGTCCAATTGGTCGCTGCTGATGCACCCCGAACAAAATGGCCGCGCCGAGCACAATGAAAACCACGATGGCGCTGACCTTGATGATGGAGAACCAGTATTCGAATTCGCCGAATGCCGCGACACTGCGCGCATTCACAAAGATGAGGACCGCCGAATAGAAGATCACCCACGCCCACACCGGAGTATGCGGAAACCACCACCGGCTGTAGATGGCAGCCGCCACAGCTTCTCCCCCGATGGCAATAGACTGCGCCGCCCAGTAGGTGTAACGCACTACGAATCCAGCCCAATGTGAAAGATAAAGTTCGGCGTAGATACCGAATGACCCTGCCGTGGGATGGGCGACCGCCATCTCCGAGAGACAACCCATCAGCAGCAACGCGATTGCGGCCGCAAAAAGATAGCTAAGGATGACGCCCGGCCCGGCGGCGCGCACGGCCAGCGCGCTGCCCAGGAACAATCCCGTGCCGATGGCGCCACCAATGGCGATCATGCTCAACTGCCGCTCGTTGAGTTGGCGAGCCAAACCTTGTTCTTTGTCGACGGCGTGTTGGTGACTTAATGGCGCATTCGCCTGACCGTCTGTCATTAGGCCGTCGCCTTCGCGTGCCGAGCCAGGTACACGCCAACAAGTTCGAGCAGGCGGTCGAGATCGTCCTGGTTATTAAAGAGATGGCAGGAGACGCGGACCCCGCCGACGTGAGAGGTATAGCGCACGGAAACCAGAACTTTGTGCTGCTGCAAAAAATTCATCAGGCCGACATTTTCATCCACGTCGCCAAGCGAGAAGGTTACAATGCCGGATCGGCGGCGCCGGTCTTCTGGCGTGACGACGCCAATGCCCTGCTGCCGCAGGCCGGCGATGAGATGGTCGGTGAGGGAGAGCACGTGTTCACCAATGTTCGTGATACCTAATTCATTGATTAGCCTCACTGACTCGGCGAGGCCGATCGCTCCCGGATAGTTAGCGGTGCCCCCGGTCTCCCAGCGGCGAGCACCGCCAACAAACTCGTAGTGACGGACCGGAATTGCTGATGGCGTTTGAAAGTACTTGCCCCATCCACCTTCTGGTTCAGCGACGGATAGATAGCCAGCCGTCGGCGGCTTCGCCTTTCGCGCGAAATTCCTTGCTGAGGTAAAGAAAGCCACAGCCAAATGGCGACATGAGCCACTTGTGGCCGCCGCAGGCGAGTGCGTCCACCGGAGTTTGCTGCACGTCGAAGGGAATCGCCCCGATTTCCTGGACCGCGTCCACAATGAGAAAAACCTCACGTTGGCGGCATAGTCGAGACAGCGCTTCAAGATCGCACCGAAAACCATTGCTCCACTGGACCGAGCTGATCGCGACTACTTTCGTCCGCTTGCCGATCGCGGCCTCGATATCCTCGATCAAGATCCGGCCGTCGCGATTGTGGAACGGTGTCGATTTCGATGCCAGGTTCTTCTCGCTTCTGCATCCACGGCACCGCAACTTCAAGGAACTCCAGGTCGCAGATGACTACGCGGTCGCCGCGCTCGAGAGGGATTGCATCCGCCACCAGGCTCAAGCCATGCGTGGTGCTCTCCACGAGCGCAAGTTCTTCCTGGTCCGCGTTGATTAGCTCGGCCAGCTGCGGGCGCGCCTGGCGGCGCATGGCATCCATATCGAGATGATGCTGCGTCGAAGACCCTGACGGGCAATACGCGGCCATGTCGAGAAAGCTGCGCAGCTTTTCCACCGCCCGCTGCGGGGCCAGGCTTACACAGGCGGAGTCGAGGAAAATTTGCTGCTGCAGCGCGGGAAATTCGTTGCGAACCTCTGGCAATATCATCTGGAAGCCCTTTTAGACCGGCTTCTGATTTGAAGCGTGTGGGGCACAATTGCGATGGACATTGTACAAAACAAAACGGCAGAAACATGCACGCGGGACTTAACGTACACGACCTGCCGTCTCTCAACAAGTGGTTAGCGGTTGCTCAGGACGATTCATTCGCCCCAAGCATCCTGGATTACTTTCGCGCTTGTTTCGCCGCGCCACTTACCGCGTTGTCAGCGAATTTCAACTCTCCCGTCTGCGAGTCGAGGATTAAGCGATCGCTTCGACTCTGATTGAAATCGAACATATTGGTGATGGGGCCTGCGATCGCATCAAAAGAGCCCGGTATGCGCTGGCCACTCAGCCAGTTGTCCTCGATGAATCGCACAAGCGAGCTTTGATCGGTCATGGTGTGATCCACGAAGTTTTGGCGTGCAAAAGGAGAGATAACCAGCAGCGGAATACGTGGACCATAACCGCAGCGGCCCTGGGCGTGCGGTCCGGTTATGCCGGCGAGAACCGGCAACGCGTGACCACAATAACCCGGCCCGTTGAGCATATCCTGCGAGGTCTGCGACTGGTTGACGATCTGTCCGAGCTGATGGTCGTACCAGCCGTCGGAGTCATCCCAAGTGATGGCCACCGCGGTGGTCGCCCAATCCGGCTGCTGTTGCAGGAAGTTGATCACCTGAACGATAAAGTTCTGTTCATCCAGCGGCGTTGAGTAGCCGGCGTGTCCATCCTGATATCCCGGTGCTTTCAGGTAGCTGACCGCAGGGAAGTTTCCCGCATTCACGGCGTCGAAAAAGTCGTGGATGTCGTACTGGTGATTTCCGGCATCGCCATTGTGCCCAATGGTGGAAACCGACGTGGGTCGCGTGTGCTGCAAGTTCTGCGTAGACACGTAGTACTGAAACGGTTGATGGTGCGGAATGTAGTCCGCCTTCGGCGTCCCGATGTAGACCGAGGCGTGGGATCGCTGGCATCCCGTGGTTCCGTTCGGATTGGTGATGGTGAGATCAAACCCACCCTCAAAGAATCCCCAAGTGATACCAGCGGCTGTCAGTAAGTCGCCGATGTTTTGGCCGCCCATCTGCACCTGTGAGCTTCCCGAACAAACGTCGCCGACCGGATCGGTGTCGCTGATGAGGGTGAATCCGCCATTGCCATCGGGAACTACTGCATAGTCGGAGTTGACGTTTTGAGTTACTCCATCCGTCTGGCCGGAGACAACATTGAGCGCTCCCGGTGTCGACGGCCCAAACGTCGTCCCGTAGAAGTTGTCGTTCAGCGAGTAGGACTGGGCATAGTTCCACAGCGCGGTTGTGGTGTTGCCGTCGTAGTAGCCTAATACCAGCCCCGTGGTGTCAACAACCGGCGGACCGTGGTACGGCGGCGGTCCGGGAGTCCCCACGTTGAGCGGAAACAGGTCCATCAAGCCACCATCGAAAGCCGCTTGCTCCGGTCCGTAATCGTGGTCCTGATCGGCAGTCCAGGCCTGCGCGCGATCCAAGCGAAACGGATTGGTGGCTCCGGTGCCATTGGCCGGATTGAGGTTGGGATTATTGGTCAAGAGCGCAGGGTTGAAGCCGTTGACGGTCGGCGTGCCCGGCGCAGGATAAAACTTGGGTTCCGGCACCGCGGAACTTCCCCCGGAAGGGTTCAGCGCGTTGGGATACGTTCCGAAGTAGTGGTCGAAGGAAACGTTTTCCTGAAAGACAATCACCAGATGAGTGATCGGTGTAGTCGTCTGGCTAGTCCCGGCATGGGTGCCTTGCGGGGCTGCTGGATCCGCGTTGGCATTCACCAGAGGGCCAATGGCTATCGCCGCCGTTAACATGGTTGCGAGAAATCGACGCATATTTCTCCTCTCTTACGTCCGCAGATTGGACTCACATGCGTAGATACTCTCCAGAGATCAAATCCACGTGAACGAGATGTTAAAAGAGCATGAAGGGAGACACGGACCTTCAACTCTTGCGAGATTCCGTTGCTGATGACACCGAATAGAAATGCTGTATGTTTTAGCGTCGCCTGTCGATTCTGGTACGTTGAACGTAGGAGGTGCTGATGAAACGTGTACTGGTGGCGACGTCGAACCCAGGCAAGATTCGCGACCTGGTTGGAGCAGCCGCGGCTCATAACGTTCAGGTCGAAACCTTGGCTGGCTTCTCATCGCTGCCGGCGGTTATTGAAGACGGCTTAACCTTCGAAGCCAATGCACGCAAGAAGGCCGAACACTACAGCAAATACGCCGAAGGCGAGTCGGTCATCGCTGACGACTCGGGACTCGAGGTCGATGCGCTGGGCGGCGCGCCAGGAGTTCGCTCCGCCCGCTATGCTGCCGACGAGCCGAGCGCCCCAGAGCACGCGCCAAACTCTGACGACGAAGCCAACAATGCGCGCCTTCTGCGCGAATTACACGAGGTCCCCGGCGAATACCGCACCGGCAGGTTCGTCTGCGTTATCGCCGTCGCCCGCAATGGCCACACCTTGGCGACCTTTGAAGGCAAAGCCGAAGGTATTCTCCTGCGCTCGCCTCGCGGTTCTAACGGCTTCGGCTACGACCCGCTGTTCTACTTCCCCCAGATTGCCAAGACCTTTGCTGAATTGACAGCAGAGGAAAAAGCCATGTACAGCCATCGCGGCGCGGCGTTTCGAGCGTTCCTCAAGTGGGAGGACGAAAGCCACGAGCAGCATCCTCACACGGACAGGTGACCAGCTCCAGTCGTCATAAGAGGTTGTGATACAGGTCACAAGTATTTCGCCATCGTACCAGCTATTCTGAACCCCGCTTATCAGCCGGGGATTTCGCCGGCCCCGAAGGTTTCGCTCGGATCAAGCGTGTCCTGGTTATCTTGACTTACGCTGTTAGCGAACTTGATAATGCAAGGTTCCCTTATACACTCCGCACTCATAAGGAGTTGGCTTCGTGGCTTCTTCAGCCAGTTCTGTCGATACGAGTTCCAGTCGAATTAAGAAGGGAGTGGCTCCGCTGCGCGCCGGCCAGGGCTACTCGTTTATCTTACGTAGACTACATTCCCTGTCCGGCATCGTTCCGATTGGCGCATTCCTGGTTGAGCATTTTATTTCCAACTCGGAAGCGACCAAGGGTGTTCAGGCCTACAACGACCAGGTAAAATTCCTGACCAGTTTGCCCTTCGTTCACGTCCTGGAGTGGGTGTTCATCTTTCTGCCGTTGCTGTATCACGGAATCTACGGCCTGTACATTTGGTACGAAGGGGATTCCAATGTCAGCGAATATCCCTGGAGCGGCAATTGGCTTTACACCTCACAGCGCTGGACCGGAATTATCGCCTTCATCTATATCGCCTACCACGTCATCGATATGCGCTTCACGGGTGTGCACCTGATGGGCGGCGGTTATCAATACGCGTTCTCGAAAGTGTGGTTCGACTTCCAGAGTCCGTGGACGATCGCCTTCTACGTCATCGGAATCGTCGCCGCCTCTTGGCATTTCTCCTACGGTGTTTGGTTGTTTGCCGCCAAGTGGGGTTTTACGACTGGCGATAACGCACGCCGCAAATTCGGCTATGTTTGCGCTGCTTTGGCCGTTTTGCTTATCGGCATTGGGCTTTGGACCATAACCGGCTTCGTCCAAACACCTGCCGATCAAGTTCCCTATGTTGAGCACGACTAGCGCTCCCTGATCCCCAGATTTCAGGGACCGGAGGCTTCAGCCGGATTTACGAATAGCGTAAACATCATCATGTCTCATCCTAAGATCATTGTTGTGGGTGGTGGCTTGGCAGGTCTCTCAGCCGCCATCAAGATAGCGGAGATGGGAGGTCATGTTGACCTCTTTTCCATCGTCCCGGTCAAGCGGTCTCACTCGGTGTGCGCCCAGGGCGGCATCAACGCTGCCAAGAACCTGAAGGGTGAAGGCGACTCCACCTGGCAGCACTTCGATGACACCATCTACGGCGGCGACTTTCTCGCCAACCAGCCGCCGGTGAAGGTCATGTGCGATATGGCACCCGGCGTCATCGACTTGCTCGATCGCATGGGTGTTCCCTTCAACCGTACGCCCGAAGGGCTGCTCGACTTCCGCCGCTTTGGAGGCACGCTCTACAACCGTACCGCGTTTGCCGGGGCCACCACCGGCCAGCAACTGCTGTATGCGCTTGACGAGCAGGTGCGCCGCTACGAGGCCGAAGGCAAAGTCACTAAGTACGAAGCCTGGGAATTCCTATCTGCCGTGATCGATGAACAGCGTGTCTGCCATGGCATCTGCGCTATGGATCTACGCAGCATGGCCGTACAGACATTTCCGGCGGACGCAGTCATCATCGCCACTGGCGGCATCGGCGCTATCTTCGGCAAATCCACGAACTCGGTGGTCTGTACCGGATCGGCGCAGTCGGCGCTCTATCAACAGGGTGCATACTACGCCAACGGGGAGTTCATCCAGGTGCACCCCACATGCATTCCCGGCGAAGACAAGTTGCGGCTCATGTCAGAATCGGCGCGCGGCGAAGGCGGTCGGGTCTGGGTACCCAGGCAGCCGGGCGACAAGCGCGATCCCAAAAGCATTCCCGAGGGCGAGCGGTGGTACTTCCTGGAAGAGTGGTATCCCAAGTACGGCAACCTGGTACCGCGCGATATCGCGACCCGCGCCATCCACAAAGTGGTTTACGAGCACCATCTCGGCATTGATGGGCAGCCGATGGTATATCTCGACCTGACGCACATCGACCGCGCCACGCTCGACCGAAAGCTCGAGGGCATTCTCGAGATCTACGAGAAGTTCGTGGGCGACGATCCCCGCGATACTCCGATGAAGATATTCCCCGGCATGCATTACACCATGGGCGGCCTGTGGGTTGATTTCGATCAGAGGACGAACATCGAGGGACTGTACGCTGCTGGCGAGTGCGACTACTCAATTCACGGCGCCAACCGCCTCGGGGCGAATTCTCTGCTGTCATGCATCTACGCCGGATTCATCTCGGGCCCCAATGCAGTCAACTATGCACACAACGTGATCAAGGGTGGGCATCATCCCTCCGGGCACGTATTTGATTCCGAGCGCAAGCGGCAGGAAGAAATCAACGCACGTCTGATGAAGAACGACGGCGCGGAGAACCCGTTCTTGCTGTGGCGCGAACTCGGGGACATCATGACCAAGAACTGCACCGTGATCCGCTACAACAAGAACCTGAATGACACGGATGCCAAGCTGGTGGAACTGCTTGAGCGCTATCGTCATGTGAACCTGAGCGACCACTCGATGTGGGCCAATACGTCGTTCGTCTTCGCGCGGCAGCTTTATAACATGCTGCAACTGGCGCGGGTGATCGTTCAGGGCGCGGCCATGCGCGACGAGTCGCGTGGCGCGCATTACAAGCCAGACTTTCCGGAGCGCGATGACGCGAACTGGTTGAAGACTACCAAGGCGTTTTTCGCGGCAGATGCCGATGAGCCCCGCTTCGAGTTTGAGCAGGTGGATACGTCCCTGATCAAGCCCCGCCCGCGGCGTTACGACGTGGCAACGTAAAAGCAGCGGCCAGGGACGAAAGCAGAGTTTAGGGGCTAGTAGTTAGTGGCTAGTCGGTAGCGATCAATGATTAGTCGTCAGTTGTAACTTTGGGTTGTGCCGACAAGCCAGCGATGTGTTCTTTGGAATTATGTTTAGACGGCCATAATCCAGTCCCGCTAAGCGGGACGGAAAATGGTAGCCCACCGTTTCAATGGTGGGTAGGCGAAAGGTAGAAGCGAGTCCCTCGGGGACGACACAACAGCAGGTCCCTCCGCTCGGTCGCCGCGGCGACCTCGGTCGGGGTGACAGTTGAATCGGATTAATTTGCCGACGGCTGATAGTTGAGAGCTGAAGGCTTCTAATAAAATGGCAAATTCTAAAACCGTTATCTTCAAGATTAAGCGCCAGGAAACCCCCGAGTCTAAACCCTACTGGGAGGAGTTCGAGCTGCGATACCGTACGGGCATGAACGTCACTTCGGCCCTGATGGACATAGCGGCCAAACCAGAAACTCGGCAGGGCAAGGCGACGACTCCGGTCACCTACGACTCCAACTGCCTGGAAGAGATCTGCGGCTCCTGCGCCATGCTCATCAATGGCCAGGCCAAGATGGCTTGCTCGGCGCTGATACACAATCTCAAGCAGCCCATCACTCTCGAACCGCTTACCAAGTTCCCTATAGTTCGCGATCTCGCGGTGGACCGCAGCGTGCTTTTCGAAAACCTGAAGAAGGTGAAAGCGTGGGTCCCGGTTGACGGTACCTACGATCTTGGTTCCGGCCCACGCCAGTCGGCGGAAATGCAAGAAGAGGCATACCCCTTGTCTAACTGCATTTCGTGTTGCTGCTGCATGGAGGCCTGCCCCCAGTTCAACGATAAGACGGGTTTCGTGGGCGCAGCTACCATCGCGCAGGTCCGGCTATTCAACTCACACCCGACAGGAAAGGCGCTTAAGACCGAACGGCTGAAGGCATTGATGGGCGATGGCGGCATCCAGGAATGCGGTTATGCGCAGAACTGCGTCGAAGTCTGCCCGAAAGAATTGCCCTTGACCAAATCCATCGCCGACGTCGGCGGCCAGGTGATGTGGCAAGCGGTCAAGGACCTGTTCCGGACATAGCGGAGACAAGAGAGAGGTTGTCCTAATGCACCGCTGAACCAGCAGTGCTCCAACCTCTTTCTGACTAATAGCATGCCTTCCCCGCTGTATTAAGGGCTTTCATTTACAATCCAAGCGCACGACCATTCCTTAGCGGAGCCTTCATCACGTTCATGTCAAGCCTGCCTCAGGTGCTCATATTCTGCTTGCTCTTATCTGCATTTACGGCGGCCCAGACTGCCACCCCCGCTGGGGCTGCCCCGCAAACTGCACCTAAGAAATCGACATCCAAAGCACTCACCATTTCACCCAACGGCGCCGCGACGGGCTGGCGCGCGATCCACAATTCGGCGCTCATCGTTGACACCCACGCCGACACTCCCGGCCGCTTCGTCGACGAGAATTTCGATCTCTCGCAAGACGCCGGCAGCTGGCTACCTGGACTTCAACAAGATCAAGGCCGGGAATCTCGGCGCTGAATTCTTCTCCATCTGGGTCGAGCCGAAAGCCAACAAAGGTCACGAAGCCAAGCGCGCGCTCGACATGATTGACTCGGTTTACGAGCAGGCGCGCCTGCATCCCGACAAGATGATGATGGCCTTCAGCACGCAGGACATCCTTGCCGCCCATCGCCAGCACAAACTGGCAGCGCTACTGGGGGTCGAGGGCGGACACGCCATCGAAGGCGACATGCGCATCCTGCGTGACTACTACCGCCTCGGCGTGCGTTACATGACGCTAACCTGGTCGAACACCAACGAGCTTGGCGATTCCAGTGGCGACCTCAACGACAAGAGCGTGGAGCATCACGACGGCATCACTGACTTCGGCCGGCAGGTGGTGCGCGAAATGAATCGCCTCGGCATGATGGTGGACATCTCGCACGTTGCGGACCGCACCTTTTACCAGGCTCTGGTGGCTAGTCGCGCGCCAGTCATTGCTTCACACTCTTCGTCACGTGCGCTTACCAATGCTCCGCGCAATATGACTGACGACATGCTCATCGCGCTGGCGCGCAACGGAGGCGTGGCGCAGGTGAATTTCTATTGCGCTTTCGTCTCGCAGAAGTATCTTGACCGGATGAAAGAACTTGAGGCACAGCATGACCCCGACTTCGAGCGTGAGCAGAAGCTTTTCATTTCGGCCCAAACGCCGGAGGTGAGAAAAGAGTATCTTGAAGCGAAGGCAGCGCTGGAGCAGAAATTGCCGCGTCCGCCGTTGAGCGACCTGATCGACCACATTGATCACATGGTGAAAGTCGCAGGGATTGACCATGTCGGCCTGGGCTCTGATTTCGATGGAATCGATTGTTCGCCGCAGGGGCTTGACTCCGCTGCCGACCTGCCGAAGATTACGCAAGCACTGTATGACCGCGGCTACAAAGCTGCCGACCTTGATAAGATTCTTGGCGGGAACTTAATGCGGGTGTTCGCCGAAGTGGAAAAGCTTGCTAAACAGATTCAGACAGAAAGCAATCCGGATACGCGCCGCGAGATTGCGCCTACAACGCAGCCATAGCAGCGATCTGGCGAAACTTTTCATTGAGGAGAATTTATGCGTAACGCGTTAGCAGCAGTTCTATTGCTCAGCCTGACCGCCCTGGCGGGGGCGCAAACCTCGACTACCAGTTCTACATCCGCGCAACATGCTACTACCGAAAAGACCGCCCAGGGAACCGCCAATCAGGCGAAGCAGCCGACCGCTATTTTCGAAACTACCGCGGGCAATATTACCTGCACGCTCTTTCCTGAGCAGGCGCCGCTGACGGTTGCGAACTTCATCGGTCTGGCGACCGGAACCAAAGCCTGGAAGGACCCGAAGACCGGCCAGATGATGCATGGGGTGCCGCTCTACAACGGCACCATCTTTCACCGGGTCATTCCAGACTTTATGATCCAAGGCGGCGACCCCGCTGGCAACGGATCAGGCGATCCCGGCTACAGTTTCAAAGATGAATTCAGTCCCGATCTCACCTTCGATCAACCGGGACGGCTGGCGATGGCGAATAGCGGGCCCAATACTAATGGTTCGCAATTCTTCATCACTGAAGTGCCAACTCCTCACCTTAACGGGCATCACACAATCTTCGGACAATGCCAGGACCTTGACGTGATTAAGAAGATCGCACGAATGGCGACTGATCCTCGCAACGATAGGCCGTACGACCCGCCGAAGATCATTCGCATCAAGATTATCGATCCGCGTCATGCCGCAGCGAAGCCAGGAAACACGACGCATAAGTCCGCGACTCCGCCCAGCCAATAGCGTTGCTCGGATATTGCAAAGGCCGGACGGTGGATCCGGCCTTGCTGCCCTCGCTGTTCGTAGAAACATCTGCGATCGCGCTCAAAGATTCAAACTTGAACCACTAACTCCCGCTAACGAAGCGCAGGCTCCCGACGGAAGGCTGAGAACCGACAGCTGACAGCCAGTTAGTCGTAATACTCCAGTCCCAGGTGCGTAATCATCTCTTCGCCCTTCAGGTGGCGCAGCGTGTTCTTCAGCTTCATGGACTGAATGAACAGGTCATGCTCGGGGTACAACCCGGGTGCCGTCATCGGCGATTTGAAGTAAAAGCTGAGCCACTCCTGGATGCCGATGCCGCGCAGCTGTGATGAACGCTTCGCAAGGTCGAGGAACAACACGAGATCAAGCACGATGGGGGCTGCGAGAATGGAATCACGGCACAGGAAATCAACCTTGATCTGCATCGGGTAGCCGAGCCAGCCGAAGATGTCGATGTTATCCCAACCCTCTTTATTATCACCGCGTGGCGGATAATAGTTAATGCGAACCTTGTGGCATATATTGCCGTAGAGTTCGGGATAAAGCTCGGGCTGAAGGATGTGCTCAAGCACCGACAGTTTCGACTCTTCCTTGGTCTTGAAGGAGCCGGGATCGTCGAGCACTTCGCCGTCGCGATTGCCCAAAATGTTGGTGGAGAACCAGCCGTTCAACCCGATCATGCGCGCTTTGAATCCCGGCGCCAGGATGGTCTTGATCAACGTCTGTCCGGTCTTGTAGTCCTTGCCACAAATGGGCGCTTCGTTCTGCTTCGACAGGTCGAGCATAGCCGGGATGTCAACCGTGAGATTGGGCGCGCCGTTGGCGAACGGCACGCCTTCCTTCAGCGCAGCATAAGCGTAGATCATCGACGGCGCGATGTTGGCATCACTCGCATGCAGCCCTTTTTCGAAGGCCTCGACCGACTTGTGTACTGGCCTTAGCTTGATAAAGGTCTCGGTAGAGCCGCACCAGATCATCACTAGGCGGTCGGCACCGCTGGATTTCTTGAAGTCGCGGATATCGTCGCGCAGCTGCTCGGCAAGTTCCATCTTGTTCTTGCCTTTTTTCACGTTGGGACCGTCGAGGTTCTTGACGTAGTTCTTGTCGAACACCGCTTTCCGCGGCTTGATCTTCGAGAGAAAGGGTTTGACCTGATCGAGTAAAGATACGTCCAGCACGCCCGCGTTGCGCGCTGCAGAGTACATATCGTCTTCGAAGATGTCCCATCCGGTGAAGACCAGATCGTTCAGCTTGGCCAGGGGAACGAATTCGTTGATCTTGGGAAAGCGGCCTTCGGTGCGTTTGCCAAGCCGGATGGTCCCCATTTGGGTGAGCGAGCCGATAGGGCTGGAAATGCCTTTGCGTACCGCTTCGACGCCCGCAACAAACGTGGTGGCAACCGCACCCATTCCAGGGACCATGATCCCCAATTTCCCTTTGGCGGGCGCCAGTTCACCCTTGTTTTCTTTTGCAGAATTCTGCTTCTTATGTGTCGGCATGCTATCAGTCCGTTTCATGAAAGAATATACAAGCTCGTTATCTTCTCGTACCATCGCGGCCATTGCAATTGAACCTGCGTGAACGGACGCGTTTATGCCCTGTGCGGCAATCTGAAGGATTTGGTGGAGAGCCATGACTCAGGAAAAAGTGGCGGTTGTAACCGGAAGCTCAAGCGGTATCGGGCTGTTGACCGCGGTGGAATTGGCACTCAATGGCTACCGCGTGGTGGCTACGATGCGAAACCTTGAGAACCGTGGGCGGCTTGAGGACGCAGCGCACAAAGCAGGGATACGTGATCAGCTCGATCTGCGCCGTCTGGATATCACCGAATTCGAATCGCTGTCCGGCGCGGTGGAGGCGATCGTACGGGACCACGGCCGCATCGACGTGCTGGTCAACAATGCCGGTTTCAGCAGTGGCGGCTTTGGAGAGGACTTCGCACTACATGAGATTCGCGATCAGTTCGAGACGAATTTCTTTGGCAACATTGCCATGACGAAGGCCGTGTTACCCATGATGCGCGAGCAGAGGTCTGGCCATATCATCCAGGTCAGCTCTGTCAGCGGACGCGCGGCGTCGCCGATGGTGGGCACCTATTCCGCCTCCAAGTTCGCGCTGGAAGGATGGAGCGAGTCCTTAAGAATCGAAGTCCATTCGCTCGGCATTCGAGTTGTCTTGGTCGAACCCGGCTCTTACGACACTGACATTTGGGAGCGCAATGTGAAGGTTGCGGCGGGCGCACTCGATCCCAACTCCCCCAATCGTGAACGCAGTCAGCGATTCGTCGAGTTCATCAAGAAGCGCGCGAAACATCGTCGCGACGCTCGCGAGGTAGCAAAGTTGATCGTTGACATCGCACAGAACCCCAACCCTAAGCTTCGATACTTGATTGGCGGCGACGCCAAGGCGCAAGTTTGGTTGAGGCGAATCATGCCATGGCGGAGTTATGAACGCATGATCGCCAAAGCGGTGAAGATCGACTGAGAGCGCCAAGCAATGGGCGCCAGCTGCCTTTACTGAAGGCTGAGGCCGACAGATCTCCTATTTCACGACTTCCACTTCTTCCCTGCCCACCCGGTGTTGCACATGCGACCAGACGAAGTAAACCGCGGCAACAATAATCACGGCCAGGATGATCGCATCGAGGCGATGGAACCACATCTTCAATCGTGGATCGGTGTCCCAGCGCTCGCCCAGGCGCATACCGATATAGGCCAGCATGAAACACCAGGGCCACGATCCGACGAACGTGTAGATGTGGAACTTCAGGCGCGGCATGTGCGCAATTCCCGCAGGTAACGCGATGAAGGTGCGGATCACCGGCAGCAGGCGAGCGATCAAGACCGCGACCGCCCCCCGTCGCTCGAAGAACCGGTCCGCAATATTGAGTTCGCGCTGGCTCAGAAAAATGTAGCGGCCGTAACGCTCTACCAACGGGCGTCCGCCGAAGTAGCCAATCTCATAAGCCAGCACCGAGCCCAAGTTGCAGCCGATTGCGCCCCACGTCGCCACGGCCAGCAACGAGAAGCGGCCGGTGTACACGAGGTACCCAGAGAACGGCATGATGATTTCCGACGGCAGCGGAATGCAGGCGGACTCGATGGCCATCAGCAGCATCACGCCACCATAGCCGCCCGCCGAGATGACGCTGATAATCCACGCCCCTACTATTTCAAGAATGTGAGCAATCATGTTGTGTAGTACAGACCTTCCCCTGAGTTATCGGTTCCGCGCTCCTTTCCGAAACGGCGAATTCGGCAAGCCGGACTGAACCTTTGCAACTGCAATCACCGGTTGCATACATCAGTATTTTGATCACGAAATTATTCGCTCGTCCAAGCCACCGAATCTTCGCTCAGGGGGACATTTCGCTAGCGGCAACACTGCTAGCTGCTAGTTGCTAATTGCTAGCTTGCTATTCCGCCAACTTTCCGCTAAGCCACTCCCCGAGTTTCTCTACCGGAAGACGCACGCCAACGAAGAACTGTCCGAACAACGCATACACCGCGCTGACCTCGTCAAATCGCATCTCGTAGATTAGTTTCTTGAACACCAGAGGATCGGAAGCAAATAGGTCCACACCCCACTCCCAATCGTCGAAGCCGATTGAGCCGGTAATGATCTGCTGGACCTTGCCAGCGTAACGTCGGCCCACCGTACCATGCTCTTCCATTTGCCGCTGGCGCTCTTCGATGGGCAATGTGTACCAGTTCTTATCTTCACCGCGCTTGCGGTCCATGGGATAGAAACACAGGTAGCGGCTGTCGGGGATTTTGGGATACAGCCTCGGGCGCATGGCTTCGCGCTGGCGCGTGAGTGTTTCTTCGATTTGGTCGTTCCATTCCTTGGACAGCGGTTTCACCCCGCGGTCCGTGAGCTGCCGAAAAAGCTTGACGCTCGAGTCGTACAAACCCAGCTCAATTACCGACAAATACGAGTGCACGGGTTCAAGAAAATCCTGCAAGACGGTGCGGTTCAATTGCAATTCAGCGGCGTTGAGTTCGTCGAAGGAGTCGCGAAAGTGAACGATCATCAGATCGCCCTTATGCCCCAGCATGGAGTACAAAGCGCTCTGGCCAGCTTCCTCGCTGGCGGAAAACACTGCGGCAGCTTCGCGTGCGATGTCCGCCTGGCGCGACGGATCCAGCTTGCGCCACTCCGGCCAGCGAAAGCGAAACATCTGATGCAGCACGCTCAGCCCTTCAAGGGTCAGCGGCATCGCTGGCAGTTCGGTGGAGACAGTCTGCACTCCGACATTGCTAGGATGGCATTGCGAAACTCCAGGCTGAGAAGGATGACGTCTCTCTCATTGTAATCTGCGGGGAAGTTTAGAGGGCCTCAGGGAGTGTCGCAGCCAGTGTTGCCGCTCTGCGGCTCGTCGTTTTCTCACTTTACCGCGGGCTTGCGCCCGCGGCTAAAACCAATATCGCCCCTGCGCAGCTCGTTTCGGGCAATCCCCTCGTAACACAGTCTCTTCAGGGATGACGCGAGTGTTCGTGAATACCGCCTGCACTTTTTACATGAAACCTACGGTATGAAGAAAATAAGCCAATAATACCTCTCATCCCTCCGGCTATAATTCTTGTCGTTAGGACTGGGAGACCCAACCATGCCACGTGGCGACATGCCCCGCCGGCCGTCCCGCACCGGCCACCAGGACAGAGTTTCCGGCAAACCACTGCGAGCAAAGCTCAACGTCAAGAGATCCGCGCCGATGGCTGAAAACGATGGGCAAGCTGGCTGCACCCATTGCTGCACGAGGAGTTGCGGCCGAAGAAGTCCATCGCTAAGCCGAAGGCCGCAACAGTCAAGGGCTACAATCCCATCGCACCCGAGCGCGTCAACGAGATTCTAAAGCGACTTGACGAGCGCTACCCCGCCGCGACCTGCGCGCTGCATCATAACAGCGCGTGGGAGCTGCTGGTGGCGACCATCCTTTCGGCGCAATGCACTGACGTGCGCGTGAACATGGTCACGCCGATACTCTTCGAGAAATATCCAACGCCCGAGGCGTTTGCCGCGCTTCAGCCCGAAGACCTGGAGGACGACATTCGCTCCACGGGATTCTTCCGTAACAAGTCGAAATCGCTGGTCGGAGCCGCACGCAAATTGATAAGCGAATTCGGCGGCCAGGTGCCGCGCACCATGGACGAACTCCTGCAATTGCCTGGAGTAGCACGCAAGACCGCGAACGTGGTGCTGGGGACATGGTACCGGATCGCCGACGGGGTAGTGGTGGACACGCATGTGCAACGCATCTCGCGCCGCCTGGAGCTGACGAAACACGATGAGCCGCGAAAGATCGAGCAGGACCTGATGAAGGTGCTCCCGCGCGACAAGTGGATTATCTTCGCGCACCAAATCATCCTGCACGGTCGCGCGCTGTGCATCGCGCGTAAGCCCAAGTGCGCTGATTGCCCACTGGAGAATCTCTGCCACGCCGCCGACAAGACGTGGAGCACGGTCGAGATTCACAAGGCGGCAAAACCGTAGGAAAAAGTTGCCAGTCGCCAGCTGTCCGTTGTCAGAGATAGCAGGGCCGCATCCCAACTGACCACTGACTACTGACAACTGCTTCTGACACCTGGCGGCTGACAACTGTTGTTTTGTCGTCCCAAATGAGGACCTTCGTCCCGCATGAGGGACCTCCCTTCCCGACCTGAGGTTCGAAGCTATATTTTCTGGTCTGTGATGGAGGCGGACAGCTTACAATCCAGATAGACCCTTTTATGGTGAATGTGTGAAAAGAGTCGCAGCTTATATCGTGTTTGTCGTTCTCGGTCTAGCGCTGGCCGCGCCAGTTGGCCATGCCAGCCCACGGTCCGCACAAACCAAAGCACAAAAGAACGCGGAAAAGTCCTATAAGAAATACAGCAAGCAACAAGCCAAGCAACAGAAGAAACAACTGAAGGCTCAAAATAAGCAAATGAAGAAGTGGAACAAGGACCACCAGACGAAAGTCACGGTACTGTAGCTAGCTGTCACACCCCTCTGCGCCAAAGGCAGGCACAGCACATCGTTCGTGGGAATCCTGGCGATCTGCGCGGAAACCGCTGTCAGCGAACCACCGGCAACTCGATGAAACTTTCTTCGCTGGGAGCTACGTAGATCCGCTGCACCGCCTTCTTGTAATCGGCGGGCTTCGTCCAAAAGATGCTCGGCACGAAGGTCTGCGGATTCCGATCGTACAGCGGAAACCAGCTCGACTGAATCTGCACCATGATCCGGTGCCCAGGCAGAAATACATGATCGGCCGTGGGCAGCGCAAACTGGTACAGCAGCGGCTTGTCCGGCATCAGTGCTTTAGCTTCGGAAAAGCTCTCGCGATAGCGTCCGCGGAAGATGTCGGCAGCAATCATCAATTCATAGCCGCCCATCTTTGGATCTGACGCGACTTCGTCGGGATAAACATCAATCAGTTTCACCACCCAGTCCGAGTCCGAACCGCTCGTGGATGCCGTGAGGTGGACCATCGGTCGACCGGCAATCTTCATCGGCTGCGTCAACTTGTCTGAGACAAACGACAGCACATCCGGACGCGCTGCCGGCTCGCGCTGATCGCTCACCAGCCAGGTCGGCCAGGTCGAGCCCTCGCCATAGCCAAACGGTTGGACCGGCCGCACCAGATACGGCACCGGCTTGGCAGGGTCGGAAACGTACTCTTCGTAGGTTTCGTTGACGCTTTGCGGAGCGGTGAAGCCCAGCTTCAGTCCCGGCTGCAAGTAGAGCGGCGACGGAGTGATGGTGCAGCCGCTCGGACATCCCGCTGGCCACGCCGGCAGGCGCAGCCACTTGTCCGTTCCGGTTTCATATGCTGTCACTGGTGCAATGTCCGCCTTCGGAGCACCATCCTTCAGATACTGCGCGAGAAATGGTGCAAGAACCTGGCGGCGAAAGTCCAATGCGGTATCGGTGGGAAACGTCAGTGCTCCCAGGCGGCTGCCCTTTCCTATCTCCTGCGCATGATGCCATGGCCCCAGCACAAGGAAGACCATGTCGTTCTGCGGGTCTTTCGGCTTAATTGCGCGGTACACCGCCATCGCGCCGTAAATGTCTTCCTGGTCCCAGAGGCTATCGCACCAACAGCACCGGAACCTTCAGCGGCTGTGCGGCAAGTAGCTTATCGAGCGCCTGGTCTTGCCAGAACTGGTCGTACGTGGGATGGGCCAGCACTTTGCGCCACATGCCGGTCTGATCCAGTCCATGCAGACGGCCCATCTCGCCCGCCGAACCCGCCGCCATATAGGCATCGTAGTCATCGGCGTAACCGGTCCACCACTCCGGACCGGTACCGCGCGCTGCCTCCTGACCCTGGAAGTAGCTCATCATCTGCTCACGAAAGGCTCCATTGTGGAACCAGTCATCGCCCATCCAGCCATCCACCATGGGATTCATCGGTACCACCACCTTCAAGGCTGGATGAGGATTGAACATCGCCATCAGCGTAGTGAAACCGTCGTACGAGATGCCGAGTACCCCGACCTTGCCATTGCTCTCGGGAAGGTTCTTCACCAGCCAATCGATGGTGTCGTAGGTATCCGTAGCATGATCGACAGGCGTCGGATTAAGCGGGCCATGCAGCGGCCGGTTCATTACGTAGTCGCCTTCCGAACCGTACTTGCCGCGCACATCTTCGAAGACCCTGATGTAGCCGCCTGCCACCGTCACATCGGTGGGATCGTCATATCCCTGCAGCGCGCGCGCCATATTCGGACTGGCAGCGTGACTGGCCATCTGGCTCGCATTGTAAGGCGTGCGCGTCAGCAGGATGGGCGCATTCCTCGCGCCCTTGGGGATGACAATCACCGCATGCAGCTTCACGCCGTCGCGCATCGGGATCATGACGTCGCGCTTCTCGTAATCGAAGCTGGAGGTGACCTGAGTGAAGGTGGTGGGAATCTCGCTCGGAAGGGCGGGATACTTTTCAGTTGTCGACGGCGAACTCTGAGTGGTTTGAGCCGCCGCCGGCATGAAGGACATCGCCAGTAGCAGGAGAGCAGGAATTGTGAGCGCGTAGACGCGCTGTGACCAAGTCATCGGGGAGCATCCTTCCGCAGCCGCCTAGAATATGGCCTGCGGCTTCAGCATGCAACCTGCGCAACTGCGGGTGCCCCATCTTTTTGCTTCTTGGGCAAAAGGGTAGGAGCGACGAGGTCGATTCTTCAAGATTTGGATGATGCGACGCCCACCCGGCTACCCACTTCGACGGCATAAACCGAACCTACATCGTTGCTGGTGCCGAGTGCTAGGTCCCAGGTTAACCCAACCGAAGGGTGAACCTGACGCATCAGGCTCTGGGACCCGCAGAAAGCCACGTTGTTCACAGGTTGTCCCAGAACGTAATAGCAATAAGTTTACTTAATCTTCAGATCTGGATTTTTCTCTTAGACCAATTAGCGACGAATCTTTTGTTTGAGAAAAAAGGATGTACGATAGCAAACGTTTCCGGTATGCTGCTCGAAAACACCCAAGACATCTGAATGTCTCTGCCACCTAATTACGCTGGCTACTATCGGATTCATCTACTCGCCGAAGATGAGGATTATCCCGACATCGACCAGATATCGTCATTCTTATACGATTTCAATCTCCTTTACGAGTTTTCCCGTGTAATCGTTGATCCCAAGTATTCTTCATATCGATTTTCTAGGTATTCTGGATTTCGAAATCAAAAAAGAGTCGGAGAGGATGACAAGCTAAAGTTAGATCTACTCAGCCAAGGATCTCCTCTTGAACTGATCGCACTTGTTACGGCCATTCCCGCTGCGGCGGCGGCGCTTTGGGCGCTCATACAGACAGCGGAGAAAATTCGCAACTGGCCACTAAACCGAGAGATCCTCGAATTGACTCGAGACAAGCTGTTGCGGGATCTTCAAGCTCCTGCGAATATGGATCTCCCCGCTTACGACCGAAATCCCACGCAATTTAGACAAATGGTCCGACTCCGCGAGGCAGAGGAAAACTTCAGCCTTGTCGAAAACCGCCTCAAGCAAAGTCCGTTGAGTGTTCGAGAATTATCTGTAACGTACGAGTCAGAAATTCCGGGGGGGGGGAGATCAGGAACAAGAACATAACGAACACTAATTTTTGCACCCAGGTCGATCCCCACCCTCTGGCCAAAACCGGCCGACAAGGATGGGGCACCCAATGTTAGAAGCTCTCGACGTTATTCGTACCGAAAGAGTGGGCCACCCAATGGAATAGTAGAGCATTAGCGTGAACATTATCACCGCAATAATGGCGATTGTGCGGGGCAATCTAAGATGCGTAAAAAGAACGGACGAAATCAAGTAGAAGATCGAAATGAAGAGGCAGGCGATGGTGATACTGCAATACAAGTATGGAATAAATGGAAGCAAGCGTGGGCGGCAACGCATATAGCGAATAAAGCGGTAGCTATCGCAACAGCCGTCGCGGCTTTGGCGGCTGTGGTGTATGCGATCGTCGCCTGTTATCAATTGTCCGCCATCAATGAGGCTAATCGATTTAACCGAGAATCCTTGGTGTCGGTTCAAAGGGCCTTTGTTACTTTTACTGACGTCAATGGCGATAGAGACTTGAACGCGAAATGGTCATTCGCCATACTCGTAGAGAACAGCGGAACTACTCCCGCGATTGATGTTATTTCGTTCTCGGGAGCAGACGATCTTGTTAGCGAACCGATAGGAGATACGTTCTCCGGAAATTCTTCCAAGATCGCTCGCAACGCCATCGTTATTGGGCCAAAATCCAAGAAAAGTATCGCCCTCATTTCTAAATCTGACGCTTTTATGTTTGGTGAGGGCTTTGATGTCAAAGCCCCGATTGTGCCCCAGATTTTTCCGGGAGGTAAGTCTCCATTCTTGTGGTCATGGATTGTCTATCGAGACGTCTTTCCTAATACCAAACCTCACCTTACTGAGTATTGCACGCAGATTGTGGGCACGCAGGTTGATCGGGATTCCTTGCCGGATCACCCAGTGTTTCGTAGTTCCATCTCTAACTGTTCCCATCACAATTGCGCAGACGAGCGTTGCGATGATTACGACAGAGTCGTGTCGCTGGCCTATGAGAAGAATCCGTAATTGTGGCACCTTGTCACGACGACACCAAGTGTGCCATTTAGCGCACATGGCCTCCTGCCCAAAAATCCCGACGCCTGCCCAATTAATCAACGGGTTGCCTGCTTTCTTAGGCGAAGCCGGTTGCAAACATCCATATGAAATCCGCAGGGTGCTCCTCTCTGCACGAGCCTCCCCAACGGATTCAGGCTGCTAGCCCGAGGGGTGCTATCCATTTTGGGAATCGGCGGTTACCTCCGTGTTCGGGAGTGCGTTTTCTTGCCCGTCCAACCCAACTCTGCATCGTAGACTGAGAGCGCGGGAGCCAGTCTGCCGCACCGCCAGTTCGCTGTTCGAGCGGCGGTACTGATCTTTGAAAGTTTGTTTGGTTGCCGACAGGATTGGGTGCGCTAGGGTAAGTCCTTATTCCGGAATACTTTGCGTGTAACTCCTTCGTGCGGAATACTTTACAAGGAATCCTCTAAAGTATTGAAAAACAATGGTTTATTCTCGCTCATAAGTCCAATTTACACAGTACTTTGCAGGCAAAGTATTGAAAACAAGTATTTTAGAAAACCGGGGGAGGGGAGCGGCCTGGGCGAGCCACAAAGGACGGGGCACTCCGCTAACAGGGCTGGCTCTCCGGAGCTGCGTGATTGACTGGCTTGGTCTTCATAATGGATGCCATACAATGAGCGGGTATGGAATGCCTGAGAATTGTGTCAAACGACTTTCCAGGCGTAGTTGTTCAGATCAGGGCTGTGTGGGCTCGACTTAAGAAGCAGATCGCTTGTGGGCTGAGGAGGCTGGAACGCAACGTCTGCCGTCCCTACGGACTCAGTCTCGCCTCCAACTTCACCCAGCGCTACCGCGCTGGGCTAAGCTCTTTCGCCCCATGTGGGGCTCGTTCTCGGCCGCATCGGCCTATCGTCGCTGCCCGTCTGATATTCGGTATTCTGAGTCCAATATGATGGCGCTCGTTCCCGTAATCGTTTTGTTTATGACCCTACAGGTTATGACCCAGCAAGCCGTCGCGCAGCAGATGTTAAATCCGCCGCAAGCCATCACCGATCCCACCAAGCTCGAGAGCAAGAACGTGGCTGACATGCAGGCGTTCTCCATCGAGAAGCTCTACATGACGCGCCAGATCGGCGAATCAACGTGGTCGCCCGACGGCAAGCAGATCGCGTTCATCTCGAACATCAGCGGACGCAACAATCTCTGGCTGGTTCCTTCGAGTGGCGGCTGGCCAACACAATTGACCATCAGCGACCAGCGCCAAACGCAGCCGGTGTGGTCGCCCGACGGGACCTGGATCGCCTTCATCTCCGACCACGATGGGGACGAGCAGTGGGACGTTTTCCTGGTGTCGCCAAAGACCGGTGACGTGGTGAACCTGACGACTTCGCCCGAGAGCGCGGAAGAAGAACCGGCATGGTCGCCCGACGGTCGCCAGATCGCCTATGTCACCAAACCCAAGACAGGATCGAGCTTCGAGATCGAGCTGATGGATGTGGCCACGCGGCACGTGCGTCATCTGACAAAGAACACGCCGAAGGAACTGAGCAACACCAGCCCGATCTTTTCGCGGGATGGCAAATTTCTGGTTTACACGCAGTCGCACGCTACCGGCAAGGATTCGAACGTCTTTGTGCTCGACCTCACCAGCGGCACAAGTACAAACTTGACGCAGCACGAGGGCGAACACACCTACGAAGCGGATGACATCTCGCCCGACGGAAAGACGATACTCATCACCTCCGACGCGCAGAACGGCTACGACAATGTGGGACTGCTCGACATTGCGAGCAAAAAGATTGATTGGCTAACCGCCGAAAAATGGCGGCTTCGCGCGGGAACGTTTTCCCCCGATGGCAAATCGCTGACGTGGATGGCCAACGTTGATGGCAACACAAACATTTATCTGTATGACGTGGCGAACAAGCGCGCGGACGCGTTGCCACTCAAGAAGGGCGTGAACTCGCTGGGCGGCAATCCCCTTCCCTACAGCCGCGACGGGTCGAGGCTCTTGTATTACCACAACGGCGCTGACGCTCCCAGCGATATCTGGGTGTATGACATCGCGTCGAAGCAGTCGCAGCAGATAACGCATTCGCTGGTTGCGGGCGTGAACAGCGCCGATATGGTTGAGCCGTATCTCGTGCACTATCCCAGCCGCGATGGCAAGTGGACGATCTCGGCGTTTGCCTATGTGCCAAACAATATCCAGCGCAACGGCAAGTTTCCGGCGATCGTTTACATTCACGGCGGACCGGCCGCGCAGACGGTGAACTCGTTCAACCGCTTCATCCAGTACATCGTGAATCAGGGGTATCTGGTGATCGCGCCCAACTATCGCGGCTCAACCGGATACGGCAAGGAGTTCACCGACGCCAACCGCGGTGATGCCGGAGGCGGCGAGTTGCACGACGTGCTCGATGCGGCCCTGTGGATCGAGAAGAGCGGCTTCGTCGATCCCAAGAAGCTGATCGTCATGGGCGGCAGCTACGGCGGCTACTTGAGCATGATGGCGGTGACCAAGGCTCCGGACATGTGGGCCGCAGCCGTGCCGATTGTGCCGTTCGTGAACTGGGCGACCGAGATCGCCAACGAAGATCCGCTGCTGCGCGAGTATGACCTGGCGACCATGGGCGACCCGGTGAAGAACAAAGCACTGTACGACGATCGCTCGCCGATCAACTTCGTGGACCAGATCAAGGCGCCGCTGTTGCTGCTGGCGGGGGGCAACGATCCGCGCTGTCCGCAGGAAGAGGCGCAACAGGTCGCCGATGCCATCAAGAAGCGCGGCGGATCAGTGCAGTTGAAAGATTTACGAAAACGAAGGTCACGGCTTCGCGCGGGTGGAGAACCAGATTGACGCCTACCAGCGCGTATCGGATTTTCTGAAAGTACATGTGCCGTCGCCGGGATGCGGATGCTCGATTTATGAATAGCTGTCAGCCATCAGCTATCAGCCGCCAGCCACAGCGTGTCATTCTGAGCGGAAGCGAAGAATCCCTACGTTCCGAAAATGTTCAGCGAGGTTTTGGCGGCGTGCCACAAATCCGAGTTCTCGCTTCTACGATCGCGGCGACCAGTCCTGGAATGGTGTACTCCTTAGCCTCGATGTCGACCGGCAATCCAAATTCGCGCAACGTGGCGGAAGTCACAGGACCGATGGATGCTGTGTGAATGCCTTGGTGTCGTGCGGGCTTTTTCAAAGCGGCGCGCGCGCGCCGCAATCCGAGCAGTCCGACGAAATTCTTCACCGTGGACGAACTGGTGAAGGTAATGACATGCGGTTTATTTGTTCGGCCGCCGAGCAATGCACGCAGGCGCTTCTCGGAAGATCGCGGTGCGACCGTCTCGTACGCTTCCACCACGTCAACCTCTGCCCCGGCTTTGCGCAACTCGCGAGGGATAACATCGCGCGCGATCTTTGCTCGCACCAGCAGCAACCGCTTTCCTTTCACCTTACGCTGCAGCGCAGCGACGACCGCTTCGGCGACATATTCCTTGGGGGTGACCGCAATCCGCAAGCCATGTTGCTTGATCGCGTTCTTGGTCGCGGGGCCGATGGCAGCAATCTTAAGGTGCGCCAGCGCGGAGGCGCCGATCTTCTTCTTGCTGAGCCGTTCGAACAGCGCCTCGACTCCGTTCACGCTGGTGAGGATCAGCCAATCGTAAGCCGTGAGGTTTCGCAATGCTGAATCTAGCGGTTGGTAAGAACTGGGCTTGCGAATCTCGATGAGAGGAATTTCGATCACCGTGCAACCCAGGTCGTCCAGCGCCGAAGAGAGAGACCCAGCCTGCTTCTTCGCGCGCGACACCAGAACGCGGCACCCAGCCAGGGGAAGCGCGTCTCTTGAACTCTTTGTACGGGGATTATTTGCCAAAGTAAGGGTCCTTCGACTCCGGTGTCGCAAACCCGGCGATCCCTCCGCTCAGGATGACACGATGACTGCTTTGATTCGAACTGATTACCGACCACTGGCTACTGGCAACTTCACGGCTGCTGTGCGGCTGCTGCCGTGGCACCATACACCTCTTCGAGAATCCGGGTTGCGCCCCGGCGCAGCAGCGTGTCGCCAACTTTTTCACCGAGCACAACCGGGTCTCCACCTGTTTGCTGCTCGCGCAGGACTTCCGTACCGTCCGGGCGGGCAACAATCGCGGTCAGCTGCAACCTGCCGTCCTTCATCTCAGCGAACGCGCCAATCGGGACCTGGCATCCACCGCCGAGCTTGTTCAGCAATGCGCGCTCGCAGGTAGTAGCAGCGTGCGCCGCAGGGTCGTCCAGGAACGAAAGATGTTTGCGCATCTCCACATCGCCATCGCGAATCTCGATTCCGAGCGCGCCCTGCCCTGCGGCGGGGCACATGAACTCTTCCGACAGAACTTCCTTCACCAGTTCCGTTCTGCCCAGGCGAGTGAGTCCAGCGGCAGCCAGAATGATGGCATCGTATTCGCCTTCTTCCAGCTTGCGCATGCGAGTGTCAACATTGCCCCTCAGGGGATGAATGATCAGATCGGGCCGCGACGCCTTCAGCTGTGCCTGGCGACGCAGGCTGCTCGTGCCCACGCGCGCGCCTTGCGGCAGCGCCTTGATGCCGTTGTACTTGACCGACAGAAACGCGTCGCGCGGATTTACTCGCGTGGTAATGGCGACCAACTCAAACCCGGGCGGCAATTGCGTGGGCAGGTCCTTAAGGCTGTGCACTGCGAGATCAATCCGCCCTTCCGCCAGCGCCTCTTCGATCTCTTTGGTGAACATGCCCTTGGTGCCGACCTGCGCGAGCGCAACGTCGGTAATCTTGTCGCCGGTGGTCTTGATGATTTCCAGCTCGACCTCGTGGCCGCGCTCACGCAGCAGGGCCGAAATATGATTGGCCTGCCAAAGAGCAAGTTGCGATCCGCGGGAACCAATCCTGAGGCGTGCCATCAGTTTTGCGCTCCCGGTTTTCTGCCGCTCATCGTAGTTGCATCTTCGTCGGCGGCTTTTCTGACTTCTCGCAGGCCGAAGAGCTTGCGTACCAGGTCAACCACAGTAGTGACTTCGGACGATTCGCGTGCCGCACTCTTCAGCGTAGTAATGGGCGTATGCATGATTTTGTTGATGATACCGCGTGACAGCGCTTCCACCGCCAGTTCCTGCTCCGGCGAGAGCGTTCCCAGCCGGCCGCGCACGCGGTCAATCTCAGCCTGGCGAACCGTTTCCAGGTGCTCCTGCAACGAAACAATGGTCGGCACGACATCGAGCGTCTGCAGCCGCGATTCGAACTTATCCACCTCCAGCTGCACGATAGCTTCGGCGCGGTCGGCTTCGGTTTTGCGATCGGCGATGTGCGACGAAACCACTTGCTGCAGATCGTCGATGTCGTACACAAAGATGCCGTCGAGCTTGTTCAGCTCAGGATCGATGTCGCGTGGAACCGCAATATCGATAAAGAACATCGGACGGTTGCGGCGCTGGCTCAGGAACTTTTCGCCGTGCTCCTTACGGAAAATGGCGTGGGGCGCACCCGTGGAGCTGATAACGATGTCGGCCTCTGGCACGGTCTCGTAAAGCTTTTCGAAAGGGACCGCTTGACCGTTGAACTTCTTCGCCAGCGACGCGGCCCGCTCGAAGGTCCGGTTGGACACAAAGATCTGCTTGGCGCCATGGGCCAGCAAGTGACGCGCAGCCAACTCGCACATCTTACCTGCACCTACCAGATAAATGCTCTTGCCTTGCAGGTTGCCAAAGATTTTCTTGGCCAGGTCAACCGCCACCGACGCGATGGACACCGCTGACGTCGCAACCGCAGTTTCGTTTCGCACCCGCTTGGCGACGGCGAAGGAGCGCGTGAGCAAAGCATCGAGTTGCGAGTTGACCGCGCCAATAGCGCGCGCCGTAGCATAGGCTTCCTTGACTTGACCCAGAATTTGCGGCTCGCCCACAATCATCGAATCAAGGCTTGCGGCGACCCGGAAGACATGACGCACGGCATCGCGCTCGTGATGTTCGTACAAATACTTGCGATAGGGCTCGGGATCGAAGCCGTAAAACTGGCGCAGGAACCCGTGCATATCGGCGGAGCCATTCGTAGTGCGAGCCAACATTTCCACCCGGTTGCAGGTGGAGACGATCATGCCTTCCTCGATACCGGGATAGGTCGCCAGGCACTTTACCGCTTCCGGCAGGCGCGCCTCGGAGATGGCAAACTGCTCGCGCACTTCGACCGGTGCGGTCTGGTGGTTCACGCCGATGACGACGAGGTTCATGAAAGAAACCTGTGCGTACGGCTGAAACTGTTAGCCGCCCATGCGCCTAAGGCGATGATGAAGGCGAAGGTCGCCAGAAATGCCGCGCGGCGGCCACGCCATCCAGAACTCCAACGGGTGTACAACAACAGCATGTACACCGCCCACATGATGAACGACAACAAAATCTTCGGATCGTAGAAGAACAGCGGGCCGTACTTGTCGATAGCCAGCACCGAGCCTGCTATTAACCCCAGCGTCATGAAAGGGAAACCAAAGAGCAGGGAGCGATAGCCGATTTCGTCAATGGTCTGCAACGGAGGCAGCCAGGTGAGCAGCGCAACCGGGCGCTTCGACTTTAATGCTCGCTCCTGCACCAGGTAGAGCAAGCTGGCGCCGAAGCTTAGGAACACTCCTGCGTAGCCGGTAAAGATCAGAACCACATGCACGAAGATCCAGCCGCTGCGCAAAAGAGGCGAGGTCAACGTCACAGGCTTTTGTCCGATCGCGGAGGCGAACGTCAGAATGAACACAATCGGGAAAATCACGATGCCCGGCGAGGTCGTGCGATAACCCACGAAGAAAACGAAGAACACAACCATCGCCAGGAACGCCAGGATGGATTCCGAGTAGTGGATCGAGGCCAGAGAAAGGTGCCCGATCAGGACGGTGGACTCCACCAGTGAAACGAAGTGGAAGATCAGCCCCAGTCCGACCGCCGGCTCCACTACCTTGGCCAAAACGTTGCCCTGCTTGCTGAGCAGGAGCAGCGAATAGAGCAGCCCCACGCTATAGCAAACCACCGCAACTCGGAGCCAGATTAACGGCATAAACCCCACGAATGTAATGCTTAAGCTCGATTGCTTCTTCTACGGTTAAGTATAGCGGGCGGCCGGATTGGAAGCAGTGTAGTTATCACGCCCGGCTGTGATTTGCGTCACACAGGGATCTGTAACTGCATGAGGGCATGGAGACAGAAGTGACGCCCCTAACTCGGATAGTGGAAGTACACGATGTGCTGAGAGGCGATGGTCACGCCGTCCTTTGAGG
This sequence comes from uncultured Acidobacteriaceae bacterium, assembly GCA_963772895.1. Taxonomy (GTDB): domain Bacteria; phylum Acidobacteriota; class Terriglobia; order Terriglobales; family Acidobacteriaceae; genus Bog-257. The sequence goes on from CAVYZB010000009.1 coordinate 240,197, forward strand.
CTGGCCGGAAGTGCCAGCGCTGCAGCACGGAAAGTACTTTTTGCTCGACGCCGTATCCGATGCCTTGCAGCAGCTTGGTTTGCACCACATTTCCCTGCTCGTCAATCGTTACCTCGACAATCACGTCGCCCTGAACGCCCGCGGGTATATCAGAACGCGATACTGGAGGATCGGGAAACACTTCCGGCAGCGCTGGGACGACTTCATCTCCAGTAATCGGCGAACCAGGCACGCGTCCATACGGAGAGCCACCGCGCGCGGTTTGGTCAGGCGCATCGTCGCGTGTGGGTTGTTCGGTTTGACGACGCTTCGCATCGGTCTTGTGCAGCTTCGGCTTGGAGACCAATGCAGCACGAAGTGACGATCGCTGCTCGTTCGGCGGAGGGGTCTTCTCCATTCCCACCGGAGCAAGGTACACGATAGACATCGATCCGGAGGATCCCTTAATTCCCAAGTCAACGTCAGAAGAAGTTACGAAAACGGGACTGGAGCGATGGATAAGTAGAAAGAGAAGCAGACCGTGGCCCACGAAAGAAGCGAGGAGGGCACGATTCCACCGCTTGCGCCCGGACCGCTGTAGCTGCGTGAACATCAGGAAATTCCCCACTTGGACAGCGCGCCTTCGTCGCCCTCTCGTCCCATCCTCACTGCTCGGTTGGACGCAAGCCGTCAGGAGGGGTTAGCTGCCACAATTGTAGCTATTCCACCCCGATCGAATCCAACAATCTGGGAAGTTCATCTACCTCAAGCCGCAAACGGCGCCCGTGGGTAAGCATATCGGGGATTTCGTCGAAGGCTTGCATCAGGCGCAGCTTCACCGCGGCGTACTGTTCTGATTCGCCAAGCGTCCGGCCCCGGCTTGCCGCCCAGGCTGAGAGGGCATCAGGATGGAGAAAGACACTGACCGCGAAGATTGTCTTGCGGTCCGATGTAACGTCAAAGATGTATTCGGTAGAGGGAGCTTCGGGATCGCTATCGAGTGCCGGCCTCTGGCCGACGAAGTAATACTGATAAACGTAGCCGGTCTGTCCGGTATAGGTTTTGACTCGGCGGATGGTCATGATCAGCAATTAGCAGTTGGCATTTAGACCGCTTTAGGAAATGGTGTGATCCAATGGCTTTGAAAGGGCACGGACTTTAGCCGTGCCGCTAGTGCCTGGTTTATCCACGGCTTTAGCCGCTGAGGGGGAACCTTGGATCACAGTAGTTCCTAAACCGCTCTAGCTTTATCGAGTCATCATTCGTGAATGTTGTTAAAAGCTAACTGCTAAAAATGCTAAATGCTTCTTACTTCTCCGTCGGACGCTCGCGCAGGATCGCAGCCGCCGTCTCCGAGCTAACCGGCGAGTAATACACCTCTTTGAAGGTGTAGGACTTCGCCTTGGCGCCGAGGATGGGCAAAATCTCGATGTGCCAGTGGTAGTCGTCCTCAATGGTCTTCCAAAACCCGAGCGTCTCGGAACGGTGCATGGTATTGGGCGAGGTATGCAGCACCATGTGGAAGCCGTCGGCGATGGTGCGGATTCGGTACAGCGTACGTCGCAGCAGCGCTGCGAAGTCGCGCATTGCGCCAGATTTCAGGGCCATGCGCTCGAAATAGGCTTCGTGGGTGTGGGGAGCAATCCAGGTCTCGTAAGGCACACGCGGAGCGTAAGGACAGCAAGCGATGTAGTCACCGCGGACTTCAATGACACGCAACTTCTGCTCTTGCTCCTGCCTCAGAATGTCGCAAAACACGCAACGCTCTTTCACCTGGTAGTGTTGCCGGGCAGCCCGCAACTCGTACAGAACACGCCGTGGAACAAACGTCGTTGCCACGACCTCTGATGTAGGATGGTCAAATTCCTGTCCCGAGTGAGTGCCATAGTTCTTGAAGACGCTGATGTATTTGAAGCGGACATCGCCTTTCAGGTCCTGGATACGTTGCCCGCAAAGCGCCAGGAACTCCTCGATTTCGCGGTCGTCGGCGTTCCACAAATGCCGGTCGTGGCGGGCGTTTTCAACAATCACCTCGTGGGCGCCGACGGGGCGCATCTTGTCGTAAAGGCCGTTGCCCGTGCGCGACGGTTCACCATCAATTCCGTACAACGGATGAGGATGGACCACAGCGCGCGCCGACCACGGGGTGCCATTCAGTGTCGGCGCGGTGGCAACCACCTGCAGCGGCAGGCCGGACTCGGGGCAAAAAGGACAGAAGGAGTCAGCAGAAGGGCCGGCCTCGGGCTCGTCGCCGCAGATGACCCAGGAGCGCGTAATAGGATCTTTGCGCAATTCCATCGCTCTTTTACTTTACGTCGCAGGATGGGAAGCAAGCAATCGGCAATCAGAAGCCAGTTCGCATTTGCTGCTAAAATGGGACATCGTGAAGCGCGCCATACGCCTCATCGCTATCGACCTCGATGGCACTCTATTGGACTCGAATGTCCAAATTTCCCAAGCTAATTTGGGGGCATTGCGCCGGGCCCACGAAGCCGGCATTGAAATCGTGCTGGGTACGGGACGCAGGCACAAGTTCGCATTGCCCATCGCGGAGTCGCTTGGCTTCGACCTCTGGCTGATTAGCTCTAATGGAGCGGTGACGCGTTCGACCCACGGTGAATTATTCCACCAGGATCTGTTGCCTAAGGAGACGGCTATCAGGCTTTGCCGGCACATGGAGCCGTATCACAACAACATGGTCCTCACCTTCGACCGTGAGGGCATGGGCGCAATCGTGTGCGAGAATCGCGAGCGATTGTATGGCGTTATCCAGCGCTGGATGGAAAAGAACGCTCCCTATATCGAATACGTCAGCCCGATTGCACTGGCGCTGACGGAAGATCCCATCCAGGCCATGTTCTGCGGACCAATCGAGCTGATGCGGCAGGCCCAGCAAGACCTCCTATCCTGTGATTTCACCGCGGATTTCACCATGCTGCGCACCCAATACGAATTGCGCGATTTGTGCATCGTCGATCTCCTCAATGCGGGATGCTCGAAAGGGCATGCGCTGGAGCGTTGGGCCAAGTATCGCGGCATCGATCGCTCCGAGGTCATGGCCATCGGCGACAATTACAATGACATTGAGATGTTGACCTTCTCCGGCCATCCAGTGATCATGGGAAATGCATCGGAAGACCTGAAACAAAACGGATGGACCATCACCCTGCATAACGACGAAAGCGGAGTTGCCGCGGCCATCGAACAGGTACTCGACGCAAATACCGCGAGCGTGAATGCGTAGGTTCTTACAACTCGGTTTTCTGGGTTTGCTGGTGGCTTCGCAGCTTCACGGCGCAGAGATTGCAAACTTGCGCAACGGTTTCGCGATCCGTCACGAGCACCATGAGGTCGTCGGCGACACCACCCGGCTGTACATGAGCTCGGAACCGAGCGGTGGATATGTCGACGTGCCCACCGCCCAGATTGAGAGCTTCGAGCCAGCACCGCCAGAGGCGCAAGAGACCGCATCGCAAAGCCAGAAAGCCGTGGATTTAAACAGCATCGTCAGCGCGGCTAGCACACGCAGCCAGGTGGATGCCGACTTCATTGCCAGCGTGATCCGTGCCGAGAGCGGCAACAATTCGCGCGCAGTTTCGCGCAAGGGCGCGCAAGGGCTGATGCAACTTATGCCGAGCACTGCCAGTAAACTGGGGGTCAGGGACAGCTTCGATCCGGAGCAGAATGTCGACGGCGGGGTTCGTTACTTGCGCGATCTATTGCTGCTATACAACAACGACATGGTCAAGGCGCTGGCGGCATATAATGCCGGCCCGCAGCGCGTACAGCAATATAAGGGCGTACCGCCCTACCACGAGACCCATGCTTACGTAGCGCGGGTCATCAACGACTACAACCGCAAGAAGTTGGCCCAGCGAAAGCATCAGCGGAAGGCACCGGTGCACAGCGCGGCTGCGGGCAAGCCCGAGATTGCGCAAAGCGTTGCGGCTTCTACGGCGGCAACCCAATAGCACCAGGCTGGACCCTCGTCATCTGGCGATATACCTTTGATGACTTGCTGGGCCACAGCCAAGACCTCGGGTCTCCGCGCAGGACAAGCGACACGTGCCGCAGGGCGCCGATTTCCTTTCATGAACAAGAAACGCACGCTCATCTTCGGCATAGTCCTGATCGCACTGTGCCTGCTGATTTATCTGCAGATTCGCGCTTGGAAGACGTTCGACTGGCACATGTTCTGGGGCCGCACGGAACACATCAACTGGCTTTACGCCTTCTACGGCCTCGCGTTGACCTATCTTGCGTATGTACTTCGTGCGGTACGGTGGCGCATCTTCCTGAAGCCGGTTCGCAAGACGACCACGGCCAATCTGCTGGCGCCGCAATTTGTTGGCTTCGCCGCCCTGGCCTTGCTGGGCCGCGCCGGCGAGATGATCCGCCCTTACATCATCGCCAAGAAAGAACGTCTTACCTTCACCTCGCAGGTTGCAGTCTGGGGAGTGGAGCGCATCTTCGATATGGGAGCTTTTGCAGTACTCCTGGCTTTAAGCTTTCTGTCGCCCGATTTGCGGGCGCTTCCCTTCTATCATGGCTTACGCGAAGCCGCATTTGCACTAATTGTGCTGGTGGGCGGGTTGTGTGTAGGAGCGTTCGTGGTGCGGCGTTGGGGTGAGCGGGTGGGCCAGTTTTTGCACGATTTATTCGCCGGCTTTGTTCCCAAGTTTGCGCACCACTTGCGGGAGAAGGTGAGGTCGTTCAGCGATGGGCTGGCGACAATCCAAGACCTCAGTTCAGCCGTGCACTTGAGCGCCGTCTCACTTTTCATGTGGGTGTTGATCGCCTTCGCTTACTATGCGGTAACTCACGCCTATCCAGGCGATCTTCGCCAACTCACGCTGCCTCACCAGGTGGTGCTGATGGGCTCCAGCATGGTGGGCTCTATGCTGCAACTGCCGGCCGTCGGTGGCGGCTCGCAACTGGCTACTATCAGCATGCTTAGCTCGGGGTTCGGCATCGAGAAAGAACTGGCTGTGAGCTGCGGCATCCTGCTGTGGGCGATTACCTTCATGTCGGTTATCCCGATGGGATTACTGCTGGCCCGCCGCGAACATCTTTCGATTCGAGCCGTGGCTGAGGAGGAAGAGAAAGAAGCGGCGCTTCTGGAGTGAAGCGCCTTCTGGAAAGTTGCTCGGGCACCCTGGCCGGCAAGAGCGAGCTGAATGCCAAGCGCTCCGAAACTAAATGAACATCTCGTCCGACGGGCTGCCATTGCGGCCGCGCCTTTGGCTGCTGAAGTACGCACCAACGCCCACGCTGATCGCCTGAACAATGCCCGAGACTTGACGCACGGGCGACATGACGGAGTGCTGCACCTTCTCCGACGTTTCTTCCACGCGATCCAAGGTGTGGGTCACCATTTCATCCACGCGGATGACCTGTAATCGCAGGCGATCCAGCAGGTCATGCACCGTCGCATCAACCCGCTCAACCTCGGTCCGCGTGGTCGTCGTGACATGCGCAAGGTTGTCGAGAATGACGTCGACCTTGGGACGAGCAGTCTCCAGAAAAGACTTGATTTCCTGCTGCATCACCTTGGCGTTGTCGAGGATGGGAAGCAACCGCGACTGGGTCTCATCGGTAACCGACTGCAGCTTCTTGCTTAGTCTAAACATCACCACGCACATGGCGAGGAGAATGATCATCTGCAACACTACAGCGGCTGCAGTGATGGCAATAAAGAGTGTCAGATTGTCAGACATATTCACTGTTAGTTCCGGCCTGCGCTAGTTGCGCGACAACAGCGTCCACCTAGGGAACGTTGGGCGTTGTACCCTCAACATCTTCACCAGTGGCCTCACGGTAAGCTTGGCGCCCAGCCTCATAGGCAGAACGGATCTGGTCTTTTTGCTGGTTCAGATAATCACGTCCTTTGTCGGCCCAACTTCCCGCCTGTTCGCGAGCCTGCCGCGCGCGCTCTTTGACGGAATCACGACTATCTTCAGCGACCTCGCGAATGCGCTGGCGGGTCTCACCGCCGGGTTTTGGAGCGTAGAGAATTCCCACCGCCGCACCGATACCCAGGCCGGCAAGGAACCATAGGAAACCACTTCCATCGCGATCAGACATAATCGCCTCCTCGAAAAGTCTTTACGAGTCCGGATGGTAGCACCCGTTTTCCAGAATTACAAACCTGCCCATTGCTGTCGTGAACTATGACGTCAAGTTTGATGCATAGCCTTGGCCAGCAGGGCGATTTGTCCTGCGTGGTAGACATCGTGTTCGATTAGTCCGTGTGCCTCATCGTAAAACGATCGTTTGCCGGCAGCCGATAGCTCATCTAATTGAGAGGCATCGAGTTTTTGCACAGCTTCGCGAAATGCCTGGTTGGACGCCCGAAACGCATCAAGTGTCTTCCGCCAGTTGGCTTCGGTAGCCTCAGGCACGGCGGGAAAGTTGCCTTCCTCCTCCTGCTGAAGGCCGGCTCGCAAGCCAGCGAGCCGCTTCGCAGCCATTCCCTCCCAGAACGCCATATGCCCGACAATTTCCCAGATACTGTGAACGTTAGCAATAGGCCGGAACGCCGCTCTTTCCGCCGAAATACCTTCGAGAATCTGCCAGATTGCATCGCCATGCCAGGCTGAGCCATGCAGGACGCGATCATACTGATCGAGGATCCGTTGAACTTCGTTCATAATCTCTCCTAACCTCTAAACAGTATATTACAGGTTAGTAGTAAAAAGCTGGACCTGCTGTAGAGCGGGGGTTCACCGGCTACGGCTTCTGCGTGGGCCTCAGCAAGACTTCGCTGATGAATGACTGCGGTTCCTGGGTCACCAGCATTACGACGGCGTGCGCCACATCTTCCGGCTTCAGCATCTTCTGGGTGTCCTTGCCGCCGCGGCGGGGACTGAAGTCAGTGTCCACCGAGCCCGGACAGATGACGCTGACCCTGATATTTTGAGCGCGCAGTTCTTCAGCAACTCCGTAGCTAAGTCCGTTGAGTCCCCATTTGGAAGCGGAATATGCAGCCCCGCGAGGGAGCGGATTCTTCCCTGCCAGAGAGGAGATGTTGATGATGTGCCCTGCTCCTGCTGCGATCATCAACGGAACGATACTGCGCAGCATGTAGTACACGCCGCGCAGGTTGGTGTTGAAAATGGCCTCCCAGTCCTCAGGGGCAAGCTCATGCAGTAAACCTGAGGGACCGCCAATGCCGGCATTATTGACCAGGATATCGACGCGGCCATAGTTTCGGCGCAAACGTTCACCCAGGGCTTCCACGCTGGCCATATCGGTGACATCGCATCCGATACCCTCTGCCCTATGCCCACCCGTCTGCAGATCGCTTGCGACCTGTTGCACCCGGGTCTCGTCCCGCCCGGTAAGAACAACGGTGGCCTCCATCGCTGCCAAGCTGGTCACAATAGCTTGGCCAATTCCACGTCCACCCCCGGTTACGACCGCGACCGACCCTGCTAACGAAACGAACTCTTTCGGCTGCATTCAGTGGCCCCCTAGATTTCTAGCGTTTCCGAAGCGGGAATGCGGGCCATTCGCCGCACGCATCACAACTTGATCGAAGCCGTCAGGAGACCGCATGGTTGCCCCGCCGCGACCAAGCTGCTTGTAATCTGCCAGTGCTGCGGCTTCGGCCGCAGCATCCGAGACTAGGCTTTCTAGCATCTCAGAGCACGTGAAATTGTGTAAAGTAGTAAGTAACTTGCCTTAATCGAGGTGGGTACTTATAATCCCGTCTCTGCATGATTTGCATTTTGAATTCAGTATTTAGGGGCGGAGTGCGGGATGATGACCTGTTATGATGCAGTTCTGGTGGCAAATCGGGCTGCAATCCCTGCGTGCAGTTGAACGTGTCTGAATGAATGTCGTCGCCAGTTCCCAAAACCAAGGAGCCAAGAGAATGAAGAAGTCGCTAGTCACCATGTTGCTGGTGTTCGCTACTGCAGCGCTGGTTCAGCAGTCGGCAGCTCAGGGGGCGGCGCAGCCCGCACAAGCCGGTCAAGCAGCTCCAACCACGCAGAAGAAGGAAATCAAGGACCCGGCTGAGTACAACGCCTACGTGAACGCGATCCAGCAGACGAACCCCCAAGCGAAGGCGCAGGGACTAGAAGCGTTTGTGCAGACCTACCCCAACAGCGTGATGAAGGAAGATGCTTTGGAGCAGCTGATGGTGGCTTACCAGCAGGCCGGCGACGCCCAAAAGACGATCGATGCCGCTAACCGAGTGTTGCAGGTCAATCCTAATAACATTCGAGCCTTGGCGCTGCTGGCCTACAACTATCGTGCGGCGGCCTCGCAGGGCGGACCGCAGATGCAGCAGAACCTTCAGCAGGCGCAGCAATACGGCCAGAAGGGATTGCAGGCGCTGCAAAATATGCCGAAGCCCGACGGCATGAGCGACGCTGATTTCACCAAGCTCCACAATGAGACGGGTGCAATCTTCGAAGGAGCGGTGGGATTTGCGGCTTTGCAGCAAAAGGACTATGCCAACGCACAGAAGGATTTGCATGAAGCGGTAAGTGAAGAATCGCAACCGAACATTATGGACATTTATCCCTTGGCCACAGCTGACCTCGAAGCCAAACCGATGAACCCGGAAGGCTTCTGGTTCATTGTCAAGGCCTCGCAATTGGCCCAAGGACCTGGCCAGGCGCAGATCCTGGACTATGGCCACAAAAAGTACATTCGGTACCACGGCTCCGAAGATGGCTGGAATGACCTGGTGAAGCAAGCGCAATCGTCACAGAGCGTCATGCCGCCGGCTGGCTTCACCGTGGCTGCAGCGCCGCCTCCGCCGTCCCCTGCCGAGCAGGCAGCCGATCTGGTGAAGAGCAAGAATCCGACGCAGATGAGCTTTGCCGAATGGGAGTTGGTGCTGTCCTCTGGTAATCAGCAGGCGGCCGACACGGTGTGGAATGCGATCAAGGGTAAAGCCGTAAAGTTACAGGCCGCTGTCATCAGCGCCACCTCAACCACCGTCCAGTTGGCCGGGAGCGACGACGACATCGACGCCAAAAAGGCGGACATCACTTTGACCATGGAAAAGCCGATCCCAGCGCGCTTGATGCCGCAGCCCAGTACGATGATGGCATTTCAGGGTACGGTATCAAGCTATACTCCCAATCCCTTCATGATGACGATGACCGACGGCATCCTGCTGGACAAGAATGGCAATCCCGTCTCGACTGGTGCCCCCGTGCACCATTCGACGCACAAACCGCAGTAGTTGAGGCTTGATGGCTAGAACCAAAGGGAGCGGCGAAGGCTGCTCCCTTTTTTGTGGATCATCATGCGCCGTCAGATGCACGCCATTTCAGAGCTATGTCGTTTCAGGTTTCGCTGCGGAGCTGACCAACCTCGCACCGCCCTATTGGCCCTGTGTCGGTCGCTCTCACCCACGAAACATCCGTTGCCCCGCCTGGAATACGTCCACATAAGCCTTTACGGCAGCGTCGGTGGCGCCCAGGAACTCCTCGGGAGTGTAGATTCCGCGTAGGCTACCGCCTTCCATCAGCCCGATTCGCCTGCCCAGGAGCAGAGCTTCGCCGACGTCGTGGGTCACAAAGACGACGGTCTTTCCCATCTGCTGCAGAAGTTTCTTGAACTCCATCTGCAGCTCGGCACGGGTGATAGGATCAAGTGCCCCGAAGGGTTCGTCCATGAGAAGGATGGGTGGGTTCGCGGCCAGTGCACGGGCGAGTCCGACCCGCTGGCGCTGTCCGCCCGAAAGCTGGTGAGGATAGCGATCCGCGAACTCGAGACTCGGAAGGCCTACTAAGTCTAGTACCTCTTTAACGCGCGTCTCGATCTTTTGCTGGTCCCACTGCTCCAGCTTTGGCACCAAAACCACGTTTTGCCGCACCGTGTAGTGTGGAAACAAGCCGACGTCCTGGATGGCATAACCGATTCTTCGCCGCAGCTTAATCGCGTCCCAATGCGTTGACCGGAATTCCATCCACCTGAACTTCACCCTGCGTGGGTTCAAGGAGACGATTAATCATTTTCAGACTTGTGGTCTTCCCCGATCCGCTACGGCCAAGCAGCATCAGGGTTTCACCCCGGCGTACGGCCATGCTCACGCCGGAGAGAAGCATCTTGCCCCCGGCGACACGAAACTCCACGTTCCTGAACTCGATCGTGATGGAGGACCCGTCGTTCATCTCACCAGTCCTACGATGCCGCTACAGCGTACCAGAATCGCGGCGGGGCGTGGCCCTTCGGCTCAGGAGTTACACGCTCCGCTCCGTGCGATCATTCCGCCAGTTTTTGATTTTACCGGCCGATGGGCTGCAAGAAAGAAAATGCCGGAGCCAGCCCTCAAGGGCAAGCACCGGCATGACTTTCAAACTCGCACAGTTCTAGCTTGGCGCCTCAGCAGGCGGCACGTTAACTCTTAACGTCCCCACCCGCCACCGCCACCGCCACCGCCTGAACGGCCACGGCCACCACCGCCGCCGCCGCCGCGTCCGCCACCGCCGCCAAACCCGCCGCGACCTCCGCCACCGCCCCGAGGACGGTCGGTCTTGGGACGCGCTTCGTTCACGGTCAAATTGCGGCCTCCGAGATTGGTGCCGTTCAGGGCTTCCATGGCTTTGCCCGCTGAATCGTCGTCGGTCATTTCGACAAAGGCGAATCCGCGCGGCTGGCCGGTATCGCGGTCCGTGACGATGCTGACCTTATCGACTGGGCCATAGGCTTCGAACAACCCGCGTACCTGGTCTTCCGTAGCATCGAACGTCAAATTCCCCACGTAGATGTTCTTCATTGGATCCTCACTTTTGATATGCCGCTTGCTGGATCGAACATCGATCGCGCGGGCGGACGCCGGTTGGGGTGTTCACGACCAAACCTAGCCGCAGAAAAACGGAAGGGCAGCATCTGCCGCCCTCCTGTATATTTTCGTTTACAGTACCTGAACGTTTTCAGCCTGCCAACCCTTAGCTCCACGCTTCACGTCGAAGCTGACCGCCTGACCTTCCTGCAATGAACGGAAACCGTTCGATTGGATGGCCGAGAAATGGACGAATACATCTTCGCCGTTCTGACGTGAAATAAAACCAAAACCTTTGGCATCGTTGAACCACTTAACTGTTCCTTGTTCCATTTGTTTCTTTGTATATCCTTGTTGTTGATGTTGCGCTGAAGGATCGGAAGGTTGCAGGCAGAAATCGCTCAACTGAAAGGAGGGATGGCTGCTAGACGCGCCGTTCGTACATACGCACTACCATCATACATGAAACCGCGACATTGTGTCACCTAAAGTGTCACTTTCGAGCGCGGCAGTGAAGTTACGAGGTGCAATATTGCGCAGCGCCAGGCAAACTGCTGATGCTAATTGCCATCTGAGATAGTCCTAAAGTGGGAATGCTCGCTGCCAATTGTCGCCAGAAGGTGCAGTTCGCACGAAGCACCTTCGCGCACGCGGCTGGACGCTCGATTTCCAATCTAGTACGCGACCATCGCGATCCTTCGGGATTTGCTTGACAATCCATCCCAAGCACCGCAAAATTGCGGCCAACATCCTTAGTGACTGCGGCAGTCGTCGTTGCTAAGGAGTCCCCCATCGAACTGCCCGCTCGTGGTCGGGCAGAACCCAATGCGTCCGTAAACCGGCGTAGGAAAGAAGTCTATAAATGCGATCTGGCATCAAGCTCCCAATGTTTGCAGTTCCTCTCCATCCTAGTGGTGATGTTGTTTGGAATATCAGCGACAGCACAGCAAATTAGGTTCGAAGATTTTTCGTCGGTCACCAACCTGCAATTTAATGGCAGCCCTCATCAGGCTACGTGGCAATCGCAGAAGGTGCTTCGGCTGACCGACGGGTTCCTGCCCAATAATCCCAAAACGGCTGGCACGGCTTACTTCACCCTCCAACAGCCATTGACAGGTGGTTTCAGTACATGGTTTGAGTTCCAAATCCACAATCCAACATATTGTTGCAATCCTGGAGATGGGGTGGCCTTTATCATCCAGAATTCCAACGCTACCGATCCTACATACGGAGCCACTGGTGCGGGTCTTACAGCCCTCGGAGCGGGCGGCAATCCACACTATCCGAACCAGGCCGGCGCTATGGGTTACGCAGGAATCAATAACAATCTGACAGTGGAGTTCGATATTCACCAGGATGCATGGGATCCGAATTCTAGCCACGTCGCGGTGCAAAGTTGCGGAGTGAATACCAACACTCCCGTTCATATGGACGGAGACTACACAATCGGGCAACATCATAACGTGCCGAATTGTCTATACTCGGGCGCGATCGCCGCAGTTCCGCCCATGGGCGGCATCTGCAGTGGAACCTCATGCTCCAATGGCCCGGTGCATCAAGTGGTGATTGACTATACGCCACCCACAGGACAGCAAGGGATGGGAACGCTGGCCATTTGGCTCGATCACATAGACCCGAGCACGCACGAACCGCTGCCGGGAGCACCGCCAACGGTCATGGTGCCCTACAACATTAGCACTGCACTATCGCTGAACAATGGTATGGCGTGGGTTGGCTTCACCGCCTCGGAGCCGGCTCAGGGTACGGCTCAGGACATCCTGGCATGGGAGTTTACGCCGCATACGCCCATTGAAGATATGCAGGTGATCAGTAATGGAGGCACGCCCACCAACTTTCCTTTCGGCAGCCACGAGATGGTCGTCACCTATCCCCCGGGATTCATGAACCCCGACCAGATTGTGATGACCGTGCTGGCGACGCCGTGGAATCCGAGTACCTTCTACGCGCAACGTCTTATGGGGACGCCGTTCGCCGATGAGGCATGCATTACGTATCTGGCGACGGGCGGAAATTGTATTGTTTACTCGGTAACCTGCCACGATCCGGTTACCGGGTCAAACCTATGCCCTTCGGAGATGCAACCGACGATTGACATCGATTCGAGCTTCTATACGAATGATCCCGTTACCCCAACCAATGCCGATTTTCTGGAGGCCGATCCGATCGGGTCGAACAACTGGATCAGCATCTTCTTCTCGTATACAAGTAATCCGATTGACGGCACAATGTCGGGAAAAGGCAAGGGCTTCTCGGACATTGTGGCCACATTCCACCGGAACAAACCATGATTCAGCCTATGAGCATGCGTTAGGAAGGAAGAGCCTCGGTCCCGGCCGGGGCTTTTCTTATGAGCCGCTCTTAGCCGCCGCCCTGGTAGGATTTAGCGGCATCGCGGTACATGTCTTTCAGGTCAGCGCGTTCCAACACGCGCGTCGCACCCTCCTCTTTGCTGATCGATTCCAGTATCGCCACCGTTTGGCGATAGTGAGAAACCGCCTCCCGGGCCTTACCGCTAAGCGTGCTGGCATTACCGAGCAGGAACTGCCCACGGGCCTGTTCTACGCGCAGTCCGAGCTTTTCCGCCCGGCCGACGGCGGTGTCCAACTCCTGCCTGGCGGCGTCTACCTGTTTAGTCGCCAGCAGTGCCTCTGCGAGGTAGACGGAAGCGACCACCGATTGCGCTTTCAATCCCATCGAGTCGGCGTCCTGTATGAGCTTCTTCAGCACTGGGGCCGCTGCCTGCGGGTGTCCCTGGGCGACATCAAGCTTGGCAAGGTTCAGCTTTGAGATCACAATCTGTTCCCGCAATGCAGCCTTGTTGGCGGTCTGTAACGCGCGCTCATACTGTTGGCGGGCAGTCCCGTAATCGCCAGCGTAGAAGTAGCTGTTGCCTAACGCGTTCAACGCCTCGGCGATCACGGTGTCGTTCTTCAACTCAGTGGCCAGCTTTAGCGCGTCGTCGATGTATTTCCGCCCTTCATCTTCCCTTCCCACGGCCGACAAGACATCGCCGTAACGCGACTGGGCTTCCGCCATCAGCCAGGTGCGGTCATTGATTTGCTGGAACCCTTGGACTGCATCCTGAAGCGCACCAACCGCCTGTCCATATTTACCTTGGGTGGCGAAGAGCGCGCCCACGCTACTGGAGTCAGCCGCAGCTCCGGACTTGTCGTTGGCGCTGCGACGGGCTTCCAGCGCCTTCAGGTATTGCGAGAGTGCTACATCATACTGACCGAGTTTTACGTTGGTTTCCGCCAGGTTGTGCAGCGACTCGATGGCGTCATCATGCAGCTTCAGCCGGTCGCGGATTTCGTACGCTTGCTGAAAATAAGTGAGAGCGTCCTGGTATTCGCCCTTGTAGGCATGTGAGCTGCCGATGTTGTTCAAGCACTGGGCCTGGCTGAGTTCGTCTCCAGTGTCGCGGTAAAGTTGTAGCGCCTGGCTGGTGAAGGTAAGAGCCTCGTTGTACTTTCCATGGTCGTGGTAAAGCGTGCCCAGGTTCATTAGGTTTAGGGCCAGTCCCGTCTTGTCGCCGATCTTGCGGTCGACCTCGATCGCCTGGTTGTAACTGGAGAGTGCGGCATTGAAGTCGCCCTGCATGTCCTGCACCTGAGCTATTTGTCCTAAGGTCTTCGCAACTCCACTCTGATTGCCCACGTTCTTTCTAATTTCAAGTGCCTGCTGATAATTACGCATTGCGTCGTCGAGCTTGTTAAGGTCTTGGTACGCCAAGCCCATGGCTGCAAGAACGTTGCCCTTTTCTTCCTGGTTGTCGAATTGAATTGCTAGGCTGAGGGCCCTGTTGAGAGGATCGAGCGCGGCTTGGTCATCTCCCGCCCTGATATCCACCCTTCCGCTGGCGAGCAATGCTTTGACATTCTTGGGATCGGCAGCCAACACTAACGCCAGACGCTTCTTGGCGGCATCGAAATTATTGGCGGCTTCATAGAGTTCGGCCAGTTTAAATTGCGCGTCGATATCGTCAGGATTTACTTTGGTGAGGTTTTCATACGCAGCAATCGCCTTCGTCGTGTCGTGCATGATACTGGCGTGATTAGCCTCGATCAGGTAGCGATCCTGTGCGGACAGGTTATCGCTCAGCGAGACCGCCCTTCGCGATGCCTGCTCCGCCTTGTCGTCATAGCCGAGGCTGGCATAAGTCTGTGCCAAATTCGAAAACGCCATGGCAAAGTCTGGATCGTCGGTAGTGGCCTCCTCGAACTTGGTAACTGCCTTGGTGTTGTCTCCCGCGCGCGTTAGTGCCAGCCCCTCGTTATAGGCGCGCAAAGCAGGCACTGATTTCGTGGGGATACGCTGCGAGTGCGCCTGCAATTCTTTCAAGATCTCTGGCGTTGCCGCCAGTTTCTGGCGAACCTCGTCAGCCAGCTTGTCCAGCGATGCGAGAAGGTCCTTCTCGCTGGCGGCGTCGGTTTGGATCTCCATCCGGCGATCCTGTTTGAGATCAAGCACGGTCGAGTTGATGCGTATCTGTTCTCCGAACTTCTGATACTGCCCGAAGACCACGGTATCGGCACCAGTAAAGTCGGCAACTCGCTTCAGAGTCGATATGTCTAGCTGAGACTCTGGCGAGATGTGCAGATCGCTCAATACCTGTTGCAATCGCGTAGGCGAAACCGAACGCAGATGAGCAGACTGGCCTATGTCGGAGCTCAAAGTCTCCGCCAAGCTGGCTCCCATCCAGTTCAGGGTAGGGTCTCCGGTACCGTTATAAAACGGAATAATGGCAACTGAGGTTACAGGTCCCACGGCAGCTCCGCCGGATGCGGATTCATGGTTCGTCGCATACCGGATTCCAAGACCGGTACCAACAGCCAACACTGCAGCGATGATTCCTATCGCGACCCATTTCCAGGGAGCTCGCTTGCCTGAAACAGTGCTGGAAGGGGCGTAAGACGCCAATATCGATTGTCCCGTGCGCGACTTCTTGCCTTGCCAGATTTCAAGCTCGTCGATCAACTGCTGAAGCGAGGCGAAGCGCGCATTGGGATCGCGCTCCAGACACTTGCTGACCGCATTGCTCAATACCGACGGAATCGACGTGTCCACATCCGCCAGCGGCACCGCCGGCTCCTGCGTTCGCTTGACCAGGCTGGCAATAGCGCTTTCCGCGTGAAAAGGAATAAAGCCGCTCAACATCTCATAAAAAATCAGCCCTACAGCGAACTGGTCCGAACGCGCATCCAGGTCCTTTCCCATGGCCTGCTCGGGCGACATGTATTCCATGGTTCCGACCATCATGCCGGTCTGGGTCATGCCGTCGCCTTGCAGCGTGCGAGCCAGGCCGAAGTCCATAATTACGACCCGGCCGAATGGGTCACGCATGATGTTGCTGGGCTTGAGATCGCGATGGATGACGCCCTCGGTGTGGGCGGCCTGCAATCCGGCGCAGACCTGCAGAATGATACTGACGGCTTCTTCCGGTGGCAGCTTGCCTTGCCCAGTCAAAATCGAGCGCAAGTCTTCACCTTCGATGAACTCCATGGTGATGAACTTCACGCCATCGGCTTCGTTCAGGTCGTAAATACGAATGATGTTCTTGTGGGTGATCTGGCGCGCCAGAACCAACTCCTGCTTGAAGCGAGCGAGGATAGCAGGATTTCCAGCGAGGTCTGGGCGAATTACCTTGAGGCCAACGACGCGCTCCACTTCCATGTCGCGAGCTTTGTAAACGGCGCCCATGCCGCCCATGCCGAGCATTTTTTGGATTTCGTAGCGCCCCCCAAGGATGTCACCTTCATGAAATACGGTGGCGCCGATGTGGGAGAAGATAGGGTGTGGAGATTGGCTGTCCCCCCCTGAACTACCGGAGCCAACGATGGTTGGCATGTCGGAGAGGTCGCTCTTGGGGGCCGAGGATGACGGGCGCGGACTTGGAGGCCCCGGCCGGTTACCAGTACCCGGCAAGGTAATATCCGCATTATCAATGCCAGGCGAAGTTATGTCGCGGCCAAGCGCGGGCTCGGGCGTCGCACCTGAACTCTCACCGGTGGACACGGCTATCCCGTCTTGCGCTCGACGCGCTGCGCCTTCTCTCTCCCCGGCCATTTCTCCCTTCCTCAGGGCCGCGCTAGTAAGTAAGTATGGGGATGTAGGGGACTCCCGCCTGAAGCCATCTTCGAAGAGTATACCTCTAATTCATGGTTTGTGAACCCAATGTTTCGGCAGGAGTTAAGTCGTTCAGCTGCCAACCCAAAAG
The DNA here is from genome assembly GCA_963772895.1 of uncultured Acidobacteriaceae bacterium. Taxonomy (GTDB): domain Bacteria; phylum Acidobacteriota; class Terriglobia; order Terriglobales; family Acidobacteriaceae; genus Bog-257. Next base: position 257,161 of record CAVYZB010000009.1, read on the forward strand.
GGCCAGGCAGCCATAGCATCTTCCGGCGAAGCGCGTGCCCACCGGAGATAGCCTGGCCAGAAATCATCCTTCGGACGGGAGGACGGGCCGACGCCACGAGTATGCAGCGCCGGCCAAGCTTCATTGACCGGGAGGGGGAGCGGGACTTGTGCTTCCGACAATTGTCAACCGCGGATTAGGATCGGGCGGCGCGCTTGCCGTTGGCAAGGCGATATTAATGGACGCCCACTTGTTGTTCGACCGGTCTACCGATCCCCCAGGCATCGCCGGCGGCGGAGGCCCAGCAATCATGTACACGATAGCCGTACACATGCAGGAGTTAGTGGGAGTACTTCCGTCCGCTGTCAGGAGGATTTTACCAGTCGTATTCATGCCAGTCTTATTGGGATCATCCCCGAGTGCATAGGTGGAATTCAACATCAGATTCATCTGCGGGCCACCGGTTCCACTGGTGTCGTAAGTCACGTCCATGGTCCCGCCAGGCGCGGGTATGAAGGTCGAATCCACCTCGTTAGTGACGCCAGGCAATACTGGCTGGATGGTACCTCCCGCATAAGCCAACAAGAAGGACGGAAGGCTGAAGGGTCCATTAGACTGCGGCTCAAACGATCCCTCGGTCGCGGAGGTATCGGTTCCGATCACAAACCCGCTGTTCACGCCGACCAGGTACCACACCGGCTGGCTGCTGCCAAGGCCAGTCACGGTAACGCGCCCTGTATTTGGGTTCACGTTGTAGGTTCCTGTGAACGAATTTTCTGTTTCCGTCCCGCCGTTGTTTTCGTCCGTTTGGAAGAGGGTGATGTTGCCATTGCCATCGAAGTCACTTACTCCCAACTGGACGTCGGCACTGCCCGTACTACTGGAAACTCCATTGAGTTCCATTACCGCGGAGCCATTCAACGTAGCGTTGCTGAAGGTGGCGTTGACCGCTGATCCGAGTTGCTTAAGTGCCGAGACTAGACTCAGAGAGGCACCCACATCGGTCTGCACCTGGATCAATCCGCTCGTCGGGTTTACTACGTAGAAAGCATAGTGAAGGGCGCTTGTACCCACGTTCAGGGTTGCCGTCCCACGGCCCGTGGTAGTGAAGTCCGCATCCAGTACCCATAAACCCGTGAAAGGCACCTGGCTTTGCACGGCTCCGTTATCGTTGGTGTCTTCAATTCCGCTCGTCAGGTTTCCAGACATATCGGCCTTGAAAAACCCCGCACCTGCAGAGCGATGGCCTCCGCTGTCGACCCCAAAGAACCCCAAGGCCCATTGACCGGCTAGCTGCGACAAAGCCGACGAGCCCGTATTTTTGGGAAGGGCTTGCGCCTTAATGACGCCGGATCCGTAGACTTGTGGATGGTTGGGATCCGCGAGGATGAATGTCAAATCCCCATTCACGGGGATGGCCAACTGGTAGGTGTAAGTGACATTCAAAGGCGGACCAATGTTGAGGGTCATAGTCCCCAGATTATTCGTGCCAACGCTATACGTTCCGGTGAATGCGGCGTCAGAAGCGACGTCTCCCGCCGCGGCACCGTTCTGGTCGAGAACACCGGTAAGGTTGCCGGCTCCATCGCCGGCGAAGCTGCCAGCCGTGTAGAAGGGCTGACCATTGTCAAAGCCGTTGAAGGAGAAGGCAAAGGTCCCCTGTAGTTTCCCTACGATCGTAATGCTGACCTGATGCGGTAGCCGTATTGGAGTCTGCGTCGGTCACCTGAATGGTGAACGGGTAGGTCTGCGCCGGTCCTGTTGGCGTACCAGAAATAGTGCCCGCGCTCGCATTCAAAGTCAGTCCCGGAGGCAATACGTCGCTGCAGTCCGATTTCTCTGGGGGGGCGCACGACCATGTGAATGGAGCAAGTCCTCCGGAGTTGGTTAAAGTCGTTGAGTAGGCCAAGCCTATGGTTCCACTGGGAAGAGTGGTTGAGGTGACCAGCGGAAGCGGATTTATAGTAATGGAGAAGCTGCCAGTCTGATAGGCGGCAGTCGGCGTCTGCGAGTCCGTCACCTTTACCGTGAAGCTATATTTCTTGGCGGTTCCGTCCGAATTCAAGTCGGAGTTCGGCGGTGTGCCGCTAATCACACCACCGCTGCTCAGGGTCAAACCCGGAGGCAAAGCCCCGGAATTCAGCGTCCAAGTGTACGGCCCCATTCCCCCGGTGGGGACCAGAGTAGTGCTATAGGGAGACTGCACTACGCCATCGGGAACACTCGAATTGGCGATGTTCAACGCCCCAGGGCCGTTGGCAGGATGACTGCTGCCGCACGCGGTCAACACACACAAGTAAACTGACAAGGCAAGAAACGGAAAAGGATTAAACCCTTTCATGCAACTCCTCAATCTATTCTGAACGCTGTTTTTTGGACGCCACTCTCGAGAGACCGGCCGGCTTTCTTGCAGCACAGCTTGACACGGCGCCGAACCCGGCACGGCAAACTGCGCTGAACAACGGAAGAGGTCCCTATTGCTAAGCAGGGTAATTCACCCGTGATTAAATGCAAGCTTTTTTAATTTGAGCTCCTGAGCGCACGTACTCAAAGTCGTTCGATTTTCTCACAGAACACCGGAAACCGGGATACTCTTCGCCAAAAAGAACGTCCTGACCGATCGTCCAAGCGCCAAAGTGGGAATGGCCGCTCGCTAACGGTTAATGCGGGAATTCACGGTATAAGCTGTTTCCCACTTGCGTAATCGCGAACACATTGCTGTTTCGAAATTGCAGATTGCCCGTCCAAAGACCCGACTGCAGCCTAAAACCTGACGAATGCGTGGCGACGGCTCGTGAACTACACCTGGACAAGCTGGCGAGCGACGACTTTTTCGGTTTCGCCGACTTTCCTCTGCTATCCTTTCTCTTCCCTCGGAGGATTAGACTTTGCGCTGTAACCTTTTACTGCTTTCATTCTGTTTCTTCGTGATAGCAACCTTCGCTCAGCAGCCTACAGCGCAGAGCGCGCCGTCGTCGACTGGCCCAGGCAACGCGCCCAATGCCGCTCGAGGTGAAGCTGAGCCCACCTTGCCTTACATCCCTAGCCTCGACGTTACTGCGATGGACCGCTCCGTGGATCCCTGCGTGGATTTCTATCATTACTCCTGTGGTGGCTGGGAACAGAAGAACCCGATCCCTGCCGACCAGGTACGTTGGGATGTGTATTCAAAGCTGTACGAAGACAATCTCAACTATCTGCGGGGTATTCTCGAACAGGCATCGACAGCAAAGAACCCTGATGCCGTCACCCAGAAGATCGGCGATTACTATGCCGCCTGTATGGATGAGCCTGCCGTGGAGAAGTTGGGCGCCAAACCGATCCAGCCTGCACTCGACCAAGTGCTAGCGTTGAAGAGTGTTCATGATCTCGCTCCGGTGGTGGCGCGCCTGCATCTGGCTGGCGATGCCCTGCTCTTCGACAGCGGTTCTCAGCAGGATCCCGATAATTCCGACGCCATGATTGTCGCAGTGGATCAAGGCGGCCTTGGTCTTCCGGACCGTGATTACTACACCAAGAATGACCCCAAATCGAAGGAAATTCGCGCACGCTATCTTCAACATGTGCAAACGATGTTCGAGTTGGTCGGCGACTCGCCTGCCATGGCGAAAAAGGAAGCCGACACCGTGATGCGCATCGAGACCAGCCTGGCGAATGCTTCGTTAACGCGGGTCGACCAGCGCGATCCATACAAAGTGAAACACAAGATGAAGGTGGCGGAGCTGAACACGCTCGCTCCGAATTTCGATTGGAGCGTGTACTTCTCTACCTCTCAGGTCCCACCGTTCGAAATTCTTAATGTGGAGTCGCCTGCGTTCTTGAAAGAGCTGAATTCGCAGTTGACTTCGATCTCGCTAGACGATTGGAAGAGTTATCTGCGCTTCCATGTTGTGAATTCGCGCGCGCAATTTCTTTCGTCTGCTTTCGTCAACGAGAACTTCACTTTCTATCGGCGGTACTTGCGCGGGGCAAAGGAGCTTCAGCCGCGCTGGAAGCGTTGCGTGCAATACGTGGATCAGCAACTTGGCGAGGCGCTGGGCCAAGCGTATGTCCGTAAGACGTTCCCGCCCGAGCTGAAGGCGGCAACGCTTGACATGACGAAAGAGATTGAAGATGCCATGGCAGTGCGGATCCAGGAGCTGGATTGGATGAGTCCCGCAACCAAGCAGCAGGCGCTTAACAAGCTTCATGCGATTCGCAACAAGATCGGCTATCCCGACAAATGGCGCGATTACAGCTCGGTCCTCATCACGCGCAACGATTTCTATGGCAATGCCGAGCGGGCGGAAGAATTCGAGAACCATCGCGAGTTCAACAAGGTGGGCAAGCCCGTGGATCGCGCGGAGTGGGACATGACCCCTCCGACCGTGAACGCCTACTTCAACCCGCAGATGAACGACATCAACTTCCCCGCCGGCGTTTTGCAGCCGCCACTCTACGACGCCAAGCTGGACGATGCTCCCAACTATGGCAATACCGGCTCGACGATCGGCCACGAGCTGACCCATGGCTTCGACGATGAAGGCCGTCAGTTCGACGCCAAGGGCAATCTAAAGGATTGGTGGACGACACAAGACGCTGCGCAATTCCTCAAACATGCCGACTGCGTGGTGGACCAGTATGCGAAGTATGTCGTCGTGGACGACATCCACATTAATTCGAAGTTGACAGAAGGCGAGGATGTTGCCGACCTGGGCGGCACGATTCTGGCTTACATTGCCTGGAAGGACGCTGACAAGGGCAAGGAGCTAACGAGTCGGGACGGTTTGACTCCGGACCAGCGATTCTTTGTGGGTTTCGCGCAATGGGCTTGCGCGAACGATCGGCCCGAGGATTTGCGGGCACGCGCGATTACCGATCCGCATTCTCCCGCGAAGTACCGCATCAACGGCGTGGTAGTGAATGTGCCGGAGTTTGGCACGGCCTTTTCCTGTAAGCCCGGTCAGCCGATGGTGAAGCCCGCGGACAAGGTGTGCAAGGTGTGGTGAGTGAAGGGGTGCACCTTCTAGGTGCGCCGTTAGGTTCTTTGTTCTTGTCCCACGAGCGGGCTTCAGCTCGCGGGGGATCTGCTTTTCAGCGCGGTATTCACGGGACAAATGGCTGTATGTCAGAATCGCTGTGAACGCATCAACATCACCCAAACAGCCGCATCAATCCCTTCGCCGGCAAATCGGGCACGAGAAATCTGTTGGTATCGCTCGCCGCATTCGTCACGGCTTCCGCGGCGCCATATCCGCTGCGCACTGCGCCCTCCATCGTTGAGGGCCATCCTGTCGCCGTCCAGTCTCCGGCGAGGAAGAACCTGGGCCAGGGGCTAACGTGCGAAGGGCGAAACGCGTCGCTGCCCGGAGTGGGCGAGAACGTCGCGTGCACTTCCTTGATGACTGTCGCTTTCATCAGTTTGGCCTCACGCGCGACAGGAAAGAACTCGCTTAGCTCCTTGACGGCCATCTCGATGATCTCAGCTCGCGATTTCTCGACCAGCGTTTTCGAAGAACTCACCACCAGTTCCAAATAGCTGCCGTTCTGCGCTAGAATCCTTGCGAGTCGCCAGTATCTTCGACTTCTGGAACATCCATTGAATGGTGCGCTCCAGCAGCACCGCATGCTCCAAAGGCGTGATCTCGCGGTCGAACCACAGATGTATCCCAGTGATCGGAGATGACTGCCAATCTTGCGCACCTGATCGCGTAGCGGCGCGAATTCCGGAGCATCGGGCAGCAGCTTTTCGACTCCGTTGAACGGCGTCGCGAGAATCGCATAGTCGGCGCGCACATCTTCTCCGCCGACACAAAGCTGCACGCCATCGGCATCGGCGCGAATCGACTCCACAGCAGCCCGCATATGCACTGTTCCACCGCGCGCCTCGATATACTCTGCGGCGGTCCCGTATAACTGGGAAAGCGGGACGGAAGGAACTCCCATGCGTCCCGCTTCGGCTGATTTCAGAAACGATTCGCGAAACACTTGCGCAGCGTAGCGAACCGACATCCGATCTAAATCTTCATTGAGGGCGCTGACCAGTACCGGCATCCAGAAACGATTGATTGCCCTTTGAGTCTGCCCGTGACGCAAAAGCCACGACAGGAAGTTTTCGCCGTCATCTTTTTTGGGAAGGCCGGGGACGAACGCCATCATTGCCCGTGCGATGGCCAATTTGTCTTTGAGATCGAGCACGGCAGAGTCGAGGAACGATGGTGCAGCGTGAAAGGGTGGCGGCAGCGCTCCCGGCTTGAGCGTCGAGCAGCGCCCTCCAGGAAGAATAAACGTGATCTCGTCGTACCAGCGAATCTGCTGTTCAACCCCGAGCCGGCGATAGAAATCGATGAGGTTGGTGCAGCAGCCCAACAGCACGTGCTGGCAGTTGTCCACCACCTCGCCGCTGCCAGGCAATTCGTAGGAAGATGCCCGTCCACCCAGGTACGGCCGCCGCTCAAACAGTTCGACTTGATACCCAGCGTCGGCTAGCGCGCTTCCCGCGGCGAGACCGGCGAGGCCGCCGCCAACAATGGCGACCGACGAACGCCGCGGGTTAACCTCGAAAACGCTCACGTTAGGCGCTTCCAAAATCCCTTGCCTAGAACGGCCAGCTTTTCGGCGGTACTCAATCGCACTCGTTCCGAAAAGACATCGTAGTTGCGCGCTGCGATCCTCTTCAGCAAGCGCCGATAGATCTCAACCAGCGTCCATAGTGCCGGCTGGCTTTCTTCGTCCACTAGTGGCAGGAGCTCGTCCGCCGCGCAATAGAATTCGACGGCACGCTGGGCCTCGAACTCAAGCACAGGGCGCAACACCGTGGACGCGGTGCCGTTCGTCAGCGAATGCGCCTCGACTCCGAAGCGCGCCAGATCTTCCCTCGGCAGGTATACACGTCCCATCGCGGCGTCTTCCTTCACGTCGCGAATGATGTTGGTGAGCTGAAACGCCACCCCGGTTTGCTCCGCCAGCTTCTCCGCGCGCGGATCGCGATAGCCAAAGATGCGGATGCAGATCAAGCCGACAACCGACGCCACGTGGTAGCAGTAATCGTAAAGCTGATCGAAGGTGTCATATTGAAGCTGTATGGTCGCCACATCCAATGCGGGTTTTGCAGCGGTATGCAATTGGGGTACATCCATCGCAGTGCCGTACACCAGCTCTTCCAGCAATTCGATCGGGATGTCGTAGCTCTTCTGCGAATCTGCCAAGGCGAATAACACCGGATCGTCGGTGGGTTCGCCGGCGAGGACGCGACGCAGTGTATTGATCCATTCCTCCAGCTTTTCGCGGCGCTGTTCCCCCGGCATAGAAGGGTCGTCGGAGATATCGTCGGCGTGGCGCATGAAGGCGTACACAGCTGACAGAGCATTGCGCTTAGGAGCAGGTAACACCAGGAAGCCGTAGTAAAAGTTCTTGGCGGCAGAGCGTGCGATGTGACGACAAACTCCGTAGGCGGCCCGCAGCTGTAGCGGGTGTTTGCTCACAACAGCTTTCCTATGGCTGCCCGCGCCAGCAGCCCCAGCTTACGCGGCCTGGAAATGACGGGCCGTCGTGTCAGCACGTCGTAGCGCTGGCGCTCGATGGCGTTCAGGATCTCCAGCCCGCCACGGCTGAACAGCTCAATATCCAGCGCCAAGTGCTTCTCTACCATATTGGCAAGTGGCAGCCCCATCTGAAACCACTCGCGCGCGCGGGTGACTTCGAACTTCATCATCTCCACAAATTGTGGCATCGCGTGGCGCTCGGCGATGTCGCTTTCACTCACCCCATACTTCGCAAGATCTTCCAGCGGAAGATAGATTCGTCCTTTGCCGTAGTCCACAGCCACGTCCTGCCAGAAGTTCGCCAGTTGCAGCGCAGTGCAGGTATAGTCGGAGAGAGTCTGTCGCTGGGCATCGCGGTAGCCGCATACGTATAGGACAAGGCGTCCGACGGGGTTCGCCGAATAACGGCAGTAGCCCAGTACATCGTTGAAAGTTGAATATCGCGGGGTCGTCTGGTCCTGGCGAAAGGCCGTCAGGAGGTCAGCGAACGGCTCCCGGGGAATGTCGCACTCGCGAATTGTCTCGCGCAACGCGACAAATACCGGATGACGAGGGCCAATCTGACGTGGTCTCGAGGGTTGAGTTTGCAGCTTCTCCACATCCCGGCGGACATCGAGTACATGGGACTCGACCAAGTTTAAATAGGTCGCATTTAGCTCCGACTCCCACTCGTCCATCAGCGCCAACGATTGTTCTGCATCGCCTACCTCATCGCCCAAGTCGTCTGAAATTCGGCAGTAGGCGTAGACATTGTAGAAATGCTGATGCAGACGTTTGGGCAGAAACCAGGTGACAACGGAAAAGTTCTCATAGTGAGAGTGCGCCAGCCGCGAACAATACTGCTGCGCCTCGTGCAAGGAAGGTGCACGCTCGGGAATAGCGTATTCAGGCGGCAGCGCTCGCCAGCCGGTAAGAATGCGATTGTCGGTTGGGACAGGAAGCATCTAGAAGAATTGTACCGGGTAGCAGCCGTTTCGTGGCGCAGTCGAAGAGCAGATCCCTCACGACTAAAGTCGTTCGGGATGACAAGAAATAAAGTGGTTATTTCGGACGGCCTAAGGCCGTCCCCTTTAAAATGAGAGTTGGCGGAGCAGAGTCGGAGCTCCTGCCCGCCACTGATCACTAACCCCTAGCCACTAACCACTGCTTTATGTTCCCGGAATAATGGCCGTCTTGATGTCGCCGTTGCGATTCAGCATGTGCCGCAATACCTGCTGCAAGCGTGACAGCGGTGCTTCTCCAGTGATGTAGTCGGTTCCCTTGATCTTGTGCTCGCAGATCAGGGAGAACGCCTTGCGCACAGTTTCCGGCGTGTGATGGAACGTGGCCTTAAGCGTCAGCTCGTTATAGTGCAGGCGCTGCGTATCGAGCGCGACCGTGGTCCCGCTGGCGCAACCGCCGAAGAAGTTGACAGTGCCGCCTTTGCGCACCATGTCAATCGTCCACTCCCACGCTTGCGGGCGGCCAACAGCCTCGATCACCACATCACAACCGCGTCCCTCGGGAGTAAGCTTGCGTACCGCCTTAACCGGATCGTCCACCGAGGCGATCTGGACCGTGCTGTCGGCACCCAATCGACGAGCACCGCTCACTTGGGATTCACGTTTGACCACCGAAATCACGTTGCAACCAGCCAGCTTCGCTACCTGCACGAACATCAAGCCAATTGGACCAGCGCCAATCACGGCTACTGAGTCCCCGATCTCTAATTTCGTTTCGTGTAAGCCGCGCAAAACACAGGCTAGGGGCTCAACCATGGCCGCCTCTTCGAAGCTGACATGCTTCGGGATGGCCAGCATGTTGGTTTCTACGATGCGACGGGGAATGCGAATGTACTCGGCGTACGCGCCGTTGTTAAACAACAGATCCGAGCAAAGGTTCTCTTGGTGCTTCGAGCAATAGAAGCAAGTGCCACAAGGCGCGGAATTCAGCGCCACCACCCGCATGCCTTTGCGGAAACCTCTGACGTTAGGTCCAACCTCTTCGATGACACCTGCCAATTCGTGGCCAAACAGGGCCGGAGGCACAATCATGCGGGCATGATAGCCGCGCTGATACACCTTCAGATCGGTGCCGCAGGTCAGTGCTACTTGCACCTTGACCAGCACTTCCCCTTCACCCAGCGTGGGGATCGGCACCTGCTCGATCTTGACGTCCTCCTTGCCATAGAGGACCGCCGCTGTCATGTGTCCGTTCACTTATTGGTCCTTCCATAAGCTGCCGGGCTGAATAACCACCTTCATCGAGTCCGGTTTGGGATGGGCAGCTAAGTGCAGCGCTTCAACCGATTCGTCCAGCGGAAAGCGGTGACTGATGAGCCGCGCTAAATCCATTTCTCCGCTGAGCACAAATCGCGCTGATTCTTCCTGCAAATCCACCGAAGCGCTGTACGATCCCAAAAGACTCTTCTCATCGACACAAACCGCCGCGGGATCGATTCTTGCCTCACCATGCTGCGTCTGCGCAAACAGCAATACCCGCCCACCAGGACGCGCCGCATCCATGGCTGTACGAATTAAAGCGTCACCAGCTACTGCAAGTATGACCGCATCCGCCCCTCGGTCCTCCGTCAATTCTTTGATGGCTGTTACGGTTTCGGAGGTAGAAGCGTCGATGTTTTCGTTCAGGCCGAACGTCTGAGCTATTGTATGCCTCTGGGGAAACAAATCGGAAGTTATTACCCGTGCGCCGCTACGGAGTGCCAAGCACGGCCAGGATGATGCCAATCGGCCCCTGGCCGATGACAAGCACCGTCTCTCCTGGCATAAGTCTCAGTGTTTCAATACCTTTCATGCAGGTATTTATGGGCTCAATGAAGGATGCCTGCTCGAAGGAAACGCCTTCCGGAATACGAATTACGCCCTTGCGGACGATCCATTCCATCACCCGAACATATTCGGCAAAACCGCCTCCGCTGGGCTCGTAGCCTGCGGTCGCGCCAACTTTTTTATAGATTGGACATTGGGCAAACACCTTATGCGGCAGTAGTAGCATTCTCCGCAGGGAATATGATGGAAAACCATTACCCTGTCGCCGATCTCGAAACCGGTTACATCCTTGCCGAGAGCAGCAACGACCCCCGTGGTTTCATGGCCAAAGATCCGCGGGGCGGAATGGGAACCGGTTGCGATCTTCTTCAGGTCGGTGCCGCAGATGCCGCAGGTGTGGACCCGAACCAGGATTTCTCCCGCGCCGATCTTGGGAACCGGGACGGTCTCCATGCCGGACATCGTTGACGCCGCGGTAAACAGCCGCCTGCATCGTCGCGGGGATGACCTGCTGACCAACTGAGGAACCGAGTTTTGTTGCGCTCGACATTGTGAAATTCTCTGTTGCTACGCCAGAGGAATCCTCTCCTCTCGGATACGCCCACAACGCATCCGAATTAGATGTTCCACAGCTGAACACAGGTTCACTGCGGCAATCCTGCTATTGATCCCCAAATGAACCAAACTTGGCCACCAGCGCGGACGCACTGCCATGTGTGCGGCGAGACTCCCAATCGCTAGTTTCCCGCTATCGCTGATGAACTGGGAAAACGGCGGCATGATGAAGTCAGCTTCATCGGACACGGCTTTGACGGCCGCAAACTCAATTCCATGATCACAGGCGACCGAAGCGACCATTGCGCCTTCCATATCGACTACATCCGCGGCATACCGGGCCATCAACGTTCGCTTGTGCACCCAACAGAATGGCTATGTTACTGCCAGATTGCAGAACAGAACCAGCTTCTTGACCAACACGTTTCAATGCAGCCAATAAATCACCGTGATCGGCAATGAACGATTGCGTAACCGTTAAATTCATGTCGTGGTGCATCATGTCAACCACGATCACTTTAGCACCACGGTTTGTTGCTTTGTTGACGCGGTGCCACAATAGCGGTTGTTCTTTGCGCAAATGTGAACCCACAAGTACGATCACGTCTGCTTCTTCTAATTCGGCAATGGACATTCCCAATGCAGGATACAAGGGGAACATCGCTTCATCTGAAAAATCTTGGACCTTCAGGCGATGATCAATGTTTGAAATACCCAGACCACGCAAAAACGATTGCATCATGTACATGTTTTCAACCGTTTCACTCGGAGAAACTAACGCACCCACCGCTTCCGGTCCTTTTTCATGCAATATTTTTTGAAACGCACTGACAGTTTGTTCCAGCGCAGTGGCCCAATCTGTTTTTTGCCATTTCCCATCAATTTTGATTTCAGGTGATGTGATCCGATCTTCTGCTTCTACGCCCTTGAAACCATAACGATCACGATCGGATGCCCACACTTCATTGATCGATTCACATTCACGCGGCACCGCACGCAGTACTTCATTACGTCTCGCATGTAAATTTAAATGCGCACCGACACAGTCGTGCGAGGAAATCGCATGACATTGCTGCAATTCCCAAGCCCGTGCTTTAAATTGGAAAGGCTTATCCGTGAGCGCGCCTACAGGACAAATATCGATCACATTACCCGATAGTTCAGAGTCAACATTCTTTTTCACGTACGTTGTGATCTTTGTGAATTCACCACGACCCACAGCACCCAATTCACGAATATTCGCAATTTCATCGCCAAAACGCACACAACGCGTACATTGAATGCAACGTGTCATTTCGGTGGCAATTAATGGACCCAATTCTTGATCATCAACACCGCGTTTGCCTTCCGTTGTAACGTGAATATGCCATCGCCATATCCCATAGAAACATCTTGCAATTCACATTCGCCGCCTTGATCGCAAATAGGACAATCTAAAGGATGATTAATCAATAAAAATTCCATCACGATCTTTGTGCTTCTAAAGCCTTTTGCGAACGTGTAAAAATTTTCATGCCTTCGGTGACAGGCGTTGCACAAGCAGGTAATGGTTTGGGCGATTTTTCAACTTCCACTAAACACATACGGCAATTCGCAGCAATCGATAATTTTTTATGATAACAAAAACGAGGGATATCGAATATCGTGCTCATCAGCCACTTCAATAATCATTTGACCCGGCTTCTGCTTGAATCGTTTTACCATTAATTTCAAACGTTAACTTTACTCAACGTTCACCTCAAATGTCTATGATGATACATACATCAAATTCAGAACGAAAATGTTTGAAAAAACTCAATACTGGCATTGCAGCTGCATCGCCAACGCACAAATCGTGCGTCCCATCATTTTATTGGCCACGCTTCTAAGTATTATCAAAATCTTCATTCGTGCCTTGACCATGTCAATACGCGTTCAAGCATCCGCGACAATCCAACCTGTTCCTTCGCGACAAGGCGTACATTGCCCACAAGATTCTTCAAAATAAAATTCAGCAATGCGCGCCAGAACTTTACCATCAGGTAGTTTCATCCATCACAATCACCGCACCCGAACCCAACATTGAACCTGCTTTCGCAAGGAATCATAATCCATATCGATTTCCATCATGATATCAGCCGGCAACACAGGCACCGAAGATCCACCCGGAATCACCGCTTTTAATTTGACGACCATTCACGCATGCCACCGGCCATTTCTAATAATTTTTTAAAAGGTGTTCCTAACGGAACTTCATAATTTCCTGGTTTATTCACATGTCCTGACACATAAAATATTTTAGTGCCGCCATTATTAGGTTTACCTAAATCTAAAAACCATTCCGCACCTTTTTCTAAAATCACCGGAACAGAAGCAAACGTTTCGGTATTATTAATATTGGTGGGACGACCATAAAAACCAAAATTCGCAGGAAAGGCGGTTTAAAACGCGGAAAACCTTTTTTGCCTTCCAAAGATTCCATCAATGCGGTTTCTTCACCACAAATATAAGCACCTGCGCCCAAATGATTATGCAATTCAAAATCAACGCCGGAACCTAAAATATTTTTACCCAATAAACCTGCTGCACGCGCTTCTTCCAATGCTGTTCTCACATGCTCAAAGGGTTCCAAAAATTCACCGCGAATATAATTATAACCAACTGTTGCACCCATCACATAACCAGCAATCGCCATGCCTTCAATCAACTGATGCGGATTAAAACGTAAAATATCACGATCTTTAAAAGTGCCGGGTTCACCTTCATCGGAATTACACACTACATATTTTTGTCCGGGCACATTGCGTGGCATAAAACTCCATTTCAATCCGGTAGGAAATCCAGCGCCGCCTCGTCCACGCAAAGCGGATAATTTTAATTCTTCAATAATTTTTTCTGGCGGGGTTTTTTCTTTTAAAATTTTACGCCACACTTCATAACCACCGACGCTTTCATAAGTTGCCAAGATCCAAGGTTCTGATTAATGCAAGGTGCGAAAACAAACTTCATTTGATCATGCATGATTTCCTCCTGAATCTATTTCTAAAATAGCATCAATTTTTTCTGGTGTTAAATTTTCATGATAACGTCTTATCCAATTTGCATCACCGGTGCACCACCACAAGCCGCTAAACATTCTACTTCACGCAAAGTAAACATACCATCTTTTGTGGTTTCACCTAAAATCAATCCTCAATCGTTTTCTTGAGATGCTCAACAATTTTTTCTGAACCACGCAACATACAGGAAATATTGGTGCAAACACAATTTTATGCTTGCCACTTGGTTTTAAATCAAACATAGCTATAAAAAGTGGCGACTTCATACACTGCAATTTTAGGCATACTCTAAATATGCCGCAACCGCATCCATCAATCGCGTCTGACTAACCATCCGCCATTTTGCTTCTTGCACAAACGTCAACGCAGGAATCACCGCAGAATGTCTTTGTTCCGCAGGATATTTTGTCACCCAACGATCAATTGCCTGTTTTGAGCGCATGGCTGAATACATATATGATCACGTCATCAGCGATCAATCTCCCCAAATACAATATCTTGAGTGCCAATAATCGCCACCACATCTGCAATCATATGGCCACTGCACCATTTCATCCAATGCCGCCAAATGTGCAAAACCTGCCGCACGAATTTTAAGACGATAAGGTTTATTCGCGCCATCTGAAACTAAATAGACGCCAAATTCACCTTTAGGATGTTCAATCGCGGCATACGCTTCACCCGCCGGAACACAATAACCTTCGGTAAATAATTTAAAATGATGAATCAACGCTTCCATATCATCTTTCATTATTTCACGCGGCGGCGGCACAATTTTATAATCATCGATATCACCGGCCCAGGATTTTCGCGCAACCAATCCACACATTGTCGAATGATACGATTGGATTGCCGCATTTCTTCCACGCGCACCAAATAACGATCATAACAATCGCCATTTTTACCAACCGGAATATCAAAATCCAATTGATCATACACTGCATAAGGTTGTTTTTTACGTAAATCCCACGCAACACCTGAACCACGCAACATCGGGCCGGTAAAACCTAATTGCAATCGCACGTTCAGGTGAAACAACACCAATACCGACCGTGCGTTGTTTCCAAATGCGATTATCTGTTAACAAGGTTTCATATTCATCGACACATTTCGGAAAACGTTCGGTAAAATCCTAAATAAAATCTAATAAAGATCCTTGACGATTTTCATTCATCTTATCAAATCTTTTGCATTATGCCATTGCGAAGGCTTTATATTGCGGCATTTTATCGGGCAAATCACGATAAACACCGCCAGGTCGATAATAAGTGGCATGCATACGCGCACCGGAAACCGCTTCATAACAATCCAATAAATCTTCGCGTTCACGAAAAGCAATATAAAAACACTGTCATCGCACCCATATCTGAGCGCATGCGCACCCAGCCACAATAAATGATTCAAAATCCGCGTAATTTCATCAAACATCATACGAATATATTGCGCGCGAATCGGCGGCTCGATGCCTAATAATTTTTCAATCGCCAGCACATAGCCATGTTCATTACACATCATGGAAACATAATCGAGACGATCCATATAACCAATGCTTTGATTATAGGGTTTGCTTTCTGCTAATTTTTCAGTGGCACGATGCAATAAACCAATATGAGGATCGGCGCGTTGCAATGACTTCACCATCCAATTCCAAAATCAAACGCAACACGCCATGCGCTGCAGGATGTTGAGGACCAAAATTAAAAGTGTAATTACGAATTTCAGCCATTATTTTCATCCGTCTTCGATCAAATAACGATTATCATCGCGAATCACTTTAGGCACCAAAGTACGCGGTTGAATGCTGACCGGTTCATACACGACACGCTTTTGCAGTGCATCATAACGCATTTCCACATGACCGATCAAGGGAAAATCTTTACGGAAAGGATGCCCAATAAAACCATAATCGGTCAAAATGCGGCGCAAATCGGGATGACCATCAAAGAAGATCCCAAACAAATCAAAAGCTTCGCGTTCAAACCAATTGGCAGAGTGCCAAATATCCATCACGACTGGAATAGTCAAATGGTGGTTCATCGCACAAATACTCTCAAACGAACACGATGATTATGTTTGAGAGACAATAAATGATACACCACAGCAAATCGCGGCTTTATCCCAGGTTATCATCGTATCTCGATGTCCACGCCACGGCTAAATCCAGTATTCGTGGCTGTTTCTGTTTTCCATTCATCATGACCATAAGCAAATAATCAACACCGCACACATCGATGAGTTGTTCGAAATTCAAATCGGGCGTCATCGCGCAAACTTGGCACACACTTCATGGCAGTGTTGCTGCAGACACTTCAATCGTCAGTTCACCGACATGCTCTAGCTGCATCTGCAGCACAGCATCACCAAGTTGTGTCTTGCACATTGTTCTTGTTAAGTGTCTTGTAATCAGTTCATGCGATACCTCTCTCTTAACGCGCAATCGTTATCAGTGCGTTTAATTTTATTTTGCAACTGGATAATGCCATAAACCAAGGCTTCGGCCGTGGGCGGACAACCCGGCACATAAATATCAACAGGCACAATGCGATCACAACCGCGCACAACAGAATAAGAATAATGATAATAGCCGCCGCCATTGGCGCAGGATCCCATGGAAATCACCCAACGCGGTTCTGCCATTTGGTCATACACTTTGCGCAACGCGGGCGCCATTTTATTGCAGAGGGTACCGGCGACAATCATGACATCGGATTGACGGGGACTGGGACGAAACACCACACCGAAACGATCTAGATCATAGCGAGCAGCGCCGGCGTGCATCATTTCCACGGCACAACAGGCCAAACCGAAGGTCATCGGCCACATAGAGCCGGTCCGCGCCCAATTAATGAGTTTATCAGCGATGGTCGTGACAAAACCTTGTTTTCAATATACCTTCTATTCCCATTCCAACGCCCCTTTCTTCCACTCATAGATAAAGCCGACGGTGAGCAACCCTAAAAACACGCCCATGGCTGCAAAAGGCCGTCCATCCTAATTCTTTAAAAACAACGGCCCACGGGAATAGAAAAGCAATTTCGAGATCAAAAATGATAAATAGAATGGCGACTAAATAATAGCGCACATCGAATTGCATACGCGCATCTTCAAAGGGTTCAAAGCCACATTCATAAGGGGAATCTTTTTGTGCATCAGGGCGGGAAGGCGCGAGAATCATGCCGAGGAGGACGGGCGCAACTCCTACCACGGCGGCAATGCCCATGAAAATAATAACTGGAAGGTAGTTTTCTAACATTCTGCGCCGCCTCATCACAGTGATCGCTTAAGTCACGCGGATTATACCAAAAAAACACGCCGCTTGAGGTGGTTTAGCTTATTATTTCTTTGGGCTCATGACGACGATAGAGTAGTGTGGGGGGCTGCCCAGAAGTTAGACCAGACGCTAGATAATAAATGCAAGACATTCATTGATGTCCAAAACAATACCATTGCAGCAGGAAATGGATAGAACAAAATAAAAAATACCACAGCCATCAAATACAAATGGTATTTCCCAGTCGACTTCTGCATGAAATAGGTCGAAATAAGAGAAACTGTCATCATTAAAATAGGTAATCCAATATCCGGATAGGCCAAATCGTCAATCCACCAAAATGAAGCCCCCGCTAATTCCGGCATTTCTCCTAAAACATTAAAAATAGCTATTTGTATCGGTAGTTGAATCAGAGGGCCTATCAATGGCTTCATTCCATAAAATGGCGTAATACCCAATTGCTTATATTCAGCCATGATCAGATGGTGCGCCTCCTCTCCATCAAATTGCTCCTTAATGCTTTTAAGCTTCGGCTTCAATATTAACTCACAGCGGTCCATTTCTCGCTGTAATTTCTGAACCCATAACTGCAATGGCAAAAAAATGAATTTAAATATAATCGCTAATGCAATAATCGAAATGCCCCATGCGTTATTCAATATGCCACCTAATTTAATGAACCCGCTTTCAATCACTTCGCAAATGGTCGCCATCCATGACCATAAATATGAATATTGAACCGCTGAAAATGCACCAACCGCTGGCCCCATATAAACATTCATGACAACGGGCAAATCACCCGTCGATACAATGTTAAATCCATTGTCTGCTCGAATGACGTCCGCATTTTCAGCGTTCACCAACAATGTCAAATACCTTGCCTTCCACCCTACCCAATCATTTGTACTGACTGGGCGGCTGCCACTATAATATTTCGCCAGACCGGAAAATGTAAAATTATCTTCGAATGAATCAAATTGAATCGGTAATGTATAAACACTTCCTGCACGCTGTGCAGGCAATACCATATTCAACGTATATTGGTCACATGTAACAACAGAAGGCATTGTTGATGAAAATTGTTGCAGCTGTTCGGGAGTCAAATAACATGGGCTGCTTTTGGTTTGCGCAGAAGAAGAGAGAAGCAGCATCACGATAACAATCATTATTTTCCGCATGGCACAGCTCCCAAATCAGAGCATTGTAACGTCCAATTGCGAATATCTCGCACATCACCATGAATCTTATATATTGTTAATGGCGGCAGTTTGCTATCACCCCAATAGCTGTCATTGTAATCGTAAAATATAAATTCACGGTTCCTATTTTGTGTTTGAGTTAACGCTAATGCATTCTCACCCTGTGGTAATAATGGAATATTCAATGCTGCCAAGATAGTATTCGGAATATCATTGAGCGAAACAGGTGCATCAGATATTTTCAACTGGCCCGTCGCTTTAAAAGGTTTAATAAACAATGTTGCTAAGGATGTTGAATAGTGTCTCTCGTCGACTGTGCTCTGGCTTAAACTTTTTTGTTGTGCATCTGAAAGATAATTGGCACCATGATCAGACGAAATGATAATCATCGTATTATCATATATGCCTGCCAACTTGAGTTTGTCTAAAAAAGTAAAAATATGTCCAAAAGCACAAGCAGCCTGGTCAGCCTTCCCCGTCATCCCATGACGGTCAACGCGTCTCGTTCGCAAATCACAGTTCTTCATTAAAACAGCGGGACTATGTGTAATCATTGAATGATAGAATTTATACGTTGGCGCACTGTCAGCAACATTTAAATGCTCATTGAAATACTGAAAAGCCAAATGATTCAAACCACCCAGCGATGCTTCATAACTCGGATTGACAAAACGTCTACTTATTACCCATCGATCATGGCTATAAACAGCAGGCTTGAGAATATCTGGTACTGCTTTGAACAAGCTATAATCTAATAACAGATAAGCGCTTTTAGTGGGCGATAATTCCGGCTGAGGAATACAGTTTTTAATCTGCGCTTTATTGCAGTAAAATCCCATTGTATAAATATGTGTGTTAAATCCTGATTTTTCCAAAGACGTTGTTAATGGATTATGGCTGAGGACTTCTTTGAGGAAATGATTTTTATCACTTTCGTTTTTATAGACAATCCCTGTCAGCATGGCCGGAATAGCCATGGCCGTTGAACGATAATTAGCTGCTGTATTGGGATAAAAAATAAATCCAGTCATGTTATCACGAAATTGCGGGTCCGTATGAATTAAATGCTCTGTCACCGTGGACTGTTGCTCATCTAAAACAATATGAATAATGTTTTCTCTGGAAGAAAACGTTAGGAAATCATTCGGCATATACTCTTTGCTTGCATCATTGGCAATAACATTGTTGTTTTTACTCAGTACCCCATTAAAAATCTGATAGCCCGTCAAGGCTATTACCGTAATAAGCAATCCGGTCGTCGCTTGATACAGATATCGATGAATTTTTTTGCTAAATATTGTGGCACTTATCAACAATAATACCCAAAAGACTACCTCAATACATGCTTTTCCCGTGAACGGATCAATCGTTAGACCACGCCCATCAAATGCACCATAACTACCAAACATAAAATGTGCAGTAAACCATAATAGCAGCGCTAACATAGATATAAAAGCATGATAGCGCTCACGAAAGCCTGCATAGGGAATCATGGCAGGCGCTGCGCACAATGAAAAAACGACAACAAATGAAAACCCCCATGTGTATATTAATGATTTCAGGGGAATCATAAATTCGTCTGCATTATTGACATAAATATCAATCGGCAATTGCAATGTCATCACAAAAGCCAACAGACCTGCAGAAACTAATATGGGTAATATTCTGTTCACGGCAATAACTCCATCAAAGCACGCGCCCCTACCTCACCGCTCTTGCCCACATTAAAGGTATACTCATCGCGCAATTTGGAGATCGACTCTCCCCAATGGACATTCGATATCATTCTGTCGATGTAGGTTTTCAATTCGCTCATTTTTTCTAACGGTATGATTTCCCCAATTTTATCGCGAATAAAAACTTCAAACGGAGTCACGTCTAATTTAGCATAATCGGGATTATTAATCTTTTTCGGGATATCAATAAACAACACGGGCTTTCCCAAGCCAAATGCGTAATCCAATGCTGCACCTGACCAATCACTCAACATCAATGCTGATCGATGCAGCGATGTTTGATCGGCAACATTTGTTTCCAGTTCAAATAACGGATTGTTTCTATGTTTACGGTAAATCTTCTGCAATTTCGCTTTTGCTAGCTTCACTGTCTGCGGATGTGGACGCAATGTAACGTGATATTGATGCGATAATAAATGGTCCACTATTTTATCACCCATCGTTTCAATCAGCCCATTTTCTCCCCATGAAGGAGCAATCAATATTCGTTGCGGGCTTACCGCATGAGTTTGAACCGCACCGAGAATGGCATCCAGCCGTCCATATCCATGCTGCACCAGCTTTTTTGGAGGAAGTTGATGTTGTGCTTCTAGTGCACGTATTTCATGCTCATGGTGAGGGCCGGCGCAAAAAATTGTATCGAAATAATCAAATGCGCCAGGTCGATAAACCATATGGCAACTCACCAACGCATGATGTATATACACGTAATGTACTGGGTATTTAGAGCGCTTAATCTGATAGCATTGTAAATCAGGCATCGTCATGACAAGCACATCGGTTTCAACATTAGCAAAAAACCAATTTCTAACCCAGCCTTCATCTAATTGAAACACGCTGAGACGAGGATGTTGCAATCCTAACCCCGGATCATCTGCGCCCGAAGAAACATAGCAAACGTGACTTTCGCTCAATGCCAAAAATGCTCGGAGAACACCTTCAAGGTGTGGCCAATTAGCTCTGCCTTCAGAATAAAAAATAATACTCCGCTTGCTTTTCGGCAATTGCATGAGTGAGGACATATCAAGTATTGAGCGAATAGTTTTCATAACATCAACCTGCTTGATAAAAACGTGCCAGCTTGCCTTCTTCGGCCAAAGCTTCATAAGTCTGTAAATCTTCTACGGAATCCACTTCCAACCAACCATTTGAAACCGGTGTCGCTTTAATCTTCCAGCCCTGCGTGGATCAGCGCTTGCAAAAAACTCGTCATATACATATTGTCAAAATTCTTTCCGTCATATTGTGCGCCACGATCAAGTTGTTGATAAAAGTCAATCAATGCGGATATACGATCAGCTCTAATTTTTATGAGACCCGTATACTGCCCCTGAATATCGTCATATGAACGTGCTTTTTTTCCAAGCTCAATTATGTAACCATCCTGATCACATTTAAATGTTTCAGCATCGCTCAATGGATCATCAAAACGCAACGACCAAAAATCTTTCCATTGTGTATCAGACATCACCGCAATCTCATCTTGACTAGACAATACTGCGCGCAGATTGTTTTCTTGATAAATAATATCCCCATAACTGATCAACAAATCATCTGTTCCTGTTAAATAATCCATGGCAGAGAACAATGTTGATACCATATTTGTGCTTTCATACTGCTCATTAATGGAACATGAATAGCCCCGATGTTTGATCTGATCTGCACGATAACCGCCAACAACATGAATATTGTTTACGCCACAGCGCGTTAACACTTCAGCCTGCCGATCCAGCAATGGTTTACCCGCAAATGACACTAAACATTTGGGACAATGTTCCGTCAAGGGACGCAAGCGTGTTCCTTGTCCTGCCGCTAATATAATCGCACGTGTCATGATAGTAACCCTTTGAGTAATTCAATATCGTCAGGAACCAATGCATTTTCTCGCTCAGGATGCCACATAATGCCTGCAATTTTGTGGTTCGGATGGATCAGTGCTTCAATGGATCCATCCTCATGAAGCGCAGTTGCTTGCAAGGGTTTAGCCAGCTGATCTGGGAAAATGCCAAAATCATGATAGCTATTCACTGTGCGTGGATTCCTATTCTCCCATGCATTGCAGAAACGAATAGCGTGTGAGACTGCACGATGTCCGGTCATCGAAACGAGTGAGCCACTGAAATATCTATTCAAAATTTGCATTCCACGGCACACACCGACAATAGGTAAATTTAGCTTTTATCGCCCATTCAATCAACGCGAATTCAAATGCATCGCGCGTTGGATCATCCTCTCCTCCTGTAAGCACAATCGCCGTTAAACCCAGTGCTTCCGCATAATGTTTGGCCTGAGCTGCGGGCACATTAGCCAGTGGCACGGGGATATATCCTAGCGAATCAACAACACCCCACCAACGTTGATCTAAACTATCACGTCGTTCATCATATTGTTCAATGTACGTGACCCTCTGGGTCAAACCTAGTTTTTTAATCATGCGTACCCCTTTAAATGTTGTAATGCACAATCCAAATGTAAAAAATTAGCGCGACTGAGTTCTTCATATAATTTGTCACCCACGCCAATCGCTGCAGGCACACCCATCTCCGCTGCACGGATCGCCATGTGTGAATTAGCTCCCCCATATTGTGTGACAAGCCCCGAGATCCCATGTGCAAACAACCAATCATATCCCGGGTCAGCTTGTGAGGCACCAGAACAATAGCCCCACGAAGACTGGAATGCTCATGGTATTGTGTCACGACAGGCGCAGTGATGCTTTGCGTCGTCACAAAATTAGGCTGTGCCACCATACGCTCAAAACAGTAAATGTCATGTTCTGTAAAAATAATCTGCGGGAGTTCGATCATTTTTGACAGTTTTGCCGATTTTCTGCGTTGCTGAACCATTGTCTCAAGCGACGATATCGTTATACTACCTGCTCTTAATTGCTTTAATTCTTCCCACTGCAAATAGGATAAATCATCTCGCGACAGCCCAACTGACTTTCCAAAAGTCACTAAATAATCTAATGCCATACTTAAGTTTTTGGTGAATTTAAATTTGACAAATTCACGCGCCTTGATAGCATCGCTCAAATAATCGATAAATGTCCTCATGGAAAGATCTGGATCCAATTCAACAAGTAGGGCTGATATTGCACGTTGCGCCTCTTGAGAAAAGACAAATGTCTGACGTTCTGCTCCGACAAATATCGTTTCCGCCTTTCGTAATAAATAACGTTCTGGGTCTTCCCAATAAGCACTCATGGTAATGTCATAAGTGCCTGGTCTTAAATGTCCGTAACGCGCACAGAATTCGGTCATCGACAATTGTTGATTCGAAACCTTACGTGCATCATGCTCATACTCCCCCGAAACAGTTTTTATCGAATTTAAAAAACTTTGTTTCTCCTGAATACTTAATATGTTTGCCGTCACCAAACTGTTTAAAAAGCTCATGGCTACAAATCCAGCACGCGCGGCAT
>CAVYZB010000010.1:0-164503 GCA_963772895.1 uncultured Acidobacteriaceae bacterium
GCGGCTCCGGGGAGCGAGCCGTTGCCCGCTGCCGGGCTGGTGCGGTGGCGCAGGACCTCGCGGGACCAACCGGGGCCCTGGTCGAGCAGCGTCCGCGTCCACTCGGAGGTGGCGGCGGCGTCCGGCGCTGTGGGCGCGGCCGGGTGGGGCGGGCGGTCCGGCTGCGGCTGGGCTCGGTCTGCGGGAGGGCCGCCGTCGGTGGGGTGGGCGGCGACGGTGGGGACGGGTCGGGCGGATCGGGCGCACGCCGGGTTGGTGGAGGCGCCGCATCGGGGCCGGCTGGGGTTGGTGGTCGGGGGTGCGGCGCCAGGTTGCGTCCAGCGCGGGGATGTCGACCTGGTCGGACAGCACGGTGCCGAAGAAGGGGGCGGGCTTCTGCTGGTGCCGGGTCAGGGAGCGGTCCAGCATCGCCGCCGTCTGCACCAGCGTGGCCGCGGTGCGGGCGAGGCGGCAGATCAGCGGAATCGTCGCCGGGCGCGTGGGCGTGGGCGGCCAGGGTGTCGGCGAGCTCGCGGTAGATCAGGACCTGGGCGGCGATGCGCGCCTGGGCGGCGTTGGCGGGCATCAGCGCGGAGATCTCCTGGGTGACCGCGCGATGCGGGCGTGGCGCCAGGCGGTGGTGGCGTCGGGCGGCGGTCCGGGGAGGGCGGCGAGCGTGGCTTGCAGCAGGTCGGGGCTGAGCTGGTAGGGCGGCATGACCTCGCGGATGACTTCCGGGGTGATGCCGTTGGAGGGTTGTGACATGGGCGATGGTCCCTGGTTGAAATCGGTTGACTTGGAATATCAGAAGTAGTGACTGTAAACGATGAGTTGCAAATAACATGTTTTGCTGCTGGGCGAAGAGGGGGTCTGGGCAGGGACGCAAGCTGGCGGGACGGGAGTTGGACGTTGCGTCGATGGCGGTGCGGTGGGCGGCGACCTGACGGGAGCGACGTGCCTGGCGGGCGCGGGTGGTCGGTATGCGGCGTTTGGCGGGCGCTGCGGGTCGGGGGTGGGTGGCAAAGCAAGGACGAAAGTAAGCAATCAAGTTTTAACACAGATTACACAGAGAAGAGATTAAGCCACAGATTACACAGAGAAGTAAGTGTGATGGCGCTTCGCGCGAAGCCTGTTAGAGCCGCGCGAAGCGCAATAGCTTACTTCTCCGTGTAATCTGTGGCTTAATCTTCTTCTCTGTGTAATCTGTGTTAAAGCTCGATTGCTTTGTTGCTTTGTTGCCCAGCCTATCATTGCGAGAAGCAAATTCTCGCGCCCGGGGAGTCGGCAGCGCTGAGAACAGACTGCTTTCTCGTCGGCGTTCCCGGCGAGACGCAACTCCAATCCTCTCCCGCCCGGCCTCGCATTCCGCAAGACCGAGGTGCCGCAGGGGTGGTCGATCTTCTGCACCTGCCTGGAGAAAAGCTGACCAGGCAGCGCCGACTGCCGGCCTGCGCACCTGTCGCCGCAACAGCGAAGCCTTGCGCCTCGGGCGCGCTGCGGCAAGGCTACGGCCCCCGGTCGCCAGCGTCCCGCGGCCGGTCATCAGAGGGGGTCCTTCGCATGGATGGTGCGGCACTGCTGCACGCACGCTTCGGGATCGACCTCCCGGGCGCCGAGGCCTCGACGCGATCGCCGCCCTGCTCGACCGCCGCGTCACCCGCCGCTACCGCGAGCAGGACATCCCCGACCCCCTGCTCGACACCCTGCTCGCCGCCGCGCAATCCGCCCCCACCAAATCCGACCTGCAGCAATACTCGGTCATCGTCATGCGCGACCGCGCCCGCATCAAACAGATCGCCGACTGGATCGGCACCATGGACTGGATCGCCACCGCCCCTGTCTTCCTGGTCTGGTGCGGCGACATGCGCCGCGGCCAGCGCCTCTGCGACCTCCACAACCTCCCCCACGCCAACAACAACCTCGACACCTTCCTCAACACCGCCGTCGATTGCACCCTGGCGATGGGCCAGTTCATCGCCGCCGCCGATGCCGCCGGCCTCGGCACCTGCCCGATCAGCTACGTGCGCAGCCACATCGAGCGCGTCACCCCCCTGCTCGGCCTGCCCCCCGGCGTCTACCCCGTCGCCGGCCTCACCGTCGGCTGGCCGTTTCCGCCGCCCGACCGCGATGCGCCTGCCCCCGGCCGTCGTCGTCCACCGCGAGCGCTACGACGACACCACCTGGAAACCCAAATCCGGGCCTACGACACCCGCCGCGCCGCCCGCGAACCGATCGCCCCCGGCAGCCTGAAGAACAACGACGTCTACCCCCCGCGCGACGGCGTCGGCTGGAGCGAAAACGTCGCCCGCCAGCTCTCGGTCCCCGAGCGTTTCGGCTTCTCCGCCTACCTGAAAACCCGAGGCTTCGACCTTGCCTGAAGACCACCCCGCCACGCTCCCCCCACGATCCGCCGCACCCCCCGGCCCACCGTCCGCGCCCGCCACGCCGCCAGCCTGGTGGTGCTCCGCCGCCGCGCCAACGGCGAGCCCGAACTGCTGATGGGCATGCGCGGGGCAAAACACCGCTTCATGCCGAACCGGCTGGTCTTCCCCGGCGGCGCCGTCGATCGCGCCGACCTGACCGCGCCCGCCGCCACCCGCTCGCCCCGCACACCCGCGCGCTGCTGGAAGAAGCCAATCCAGCCTGGCGCACGGCCTGGCCATCGCCGCCGCCCGCGAGCTGGCCGAGGAAACCGGCCTCTCCCTCGGCGACCCACCTGCCTCGACGGCCTCGACTACCTCTGCCGCGCCGTGACCCCACCCCCCGGCCCGGTCCGCTTCAACGCCCGCTTCCTGGTCGTCGATGCCGCACGTCCAAGGCACGCTGGCCGGCTCCGGCGAGCTGGAGGACCTCCGCTTCGTCAACATCGAGGTCGCGCTGGCGCTCGATCTCGCCGTGCCCGACGCGCTTCGTCATCGAGCGGCTGCTCGAATGGATGGCCCTGACGAAACCGAACGCAAAGCCCCGCGCCGCACCGCAGTCCTAACCCGCCGCGATTGGCGCCTGGAGTAGGAGCGCCCCGCCCCCTCCCCTTGGAGGGGGTGGGGAGGGGCCCCGACGGACAGCCCCCTCCCTCAAGGGGAGAGGGAACTCCAGTTGCCGGCGCGGGTTCGTCCAATGGCCCGGCTCGGCTGGCCGAACGAAACGCCCTGCACCTGCGCGCATCCATGCGCCCGCAAAAATTCCAGTTGCGCCTCCGTCTCCACCCCCTCCGCGGTCACCTCCAGATCCAGCGCCTGGCCGATGCCGATGATCGCGCGCACGATCGCATCGACCTGCGGCGAGGTGCCAAGGTCCTGCACGAAGGACTGGTCGATCTTGATCCGGTCGATCGGCAGCACGCGCAGATAGGTCAGGTTCGAGTAGCCGGTGCCAAAATCGTCCAGCGCGATGGCGACCCCAAGCTGCTTCAGCGCCCGCAGCACGCTCAACGCGCGGCTGGTGTCGTCGATCAGCACCCCCTCGGTGAGCTCCAGCTCCAGCCGATGACCCGGCAGGTGGTGGCGCACCAGGTCGGCATGGATCGTTTCCACCAGATCGGCCTGGCGGAACTGTGCCGGCGACAGATTGACGGCAACGCGCGGGGGCTGCTCCAGGTGGCCGCCTCGGCCAGCGCATGATCCAGCACCCAGCGCCCGATCGCGGCGATCTCGCCGGACCCTTCGGCCAGCGGGATGAATTCCACCGGCGCGATCGTACCGCGCACCGGATGGTTCCAGCGCAGCAGCGTTCCCTGCCCGACGATCCCGCGCGTCCGCACATCGTAGATCGGCTGGTCCTCCAGCGACAGCTCGCCCCGCGTCACGGCCAGCGCGAGGTCCTGCAGCAGGCGGACATGCGTCGGCGGCGTGGAGCGCCAGTGCCGGCGCGTGGCGCGTCGCCGCCCCGCGTGACCTCGATGCGCCGTCGCGCCTCGACGCGCCGCCGGTCGTCCGCGGCGAGCCCGCCATCGCGCAGCAGCGCCTGCTGCGCCAGGTTGCGGGCCAGCCACTGGACCTCCCAGGACTTGTGCGGACCGAAATGCGGCGGACTGATCGGCCGCGCCGGCGACAGCAGCGTGCCGAACCGCGCGAACGACAGGCGGTCGCCGGTCGGCCGGAAGGTGACCTCACGGCGCGTTCCGTCACCACAGGGTCGGAGAAATCCGCCTCGGACGCCATGCTCGCTGCACCCCCAGCCCGCTCGCGGCGGATCTGCCGCCGCGGCGCGTCCCTTAGCAGGGACTTCCGACAAAATGGTGTCGGCTGCTGGCGTTGTCGCCCCTTCGCCCCCAATATCTCGTACCATGTTCCGTTCGCTCTACCGCCACGGCTTCGCCCGTGTCGCCGCCTGCACCGCGCGCTGGCACCCTGGCCGATCCCGCCGCCAATGCGGCCGCGATCCTGCGCCTGGCGGGAAACCTGCGCGGCGGACGGCGTCGCGCTGGCGGTGTTTCCGGAGCTGTCGGTCTCCGGCTATGCGATCGACGACCTGCTGTGTCGGACGCGTGCTGACCGCCATCGAGCGGCGCTGTCACCCTGATCGAGCGCTCCGCGGACCTGCTGCCGCTGGTGGTCGGCGCGCCGCTGCGCCACGGCGCCGACTCTACAACTGCGCCCTGGCGATCCACCGCGGCCACCTGCTCGGCGTGGTGCCAAAGATCCACCTGCCCAACTATCGCGAGTTCTACGAGCGGCGGCATTTCGCCTCCGGCGACGGCACCGCCGGAGATCGCGCATCGGCCGACCAGGGCCCCGTTCGGCCCCGACCTGCTGTTCGACCGCCGATGATTTACCGCCTGACGATCCACGTCGAGATCTGCGAGGACGTCTGGGTGCCGATGCCGCCCAGCGGCCGAGGGCGCCCTGGCCGGCGCCACCGTCCTGGCCAACCTCTCGGCCAGCAACATCACCATCGGCAAGGCGGAGACCCGCCGGCTGCTGGCCCGGTCGCAATCGGCCCGCTGCCTCGCCGCCTATCTCTACGCCGCGGCCGGCGCAGGCGAATCGACCACCGACCTGGCCTGGGACGGCCAGGCCTCGTGTTCGAGAACGGCGCGACGCTCGCCGAGACCGAGCGTTTCCCGGTCGACGCGCAGCCGCCGTCGCCGACATCGATCTCGACATGCTGCGCACTTCATTCTAAACACTGTAGGAACACACTTGAGTCATCAGCATTCGCACATGCCCGGCCAACCGCAAGCTGGGCCGCAACCGCTTCCGGGAGTCAACAGCATCATCGCCGTGGGCTCTGGCAAAGGCGGCGTCGGCAAAACTACGCTCGCGGTGAACCTGGCCATCGCGCTGGCGCGCCTGGGTCACAAGGTTGGCTTGCTCGATGCCGACGTGTACGGTCCTAACGTCCCACTGATGCTGGGCACCACCATGGCTCCAAGCGTGGTCGGCGAAGATCGCATTCTGCCTCCAGAGCGTTATGGGCTGAAGGTGATGTCGGTCGGATTTCTCAGCCCCGGCGACAAACCACTGGTTTGGCGCGGCCCCATGCTGCATTCCATCGTCAAGCAGTTCCTCGGCCAGGTAGAGTGGGGACAACTCGATTATCTCGTCGTCGATCTACCGCCGGGCACAGGCGATGTCGTGATTTCCCTCGTGCAGACCGTACCGCTGACAGGCGCGGTCGTGGTCACCACCCCGAGCGACGTCTCATTGCAGGACGCGCGCAAAGCCATCGAAATGTTCAAACAGGTGAAGGTGGACATCCTCGGGATTGTCGAGAACATGAGCTACTTCGTGTGTCCGCATTGCCAACATGAGATCGACGTCTTCTCCAAGGGCGGTGGGGCGCGCACTGCGCAGCAGTTCGGAGTGCCGTTTCTCGGCGGCATCGAACTCGATCCCGACATCCGCAAGGGCGGCGACAGCGGCCAGCCCATCGTGCTCGAAGGCGATCAGTCTCCGCACGCCAAGTCGCTGTTTGCGTTCACCCAGCGCGTGATCGAGCGGACCAAGGAATTGCAAGAGGCGGATAGCGGCAGCGTGATTGAGATTCAATAGCTGACGACCGGTGTCAGGATCAGCCCATGGGGGCGCCTGGATGGGCGCACCCCGAAGTGTTAGGCCGGATCAGATTCTCCTTCTTCTCAATGGGACTGCACTGCATTCAACAGATCAAGTAGTCCCCATCCATAGGTGTTATTGGGGATGAGACCAAATCCGCAGAATTGTACGGATACCAGGCGGTGAGCTGTCTGCGTGAAGACTGCTTCGGTGGCGGTAACGTTGCCGATCAGTTGAGGCTTTGCCTGCCACAAAAGAGCAACTCCACCCGCCAGGTGCGGTGCAGCCATCGAGGTTCCCGACCAATATCCTTGATACAACGTGACCCACGGAACGGCTGCGCGAATGTTTACCCCAGGAGCTGTAATCTCCGGCTTCATTCTGCCGCTACCATCTACCGTCACCGGACCGCGGCTGCTGAACGGGGCGATATTGTTGTACGAGTCGGTCGCCCCAACGCTGACCGAGCTTGCGTAGAATTCCGGGGGGTCGGAAACCGTGGAACAGCCGGGCCCGGAGTTGCCAACCGCCATGGCGGGAAAGATTCCCGCCGCACGAATAGCGTCAACGGCACTCTGCAGCGTGGTAAGCGTGCAGCCCTCGCTGGCTGGGCAAGCCCAGGAATTATTGATGGCATCCGGTGCCATTGAAGGGTCGCCCTGGCTGGGGTCGCCGTCGACGGGATAGGGCGCCATCAAGAACTGGAAACACTCGAGGTACGTCGACGGAGAACCGGTGCCGTGTATATCCATATTGCGACAAGCGATCCACTGCGCTCCCGGTGCCACTCCAACCTGATTGCCCATCCCATCATCTCCGACCATCTCGCTGGCGGTGAATGTGCCGTGAGCATTGGGATCTACCGGAACCGGAGAATGCTGGCTGGTGGCGTCGTGCCAGTTATAGTCGTGATCCACCGTATGTCCATTCCAGCCACGGTATTGTGATTTCAGCGCAGGATGATTCCACATTACGCCGGTATCGTTGCCCGCAACCACAAAACCCTCGCCGTGATATCCCAACGCCCACACCTGCGGGGCGTTGACTCGCTGCACGTTCCACTCCGGTCCGTCTCCTGGAGAATCCATACCTGCTGTTGAATCCATATCTGGGTCAGGCGTCCCCAATAGAGGGCTTTTAACCTGCGGGTTGGCGTCGATGTGTGCCACGTCCGTGCGCGTCGCCAATTCCTCCAACAACGCACGGTCCGCTGTCACCTTTATCGCGTTGACGATATAAAACGACTGAAAAGGAATGCCGCGCTGCTGTAGCAAGCTACGGAGAGAAGCTTGTGAAGCCAGGGCCTCATTCTCGAGCGTCTGAAAAACGTAGCGTCCCTTCTCCAGTTTGGTGGGCAGGCTTGAGGCTGCGGACAGATCAGCTTGCTCGGCGAGCACTATGAGGGCTTCGGCGCGGCCACCGTTGGCCGTTTCCGAGAGCAGCCGCGCAGAGATCTTCCCACCAGCCGAATCGTCAGAAGCAGAAATTGTAGAAACTGAGAAAGCGAAAACAGTTACAAATAATGCCGTGATGAGAAACCCGCGAGAAAAGCGGATTCGGTTACGAGGAAGACTCGGTCTGACAGACAAGAGACAGGAAGCGCGGAAGCCAGTGTTTTGCATTCATCCTCTTTTCTTCGCGAACTTTCGTCGCGAGCTATTTCCAGAGACCGACCGTTGGTCGGCCGATGGGTGATCATTGAGCTTTTGGGTCTTAACGGAGAAGGACTAATCCTACAGAACTAAGGTCACGTCTGGCTAGCACTTTTCGACAGGTTGGTTAGTACTTTGGTAACTGCGAGTACCCATGGCCTAAGAGTGCAATAGTAACCAAAAAATAGCGCAAGAATTTGGTACAGAGGGATATAGCAAGAAGGAAGGTAACCGTCCGGCAATGAGACGCACACGATGATTGCAACGGGAAGGATGGTATTGCGCGGCGGATGGAACACGACCCAGCTTAGACTGGAGAGAGGGAAGCTGACGGGTTAATACTAAACCACAAAAACTAACGGGTGGTAGGAAACAACCCTCTTTGCCGAACACCGTCGAAACGTCTCGGCAATCTGCGGGAAATCCCTGCTACCACCCGTCCGAACTGCTAAGTTGCAGTACGCACCCCGTTCATTGGCTGGCCTTGTAGAACAGCCATCTACTGACGAGGCACAACAAGGTTACGCTTAGCTCCCACAGCTTTAGCTTCGGCCAACTAAGCGCAGCTTCCGCCAGAATCCTCCCACGACCATCAGGCCGCTGCCGAGTAAGCCGAGTGAGGACGGTTCCGGAACGGCAGGTGCATAGGCTCGGGCAGAACCCGCGGTGCCATCCTGGGCGCTCAAGAAACCGTTGAAATCAAAGCTGCGGGCGTTGGTCTCGATCACTAGCAAGGGAGTCGTCTCCCCGGGAAGAATTTCATCGCCGGGGTTGTAGTTGAAACCAACTACACTTCCCGAGCCGCTACGATCAATCGTTGTCGGATCATGTAGTCCGAATGGGTTGGTACCGACATCAAGGTTCCAGTTAGACCCACTAGCGAAGTCGGACATGGTAAACCGGCCGAGGATGTCAGGTCCCAGATCCGTGAACTGATAGACGAAGTCCAGGCAGCCAGCACACCAGGTATTTAGTGGATCCGAATACACCCACTGGCTGTACCCGGCGGAGAAAGTTAGAGTGGTGATGGTACCTGACGTGGTCGCTTCCAAAGTCCCCCCCGGAAATAACGGACTAGGGGGAACCGAGCCGCCGTCGGTAAGAATAGAAGCGTGCAACAGAGGTACTGCCAGGCTGAATACCAGCACAAACAGAAAACCTCTGACGAATGGCGTCTTGCGCAACTGAGTTGTCACCTTCATACCTCCAAATGGTCTTTGCCCGCACTCTGTAGCACTGAAGGCTAATGGCGATCGAAAGCCACAGGCACGAAGGCTTCCGATACACCCGCAGACAGGATAGGTGCAATCAGCGGGCCATTCGGCAACCAGGGATATATCCATTGAATACTGCCTGTTAACAAGGTATTTAGCTTAAATACAGCAGCTTGGAGTGCAACATCTTGCATATAAATCTAGGACTTTTCCAAGTCCTGGTCCAAGGTACGACTGTCGTTTTTAGGTCGTCGAGATTGAACCGGGGGACAGACCCCCTCGAAGGTGCCAACGACCGGGCGTCAGCGATCAGGGCAGGTTGTCTAGACTTAACCCCAACAGGCTCGAGGGATCGAGATAGGCGCCTTCCCAGCGGACGCCCATGTGAAGATGCGGGCCGGTAGCCCTTCCGGTAGCCCCACTCAGGCCGATCTCCTGGCCCTTCGTGACCCTTTGGCCCTCGGCAACTTCGAATCGAGACAGGTGCATGTACAAGGTCATGAACCCTTCTCCATGATCGATGATCACGCAGTTGCCTTCATAGAACATTTCGCGGGCCAACACCACCTCGCCGGAATTGGCCGCCACCACCGGCGATCCCGGCCTGGCCCTGAAATCCAAGCCACGATGTACGCTCTCCAGTTTGCCATTGAACACCCGGCGCGTGCCGAAGGAATCGGAAACCTCGCTATCGATGGGAGCAAGGAAATCGCCCGACCATTCGGCATCCGGAATCTGGTGCGAAAAGGCAATGCTCTTGGCTTCTTTGTCGGACTCAATTCGGCGAAGAGCAGCGGCGTCTGGCTTCACAAATCGGTCAGGCACCCGCAGCGACACTGTCTTGTAGTTCGATGGACCTACTGGCACCTCGTGCGTGAGGTGAACCGCCTCACCATCCGGCATAGTGGCGACCACCTCGAGCGGGTAAGTTCCCGGCAAAGATTCCAGGTCAACGCCCGCCAGCCCATACCACAGGCGCCTGTCGCGCGACGGGAAGAACGATACGTCATGTCCCATCCACCTGCCGCTCAACTTCGCAGGCGAGCCTTCCACTTTAATCTCAAACAAACACGCGGACCCCGTTTGCAGCTCGTGCGGCGTCCAGACAATGCTCCGGAACGCAATCGGTCCTTTCGCCACTGTAATCAGGGCTGTGCCCACAAGCAGCAGAATCGGTACAAGGTAAACACGATGGCGCATCGGAAGATCGTCCATGAAGCGTCGCCTCTCGCTTTTGTGGGAGGTTGACGCCAATCAGAACGGAACGCAGTTTGTACTGGAAACCGAATTTACGCAAGGGAAAAAACTGGTGCCGTAACATTTCGTAGAGAGGGATATAATTCGGATGCTGTTCACGGAGTTTCCATGCGGACCTGGATCCTGGTTACTTGTCTTTTATTTTTGTCGCTGATGACTTTCGGCCAACAATCGCCTTCGACTCAGGCGAACCCCAATGCTGCGCCGGGCGGTAGTACCGGAGCCGTGACCGTCGTTGGCTGCGTCGGCTCCATCAACGGGTACTTCACGCTTGGGACGCGCCGCGGCGATCGTTACCGCCTGAAGGGCGATCATGACACTCTGCTTGGCTATAACGGTATGCAGGTTGCGATCAGCGGAACTGTGAAGTCATCGGAGAAAGGCCGGACCCTGGAAATCTCGAATATCAAGAAGTTATCCGACACCTGCCAGTTCTAGGAATAATTCCGGCTTGGCAGTTATGACATCCGCGACGCCGCCTGGTGGTATCAACAGGCGTAACGATCATTCACCAGGGCCAGAAGTTCGCTCACCGTTCCATTAACCGTATGCGCAAGTCCATTCCTCGCGAAAGCCCGGACCCTGAGCTTTTGGCACTCATCCCATTTGAGTGCCAGTCTTGACACCTGCCCGCTTGCTTCCTAGAATAAAAGTGCGGATCTGTACCCAGTTTGCATGTAAATATTTGCAAAACCGTGGGTTAGCTTCCGTCAAACGTTATTCATGGACACGCCCGCAAACATCGGCCGACGAGAACGCGAGATCCTTACGGCCATTGTGGAGTCTTATATCTCCACGGGCGAGCCAGTAGGCTCGCGCACGCTGGCTCGCGCCAATCCCGAGAGCCTCAGCGCAGCCTCCATTCGCAACGTCATGGCCGATCTGGCCGATGCAGGTTTTTTGGAGCAACCCCACACTTCGGCTGGCCGCATTCCCACGACCAAAGCCTATCGGTTCTATGTGAAGCAGTTGACGGGAGAAGCGCGGCTGTCGCCGGCCGACGAAAACCTGATCCAGGCAAGCCTGCAAGGTTTGCAGGACGTGCCTGAGTTCATGGAACGTACGTCGCATGTGTTGTCGCTGGTTTCGCACGGCGTCGGCGTTGCCGTCAGCTCCGCGCCCGGACAGCACAATGCGCTGGAGCATGTGTACTTCCAGCGAATGGCCGACAAAAAAGTCCTCGCCGTCGTGGTGATGCGCAACGGCCTGGTGCGCGACCGCGTGCTCCGGCTCAGCCAGGATTTGTTAGTGGCCGATCTTGAAGCGGCTGCGGCGTACATCAACCAGAACTTTAGGGGCTGGGAGATGGAGTCGCTGCGTAACGAGATCAGCAAGCGAATTCAACAGGAGCGCAGCGAATACGATCGCCTGATGCGATCGGTGGAACAGTTGTATGCCCAGGGTGCGTTGACCACCGACGCCGCCGCCCAGGCAGTGTACGTGGAGGGCGCGTCGAACCTGGTGATCACCGAGCAGGACCAGGAACGGCTGCGCCAGCTGCTGGCCACGTTGGAGGAAAAACAGCGGATTGTCGATCTGCTATCTGCCTACCTTGACGTTCGCCAGGAGGCAGTGCGCGTAGTTGTGGGTCTGGAAGACGCTATGCCGCATCTAAGTAACTTCGTACTGATTGGAATGCCCGCGCGAGTAGGCGACGAAGTCATGGGCTCACTGGCGGTGATTGGCCCGACCCGAATGGATTACGAACATACCATGACTGCTGTGTCCTACATCGCGAGGCTTTTCGACCAACTTTGGAACGAATCGACGTAGAAACAGAAATAATTATGCAAGCTAAGAAACACAATGGAAGCTCCGCTGAGGCGGAGTTGAATCTGGACCACGAGCTTCCGCCAGCAGAGGAAAACGACGCGCCCTCTTCGCCGGCAGACACCGAGGCCGGTGGCAAGGCCGCGGTTGCGGAAGACCCGGCGACGGAATTAGAGCGCCTCCGGAGCGAACGGGCAGCCTACCTCGATCGCGCCGCACGCATCCAGGCGGAGTTCGAAAACTTTCGCAAGCGCAGCCAGAAACAGCAACAGGACTATCGGGATTACGCCCTTGCCAATGCCATGACCACGTTGCTGCCGATCCTCGACAGCCTGGATCGCGCCTTGAACACCAAGGCCGCGTCGCTGGAAGATTTTCACGCAGGTATCGAACTGATCGACAAGCAGTTTCATGATGCACTGGCCAAGTTAGGCGTGCTGCCAATTTCCGCGCAGGGGGAGCAATTCGATCCCAATCTGCACCAGGCGATCCAGATGGTGGATACCGATGAAGTCGAGGACAACCACGTGCTCGACGAGTTGCAGCGCGGCTACAAGTTAAAGGACCGGCTGCTGCGTCCGGCGATGGTGCGCGTGGCTCGCCATCCCAAGAGCGGATAGAGCAGGCTTGATTCATGTCTCTTTGAGGGACGGCCTTCAGGGCGTCCATAAATGTATCGACGTAAGACCGGGGCTTTAGCCCCCGAGGTAAAGGTAAAAAGTTCTGGCTACCAACGTAAAACGCGATTACTACGAAGTGCTGGGCGTTAGCCGCACGGCCAACGACCAGGAAATCAAGAGCGCCTATCGCAAACTCGCTCTGCAACACCATCCCGACCGCAATCC
The DNA here is from genome assembly GCA_963772895.1 of uncultured Acidobacteriaceae bacterium. Lineage (GTDB taxonomy): Bacteria > Acidobacteriota > Terriglobia > Terriglobales > Acidobacteriaceae > Bog-257. The sequence goes on from CAVYZB010000010.1 coordinate 12,714, forward strand.
GGACAATCCTGGGGCGGAAGAGCGCTTCAAGGAGTGCAGCGAAGCCTACGCGATTCTGGCCGACAGCGAGAAGCGCGCGCGCTACGACCGTTTCGGCCATGCTGGAGTTTCCAGTGGTCCGGGCGGCAACGGTGGATTCGACACCACTGTGTTCACCGATTTCCACGACATCTTCGGCGACCTTTTTAATTTTGGCGACATGTTCGGCGGGCAGGGGCGGACGCACTCGTTCGCGCGCGCAGCGTGGCGCCGATCTGCGCGAAGATCTCACGCTCGAGTTCGAGGAAGCCGTGTTTGGAGTCACCAAGCAAGTGCAGGTGCGGCGACTCGAGGAGTGTGATCAGTGCAAAGGCAGCGGTGTGGCGCCGGGCAAAGCGCCCATCACCTGCACCACCTGCGCGGGGCGTGGACAAATGCGTTACCAGCAGGGATTCTTTTCCATATCGCGCACCTGCACCACCTGCCAGGGTTCGGGCAAATTGATTGTCGATCCCTGCACCCAGTGCCGCGGCCACGGCCGCATCACGCGCCAGCGCACGGTCACGGTAAAGGTTCCCGCCGGCGTCGAAGAAGGCGCGCGCATGCTCTACTCAGGCGAAGGCGAAGCGGGCCTTTACGGCGGACCTTCGGGCGATCTCTACGTCGTGCTGCATGCTAGGGAGCATGCCTTCTTCGAGCGTGAAGGCAAGCACCTGTATTGCACCGTTCCAATTTCGTTTGCGCAGGCGGCGCTGGGAACGGAAATTGCCGTCCCCACACTCGATGGCGAACACACTTTGAAAATTCCCGAGGGCACGCAAGACCGGGGCCACGTTCCGGGTGAAGAACAAAGGCGTGCCGGTGCTGAACGGACACGGGCGCGGCGATTTGCACGTTGAAGTCGAAGTGCAAACGCCGTCGAAGCTCACCAAGCGGCAACGCGAACTGTTGCAGGAACTGCAAACGACCACCTCGGTGGAGAACAAGCCCGTCAGCCGCTCGCTGCTGAATAAGGTGAAAGAGATCTTTCAGTAGGAAGCATTTGGCTTTTAGCAATTAGCCTTTAGCTCTTAGCATTCGACGGTTCCGAGCGGGTGAGCAACGGTTCGGATGCGCGTATCAACATGGCAAGGCGGATACGAGCGCGGGCGCTCAGACGTTATGTCGCGAGATCCTATCGGCGTGCTTCAGTATTGGGTACACAAGAACCAGCCCCGAATGGGGCGAAAGATCTTAGCCCAGCGCTTCAGCGCTGGGTAGGTGTGAAATAACGCGGAGTCCCGTAGGGACGGCAGCAGGTTACGACAGAATCTCTCAAGGCCCGCACTGCTCAAACTGCTCTAAGGCCCCAACAACGAACAGCGATTCTCCTTGGACAAAGCCCTCCGCATCTACGCTTGGTTTCTGCTGGTAGTGACCGCATTGCCGGCGGCTGCGCGCCTGGCCCGGCCGCGCGAGTTGGCACGCATTGTGTTGATGCGCTATCAGGATCCCAAACGCCGCAAACGCGCTCGCATCGGCGGCCTTATCTATTTGGGATTATCGCTGCTCGCCATCCCTTTTCTGTTGCGCGCCCAAATGCACCAGGAGCGCTGGCTGGTGATGGCCGTCTTAGTCGGTATGGTCTCGGCGCTGGAGTTCCTGCTGAACAGCCGCCTCTTCAGCGAAGAGGACTTGACCCGCGAAAACCGCATCTTTGGCGGAGTTTACGCTTCCATGGCCATTGCCACTATCCTGCTACTGATGACGCGATGACGCGACGACGCTGGATTGCCGACGAGTTCTCCGCCGATCGCGCCGCCTTGACCGGCGCGCACGCCGCGCATCTGTCGCGCATCTTGCGCGCACGGGTCGGTCAGCAGTTCGAAGTCGCGTGTGGTGACCGAGTCCGGCAAGCCACGGTTTCCAGCGTGCAAGATGAGCGCGTGGAGTTCACGCTGGGCGAAGAAATCACCGTCCGCGAGACTGTACCCATCACCCTGCTGCTTGCCGTCTTCAAGTTCGATCGCATGGAGTGGGCGATCGAGAAGTGCACGGAGCTGAACGTCACCACCATCGTCCCGGTGATTGCCCGCCGAACTGAAAAGCATCTCGCTCTCGCCGCGGAGAAGCGTGTGGAACGCTGGCGGCGAATCGCCCGCGAAGCGGCCGAGCAGTCGCGTCGTGCCGCGCCTCCCGAGATTGGCGATCCGGTGAAACTGAGCGACGTTTTAACTCCCGCCATGGTCGAGGTTAATTTGACTGGCCAGGTGAATTTGTGCGCCGTCGATACTCCCTGCGACTTGCGGATCGTTCTTGCCGAGAACGAACAGGAAGCATCACTGGTCGATGTTCTGCGCGCTCACGGCGAAGTGAAGTCTCTATCTCTGGCGATTGGCCCTGAGGGTGGTTGGACTGGAGAAGAGTTGCACAATTTCGCCGCTTCCCATTGGATGGCCGCCTCGCTCGGCGATACCATTCTTCGCGCCGAGACCGCCGCGATCGCGGCAGTAGCAATAGCCCGTGCGGAACTGTAGGCGTCAGCCGTCAGCACCAAACCTTTCGGCCTCCACCGTCATGTGCTGTCGTCCTGCGCAAGCGCTTGAGCTGGATCACCGAGAGGCAAGGTTTGAAGGGGCACGGCTTCAGCCGTGCCGTTATGTGTGCATAGATAGTGGGCTTCAGCCCCTGAGGGAACTCGCACTTCGTCGCAATACCGAACTCCTTCAAATGCGCTCAAAATTTTGCATCCCGGACTGAAATTCTGGCACCCAACGATAGTAAGCTCTAGACCTTTTCGCGCGAGCGAACGTGTTATGTCAACTCAAGCCGCATATACGCTGTCTCAGTTCGAAGTTGGCACCAGCCCACAAATGTCGCGCTGTTGTTGTTGTCGTCTTTAGCTGATTCTTTGCTCGCCTCCACTGAATCAAACCGTATATCTATAAGCCTCAGGTCAAACTTTTGGGAGATCGCTATGAAGATTGCGAATGACGTGACGGAACTGATCGGGAATACTCCTTTGGTGCGTCTCAACAAGGTCACTGCAGGCGCCAAGGCCACGGTCGTCGCTAAGCTGGAAAGCCAGAACCCGCTCAGCAGTGTGAAGGACCGCATCGGCGTCAGCATGATCAATGAAGCCGAGCGCACGGGCAAAATCCAACCCGGCAAGACGGTGTTGATTGAGCCGACCAGCGGCAACACCGGCATCGCGCTGGCGTTCGTGGCGGCGGTGAAAGGCTATAAGCTGATCCTGACCATGCCCGACACCATGAGCATGGAGCGCCGCGTGCTGCTCAAGGCCTTTGGCGCTGACATCGTGCTGACTCCTGGGATCAAGGGAATGAAGGGGGCCATTGCCAAGGCCGACGAGTTACTCGCCAAAACCTCCAACGGCTACATGCTCCAGCAATTCGACAATCCGGCGAATCCCAAGATCCACCGGGAAACTACCGGCCCGGAAATATGGAACGATACTGACGGAAAAGTAGATATCCTGATTTCGGGCATTGGTACTGGCGGCACGCTGACCGGCGTTTGCGAGTACATCAAGCCAAAGAAGCCATCGTTCAAGGCGATTGCGGTCGAACCCACGGAAAGCCCAGTGCTTTCCGGTGGACAGCCTGGTCCGCACAAGATTCAAGGCATCGGCGCCGGATTTATTCCCAGCATTCTGCGCACCGACTACATTGACGAAGTCATCCAAGTGTCGAGTGAAGATGCTTTGGCGATGGCGCGCCGCTTGCCCAAGGAAGAGGGTCTGCTGGTTGGCATCTCGTCGGGAGCGGCGGTGGTGGCCGCGCTGCGAGTTGCCGCGCGTGACGAAAATGCGGGTAAGCTGATCGTGGTGATTATCCCGTCGTTTGGCGAACGTTACCTGAGCAGCCTGCTGTTCGAGCAGCTCCGCAACGAGTCACTGGCCATGGTGGCTGAGGGCGTTTAAGAGATGTTTGCATCCGTGCGTGAGGACATCGCCGCTGTAAAGGAACGCGATCCGGCGGCGAAGTCTGCGCTCGAAGTCGTGCTGCTTTACTCCGGGCTGCATGCCCTGTGGGGCTTCCGCTTCCATCACTGGCTGTGGATTCGTGGCTGGCAATTCCCTGCCCGGGCGCTGTCGCAAGTCGCCCGGCTGATCACTGGCATCGAAATCCATCCCGGCGCGCAAATTGGCCGGCGTTTTTTCATCGACCACGGAATGGGCGTGGTCATCGGCGAGACTACGATTGTGGGCGACGATGTCACCCTGTACCAGGGCGTGACTCTCGGCGGCACGGGCAAAGAGAAGGGTAAACGGCATCCCACAATCGGCAACAACGTTGTGGTCGGTGCCGGCGCGAAAATACTGGGCAACATCACTGTCGGTGAAAATTGCCGCATCGGCGCCGGGTCGGTGGTGCTGCGTGACGTGCCCGACGACTCCACCGTGGTCGGCGTGCCTGGCCATATTATTTTCCGCGAAGGCAAGCGCGTGGTGATCACCGATCCCAAGCAGATCAACGATCCGCTGTCGGAGGCGCTGTCGGCGGTGGCCAACGAAGTCAAGATGCTGAAGGACGAAGTGTGCCGCCTACAAGGCCGCCAGCCGTCGCCGACCAACGGCACCGACAAGCTGCAACAGGTGATCGAGATGGACTACCAGATATAGGAGTTCGCTTTTCGCTCTTGGCTCACCTCGCTGGCGCGGCCGGCTGGATCAACTCGACATCGATGATGATCGGGATATCGTCGCCCACAGTTCCTTTGTCTGCGCTGACTCCGAAGTCCTGGCGATTGATCTCCGCAGCGGCGGACGTTCCCATATGCCAGTTTCCCCGCGGATCCTTCACAGGACCGGAGGGTGCATCGACATTCAATACGACCTCTTTGGTAACGCCGTGAATGGTGAGATCGCCGATCACCTTCAGCTTCCCTGCACCGTTTGGCTCGGTGCGTTTCGACTTGAAGGTCAGCGTCGGAAATTTCGCTGCATCAAAAAAGCGGGGGCTACGCAGATCGTTATCGCGCCTTTCCACGCGCGTGTCTATGGAAGCGGCATCGATGGTAACGTCGATCACCGTATTGCTGGGATTGGCGGGATCGTACGTCACAATTCCGCTCACTTTGGTGAATGCGCCGCGGACGGTTGATATGCCCATGTGTCGCACCGAGAACTGCGCCGCAGTATGGTTCGGATCGATCTGCCAGGCTGTGGTTTGGGCCGCTGCGGGAGCGACAAGCGTCAAAGCGAGAGTGAGGACCAGCGGTGACGCGAGACATCTGGCGAGTATAGCAACCCGCATTGCCTCGTCTGCTCCTCCCGACCCGCGACTAAACTGGTCTTCGCCTGCTGCACTTCGCCGACCTCGCACGTGGTACTCGAAGCTGTTGACTGTACCCAGATTTGTGTCATGCTGTGGGACATGAAAAAGAAGAAAGTCGATCCGCTCGCATATGCCGCTAAGGTCCGTAAGGACGCAGACAGAATGCAAGCGATGAGCGAGGCGTTTGGCTCGCACGAAAAATTGGCCCTCGAGAAAACCAGCCGGCCAGCGACCCGCAAAAGCAAGAAGGCGTAATGCACCGCATGGCGGTGCCCCTTGTTGTTCGTCTCTCCAGTAGCTCGTCCTCGGAACCGCAGGTCTCTCCGATCCGCTTCGCGCCCTCAGGATGACAAACCCTGACGCTTGACGACCTGTTTCTCCCAGGTTAATGCCGCCGACAGGTTTCGCATCCTGCCATTGCCCTCTCGGAGTTTTCGCTTGCCTGCGCCCTGAGGATGCGCCCCGTTTTTCGTCGCACCATTCAGCACCAGGCGACAGACTTCCGCGATGTACGCCTCGCTCAGTTGGTCGTGGCGAATGAGAAAGCGCATGTAAATTGCGCCGTAGAGGATGTCGAGTAGAAGATCAAGATCGAGGTTACGAGGCAGTTCACCGCGGTCGATTCCACGTCGCAGAGTCTGGTAGGCTTCTTGTCGCCGAGGCCGCAGAAAGCGCTCCCGAAATGCTTGAATGAGATGAGAGTCGGACTGGCCGCCAGCGATCACCGCCGCCACAATGCGCCCGCGGCGCGAACGAAGTATCGCCAGGAATTGGTTCATTTGCAGGCTCATGTCCTTGAACACTGAACCACTGTCCGGGAAATGCAATTCGTCTTCCGCGCTGGAAGCAAAAGCGTCCACCACCAGCGCCCCCTTATCGGGCCACCAGCGGTAGACGGTCGCCTTGCCTACACCAGCGTGGGCTGCGATGGCCTCAATCGAGAGCTCTGCAAAACCCGTGCGCTGCAACAATCGGCTGGTACTGCGTAGAATGGCTTGCCGAGCCTGTTCGCTGCGAGGCCGTCCCGGCAAACGTTTGGCTTTGTCGTTTCCGGGTAGCTGCTTCTGAGCAGAAGAAGGCATTTGCGGCATGACTCACAGTAGCATATATTTGAATCCAATACGTACCGTATCGAATCGGATTTTTTTAAGGCCATTGCTCGATAGCCAGCTGACGAGATGCCGTCGGCCTCGATTGGAGTCATTCCTCACCGATGTGGATTGTTGCCCTTGCGCTGCGGCGTCCTTATACCTTCGTGGTCATGGCGATCATCATCATCTTGCTGATGCCGTTGGCCATCGTGCGTACTCCGGTCGACATCTTCCCCGACATCAATATTCCGGTGATCAGCGTGATCTGGATTTTACGGTGGGTTTGCACCGTCGGATATGGCGGACCGCATCGTCAGCAACTCCGAGCGCATCACCACCATCACCGTCAACGACATCGAGCACATCGAATCGCAATCAGTAAACGGGGTCGGCGTCATCAAGGTATTCTTCCAGCCGCAGGTCAACATCCAAACCGCGATGGCGCAGTTGACCGCGGGTATGCAAGTTATCTTGCGTAGCCTCCCGCAGGGCACAACGCCGCCGCTGATCATCCAGTACACCGCCTCGACCACGCCCATCGTCCAACTTGGGCTCAGCAGCAAAACCCTGCCCGACCAGATGCTGTTCGATCTTGGGCAAAACTTCCTGCGCACCCAACTGGCGACGGTGCCGGGCGCAGCCACGCCCTATCCCTACGGCGGCAAGATACGCCAGGTGCAGGTCGATCTCAACATGCCGCGGCTGCAGGCCAACGGTCTCTCGCCCAGCGATATGGTCAACGCCTCAGTGCGCAGAACGTGATCACGCCGTCCGGCACCACCAAGATTGGTTTGCTGGAATACCAGGTGGAGATGAACAGCGCCCCGCGAACCGTCGCGGACTTAAATGACATCCCGATTAAGACGATCAAGGGCTCGACCATCTATATGCGCGATGTGGCCCATGTGCGCGATGGCTTCTCGCCGCAGACCAATATTGTCCGCCAGGACGGGGTGCACGGCGTGCTGATGTCGATGTACAAGATCGGCAAGGGCTCGACGATCACGATTGTCAACGCCATTAAGGGGATTGTTCCTATCGCGCTCCAGGCGCTGCCAAAGGGGATCACGGTCAAGCCGCTGTTCGATCAATCGCTATTTGTGCGGGCGTCGATCAACGGCGTGCTGCGCGAGGGCTTGATTGCCGCGGCTCTGACCGCCTGCATGATCCTGCTGTTCCTCGGTGACTGGCGGCCCACCATCGTCATCTCGATTTCGATTCCGCTGTCGATTTTCGTCTCGGTGCTGCTGCTCAGCGCGCTGGGCGAGACCATCAACATCATGACGCTGGGAGGCCTCGCGCTGGCGGTCGGCATTCTGGTGGATGACGCCACGGTGGAAATCGAGAACATCGAGCGCAATCTTGCCCAAGGCAAGGAGATGAAGCAGGCCATTTTGGACGGCGCATCCCAGATCGCGGTGCCGGCGTTCGTCTCTACCCTGTCGATCTGTATCGTGTTCGTGCCGATGTTTTTCCTGACTGGCGTGGCCAGGTTTCTGTTCGTGCCGCTGGCCGAAGCCGTGGTCTTCGCCATGCTCGCCTCCTACTTCCTGTCGCGAACTCTGATTCCGACCTTGGTGATGTACATCATGCGCGGCCATGAGCACCGCGAGGCAGGCGCAAAGACGTTCTTCGGCCGGTACCAGCGTCGCTTCGAGCGCGGCTTCGAAAAGTTTCGCTGCGGCTATTACCAACTGCTGGAGACCACGCTGGAGCACCGCAAGCTGTTTGCGGTCTGCTTCGTTGCCTTCTGCGCCGCTTCCATGCTGCTGGTGTTTTTCCTGGGCGAAGATTTCTTCCCCAGCGTAGATGCCGGGCAGATGCGGCTCCACGTTCGCGGACGCGCCGGACTGCGGGTGGAAGAAACCGCACGCCTATGCGATGAAATCGAGCAATATCTGCGGCAACAGATCCCCAAAGACGAGCTGGTCACCATCCTCGACAACATCGGGCTGCCCAACTCCGGTATCAATCTTTCCTACAGCAACTCCGGCGTGATCGGCACCAGCGACGCAGAAATTCTGGTCGGCCTGAATCAAGAGCACCATCATCCTACAGCGAACTACATCCGCAAGCTGCGCGAGGAGCTACCGCGGCAGTTCCCGGGCGTGGAGTTCTTCTTCCAGCCGGCCGACATCGTCACCCAAATCCTGAACTTCGGCCTGCCCGCGCCCATCGACATCCAACTCATCGGCCCCGATATGGCAACCAACTACGACATTGCGCAGCAAATTTCCAACCGCCTGCGGCGCATTCCCGGCACCGCCGACGTGCACGTGCAGCAACTGCTCGATCTTCCGACGCTGCATCTGGACATCGAGCGCACGCGCATCGCGCAGGTGGGGATGAATGCGCGCGATGTTGCGCAGAGCGTGCTGGTCTCGCTCAGCGGCAGCTTCCAGACGGCACCCAATTTCTGGCTGAATCCCAATAACGGCGTCAGCTACCAGGTCGCGGTGCAGTCGCCCCAATATCGCATGACCTCGCTGCAGGACCTGATGAATACACCGGTCAATGATCCTGCCGTGCCCACCTCGCAGGTGTTGGGCAACCTGGTGCAGTTAACGCCGGTGGTGCGACCCGCGGTAGTTTCGCACTACAACGTGCAGCCGGTGATCGACGTTTACGCCAGCACGCAGGACCGCGATCTGGGCAGTGTCATACGCGATGTGGACCGGGAGCTGAAACCCTTCCGGCAACACTTGCCGCGTGGGACGCAGCTGATCGTTCGCGGGCAGGTAGTGACGATGGTGAGTTCATTCATCGGTCTGGGTGTGGGATTGCTGGCGGCGATCGTGCTGGTGTACTTCCTGATCGTGGTGAACTTCCAGTCCTGGCTCGATCCGTTCATCATCATCACGGCATTGCCGGGAGCGCTGGCCGGAATCTGCTGGATTCTGCTGCTCACCCACACCACGCTTAACGTGCCGTCGTTGACCGGCGCGGTGATGTGCATGGGCGTGGCGACGGCGAATTCGATCTTGATGATCTCCTTCTCGCGCGACCGCATGCGAGCCGGCATTCCCGCGGCCCAAGCTGCCCTGGAAGCTGGTTACACGCGTATTCGGCCGGTGCTGATGACCGCGCTGGCCATGATCATCGGCATGCTGCCGATGTCGCTTGGGCTTGGGCGAGGGCGGCGAGCAGAATGCGCCCCTGGGACGAGCGGTCATCGGCGGGTTACTGTTCGCCACAGTGGCTACGTTGTTCTTTGTTCCGACCGTGTTTGCGATGATTCACGGCCACAGGGAAGCCAGACAGGCGGAGAAGCAGTCGTAAAATATTGGAGACTCAAACGACCAAGATGGAAGCGCATCACAATCCGGGCCAATTGGAAGCTCCTGCGAAGCCGGGCCGTTCCGGCTCGGACGGGAGCGATTTGCAATACCGCGAGACCTCTGTCCCCGATGGCAGCCCGGTTGCGGCTGAGATCACGCCTCCACCAAAACTTCCGCCTGCAACGCCGCGCAAAGCCCTGTTATTTATTGGTATCGTGCTTTTGGCGCTCGTCTTGGCTGGCGTTGTCGTCATGGTCCTGCGGATCCATGACAGCCGTGTACTGGCGGACGAAACCGAGCAGAGTGCCGCTCCAACCGTCGCCGTGGTCCATCCGACAGCCGAAAAGCCCGACGAAGAGCTGGTGTTGCCCGGCACTTTGCAGGCTTACATCGAGTCTCCCATCTACGCCCGCACCAATGGATATCTGCTGCGGTGGTACAAGGACATTGGCAGCCACATAAAGAAAGGCGAGCTGCTGGCCGATATTGACACACCCGAAGTCGATCAGGAGTTGATGCAAGCGCGCGCGGCGCGCCAGCAGGTTGTCGCCGCCATGGACCTGGCGAAGATCAATGCCAATCGTTATCAGGCGCTGCGCAAAACCGATTCGGTTTCGCAGGAGGAAGCCGACACCCAAAGCAGCGGCTTTGAGCAAGCCCAGGCGAATCTGGCCGCCGCCGATGCCAACGTCAAGCGCCTGGAAGAGCTGGAAGGATTCAAGCACATCTACGCCCCATTCGACGGCGTGCTGACCACGCGCACTGTCGATCCAGGCGCGCTGATCAATGTGGGGAACGCTGGAGCTGCCGGCAAGGAGCTGTTTGATGTTGCCCGCACCGATCCCTTGCGCGTGTATGTTTCGGTTCCTCAGGCCTACGCTCCAGCTATCAAAGTCGGGATGAATGCTGTGGTTACGTTGCAGGAATTTCCCGGACAGAAGTTCACCGGCACAGTAGCGCGCACTGCCGACGCAATCGACACGACATCGAGGACCTTGCTCACCGAAGTCGACGTGCCGAACCAGGATGGAAAGTTGCTGCCAGGCTCCTTCGGCGAAGTGCACTTTAAACCGAACATCGACGTGAATAAAGTCACCATCCCGGTGAATGCCATGTTGTTTCGACAGCAAGGGGCCCAGGTCGCGGTGGTGGGCAGCGACGGCAAAGTACAATTGCGGCGAATTTCGATTGGTCGCGATTACGGCACCACCTTGGAGATCGTGGGTGGTGTGGACGTAAACGATCGCGTGATCGTCAACCCATCGGACTCGATTGAAGACGGTCAGCAGGTGAACGTGGCTCCCGAACCGCAGGGAGGCAAGTCCGTCATGAAGTGCTTGTCCCTGGCCGCTGGCATCGCCGCCAGCGCTTTGTTCGTGGGATGTGCGGTGGGGCCGAAGTATCAGCGTCCAGCAGTTCAGGCACCCACAGCGTATAAGACGGAAGGTCCGTGGCGGGTTGCTGCGCCCAAAGATTCGCTTCCCAAAGGCGCGTGGTGGGAAGTCTACAAAGATTCCGAACTGAACGACTATGAGCAGCAACTGCTGAAGGCTAATCAGTCGCTGGCCGCAGCGCAAGATCGCCTGAACCAGGCGCGCGCTTTGGCTCGCGTCGCTTCGGCTGGACTCTTCCCTCAAGCCAGCACCGATCCCAATGCCTCGCGCAACAGGTACTCGGGAACTCGACCGGAGGTCGTAACTCTCGGACGCCCGCTCACGCAGAGCACCTACGAAATTCCTTTTCTGCTCAGTTACGAACCTGATCTCTTTGGAAAATACCGGCGAACTCTGCAGGCTGCAAATGCCTCTCTGCAAGCCACCGCAGCGGACATGTATAACGTTAATCTGGTGCTGACCGCGGAACTCGCCGCCGACTACTTCAGCTTGCGTGAACTGGATGCCGAAACCAGGGTGGTCCAGGAATCGGTTGACATTCAGCAAAAGGGTTTGCAATTGGTGGAGAACCGTCATGCCGGCGGAGTCGCTTCCGGGCTGGACTTGGCGCAGCAGCAAACCCTGCTCGATTCCACGGTCACGCAACTGTACCTGGTGCAGCAGCAACGCGCACAGTACGAACACGCCATCGCGGTGCTGACCGGAAATCCTGCTTCCACCTTCAATGTTCCGGTCGCACCGCTGCATGCCACGCCGCCGCCGGTCCCCTTAGGTGTACCTTCCGACTTGTTGGAGCGGCGGCCCGATGTGGCTACCGCCGAGCGCAACATGGCGTACGAGAACGCGGAAGTCGGAGTTGCCACCGCGGCGTTTTATCCACAACTCACCCTCTTTGGTAGCGGCGGATTTCAGAGCACCGATATCACCAAGTTGATCAGCGCTCCCAGCGCCATCTGGTCAGTGGGGGGCGACCTGTTGCAACCCATCTTTGAAGGCGGACGCAACCGCGCTAACCTGGCGGCCACCAAGTCTGCCTACCATGAGTCGGTTGCGAATTATCGCGAGGCGGTGTTGACCGCATTCCAAGAGGTGGAAGATGGGCTGTCGGGATTGAATGCGCTTTCGCAGGCGACAACAAGCCAGAACGCGGCCGTCTCCGACGCGCGCCGCGCGCTGCGAGATTGCCAACAACCGCTACGTCGGCGGCGTGACCTCCTACCTCGACGTCATCACGGCGCAGTCGGCGTTGTTGACCAACGAACGCCTGGCCACGCAGTTACTCGGGCAGGAGATGGTGACTTCCGTCTATCTGGTGAAGGCCGTAGGCGGTGGTTGGGATGCTTCGCAAATACAGAATGAGCAAGTGCATCCCAAGGCAATCCAGACAATCCAGCAGTAGAAGCAATTAGTAGCTAGCAACTGGCGATTAGTGCCTAACGGGCTTCGCTAATTCTGAATTTCTCATCACGCATGGCCGACGACCCGGAAGTATCATAGGTCGGGGAGTAGGAAGCCGTGACCACGCGTCAACCCAAGGTTCACACTCAACTCGGCCGAGCCGCAGTCCGGATCTTTGCCGCCAATGATCGCATGAACCAGGTTCTTATCGAACGTCTTGACCCTGCCGCCTGGAGAGCCAAACCGCCCGGCAAAGCCCGCACCATTGCGGCGATCTTCACGCACATGCACAATGTCCGCTGCAAGTGGGTCAGGCTAACAGCTCCGCACCTGAAGGTTCCAGCACAGCTCAACCGCGCGCACTGCACGCCGCAGCAGGCCCGTGCGGGATTGGCCGAGAGCGCCGCTCGCTGCGCGGAGATGCTCGAGTGAAGCGCTCGGCGGTGGTGAAGGCCGCATCGAGAAGTTTCGCAGAGACGGCTGGGGTCAGCCTTGGCCGGTTGGCGTGGAAATGCTCTGCTACATGCTTTCTCACGAAGCCCACCATCGCGGGCAGGTGTGCATGCTCGCGCATCAGCTCGGATTCCCGTTGCCGAAAGAGGTGGCGCTACGGGACTCTGGAATTGGGAAAAGCTGTGGAAAGAGTGCGGGTCGCCTGGCGGACCCGGTTACGATTCTTAAGGAATCGCCCACAGGCACAGGCCATCTGGAGACGGGCTCCCATGATGGAGACATCGAGCCCCAGAATTGCCCCGCCCTAGCCAAAGGAGGCCTGAAACGGGGCACCCTGCGATTGTTCTTGCTCCTCTGGAATCCGCAGTCAAGCGAAAGCGCATCTCCGTTACGCTAGACCTCGGCAGACGTCCCTACTCTTTGTCGTAGACCGCGACGCTTGTGACCTTTGCACCCGTAGCATTAGTCGTAGTCGAGCTGACGGTACGGCTTTTGCCATCGGGCGCCACGACAACACGAGTGGTACTCACTATCTTGCCGTCCTTCTTGCTGATGACCTCCACGGTGCGCCCATTGACCTGCTTGTACGACCGCTCGTCCACATTCGGATCGCCGGTAACAGGGTAAAATTTGCCGTCGTACTTGCCCGTCCACTCGATGTGCACAGACTTGCCGTCAGAGGTAGTTCCGTCTAGCGTGACCTTGATTTGGTCACCCATCGCCTGGTAGACAACCGTCTGGTTTTTCGTTGCTCCAGAAGCAAACTTCGATTTGGCCTCGTTCAGCTTCCAGGTACCCATATTGACGTCGCTGGCGAGACATATTGCCCCTGCGACAAAACACATTGCCATAGTGAGTGCAACCGCTCTTGCTTTCATGTTTCTCCTTATTCGAGATTAAGAACTTGCAACTAGCAATTAGCAACTAGCGTTTAGTACTAAGCAGCGATCAACAGCCGTGCAACATTAGCCAACTGCTAGTTGCTTCCGCGCTAGTTGCTCCTTTGCTATTTACCTGGCAGGTAGCTCAAGTCAGGACGAAATTGGATGATCTCGCTCGTCTCACTTACCACCGAGCCGTCGATGCGGTCGACGATGGAGTCCGCTTCCGCTTGCCCGAAAGCATCCTTCAACATGTCGCGGAAAGGCTTCACGTCAGGTTTGTCCCCGAAGTCTGCCCAACTATTGCGCGGCAGGACGAGCACATAAGTTCCCGTGTCGCCACCGCTCGCCAGGGCATACCATTCGAAATTCACCGGCCACTTGGTCTTCTGGGAGGCGTCGTAAACCCGGCTGATGGCACTCCGAAAATCCGAATCTTTGCCGTAGCGCACATGGAAGGTAATGATGTCATCGAACTTGGGCGCCATCGCCGCACTCGGAGGATTACTAACCTTCGGCATCGATTCGTAATAGCGAGCGACGATGGAGTCAACGTAATTGCCCACCACTTTCTGAAATTCGTCCAGGTCGGCCTGGTCCGGAATCGCCGGCTTGTCGAAATCGGCCCAGTGTTGATTCAACCGGCCGACGACGTAGGTCCCCGTATCCGGCCCGCTAAGCGTCTCCCATACCAGCAGCGGTTGAGGGTCATTCTGTTGCTTATGCCAGGCAGCCTTTTGCTTGCGCCCATCCTCGTACTGCTTCAGCGTGCCGTTCTTAGGTTTCTGAAATTCCAGCGCGGCAACGGTTCCTGTCTTGTCTTGAGCGACCGCCGAAACTGCAAACAACATGACAGCAAAAGCTGATAACAGCTTTTTCGTTCTCATCTGTCCTCCGTCTTGGTTGAAGTTGAATTCGTAAAGCGTAGGGCCCACTACTTCGGAACATCAGGAGCATAGTGGCGAGAAAATCCACTCATCCTGCCTCAGGAAGCTGTAATCCGCAATTTTCTTTGGAATTGAGATGCGCGTGCATCTTACACCACCCAGGCCGCGCCGCAACCGTAAAATCAACGGCTTTGCCGCGCTGCCGTTTCGTTGCTCTATGATGACGGCGTATGCCCAACGTCGCTGATGTTGTGGTCGTGGGTCTGGGAGCTGTCGGGAGCGCGACGCTCTACCAAGTCGCCAAGCTGGGCGCGAGCGTGATCGGCATCGATCGCTTCGAACCACCCCACGGCCAGGGCTCGTCGCACGGCGACACTCGCATTACGCGAGAAGCCATCGGCGAGGGCCGCGAATTCGTTCCGCTAGTGCTGCGCTCCAACCAGATCTGGCAGGAACTAGAGGCGGCCACCGGCCGCAATCTGCTCACCCGCAACGGAGGACTGGTCCTCGCGTCGCCTAGCATGCCCGGCGATCATCATGGCTCGACTTCGTTCATTCAAGACACCATCGCCGCGGCCAAAGATTTCGGCATAGGGCACGAAGTCTTGAGCACGGACGAGCTGCGGCATCGCTATCCGCAGTTCCGTTTACGAGGCGATGAGATTGGGTATTTTGAACCGGGTGCCGGGTATCTTCGGCCTGAGGTTTGCATCGAAGCGCACCTCTCATTGGCCAGGAAGCTGGGCGCGAGGATCGTCACTTCGGAAATGGTGGTTGATTGCAAGCCGCTGCCGGATGGCACGGTCGAAGTCAGGACCACGGCCAATACTTATTCTGCCGCTACTGTCATCATCACCGCGGGACCGTGGATTCAGAAGCTGTTGGGCGAGAGCTACGCAAACTATTTCAAGATCTATCGGCAGGTGATGTATTGGTTTGCACTGGCAAGCCATGCCGAGCAGTACTCACCAGAACGTTTTCCGGTGTTCATCTGGATCGCGGGTAACCAGCCGCGCGACATGATATACGGCTTCCCTGCCGTGGATGGGCCAAGCGGCGGCGTCAAGATTGCCGCCGAACAATATACCGCTACTGTCGAACCGGATGCGGTGTCGCGTATGGTCAGGGATGCGGAAATCTCCGCCATGTACACCGAGTACATCGCGCCGCATTTTCCTGACGTTTCCAGCGAATGCCTACGCACCGGGACCTGCCTCTACACGGTTACGCCCGACGCGAAGTTCATCATCGATGAGTTTCGCAACTGTGAGAACGTCGTTTTCGCCTCCGCCTGCTCGGGCCACGGTTTCAAGCACTCCGCGGCATTGGGAGAAGCGCTGGCGTTGCAGGCGCTGGGACAGCGATCGCGGATTAACCTATCAGGATTCCGACTGAAACGGTTTGCTGCCAAGGAGTGATGTGCTGGCAATGTCGCCTCCCGCTCTAAAGGTTTTGTCGTTGCGACCTGCGGTGTAAAATCCACAGTTGTTCGCGAAACCCTCAACCTGCGTGCGACTCTGCTCACTCATGCTGGTCACGATAATAACGGCCGTGTTGTGTGCGGCGCTCGCCGAGACTTCCTTGCAACCTAAGACCGTCCAACTCGAGAGTTTTGAGGTCGTCGGGATCGCAACTCGCACCAACAACGCCAAAGAAGCGGGTCCGCAAGGCGCCATCCCCAAGCTGTGGCAACGCTTCATGCAGGAGCATGTCCTCGAACATATTCCGAACAAAACCAATCCAGACCTGTACGCGGTTTACACCGATTACACGAGCGACTCCAACGGCGACTACAAGCTGGTGATTGGCGCAAAGGTTGGGAGCGTTAGCGATTCACTAATTCCAGGCGGAATGGTTAGGACGGAAAGTTCCCGCCGGACAGTATGCCGTTTTCACCAGCGATCGCGGCCCAGCGGCAAAGGTCGTTGTCGAAACGTGGAAGCGGATCTGGTCGTACTATGAGTCGCCCGGCAATGGCGAGCGAGCCTACCGGGCTGACTTCGAAATGTATGATCAGCGCGCCGCTGATCCGAACAACGCTCAGGTCGATATCTACATCGGTCTGAAGTAGGAGCCCACAAGAGAATTGCGACGAGACGTAGAAGATGCTATCCCCGCGCGCATGATGTACACGGAAATAGCATCTTCCAATTCATCTGCTACATCGGCAACCCGTTATAGGCCTTAGCAATCGGAACCAGCTGCTCTAAGACAATCTCGGCCGGAACCTCTTCGCCAACTTTAAGCTTGAGCCGGGGATCGTCGACGATGGGAGTCAGGAAGAGCCGGTTCTCAACTCGCTTAGCCAGGAAATACATGTTGAGTGCCGGCACGCGGACGACGAAATCGTTGGCGGCGTTCTCGCCCGTGCGATAGCGGGACAGTGCTTTGACGATCTCGGCATTCCCGAAGCTGGAGGGCTCGTACCCTCCCGCTTTCTGCACCACGGTGACGCTGGACTTGACCTGACCGTTCACCGTGACCGGGTAGATGGTTTCCGAGTTCTGAGTCAAAAAACTGTTTGCGTTAGCGCCTGTCTGATAGCCCTTTAACTGGTCCAAACCAATATTGAAGGTGGCAAGAGGTTGTCCCAGTTGGGCCTGCTTGACCTCATCGACCGAATCGAAGCCCATCGCGCGATAGTTCTGCTGGTTGACCAGCTTCTGCAATACGCCAAGCGCGTCCGTCGCCGCTTGCTGCGGCTGCGAAGAGGGCGGCTTGGGAGTCTCGCCACCGCGGCAGGCCACCATCAAAAGAAGCAAACCACTTGTAAGCAATAGGGAGCGCATGTTATTGGCCTCCCGTGTAAGTGATGTTGTAGAAGTCGTTCCAGTGGGTGTGATCGTAGCTGGCGCCGCCCACGTACTTGTCGTAGGTATACACCTCCTGCACGCCTCCGGTGGGTGGCCACGGATTATTCACGCTTACATAGTTTGTTCCGTCGATCGTGACGTATCCGGTCGCCACCATCATGTGGCCGCCGCCTCCGTTCCAATGCCAGGAGAAAGCGAACGGCTTCTTGGCACAGTAAATTTGGCTCTGGATCTGGCTCCAGCTTAGGGCCGCGTCGGAAGTCGTATCGGCTGTGAAGCTGTATTTCGAATATTCCGGCCACCCGCCGTTAACGCAAGCGTCGGGCACCGGAGAATTGCAGCAGTCGGTGCGGCCAAATCGTTTATTCGCTTCGTCGCACTGCTGCACGTTCGAGGCGGGATGCACGTAGTTCATCGTCATCTGTCCGCTGGCGGCCCAGCACCACATGTCGGTTTGCTGGCCGTTGAGTGTAACTGGAACCGATCCGATGTTGCCGGGATTGCAGCAGCCTGCCAGGAAGAGAAGTAGAGCCAGGACGGCTGCCGAAGCGATTCTTGCCATCGTCCCTCCTTGCATAATTGTTAGAATCCAGCACGAAGTGGCAATCTGAACTGAGCTTACCGATGTATGGCAGGGATAGCACAGGTTTGCGACAAAGCGCAACCAGAATCAAGAAGGGAAATTGCAGTACGCCACCGAAGTAGTAGTGAAGGTGCCACCTTATTGCCGTGCATTCACCAGCCGAATTGTTTCCAGCACTACGTCGCCGCTGATCGCCAGCGATTGCGGACTCAACTTATCCACCGTGTCCTGTGGTGTATGCCAGAAGACGTTGTGGTAGCCGTAGTCCAAATCGATGATGTCGACCGACGGCACGCCAATCTTCA
This sequence comes from uncultured Acidobacteriaceae bacterium, assembly GCA_963772895.1. Lineage (GTDB taxonomy): Bacteria > Acidobacteriota > Terriglobia > Terriglobales > Acidobacteriaceae > Bog-257. The sequence continues at coordinate 31,055 of CAVYZB010000010.1, forward strand.
GGAAGGGCATGTGGTCGTCCCCAATGGCCGCCTTGAATTGATAGAAGTGTGATTGGTAGCCCAAGTTGGTGGCTGCCTGGTAAACCAGTTCGCTCAACCACGGTGTGGAGTTGGTTTCCTGCTGGATGTCGAGATCGGCGTCGCCGATCATGTCCACCAGGATGAAGGCCTTGATCTTTTTCGCCGTTCCATCCTGCTGCCATTTCTGCGCCAACTGCCGTGTGCCGTACAGACTATCAGTGTCTGTCCATTTCACAAAGGCTTCTTCGCCATCGGTCCACACCAGCCACACGCTGTAGCCGTCGAGGGTCTTGCCGCGAAACTGGTCTGCGAGCGCGAGCAAGAGCGCCGTCGACGAGCCACCGTCGTTGGCTCCCACAAAGTCTTTCAGGTGATAGACGGTATCGTAGTGTCCGGCGACGACGATGATTCCGTCTTTGCGGCCTGGGAACTTCGCGATGATGTTGTTGATTGGAAACTTGCCCACCGGCGTCTGCGCCGTGAATTTGTCCTGCTCAACATCCACGCCCTTGAGCTTCGACAGAATGTACTGCTCCAGCTTGGCGTGTCCCGGGCTGCCGGGTGGGCGCGAGCCGAACGCGACAACCTCCTTCACATACTGCATAACATGGTTGCCGTTGATGTCGGGCTTGGGACCGGCAGGCTCGGCAGTTTGAGGATTCGTGTCCACTGGCGGCGCGTCGCCCGTCGCAGCCGCAGGCTTTACCTCAGCGGGTGCGGCTGAGGCAGCTTGCTCCGATTTGTTGCATGCGGTGGTGAAAGTCGCGAGTGAGACCAGCAAACAGAGGACAATGCGGGAAAACCTGTTTCCGGGCAGCTTCATTCTGCAACTATTGTAAATGGCGCGGGGAATCCACCACAGAGACACAGAGGCACAGAGAAAAATCTTTTTACCAGGGACACGAAGAAGAATGCTTCACCACGGAGAACACAGAGGACAGGGAGGAAGATCAAAGCTCAAAACCTATGAGGCGGATAAGCCAGGTTGCCGTCCAGCGAATGTTCTCAAGGTGCGGCTTTTAAGGGGAACAGGTGTGTGGCCAGGCGCTAGTTGCCAAGTGCTAATTGTGTTCCTTGAATTCGAATCCTCCGTGCTCTCCGTGTCCTCCGTGGTGAAAATGACTTCTCTCTGTCTCTCGTGCCTCTATGGTGACAATAAATCGGGCCGCTCCGAAGAGCGGCCCTGATGTCTTAGCTAGTTGCTAGTTGCTGACGGCTGAGCGCTTCCCTACCCCGCCACTTCCTCCAACTGCTTCTGATCGATATCGAAGTTGGAGTACACGTGCTCCACGTCGTCCTGGTCTTCCAGCGCTTCCAGCAAGCGAATCATGGTGCTAGCCTGATGGCCTTCGAGCTTGGTGTAGGTCTGCGGGACCATGCCGATCTCCGCCACTTCGGGCGTGATGCCGGCCTTCTTCACCGCTTCCAGCACCGCCTCGTAAACCGACGGGTCAGTCAGGATTTCCCAGTTATCACCATCATCTTTCAGATCGTCAGCACCGGCTTCGAGAACGATATTCATCAGGTCGTCTTCCTTGGCCGCCGACTTGGCGATCACGATGTCGCCCTTCTTGTGGAACATCCACGCCACCGAGCCGGCTTCGCCCATGTTTCCGCCATTCTTCGAAAAGGCGTGCCGCATCTCGCTGACCGTGCGGTTGCGATTGTCGGTGGAAACTTCCACCAGGATGGCGACGCCGCCCGGACCATAGCCCTCGAAGGTGATTTCTTCGTACGAGACGCCGGGCAATTCGCCGGTGCCGCGCTGGATGGCGCGTTTGATGTTGTCGGCCGGCATGTTCTCCGCCTTGGCCGCCGCCACCGCGCCGCGCAAACGAGGGTTCTTCTCAGGATCGCCACCGCTCTTGGCCGCGATGGTGATTTCCTTTATCAACCGCGTGAAAATCTTGCCGCGCTTGGCATCCAGCGCGCCCTTCTTGTGTTTAATGGTTGCCCATTTGGAATGGCCGGACATGGAGAAACCTCAGATCTTGATTAAGTTCGGATCAGTGCCGATGGATGCCTCGCCCGTTCCACAGACAAAGCGATGATTCCGCCTCAAATCGAGCGGAGAAAGGCAGGCAAACTGAGATTATAACACCGCCAAGAATGCGGTTTTCAAGGGGATACCGGGTGGGTAATGTCTAGGCTTGAGTCTCCGCCAGCGATCCGCGCCACCGAATTGCGGTTGCCGGGATTGGTCGTGATAACGGATCCTCCCAGGGAGGGCGCAGGGCTCTATTGGCTTGTCACGGTGACTGCGCTGGTTGCCGAGCCTTCGGATTTAACAGTGGAGCTCGATGTGTCGACGTAGAACGTTACATCCGCCATGACATGAGCGGTTGTGGGCGCGCTCGGCGCAAAGTAATACGCGTATGTGAAGGTATATCCAGTCTGCGGGTTCGGAAGTGCCAGCCACCCAAACGGACAATTTGGAATCGGTGGGGCGTCCGACGGCAAGCCAACAGCGACTTCCCTGCAACTGGTGCTGGAGCCATATTCCTGAATGTTCCAGACAACCGACGAGGTGTATTTGGGTAAATCAGTAGGGACTTTGTAGAGCAATCTCAACGGAAGAATTTGCGGTGATGCTGGCCGATGGCGGCGAAAGGGTCACGACCAAAGGCGTCGGGACCGCTCGAACCACCGCAACCTGCCGCGCCAACGGCTATTAAGCAGGCAAGAATTGCAAGGCCAACTTTTTTGCTTCTCAAGGCCTCCTCATCGTAATGGCAGAATCGATTAAGCTTGAACTTCCCTCTGCATCATTTATTTTACGGCTGCGCCGCGACGTAACTATTGGAGAAGCGCCATCTCGCAAGATGATTCCGCGCAGAGATTCCCGTTTTGGCGTTGATGGTCTAAGGGCGGTTTTGGAAGGTTGCTTTTTCTGTCTACCGGTCGACATTCATCCGGGCGGCGATTCCTAGCGAAACGGAAACGCCGCGACGCGCCGTCGAACGCTGGATGTCGACCCGCGCTAAAAATAAACGAAGGGACCCAAGTCCCCCCCACCCGTCCTGCCGGATAAGCCAATTTGGATTTTTCTAGGCCCCAGCCTTGAGACGCGTCGCAAACTTCTCGCGAATCTTCCTTACCTTGGGCGAGACCACGAACATGCAATACGGCTGATAGGGATGGTTCTTGAAGTAATCCTGATGGTAATTCTCGGCAGCGTAGAAGGTTGAGGCTGGTTCAATTGCAGTCACGATCGGATTGGAGAAGGCGCGTTCCTTGGTGAGGTTGTCGATCACGGCCTGCGCGGTCTTGCGCTGTTGTTCGTCGCGGTAAAAGATGACCGAACGATATTGTTCGCCGACATCGTTGCCCTGCCGGTTGAGGGTCGTCGGGTCGTGAACGGTGAAGAACACTTCGAGCAGATCTTCGTAGCTGATGATGGCCGGATCGAAGGTGATTTGTGCGACCTCAACATGGCCGCTGCGTCCGCTGCAAACTTGCTCGTAGGTCGGGTTGGGGACGCGGCCGCCCATGTAGCCCGACACCACCGAATGAACGCCTTCTAACTGTTGAAACGTGGCTTCCACGCACCAGAAGCAACCGCCGCCAAGAATCGCCGTTTCTGTATTAGGCATATTGGATAGGATGCGCGAGCGGACGAGTTGTTGCAAGGGGGAGAGGAATTAGCAGCTAGCAGCTAGCAATTGGCAGTTGGCAGTTGGCAGTTGGTTGTCAGAGTCAACAAGAGCGTGCCCGACTGCCACAAACTGCATCGTGAATACTCATCTTCGCCCATGTCTGCGATTTGCTAATTGCTAGTTGCTTCCTCCCCCTCCAGCATAAACTCCAGCACCTCCTGCGGTGCTGACGACGTCCACACCGGCGCGAATGACAAACGGTGGAGCGGGCTTGGCCCTTTCTCGCGCAGCGTCTTCAGATGATGAGGCGTGCTGTAGCCCTTGTTGGAGGCAAGCCTGTACTCCGGGAAGATGGGGTCCCAGGCGGTAATCATGGCGTCGCGCTCGACTTTGGCGATGATGGACGCCGCGGCGATCGAGGCCGAAAGTGCGTCTCCGTGGATGATGGGTGTCTGCGCACATTCGAAGTTAATACGCATGGCATCGATCAGCAGGTGGTCGGGAGGAAGCGTGAGCTTGGCGACAGCCACCTCCATGGCGCGCTTGGAGGCCCAATAGATGTTGATCTGGTCGATGGTGGCAACGTCCACCGCTGCGATCGCCCACGCCAACGCGTGCTCACGAATCCGCGGCGCCAGCTTCTCACGCGTCTCGCGGTCCAACAGCTTGGAATCGCGCAGCCCGCGAATGCGATAGCTCGGATCGAGGATTACGGCCGCAGCGACCACCGGTCCGAACAGCGATCCCCGACCAACTTCGTCCACGCCGGCAACGAGCTTCGCGCCCGAGTCCCACGCGACCTTTTCGTACTTCAGGGTGCACTTCAGCCGCTTCAGTAGGCGCAGCTTGAGTGTGGCCGCGGAGACGGGCTTGGTCGAGTTCGACTTTTGTGCGGAGGATGGCAACGCAGATTTACCACAGAGACACAGAGGTCACGGAGATATTAGAACACGAGGGGACGGAGAATGGGGTAGCGCGAATTGTCATCGCGAACGGAGTGCTAATGGCTAAGAGCTAGCCGCCGCCTGTTAGTTGCTGATCGTCACCAGTTGTTTGTCTTTGGCCGCATAGTGCGAGTCCACGTACTCATCAAGAATCTTGATGAACTCCTCGACAATGTGATCACCCTTCAGCGTGAGCATCAATCGGCCGTCGACGTACACTGGCGCTTTCGGCTCCTCAAACGTGCCCGGCAGCGAGATCCCGATATTCGAATGCTTTGACTCTCCCGGTCCGTTGACGACGCAGCCCATCACCGCGAGTTTCATGTCTTCTACGCCGGAGTAACGCGTCTTCCAGACCGGCATTTGCTCGCGCAGGTAGCTCTGGATTTGCTCGGCCATCTCCTGGAAGAAGGTGCTAGTGGTGCGACCGCAACCAGGGCATGCGGTGACCTGCGGAGTGAAGCTGCGAATGCCGATGGATTGCAGAATCTGTTGTGCGACCGTGACCTCTTCGGTGCGATCGCCATTGGGCGCGGGAGTAAGCGATACGCGAATCGTATCGCCGAGACCTTCTTGCATCAGCACGGCGAGAGCAGCGGTGCTGCTGACGATGCCTTTGGCTCCCATGCCGGCTTCGGTGAGGCCGAGGTGCAGCGGGTATTCGCAGCGGCGCCCCAGTTCGCGGTAGACATCGATGAGGTCCTGCACGCCACTGACTTTTGCGCTGAGGATGATCTGGTCTGGCCGCAAACCGTAGCTGACTGCGAGTTCGGCGGAACGCAGCGCACTCTGCACCATCGCTTCCATGGTTACGTCGCGCGCGTCCTTCGGATCGTCAAGCTTCGAGTTCTCGTCCATCAGGCGAGTCAGCAGCGACTGGTCCAGCGAACCCCAGTTGACGCCGATGCGCACTGGCTTGTTGTTTTCGATGGCGACTTCGATCATGGTGCGAAAGTTGTCGTCATCTTTCTTGCCAATCGAGACATTGCCCGGATTGATGCGGTACTTGGCCAGCGTCTGCGCGCAGGCGGGATACTTCTTGAGCAGGATATGGCCGTTGTAATGGAAGTCGCCGATGATCGGCACCGGAATGCCGAGGCGATCGAGGCCGTCCACGATGTGGGGGACGGCAGCAGCAGCGGCATCATTATTGACGGTGACGCGCACTAGCTCGGAACCGGCGCGGGCCAGGGCTGCACACTGGCGAATGGTGCCGTCGATATCGGCGGTGTCGGTGTTGGTCATGGATTGCACTACAATTGGTGCATCGCTGCCTACGCGAACTCCACCCACCGAAGCTGTGTAAGTTTTTCTGCGCTGAATTTGAGCCATACAGGACTAACTAAAAGTTTAACACGGGTGCTGCGGGAGCTTAGTGCTTTAGATGCTGCAGGCGGATCGTCACAAATGGCACGAATTCCGGAACTCGGCCGTCCAATATATGGAACCCTATTGTGGAAAAGGCTCATCTCACTAGGGAGATTCCGATTTTGACGTTGGATTTTCACCGGTAACCCTACGAAAATAAAAGGTTGGCCGGACGACAAATCGACCCCATTTGGGTTTATAACAGGGCTTAGGAGTGTCGAAGGCCGAGGTCTATCGGCCTGCGATCCGGCCCCAAAGGTGTACATCATGCGTTGTCTATCCCGTTATCTCGGTTGCTGTGCCCTTGCACTCATGCTGGTTCCGTTCGGCGTTGCTCAGAATTCGAGTCCTCCATCGCAAGACCCGAACGCCACATCGAATCCACCGGCGCAGGAATCCACCCCGCCCGCACCGGAAAAGTGGGGCAAGAACGCCTCCCCTCCCAGCACCATGGACAACATCGATGCCATTGGCAACCGCAACGTCGGCTGCAATAAGGGCATGGGCAATTGGTATTCGCTCGACAAGCAGGTCGCGATGGGGCGTGCCTACTCGCAGCAGGTGGAGCACGGCGCCAAGATGGTCAATGATCCGGTCGTCACGGAATACATAAACCGACTCGGGCAGAACCTGGTGCGGAACTCGGATGCGAAGGTGCCGTTCACGATCAAGGTGATTGACACCGACGAAATCAACGCTTTCGCGCTGCCGGGCGGTTTCTTCTATGTGAACTCTGGGCTCATTCTGGCTGCGGACAACGAAGCGGAGTTGGCTGGTGTCATGGCGCATGAGATCGGTCACGTCGCAGCGTGCCACGTGGCCCGGGAGCAGACGCGCAGCAATATTGCGAACCTTGCGAGCTATTCCCCTAATCTTTGTGCCGGGGGGCTGGGCGGTGTACGAAGGGACGCAGGCTGCCTTGAGCATCGGCGTGCCGCTGACTTTCATGAAGTTCTCGCGCACCTTCGAGGCGCAGGCCGATTTCCTGGGCATGGAATACATGTACAAGGCGGGATACGATCCGCAGTCGTTCATCTCGTTCTTTGAAAAGATCGAAGCGCAGGAGAAGAAGAAGCCCGGCACGATCGCCAAGGCGTTCGCTTCCCATCCTATGACCGAGGACCGCGTCGCGTCAGCGCAGGAGGAGATGAAGAACGTGCTGCCGCCGCGTGACGAGTACATTGTGGACACTTCGGAGTTCGAAAACGTGAAGGGTCGTCTGGCCTCGATTGAGAACCGGCACAAGGTACAGAACGACAAGGACAACAAAGACCGTCCAACGTTGCGGCGGGCCACTGCCGACAATCCTTCCACCGATGACGGAAATGGAAGCAGCAGCGGTAACGGCAACGGCAGCTCAACCGATGATGACCGTCCCACGCTGAAGCGCAACGACGGCTCGCAGTCGTAAAACGACATTTTCATCCCCACTGAATGGAAAGGCCCCCGAGATGCCGGGGGCTTTCCCTTTTGGAGAGGTAGCCGTTTCCGCCTACAGCAGATTCTCAATTGGTGTATCCGTGAAGTTCGGTTAGAGCGGCGCTAGCGCCGCGTCAAAGGTGCTCTCTTGATGGGTCTTTCAGTCCGCTACAGTGCAGCGGACTGAAAACCGACTCATTGTAGGATCGGCCTAGACGCGGACCTGAAGGTCCGCTCTAAAAGAAAAGGGGCGCATGATGCGCCCCTTTTCTTTATCCAAGAAGCTACGCTGTCAGGGAAGCCGCTGCGCCAACCCGGGCAGCGCTTTCATCAGGTCGTTGTAGATCACGACGACCGCGAACAGTATCAGGAAGACAAATGCAGTTTGATAGATGCGTTCCTTGATCCGCACGCTGATCTCGCGTCGCAACACAGCCTCAATGCCCAGCTCCAGGATGCGTCCACCGTCGAGGATTGGGATCGGTAGCAGGTTGAGGATGCCAAGATTGAGGCTGATCATGGCCATCAAGCTTAACAACGGTGTCCATCCCGGCTGACGAGCGGCATCTCCGGAGGCGCGCGCGATGCCGATGGGGCCTTCCATCTGCTTGATCGAAGCCTTGTGCTGGACCAGTTTGCGGACCAAGTCCACGATCAGCAGCGAATATCTCTTGTTTTCCTCGATGGAACGATTGAGCGCCTCAGCGAAGGGGAGCTTGTCGATTTGCACCGGTCTGGATTGGAAGCCCAGACGGTAATTCTTCTGCCCGTCTTCCTCGGTCTGGACGGGCGTTATTTTAAAGTTTAACTTCTGTCCATCGCGCACAGCCGTGACGTCCACCGGCTTGCTGCCGTTTTGCCGCAGGTAGTTGATCACGGAAAGCACCGAGCGCATCGGTACCCCATTCACCGCGACGATCTCGTCGCCCAGTTTCAACCCGGCCTTTGCCGCCGGCATGTCGGGCTCAAGCTCGGTTAGAGTAATCGGCTGGTCCGGCAACCATCCAACCGTGCCGTATTGATCGGAGCCTTCAATCTCGGGCTGAATCTGTTTCTCCAGGATCTCATTGCCGCGCTGGACGGCAATATCCATCGGACCTTTGGTATCGATGGCTGTCTTTAGCAAGACATCTTCCCAGGTGGGGTTCTGCTGGCCCTCGATGCGAACAATGCGGTCACCCTGCTCGACTCCAGCCTTGGCAGCCGCCGAATTCTCGAGGACCCATCCCACTACGGCCGGCTGGTCGAGATAGATCGGATGCTCGTAATGCACCATGAAGACGCCGGTCAGAAGTACGACCGCCAGAATAATGTTCATGGCCGGGCCGGCAACAGCGATCACGAAGCGCTGCCAGCGCGGGTGCGACATGAACTCGTCAGGTGCGCCGCTGCGCGATTCCAGCGGATTCTCGCCCGCCATCTTCACGTATCCGCCCAGCGGCAACGCGCTGATGCGATAGTCGGTTCCACCGCGCCGGAAGCCCGTAAGACGCTTGCCGAAGCCGATGGAAAACACATCGACTCGCACGCCAAACCATTTAGCAGCAGCATAGTGGCCGAATTCGTGCACCAGGATCATGATGCCGAGCACTACCGCCATTGAGGCCACTGCGATTAGAAACGATTCCATAAACCTCTTTAACTAAGGGAAAACCCATCCGGGGGTGTTCCAGGGTGACGTTTCCGCCCCAGCCAAAAGAGGCCTGGAACGGTGCACCCGGAAGTTACATTCTGGAGTCCACACATTGGATGTGATCGCGCGCCCGGAGTCGCGCATTTTCATCGACCGCCAATACTTCTTTTATAGATTCGGGTATTCGCGCCGGCGTTTCCCTGACTACCGCTTCTATTGTAGCTGGAATATCTGTAAATCCAATACCACCTTCGAGGAAAGCCGCCACCGCCACCTCGTCCGCCGCGTTCAACGCGATCGTCTTTGCACCCCCTGCTTCGACTGCCTGGTACGCCAAACGTAAGCAGGGAAATTTGTCCAAGTCAGGAGGCAGAAAATCCAGCCGCCGCAGCTCTTCCACCGGAAAGCGCAGGTCGGACTCAACGCGATCAGGATAGGTGAGGGCATACAGGATCGGTAATCGCATATCGGTTACCGAGAGTTGGGCGAGCAGGCTGCCGTCCGCGAACTCGACCATCGAGTGGATCGTGCTCTGGGGATGAACGATGACGCTGATCTGGTTGGGCGGCATATCGAACAAGCGGCAAGCCTCGATGACCTCGAAGCCTTTATTCATCAGGGTCGCCGAATCGATGGTGATGCGCTTGCCCATCTTCCAGGTCGGATGATTGAGCGCCTGCTCGATGGTGATGCTGGCGAAGTCGCTCGCGGGCGTGTGTAAGAATGGGCCGCCTGAGGCGGTCAGCCAAACCCGCTGAACTTCGTTGCGGCGACCACCACGCATGCACTGGTGAATCGCGTTGTGCTCGCTGTCGATCGGCAGCAGCGGCTTGCCCTGCCGGCGGGCTTCAGCGGTAATCAGGTCGCCGGCGGCAACAAGGCATTCTTTATTTGCCAGGCCGACGGTTTTGCCGGCCTTGACCGCTTCGTACGTGGCCTCGAGTCCGGCGACGCCCACGATTGCGCTGACTACAAAATCGGCATCGGGATGAGTGGAGACCCTGACCGATCCGGCCGACCCGTGCAGCGATTTCAACGGCGCTTGCCCAGGCCGGCCTTGTTCAGCTTGTCGTGGAGTTGACTGGCGGCTTCGGCCGTTGCCATCGACAAGATCTGCGGACGCCAGCGGCGCGCCTGCTCGAAGGCAAGCTCGACATTATTGCCAGCCGCCATGCTCACGACGGAGAAGCGGTCAGGGAAGCTCTCGACAATGTTGAGCGTGCTCTTACCGATGGAGCCAGTCGAGCCTAGGATGGCGATGCGTTTCATTGTTTCCCTAGCTATGAATGATACTTGTTCCCAGGTAAATGTTGAGGCCGGCAAAATAGAACAAGATCGCGACCGGGAGGGCGAACAACAGCGCATCAATGCGGTCCAGCATACCGCCATGCCCGGGAAGAAGCGATCCCGAATCCTTGAGGCCCGCTCCGCGCTTCATCGCCGATTCAACCAGATCGCCAAGTTGGGCCGCGACGTTGATGCATACCGCGAAGAGGACGACGAGCCAAATGGGCGCTGGGGCCATCGCGACGGTCGACGTGGAGTACTCCGAAATAAGATGAACCTGAATCAGGCCAGAGTAGATAGACGGGAGAAACTGGAACAGCAGAAGGGCGACGACCACGGCGCCCAGCACCGAGGCGATTGCCCCTTCCCACGTTTTTCCGGGGCTGATCCGGGCCGCCAGCTTGTGTTTGCCAATCGCGCGGCCCACATAGAGCGCGGCGATATCGCCCGTCCAAACCAGCAACATGACATACAACAGAAAAAGTGCGCCATTTTCCATGTCCCGCAAGCTAACCATGCAGGAGAGCGTAACGCCAATGTATGGCAGCACCATGAATGACACAGCTGCATCGGGCAGAGCTTCGGCAAGAGGATCGCGTCGCATACTTGCCACCAACAGTACGAGAGGCGAAATGAGCAGCACCGCAAGAGCGCCCATGCCGGCGACAAATGCGGCTGCGCCAAGATTCTGGGACCATGCCCAGTCAGTGACGTACGTCGACGCCTGCACCAGAAAGCCGCAAACCAGAAACAGGTAGCTCAGTCCTCGAAAGGGCCGAAAACCATCGGCCTGTACAATTCCCAGAAATTCCTTCGCCGCCAGCAGGGCCACTCCGAGGACCAGCAAGGTGAACAGCCATAGCGGCGCCTTGAACAAAGCCAGGATAACGAGTGGAATCAGGATGACGGCAGTCAGGACGCGCTTCACGAGGAATGTCCGTTGTCTGTGACTAGTCCTCCGAAGCGGCGCTCGCGCTTTTGAAAAGCTTCGATGGCTTCCAGCAACTGGATGCCGCGAAAATCGGGCCACAGCGTTTCGGTGACGTAAATCTCGGCATAGGCCACCTGCCACAGAAGAAAATTGCTGAGGCGCATTTCGCCGCTGGTGCGGATCACGAGATCCAACTCCGGCAAGCCATTGGTGTAAAGGTGGGTGGCAATCGATTTCTCGTCGATCTTCAGGTGCTCGACGCCGCCGTTGCGCGACGCTTCGCGCAGCAGCGCGTTGAACGAATCGACCAACTCGGTCCGAGAACTGTAATTGAGCGCGAGGGTGAGCACCATGCCGGTGTTCTTTTCGGTCATCTCGCGCGCCCACGCCATGCGCTCCTGAACTTCCTGCGGCAGCTCCTGCTGGCGGCCGATGTACTGCAGCCGGATGTTGTTTTCCATCAAGGTGGGCAGTTCCATCTTGAGGTAGCGGCGTAGCAGATTCATGAGATAGGTGACTTCACCTTTGGGGCGCTTCCAATTTTCGGCCGAGAATGAGTACAGCGTGAGGGCGGGGACACCGATCCGCGCAGCCGTTTCGACGGTCGAGCGCACCGCGGCCACGCCCGAGCGGTGCCCCGCGATGCGAGGCAAATGCCGACGTTTGGCCCAACGGCCATTTCCGTCCATGATGATGGCGATGTGGTGGGGCAGCCGCTCCGGATCGAGGCGGGAGTAAATCTCGGCCTCTTTGCGGTTCAGCCCAGCGGGCACTTGTGCGCGCAAAGCGTACCTCTAATCGTCTTTGAAAGTAGCACACGCCGTACGGGGGTGCAACGAAAAGAGGGGATTAGTGTTGGAGGGCCCAGCTACACAACGAGGCGAGCAAGTCCATGTCGAACAGCGAGAACAAATTCACCCGCTGACGCTTCTGAGGTGCGACACATCGCCAACAAAGAAGCCAACCGAGAAAACCAAGGCAGCGAGCCTCGGCATTCTGGTCGGTGGTTTGTTTCATGCGACGTTCAGGTCTCTGCGGGTATCGGTTTGCGCAGGTCGAGCGGACGTTCGCCGTACAGGACAGAGCTCGTCAACGGCTAACTACGCGCCGCGCCGTGGATGCAGCACCATGTCGCGGACTTGCGCGAGCACGCTAGACAACTGCATAGCATTGAGCTTCGAGGTGAACTCGAGCAACTCAGCGACGAACGGGTCGGCCATCAGCTCACTGATTTCGTCGTCGCGAGACGGGCCGCAGGCGCGCAGCAGGTCGGGCACGCTGACCTCAAGCGCGATCGCCAGCCGGTTGAGCGACGACAACGTCGGTATCGCCTTTTCGTTCTCGATCTTGGAGACGTAAGTTCGAGGAACGCCCATTCGCAACGCAAGCTGGCGTTGGCTCAGCCCACCGCGCAGGCGCAAGCTGCGAATCGCGTGGGCGACACGCACCTCGGAGCGAGTGGACGTTGCCGGAGCTGCGACCTGGAGAGCCGGCATGAGAATTGGCTCGGGCTCGTCCTCATCCAGCGACGTGCGGCAGCGACGGCAAAGATTGTTGGCGGTTTTGAACTGGACGAGATGACATTGGTCGCATCTCACCACTTCCCGGGAATCAACGGGCGCGAGAGTCGTGGCCATGCAGGTTGCGCGAGTGCCAGAGCGGGCACAGCATCAAACTTAGGCGTACTTTGCGGTATTCCTCTGCTAGAGTCAAGTGTATTGTCGGATGAAAACCGAAAAAGCTGTGCAAATCCGTCAATCGCAGGCCAGCGAGGCGGAAGAAAAGCCGATAAAACACGGGAGAAACACGGAATGACGCGCTCCGATGCGTGGTGTTTACTAACTGAGTTCACCCAATCAGAAAGCTTGCGAAAACATGCTCTCGCGGTAGAAGCGTGCATGCGTGCCTACGCTGGTAAGTTCGGTGAGGACGAAGAGCGCTGGGGAATCGTTGGCCTGATTCATGACTTCGATTACGAGAAGTATCCCACCGCGGAAGAGCATCCCTACAAAGGAAATGAAATCTTGGAGGAGCGCGGCTATCCCGAGGACGTTCGGCGAGCCATCATGTCCCATGCCGACTACACCGGCGTGAGCCGCGACTCGAATCTGGAAAAAGCGTTGTTTGCCTGCGACGAACTGGCGGGCTTCATTACTGCGACGGCGCTGATCAAGCCCAACAAGTCGCTGGCCGAGGTGGATGCGAAGTCGGTACGAAAGCGCATGAAGGACAAAGCTTTCGCGCGCTCGGTTAGCCGCGAGGACATCATCAACGGAGCAGCCGGCCTGGGGGTCGACCTGGACGAGCACATCGCGTTTTGCATTGAGGCAATGAGAGGAATCGCCAGCGAATTGGGACTGGCAGGCAAAACGTAGTGAGCCGATTAGGCGGAATGATCTGGGCGAGTTTTGGCTTGATCAAACAAGCTATGCCAGCCCACTATTCTTTGTTCCCACCCTTTCTCAAAAGAGGAGATAAGGCTGGGCACGCGGCGGATTATCGAAGGAGTTGCATGGCTGCCACCAGCGCCCAATCCAAGACAGCGATCGTGCCAGCCAAGAGCTTCTTCGTCACTGAATCACGCTGGCGCAGCTTGCTGCTCTGCCTTTTTCTGGTAGTTTCGACCGTCTTGGTGTACTACCGCGTCCACACCCATCCTTTCTTTGGTCCGGATGACGCCTTGTACGTCGTGGACACTGAAGCCCTCCACCACGGATTGAACTGGGAAACGATTGTGTGGTCGTTCCGCGTGCTCTACATGGGTAACTGGATCCCCTTAACGTGGATGGCTCACGCCGTCGACTACCGGCTTTTCGGTCTGAACCCGGCTGGACATCACATGGTCAACGTGCTGCTGCACGGGCTGAACGCGACGCTGCTATTTTGGGTGCTGAAACGCGCCACTGGATATACCGGACGCAGCTTTATGGTAGCGGCGCTGTTCGCCATCCACCCCATGAACGTAGAGCCCGTGGCTTGGGTTGCCGAACTCAAGACCATGCTGAGCATGACTTTCTTCCTGCTCGCCCTGGCTGCATACGGCTGGTATGCGCGGGCGCCACGGAACGACGGCCGATACGCGGTGGTCGCGTTGCTGTTTGGCGTGGGTTTAACCGCCAAGCCACAGATCATCACCCTACCCTTTGTCCTATTGCTCTGGGATTATTGGCCATTGCAGCGGATGTTTCACGACAGCAGTTCGTCAGCTCCGCCGTCAGGCGCATATCCGCCGCACAGCTTCTCTCAGCTAGTGAAGGAAAAGGTTCCACTTTTGGCGCTGTGTTTGATGGACGCATTGCTCACGATGAAGACCCAGTCGGGGTGGAAGTTTAAGCCACCGCTTCCGGCCCGCCTGGAGAACGCAACTTTCTCTTATTGGCTGTATGTTAAAAAGGCGTTTTGGCCAACGGCCATGGCTCCCGAATACCCGCATCTTGCCCGGTTCCTGACGGCGTGGGAGGTTGCGGGCGCAGCGCTTCTTCTGCTAGCCATTACGGCACTTGTCTTGCATGGGCGGCGGTATCGTTATTTGCCGGTCGGATGGTTCTGGTTTTTGGGAACTCTGGTACCCACCATTGGACTTATGCAGGTGGGATTGCAAGGCATGGCAGACCGCTACGCTTACGAATCTTTTCTGGGGCTGTTCATCATGGTTTGCTGGGGAGTTTCCGACGGGGCCGAACGCCGCCATATTTCCGTGGCTTGGCTAGCGAGCGCAAGTGCCGTCGTTGTATTGGCCTTAACTGTAGTCACATGTCGGCAAATCGGCTACTGGCAAGACGACCTCACGCTGTGGAAGCACGCAGCTCTGGTGGCGAAGCATGGTTGGGTGGCGGAGGACCAGGTGGGTCTCATCTTGGTGGGACGGGGCAAAAACGACGAAGCCATGGAACACTTCTTTCGCGCGGCCGCCGCGAACCCGACCGACAGCACCAGCAATATCGAAATCGCCCTGTACGAGCAGAAACGTGGAAACTTTCGGGAGGAGATCGGTCGCTACCAGCATGCGCTTGAAGACTACAACTTCAATCTGCCGCCCGAGAATAGAGTGAAGGTGTTGGTGAATATGGCGATCGCCTATGGTGAGCTCGGCGATGATATGAACGCCCAATTATGCTTGCGCCAGGCCAGAGAACTGCAGAAGTAGGTGGAATAGCATCCCCTTATTCTTAGCGCGGGTCGGCATCCTGCGTTCGACCGCCAAGCTCAATTGCCATGCGAATGCCGCTCGGGCATGCCGAGACTTCGAACTGTATCGCCCTCGAAGTCGAATTCGATCAGCACGGCCGGTTCATTCCCCACCACCCAGCCATCGTGACCCGGGTCAATCACAACAACCTGAGGAGCCCTGAACTCCACGATGCAGCCGTCCGCGTACTCAATGTGGATCTGCCCCGAGGCCAGAAAACCGGCGTGCGCGTGCATGCATAGATCGGTTCCGCTAACCGGCTTCATATGCGTTGACCAACGAAACCCTGGTGGGTAGATGACGCGTTTGACGCGCGCCGCTCCGGCGGCCGCTATGTCCAGCTGTACCGTTCCCACTTCCCGGTGCTGAGTTCCCTTCATGGGTGCGAGAAGAGGATTGGCATCGCTCATGAGGATTCCTCCGAGGTTTCTGCGCGGACTGTCGAATCGCTTCCATGTTCTCGTATCGAAGCAAGCGCATGTCCGGCGCGTTCCTGAGGATACCGCACCACGCCAGCCTCCGCCAGAAGCACAAAAGACTTTCTTTCACCACAGAAGACACGGAGGGCACGGGGAAAAAGAATAAGACTCCGTGGCCTCCATGTCTCCGTGGTGAATACGGTTTTCGTGCTTCTCGCCGATCTCTCTGATTCCAGAGCAAATCCAGTGCTTGACATTGCAAATTGCAATATTATAATTACAAATTGCAATATGAAACTGGGCGAGAAAATCCGCTACCTCAGGCTGGTCGAAGGCACTCTGCGTGGCATGGGCCGGGAGATGACGCAGCAGGATCTGGTGGCTGCGCTGAAAAAGGAAGTGGGTAGCGGCCTGAGCCAGTCGTACTTGTCGCAGATCGAAAGCGGAGCGCGCCCGCACCTGACCAATGCGTCGCGCATGCTGTTGGCGCGGTTCTTCAAGGTGCATCCGGGCTATCTGGTGGACGATCCCGAGGGCTACCACACCGAGCTGACCAGCGATTTGCGCGCCATGGAAGACCGGCTCGATCTTTGGCTAATCAACGGAGCGGAGCAGTTTGCGCGCGATCCCGCGCTGAGCCAGGCGCTATTGCAGGTGGCGAAGTATAAGGACACGCGCAAGTGCCTGCTGCTGCTAGGCGCGATTCTGGAAGCGCCAGAGTTGGTGGACCGTTTGTCCGAGGTGTTGAAGCCGGGCGCCGGGGAACCGCATGGCAGCGCGCGCAAAAGGAAATCAGCGGGAGCAACCCTATGACATGGGAAATATTTTATCTCGTGTGCTTTCTGTTCGGAGTAACGATGATCGGGCTCTCCTTCCTGGGCGGAAGCCTGCACTTGCCGCACGTCCATTTGCATTTACCCCACGGCGGCCCTCCCGTCGCAGGTGGAGCACACGGCGCCAGCACAAACGGCTCCGACATGCCGTTCTTCAACTTCGGAACGGTCATGGCATTTCTCGCCTGGTTTGGCGGGACCGGCTACTTGCTGACGCGCTACTCCTCGCTGGTCGTCGCTGGAGTGTTAACGCTGGCTGTCGTCGCCGGACTAGTAGGAGCAACAATTGTTTTCTGGTTCGTCGCCAAAGTGTTGCTCAAGTACGATCGCGATCTCGATCCAGCGGATTACGAGCGAGTGGGGGTGCTGGGCCGCATCAGCAGTCCGATCCGAGCGGGCGGCACGGGCGAAATTATCTTCTCGCAGGCGGGTACCCGGCACACATGCGGCGCTCGCAGTGAAAACGGCGAAGCCTTGCCGCGCGGCAGTGAGGTCATCGTCACGCGATACGAGAAAGGCATTGCCTACGTGAGACGGTGGGAAGAAATGGCGGAGGAAGAAGAGGCAATTAGCAATTAGCAATTAGCAATTAGCAGTTAGCAATTAGCTCTTAGCTTTTAGCTCTTAGTAGACGGCGCTGAGATTCTAAGGCGAAAGGCAGTCACAGGTGATGCGCGGACAGCAAACACGAGCAGCCTTTAGGGCTCGAAGATACGGGCGCAAGGCTAAAAGCTAAGTGCTAAGTGCTAGTTGCTAGTTGCTTTAAGGAGGCCTATGGGATTCCACATTCCAACTGAAGTGTTAATCATTGCCTGGACAGCAGTGGCTGCGGTGGTGCTGCTGATCAGTATATTTGCCAGGCTCTACCGCAAAGCTGGACCAAACGAGGTCCTCGTTGTGTATGGATTTCGCGGCACGCGCGTGGTGAAAGGACACGGCACGGTCATCTTCCCTATGGTGGAGACCTTCCGCGAGTTATCGCTTGAGTTGATGTCCTTCGACGTCGCACCGCAGCAGGACCTCTACACCAAGCAGGGCGTTGCCGTTACCGTCGAGGCGGTAGCGCAGATCAAGGTGAAGTCCGATCCGGAGTCGGTCTTGACTGCTTCCGAGCAGTTCCTAACCAAGGCGCCGCGGGACCGGGAAGCGCTTATTCGGCTGGTGATGGAAGGTCACCTGCGCGGCATCATCGGGCAGCTCACGGTGGAAGAGATCGTGAAGCAGCCGGAGATGGTGGCCGACCGAATGCGCTCCACCTGCGCCGATGACATGAACAAGATGGGGCTGGAGGTAATCTCGTTCACCATCAAGGAAGTGCGCGACAAGAACGAATACATCTCCAACATGGGGCGTCCGGACATCGCGCGCATCAAGCGCGATGCCGACGTCGCCACCGCCGAAGCGGAGCGCGATACTGCGATCAAGCGCGCCATAGCGCTGCGCGAATCCGCTATCGCCAAAGCACAAGCCGACCAGGAGCGGGTCGCCGCCGAGACGGCCTCTCAGGCGCGGCAAGCCGAGGCACAGCGCGATCTCGAGGTAAAGAAGGCGACCTACAACGAACTGGTGAAACGCCAGCAGGCGCAGGCTGACAAGGCGTACGAGATCCAGACCAACATCATGCAGCAGCAGGTCACCGCCGAGGCCGTGAAGGTGCAGCAAGTCGAGAAAGAACAGCAGGTAAAGGTGCAAGAGGCGGAAATCCTGCGCCGCGAGAAAGAACTGATCGCCACCGTGCTGAAGGCGGCCGAGATCGAGCGGCAGCGGATCGAGACGCTGGCCGGCGCCGAAAAGCAGCGGCTGACAGTCGAAGCCGAAGGCCATGCCAGCGCGATTCGTGCGCAGGGCGAGGCGGAAGCCGAGATCATCTTCAAGAAGGGCGACGCCGAAGCGCGGGCGATGAACGTGAAGGCCGAGGCCTATCAGGAGTACAACCAGGCGGCGGTCGTGGACAAGCTGTTCACTAACCTGCCGGAGATTGTGAAGGCGCTGGCCAGCCCGCTGGCCAATGTCGACAAGATCACCATCGTCTCCACCGGCAACGGTCATTCGGCTGGGATGAACAAGATCACAGGCGATATCACCGAAATGGCGGCGCAAGTGCCGGCGCTGTTTGAGGCGCTGTCCGGTATGAAGATGTCGGACCTGCTGGGCAAGGTGAGGACGCTCGGTGAGAAACCGAATCGGCCGGACGAGCTGCCGCCAGGCGATGGCGATGGCAAGTCACAGGCGGCCGGGGCAGGTAAGTGACGGTGAAAGGGCACGGCTTCAGCCGTGCCGTAGATGCCGTCTTAATAGCAGGACTTTAGTCTCGGAGGGACGGCAGGCCGGTCCCCTCTTGACAGGATTGGTATGAATTCCGAAACCGATAACGCGCAGATAGTGGTGAATCTTGGATTGATCGGCACATTACTGGGTGTCGTAGTTCGGTTCATCACGCACTCAAACGTAGCGGTTCCTGTAGGCGCCATGGGAGGCTTGCTCGTCGCCTTCTTGTTGGCAGCGGTTCGCGGCGAGCAGTTTTAGCCCAAGGAAGGAGCAGTTATGGCATTACTCGATCGTGTAGCAACGCTGGTGCGGGCCAACCTCAACGATTTGGTTGACCGGGCAGAAAATCCAGAGAAGATGTTGAAGCAGGTCATCCTGGACATGGAAAACCAGTTCATGCAGGTGAAGACGCAAGTGGCCATCGCGCTGGCCGACCTTCATCTGTTGGAGAAGCGCAAGAAGGAAAACGCCGACAAGCACGCCGAATGGATGCGCAAGGCCGAACTCGCCGTCGACAAGAAAGACGACGAGCTGGCCCGGGCAGCATTGGAGCGTGCGATGAGCTTCCAGCAGCTTACCGAGAGCTTCGACCAGCAGATCGCCGACCAGGGGTCCCAGGTCGAGGCCCTCAAGTCGGCGCTGAAGAAGCTGGAACTGAAGCTCTCCGAAGCCCGCGGCAAGGCCGACCTGCTGATCGCGCAGCATCGCCGGTCGCGAGCGGTAAACCGCGCGGCTGATGCCCAAATCACTCCGACGGGAGAGAACCGCACCTTCGAACGGATGCGGTCCAAAGTCGCCCGAGAGGAAGCCATAGGACAAGCCAGAGGGGAGATACTGGGCGACGACATCGATGGCCGGCTCGACGCGCTGGAGCGCCAGCAGAAAATCGACGCGCTCTTGGACGAGATCAAGGCGAAAAAACGGCTAAGTGCGTAGGTAGCTCGACGAACTGCACGGCCTAACGAGGCCGCTAACGGCATTTTCGGCCACTGTCCTGGCATATCCACACTAAGGGGCTGCATGTTTACTGACATGTAGGCCCCTTTCTAATGTGCCACTTACCCGCCCATCCCCGGATCACCCATAAATCACCTCTAGATCACCCACAAATCACCGCTGGTGCATTGATGCCGCGAGCGAATGGGCGCATTGTGCGTTCACAAGAGCGGGAAATTGCGAAAGCGACCCGCTCTCAAAGGGGGGACGCTTCCGGAGGTGCGACGACCATCCCGCCTCCGGAAGCGAAATCGGCTCCCAAACCACAGCCGTGCGCCGAGCCACTTCCGACCGACGCCACAACCCATGGCCACAAGGAGGTCACCATGAAAAGCCAAACTACACATACCGAGACAACCACCCCCTCTGACATCACGACCCCTTTGTGGGCAGGCAGCGCCGTGAAGAAACTCGCCGCCGCGGCGTTGCTCAGTCTTGCGGCGCTCTCGTTCGCCCACGCCCAAGTCGCGCACTGTGCTCCCGGCAAGCTCTCCGATTACGAAAAGCTGGGCGCCCAGGGCTGCATGATCGGCGACAAGAAGTTCTCGAACTTTCAGTACCACCAGGGAGCCGCCGGACTGCCCAGCGACGCCATATCGCTGACGCCGGGAACCACTCCTGAGACTGACGACCCTGGGCTGTTGTTTGAGGCCAAGTGGGCTTCGGCCTCCGAGGATTCATTCGTCTCCTACGACGTTGAAGCCCAACCCAACGGGAAGCCCATCTCAGGCGCCAGCCTGCAAATGCAATTTGGGACGATCACCGGTACAGGAACAGCTGCAGTCCAGGCTCACCTCTGCCCGTTGGACAACACGACAGATAGCTGTGATGTCCTGGCTCATCTGTGCCCGGTGGATGACGCGTCCGGAGTCTGTGGGTCGGAGGAAATCGAACTGAAGGTGGTTTTGAGCGCCAATGGCCCAAAGACCCCTGCAGCCTACGGTCGATTCAACCAGCCCCAGAGGGCAATCCGCGTGGTGACACCGATCGACTTGGCTCCGGGCAGCGGAGGCAGCGCGGATATGGATGGCTTCATGGCGGTATTTCGATAGCAGCGGACGTCGTTCGGCCAACGGGCAAAACGACGAACGCTTCGGGAAGCGCCGACGGATCGCTTCCCTGCCCGGTGAGATTTTCCAAGTTCAAGGGCGTGAGGAACAGCTAAGCGGTGAGTTGTTTCCCCACCTTCAACCACCACCGCCAACAAGCTATGACCACAAGGAGGTCACTATGAAAACCCAAATCAGCAAACAGCACACCAACGAGGTCGCAGTTCAACCCCAAACCACGTTCCATAAGGAGGATCGTATGAAAAAGCAGAACTTCACCACCCTGAAACTGGCCATCTTCTTCGCGATGGCTGTCACCATGGCATTGTCGGCGTATGCACAGGAAGAAGCTGCGCAGACAGCCCCTCCGCCCTCAAATCAGCAGCTGTCGCCGGAGGAGTTGCGGCTTCTCGATGAGTGGCAAGTCTCCATTTCGCAAGTTCCCGCGCCCAAGAAGGGCTGTTTCGAGGCCCAGTACCCCGACAAGGAGTGGCACGAGATTGCGTGTATTCCCGCGCCAACCCTTCCGATGGGCCAGAAGCAGGGGCCCCGGCCTCTCATCGTGGGTAATGGCAACGATGTTTCGGCCGAGGCGCCAACCGGCCGCATCTCCACCGCGACTGGTAAGTTCGACACCGTGACCGGCGTGACCAGTGTGAGCAGCAATTACGGGAGTTTTACTGTCCCGAACGCGTATACGCTCCAGCTCAACAGCAACTTCTTCAAGGGAAGCAGTCTTTGTCCGTCTCCCAGCGCGGGATGTGCTTGGGAGCAGTTCGTATACGAGAACGACGGTAGTGGCCTCCCCTTCCAAGGGGGCTGTTCATCAAGCACCCACGCCTGTGTCTACATTCAGTACTGGATGTTCGGACTAACTTCTTGCCCGGTAGGGTGGCTGAGTGATGGTGTGGGCGACTGCTACAAGAACAGCCCGGCGGCAGGCGCACAGAATCCGGCAATCAGCCAGCTGAATCAACTAAGTTTGAGTGGCGTAGTCACGGCGACAAGCGATGAGGCCATTTTTTTTGTAGGCACCGTAGGTACAATGTCGGTCGGTGACAATTCTGTCCATCTGGCAGCTGGTTGGCTGCAAGCCGAATACAACATGGTCGGCGACTGCTGCGCGAGCGGCGCGGTTTTCAACAACGGCGCGGACATGCAGATCAGGAACAGTATCGTCTATGGAGGCACAGCCCCTCCAAACTGCGTGGCGGTAGGTTTCACCGGTGAGACGAACAACCTCAGCTTCCCGCTAAGTCCTCCTGCCCCAAGCGCGCCGGGACCGGCTCTCCTCTTCGATCAGAACGCGGCGAGTAGCGGAAGCGCCAACTGCGCGGCCGCAACCAGCGTAGGCGATACCCATCTGTATACGGCCATGGGCTTGCATTACGATTTCCAGGCGTCGGGCGATTTCGTCGTGGCGCAAGAGGATCCGGACTTCCTCGTTGAGGCGCGGCAAGTTTCGGGCGCGCCAACATGGCCGAACGCAGCTGTAAATCATGACATCGCGGCCCAGATGGGCCTAGACACGGTCGCCGTCTGCGGGCCGACACAATTCGGGGGCTCTGAACTCTTCGTCAACGGCCGGTTCATTGAACTGGGCGACGGCCAAGTCTATTCCACGCCCAACGGTGTCGATATCTGGCGAGTCGGCGACGCTTACAACGCCACCGACCAGAGCGGCAATTCCGTGAACGCCGTAGTCAACACATATTCCCCCACGTCCTGGATCAACCTCACCATTGGCCTGGGACACTGGCCGGCTAACCTCACTGGTCTTGCCGCCAACGCTAACCAAGACGTTAACCAGATCGCCGCGAAGGAAGGGTTTGTGCTGACGGCCCCATTTGCTTTCGGAGAGTTCTATCACGTCTATGGCCAAAGCTGGCGCTCCGGATTCGATGGAGAGGATCTGCTGTCGGTATGCGGAGAACAAACTGAGATCGGCAACCCTCTAATACCCTTCTACGCGAGACAGCTCCCTCCGCGGCTGTATGAGCAATCCCGAGCTGTCTGCACGACGGCGGGTGTGATAGGCGATGCACTTCTCGATGCCTGCACACTGGATATTGGGGTAATTGGTAACGATGCGGCGGCACAGGTCTATGTCAACGCCCGTCAGCCCGTTGCAGTAGGAAACATCGTCATCAGTCCTACCTCAGTAAGGTAGGGGCTGATTAGATAACCGTGTCGGCTCCTAGGGCGCCGGGTCCCCCGCCCAAGCGTCTTTTGCTTGGGCGGGGATTTTCTTCGCCCTAGACTCGCACTCACTCACGCGCCGACGAACGTCAGACGCGCTAAAATATCGCGATGGCTGACTCGCTTTATTTGAGCATCTGGTTTCCCAGTTTCCGCGAAGGCGAGATGATGCCGCGCGCGGTGAGCGTCCTGCGGCAATTCCCTTTCTCGGCGGTGCGCGAGGGTATCACCTACTTGTCGGTGCATCCGGTGGCATGGTCAGAGCCAACGGTGCTGGAACGCCGCTTCACGCCGGGCATCTCGCCAGAGGAAGCTGCCGAAGTGGCCGGCGAATTTGTGCATGACGATTTCGCCTTTGTCTTCGAGGCGTTTTGGGACCTTTGGGTGCCGAACGAAGACGAGCACGGCGACGATTGGGTGCAGCGTCCAGTTGCGGTGCGCTTTTTGGTGCATGGAGTTCAATTCGACGAGGGCATCTACAGCGAAGACGGGCATGTCGAGGTGGACTTTGGGCTGGATACATCCTTCGTGTACGAAGGGCTGACGCTTTCCCCGTTCATCGAAAAGTATCTGCGCGCCAACATTGCCAAGCTGGTCGCATTCTCTGCGGCCGTCGAAAAAAATTGCGCGCTGAGCGGACGCGTGCTGTGGTCAGAGTCGGAAGAGAACCTGGCGCAGAAGCTGATCGCCAAATTACAGCAGACGCAGTAAGGGCAGGCTTGAAGAGGCAAGGGGCAGTGGTTTGCTGAAAAACCACGTTAATGAGCCGATGAGAAATCGGTCTTTCGGCCCGGAAGAAGTGTTCCGATATCGGCAATGTCCGTGTGTTTTTCGAAACGAATTCCCCCAGCGGCTGAAGCCGGCCGCCTCCCGCCGTCTTTTCGGCACGCCTAAAGGCATGCCCTTTCAAAGCGGCTTCTCAAACTTCCTCCAGGCCTCCGAGCCCGATTCCCGCTCGTTGGACCCGGAAATTTTTGGCCACGCTTGACCCGCCAGTCTGGCCACAATATTTCAGCTAAATTTTGGAGCCTTCTTGCAATCTCCGCATCTGCTCTTGAGGCGGCAAAAAGCTACATCCTCCCGTGCGAGGGTGCCCTTAGCCGCAATGTTCGATTTCTGCATCTTACTGGCGATCCACGATTGCAGCGTTTATGCATAGCACCAGCCCAACTCGCGATCTGCCGATGTCTGCCGTAAGCCCGGGTGAAGCCTCGCTGCTGGAAAAGTACCTGGCGGTGCGCGAGGCCTCTCTGCAGATCTGTTCTCCCCTCAGCGTGGAGGACCACAGCCTGCAGCCAATGCCCGACGCCAGCCCGGCCAAGTGGCACCTCGCGCATACGACCTGGTTCTTCGAGACTTTTCTTCTCAGCGCACAGAACGGCTACTATCCCTATAATCCCGCGTTTCGCAATCTGTTCAATTCCTACTACAACGCAGTCGGCGACCGGCCGTTGCGGACGTTGCGGCACATATTGTCGCGTCCGGGATTAGACGAGGTGCATGCCTACCGCGCCTACGTGGACGATGCCATGGTGCATATGCTTACAACCGAGGCCGCGCCGGAATTGACCGCGCTGGTGACGCTCGGGATCAACCATGAGCAGCAGCACCAGGAATTGATCGTCACCGATGTGAAGAATGGGCTGTGGACAAATCCGCTTCGGCCGGCATTTTACCCGCCGCAGGAAAATCACCACACACAGAGAGCTTCTGTCTCCGTGTCCCCGATGGAATGGCGACGCTTTGACGAAGGAATCTACAGCGTTGGTTTTGCGGGCGAGAGCTTCGCCTTCGACAATGAAGGCCCACGTCACAATGTTTATCTCGAAGCATTTCGCCTGGCTTCGCGATTGGTGACCAACGGCGAGTATCTGGAATTCATGCGCGACAACGGTTACGGCACAGCCAACCTGTGGTTTTCCGACGGGTGGGACTGCGTTCGCAACAATCAATGGAGCGCGCCCCTCTACTGGGAGCAGCGAAATGGCGAGTGGTGGCATTACACGGTTGAAGGCATGAAGCCCGTGGAGCTAAACGAGCCGGTTTGTCATATCAGTTATTACGAGGCCGACGCCTTTTCTCGTTGGGCGGGCGCGCGACTCCCCGCCGAATTCGAGTGGGAAGTTGCCGCCAGATCTTGCCCAGTGGCGGGAAATCTGCTGGAGAGCCGGGTATCTGCATCCGCGCGCGTTGGACCAAGCGGCGGCGGAGCCGTTGGCGCAGATGTTTGGCGATGTCTGGGAGTGGACGGCCAGCGCATACGCACCGTATCCCGGTTTCAAGCCGGCCGCGGGAGCAGTCGGAGAATACAACGGCAAGTTCATGTGCAATCAGATGGTGTTACGCGGCGGCTCCTGCGCAACGCCGCAGTCCCACATTCGAGCAACCTATCGCAACTTCTTTCCGCCCCACGTGCGCTGGCAATTTATGGGCATACGGTTGGCCAATGGCAACTAGCAAGCAACTTCAGTACCTGGCGAATGATGCAATTGCGCTGGAAGTACTCGAGGGTCTCACGGCGACACCCAAGTGGCTTCCGTCGAAACTGTTCTACGACGAGATCGGCTCCGCCCTCTTCGAACAAATCACGGAGTTGCCGGAATACTACCTTACCCGCACCGAGCGGTCGATCTTCGAGAACTATGCCGGCGAGATGCTGCAGCAGGCGGGAAGCGCGTTGACCCTGGTCGAACTCGGCGCCGGCACGGCCACCAAGACCTCCATTCTGATTGAGAAATTACTGGTCCGGCAGAGACGCGCGCTTTTTTACCCGATTGATGTTTCACCTTCCGCCTTGCAGGAAGCCGTGGACCAACTCGGCCGGCAATTTCCGGAACTGCGGGTGAATCCCATCGTCGCCGATTACACCGGAGGCGTGCCTGCGCTGAGCCGCATCAGCGGCCGCAAGCTGGTGCTCTACATCGGATCGAGTATTGGGAACTTTGAGCCGGAAGAGGCGATACGGATTTTGCGGCGTATCCGGAGAACGCTGCGCGCGGGCGACGCACTGCTGCTGGGCGCCGATTTTGCCAAGAGTCCGAAGATCATTCTGCCCGCGTATGACGATTCGCAGGGCATCACCGCGCAGTTTAACAAGAATATTCTGGCGCGCTTGAATCGCGAGTTCGATGCCGACTTCGACGTCGACCTCTTCCTCCACATTCCGATGTGGAACCGCCGACTGTCGCGCATCGAAGCCTACCTGGAAAGCACTACCGCGCAAAATGTCTTCATCCCCGCACTCGACCTGGACCTGTCGTTCGCGCCCGGCGAACGCATCCACACCGAGAACAGCTACAAATACACCGACGACATGATTGAACAGATCCTGCGCGACAGCGGCTTCACCCTGGAGCACACCTGGTGCGATCGGAAGAAATGGTTTGGGGTGCACCTGGCACGGGTGTAGGGAATCAGTGGCCTTCCAGGTTCTTGAGCCGGTCCGACAGGGATTCAACTTCCGCGTCCAGCCCCCGTAGAGCTGCCGCATGGCTCCGCTGACGTAATTCCACAGGTGAAGCCCGCTTGTGAAACTCGGTCAGCAGAGTGGTCTCGACCTTCTCAAGTTGTTCTCTGATCCACTGCTTGTCTTCGTCGGTTAGCACAGGCCAATTATAGGACAAAGGATGGGAATCCCCATCGCCACATCGCGAAACCCGCATCTGGCATAGTTATTGCACATCCAACCAGACTGGAGAACAGAAAGGGACGTCGCACCATCGCGACGCTGTGGTTCAGCCGCGTCCACAGCTGCCTTTGACAGGGAAATGAGCAGAATGAATTTGCATGTTCGCGATGCCCGCAGATTTCTGCTTAGCCTTGTGTGCGTGAGTTTTCTGGTTTCTCCGGCAGCGTCGGATGGGGCTGAGTTAAAGGAAGAGACCTTGAACGCCTGGGATGCATACATCCAAAAGGCAAATTCAGAGATGGACGGCCGTCTCCACAGTCCGTTTCTCTGGGTCGACGAAGTGCCGGACCGCATCCAACGCGTTCGCGCGGGTAACATTCTGGTTTCGCCGGTCGGCCAGCACAATCCGAAGCCTGTGCCCTCCGGCTTAATCCACGATTGGATAGGGGCGGCCTTCATCCCCGACGCTACGCTTGAAGACGTCTTGTCGGTGGCCCGGGATTACAGTCACTACCCGGAGTTTTACAAGCCTACGGTGGTCGAGTCCAAGCTGCGGGGCACTGCGGCAGAGTGCGACACGTACTCGCTGCTTCTGGCAAACAAGGAGGTCGTGTCCTCGACTGCGGTCGACAGCGACTACGAATCTTGCTACCACCAGGTGGACGAACAGCGCTGGTACAGCGTCGTCCACACCACCCGGGTGCAGGAGGTACGGCACTACGGCCGGTCTGATGCGCAGGAACTTCCACCCGGCCACGGCAATGGCTACATCTGGTGCGTCTATGGTTTTGCCAGGTTCGAGGAGAGAGATGGTGGCGTCTACATCGAACTGGAGGCGATTGTCCTGAGCCGGGAAATTCCGTTCGCGGTTCGCTGGATGGTCGATCCCATGGTGCGCAGGGTCGCGAAGAACTCGATGTTGACCTCTTTGCGCCAGACGGAAGCGGCTGTTCGTGCAAGAGCAGGAACGGCGAACCAGGCAGGGAAATAATCCAGCGGGGTGAGATGAGGGCGCGATCTCGCGACCGTGCCCGCGCCCATCACCATGGATGAGTTTCCATCCGGTTATTCCTGACGGGCTACTCTCCAGCAGAGCCCGCGTCCGCTTCACCAACCGACGCCACTCTGCGGCTGCACCCTACTCCCTTTGCTCTTTCCTTCGCAACTGCAGATACCCTCGAATTAGTTCGTTCAAGTCTCCATCTAGCACGCGATCCACGTCGCCAATCTCGACTCGCGTCCGCAGGTCCTTCACCATGCGATATGGTTGCAACACGTACGATCGGATCTGCGAGCCGAAGTCGATGTCTAGCTTGGAATCCTCGATGCCCTTGGTTACCGCGCGCTTCTTTTCCAGTTCGTACTCGTAGAGCCGTGAACGAAGGATGCTCATGGCACGCTCACGGTTCTTGTGCTGCGAGCGTTCGTTTTGGCAGGCGACCACGATTCCCGTTGGGAGGTGCGTGATTCGCACCGCCGAATCCGTGGTGTTGACGTGCTGTCCGCCCTTGCCACCAGAGCGATAGGTATCCGTGCGAATATCTTCCGGCTTGATGTTGATCTCGATAGTTTCGTCAATTTCCGGCGAAACATATACGCTGGCAAACGAGGTGTGGCGCCGCTTGGCCTGGTCAAACGGCGAGATCCGGACCAGGCGGTGCACGCCAATCTCGCTGGTCAACAGCCCATAGGCGTGCTCGCCATTGACGCCGAAGGTTGCCGACTTTATGCCCGCCTCGTCGCCCGGCTGATACTCATAGAGCTGCGTGGAAAAGCCCTGACGCTCAGCCCAGCGTAGGTACATGCGCATCAGCATCTCGGCCCAATCCTGCGACTCAGTACCGCCGGCGCCCGGATGAATGGTTACGATCGCACTGCGCTCGTCGTTCTCACCGGACAGCAGGGTCTCGGTCTCGAGCTTCTCAACCAGTCCACGCAGCATGTCCACTTCGCGCCGAAGCTCCGAGGAGACGTCCTCCCCTTCGCGCGCCAGGTCAAAATATGCGGCGATGTCGCTTGACCGCCGCGCCAGTTCAGTCTCAGTTGCGAGCAAGCTGTCTAGGCGCTTCTTCTCGCGCATGACCTGTTGTGATTTTTCGGGGTTCGACCAGAGTGTAGGATCGGCAGTTTGCTTCTCGATCTGGCTCAGTTTTTCGCGCAGCTTGGGCGCGTCAAAGATACTCCTGTAGATCGTGCACCTTGTCCCGGAGGGCTGCGTATTCCTGTTCTAATTCTTCGACCATGTTGGGGTCCGCTTTTCGCTTGATCCGCGGCAATCGCAGCGCTTGCCTCTGACTTTAGCTCTTGATTCTCTGTGTTTCGGTATCTCTGTGGTGAATTAAACATTGTCCACAACTGACGGCTGCGCCATCGCGGCCGGCGCGAAGACACGCAACAGTAGCCCCAGCAAGGTGATTATCGCACACACCAGCGGGAACCAATCTCCGTGGCGGGTGTAAAATGTGGTGGTTTCTTCCAGCGAATAAGCAGCCTGCAATTGTGTGCGCTGATTGCGCGGAGCCTCGGCCACTACGCGGCCCAGGGGGTCAATCACCGCCGTAATGCCGGTGTTGGTATCGCGCAGCAGCCAGCGATTGTTTTCCACCGCGCGCATTCGAGCCTGGTTCAGGTGCTGCCACGGAGCACCTCCCTCGCCGTACCAGCCGTCGTTCGAGATGTTGACGAACAACTCAGCACCATTTTTTGCGAACTGCCGCACTTCATCCGGGAAGATCGACTCGTAACAGATGAACGTGCCAATCTTGGTGTCGCCAACTTGCAGTGGCAGTCGTGATTGACCGCGGGCAAAGGTCCCCACTTGCTGGGTGAGACCTCCAGCAAAGCTGAAGAGTTTTTCGAACGGCACGTACTCACCGAATGGCACCAGATGGATCTTGTCGTAGCGCGCGGTCCATGCGCCGTTGGGCTCAATCACGGCCGCCGAATTGTAGACGTCGGGCTGACGATTCGGCTCGCCCGTGTGCTCGATACCGATCGACCCCGCGATGATATACGAATTCGTGCTGCGGGCCACATTGGCCAGAGTGCTGCGCACGTGCAGATCGGTCACAAAAAATGGCGCTGGCGATTCCGGCCAAATGATCAGTCCGGGCGTGCCGGCTTTGTTGTGCTGCGGGAGTACACTCAGCGCTGCCAGCGAGTCGAGCGTCTGTGTGAGGTAGTCGAGCGTCCACGCACCAGAATCGAGAATGGGAATATTTGCCTGTACCAGGGTCGCGCCGTCGCTGGTTGGCAGCGCTTCGGGCTTTATCAATTTGCCGGCATGTAGAGCGATAGCCGCAGCCAGCGCCGCGGTAAGTAAAACTTTGCGGCGCGCGTGCGGCACCAGGAAGGCGGCTGCAACCGCGGTATTGACTAGCACAATCTCGAAGGAGAGGCCGTACACTCCGGTGACCGTGGCAACACGGGAAAGGGGAATGTTGTCGATCTGCGTTGTGCCCAGCAGGTCCCAGGGAAATCCCGTAATGTAGGTGCGCGCCAACTCAATGGCAACCCAAAGGAAAGGTGTAAAGACCAGCGCCCGTAAGCTGAAACCGTTCCGCCGGGCCGCGATAAGAGCGAGCAGAAATCCAAACAATCCGTGATAAAGGGCGAGATACAGCGCGTACATCAAGAGGAGCACGCACGATGTGGCAACACCAATCCCGCCGTACACGTGCATAACGTAGAAGACCCAATAGCAACTGCCGAGGTACCAGATGACGCCGCTCACGTAGCCAAGCAGGAATCCTTGCCACGGCGTAGCGGGCGCAAGGAAGAGTCCGCCATCGGCGAGCGCCATGGTCACATCTTGCTCGCGGCATTTCAGGATGGCGTAAATCAGCGGCGCCAGCGCCACCCAGCTCAGCAGATAAAGCGCAGGCTTGGGAAAGATCAGCACCTGCAGAACACCCGAAAGGCAGGCGAAGACCCAGGCGTTCGGGCGGATTCTTCTCACTCAGCGAGTGTAGCAAAGGAAAATGGAGCTAGAGCGGTGCGAAGATTACGATTTGATTACTTGATCGGAAATTGCTGAGAAAGCGCGCACAAGTCGCAAGGCCGAATGTAGCCTGCGGGCTGCTAATCGGAATGACCTTCCAGGCGCCCCAGCCGACGCTCATGCGATTCGATCTGTTCGGATTGTTTAGTGACGGTTCCGGCCAATGTTGCAACTATTGAGGCAATTCAGTCGAGTCGCGCGTCCATCTTGACGAAG
Organism: uncultured Acidobacteriaceae bacterium; assembly: GCA_963772895.1. Taxonomy (GTDB): domain Bacteria; phylum Acidobacteriota; class Terriglobia; order Terriglobales; family Acidobacteriaceae; genus Bog-257. The sequence continues at coordinate 62,051 of CAVYZB010000010.1, forward strand.
TATTCTGCATAGGCACCGATTTGCTGCTTAGTTAAGGAGCTCCAAACATATCCCTGCATCTTGATCAGCGCGGCTCTAATTGCTAGTTGCTAATTGCTAGTTGCTACTTGATCGCCACCAGCTTGTTCATCAGCTCTGAATAGTCTTTCTTCTCCACGCCGTGCACCTGCTTGTTGTACTCGTCCACCTTGGCTGAGTAGTTCATGGAGCAGAACTTCGGGCCGCACATGGAGCAGAATGCCGCCTCTTTGTAATACGCGTCGGGCAGCGTCTCGTCGTGCATGCTGCGCGCTGTCTCGGGATCGAGCGACAGAGCAAACTGCTTGTCCCAATCGAAGGTGTAGCGCGCATAGCTGATCGCGTCATCGCGGTCGCGCGCTCCCGGACGATGCCGCGCTACGTCGGCGGCGTGGGCCGCAATCTTGTAAGCGATGATGCCGTCCTTCACGTCTTTGTCATTCGGCAGGCCGAGGTGCTCCTTGGGAGTCACGTAGCAGAGCATCGCCGCGCCATACCAGCCAATCATCGCCGCGCCGATGGCAGAGGTGATGTGATCATAGCCGGGCGCAATGTCGATCACCAGCGGGCCCAGTGTGTAGAACGGCGCGCCGTAGCAGAGTTCAACTTCCTTCTCCACCTGCTCCTTGATCTTGTCGAGCGGAATGTGCCCGGGGCCCTCAATCATGACCTGCACATCGCGCTCCCAGGCCTTCTTCGTCAGCTCGCCCAGCGTCTTAAGCTCGGCAAATTGCGCCTCGTCGCTGGCATCGGCAATGCAACCGGGGCGAAGACCGTCGCCCAGCGAGTAGCTAACGTCATGCTTGGCAAGAATTTTGGTGATGTCGTCAAAGCGTTCGTAGAGGAAGTTCTGCTTATGATGATGCGCCATCCACTGCGCCAGGATCGCGCCGCCACGGCTCACGATGCCGGTGATGCGCTTGGTAATCAGCGGAAGGTATTCCACCAGCACGCCCGCATGGATGGTCATGTAATCCACGCCCTGCTCGGCCTGCTCTTCGATCACCTCGAGCATGACGTCGGCGTTCAGGTCCTCGATGCGCTTCACCCGCGAGACGGCCTCGTAGATCGGCACGGTGCCGATCGGTACCGGCGAATGCCGCAGGATGGCTTCGCGGATTTCGTGAATGCCGCCGCCGGTCGAGAGGTCCATCACCGTGTCAGCGCCGTAGTGGACCGAGGTGTGCAGCTTCTTCAGCTCCTCATCAACATTGCTGGTGACCGACGAATTACCGATGTTGGAATTGATCTTGCATTTCGACGCCACCCCGATGCACATCGGCTCCAACTCAGGATGGTTGACGTTGGCGGGAATGATCATGCGCCCGGCGGCAACCTCGTCGCGGATGAGCTCGGGCGCGACCTGCTCGCGTTCGGCGACAAAAAGCATTTCTTCGGTGAGCAGGCCTTTGCGCGCAAAATGCATTTGCGACATGTTGGTGTCGCCGCTGCCCGTAGCCTCTTCGCGACGCTTGGTAATCCACTCAGCGCGCGGCTTTACTGGAGTTGCGACGTTACCATTGCTGCCGTTAGTTCCACTCATACTGTTGGGTAACTCCTGAGGTAAGAGCCTATTATACCGCTGCGAATCAACGCTCTAGTAAAAGCAGGCAAGTATCAGCCCGTGCAAAAATTCGACCTGCTCCTCACTTTCGCCCTCCGCCGTCCGAAGAAATACAGCAGCATCCCTCCGCCAAACAGAATTGCATTAAGCAGCAAGATCTTCGCGATCGCAAGTATCTTATTCGGTTCGCTTGCCTCGGGAACCATCGAGCCCAGAATGACCGCGCAGGTGGTCACGAAACCTACGATCGCCAGTGCGATCGCAACTGGCTTTCCGCCCGGAACTCGGACTACACCAGGCTCGACTGGCTCGCGCTGCAGGCGAATCATCGCGGCAAACATGAACAGATACGGAACAAAATTGGTGATAATCGTCATGCTTATCAAGACCTGATAAGCGCCGTGGACGGTGCTGCCGAATTGTCCCAGCACGATAAAGAGCACGCAGCAGAGAGATTGCACGATCAGCGAAATGTACGGCGTTCCCCATTTCGGATGAACGCGGGCGAATGCCGGCGGCAGGAATCGATCGATGCCGGCAACGAATGGGATGCGCGACAGCGCCGCGAGGTAGGCGCCCACTCCGCCGAGGTTAGAGATGCAGATCAGCAGCGCCACTGCCGGTCCCAAACCGCTCCAGCCCACACGCTCGGCACTGCTGGAAATCGCCTGCATGATTCCTTCAAGACTATTCAGCTGACTGTGCGGCAGCACGACGAGCATCGCTACCGTTCCCAGCATGTAGCCCGCAGTGATGAGAATCCCCGCGATGAGCAGGGCACGCGGAATGGTGCGTCGCGCGTTCTTGATTTCACCACCCATGAAAGATGCCGACTCCGCCCCGCTGAATGCATAGAGCACGGTCGACCAAACGCCGATCGTTCCCCAGTGGAGCGACGGCTTCATCGAGGCTGCGGTGAAAGACGTAGCCGAGCCGAACTTCATCCACGCCAAAACTCCGACAATGCAAAGCAGCGCCACGGGCAGCCAGGTTCCGATTGCCCCCAGATTGCTTAGCCATTTGCCGATATCGAGGCCGACGATGTTCAGAGCCAGCGCCAATCCCAGGCCGAGCAGCGAAAACGCCATGAAGAATGCGGCATTGCCTTGCAGACCCTTCCATCTGCTGCCGCCTACGTAAAGCGCATTGCTGGCCGCGAAGTAGAGGACCGCGGGAAAATAAGGCAGGTTGCTGGTCCAGTAAATCCATCCGGTCAGAAAGCCGGCGAAGTCACCGAAGGCGCGCTTGCTCCAGACATACATGCCGCCTTCCTGCGGATAGCGCGAGGAGAGTTCGAGTACGCACAAAGCCAGCGGGACGAATATAGTCGCCAGGCCGATCAGCCAAATCACCAACGTGCCCGGTCCCGCGCTGGCTGCAACCGCAATCCAGCGAAGGCTCAGCGTGGCGACCACATAGAACATGACGAGGTCGCGGAAACCCAGGACTCGCTTGGGTTGCGGAGAAGTGTCAGGCGAAGGCGAAAGCGGACTGGTTGTAGTCGACGGTTGCATTCGCTTGGCCATCAAAGCCGTATTGTTGGCAGAACGATTCGCGTTTGGTCAGCAGCTGAAACAGCTCGCCGGAAAACTCAATGAAGCAGATCCCTCACCGACTAAAGTCGGTTCGTGATGACAATCACAACGGCAAACAATACCGATAGAACTCCTCGTCGCGCTTCCAACCCAAACTTTCGTACAGTTGTTGCGAAGCATGATTGTCGATCGCGGTTTCCAAGGTCAGGCTGTGGGCTTGCGTGTCCTCTGCCAACTGATGAGCGCGTTTCATTAGGGCGCGTCCTACTCCCTGTTTGCGCGCGTCCGCGACCACGTAAAGGTCGTTGAGGATCCATTGTCGCGTCAGGTTGACAGAGGAGAATACGGGGTAGAGATGCACGAAGCCTACTGCTCGTCCGTCGTGATGAGCGACGAACAGCACCGACTCGCCTTTGCTCAACCGCGCGAAAAGAAAGCGGCGCGCCGCCTCCAAGTCGGAAGGCTTCTTGTAGAACTGCCGGTAGGCATCGAAGAGCGGCACCACCTCGCCCACATCGGCCGGCGTAGCCTGCACAACTTCCAGAGACTCTGCTGGGGAACGCATGGGGACAAGGAAACACGGCAGCGGCTGGCCGTCAACTCTTTTGTTATGCGCTCCCTGCTATCATCTCGAAAAAACCGCTTCGGCAGCGCTCCTTTAAAGGCCGCCGAGGTAGTCGTTTTCGAAACTGATTCGGAGTCTTGTAGATGGACCCTTCGCTGCACGACATCCTCGCCTCCTACGACGAGCGTAGCCCGCTAGAGCAGGCCTACACCATTCCGGCGTCGTGGTACGTCGACGCACGCGTAGCCGAACTGGAGCGCCAGCGCGTTTTTGGGCGCACGTGGCAAGTCGTGGGGCGGACAGATCAGGTGCAGCAAGCCGGCCAATACGTCACTACAGATCTCGCCGGCGAACCGATCGTTGTCGTGCGCGGTAACGACCAGCAGTTGCGGGGATTCTACAACGTCTGCCGGCACCATGCCGCTGCCGTCGTGACCGAGGAGCAAGGTACGGCCAACATTCTGCGTTGTCCCTATCATGGCTGGAGCTACGGTCTTGACGGCTCGCTCAAGGGCGCGCCAGAGTTTGAAGGCGTCTGCTCCTTCGATCGCGGGCAGAACGGCCTGCTCCCCGTGCGGGTGGAAACCTGGGAACCGTTCGTCTTCGTGAACCTCGACCCGAAAGCTGCGCCCCTTACGGATTTCCTGGGAAACCTGGTGCGACGAGTTGCTCCACTCAATCTCGGCTCAGTTCATTTTTTTGAGCGCCGGTCGTACAGTCTGAACTGTAACTGGAAAGTGTTCGTGGACAACTATCTCGACGGTGGCTATCACGTTCCTCATCTGCACAAAGCGCTGAATAGCGTGCTGGAGTACAAGCAGTACACCATCGAGAATGAAGACCGGTACTGCTTGCAATCGAGTCCAATGGTCGCCTCAAACGAGGACGCTGACACCTCAATAACGCGCACCGGCGACCGCGCCTGGTACTTCTGGCAGTATCCCAACTTCATGATCAATCTCTACAAGGGATATATGGACACAAACCTGGTGCTGCCGGATGGGGTCGATCGCTGCAAGGTAATCTTCGATTTCTACTTCGACGATGTGACCGACTCTGCCGCGGAGCGCAACCTTCAAAGCATCGCTAGTTGGCGAACGCATCAACGATGAAGACATGGGAATATGTGAGGCGGTGCAGCGCGGCTTGCACTCGCGCGCATACGAAGCCGGACGGCTATCGGTGCGGCGGGAGGCCGGCGAACATCTGTTCCATCGACTGCTCGCCGCGGACCTGAAGAACAATCCTCACAATTTCCAGCCAGAGCTCTAAGCAAAAAATCGATCTATAGCAACCCCAGTCTGCCGGAGTTGATTTCATCGCACGCAGTTTGCGCTAAAATAACCACTCATCGACCGGCGATTGGTATGGTGATTTGAGCATCGCTGGACTTACTATCTGCTGCAACTGAACTCACAATCAACAAACCAGTCATTTGGGAGTCGTCACGGTTTGTTGGAAACCCTCTGAGGCACGCGTTAGCGGGTTATAGCCTTGAAAAATAAGTACTTCCGATTCGGCGAGTTTCGGCTTTATCCCAGCGAGCATCTGCTTCTGCGCCACCACACTTCGGTGCCTTTGGCTCCCAAGGCCTTCGACATCTTGTTGTACTTGCTACAGAACCGCGGTCACCTGGTAAAGCGCGACGTCCTGATGGAGGCGATTTGGCCTGACAGTTTCGTCGAAGAGACCAACATTACTGTGAATATTTCGTTACTGCGGAAGGCCTTAGGCAGTATGTCCGATGGCCAACCTTACATTGAGACTGTTCCGCGTAAGGGGTATCGCTTTAATGCCGCCGCGACCGAATGCGAGGACGCTGACGAGCCGACCATTAGCGAGACAAAGCTTGATTCACAAAAAGGTAATGAAGATGTAATTCCACCGGCACTCGCGGTATCGGCCTCGTTGGGTGTCGCTGCCAGCGTTGCGCCCGCTTTTCAGGCCCCAGTCCTGCGCAGCGCCGCCCTTGGTTGCCTCTCCCGCAACCCCGCCTCAGCAGCCGCCGCCAACTCTCGGATGGAAGACCTCGGCGACCAGGGTCCTGCTGATGACCGTCATCTGTGTCGCGCTGGTGTTAGGTCTGTTTTATTACTGGTCACACTGGAAGGCTAAATCCACGACGGTCAGTGCATCCGAGCGGTCCATCGCGATCCTGCCGTTTCGTCCCCTCGATCCCAAGCCTGAAGACGAATATCTCGGACTGGGAATGACCGACGCGCTCATTACACGCTTGAGCAACCTGCACAAGATCATCGTGCGGCCGGTGGGTGCGGTGCGCAAATACGCGACAGTCGACGATCCCATTGCCGCGGGCCGGCAGCTGGCGGTGCAGTCGGTATTGGAAGGTAGCATTCAGCGCTCGGGAGATCGAACCAGGGTCACAGTGCGGCTCCTGCGGGTTGCCGATGGCGAGCTGCTGTGGGGCGACGAGTTCGACGAGAAATTCACCGACATGTTCAGCGTGGAGGATTCGATTTCGCAAAAGGTTGCCAACGCGCTCACCATTAACCTGAGCGGCGAAGAACAACGTCAGCTTTTGCGGCCGTTCACGGAAAACAATGACGCCTACCAGCTTTACATGAAGGGCCGCTTCTTCTGGAACAAGCGGACCGTGGATGGCGTGAAGAGAAGCATTGATTATTTCCAGCAGGCAATCCTGGCGGATCCCAACTATGCGATCGCGTATGTTGGTCTGGCCGACTCCTATACGCTCGCGGGCTCTTACGGATATATCATTCTGCCTCCGCATGAGGCCATGCCCAAAGCGGAAGCGGCGGCGGCCAAAGCCCTCGCCATCGACGACAGTCTGGCGGAGGCCCACGCTTCGCTGGGTTACATCAAGTTCACTTACGATTGGGATTGGGCCGGAGCCGAGCAGGAGTTCAAGCGTGCCATCGCTTTGAATCCGGGCTACGACAATGCTCACCACTGGTACTCGCACGAGTTGATGGCCTTGGGACGAACTAACGAAGCCATCTCCGAAGCCCGGCGTGCGCTGGAGTTGTCCCCTTCCGACACCGTCATGAATGAGCACATGGGCTGGACCTACCTCATGGCGCGCGATTACGACCGTGCGATTCAAAGTGCCCGCAAAGCGATTGAAATGGATCCCAACTTCCTCCTCGCGCATCGGGTCCTCGGGCTGGCCTATCAGTACAAGGGGCAGCATGATGAAGCCACGGCAGAATTCACGCGGGGCGTGGAACTCTCGCATGGAGATCCGGTAGCCAAGGCTTTCCTGGCGCGGTCCTACGCCGCTGCCGGGCAAAAAGTCCGGGCTACACAAATTCTGAATGAGCTGTTGCAGCTCGCCACCAGGCAGTACATGCCTCCTGCCGAGATTGCCGCAACCTGCACCGCTTTAGGCAGGAATGACGAAGCCTTCACCTGGCTGAACAAAGCCTACGACGAGCGCGCCGCCGCCCTCGTGTATCTCAACATCAATCGCGACTACGACTCCATACGCACCGATACCCGCTTCCAGGACCTGTTACGACGGATGCGCCTGTAAGAAGCTTGACGACGTCTTTCGCTGCTTCACTCGTACCTCAAAGATTCCACAGGATCTAATCTCGAAGCATTCTTGGCGGGAAGGGTGCCAAAGGTGACGCCGATCAGGCACGAGACCAGCATTGCGATCAGGGCCGAAAGTCCAGACACCGGAAGCTGGTAATGGGTGAAGACCCGGAGCGAAAATGGCAGCGCCAGCCCGGCCAAGGTGCCAATAGTCCCACCAATCAAGGAGATCATTACAGCTTCGGAGAGGAACTGCAGCAGGATCTCACGACGCGTCGCCCCCACCGCTTTGCGGATGCCAATTTCTCTAATACGGGCGCTCACCGTGGCGAGCATAATATTCATGATGCCAACTCCACCGGCAATCAGCGTGATGGCGGCAAACAGCAAGAGAATGATCGTAAATGCATTAGCGGTTTTCGCCACTAAGCCGAGCACCTGGGTAAGGTCACCGACGGTGTAAACCGATTCCGCTCGATGTCGCGCCTTTATCACCGCAAGAATTCGTTCTGAAGCCCGGGGAACGCTGCCGGCGTCGGACATCGAAAAGTAAATCTGGTTGACGGCATTGGTATCCGTCAAGTAACGGGCCACGGAGTATGGAATCAGCACTGTATCGTCTTGTATTTCTGATTGGCCAAACGTCTCTACACTCTCACGAAAGGTGCCGATCACTACGAATGGCAGTCCCTGGATGTTGATTTCGTGTCCCGCCGCGAACTCGATTCCCCCGTATTGGCGGGTCGCGAAGTCCTCCGTGACGAGGGCTACTTTGTGGTGGGATTGCGAGTCTTGTTGATCGAAAAATCTGCCTGAACTTACGATGATGCGGCGCACGTTTACATAGTCTGGGTCCACGCCGAGAATCAACATGTCACGTTGCTTGCCGTTGCCAACCAGGATCGGCTCATGCAAATTCACCACCGGGGTCGCTTCTTGCACGCCCGGAACCTGCTGTTCCACGGCGGTCATGTCATTCACTGTCAGATAATCTGCGGTGCCCGCGGTCGTGCCTCCATTCGCCGACCCCGTATATTCGGCCCAGATTAGATTGGCGCCAATGTTCTGGATTTCATTCAGGACGTACTGTTTACCGGTCAGCGCAATCGTGACAACCAGAACCAGGGAGAAGGTGCCGATCACCATTCCCAGGGCGGTCATGGTGGCGCGCACCTTGTCGGCGCGAAATGAATCCACGGCGATTGCGAGGATCTCTCGCAAGACCAAGGTGTTCTTGGGGGACACGGTCCACGAGATTGAGCGCACTTTTGCCGGGCGGGGCATAAATCGCTATCTCCTGCCGATGAGCACCAACGTCACCCCGGCACAGACCAGAAGAATACCGATCCAACGTTGCAGGCTGACGCGTTCGCCCAGGAAGAACCTGCCGCCCAGCGCTCCGACCACATAGCTGAGCGCCGTCACAGGTACGACAAAGCTTACATTTTCAAAGGAAAATATCGCAAGCAGCGAGAAGAATCCGATGGCCATCATGCCTACGCCGAGCCACATCCACTTAACGCGTAAGGCGCGAAGGATTACCGCGAGGAGCGCTCCCGGCCGGAAGTCTTTCACTTCGCCGGTCTCCTTCATCGCGCGCGACATAAATATCTCGCCCGCCGTTCCGAAGACAACAATCAGAAAAAAGAAGATGAACTCAGCCACGACTAGCCATTCTCCGTGGTACTGGGATGGGTATGGCCGACGAGAAACACCCCGATACAAATGACCACGATGCCGGCCCACCGCAATGGAGGGACAACTTCACCCAGCCAGGTCGCGGCCAATAGCGCAACTACGGCGTAGGCAATCGAAGACGCCGGCTGCACGTAGCTATAGTCGGCCCATGACAGAACGATCATGTAGGCTGCGAAAAACACAAGCAGAGAGACAACGCCGAGCCATATCGCGCCAGTTGTGAAAACGCGAGTGAACACGTGCGGCAGTCGGAAGAGGGGCCACGGATCCACGGGTCCCACCTCTTTCATGCCTTTGCCGAGCAGAACATTGCCCAAAGGGCCGGCAATCGCCATGATCAAAATCAAAATAAAGGTTTTGAAATGTAGTCGCCTGGGAGATTCCATTGGCAGTGGTCAGTCGCTCCAAATGCAGAGAGGCATAGTCATATGGTATATCAACGAAGCACAACGCGGGAGGTGCACATCCAGAGCGGCCGATGGAAGTGAGGACGATTCCGCCGGGAGAATCGCAGCAACACTGAGCTTGAACCCTGGCGCTAGGGCGTGGCATCTGTTAAATCATAAAATGCTATCCTAAGGTATCTGCTCTTTGCAGTACTCCCGTGGCCACGGGAACGAAAATTGCCAAGCCGCATGTCGCCCTCACCTTGCTCAAGGCGGCTAGTCGCGGCAGGCTGATAATTCGGTATTGAGGGACTGATCGATTTGTGCGGCATTGTTGGCTTTACTCATAAAGATTGGTCTCCACCTCCGGATCGCATTCGGAACGCCACTTCCACTCTGATCCACCGCGGGCCAGACCAGCTGGGCGTTTACCAATCCCGTTTATGCTCGATGGGCGCCACGCGCCTCAAGATTATCGATCTGGAGCACGGCGATCAGCCCATTGCCACTCAAGACGGCGACACGGTGATTGTGTTCAATGGGGAAATCTATAACCACCTTGAGGTCCGTGCCGAGTTAGAAAAGCTAGGCCATCAATTTCACTCACACTGCGACACGGAGACGGTTCTTCGCGCTTTTCTCGAGTGGGACACCCAATGTTTCCCGAGGCTGCGCGGCATGTTCGCCGTGGCGCTTTGGACAAACTCCACGCGGCGACTGGTGTTGGCACGCGATCGTGTGGGCATCAAACCACTCTACATCGCGCACCGTGGCGAGGATCTGTTCTTTGGGTCGGAACTGAAGGCCATCCTTGAACACCCAGAAATCGATCGCCGCTTGAGCACTGCCGGCCTGGATTGTTATTTGTCGCTGAACTATGTTCCCGCGCCCTGGACTCTGGTGGACGGAATAGAGAAGCTTCTGCCGGGACATTGGCTGGAGTGGCAAGACGGAAAAGTGAGCGAGGATGCTTACTGGCGTTTGCCCAACGAAACGCCCGTGCAGCGCAGTTTGGCGTCGGCCGGCGAGGAACTCGATTTCCTTCTGCAGCAATCGGTTCGCGAACACATGATCTCTGATGTGCCCTTAGGCGTGTGGCTGAGCGGCGGCATCGACTCCTCGACCATTCTTCATTATGCTTCGCAGGCATCCACTTCCCGGCTGAAGACTTTCTCCATTTCGTTTCGAGGGCGCAGTTTCGACGAAACCAGTTACATCCAGCAGATGGTCGCCGAATACGGAACGGAGCACGAGCAGCTCGACCTGAATCCTGAGTTGGATCTGCAGGGCGCGATCGAAGAATTCGCGTATTACTCGGACGAGCCGAGCGCCGATGCAGGAGCGTTGCCGGTCTGGTTTCTCTCCAAGCTTTGCAAAACCAGAACCACGGTTGCGTTGAGCGGAGAAGGCGCCGACGAATTGTTTGGGGGATATCTAACCTATCGAGCGAATACCCTCGCTCAACACCTCCGGAGACTTCCCCGCAGTGTAATTCAGATGGCGCTCAATGCGATGCGCCTGTGGCCAGTCTCGAATGAGAAAATAAGCTTCGAGTACAAACTCAAGCGATTACTCGAAGGCAGCATGATGCCGGCAGAGCTCGCCCACGTTTATTGGAATGGCACTTTTTCCGACGCCGAAAAACGCTCACTGCTGGCGATGGAACTTCCGGGCGCACTCCACCAAATCCTCGGCGAGTTGCGAGGAATGCTAACCGACGACAAAGATAACCTGGGCGCTTTCCTGTGGTTCGATCAAAAGTATTATTTGCCAGACGACATCCTGGTTAAGTCGGACCGCATGAGCATGGCCCACGCCGTCGAGTTGCGGCCGCCTTTCCTGGATAACCGTATCGTCGAATTCGCCGCCACCTTGCCGGCATCGCTCAAAGTTCGAGGTTCGCAGCAGAAGTTCCTGCTGAAGCGACTCATGCGCGACAAGTTGCCGCAGTCCATCCTGCGGAGAAAGAAAATTGGTTTCGACATCCCAGCGCACGAATGGCTCCGTGGTCCGCTTCGATCGCTTGTCGTTGATACCTTGCACGCCGGACTTTCCGATCATCCTGAAATATTCAGTTCCGGTGTGATCGAACGTTATCTATGTGATCATTTGGAGAAACGAATCAATGTCGGCTATCACTTATGGGGATTAATGATCCTGTTTCTATGGATGAAAAAGTGGCGGATTCAGGCGCCCGCCTCCTCCAGAGCAAACCAGCTGTTGGCGCCCGCGGGAATTGGTACGTTTATCTAGCTGTCCTGTTGATCGCGGGAATCGTATATCTGAGCGGAATTCTCTCCCCTCCCTCGTTGCAGGACGACGTGGATGCTGTTCAGGCGCAGATCGCGCGGAACATGATCACATCGGGCGACTGGGTGACGGCTCGCCTGGATGGTGTCGCCTACCTGGAAAAGCCGCCGCTGGTCTACTGGATCATGGCGACCTCGTATGAGATCTTCGGAGTGCATGACTGGGCCGCGCGAATTCCGATCGCCCTCTCTGCGATCGGCCTCTGCTGGCTGACTGCCGCTTTTGGCGTTTGGGCATTTGGAAAACGCGCCGGCTTCTACGCCGGCCTGTCCATTGCGACATGCGTCGGGCTATTTCTCTTTACGCGGGTCTTGATTCCCGACGTCATGCTCACCTTCACGGTTGCTCTGGCGATGTGGGCGTTGCTCCGGGCCCTCGACGACGAGGAGTCCCATCCCCGCGCGTGGGCCTATGTTCTGGCCGCCAGTCTCGGAACAGGGCTGCTTCTGAAAAGTTTGATCGGAGTGCTGTTTCCAGTCGCCGCCGGAATCATTTACCTGTTCTTGACCGGTCAGCTGCTTTCCTCCAGGACCTGGAAGCGGCTTCATCCCATTAGCGGGATCGCCATCATCCTTTTGATTGCTGCACCCTGGCACATTCTTGCGACGTTGCGGAATCCCCCTTATTTCGCATTCACGCTGCGAAGTGTGCCGGGTGAATACCACGGATTCCTCTGGTTCTTCTTCATCAACGAGCAACTGCTCCGCTTCCTGAATCTGCGTTATCCACGCGATTACGACACGGTCCCTCGCCTCTACTTCTGGCTGTTGCATCTAGTATGGCTATTTCCCTGGAGCATATATCTTCCCGCAGTCGCAAAGCTGTCCTACAAACCATCGGATCGCGCGGGAAAGGTGCGCTTGCTGGCGCTCTGCTGGATTGGTTTCGTGCTGGTCTTCTTTACCTTTTCCACCACGCAGGAGTATTACTCGATGCCTTGTTATCCTGCGTTCGCCCTGTTGCTCGGTTCGGCGATGGCCACTGGTGGCGATTGGGTGCGCAGAGGAACCCGCGCCCTGGCGGTGATTGCCGGATGCGCGGCCGTGGCGTCGCTGACAATTCTGTTCCTTGTCCGCGGAGTACCCACTCCTGGAGACATTTTCTCGGCGCTCACCACGCATCCCTCGGCTTACAAGCTTTCGATGGGCCACATGCAGGACCTCACCCTGGAATCGTTCGGCTATCTTCGCCGGCCGCTATTTCTCGCAGGACTGGCTTTCCTGATAGGTGCATTGGGAACTCTTCGAGCCACTGGACAACGGGCCTTCCTGGCGGCAACGCTTATGATGGTGTTATTTTTCCAAGCTGCCCGCCTGGCCCTGATTACGTTTGATCCCTACCTGTCTTCCCGTCCTTTGGCCGAGGCGCTATTGCGATCGCCTGACGGCAAGCTGATCGTGGACAAACACTATTATGCGTTTTCGTCTGTCTTCTTTTACACCGACCGCACCGCGCTGCTGTTGAACGGGCGGGTGTTGAACTTTGTGTACGGTTCGTACGCTCCGGGCGCGCCCGATGTTTTTATTGACGACGCGGATTTCAAGAATCTCTGGCTGACGCCGGAGCGGTATTACCTGACGGCCAGCGTGTCGCAGTTGCCGCGGCTGGAAAACCTGGTAGGACGCGAGAAGCTAAATGTGGTTGCCGAAAGCGGCGGCAAATTCCTGGTAACTAATCAGCCGCTACCAGGCTCGAAGTTGCCGGAAGTTGCCGCTCTCGGGCAGGAGGGGGCCAGCTCCGTCGCCAAGCTGTTGGCACGAACCGGGAGATTTTCTGGGTTCTTTGGTAAAGTTAAGCAAGGGCGCTTCAAATATCAGTAGCAAAATGAACGTGATTGCGTGGAACGCTCCAGGGACTCTCCCTGAATTACCTGTTGAGGAGGACGAATGAGGATTGCTGTGCTCGGTGGCGACGGTTACTGTGGGTGGGCTACCGCTCTCTATCTATCCAAGAAAGGGCACTCGGTCGCCATCTTCGACAGCTTCGCCCGCAGACAGTGGGACTACGAGCTTGGCGTCCAAACGCTCACGCCGATCCGCGCCTTGCCGGAACGCCTGAAGGTGTGGAAGCTGCTTACCGGCAATACCATCGAGCTTTTCGTCGGCGACATGATCGACTATGAGTCCCTGGCATTTGCGATCAAGGAATTTGAGCCAGAGGCGGTCGTCCACTTCGCCGAGCAGCGGTCGGCGCCGTACTCCATGATTGACCGCCGTCACGCCGTCTTCACCCAGATCAACAACGTTGCCGGGACGCTGAATTTGCTTTTCGCCCTGCGCGAGCTTAGGCCCGATTGCCACCTGGTTAAGCTGGGGACGATGGGGGAATACGGCACTCCCAATATTGATATTGAAGAGGGCTACATAACGATTGAACACAATGGGCGCAGCGACGTGCTTCCTTACCCCAAGCAGGCCGGCTCTTTCTATCACCTTTCAAAGGTGCATGACAGCCACAACATCATGTTCACCTGCAAGGCGTGGGGATTGCGCGCGACCGACCTGAATCAGGGCGTGGTTTACGGTACGGTGTCGGACGAAACCGCCCTCGACGAAGCCCTCATCAACCGCTTCGATTACGACGAAGTTTTTGGTACAGCGCTGAATCGCTTCTGCGCGGAAGCGGCCGTCGGCCACCCTCTCACGGTGTACGGCACGGGCGGACAGACGCGCGGCTTTCTCGACATCCGCGACACCATCCGTTGCGTCGAGATCGCGTGCCATCACCCTGCGGAGCGCGGCGAATTTCGCGTCTTCAACCAGTTTACGGAGCAGTTCACAGTTCTCGATCTCGCCCGGATGGTGCAAACCGCCGGCCGGAAACTTGGATTAAAGGTTGAAATCGAGCATCTGCCCGATCCTCGGGTCGAAGCCGAGGCCCACTACTACAATGCGAAGAACTCCCGGCTGATCGATCTTGGTCTCCAGCCACATTTTCTTTCCGACGCTCTTCTGGACTCGCTGATCAACATTTCTATTGAATACCGCGACCGGATCGATTCGTCGCTGTTCATGCCACAGGTCAACTGGAGAAATCCCACCAACGACCGTCGTCACGGGCTAGGCAAAGTTTCTGATGAGACGCTGATGCCGGAAAAAGTTTAGCGGTACGTCTACGACGCGCAGCGGGACCGCCCCCCGCAGCCTGCCTATGACTTGGCGCAGTCAGAGATCCGCCGGGTGACCAGACGGGCGGCCTTCACCGCGCTGACTACCTTGCCGGAGAAGACGAAGATTTCTCCCTTGTCCTTTTCCAGGATGTAAAGGGTCCTGCGATCCTGGGCTGGGTTATCTTCCACCACGCGAATGGTGAAGCGCGAGCCAAGATAGACCGCGTTCCTGGAGGAGGGAACGGCGAGCGCAGAGTCTTTTCGCATCGCTTCAAATCTGCTGGGCGTGAACGGCTCGAAATCGGGCCGGTTCAGTAACGGTTGATAGATCTCGGGAATCGGCTCATCGGGATTTGTCGTTGTCCAGTGGTTCGTATTCTTGGCTGAACCAAACAGTGACTGGGGTGAACTGCCATAGGGGTCGAAGGCGGTGAATGGACCGTCAACCACGACCAGCGATATCCCCTGCAACGCCGGCGGAAGTTGAATCAGGATTTTTTCGGCGACTTGGTATTTCACGCCTTTAAACAAACCGCGCCCGGGACCCAATCCGTAAGTCGCCCACACTACGTAGTCATATTCGGGGCGCATGGCGGAGCTGAACGCCCGCTGATTGAAGGAAATATTCAGCGCTTGAATGCGCGACGACAACATGTCTCTCAGAATGTCCGGGTCGTAGATTTGCTCGTCGACTTCGTAGCATTTGTCGATGAAGCCGAAATCCATCCACTCGGGTCGGCAAGGCCGCGCGCTGAGATGATACTCGGCCATCACTTTTTCGAACAATGCGGGCGGCGTTTGCGAGCCTTCGTGAGGAATCGCGTAATAGTGCCGGCTGTTGCGCACAATCGCGGGCGCGAATCTGTCCAGGAATTCGGCCCGGGCTTCCAGCGTTTCGCGAATGGTCTCCGGGCTGCGCGGATAGTGGTATCCCGAATGAATGCGGTACTGATTGATTGCGGACGCGGCACGCAAAACGCCGAGGGGGTCGAAAAGATGAACGTCATGGCCGGCCTCGGCAAGGCTGATGGCAATGGTAGCGCCGTAGACTCCAGCACCCGCGACCGCAACTTTGGATTTCATTGGAACCTCGTTGCTTACGACCCAGCCTTCGGCACGACTGGAACCAGAATTCCTTCCCGGATGAAATATTCAACGCCGCGCCAACGTATGGATTTGCGGCCGAAACTGATCAGCCAGATGAGGAAGGCCATTGCATCCCACAGCGGTATCAAGGCCATTTTCTTCCACAGGCCGGACTGCTTCATGCCCCAGATGCCAATTAGCCAGGTCATCGCGACTCGAAGCACGGCATAGCTGCCAAGGTATCCCACGACCACGCTCATTGAGGGATGGGTCGCTATCGCGATCAGCGCCCAAGGCAATCCCCAGGTGAAGATCAAACCGAAATGACCCCAGGGCCGCATCAGCCTCATTACGGTCATCCAGCGAACGCGTTTGTAAAACAAATCACTGAGCGAGGCGAAATCAGCGACAGTCTGCACAACGTAGGGGAGCAGCTTGACCTCGTATCCCAACTCGGCGATCAGACGGCCCACGCGCAGGTCATCAGCTGGACGATTTTCAATCGCCTCATAGCCGCCGAAAGCAGCGATATTCTTGCGCGTGGTGACGATGGTTTGTCCAAAGGTGAACTTCACGCCGTCCAATTGCCAGGCGACGAAAATTCCCGCAAAGAAATCGGAGATCATCCCGATCGATTGCAGTTCCTGGACGAGAGTGGTCTCTTTGGTAGAAGCGTAAATGCAAGTCGCACCGCCAACCTTGGGATCGCGAAAGGGCGCGGCCACGGCTCGCAGATAATCGGGCCCAACCCGGATGTCGCCGTCGGTGATCACCAGCAGATCGTGCTGCGCTTCGCTTACCAGCCGGACCAGCCTGGCAATCTTGTCGTTGATCGCGCTGCGACCGGATCCGAAAAGCAGACGGATCCGGCGTTCGGGAAAATCCTGAACCAGTTTCTCTAGAATCGGCAGCGCCGGATCATCCGGATCGACGCAAAAAAGGATTTCGTATTCGGGATAGTCCTGGCGGCAGAAGCTGGCGTAGTTCTCGTAGGCGTCGGGATCGAGTCCCTTGATGGGCTTCAGGCAGCTTATCGGCGGCGTAAAGTCGGTATTCGGCGGGACTCGCTTCCAGCTCAGAAAGTAGCGTGCAGAGCTATAGAGAGCCAGCAGGTAATAGATGCCGGGAACGGCAGCAACAGCGAGGACAATGTAGCTGAGGACTGTCAATCCGTCTGCTCTCCAACAATGGGTTTAGGTGGTTTCACGGGAACGGAGGAAAGCCAATCTCGTGGGCGCCAACTCTTGCCAGCGGGGAAAAATAGGAACCAGATCGACGCCGATTCCGAGCCGCTAAAATATCTCTTGAATTGTGGAGTGTAACATGTGAGGAAATCCCCCGTCGAACCGCGGCACCGCATCGCAGAGCCGGATAGGACGAGCGGCGCGGCAGACTTAGGCGGTGCCGAAGACGGTGCCTGTTATATAGGAATGCGATTGCATGCGCGTTTGCGTAACTGGCGGCACAGGTTTTTTGGGCGCGGCCCTGGTGCGAGACTTGCTGGCCCGCAAAGTTCCCGTCCGGGTTTTAGCCCGGCCTTCCCAGCGTGCCGATCTGCTGGAAACGCACGGCGCGGAGGTTGTGCGTGGAGGATTGGAAGATGCAGACAGTATCGCCCGAGCGGTTGATGGGGTTGACGTTGTCTATCATCTCGCAGCCAAGGTCGATACTCCCGGCAGCAGGGCGGATTTTCTTAAAACCAATTTGAGCGGAACAGAGAGGGTCCTGACCGCATGCCTCCGACAAGGGGTTAACCGCGTCGTATATTCCAGTTCACTGGCAGTCTACGGCCCGGTCCGCAACGGCCAGCCAATCGACGAGGCAACTCCCTACGATGAGTCGCCGCAGCTGCGCGACTTTTATGCCGAGTCGAAAATCCTGGCGGATAAGTTTGCCGTCAGCTTCGCACAAGAAACGGGATTACCGTTAACCATCGTCAGGCCCGGCATCGTCTATGGTCCAGGCAAGCAACTTCCGGTGGGCCTGCTGGGATTCACGCTGGGGAAGAGCAACTTCGTATTCGGCAATCCGAATAACCGCATTCCACTGAACTACGTGGAGAATCTGGTCGATGCGTTGCACCTGGTCGTTCATTCCGCGAGTGATGAGCAACTCCAGCAATTCAATATCCTCGATGACGACGAACTCACCCTGGCGAAGTACCACGCGGCGAGAACGGAGGTAGACAAAACGACAACTCATTTTTTCGCAGGTTGGCCGGTGCTTCTTGCGGCGCCTTTCGCGGAAGCCATCCTGCGAGTGACGCCAAACGGCGGCAGCGTGCGGTTTTCAAGGCACCAACTGAAGCGAGCGCTGCAGGATCGCTGGTATGACACGCATCGAATCCGCGAGCAAACCGGCTGGGCACCGAAAGTGCCGCTGAAAGAAGCGCTGTATCGCACATGGAGAAATGGCGCGAATCGTTCAACCAAACCTGGACTGGGAGACGGAAGTTAGGACGCACTAGAGGCAGTAGGAGTCGGGATCTCTAAGAAAATCGGCGGGGCGGGCGAAGGAGAGGCGACTACGGTTCGCACCAGATCACCCGTATTTTGCCACCACCCATAAAAGGTCTTGCCACCCTCATAAATGACGTGCAGCGGGCGCCAGCTGTTGAAGCTATCGGAGCGTAACGCGAAGGAAGAGTCTTCTGCGTGGTCTTCGTCTCCCGGCTGCGCCGGACGGCCGGGATGAACTATCACGCTGCGGGTATCGATCCGAAGCCCGGTCCGCAGCGCTTTCAGGGTGCTTTCCTTTGCACTCCAGAGCAAGGCCAAGAGCTGCGGGCGATCGGACGCGCGCGTCCTCTCAATTAAGGCTCGCTCTCCATTCGTGAAGTAGTCGGCAATAAATGCATCGCTACGGGTCTCGATCACTTCCAGATCGCAACCTAGTTCCGTATTCGACGACGCGATGGCACATGCAGCAACACCGGCGCGGTGGCTGAGCGAAATGGTAATCGCCGCTGGTTTGTTCGCCACAAAAACTTCTGGCGCGCCGGACGCCGCCGGCCGTACCTCGATATCCGCAAGGGCACGCGGATGGCTGGGGAGCTTCCAGTAAATCGCCAGCGCGCGTTTCCCCGTCCATCGGCCCAACCGCCAGTCGGCGTGGCGCTTGGCGAAACGCATACCGTCCAGTCGAGTCGCTTCGCTGGCGCTTAACCAATCACTCTCCGACGGTACTTCGGCTTCGGTCTGTTCGAGCCAATACAGGTCCATCATGCTTGTCCGATGCCAGAGATCATGAGTATCTCCTCAACGGGCGCCTCTTTCCGTAAATGACTTCCGGCTTGTACCTCCCTGACTACCGACTCCTCCGTCTTTCTCAT
The DNA here is from genome assembly GCA_963772895.1 of uncultured Acidobacteriaceae bacterium. Classification (GTDB taxonomy): domain Bacteria; phylum Acidobacteriota; class Terriglobia; order Terriglobales; family Acidobacteriaceae; genus Bog-257. The sequence continues at coordinate 81,172 of CAVYZB010000010.1, forward strand.
GCCGCGTTCGACGGCATCGATGAGGTATGGGCGAAGACTTGCCGGCGGAATAATACGATTCAGAGCACCTACCCTGAGCGCCCGATGCACACTATGTACGCGATCGAACTCCTCAGCCATCTCACCCAGCTTCTCCGAGTGTACGACTTTGAAAAGTTCGTTCCATTCAGCGCGCAGCCGGGCCTTCTCCTTGCCGTCGGCCTTAGCCATTGCTTGGGTCAGCGCTTCCACTCGCTCGTCCTTACGGGCCCGGGATTCGACCTCGCTGGAAAACACGACGGCCGCCGCGGGTGCGCCACCAATGACAGAAGCGTAAGTTCCCTCCAACGCTACTACCTCGAGCTGCTCGTTCAGCGCCCGCGAGAAAACTACATACGCGCCCCCGTGATAGCGGGAGATCACGCAAAAGATCATGGGGCCTTTGAAGTTGACCACGGCCCGCCCAATCTGCGCGCCGTACTCAAGCTGTAGCTTGCGCATCGACTCGGGCGATCCGTCAAACCCCGACAGATTGGCCAGAATAACTACTGGCCGATTATTGCTGGCCGCATTGATCGCTCGAGCCAACTTCTTGGAGGAGAGAGGAAAGAGCGTCCCAGCACTCCATTGGTCGGGTCCATCTGCCGGGACAAATCCTAAGCGGGGGACCTGCTTGGATTCGATGCCGATGAGGCAAACCGGATAGCCGCCGAGATGGGCATCCCAAACCACTGCAGTTTCGGCGCCCCGCATGCCGGGCCAGCGTTCCAGTGGACAAAGATCCTGGTCTACAACTGCCCGCATCACGCTGCGAATGTCGAAGGACTTCTTCCGCCCGGCGTTGGTGTCGTCGGAGAAAATCTCGCCCACTCGAGCGAAACCGTTGTCAGAACCGGTGCCGTGCGGGTATGTCTGCACATCGCGGTCAATGGGGTCGTTGGTGGCGGACCGCCGCGGGAATCGCTCGCCCGGCGCTACGTAGGTGTGCTCATAATGGCGCAAAAGAATGTGGCAGGCTTGATCGATGTCGCGCGCCCAATACTGCGCCTGGCCGTTGATGCCCATGATGCGATCGTACCCGCCGATACCTTCGTTGTCTTCGGCCGAGACGCTGCCCGAGTAGTCAAGGGCACGCTTGCCGGTGAGCACCATTGCCGCTTTCGGCGTCATGATCAGAATGCCGCGGGTATGCATGAGCATGGTCGCTTCGGCGTTCCAATAGGGCTGTGCTCCGACGTTGATCCCGTTGATCACCAGATTCACTTCGCCGCCTGCCTGCGTGAACTCGACCAGGCGACGCAGGACGCGGGCAATCCAGTCCATGTTTTCCACGCCGCTTTCCATCGAGATCTTCGCGCCGGCCGAGATCGGAAACCACTCCAGCGGAACGCGCATCTGCTCGGCAAGATCCAGGGCTGCAAGGATGCGCCGGCATTCGGGTTCAGCGAGTGCGCCCAGATCGCCGCTCGGATCGCCTAACAGCAACACCCTCGTCATGCCCTCGGGATACTTGGCGGTAAAGTTGCGGATGACGCCAACGATGATGTTGGATTTATTTTGTCCCGGCGCACGATCGACCGGTATCAGACGACCTTCTGAATCAAGATCGTGCTCCAGAAAATCGCCGGGGGGGAATTCCGCGCGAGTATTCTCGCGGGCAGGCGTCAGCATTTTGATGATTTCGTAGGGATAGATGAGTCCCCGCCGGCGCATTCGAACTACCTTCTGGTTGTACTCGGTCAACGGTTTCATCAGTTGTAGCGTGCTAAGCGGCCGGAAGGTCATAAGCAGGCCCGCGTCGCCGGGCGCCGAAATGCGCATCACCATATCGCGCAATTCGCCGGTCTGCGGATTGGGAATACAAGCGCGGACTACCACTTGTTCTAAACCCAGGCCATCCGTCGACGAGGCCAGTTTGTGTGCAATATCGTTTAGTTCATCCGGTTTGAGGTCGAAAACCGGCCAAACGTAAAGAAAGATCCGATTCCAGTAGAGACGCTCGTGAGCGGCGCGCCGCGACTGGAACAGCCGGATGCCCGCTACTGCTTCAGCAAACATGCGCTCCAAGTGCGGCAGTTGCACGATGCGACCTGTATCGTCCCGTACCGGAGTTAAGTCGCGGACTTCCGCAACCGCAAACAGCCGCTCGTCTTTGGGATTTTCTTTGGCCCTGGCATGCAGGAGATATACGTCTTCAACCGACGGCAGCCGCTCAACGGTAAAGTTCTTCAAGCGCCACAGATGTAACCGTTCGGCCATCATCGGATGGACTCCGCGGAATAGCTTTTCTTCTTCAAAAGCATTGCCGGAAAACTGATAAGTGAAATGCTGCATGCCAGCTATGCCTTCACCACAGCCTGGACCAGAGATTGCCACCACGATCCGCTGAATGGGGCGAGGGAAGCAAGCCTGGTTAAGCCTCGAGCAAACTTCCTGCTGTGTGACCTCTTGCTCAGCCAACGAACCCGACTTCCAAAGATAGAGATCGATAACAATGTCGTGCTCGGCCGGCACGTCCCCTATGCTAGGACACATTGCCTGTATCGCTTCCGCGAGCCGATCGTAATCAGCGTGGGCGGCCAGGACGTGGACGCGCCTGCCATCCTTCACATATTCCGCCGATACACAGGAGTTTCCATTCGCCGGCAAAGGGCGAAAGTTCATGAGTGATTGCCCACGATAATATCGAGACGTAACCACTTCCAGCATCAAGCGGCGCAACTCGGGGTCCGCGGTGGCAAAGCGGCCCGAGAAGAGGCTCGCCAGTGGTTGCGGACATTCGATCAACGCACTAACTCTCTCGTGCCGGTCCGCGGCTTCCGGGTTGGCGGCGAGATAGGCGAGATGATCTTCGGCTTGCGCATAGATCTGTTTACGTGACTGCTCAAACAGCGCCTGCTCGAAGCACCGATAGCGCAGCTCGCGGGCGAGATGGCAGATGGAGGGAAAAGGCGCGCGGGTGATGGCAATGATCCGGTCCAGCAATAAACGGAACGAGCTCGTCGGCGTGCGTCGCAAGGCTGTCAACGCGTATCAGACGCCGTTCCAGCAAAGCCAGAATAGGCGCCACTTGCCGCTCGACCCGTTGATGCGACTTGTAGATCCAGAGCAAGCTCTCTTCCAGTTCGGGCGAGCGGTCCAGCGTCTTCACGCCATAATGAGCGAGGGTGCGCCGGAGCGCGTCCATAAACGCAGGCGGAAGTCCTTCGCCGTGCGTTTCCAGCATGCGCGAATAAGAAAACAGGTACGCCTCGGTGCTAGGCTCTTCACCACCGGCGGGACCGTGCACGCTCGGCTTCCGGCGAAACAGAGAACATACATCCACAAAAATGTTGAGGATCTCATCTTCGCGGCGGACTAATTCGTCGCTGTCCGCTGCGGCTTCATGGAACTGACTCCATTGCGCGAACAGCCGCGCCGTCTGGGTCGGGTCCGCGTCGAAACCCAGCATGAGGTGCCGCAGTTCTTCCAAATCTTGCCGCCAGCGAGGTTGATTACAAGGTTCGTTCGTGGTCGGCGTCTCATCAAACACCACCCGCTGCGTTGTTGCCGACGGCTGGTCATCCGCGGTGGCTTCGATTTGCACCAGTGCATCGCCGGCCGCTACCTGCACGTGCGGTATCGTCATTACTTGCCGCACTTTTCCGGAAAACGGCGCCACAACCGCCATCTCCATTTTCATTGCTTCCAACACAGCCAAGGTATCGCCGACGGTGACCGTATCGCCCGGCTTTACGGCGATGGATACGACCACCGACGGGCCTGGCGCGCGCACCACTCCACCGTCATCTCGATTGATCGAGTGCGACACGCCGTCCACTTCGATCCGGTAATTTACTCCTTGGACTACAGAAACGAGGTGGAAGCGGCGCCCGAAGGCGGTGAGCCAATATTCAAACTTGCCCAGGGGGTGGATGAGAGCTTCGATGCATGATCCATCCACTTCTACGCGGTACTGATGGGGGCCGAGGCAACAAATCCTGAGAGAGTAGCCTTGTCCTCGATAGCGCAGTTCCACGGTTCGGCCCAGCTCATTCCGAACGTGTGGGCGTCCGCGGACGGCTGAAGCGTAGAACTGCGACTGTTCCACCGCCAACTCGGTGGAGTAGGCCTCGATCGCGGCCTGCACCAGCGCCACCTGCGCGTGACGCCTGGAACAGTGCTCGCCGTTCGCCGCCAGACGGTCCAGCCATCCGATATCAACTTCGGCTCGCTGTACATCGGGGCGGTTCACCAGGTCCAACAGGAACGCCTTGTTACTGGCTCCGCCTTTGATGACGACAACGCTTTCGCGCAGCACCCGCTGCAGCCTGGAAAGAGCTTCCTTCCGGTTCTGCCCGTAGGTGATGATCTTGGCGATCATGGAGTCGAACTCCGGTGGGATAGCATCACCCACGGCCACACCGGTATCAATGCGCACTCCGGGGCCGGTGGCAAGCCTGAACCGTTCAATCACACCCGGAGCGGGAGCGAATCCGTTTTCCGGATCCTCGGCGTTCAGCCGCACCTCAATCGCGTGACCGGTGGTCCGGGGAGGATCGCCTTCCAGACGTCCGCCGCGTGCGACGTGAATCTGAAGCTTGACGAGGTCGAATCCGGTGGTGCGTTCGGTCACTGGATGTTCGACTTGCAACCGGGTATTCATCTCCATAAAGGAGAAGCGGTGGCTTTCCGGTTGATACAGGAATTCAACGGTACCGGCGTTGTAATATCCTGCCGCCTGGCTCAAGCGTACAGCGGCCTCGCGGAGCGCCTGATCTTGCAGGATAGTAAGCGCGGGCGAGGGCGCTTCTTCAAGGACTTTCTGGTGGCGGCGTTGAATGGTACAGTCACGCACTCCGACCGCCCACGTGGTCCCGTACTGATCGGCGATGACCTGCACCTCAACGTGACGTGCCCCCAAAACCAGTTGCTCCATGAAAACGGTGGCATTGCCGAAGGCCTTGAAGGCTTCCGCGCGCGCACCTTCAAAGGAAGTCAGGAGTTGGGCCGCGGAGTTCACGCGACGAATGCCGTGACCACCGCCTCCCGCGGTGGCCTTAATCAGGAGCGGATAGCCAAGGCGCTCGGCATGACGCTTTGCGTCAGCGAAGGTTTCCACCGACCCGCCGCTCCAGGGCGCTACCGGTATCTGGGCCTGCTCGGCCAGAAGTTTCGAGGCAATCTTGTCGCCCAGACGGCGCATAACATCACCATCCGGGCCGATGAACACGATACCGAGCTTGCGGCAAAGGTCTGCGAACTCGGGGTGCTCCGCGACAAAACCCCATCCCACCCAGACCGCCTCCGCGCGGGCTGCCGTCAACGTCCGTTCGAGCAAGTCATAATCGACGTAACTGCTCTTGGGATGGCCCGTGACCGGGTCCTTGAGGAAAGCGGCACCGAGAGACACCGCTTCGTCGGCCTCGCAAACGAACATAGCGTGGCGATCGGGCTCAGTGTAGAGCGCAATGGTACACAACGATGTGCCGTTCTCTTGATTGAACTCGCGTGCCGCATGTATGAAGCGCATCGCGGCTTCGCCGCGATTGACAATGGCGACGCGTTGAAATTCGTGCTGCATAAAGTCTCCTCAACCGACCGGCCAGATCAATTGCATTGACTACGCCATGACGGCGTGCAGTGTTTTGAAGGCTTCAGCATTGAGGCCGTCAGGCATCGCCGCCGTACGGTAGCCGAAGAGCCGCAGGTAGCAATTCCCTTTCGCGTCCACGACCTCGGCATCGAAGCTTGCTTGGTTCGGATTGGGAGTGACGACCGCATACAACTGGCTCTCCGCCAAAGCTGGCGCACGCAAAAAGGAAACTTCGTGAACCGCCAGTGGCAGACCAAACCGGTTTTGCATACTCATTTCCCAGAGGCCGGCAGTCTGGAAGCAGAGCTCGATCAGCCGTGGCGCCATAAGCGTCGGCTGGTCGGATGGCCGGTGGCTTCCCGGAAGGCCTTTAGCCATCGCTCCAACTATCTGTTTTCCATCCCACCAAGCCCGCTCCAGGACTTGGTAAGCCGGTCCGTGGAAATAGACGCGATAAATATCAGCAGCTTCGATGAACGAGTCAGCCGACGTCTGCGGCGTCTTCCCGGTTACAGGTGTCGGTGTCTGTTTCGAAAGCCGCACGCGGGCGGTGAAGTGAACGGTTTCTTGCGGCTCCGGGTGGTTGGGTAAGGTGCGCCGCCCGATGAGTCGGCAATCTGCGACCAAGCTGTCACCTTGCGGGCGGTACGCGGCTTGCACGGTCACCGTGCGCGGCTCATCGCGGTAGAACTTGAACGGCGACAGGAAATTCACCTCTTCCACCGCCTCGACATGCCAACCGGGAAGCACGCATAAGGCGGCTTCCGCGAAGCCTTCGATTCCCATGACACCCGGCAGTACTGGCGTGCCGTCGATGCGATGATCGTACAAGAACGGTTGGAGCTTCGGATCGAGGGTCGTCTCCATCGTCAGGCCGCTGTGAACGCCCATTCCTGTGACCTTGCCGACCATGGGCCCCTGCGCCGGTGTTTGCTTTCCGGCAACGGCTGCAAATGCGTCAGTGTCGAGCCCGCCTGTGCAATCCCACTCGCCCAGCAGAACGCCAAGACGCTGACCAACTACAACCTCACCCCGCGTACCTCCCGATGTTAGTTCGCGGCGAATCCAAGGAATTCCCGCTTCAGGTGGCAGCATGTCGATGCCCGCCAGCTCCATCATCTTCGGGATGGAGCCGCGCGTTGCCATTCCGATACCGCCCCACGCCGACCAGTCAAGGGCAATGCCACGCGTCAGTGGCCGCGTCGTGCGGAAGCTCGACGTGATCTTGCACAACAGATCGTTGGCTGAGCTGTAGTCCGTCTGCCCGCCATTGCCAAACCGTCCTGCAACCGAACTAAATGCTACAGTCGCTCCTAGCGGCATGTCGCCGATGGCCCGCAGCAGATTGAACCAGCCGTCGCTCTTCACGTCGAAGACAAGATCGAATTCGCGTGGATCCTTGTCCGGCAGGAAGTGACTGCGCTCGATTCCCGCAGCGTGCAGCAGCACATCAATGCGGCCGTTGCGCTGACGCACTTGGTTGACGATATTGACCACCGCAGCCGTATCCGTAAGGTTGACGCTGAAGTAGTGCGCTGTCCCCCCCGCAGCGCGCACCGCGTCGATGGCGCTGTTGGCGGCATGCGCCCGCTCCAGTGCGGCCAGCTCCTTTTCGACCAGCGCCGGAGTGGCCCGCTCGCCGCGCGCCTGGATGCGCGCGAACAGATCGCGCTTCAGGCCATCTTTATCGGTCACAAAGCGCGCGAGGTCGGGATTATTCGGATCGGGTTCAGGCACCAGATCAAGCAAGTAGAACGTGCCACCAGAAGCTGCCGCCAAGTCAGCGGTGATAGCCGAGACGATACTTCCCGCCGCGCCAGTGATGAGAAAGACAGTCTCTGTGTTCAGAGTCAGGCCGGGCTGTCCATCGGCTACGGGCTGTTCTCGCAGGCCAACTGTCCAGCGCTGGCCGTCCTTGTAGCCAACTTCGACTACTCCAGGGTCGCGCAGAGTTTCCTCAACAAGCAGTTCGGCAACCTCTGACGTCTTGGATTCGGCCTCGAAATCGACCGCCTTGACAAGGGCGTCGAGTCGTTCCCGCTTATAAGTTTTGGTAAAGCCAGTTACCGCGCCACCGAGCGGCGCAAGCGCTCCTGCCTCGTCGTATCCATGCTGCCCGCCCAGTCTCGTGGCGGATACCAGGAATGTGCCCGGTTGTGCGACTTGGTCGAACAGAACCCGCATGGTGGTATAAAGCAATTTCACTCGTATCTGCAGCGCCTCATGCCATGCAGGCAAATCCATCGTGCTGATTGATCCTTCGTAATCCAGCGCTGGAAGCCAATAGACTCCTTGCACCGGACCGGAGGCCAGCCAGCCTTGGAGGCGTTTGGCCAGCGTATCTGGATCGCGCGCGTCCTCGATCGCGAGGACTTCGACTCCCTTTGCCTGTAGCTGTAGGGTCAATGCCTTCGCCACCCCGCCTTTGTCGGGCATGATTACCACACGGCAACCCGCGCCAAGTTTTACGCCAGTGGGTTTGCACAGGTTAAGCGGCGGCCGCAAGTTGGGCACCGGTACCCGACGTGGAATGGCATCTGCCGCATCGAAGTTCGCGACTGGCGGCCGTGCAAGCTTAGCCGCTGCCACAGCAGGTGTTGCCGAAACGGCTGCGACCGACACTGCTATCCGCCGCCGGTCCTGTGCGAATTGAATAACATGGGCCAGGGTCGGGAATTCGCGCAGCTTGAGATTCTCATCACGCGGGATGTTATATGCCGCTCGAATGGCAGCGAACATCTCCGCCTGCTTGACGGTGTCGATGCCGAGGTCCGCTTCGAGATCAAGATCGAGGTCGAGCATGTCCTTGGGATAGCCGGTCTTCTCCGCTACGATGTCGAGCACCTTCTCCTTAATGGAGTCATCCGTAACCGTCGCGGGCACGACAGCGGCCGGCTCCGGAACGGTTGGTTCAGCGATAGCTGACGACGCCTCAGGCTTGCCCGCCAGGTCGGGGCGCTTGTCATATACGAATTGGATCACGTGCGCTAGGGTGGGGTAATCGCGCAACTTACGATTCTCATCGCGCGGAATGTTGTAGATCTCGCGGATGGCGGCGAACATCTCCGCTTGCTTCACGGTGTCCACACCGAGGTCGGCTTCCAGATCAAGATCGACATCCAACATGTCTTTGGGATAGCCGGTCTTTTCCACCATCAATTCGAGAATGCGTTCCTTCACGGACTCGCCAGCGCCGCTTTCGGGAGATGTCACTACAGGCGGCGCGGAGGGCTGGGTCACGACCGGCATAACAGACGCCGCTGGCTCGCTGATCGTCGGAGATGATGAAGGCGTACCGGCCAAGTCTGGCCGTTTGTCATAAACGAATTGAATCACGTGCGCCAGGGTGGGGTAATCCCGCAGCTTACGATTCTCATCGCGTGGAATGTTGTAGATTTCCCGAATCGCCGCGAACATTTCCGCCTGCTTGACGGTGTCCACACCGAGGTCGGCTTCCAGATCAAGATCAACGTCCAGCATGTCTTTCGGGTAGCCAGTTTTTTCGACCATCAGTTCGAGAATGCGTTCCTTCACTGACTCGCCAGCCCCGTTGTTAGGAGTTGCCACGGCTGGTGGTGTTGTCAGTTGGGGCGCAACCGGCGTAGTCGGGGCCGCTGGCTCGCTAGTCGTCGCAGGTGATGAAGGCGTACCGGCGAGGTCTGGCCGCTTGTCATACACGAATTGAATCACGTGCGCCAACGTAGGGTAATCGCGCAGCTTGCGATTCTCGTCGCGCGGGATGTTGTAGATCTCGCGAATTGCCGCGAACATCTCTGCCTGTTTGACCGTGTCCACACCGAGATCGGCTTCCAGATCAAGATCGACATCCAACATGTCTTGCGGATAACCGGTCTTCTCCACCATCAAAGCAAGGATGCGCTGCTTCACGGAATTGCCAGCGCCGTCGGCCGGCGATGTTACCGGCGGCACTGCTGGTCTCGGTTGCGTCGCGACGGGAGTCGGCGCTGGTGCAGGCGCCTCGGTCGTTTTCGGCGAGGGAGGAGTACCGCCGGCCAAGTCCGGCCGCTTTTCGTACACGAACCGAATCACGTGCGCCAACGTGGGGTAATCGCGCAGCTTGCGGTTCTCGTCGCGCGGGATGTTGTAGATTTCGCGAATGGCGGCGAACATCTCCGCCTGCTTGACCGTGTCCACGCCGAGGTCGGCTTCCAGATCAAGATCGACATCCAACATGTCTTGCGGATAACCGGTCTTCTCCACCATTAATGCAAGGATGCGTTCCTTCACCGATTCGGCGGCGCCACTCTTAGGAGGCACAGCGGGTGTCGCCGCAGGAACCTTCGTTACTTCCTTCACCGTCACTCGCGTGGCCGATGCCGTCACGGCCGGTGTTTGTTCTTTGAGCGGTTCGGGTTTCGCCACGGGCTTTTGCGTTGCAGAGGCCGCGGGTGGGGCAGGTTGGGCCTGAACTTCGGGCTTGGAGGGCTGCTTGGGATTAGGCGCCGACACAGACGCGGAGTCTTTAGCGACTCCTGCAATCCGCGCCGCCAACCCTTGATCTGGCACCCGCAGTGTGCGATGGACCACTTCCAACTCAGCGACCGGACGCCCCGCCATGCGGCTTAGCCAAGCGTTCCAGGCGCCCTTGTCGGCAATACGGTAGGAGTAGCCGAGCGCATTGGGACTGCGACGAATGCCGTCCTTGGTCGGCAGCCACTTCAACAAAATCATGCTAATCTGTGAACCGAAACCGGCGCCCAAATGCATTGCGTACTGCACGGGATAAGGGCCGCCCTTCGACAGGTTCAGGAGCCCCAGCTCGGGATCGACTTCCTTGAAGTTAGCAACGGGTGGCAGCAATCCCGTTTCCAGCGCCTTCACGGCGAGGACATCTTCAATGCCAGTCCCCATGGCGTGACCAGTCATGCCTTTGGTGTTGGCAATTACGACTTGATCCGCGCTGTCGCCGAAGATGCGACGCAGTGCATGGATCTCCGCCGAAGCGCTGCCACCACGAGCAGGGGTATAGGTCTCGTGCGACACGAAAACCATTTGCGGAGCTATTTCGTTGCGGGTAACCCCCGTGCGCGTTTCGACTCGGCTTACCAGGTCCTCCATCACCTGGCCGATGTGCTGGACATCGAGGCGAGTGCCGTGAAATGCGCTATTAGCCGTCACTGTCCCCAGCACCTCGCATATCGGCTGGATTCCGCGTTCACGGGCTGCATCCAAACTCTCAATCACGAGCGCGGCGGCGCCCATGCCCATAATCATGCCGTGCCGGCGGCGGTCGAAGGGAACAGCAGCGTCTTCCACCTTTTCATCCGTGGCTGACGTTCCGCTGGCCAAAAATCCGGCGCCCATCCATCCCATCAGGTGGTCCGAGGTGACATCGTCGGCCGAGATGACGATCACGCGGCGGCACCGTCCGGCGCGGATCCAGTCCTGTGCCAACGAAACCCCTTGAGCAGTGGTCGCGCATGCGGAATTGATTTGCGTGTTGGGACCGCGCGCGCCGATGAGCTCGGCAAACTGCGAGTGTCCCATCGACAAAACTCTCAGCAGGAAGCGCCGGTCGAAGACGTAGTTTTCTTTCTCGATTGTGCTGCGCAACTCCTCGATGCGCCGGTCTAATTCTTGCCCCAGGTCCGAATGGCCATTCCCCGCCGCATGGAGACGCAAACCCTCCAGCAAAGCCAACTGTTCGCGGCGCTCATGGTCTTGGTAATAGCTCCCTAATATGTCAGCGAAGGAGTCATAACCCGGGAAGGCCGAGCCGAAAATTACGCCGGTGTCGTCACGCATAGCGTCCGGCAGTCCCCAACGGTCAGGTAACTGCGTACCTTTGGTCGTGGTCTTATAACGCATGACCAGGGGGATGCCAGCGTCACGTAGCGCGTCGATTCCCGCGCCGATCGCCAGCCGAGTAACCTGGTCGAAGGCGGCGAGGTGCTCGGTGGGAACGCCGAATTCACTTTCCAAATCGAAAGCGCCCCCGCGACCTGCTAGCTTGATGACGTCCGCCACATCCGTAATGGACTCGAAAGTGGGCTCTCCCTTCTCGCTCTTAACCAAACGTCTGATGCGCTTGTCCACCATCTCCTGGCGGAAGCGCGCGGGGATCGGAGCTGATGAATTGATCGCCGCGCAAGATGCGTTCGAGGTTGCCGTCGTCGAAGATGCGCTCGGTTCCAGGTAGACCCAGGGATGCTCCCGTGATGCCAACTTGAAGATTCGCGCTGGCAGAAGTGTCGCCGTGATGCCAGCCCGCGCGTTCCAAGGTCTCGGTCAACAAACGGCCGAGCTCGTCATATCCATGACCGTTCGAACGAGTTGCCGGTGTCGGAAAAGCAGCCGGAACGGAAGCCACCACCGGCATTGGTTTGGTCTCGTTCGCTGCCACAGAAGGCGCAGGTCTCACTGGGATATCGACCGCCACGTCGGGCCGCCCATAGCCCAATCCCGCCGCGTAAAGTCCGCACAGCGCCTGGTTGAAAGCCGGAATGTCCCCGAATTTGGGATGGTTCGTGAACAGCGAAACTACGTCGCCGCGATTGCCAAGCACTTCTTCGGCAAATCCCTGCAACGCCTTCTTCGGCCCCACTTCAACGAAGATTCGCGCGCCCGCATCGTAGAGCGTGTTCAAGCCTTTCACGAACTGTACCGGCGAAGCGACCTGCTGCGCGAGAAGCTCCAGCATCTGCGGGACAACATCAGGTCCGTTGGGATAAAACTCGCCATTTACGTTGGCGACCACTGGCACAAGAGGTGGCCGTACGTTCAGGTGCGATAGCATTTCGCGTAGAGGCTCACTGGCAGGAGCCACAATCGAGGTGTGGAAGGCGTGGCTCACCGGCAAGGGGGCCACGTCGTACCCAGCTTGCAGGAAGATCTGTATGGCTTGTTCGACTGCCTGGCTGGCGCCGCCGATGACCGACTGCTGACCGCTGTTCACGTTGGCGATCACAACATAGCCGTCAATGGTCTTCAGGATTCGCTCGACTTCAGCAAGCGGCGCAAAGACCGCCGCCATCTTTCCGGTATCTTTCACGGCCACTTTCGTCATGCCCCGACCGCGGGCGCTGACTGCCGACAATGCGTCCTCGAAGGTGAGCGAGCCCGACGCGACTAAGGCGCCGTATTCGCCCAAGCTGTGTCCCATGGTCATGTCAGGCTGGATGCCGTAAGCGTCCAACAGCCGGGTCAGCGCGAGGTCGATCGTCAGCACGGTGGGCTGAGTAATCTCGGTCTGGCGCAGATCTTCTTCCGCTTTCGCAACAGCGTCCGGGTTAGTTTTGTCCACGAAGACAAACTCGCTCAATGGCTTGCCGAGCAGCGGAGTCATGATGCGGTCCGCTTCGGCAAACGTCTTGGCTACGATTGGTTCGGCAGCGCGGAGAGGCTCCAGCATGTTGACGTACTGCGAGCCTTGCCCGGTGTACAGGAACGCCACTTTGCCGGCAGTACCGCTTCCACGGAAGATACCTTGTGGACGCAGGGCCTTCCAGATGGGAGGTTGATTGGCTTTCAGCGCCTTCAGCGCCTTGGCCGACTTGTCGGCCAGGTCAGCGGCATCGGCGTAGTCAATCGCCAGCCGTTCCGGAGCTCTCAGGTCCGATTCCGCTGGAGCCGTTGGTGCTGGTGCACGACCTGCCGCAGCGTCTTTTTGTACTGCCTGCAGCCGATTGGCGAGTTCTGCCTCCGACGCCGCGCCGATCACCAGTGCGCCGCGTAACGGAGCTTTGCCGGAGACGGCCTCGACTGATGGAACCACAGCGGTTGCCACAGGTACAACAGCCGCCACGCTGACCGTCTGCTGCGCCACAACTGGCGATGGCGCGGTGACTGCTACCGAATGCTTGCCATTTCCGTTAAGCTTGCCGGGTATGTACTCTTCGAGGACGGCGTGGAAGTTGGTGCCGCCAAAGCCGAAGGCGCTGAGCCCGACTCGCCGCGTGCCATCCGCGGGGACCGTCCACGGTCGCAACTCGGTGTTGACATACAGAGGGGAGCGAGCAAAGTCAATGGCCGGGTTGGGATGTTTGAAATTCAGGCTGGGCGGCAACATCTTATCGCGCAGCGCCAGCGTTGCTTTCAGCAATCCAGCCGCGCCCGCGGCTCCTTTCAGATGCCCAATGTTCGATTTAACAGAGCCCAGTGCCACCGACCCGGCGGGGAGATTCAAATTGCCGAACACATCGGCCATGCTTTGCAATTCAATCGCGTCGCCCACGCTGGTCGACGTGCCATGGCCTTCCATCAACGTACCGGCGGTCGGAGATAACCCGGCATTTTGCCAGCCTCGCTCGATAGCCAGCTTTTGACCAATCGGGTTGGGCGCCGTAATTCCCTTTTCCCTTGCCGTCGCTGGCACCGCCGATACCGCGCAGCACGGCGTAGATCTTGTCCCCATCGTGCTCGGCATCGGCCAAGCGCTTGAGCAAAAAGATCGCCGCGCCTTCGCCCATTACGAAACCATCGGCTCCCTCCGCGTAGGGACGGCTATCGATCGCCGAGAGCGCCCCGATCTTGCAAAACTTAACGAAGGTGGGGGCTCCCATGTTGCGATCGATCCCGCCGCAGACCGCCACGTCAAAGTCATTCGCCACTAGCCCTTCGACCGCCGAACTGATGGCCGCCATTGCCGATGCACACGCTGCATCGCACACATAATTGGGCCCGTGAAAGTTGTAGATATTTGCAATGCGGCCGGCAATGCAGTTGGCCAATTCGCCGGGCATGCTGTCTTCTGTAATTTCAGGGAGGAGCTTGGCCATGCGGTCGTGCAATTCGCGCGTGATGTCTCGACGTGCTCCCGCCGGCAACGCGGCGAAGGTGGCGCTATCCGCCAACTCACGAGCGTATTCCGGAAAGTGCACGCGCAATGAGGTGAGGTAATGTCTTTCTCCAGCCATGGCATTGCCTAGAATCACTGCAGTGCGATCAAGATTCAGCGGCCGCTTAGGATAGCCATAGTCTTCCAACGCTTCGCGGGTAGACGCGATGGCCCATTTTTGGGCAACGTCCATGGCATCGACTACGCGGGGCGGGATAGGCAGGTGCCATTTCATGGGCTCCCACACGTATTCCCGCACCCAGCCACCAATCTTCGAGTAGGTCTTGTCGGGCGCGCTGTGATCGGAATCGTAATAAAGCGCCGGGTCCCAACGGTCGGATGGAACCTCGCTGATGCTGTAACGGCTGTTCTTCACGTTTTCCCAGAAAGCCGGTACGTTCACGGCATCGGGTAGAACTGCCCCTGCGCCCACAATCGCAATGGCACGATGAGCGGTGTTTTCCATGTCTGGTCACTTCCTTTGGAACATTCTTTTGACTCGAACGAAAATGGTGGCTATCGGGCGACGAAAAGCAGGCGTTCGGAGATTGGGGCCTGTCTCACTCTTTCCCACGCGGGGAGTGACGATCCACTCTCACGGCCTGGATGACCCGGGTGCGCCCGAGAGCATCCCTACTGTGACAGGGGGCCTATATCTGTGTCAGTGATGTAACGTTGGGGGCTCGGTGATGCAGGCCACACGGGAGGGTGATACGTCGCGAGTTACACTCTTTTGCATTATGAGTTACAACATATACATTACGTATTACAACACGTATATTACGTGTTGCAACGTTAATTGTTGGATAGGGCCGGACCAAAGCACACACCACAGGCATCCGATTCGCAAAAGCGGATGCCTGTATTTGTTTCTGTCCCACGCTTAAGCCAGGACGGGTTGTTCCACTTCTTTCTTCACCCGGCTATAGAGCACGTCGGCAACGTAATCCATGTCTGAAACCACGCCGGCTTGTGCGCGGTGGATGGCTGACAATCCCAAATCAACTTCGAACCCTGCCATCTCCGCGTCGCTGACGCCACCCGCTCCGGTCACCCAACGCAAACCCTCTTCGCCTACTTTGAGGGCCGCCTCGCGGGCGAAGATCCGGCTGATGGCCGCCAGCGCGGTCGGGTCGAAGCGGTCGTTCGCCTTCTCGTGAAGCCTGCCGTCCGCAGCCAGCGCAGCCCGGCGGGCCAGCGTGGCAGCGCATTCGGCATATGCAATCCATTCGCCGACGCGCAGCAGAATGTGCTGGAAGCGGGTAAGCCGATGCACGCGCGCCTTCTCCATGACCTCAGCCAAGGCGTGCAGCGCCAGGGCCGCTACATCTGCGCCGACATTGGGATGTGCGGCATGCAGCGCCTCGACCTCGCGCGCCCGATCATGATAGTGCTGTCCGCGCGTCTTCAGGTGGAGCTGCCACCGATCGCGGCTGATCGTCATCTCCATGATCTCCGACGTGCCCTCGTAGATACGGGTGATGCGCACGTCGCGGCTGACCTTCTCGACCACGTATTCATGGGTGTAGCCGTAGCCGCCCAGCGCCTGAATACTGGCGTCGGCGGCGGCATCTCCGGCTTCGGTGGACATGTACTTGGCGATGGCGCCTTCGGTGTTGAGGCTGCCCTCGTTGCCGGCGTCGATGCGTTGTGCCGTCTCCTCTATAAAAGCGCGGCCAGCTTCCAGCTTCACCACGTTGGGCACGATCAGCTTGTGGGTGTAGCCCTGCTTCTCCGAGAGCGGCGTGCCGCCCTGGATTCGCTTGGTGGAATAAGGGATGGCGCGGTCCAGCGCGGACCAACCAGCGCCCAGTCCGAAGGCCGCGACCATCACCCGGGTGTAACCGAAGACCAGCTGGGCCTGGATAAGTCCCTGGCCTTCTACGCCACCGACAAGCCGGTCGGCATCGACGTAAACGTCGTTGAGCGCCAGCGCTGCCGTGTTGCTCAGACGAATGCCGTGCTTGTCCTCAGGCTTATCGTGAGCAAAACCTTTGGTGCCCGCGTCCACGATGAACCAGCTTGGCCCAGCGGGCGTATTGGCCAGGATGGTGCAATAGTCGGCAATTCCGCCGTTGCTGATCCACTGCTTGCTGCCATTGATCTTGTACCCAACGATCTTGCCGTCTTTTTCGACGCGGTCGGCGGTCGTCTTCAGCGCGCCCAGGTCACTGCCCGCTTCCGGTTCGGTCGCGCCGTAGGCAAACAGAACGCCTTCGTCGGCGATCTTGCCTAGCCACTTCTTTTTTTGCTCTTCAGTGGCACCGAATGTTATGGGATCGCTGCCCAGGAATGTAGCGAACAGCGAGGTGGCAACGCCCAGGTCGATGCGCGCCATCTGCTCGCATATGAGATAGACGTCCATGGTACTGCCGCCCATGCCGCCGTACTCTTCCGGAATGAACAACAGCTGTATGCCCAATTTGTCTGGGTCAGACATTTGCCGAACGATCTCCACCGGGCATTCATCGCGTTCATCCAATGCGATCAGCTCTTCATCAGGCAGGCGCTTCTTCGCGAAGTCCCGGAGCGATTTCAAACTTAGCTGCAATGTCTTCTTGGTAATCATTGTCGGTGCCTCTCTTTGCTTCTTAGACCGAAACCGGTTTCGTTTCACGGACCTTGCTGGTCAACTCCGGCAGGAACTCCAGGATGTCGTCCACAATTCCGATATCTGCCACTTGAAAGATCGGGGCCTTCGGATTCTTGTTAATAGCGACGATGAAGGGATTGCCTTTAAGTCCGGCCAGATGTTGGAAGGAGCCGCTGATGCCACATGCCATGTAAACCTTGGGCTTGACGGTCTTTCCAGACGAGCCTACTTGTCGGGATTTCGGCAGCCACTTGGCGTCGACCACCGGCCGCGAGCAACTCACTGCCGCGCCTAGCGTCTCGGCCAACTCCTCAGCAATGGCGATGTTGTCCTTTTCCTGAATGCCACGGCCGACCGAAACGAGGACAGCGTGCTTGGTGATGTCCACATCGCCTGCCTCGGCAACGATCGTCTCGAGATAACGTCGGCCAGATGTCAGCGCGCCAACGTCTGCCGACTTGTCAATGGCGACACCGTTGATGGGAGCGCCTTCCTGCGGTTTGAATGCGCCGGGACGCAGATTAAGGACTGCTCCGGCTGATGCATCGCACCGGACATGAGCGCTCACCTGTCCACCAAACTCCTGGCGGACGAGTTTGAGCGCAGCACCGTCAACCCCGTCAATGCCGATTACATCGGGCACATATGCCGCATTCATCTTGATGGCCAGACCCGGTGACAGATCGATTCCAAAATGAGAGTGAGAGACCAGCACGATGCCATCGTGGGGCAGGACATTCAGCAGAGCTTTGCGGACCAGCTCAGCATTGGGGTAAGCAAGTGCCTGGTTCGCGATTTTCCATACCTCGGCGTACGAGCCACGCAGGGTTTCGCAAACGGCGTCAAGTTCCGCGCCCCAACCGGTGACTACCGCGACCGGTGATGCCGCCGCGTCGATCTTTTTTGCAGCGGCTATGAGTTCGGCCGCTGAATCGTCGGCAATGCCGCCCTTATGTGCGATGTAGGCGAAGATGCGTGCCATTAGTTCAACCCTCCTTTGGCCTTCATTAACTCAATCAGTTTGGCGATGACTTCTTCCCGGTCGCCTGCGAGCATCTCGGCGCCCTTGCCGAGCGCGGGAACGAAGTAGTCCACCCGTTTGACCTTCGCTCCGGCATTCCCGACTGCACTTGCATCCACACCGAGGTCGGAAGCGCTGAAGGTCGGAACATCTACCGCCGCGACCTGCCGAATGCCTCGCATCCCGACGTAACGCGGCTCGTTGATGCCGGTCTGAATCGAGAGCACACAGGGGAGATCGATCTCGTTCATCTCCTTGTTGCCGCCTTCGATCTCGCGGCTCACCTTCAGCTTGCCGCCATCAACCGCAATGGAATTCACCAGAGAAGCGAAGGGATAGTCGAGCAGGGCCGCCAGCATTCCACCTACTTGGGCGCCGCCGTCCTCGGCCTGGACTCCGGTCAGGATCAGGTCGTAATGGCCCTTCTGCACGAACGACTTCAAAGCCGTCGCAATTCCCTTGCCGTCCGATCCCTCGAATGCTTTGTCGGAAATCAACACGCCACGGTTTGCGCCCATGGCCATCTCTCGGCGCAGGACTTCCTCGTCGTCGTCGCTGCCGACCGTAACCACCGTGACCGTGCCACCGGCCTTGGCGGTGATCTGCAGGGCCTCTTCGACGGCGTAGTTGTCGGGTTCGTTGATCGAATAGACCAGATCGTCACGTTCGATATCGTTCCCGGCAGTGTTGAGTTGAATTTCGTTTTCCGAAGTGTCAGGTACTCGTCGTACGCAAACTAGAATTTCCACAGTTGCACTCCCCAATGGATTTGGTTCGAAAGTTATTGACCAGGTTCTACGCAAAAATGTTCTATGTGAGAACCTCGGCCGTCAGCTTGTCGTGTTCCAGTTGTACTGGCGCCGGCCGCACGAGCTGTTTGTCCACCAACTCCGCCAAGTCGATGGCGGTCATCTTGCCTTCCATGCCCGCAACCTTGATCGCATCTTCGATATTCGCCATGCAGAAGGGGCACGCAGTTACGATCACATTGGCCCCAGCTTCGGCAGCCATCTGCACTCTCTTTACGCCCATCCTCTCGTCTTCTTTCGGCTCGTAGAACAGCATCAGCCCGCCACCGCCGCAGCAGAATGACCGGTCGCGGGAGCGGCTCATCTCGACCCTCTTCAAACCAGGAATCGCATCCAGCACATCGCGAGGATCGTCGTAAACCTGATTGTGCCGGCCGAGATAGCAGGGGTCGTGATAGGCATAAACGTCGGCGGCATTTTCTACCGGATCGAGCTTGAGGTTGCCGGACTTCACCTCCCGGCAAATGACCTGGCTGATGTGCTCCACCGGCGGCACATCTTTGTAGTCATGCTTCAGCGCGTTGTAGGCGTGCGGATCGGCGGTCACGATTCTCTGGACCCCAGATGCCTTGATGGCGGCCACGTTTTGGTCTCGCAGCGCGATGAACAACGACTCTTCGCCAAAACGCCGTGCTTCATGTCCGCTATCCTTCTCAGCGGGGCCCAGGACGCCGAAATTCATCCCGGCCGAGTCGAGGATCCTGGCGGTAGCACGCCCGATCGACTGCATGCGGTCGTCGTAGGAGGTGATGCTGTCGACGAAATACAAAGTGTCCGCAGTGCTCTTCCCGTCCAGCGTCTTAACGGCGCAAGTCGGGGCGAAATCCTTGGCCTTGGTCCACTCGGCCCGTTTCTTCTCCATCTTGCCGTAGGGATTGCCGCGGCTCTCGAGCGCCTTCAGCGGCTTTTGCAGTGACTGCGGCACGTTCCCATCGTCGATCATGCCGCGCCGCAAATCGACAATCTTGTCGATGTACTGGATCAGCAACGGGCACTCCTCTTCGCAGGCGCCGCAGGTCGTGCAAGACCAAATTTCGTCTTCGGAATAAATGCCACCAATCAACGGTGTGCCGTTGCCTGTGCTGCCGAACATCGGATAATGCTGGAAGGCATAGTCTCTTGCCTTGGTCGTGAGGAACCTTGGCGACAGCGGCCGTCCTACCGCATTGGCCGGGCATTGGTCCGAGCACCGTCCGCAGTCGGCACAGGAATAGAAATCGAGCATGTGCTTCCAGGTGAAGTCTTCGAAGGTCTTCACCCCGAACGATTTCACCTGATCCAGATTCTCGTCACTGACGCCCCATCTCACCGGCTTCACGGTTCCACGGTCCAATTTTGCGAAGTAGACATTGAACAGAGATGTTTCCACGTGGAACTGTATTCCGAACGGCCGATAGCACAGCAAGAAGTAAAAGGTCAGGACATCGACAAAATAGGCGCTCAGATTCAGATTCTGAAGCGTGGTCAACGGCGTCGTAGCGAGAACACTCTTGAACACCCAGGGCAGCGATAGCAGAGCCAGAAATTCAGCGGGCTGGCCTTGCTGCGTCTGATAGGCCGCCTTGCTGGCCTCAAACAAACTCTCAGTCGCCATTAGCAGCGCAATCAGGCCTAAGAGAAAGATGGCGTCTGCCGGGTGACCTTTACCGTATCTGGAAGGCACCGCGTACCGCGCGGGCTTGAAGACGATCCGGCGAACAGCAGCAAAGATCATGCAGAGGAAGACAATCGTCGCTGCGTAGTCCTTAACGATGCTGTAGATAAGGCCGATTCCCTCCGAGGAGCCAGGCAAAACGAAATTCGGGGAGACACCGAGGATCAGCAGAGAGAAGGCTTGAGTCGCCAGGATAAGGAAACCCGCAAAGAAGAGGATATGCATGACCCCGGCGGTCGGGTAGCGCGGATGCTTCCACTGCCCCAGCCAATATTGCAATACCCTTTCCAATCGGACGAAAGGCCGATCGAAGCGCCAATCGCGTTCACCCTGGATGAGCGGCGTCAGCCGCTTCGACACGATATAGGAGAAGCACGCCAGTCCCAGAAGATTAAGGATTATAAAAAGGGTTCGCCCGGTTACCAACCAGTATGTAGCTTGCGCGGGGGACTGGATGCCTTCCACCATGATGCTCAACCTCTCCTACGGAGCGAGGTGTCGATTACTCCCGCAAATGTTATTCAGAGGGCCACGCAAGAAGCGGCTGCCGGACGCGCAGGACGAGAACACCAAATTGCAGCACTTGCTTTCGCCCTCGCAACAATCGAGGAGTAGCTCAGGTTTGGTGTTCTGGCCTGAGTACCCGGGAGTACGCCTCAGTTTGAAGGGGACGCGGACATATGTCTGTGATGCGAAGTATTGTGCGACTGTGACGTGGGATACGTCCTGGAGTGATGGCAACCGAATGCACCGTGCGGCCAACCACTAGGTGCGAAAAACTCTCGCCGTTTGTCATCCTGAGGGACGAGTCCGGTCGGCCTGGCAACTGGACGAGGAATCGAAGGGCTATCCCACCCATTCTTCCTTTGGTCCGGAATTCATGCGTGGTGTTCCGGCCCGCAGTCTCCGGAAGAATGAGGATTAGAATACAAGGGCATTGCCACCTCCGCTCTCAACGCTGCAGAAGCTTCCTAAGCCCGCGGGCGGTGGCGCGCCCACGTGGCAAGGGCGTTTTCGCGCTCTGCGTTCCATTCCCGCTTTTCTCCGCCTGGTCTGGGAGACGCATCGTGGCTATGCCGTTGCCACAGTCGCGCTGCGGTTGCTACGCGCCGGCATCCCAGTCGCCACTCTCTGGGTCGCCAAATTGATTATTGACACTGTCGTGTCGGCGCGCATGGGGCGACCAAATATCTCCCGGCTTTGGTTTCTGGTTGGACTGGAGTTGCTGATTGTCTTCACTGGCGAAGTGTTAGATAAAGCATCCACGGCGGTAGAAGGATTGTTTGGCGACCTTTGCTCTCATCACATGAGTGAAAAGCTCATCAGTCATGCTGCCAAACTCGATTTATGCCATTTTGAAGATCCCGCATTTTATGATCAACTGGAGCGCGCGCAGCGGCAGACCACGGGACGAATAGGTCTGCTTACGCAATTGTTGTCGGTTGGACAGGACTTTGTGACCCTGGTTTCATTGGCCACGGCTATCTTTGTTTATGGACCGTGGCTGCTGGCTCTGCTGGTTGTCGCGGTGCTTCCCGGGTTTTTTGGTGAGGCCCACTTCAGTTCACTGGAGTATTCCCTGCTGCATCGCATGACGCCGGAACGGCGGCAGTTGGATTACCTGCAGTACGTGAGTGCCAGTGACAAGACAGCCAAGGAAGTGCAGATGTTCGGCTTGGCCGGCTGGCTGGTGGGCCGTTATCGGTTGCTCGCGCACCGATTTTATGAGGCAAATAAGCGCTTGGCCATCCGTAAAGGCATCGCTGCCACAGCGCTTTCGTTGCTGGGAATTGCGGGATACTACGCAGCATATGTAGTCATACTCTGGCGCGGATTTTACGGTGTCATCACCATTGGCACGCTAACGTTTCTGGCCGCATCATTTTCGCGAAGCCGTGCCGTCACCGAACGAATGCTGCTGAGCGCCGGCAACATCTATGAGCAGTGCCTTTACATTCAGGACCTGCTCGATTTCTTTCGCATGCAGCCAGCCATCGTCTCTCCGGTCGATGCTCTCCCAGTTCCAGCGCCCATAAGGCAAGGACTGGTTCTCGAAGACGTAGGTTTCCAATATCCCGATAGCGCCGGCTGGGCAGTGCGGCATGTGAACCTGCGCATCGCACCGGGAGAGAAGATTGCGCTGGTGGGTGAGAATGGCGCGGGGAAAACTACTCTGACCAAGCTTCTGGCCCGACTCTACGATCCGACAGAGGGACGCATTTTGCTGGATGGAGTGGACTTGCGACAGTATGATCTGGACTCCGTGCGCCACGCTTTCGGTGTGATCTTTCAGGATTTTGTTCATTACGATCTGACCCTCGACGAAAATATCGGGGTAGGTGAAATCAGTCAGGTAAAGGACTATCTGGATCGGTTGGTGCAATCGGCTGATGGAGAGGACAGGTTCTCCAGTCATGCAGCCATTATGGCTGCTGCGAAAAAATCTCAGGCCCATTCACTGGTCACGCATTTTTCTCAGGGATACAGGCAGATGCTCGGCCGGCGGTTTGAAGGTGGCATTGATCTTTCTGGAGGGGAATGGCAGAAGATCGCGCTGGCCCGCGCTTACATTCGCAATTCGCAGATGATCATTTTGGACGAGCCCACGGCGGCGCTCGACGCGCGCGCCGAATACGAGGTTTTCAAGAGTTTCGCCGAGCTGGTTGCAGGACAGATGGTCGTGCTGATCTCGCACCGTTTTTCTACCGTTCGCATGGCCGACCGCATCGTGGTCCTGGAGAAGGGCGCCGTCCGGGAAGAAGGCACTCACGATCAGCTACTGTCGCAAAAGGGCCTTTATGCCGAACTGTTCCACCTTCAAGCTGAAGGATATCGTTGAGAACCATGGCTTCCGCATTTGACGTTACCGCCGCCACCTTTGATCGTTACCGCGCTTTGCCCGAAGGCGTGGCGGAAGCGATCCTGAAAACCGTACGCGACGCCGTGGGAGCAAACCTGGCGGCAGGTGTGCTGGACTTAGGCGCGGGAACAGGGCGAATTGGCAAAGCGTTTGCCCAAACCGATGGTTGGTATGTGGGGCTTGATCTCTCTCTCCCAATGCTGCAGGAATTTCGCAGGCAGAATGCTGCTGCGTCGCTGATTCAGGCAGATGGCCAACACTTGCCATTTCGCGATGGCACTTTTGGAGTTGCGCTCCTGATGCAGGTTCTGAGCGGGACGAGTGACTGGCAAAGCCTGCTTTGCGAAGTCGTCCGGGTATTAGCGCCCGCGGGCGCGGTGGTAGTGGGGCACACAAACGCTCCCTCGACGGGGGTTGATGCGCAACTCAAACGCCAACTGGCTATTGTGCTTGAGCAGATGGGCGTTGCGTCGCATGGGCGGAATAAGTCGCGTGAAAAAGCGCTGTCATGGCTGGAAGCACGCGCCGCCCGTCGGAGCCACGCGAGGGCAGCGTCCTGGATGGCAGAGCGAACCCCGCGAGGATTCCTCAAGCGCCACCGCACCGGGGCCCGCTTTGCCGCATTACCAGTTGCTGTGCAAGAGGAAGCGTTAACAAAACTCGCGGCTTGGGCGGAGGAAAAATTCGGCTCGCTGGATACAGTATTTTCGGAAGAGCACAGCTTTGAACTGGATATCTTTGAGTTCTGTCGCTGAGTTCAGCA
This sequence comes from uncultured Acidobacteriaceae bacterium, assembly GCA_963772895.1. GTDB lineage: Bacteria > Acidobacteriota > Terriglobia > Terriglobales > Acidobacteriaceae > Bog-257. Next base: position 105,223 of record CAVYZB010000010.1, read on the forward strand.
GCTAAACGACGACATTCAACGTCTGGAGCATAAGGTTCCGAATCGTGCTCACGGCGAGTTCCAATTACTTCTCTATGATTGATATAGACAAAAACGCATTGCTCACTTCGCTCGGCAAACAGCTCATTAACGGATCTCTCAATGATCCCGCCGTGATGCAAGCCACCGAAGCCACGCCCGATTACAAGATTCTGCCCTGGGTGAACGTCGTCAAGATCGGCGGACAGAGCATTATGGATCGTGGCCGGCAAGCGGTCTTGCCCTTGGTGGGGGAGATCGTCGCCAACCTCAAGCAGCACAAAATGATTCTTGGTACCGGAGCGGGAACTCGGGCCCGCCATATCTACAGTCTGGCCATTGACCTTGGCCTTCCCACCGGCGTGCTAACGGTACTGGGTACTGCGGTCGCGTGGCAGAATGCGCAAATGCTGCATTATTTGCTGGCGCAATATGGAATTCCCTTCATCGAGCCAGAGGGCTTCGGCACGCTACCTCATTATCTTATGGAACGCAACGCCGTCATCTGCCAAGGCATGCCGCCGTATAAGCTGTGGGAGCCGAACCCGGACAAGGGGCGCATTCCGCCGCAACGCACCGATACCGGATGCTTTCTGATTGCGGAGGTCTTCGGCGCACGCAAAATGATCTATGTAAAAGACGAGGACGGCCTCTACACCGCCGATCCCAAGAAGAGTTCTGCCTGCGAACACATCCCGCGCATCGGTGTTGAGGAACTTCTGGCCCGCGACCTTGACGATCTCATCGTCGAGCGTGCAGTACTTGAATTTTTGGCGCGCGCGCGGCACATCAAAGAGATCCAATTCATTAATGGATTGAAGCGTGGCCAACTCACCGCTGCATTGAACGGTGAGCCTGTGGGGACCATCATCTATCGCAATGGAGACTCAACATGAGCGCTGACCAGCCTGGCGCCCAACATGTGCCATCGAGCCTGATGCGTGAATCGCTGGTGGATAGACATGTGATCGCGCGCAGCGAGTCGCAAGTTACCGCCATTCTACCCGACGTTAATGTCATCCAGATCGGGGGACGCTCCATTATGGACCGCGGTCGCTCCGCCTTGATGCCGCTGCTGGATGAGATTGTGGCTAACCAGTCGAAACACCGGATGATCATTGGGGTAGGAGCGGGCGTGCGTTCTCGGCACATTTTTTCTGTGGGCCTCGACTTGGGTCTACCCACCGGCGCGCTCGCCGCTCTCAGCGCTAAAGATGCCGCACAAAATGCTTATATGGTTTCTTGCCTGCTGGCGAAACACGGCTTCGTCTATTTGGAAGCGCCGTTTGTAGTGCAATTGCTTCCCGCCATGCTGGCAGCAGCGCGCGGCGCGGTTTTCAACGGCATTCCTCCCTATTCGCTCTGGGAGCATCCCCCAGCAGTTGGCAAGCTCCCCCCGCACGGGAGCGATGCCGGATCATATTTGGTAGCGGAAGTCTTCGGTGCCCGGAGCATGATCTTTCTCAAGGACGTCGACGGCCTCTACACTGCAGATCCAAAGACGAATTCAGAGGCCGAGTTGATACGCGGGATAAGTGTCGAGGAGCTGATACATAGAAAATTGCCGACGCTTCCCATCGAGCCTTCCGTCCTGGAGCTTATGAAACACGCCAGGCTGGCGCGAAGCGTGCAACTGGTTAACGGACTTGTTCTCGGCAATCTGACCCGGGTATTGGCGGGCGAGGCGGTTGGGAGTGTAATCCATACTTGACGTTGGGTGGCAACACGCCCTTCAATGCTCACTGATGCCCGCGCGGCCCTTTACTGAAGGACCAGCGCTGCTAGCGGCTGAAAAGCCGGTCGAGCAAGACGCCATCGGCACTGACCAGCGAAATCTCGAGCGCAAGAACCCCGAAGGCGTGGGTTGAACAACTAAGGCACGGATCGTATGCCCGCACCACAGCGGAGACACGATTCAACATGCCTTCCTCCAGGCGATCACCTTTGATGAAGTGTTCGGCGACCTGGCGAACACTCTCGCCGATGGCATGATTGTTGTGGCCAGTAGCGACGATCAGGTTTGCCCAAACGATAGCACCGTTGTCGTCCACCTTATAGTGGTGAATCAAGGTGCCGCGGGGGGCCTCGATCATTCCGACCCCCTCCAGCGCGTTAACGCCAGCCGTAGCGCGAACGTGCGTATCCAGTGCATCCCGTTCCAGCAACAGGATCTTTGTACGCTCGATGGCGTACAGCACCTCGATGAGCCGGGCGTAGTGATAAAGGAACGCGCTGTGTGGTGTGCATCCAAAACGCTGGCGGAACTCCTGCAACTCCGCATCGGCCTGCGGCGTACCCAAGGCGTCGGCGACATTCATTCGTGCTAGCGCGCCCACCCGGTAGCTTCCTTGCGGATAACCCAAAGAGCGGTAGAACGGCGCTTTCAGATAAGAGTCAGAAACTGTGGCCTCAGCGATGAACTCTTTGTAAGCCTCGGCCGCAATGTTGTCCTGCACGATCTCGCCTGATGCGCCGCGGAAGCGCAGTACGCCGTCGTAAAGCTGTAGGTTTCCGGCGTAATCCACCATACCCGCGTACATGGTTGGCGCCGATCCGAAACTTGCAATCTCTTCCGGGAACGAATCCAGGAGGTCCTTAAAGATGCCCAAGGTCTTTTCCGTGGTTGCCATCGCCTGTGGAATGGCCGCCAGGAAACGGTCGCGAGTTTGCACGGTCATTGGCGACTTAACACCGCCGGGCACGATCCAGGAGGGATGGACGCGCTCCTCGGCAAGGCCCTCGATGATCTGCAGTCCAAACTTGCGCAATTCAATGCCGGCACGTGCCAGCTCGGGATTAGCCTCGATAACGCCGACAACATTGCGGATTGCAGGATCAGCGTCCATGCCGAGCAGAAGATCAGGGGCCGCAAGATAGAAGAAGCTAAGCGCATGCGACTGTACAATCTGGGCGCAATGTACGATCTCGCGAAGCAGCTGTGCGGTCCGCGGGATTTGAACCGCCATGATGGCTTCGCATGCTTTGGACGACGCAAGCTGATGGCTGATGGGACAGATGCCGCAGATGCGCGAGGTAATGCCCGGCATCTCATAGAAGGGGCGGCCTTCGGTGAACTTCTCGAAGCCGCGGACCTGGGTCACCTGGAATCTTGTGTCGGTCACTCTGCCAGCGTCGTCAAGCTGAATCGTGATCTTGCCGTGACCCTCGACACGGGTTACCGGTTCAATCGTAATGCGCTTCATCGCCGCTCCTATCCAAACTTGATCTTGGCGTTGGCTTCCGGCTTACGCCCCTCGAGCAGGTTATTCAACAATCCTGCGATGGCCTTGGTGGGAGGCGGACATCCAGGAAGACAGATGTCAACCTTCACGAAATCGTGCGCCGGGCGCGCCTGCTTCAACAGCTGAGGAAGGCCATCGAAGGGGATGCATGGGGTTTCATCGGAGCCCGCGACGTAAATTCGCTGCAACAGCTTTTTCACCGGAACTGTGTTTCGCAGGCCAGCCACATTGCCAGTGACGGCGCAGTCGCCGAGTGACACTAGCATCTTGGTGTTCTGGCGGATTTGCTGTAGTTTGTCCACGTCCTCCTGGGTGCTGATAGCGCCTTCGACCAGAGTTACGTCCACGTCTTCAGGAAACTCCTGCGCATCCACGAGTGGGCCATAGACGATATCGACCTTACGCACGATCGGGAATCAGTGCGGCATCAAGGTCGAGCAGCGACATGTGGCAGCCCGAGCAGCCATCCAGCCAGACCGTGGCCAGCTTGATTTTCCTCATGCGTGAGCTCCTCTCCTGTGAGCCAGGGACGTGATCGGAGCCGTCGACCTAACCATTTCTTCCACGGCCTTGCCCTTTTCGGCCAGAGCGCCGGTAGGGCAAGCCAGGACACATTTGCCGCAGTTGGTGCAAGTATGGGAGTCGCCCCACTTCTGGTCGAGGTCGGGAACAATACGGGCGTGAATGCCGCGCGACACCATCGCCCAGACGTGGGCGCCCTCGATCTCGGCACAGGTGCGAACACAGCGCGTGCACAGAATGCAGCGATTGTGGTCCAGGACAAAACGCGGATGAGAGATGTCCACCGGCTGCCGGGGAAAGTTGTAGGCGAAGCGCACGCTGGTGATGCCCAGCGAGTAGGCCATGTCCTGCAACTCGCAGTGTCCATTGGCCACGCATACCGCACAGACATGATTGCGTTCCACCAGCAGGAGCTCAATCGTAATGCGACGGTAACGTGACAGCCTAGCCGAGGTGGTGACCACTGACATCCCATCCTGTACCGGTGTGGTACAAGCCGGGAACAGGCGGTCAATCCCAGAAACCTCAACCATGCAGAGCCGACACGCTCCAACGCTGCTCAAGCCTTCCAGGAAGCAGAGAGTTGGAATGTACTTCCCGCTCAGGCGGGCAACGTCGAGAATCGTCTGGCCCTCAGCAGCATTGACCAGCTCACCATCGATGCGGAGCGAAATTTTCTTTTGCGGCAAGGCGAGACTCCTCCTCTCTATCGAGAAACCGTCGCTTTCGCGTCACAACGCAGACAACGGCAACATTCCTCATGGGTTTCTTCGGCCGATAAACCGATCACGACTTCATCAAACGTCGCAGCGCGCTTCGCAGGCGGCAGGAAACGGGAGTGATGTCTGCGGCTTTCGCTCGGTGCTTTGGGCGGAGTCTGTTGGTACACCACCGGTTCGAATAGCATTTCCCAACGCTTGGCATCCATCAACTGCTCATCCATGGCGCGTGCCGCCTGCTTGCCGTACGCCATGGCATTCGACACATTAGAGGCGCCGGTCACCAGATCGCCGCCGGCAAAGAAGCGTGGACGACTCGTCTCCAACGTGAAGTGGTTGACCTCGATCGTGCCGCCTTCCTTGACTTGCAGGCCCGATGCCTTGGCAAAGTCGAGATCGACGGTTTCGCCGACGGCCAGAATCACCGAATCGCAATCGAAGCGCCACACCTCATCGGTCAGGACCGGTTTGCGGCGGCCCGAGCGGTCGTACTCTCCCAAGCGGGTCTTGACCATTTCCAGCGCCTTAACGTGCCCCTTGGCGTCGCCGATGATGCGGTGCGGCGCAGCCAGGAAGGCAATCTTCGCTCCTTCCTCTTCGGCTGCCGCGGTCTCCTCTTCAATGGCGGGCATGTCTTTGCGCTCGCGGCGGTAAACCACCGTTACCTCGCATCCCATGCGACGCGCGGTGCGCGCCGAATCAATGGCTGCGTTGCCGCCACCGATCACCACAACCTTGCGTCCTAGTTCGACCAGTTCGCCCTTGGAGATGGACTCCAGGAGCGGCAAGGCCGGGAACACGCCTTTTAGTTCGGTTCCTGGCAGGTAAACCCACGATTCTTTCCAGGTTCCGATGGCAAGGCACACCGCGTCGAACTGATCATCCAGATCGTTCAGGGGAAGGTCGGCGCCAACGCGAGTGTTGAATACGAATTTCACTCCCATGCGCTCGATTAGCTCGACCTCGCGGCGCAGCACGGGTTTGGGCAGGCGATACTCCGGCAAAGCGAAGCGCAGCATGCCGCCAGCTTCTGGCATGGCGTCGAACACGGTTACGTCATGGCCCAGCAAGGAAAGATAGAACGCGGCGGTCAGGCCAGCCGGGCCTGCCCCCGCGACGGCAATTTTGCGGCCTGTCGGTTCCAGCTTGCGCCCGGCGATACGTTGGACCGCGCCTTCAAAACGATCCGACAACAGCACGCTATCGGCTATAAAGCGGTGCACCTCGCGCATATTCACTGCGTCGTCTACCGTCTGACGGCGGCAGCGCTCGTCGCAAGGATGCTGGCACACACGCCCGGTCGAGCACGGCAAAGGATTATCCATGATCACGGATTCGAATGCGTCCTCGAGACGGTTCTCCTTATAGAGTTGAAGGAAACGCGGAATGTTCATATGCAGCGGACAACTGTTTTCGCAAGGCGCGAGCGCCAGCTCGGTGCAAACGCCTGCCAGGCAGCGATGGGCCACAATATGATCTTCGAACTCCTGGCGGAAGTGGCGCATGGTGGTGAGCACCGGGTTAGGCGCGGTTTGGCCGAGGCCACATAAGGAGCAATCGCGGATATAACGGCTGAGGTCGTCGAGCGTCTCCATATGCTGCATGCGACCGGCTCCCAGCGTGATGCGGTTCAGAATGCGCAGGCATTTGTTCAGGCCGACTCGACAGGGAACGCACTTGCCGCAGGACTCGGAGTTGGTGAATTCCACAAAGTAACGGGCGACGTCAACCATGCAATTGTCTTCGTCCATCACCACCATGCCGCCCGATCCCATGATGGAGCCAAGCTGCGCCAGACTTTCGTAGTCCACCGCCGTGTCAAACATCTCGTGCGGAATGCATCCGCCGGACGGGCCTCCGGTTTGCACCGACTTGATGCTGCGGCCATCCACTCCGCCACCGCCGATGTCGTAGATGAAGGTCTTCAGCGGCGTGCCCAGCGGCATCTCGACCAGGCCGCTGCGATGTACTTTGCCGACCAGCGAGAAGACCTTGGTTCCGGAACTCTTGGCGCTTCCGGTCTCGGTGAACCACGCGGCCCCCCGCGTGATAATGGGCGCAATGTTGTACCAGGTTTCGACGTTATTAATGTTGCTGGGCTTGCCCCATAAGCCTTTCTGAGCGGGGAACGGAGGACGGGGACGGGGTCGTCCGGCTTCGCCTTCCAGCGATGCTATGAGCGCAGTTTCTTCGCCACAAACAAACGCTCCCGCGCCTTCCACGAGTTGAATGTCGAACTTGAATCCGCGACCCAGGATGTTGTCGCCCAGCAGCCCATATTCGCGGGCCTGTTCGATAGCACGGTTGAGGCGGTGGACCGCCAGAGGATACTCGGCGCGCACATAAATGATGCCTTGCGTCGCTCCCATGACGTAGGCGCCGATGACCATGCCTTCCAGTAAAGCGTGGGGATCGCTTTCAATTTCGTTGCGGTTCATGTAGGCGCCGGGATCGCCCTCATCGGCGTTGCAGATGATGTACTTCTGCTCGGCAATCGCCCTGCGCAAAAATTCCCATTTGTTGCCAGTGAGGAATCCCGCGCCGCCGCGTCCACGCAGCTTGGAAGCTTTTATCTGTTCGATGACGCTCTCCGGTTTTTCATCGATCAGCGTCTTGTAGAGTGCCTGGTAACCTCCGACGGCGATGTATTCCTCAATGTCGTCTGGATTGATGAGGCCACAGTTGCGCAGCACAATCTTTTTCTGGTTTTTGAAAAATGGCACTTCGTTCCACAGCGGCACGTCAGGATAACCGTGTCCGTAGCGCGTAGTTCCGGTGATGTGGTCCCACTCCTCTACCTTGCAATAGGCCAGTTCGGAATCGCCGATCTTGCCGCTGGAAATATCGTGGACAATGCGCCCGGCGTCGTTGGCTTGGATGCGTTGCAGGATAAGCAATGGGCTTCCTGGAATGTAAACGTTGACCAATGGTTCCTGGTAGCACGCACCAAAACATCCCGTGCCGGTCAGATAGAAATCGGTGCCACTACGTTCACAGATCTCGATAAACGCATGGTACAAACTTTCTGCGCCATTGCCGCGGCCGCAGGTACCCATGCCGATGGCGATGCGGGGGACGGAAGGCACCAGCTTGGCCAATCCAGTTTCACGGACGGCATTGAATGCGCCAATATCCTCAATACGCGGCATCAGTCATTCTCCCGTTCCAGCGAGCGAACTTCGCGTTGCAGGGTGCGTTCGTTTACGTGCCCGCAGATGCGGTGGTTGATCTCCACCACGGGAGCCAGGGCACATTGCCCGAAGCACGCCACCGTGCGGATGGTGAACTTCTGGTCGGCCGTGGTCAGGGTGAGCTTGTCAGAATCGTTGGCCTCTTCGTCTTCGTTGAGTCCCATTCCCAGCTCAAGGCGAAGACTCTCCAGCAGTGCGCGCGAATTGCGCGTATGGCACGCCGTTCCCCGGCAGATACAGATCGTGTTGTCGCCTTGAGGCTCCAGATTGAACAACGCGTAGAACGTCGCCATGCTATAGATGCGAGACGGTGGCATATCCAATCGGATGGCAATGTATTGTAGGGTTTCCAGAGGAAGGTACTTATGAGGGTTGTGCTCCTGAACTGCCTCCAGAATGGCCAGCAATTCGCCGGGACGTCCCTTCTGCTGGGTGATAACTTGATCAATGAACGCCTGTTCGGCGCCGTCCAGGGAAAGTTGAGCAGTGACCATGTGCTTGGCGCTCCTTTCTGAGCCAGAGACCAGCACTCCAGGGGAACTTCTCAGCACGATTCCAAAACTCGTCGGAAACAGGGAAGTTGAGCACTTCGCCTATGTGGCCGGACAGTTCCCTCTTCTTACAGGTAAGCTTGGGCTTCTACGGACAATTGCTCAGTGCTGCGCATCACGTGAGGGAGTGACGCGTGGGCGAAAAAGGGAATCCCAGCACTATGGGAATGCAATCGCTCGATCTAGGTCGTTCTGCAGAAGAACGTTATGCCTTTGAACATACATGTCTTCCCGATTTCGCTGGAATAATGGTCTTCGTCGGACATCAATTGGGCTTCTGGAATTGGGAGATGGGTCTGGTCGCCTTTGGCGAATTTCTTGCCTTTGCATCGGCTGCGACGCGTCGTAGCTGAGCACTTTGACGATCAACGGATTATTAGGTGATAGACCGTTGACTCAGGTACGGGGACGCGGCCACGCAGGACATGGTCAGGGCGCACGGCAAGATAGTGGATGTTGCGTTAGACGGAGCGCGAGCAGACCGCAAGGCGAGTTAGCTTATTGAACAGATGGTGAGCGCGGAAGGAATCGAACCTTCAACCTACTGATTAAGAGTCGTCCAAATAGAGGATCGCGACTCAGAGACATCATTCATACTTATCAGTCACTTACAGACAACCCAGCCCGCACGGAAGCCTGTGACGTTGGTATTGAAAGGAAGCACGTTAGCTCAAACAGGAGCGAACCGTACGGCACATTTACGGCACAGCGCAGTGGGGTGACCCCTTCATTGAAACAAACAATTGGCGTTATCCCAGAACTTGCCTTTACCACTCATCGAGGGTGTAATCCCGCACTCTTTCAGCAGCTTGGCAAACTCGTAGCTGGCATACTGGCTGCCTCGGTCGCTGTGAAAGATCAGTCCTGCTGCGTGCTCTGGGCAGCGTAGCAACCAGGCCATCCGCAGTGCATCGATGACGATCTCGCTGGTGATCTGCTCACCCAGCGACCAACCTACGATGCGGCGGCTGAACAGGTCCAGGACCACAGCCAGAAGCAGCCATCCTTCATCGGTTGCGATGTAGGTTACGTCGCCGACCCAGATCTGATTCGGTGCCGTCGCGGTGAAGTTGCGATCCAGCAGGTTGGGCGCAGTCGGCAGGCTGTGCCGGCTGTCCGTGGTCGTGATCCGGGAGTGGCGAGACCACTCTGCAGGCTGCGTGGCAATTTGTTCGCACGTCGCTAAGCAACTGCGGTGCCGGTGGATAGCAGTTGCGGGGCGGCGAACTCCGCAATCTGCAGTTGAAGGATATCCGACTCGATCCGTCACTTCAGGAATGTAATTGCAAACGGCAGGCCGACCGCAAGGAGCACCCCCAGATACAGAGCTCCCATAATTGCACCTAATCTCCAAAAATCCCTGCTGGGTATGTAGCCGCTGCTATACCAGATTGGCGCCGGGCCGCTGGCGTAAGGAGTGAGCACGCCCATCAGACCCAACGAGTAAACCAGAATCAGAGTAATGGCCTTTGCGGGAATGCCATGTACCGACAAAACGGCCAGCAGGAACACTGGCAGCAACGCAGTCGCCTGCGCCGTTATGCTGGCGAAGAGATAGTGGATGATAAAGAAGACCGCCACTGCCGCAATCATCATCGGGATCAGCGGGACGCGGGTCATGTAAAGCGAGGCCCGAGAGCCGAACCAGGCAAGAAAGCCAACATTGCTGAGACCTTCCGCCATCGCAACCAGCGTGGCAAACCAGACCAGGACACTCCATGCTTGTTTATTGGCAAGAATGTCATTCCAGGTGACCACCTTAGCCAGCAGCATCATCGAGATGACGGCCAGAGCGACTGTTACCGGACTCATCCAACGGCTGCCGCCGATCCAGCCCGCCAGCGCTGCGACGGCCAGCAACCCCATGGTCACTTCACGCCGGGTGATGCGTCCCATGGTGATGAGTTCGCCACCAGCCCAGGCTGCAACCTCGTCGCCGCGCTTGACCTCCGGCGGATAAAGGAAATAGGCAAGCAGCGGCGTCGCCGCGAACAATAAAATGCCGACCGGCAGAAAACCCAAGGCCCACATGCCCCAGGAAATGTCGACGTGTGCGACCTTGCGGGCAATTTCCACTGCCAGCAAGTTGGGGGCGAGCGCGGTCAAGAACATGGAACTGGTGACGCAGGTCGTGGCGAAGCCAGTCCACAGCAGGTATCCGCCGATTCGTCGCGGATTGTTGTTGGGAAACGAACCATAGAGCGGCGGGATATTCTTCACGATGGGATACACCGTGCCTCCGCTCCGCGCCGTGTTGGACGGCATCACCGGAGCGAGACAGAGATCGGAGAGCGCGATCGCGTAACCGAGGCCGAGGGTGCGACGGCCCAGCGCCTTCACCAGTAACAGAGCGATCCGTCGGCCCAGCCCAGTTGCTTCATATCCCAGAGCAAACATGTTGGCGGCAAAGATCAGCCAGACCGCGTCATTGGAAAATCCGGAAAGAGCCCATTTCGTAGCCTCGGCGGGCGTTTTCCCAACCAATAACAGTCCCCCAGCGACCGTGATGCCGATAAAGCCGATGGCTGCACCTGGCAGCGGTTCGGTGATCAGTCCGGCGATGACGGCGGCAAACAGCGCGAAGTAATGCCACGCCGTCGCGCTCAGGCCGGAGGGCGCCGGTATCACAACAAGTATGAGTCCCAGAGCCAGCGGCCCAATCCATTTTCGAAGCTGCTTGGAACCGGCGGGCGGCTTGTTGACTAGTGCGACCGGCTCCGGGGGCGCAACAGTTGGCGAGGACATGGGTTGGCCTCCTTTGGCTCGGCGATGATGTCCTGACGCGCCCAGCATCGCATTAATGCGACCAGCTGGCGGTGATGAATAACCGTGTACCAGGTGACGAGGACAGCGCTCGCGCGCTTCCTACTTTCCCAACCAGCGGCTGAAAATTATTTTCACCTGGTCTGCAGGGCAGAACTGTGAGCACGAACTTTCTTCTCGCCCTCTCTGCTCACCTTTTGCAGTTAGGTGGTGGACCATACATTCGCAGTTACTCATTGGGATAATTGAGCCCTCGAGCCGGATTTATGGCGTGCGAGCCTCAACTAGTCGGGAAGTAAGCTGCTGAATAAAGTTCTTATTCTGTGATACCGCCCAGCATCTTGGGCGGGTTTCTGGCACAAATCTCGACTCTGCTTGTGCTGGGCTGACGTGAGCGCGAATGTGTCGGGGTTGACTCTAATCGTCTTGGCTTCAGGCATATCTTGGGGAGTGCCTATCCCATCTACCTCAACGGTCAAGGCTGGCACCAAGGCCGAGGCATCCATAACTGTGTTGCCATGTAAGAAGCCCCTTTCGCATCTGATTGTGGTCTGGTCTGTGACTTTAAAGCCGTGGACCGAGCCGTTCTTCTCGTTCAGGATCTTCAACGTGTCGCCTTCGTGCACCACAATCGGCCCCGTGACCGTCACCTTGTGGCCATTCACACGTGGCTTGGTCTCTGCCGTCGAGAAAACCGTCATTACGCAAACGGAATAAATGCAAACTGCTGATAAGAATGCCAAACGGATTTTTCTATCTGATTTCATGCAGCCTCTATACTCTCGGTGTGAATAGAGCACGTGACCAGCCAAAGCCGGAGCCTGTCGATGTGGGGGCTTCTCACCAGAAAACATAGAACTTATGCGGGGTCGAGTATTACGGCAGGTTGGTATGAACTGGCGCGCCCAATGACCATTAATCGGCACCTGCGAGATATTGGGCATCTGCCCACTGGCAGCGCCGTCCGCTTCGCGACGGGTTATCTTCCTTCAAGCGGTACAGCGCAGTCGCTATCGGGTTTTGAACGCCGCAGTTCCGAGCTTCGTCGAGGGTCAAGCGGAGGTGATTGTACTGGTTGTTGTGGGGAATGCTCCGTTAGGACAGAGCTGCGTCGACATGACTCTATCGAATCGCTGATAGGGTCGGGAAAGAAAATCTACTTCACGTCGGAGGTTACTATGAGCCATACATGTTCTGCCATCAAGCAGACAAAGTGTGATTGGTGAAATATCTTCAAAGTTACGATGGCGCCACTCTTGCTGCCTTCTGCTCTCGAGCGACAACCCCTGAGAAATTACCGATGTTATCGGCGCGCCGGACAAACTCAAGATTGATCCCGCGCGAATTGCGGCGTCCAAGGTCCAGATCGTTCGGCGGGATTCGCTCCGGTCGCCGCCATCAACCACTCGGCGAGAATAAAACCAAGCGCGCCAACAAGAATCCCCGCCAACACGTCGGCGATGTAGTGGTAGCGACCGTAAATTGTAGACACGCACATCGCGACGAAGAACGGGAGGAACACCCAGAACAAGTAGCGGCGGTAGCGCCAAGCACCAAACAGCGCCACAAACGCCCCGGTAACATGACCGGAAGGAAATGCGCCCCCGCGCACGCGTCCCCAGCTTTCAATGAAATTGATCAAGCTAGTGGCAGGGCCGCCCACAAGGGGGCGCAAATGGAATGAGCGCATGGCAAAGAACGGCGCTTCAACGGGGAAGAAAATCGAAACCATGTAGCCAATCGAGTAGGCGATGATCGAAGCGGTCATCACCTTCCAGAAAGCGTGCAACGCCAGAGCTCCGGACGGATCGCCTGCTGGGGGGACAGCTGAGCGGGCCAGACGGCGACGATAAATCGAGGCCCCGAGAATCGTGAGGAATAGATAGTAGCTCATGTAGGCGACTTGCATCGCTTCATTGATCCAGATGGTAGAGAACTGAGTGAGCCACACTGCAGGATAAACACCCGTGAGCCGGTGATCGAATGCAATCAGCAGGGAATCCTGCCACGCCCGATCAGTCAGGTGAACGAGAACTTGCAGTTCCTCGAAGCAGAAAAGAAAGAGCGCCTGCGGATACCAATCGCGGACCCAGCTAAAAGTAAGGGCAATTCGAGAGTATGAGAGTTCGCCCCGGCCGAAGCTATCTGCAATATTCACGATGACGAGAATTGCGGCAAAGACCCCGAAGTGCACGGTGATATGCAAAGCAGGGTGGGCGAGATTCTCGTGGAAAATGAGCATCAGGGCACTGCTGAGTCCTAGATAGGAAAGGGCGACCCACTCAAATGCGCCGCACGGTTCGAGGATGGCGCTAGCGTGTGACCATGCACGGATGAACGAGCACACCACGATTTGGGGGTTGCGTGCCGTCGCACCTTCCCCGCCGCACATCGCGATGTCGGCCTTGTCTGCACAGCCAGACCTAGTCATGCCCATGGCAACTTCCTTCTTAGTTCATCCGCTAAGATCGAGATACATCAAGCTAATTTCGCAGCGCGCTTCCATCTCATTCGTGATCGAGATTTGAACCCGTTGTGTCCCTAGCATTGGATCTTAAGACCGAGATAAAGCGCGCCAGTCACGTGTGCTACTTTAATGCGGGCTCTGGCTCGTACCGATGAATCCTGAATCAAGGCCTCCCGGCCGGAGCAAAACTCTTGGCGACACCTACTTCTGAAGCGAGAGTGCGTCGCGAGCCATTGTGGGCTGTCGTGGGTAAATTGGCAGTCCGGTCCGCATCTTCGGTCAAACGGACCGCTTCCTTCATTTGTTGCAGGGACACGACCATGGAATTCCTTGAGACGCGGCGCACGATAGGATTAACCACCCAGCGTAGGGCAACGGGAATGTCGCGACTCAAGGCAATCGCCTCGACTTCCACATAGGTTCCGCCGTCTCTTTGCTCAAACCTGGCGACGCTGTACAGGCGCCAGACGTAGCCGCTGCCATGATCCGGCGGAAGCTCCTGCTCGTCCGGGCGGCCCTCGTGCCGGATCTCTTGCACCCGCGTGGTCTGCGTGATGCTATACCAGCGCCGGTCGTCGATTTTGAAGTAGCAGGTCTCGTACTCCATATCGAGCGCGGTTTGAGCGACGACCTCCTTGTTCACCACGCGCATGGAGTACTTCTCGCAAGGCCCGTCGCTGCCAAGTATCCTGGAATCAACAACCGTGGGTTTGTAGTACTCCTTGTAGTTGCTGTAATCACGCACCGCGGACAAAACGTCTTTGATACTTGCGTTCGGAAGAAAGGCCGCGCCCACCCAATCGTGGATCAACCCTGAGGCCACCGGTTTTGGGTTTTCCTTCCCGACCGACGAAACCAGAATCTCACCATCACGGACACGCTGAAGGCGCTCGGGCTTCTGGTCGACCCAGAGGAAGGGTGTTTGGGAGGTCATCTGTGGACGGGCATCGTCGAGATACGCGTTCCAATAGACCAAAGTTTCTTGCCTCAACTCAGACCCATGGGAGAGCGGGGGCACGATGAGACAGCCCAAATATAGGAACATGACAATAAGCACCCGGAGTGCGCGGAAGCTGTAACGACTGCCGAGGCTTGTCTGTCTTGCTGAGGTCCTTTTCACAGTTGACCACCCCTTCTTCTCGCAAGCGATGGAGTTGAACGCTGAATCTCCAACTTGCGGACTACTCGATCTGAGGTGCAAGGCAGATGCCAAGGCGTGATCACCGTAAGTTGCTGAGAGACAATGCGTTGACGAACCGAGGATGGCCGGTCTGCCTAGAAAGTCGACCGTACATTGGCAGTGGTGACTTTCTGCCCACATTCAGGCACGCTTCGGGAAGTGCCGCATCGCTCTCTTAACGAGGCAGGGATAGGTCTGGCCGACGAACTCATCCGGGAGATTGCCACGCAACTTCCGCGGCAATGGATATGACCTAGCCGACGTAGCCCACCAATGTTTCTAAGCCCGAGGAATGTGTCCTTGGCGAACAAGGGTCTTTCTTGCGCGCCTCAAAGACAGGACTTTGCCTGTGCCAAGGTTCTGTTCGACAGCATAGAGACCAGAGACTTCGTGCAAGCGACGCTATTCTGAAATCGCTCGTCATTGTCCAGGGTCGACGAGGAAATGTAGTACTCGGTCAGCGCCAGGTGTTGGTTCTGGTCAATAAGCCAATCGCTCCAGCTCCGCAACCGAGTGCTTTGCTTTTCGAGTTCCTGCAATGCCTGTTGATCGGCGTCGTTCGCAACGGAAAGAGCTGCGAGTTTTAGCGCATTGTCAACCTCGGCAAGATCGTTTTGAATCCAGAAGTCGCCAAGCGGGAAACCTTTCCTGAGGGAGTTTTCGATCTTTCGCTCGGTCAGTTCCATCTTGAACGCCGCGTTCAGGCCGGCTGCCGCAAATGCTGATGACACTTTGACTGGCTCCGGCCCTTCTGGCCCGGATTTGGACCACACATTGACCACAATTGTGTGTTTGCCGTTGTCGCTGCTTCCTTGCTGCTGAGTCACAACAGCGTTCGTAGATTGTGGGTTCACGTCTTGCGCGACCGTTGAAACCACGAGCGTCCCAGCGATTAAGAATGCCAGCATCCAATGCCGTTTCACATCGATCTCCTCTACCCTTCAAACGTCCATTTAGGTCGTAACAGGGAAAATGAAGGCTGCGGAAGTTGCCTATGCCGAATCTTGTCAGTCGGTTCTGTAAACGCCTTGTACCACTGCAGAGCTTTGCAGTAGGCGCCCACAGCAGATTGAAGCGGCACATTCAGCAAGAACACGCAGTCCTCGAACGAAGCCCCGTGGCAGCCGTGAAGCACCAGAACAGCCCGAGCTAGAACGTCGAGTTGCTGCACGACTACATTTGGGTCCAGCTCCTGCAGAGTCATTGTTTCGTGCATTGAAAGGGGCTCGTGTCTATGGTGCGAGCAAGTCCAGTCAGCGTATTGTTTAGCAGTTTCTTGAATCGATAAACGGATGGCGTTCAGTGCAGTACGGGCAGTAGCTAAATGTGCCCACAACACCAGCCAATCACGGAAATCGCGGCTACTGGTCTCGGCAAGACCTGTTGCATCGATAGTCGATCGCTCCGCCATTTCCGCAGTTCCCGAGATCATCAGAGCAGTCCAGCGCAGACTCTCGCTCTGGTCATCAAAAGGATCCTGGATCTCGTCCATGCTGTGTCTTCGTGCGTTTTGCTTTTTCCGCGTTGCTGTCAGGTGCAGCCAATACATGCATCCTCTTCATGCCTTCAATTTCCCGACCTTCAGAGCCTCGAATAGTCGGCCGACGGACGTAACAAGTAATGCAGCGCGGGTGCCAATCAGCGTATACCGCAAGTTGCTGAAATGAGGCCGCCTTTGCCGGTGAGACTGGAGTCTGCCCTGCCCGAATGAAGGCGGCTGACGAAACTCCAGTAATCGGCGTGGACAGACGAGCGAGCAGAAAGCGGTAGTTCTCCTCCAGCATTGAGAGTCTGGCGCAACACTCCATCCACCTTTCGTTGTTGTTCGCTGGTCAACGTACTGCTGTAAAAGTATTAACCTTCGCTGCCTGCAGGGCGCTGAGCGCCGAGGTACCGTTTCACAGCAATTTCCAGGTTGAAGTGCATCCCTTCACGGCCGAGCACCTTCCCCAGAGGCGATCTCTGCACCATTGCCAAGACGCCCGGATTCATCCCTATCAACCAGACCTGAACGCCTCGATCGCGCTGCCGCCTGGTGGCTTCGACCAACATTTTTTGCGCTGTGTACTCCATGTCGAGTACCGCGCTCAGGTCTACCGCAACCACACTGGGTTGCGCTTCTGCGACGAGGGGCTCGATTTTGTGCGCAATGTGCGCAGCATTGACGAAGAAGACAGGCCCTTCCAGCCTTAACAGCAACAGGCCAGGAAAACTCTCATCCTCGGGATGTTCCGCAGATTGCGGGCGGAAGATATTGGTACCGGGCTTGCGCCGCAGGACATACACCGGAGGATCGGCTAGGTGGTATGCCAGCGTCACTAGCGAAACAACGATTGCGACAAGGATTCCCTTGAGGGTGCCCAGCAGCATGACCGCGGCAAAGGCTACAAGAGCCCAGATGAACTCGGTGCGGCGGATGCTAAGGATGTCCCGGAATTCGATGGGCTGGATCAACCCGAACGAGTACACGATGACCACCGCGGCGAGAGTCGCCTGCGGCATGAGCCCTAACAGCGGTGCGAGAAACAGCATGATGAGCAACGCCACCGCCGCCGTAACCATTTCCGCCAGTTGGGTCCGAGCCCCGGCAATGCGATTGACCGCGGTTTGGGTCGTGCCACCGCCAGCAGGCATGGCGCCCAGAAGCGCGCCACCGAGATTCGCCATTCCGGTGGCCAGCAATTCGCCGTTGGCCCGTGGCGCGGGCTCATCGCGACGCGCGAAGGCCCGGCCGGCTGCAACCGTCTCCGTGAAGCTCATCAGCGCGATACCCGCTGCACCCGGCCAGAGTCGCGCCATCAACGAGCGGTCCGGAGGGACAATCGACGGTAAACCCTGAGGTATGCGGCCGACCAGTTCGACACCGTGGGTCTGGAGATTGAGAAAGTAAGCCGCCGCAATCCCTGCCGCCACGGCCAGCACCGGTGCCGGAGCTTTGGGCCAGAATCGCTCGAGCACGAGTAGAAGAGCGATCATTGAGAGCCCGAGCGCAAGGGTGGTCAAGGACGCTTTCGGAAAGCTCCTAATGGTTGAGAGCACATTCTGAACGAATATGCCTCTCGCAATATGGACCCCGAGAATTTTCGGCACCTGCTCCACGACGATGACTACGCCTATACCGGCCTTGAAGCCAACCAGCACCGGTTCTGATATGAAGTTGGCTACAAACCCGAGGCGCAGGATAGAGGCAATAATCAGGATTCCGCCCACAAGAAGGGTCAGGGTCGCGGCGGCACTGAGCAAAGCCGCCGGTTGCCCGCCGGGAACAACCTCAGCGAGCTGGGCAGCCGTGAGGATTGCCAGCGTCGTGGTCGTACTTACACTGAGCACTCGCGAGGTGCCCAGCACGGCGTAAATGACCATTGGCACCAAGGCCGTATAGAGGCCTACCTGCACTGGTAGCCCAGCGATCGTGGCATACGCCATTGCCTTGGGGATCACCACGGCCGCACTCGTCAGTCCCGCGAGGATGTCGGGCTGTAGCCATTCCTTGCGATATGCTGCCACCCGCTCAACAATGGGAAGAGTTCCGCGTTGTAGGTTGAGAGGCGACAAGATTTACCTCGCTGCGATCTCCTGGTCCGGATTACCAGCCCTGTGGGACGACGCCAGGCTTTTGTGGCGGCTCGACGTAGCCTTTCGCCTTTTGCCGCTTCGGAAGCCTGGGAGGCGTATAAGGAATCTCCTCATACGGGATGCTGCTCAGTATGTGCGCAATGCAGTTCAGGCGGGCACGCTTCTTATCGTCTGACGGAACGATGTACCAGGGCGACGCTTTTGTGTCGGTCGCTGCTAGCATTGCATCTCGGGCGCGGGAGTAGTCGTACCAACGACGGTGTGACTCCAAGTCCATAGGGCTGAGCTTCCAACGCTTTGAAGGATCTTCAATACGCTTGAGGAAGCGTTTGTGCTGTTCCTTTTCCGATACCTCGAGCCAGTACTTCAGCAGGATGATGCCTTGGCTAACCAGAAAGGCCTCGAAGCTGGGACAGTCCCTGAGAAACTCGCTGTGCTCTTCAGAAGTACAAAAG
This sequence comes from uncultured Acidobacteriaceae bacterium, assembly GCA_963772895.1. Classification (GTDB taxonomy): domain Bacteria; phylum Acidobacteriota; class Terriglobia; order Terriglobales; family Acidobacteriaceae; genus Bog-257. The sequence continues at coordinate 123,907 of CAVYZB010000010.1, forward strand.
CCCATCACATACTCGACACCGGCGCGGTTATACCAGCTTCGGTCGAAGATGACGACTTCACCTCCAGCGGGCAGTTGTTCAACGTAGCGCTGAGCATGGAGCTGCGTCTTCTGCCTCTCGGTCGGCGAGGGGAGGGCGACCACGCGAAAGATGCGCGGGCTGACACGCTCCACGATGCGCTTGATCATGCCGCCTTTGCCGGCAGCGTCGCGTCCTTCGAAAATGATGGCAATGCGCGCGTTGGTCGCCTTGACCCAGTCCTGGAGCTTGACCAGCTCAACTTGTAGCTTGAAAATCTCGGCCTCGTACTCATTGTTTCGCATCTTCTGCTGACCATTGCTGCGCCCTTCGAGGCCATCGACCGAATTCTGTTTGTTTTTCTTTTTCGATTTTTTCGCCATGCTGCCCCCGGTAGTGGATGATCCAAACTTTCTCGCTAGGCTTTAACCTTCACCGGCGACCGGGCGAAGTGTTCGCTTGTGCAAAACTCTGTGGCGGATTGGTCTCCTGCGGCGGCTGGTACAGCACACGCAGGAGCTGGAACCGCGCCAATGCAACGTAATAGCATTCCAGGCTGAGGTATTGCGCTTGATCGCGGCTGATCTTGCCTTCACGAGCGGCCTGTGCAATCTGGCCTAACTCTGCCGACATGGCTGCCACAACCTCCTCCAACTGGTTTGGATAGCCCCCTGCATCCTGCGATTCTGCGGGAACTGGTGCCAGCGTAGCTGGACTTGTTACACCGCTCGAGTTTTTCCGCGCGAGATTTGCAATTGGACCTTCCGCGCTTTGCAGGCTGCTATTCTCTTGAGCAGTGGCGGAAATCGCCAGCGCACACATTAGTAGGGATCCGATAATCCACCGTAATTTCACTTTAAGTCTCCTCTTACTTGCCGGCCTGAGGCGGATAGCTCTTGAAAAGCTTGGCCGCCGCCTTCTGCAGGTTCCTGTAGTTCTTGTCAGGATTTTTCTTAATGTCAATGGTCTTGGTGCCATCTCCGCGCCATACTAGTTGCTTTCTTGCGGGGTCATACAAATCTACGATCAGCGTTCCGACAGGAATAGTAGACGTCTGGCCAATCACGCTTCCGCTACTAAATCCTCCCCATCCGCCGCCCCATCCCCAGGGCCCACCGTTACCAAAAGCCGATAAATTGAGACTTTTCTCCTCTCTAATGATGGCGTGATAGCCGACGTGAAGATCCCCGTCCTTGTCGACCCTGGTCAGACCTTTCTGCGCGAGTTGTTCGTCCACTGCGCGCTTAATGGACTGGTCGATCAACTGATCCGACACCGCCCCGCCTGGCCCCGGCTGGTCCACCCACTGGTAGGTTTTGTAAGCTGCAAAGTTGGCACTGCGGTCGTAGTTGTAGTGAACATCCTGTGCGTAGAGAGAAGTAACAAAAACAATGAATACGGGTAAGAGTGAGAGTCGTTGAATAAACTTCATTGAACTTCCTTTCCGCTTGTAACCTCCACTTCCCATAAAACAAGAATCCTCGATCAATCAGTGTGAGATTTGGAGCTATCGGCAATAGGGCCTCTGCCGATAATCGGTACCTCGTGAGATCGGCCCAGGATGTCGTTCCAGATAATCGTGTTCTCGCCTACGTGAACGAGAAGGTCCCGTCCAATCGCATACAAGATGGTTGAGTCCCCTGACGGCGACTTGGTCAGGACGACATAAGTGATTCCATTTACCTTTACCGACACTTCGTAAACCGCTTCTCCTGGAGCGGGGACGTCTCCACTCTGATGCGGCTTAACCTGCGTGATGGTCGCTGGCTGGTATCGCGATGAAGCCGCTGAGACTTGAGCGAACGTCAGGGCCGGCAAAAATAGCAACAATATTCCTACTAAGATCTTTGGCATCGGATTGGTCCTTAGGTGAGCGCTTGCCGCACGCCTTCTACAACTCGCGCGGGACGCGGGGCTTGCCGCCGGTTAATTGCCATCGTGTCGAGCGAATAATCGAACTCAGCGCCGCAGTCACAGCAAACGCGATATGTTTCTCTGCGAATGGTGAAGACGCGGCTAAGATTGCGGTGATGACACCCAAACAGGAAATTAAGCAACCTTGTCATCTTCATCGTTAACTCCTCCTCGACGGACCCTAGTCTTCGCAACTCCTAGGGATAGTGCACGTCTGATACCGAAATGATCAGTGCATAACTACCGAGCAGCCTTAGGATTAGCGGCTGACACAGCGTAAGTGTCTGCCCTGATACCGGCACTTACCCTTTCTCTGGCACTTGGCACGCCTGCACATTCCAGATTTCGTTCGCATATTCAGCGATGGTCCGGTCGCTGGAGAACTTGCCCGATCCCGCCACATTCAAGATGGCCTTGCGTGCCCACTCGTCAGGGTTGGCGTACAGCGCGCGCAGCCACTCATCTGCCTCCAGGTACGACTTCAGGTCGGCAAGGTTCATATAGTGATCTCCATTGGTCAACAACGTGTCGCGGAGCGGGTTGAAGATGCCCGGTTCGTTGCGACTAAAGTAGTCGGAGAAGATTAGATCCAAAGCCTCGCGGGTTTCTCGTTCGTTTTCGTAGTGCCAGTGCGGGTCGTACCATCCGCGACTGGCCAATACCTGCTGGGCAGTCAGACCGAAGAGAAAGAAGTTCTCCTCCCCAGCCTCTGCCGCCATCTCAATGGTTGCGCCGTCACGTGTGCCGATAGTCAACGCGCCGTTCATCATGAATTTCATGTTGCTTGTGCCGCTGGCTTCGTACCCTGCCGTCGATATCTGGTTGGATACGTCAGTTGCAGGAATCAGGTGCTCCGCAAGCGAGACGCAGTATTCAGGCAGAAACACAACCTTGAGCCGGCCGCGTACTGCGGGATCGCCGTCGATTGTGCCGGCAAGATTGTTAATGAACTTGATAATCAGTTTGGCGAGCCGATATGCAGGGGCAGCCTTGCCGGCAAAGAAGAATATCCGGGGCTGCATGTCCATCTCAGGATTCTGACGTAGCCGGTTGTACAGCACTACGATTCTCAGGGCATTTAGCAGCTGGCGTTTGTACTCGTGAATACGTTTGATCTGGCAATCGAAGATCGCGTCCGGATCAAGGACCTGCCCGGTTGAGCACTTGATCCACTCGCAGAATCGTTGCTTGCTGTTGCGCTTGGCCTTCAGGAAGCCCTCACGAAATCCGCTGTCGGCCGTGAATGCTCTCAGCTTGCGCAGCTGGATCAGGTCACTGGGCCACCCGTCCCCGATGGCATCCGTGATCAATGCGGAGAGCTCAGGGTTGCACAGCAGAAGCCAACGCCGAGGTGTAACGCCGTTGGTTTTGTTGTTGAAGCGCTCCGGGTAGATCTCTGCCAGGTCTTTTAGGGTCGTCTCCCGGAGTAAGTCCGAGTGGATCTGAGCCACACCATTGATGCTGTGCGATCCTACGGCCGCCAGATGCGCCATACGAACCTTCTTGGCGGCGCCCTCCTCGATGACGCTCAGCCGCTGAACACGACCTTCATCTGCTGGAAACAGCCGGCGGACATCGCCCAGGAAACGTCGATTGATTTCGTAGATGATTTCGAGCTGCCTGGGCAGTAGATCTTCGAACCATGCCACCGGCCACTTCTCGAGAGCCTCAGGCAGCAATGTGTGGTTGGTGTACGCCAGGGTGTTCTGTGTGATATCCCAGGCGTGGTCCCATCCAAGTTGTTCCTGGTCGACCAAGATTCGCATCAGCTCTGGCACAGCCAGAGCTGGGTGTGTGTCGTTCATCTGGAACGCGACTTTCTCTGGAAACGAGTGCCAATCCAAGTTGCCATGTCGGAAACGTCGAACCGCGTCGGCCAGGGAACAGGCGACAAGGAAGTACTCTTGTAAGAGGCGTAATGCTTGCCCCCGGAAATCCGAATCGTCGGGATAGAGGACCCGCGTCAGGGTTTCGGCCGAGAGGCTCTGAGTGAAGGCCTCTACAAAGTCACCATGCGAGAACTCTTCAAAGTCGAAGTAGTCCGGTGCGGCCGCGGCCCAGAGGCGGAGCGTATTGATCGTGGATCCACCATAGCCGATTACCGGGCGGTCAAATGGCACGCCGATTAACGTCGATGGACGCCCTGGTACAGGACGAAAACTGCCTCCCGTAAGTTCGAAGGAACAAGCTAGGCTGATTTCCACCTTCTCGTTTGGGCGCGCGACCTCCCATGGGTCGGGAGAACGAAGCCAGTTGTCGGGCGCTTCCTGCTGCCACCCGTCTCGGATGGACTGCCGGAAAATGCCGTACTCATATCGCAGTCCGTAACCCATGGCCGGGAGCTGCATAGTGGCGGCGGATTCCATGAAGCATGCCGCTAAACGTCCCAGTCCGCCGTTACCCAGGCCGGCATCGGGCTCCTGCTCCAAAATCTCGGCGAGGTTGAGTTTCTTTTCCTCGATCACCTGGTGCGACAGTGGGCTAAGCAGTAGATTCGTAACGTTGTTCTGGAGCGAGCGGCCAATAAGGAACTCCATCGAGAGATAGTAAAGCCGCTTAGGATTTCGTTGTTCGTAGGTCTGCTCAGTTAAAAGCCATCGCTGCGAAAGGATGTCGCGCACCGAGCGGGCAAGGGCCTCGAACCGGTCGCGCGCGGTTGCGGCCCCCAAAGCGACGCCATTGTCGAACAACAGGTGCCGTTCGTACAAGGCTTCGTCCGTCCCGGCGAATTGCACCGGACCGCATCCGTATTGAGTGTTGATGAGTGTGACAGCTTCCTGCAATGCATCCCGCTGCGCGACAGCCTTAGTGCTCATATTCGAGTTCTCCAGGGATCCTGAATCGCCCACGGTGGCGTCAAGGTTTAATCAGATCGGATTCTGCCGCCCGCCCGAGCCGAGATTCGCGCGTTAAGCGGTACCCGTGAAATAGCTTACGGACGGTGTATAGAAGGACCGCCGCAAACGCCAGCCCCGCCAAAATTGTTCCCGCTCTGCCAGCATAGGCAGCCACGCGGCCCAGGTCATGGCTGAAGACATAGCCGAGTCCCGCATAGGCGCATGAATAGAGGCTGGCGCCAATTGCGTCAAAGGTCAGGAAACGGAGGCGGCTGGTGCGTGATGTCCCGGCCAGGGGAGGCGTCACCGCATCCAGTCCTGGGACGAACTTCGCAATGACGAGAATCGGAGGGCCATAACGGGCAAAAGTCTCTTTAGCCCTGCGATCATGGGCGTCAGGATCTCGCGCGAAGTGGTGAATGAAGTGCAACACCTTGTCGCCGCTCCGGCGACCCGCCTCGTACCATGGCCAGTCACCCAACACACAAGCGGTAATGGCCAGAAGGACCACAGCGACGAGGATCAGGTTCCCGGCGGCTGCAAGCGCCCCGGCGGCGAGCAGAAACAGAGGTGCCGGTACCGGCAGACCTACCTGACGCGCGAATAAGGCAGCGAACAGGATTGGGTAGCCATGCTTCAGAACAAATTGGACGATGTCGTTCATACAGAAATCAGGCGCGCGGGAAAGCTGTCCCTACAATCAAGCTGCTTGTACACATCCAAAACGTAGGCCTCCTCAGCAAGCAACTTCGCTCCGAGTCTGCTGAAAGACGACGGGGGTTCGTCGCCCACAGAATCGCCGAAGGTAACCTCCGTTAGCCTCCGAACGCACTCGCGCATCATTACTGGTGCATCCGCCTTCCAGCTTGACGATCAAAAGCTTCGCTGACTGTTGTATTTCTGCGCTTAGCATGGTTCCTCCCGAACACGTACAGAGTTGCAGGCGCTATGCCAACCGCGAACTCGCATTAAGTCATAGAAAAAACGAGGCTCGCCAATGTGGGCGCGTGAAACGCCCGCGCCCCAGAACCGGCAATGCCGGAATGTGGGCAGGTGGATGTGCAGGGCGGAAGGCAACTGGCAGAGTGCAGACTAATGGCAGACCGCGTGGATTCGCGCGTCTTTCCTTACCATTCCGGGCTAACGTACTGCGGAAATAAGCTGTTTGCGATGAAGTCCAGACCAGTCTGCATCATGTGGTTCCACATCTGTTGCGCGCGCTCCTCCTCATTGAGAAACGCTATAGCTTGATCGCGGCTCACACTGCAGCCGTATTCATTGCTAGTCGTACGAGATGAAAGAGTGTTATCTCGGCGATCACTCTTTCCCTATCTGTCTTCTTCTTCACGGTGTTCATCCTACTGAAAGGAAGTGGACTCCCCGAGGTCGCGTCAGCAACTCGCGGCCCAGTAGCTAAGCATGGATCCAAGCTCCCCGATGTCATTGCCCACTGATCCAATGCGCAGAATGAACCAAGCCTACTGCCGATAATGAGCTTCCGTGATGCCGAGCCGGCGAATTTTGTGTTGTAAAGTCGTGCGCTTCAATCCGAGGCGTTGGGCTGCTCCCCCGCTACCTGCCACACGCCCTGAGGACGCGCTTAGAGCTTCGATGATCACCTTCCGTTCGGCTTCCACGAAGGTCGAGGCTTGTGCCGAAGCACTCCAAGAATAAGAGACTGAAAGTTCACGCATGGGCACTTCCAACTCTTCACCGCGTGAAAGAATGACTGCGCGCTCTATGAAGTTTGCCAGTTCCCGAACATTCCCGGGCCATGCATTGTTCGTCAGGGCCTCCATGGTTGCCTTGGGTATGGACGTTATATGTCTCCCCATGCGCCGGGAGAACTTTGACGCAAAATAGTTCACCATTAGCGGAATATCCTCGCGCCTCTCGCGGAGCGGTGGGATCTCAATCGGAAAGACATTGAGGCGGTAGAAAAGGTCCTCACGAAACTTCTCATCCCGGATCATGCTGGAGAGGTCGCGATGGGTGGCGGCGATGATGCGCACATTGACGCTGATCGTGTTAGCGCTTCCCAGGCGCTCGAACTCCTGCTCCTGCACCGCGCGGAGTAGTTTCGGCTGCAATTCCAGGCTGATGTCGCCAATTTCATCGAGGAATAGCGTGCCCTGGTCGGCGATCTCGAATCGTCCCTTCTTCTGGATTAGCGCGCCGGTGAATGCACCCCTTTCGTGACCGAACAGTTCGCTTTCCAGCAGTCCGGACGGAATGGCAGCACAGTTCATGCGAACGAAGTTGCGCCGGGTACGGGAACTCAGGTTGTGAATGGCGCGTGCAACCAGTTCTTTGCCTGTACCTGTCTCCCCGTGAAGCAGGACGGTCGCGTCCGTTGGTGCAACAACGGAGACTTGTTCCAGTACGTTCCGAATGGCTCGGCTCTGGCCGATTATGCCTTCGAAGCAGTACTCACTCATTTCTGATTGCGGAAATAGCCGCCCGTCTGCCATCCCCATCACTTCGGGAAAGCTTGCCACTTCGAGCCCTCCCGCTTCCGTAAAAGCAACGCCCGTGTAACCCATATCATCCTGCTCCGTGTCTGGCACTCTAATTTGTGGAATGACCATGTAATGAATGAATAGCTTGGATTTCAGCAAGCAGCTGGAAGCTATCTTTGCTAACGGTGTGCTCCAATGCCAGGAGCGATGCTGTGTACTCTGCTACCTGCTGGGAACAGTGAAGCTTTTGCTTCACTCTCGTTGCGACTGTGTAGATCCAATCGAGATCCATAAACTTTCCTTACACGCTTACGCCGAGTCCGTGCGCCAACAGGCCGTCATACTCGTTGGCGGTTAACATCTTGAATGCTTCTAAGGCAATATCCTCTTCCAGGAGGTTGCTTGAGCTGGCGAGTTCGAAACAACGCTCAGCCGAGTTCGTAAGGTTTTCTATCTCAGGCATGACATCTCCTACTCGGAACGCCAACTTCTTGTTCAATCCCATTGGCTTGAATCTTGAACCAGAGCTTTTTGGTCCCGTTTATGAGCGCAATTATCCACCACGCATCATTTGCGCACAGCCCCACATCGGGACAAATCGAAACCTCTTGGGAGGCGAGTAGCAGCCCCTTTCGAGCCAGGCAATTCGGTTGTTTGGGTAGCTTGCTAACGAGGGATAGAACTGGGTTTGCGGGGCGGAGCTTCGACACGCTTCCACCCGAAAAGGCGAGCGTCGATTGACCATCGGCCGGGTCCTAACATCGCGAGAGCGCCACAAACCACTCCCAGCAACAGCCAAAGCCATCTGTCACCGGGTAAGGTCAGGATCTTCCAGGCTTCAATGACCGCTACTGAGGTCCCCGCAATGGGCGTCCATAGACCGAGTATCAAGAAGAACCCCGCGAGTAGAAGGATTCCGGCGGTGATTGTGATGTTTAGCGGAGGATCGCCCCACAGCCGCAAGCCCGCGCGCACAACTAGCACGGACCCGATCACCAGGCGCATGAGAAGCAAGCCTGTGCCAGGCCAGCCGCCCGCGAATGTGGAATAGAGGCGTCGCACTACGTGTCCTCCTAACCTTTCTAGAGTGCCACGTTTTACAGAGTGCGCGAGACCCCAAAAAGGGTCGACAGCGTCACTCTTTTGAGATTTATAAGGGGGCGGCTCGAGGAGGCCGGCTCGCGAGAACTATAGCTCGATGATCCCTCTCTTTAGGCCGATCATCGCCGCGTGGGTTCGATCGTTGGCGCCCAATTTCGAAAGGATGTTCTTGACTCGGCTCTTCACGGTTTCCTCCGTGATGGAAAGCCGATCCGCAATCTGCTTGTTCGCATTGCCGGCTGCAATCAGTCGCAGGACGGCGATTTCCGCCGGGGTAAGTGCATCATCCGTCGCATGCTCGGCGATTTCGTAAGAGGCCTCAGGCGAAAGGCTCTTTTTTCCGGCATGGACCGCGCGGATGGTCTCCAGTAATTCCTTGTGCAGAGTATTCTTCAGCAGGTAAGCCTGAGCCCCAGCCTTGAGCGCGCGAAGAATCTGCACATCACCCGCGTAGGTCGTCAGCACAATCACTTTTGCGTCGGGGAATTCATTTCGGATAGCAATGAGTGCCTCGATCCCATTCATCTCCGGCATTTGCAAATCCATCAGCGTGACGTCCGGATGGAGCGCCCGGAATTGCTGAATGGCCTCCCGACCGGTGGACGCCTGACCCGCCAAAACCATGTCTGGCTGAACCCCAATCAGCCCGGCGATCCCGTCGCGCACCAGTGCATGGTCGTCAACCGCGAGAATGCGAATTTGCGAGCTAGCGGTGCTCATGACCTATTTCATGCCTTTGCCTTTGCCGCGAACTTGCGTGAGAACCACGAGCCTCTTCGAGTTGATGCGTATGCAAAGTCGGCGGGAAGGCGCAGTTCCAGTTCAGTTCCCGCGTCGACTTCGCTCCATACTGTCAGCTCACCTCCAACGAGTGTGGCGCGTTCTCGCATGCCCGGCAGGCCAAAGTGTCTCTCTTTCCCTTGTTGCGAGAGAATCGCTGCATCAATGCCCTTTCCGTCATCCCGCACACGCAATCGGAATTCCTCATTGTCATAGCGGATTTCAACCTCGATCTGCTTTGCGTTTGCATGAAGAAAAGCGTTGCGGAGTGCTTCGGCAGCGATCTTATACACTTCGTCGCGGAGCATGGGATGCAAATCTCGCGACTGGCCCTCAACGGCTACACGGAATGCAGGGCGGTGGCCGGTTGAGTTCGCTGCAAGTTCTTCTCCGAGGGTGCTTATCGCCAGTGCCAGATCATTGGTTTGAATTGTCGAATCGCGCAATCCTTGCACCGCATCCCGGCCTTCCGTGATGGCCTCGGCCGCCTGCTCGATCGCGTTGCCCAGCTTTTCTTTCGCTTCAACCGGACGTTCCGGCAACAACTGGAAAGCAGTTTGAAACCGGAGCAGCACACCGTGAAAGCTTTGCAGCAGGGTATCGTGAAGCTCCCGCGCAATGCGTGTACGCTCGCCGACCCGCGCGTCCAGTGTCATCTCAAACTGACGATGCAATTGCCGCAGTCGCCACTGGTAGACCGCCCACAGCAGCACCAGGAACGCAATCGCGCACACGGCGCGGAACCAATTCGTCTGGTAGTACGCCGGAGCGACGTAGAAATCCAGCGTGGCGGCGCTATTGTTCCAGACACCGTCACTATTGCATGCGATCACGCGAAAGGAATACTTGCCGGGAGGCAGATCGGTGTAGAAAGCCTGCCGGCGCGCGCTGGCGTCGTGCCAATCACGATCATAGCCGTCGAGGCGGTAGCGAAATTTCACCCTCTGTGGAATCGCAAAAGTGGGTGAGGTGTAATCAATTTGCAAGTCCCTCGTATTTGGCGGGATCTTGAGGTTGGGCGTTGCCTTGAACTCCTTTCGGTCAGCGACGAGCGATTCGATGTATGTCTGCGCCGGGAGCGTTTTCTGCGAGAGCCTGGAGGGGTCCACCATCTCTACCACAAATCCCGTCGCGAACCACACGCGCCCATCCGGAGAGTACGCCGCAGCATTGAAGGATGGCCCACCTGCCGGCCGCGCTCCATCCAAAACGTCGTAAACACGGATCTGAATGACCGCTTCGGGGTTGGCCCGCCAACGCTCGAACTCGGAATCTGGGAACTGCACGACGCCACAGGCAGTGTGTAGCCACCAGCGATTCTCTTTGTCCTCGATGAACGAAATTACCGAGTTGCAGGGCAGACCGTTCTTCGTCGTCATCCGCTGCACTTTAGCCTGTCGCCACTCGACAAGTCCGTTCTCGGAACCGGCAAGAACGGAACCATCTGCCCTGGACATAATTTGGCGATTAAACGGATCGCCTCCTGGATTTAGCGGAAACTTCGTTTCCAAAACGCCGTTCCGGAACAGTGCGATATCCCCTTTCTTAGTACCTATCCAAATTCCTCCATGTGGGTCCGAAGCGAGGCTGTGTCCAGCGGGGATTTGCGACGCAGGGAACTCCTCACGCACTTGGAAATCGCGGATACGCACAAGTTTTCGCGGATTGCTTAGGCACTCTGCCCAAATATTCCCGTCGATGTCCTCAGTCATTCCAACCACCATTCCAAGTGGCTGGTTATCGGGTTCGGGGAGGCGCCGGAAGCGCCCATTCTTGAGCAGATACAGTCCGTCGTCCACCCCCACCCACATGTTTCCGGCTCGATCTTCAAGTAAGGATGAGACTTGATGACCCGGGAGACCGCTCCCTGTGCGAATAGACGAGACTTTCCCGTCCTTGATCTGATCAAGAGACCCAGCGTTTGCAACCCAGATGGTGCCATCTCTGCTGGCCAGGACACCTGCAGCTCCGTCCGACCCCAAGCCTTCCCGTGCCGAGAAAATGGCGACGGTCGGATCGCGGAAACTATCTATTCCATTTGTAGTCACAGCCCATATGATGCTTTCTCTATCTTCAAAAAGACTGAGTACGGAATCGCTGGACAACCCATCCGTCTGCTGATAATGGTCCACAACGTTGCCACGAATACGAAAGATTCCCTTGCCGACGGTACCTACCCAGAGATTACCGTCGTGATCGAAGTTCATCGCGCTGACGACAACCTTACTCCCATCGAAGGTGGGGGTCACAAATGGTTGCACAGCGCCTTCCTTCAGTTGTCCAAGGCCCAGGCCAGGTCCCTCCGCTTGTATACCGACCCACAGAGATCCATCGGGACCACGTGCCAGGCTTGCAATCCCGTTCTGTCCCGCGTTGGATTTTAGGGCTTCGATCCGATACATCTCCGAGATGCCATCATGCCAGTGGACCAGCGCCGTTTGTCCTCCGAGCCAGAACCCTCCTTTTCCATCGGCCAATAGAGAATCGGCTGGGGAAATCGGAACTCCATCAGACTTTCCGAAACACTTGACCATTCGTTCAGTAATATGGCAAAGGGGCGCCTCTGAGCCAGCCGTTCGCCCTCGCACCACCCACAAGGAGCCGTCAGGGTCCTCGCTGATTTGTTGAAAGTCCTGAATCCCACCCAAGTTGAAGTGAGAAGTGACGACACCACCTTTCAAGTGAACGGTCTCACGCTCGCCTAACGCCCATAGCCCACCAGCGTGGTCTCCATAGACGCTCACAATAGCGTTGATCGTTTTACCGTTGGGCGACAAAGTCCACGGAAGAAACCGAACGCCGTCAAATCTGTACATGCCCTGGGAGTCAGATGAAAACCAGAGATAGCCATCCAAGGTTTGCGCAATCGCTTCGATACCAGCCGGCGCGGAGCCGTCTTGTATTCGCCAGGAGGTATGCATGTACTGGGTGAGATGTTTGTTCGGATCGAGGGCGTGAACCGTGCCTGCCATTAAAAACAGGCAAGCGAGAACGGAGCCCAGCGCGGCCACAATCGCGCCGCAGGCCCACTCGAAACCAAGCGGAAGCGGTCGGCGAGAAGCTATCGTTCCCATGTTCTTAGCCGAATAGCGTCAGACAGTATGGTCCCGTTCAGTTGGTGCGCTGCTTATTTGCCAGCTAATGTATCACTCTCACTGCTGCTTGTCAGTGAGCCAACTCTGCTGTCGGGTGCCATGCAACACTCCAGTCAACGATAGTCCTGTGGACCTCACCTAGAAAAATGTCGCGGCCCAGTATCTGAGGGGGATTACACGCGTGTCCGCACCTTACCCGGTAAGCCATTACGCAGACAAGCGCGGAATTCCGAGCTTGCGCATTTTGTTCTGCAGCGTCGTGCGTTTGAGTCCCAAACGCTCCGCTGCGCCGCCTTGCCCTGAGATTTTCCCTTGTGCGGCTTTGAGCGCCTCCACGATCGCCTGCCGCTCTGCTTCCTGAAAGGTCGAGGCGGATGTGCTGACGACCGAAGATCTCTTCAGTTCCTTCAGTGGAACGCGGAGCTCGCTGCCTTGCGTGAGTATCACGGCCCGTTCGATGAAATTTTCCAATTCACGAATGTTGCCCGGCCAGGGTGCATTCGTAAGCGCTTCCATAGCTTCTTTAGGAATGGATTCAATCCGCTTCTGCATCTTGCGCGCTAAACGGGACACGAAAAAGTTCACGAGCAGTGGAATGTCCTCACGCCGGTCGCGAAGCGGCGGAATCTCGATGGGAAAAACATTCAGCCGGTAGAACAAATCTTCGCGAAACTGATGGTCGCGCATCATCAATGGCAAGTCGCGGTGAGTCGCGGCAATCAGCCGCACATCGACCCGAATCGTCTTCGCGCTGCCCAATCGCTCGAATTCGCGCTCCTGCAAGGCTCGAAGGAGCTTTGGCTGGAGTTCGAGGCTGATGTCCCCAATTTCATCGAGGAATAGCGTGCCCTGATCGGCGATTTCGAATCGTCCCTTCTTCTGTATCAACGCGCCGGTGAATGCGCCTTTCTCGTGACCGAAAAGCTCGCTCTCGACCAGCCCGGAGGGAATGGCTGCACAGTTCAGCCGAACGAACGTGCGGTTCTGCCTGGTGCTGAGGCTGTGGATAGCGCGCGCGATCAGCTCCTTTCCGGTTCCCGTCTCCCCGTGCAACAGCACTGTCGAGTCCGTAGGCGCGACAATTTCGATTTGCTGTAGGACTTTGCGAAGTGCCGCGCTCTTTCCCACGATGTCTTCGAAGTTGTATTCGGCCCGAATCTCCGACTCAAGATAGAGGCGCTCCTGCTCGATCTACATTTCGCGAAGCATTCAGCTTTTCGTAGGCAAGAGCATTGTCCAAGGCCAGCGAAATCTGGGTCGCAATTTGCCCCAGCAGATCGAGATCGTCGCGGCGAAAATGATCTGGCCTCTTGCTCCCCAACGTCATCACACCAAGAGGACCATTGGGCGTGCGAAGTGCTGTGACCACCATCACCTCAATGCCCTCGGATAGAAACGCGTCACGAATGACGGCTGGAAGCGCTTCGATTTCTGCACGGGTCCACAATTCGGGCTGGCGGGTCCGCATCTTATGGAGTTCCTCGCCGGTAAGTGCGGGCATCGTGATGTCATCCAGGAAGCCGCGGCTGGTGGGGAAATCCATGGCGGCACATTCCAGGCGATTCTGGTCCTTGTCGATGAGTCCAAACCGCAGCATAGTCGTTGTCAAAGTATTTGCGAAGTGAGCTGCAGGCTGCGCGGAACAGGGTCTTCACGTCAAGGTGCGTGATGACGTGATTATTGATCTCGAGCAGCAGTTTCCAGCGGTCTCGCTCGGCCACCAATTGACCTCTGATACGACTCCGCGGCGTCGCTCGCCATCGCGCTCTCGAGAGCCGTCGCCAGATTAGAGGCGACTGCCTCCATAAGCGCGATATCGTCCGCTCCAAGTTCACTCTCCTCCCGAGTTCCAAACCACAGCACGCCAAACCTTCGTCTTGGAGTGGAAACAGGCACCATATACGAGGCTCGTAGTTCGGTAGTGCCGGCCTGCGAGGCTGTCTGCGGAAATCGAGACATCTCCGGGCGGATGTCAGGAACGTAGATCGTCCGTTGTTCTTCGATTGCACGACCAGCAGCGGTAGCCGCGTAAGGAGCCTCAGCACCAAGGTCGACGTGAGGTCCTGCCGACCCTCGTTCAAACGCCACGAGCCGCAGCGACCTTCTGATCCTCCGTCAACAGCATCATGGCAATGCCGTCGAAGTGAAGAATTGCCGATAGCAGCTTATGCAGGCTCTTCAGTACGGCCTGCACACTCGTCTGTTTATCGATTGCAGTTGCCAGTTCGAGCAGTCGTGCGATAGCTGGCATCTGGCGCTTGTAACTGTGATGGCTGCTCTGTTGTGAAATCCACTGGGCACTTCCGCCTTTCTCTATCCGAAGCTCGCCCGTTGTCTTAGTTCGTCGTTGTCAGCACCTACCCGCAGTTCCGGGTCCTTGTTGACCAGGTGTGTAATAAGCGCAAACAGCAGGCTTACGGATATACCACACATCAGTACTCCCATCATGCTCTCTAACGGCCCTAGTAGCCGCCATTTCAACGGGAGGACAACATCGCCGTATCCAACGGTCGAATAACTGGTTGCCGAGAAGTAAAACGCAGAATTCCAAGACCGAAAACAAACCAGCGATAGCAGCACGCCCAAAGCAGAATGATAAATCCCTGCAGGATGATGATGGCAATTGTGGCTCGCATGACCAGCGCGGCAGAGTATGACATCTTCGAAGCTTCTGAAGGTCATCTGAGGCTACCGTCCTTAGCCAGCTTATCAATGCAGCAACACCGGCACATTGCAGACAAAGCGTGAGACACGACCAGCAGAACAGCTGCGCCAATCTGTTGAAGCCAAGTCATAGCCCCAAAACACTCCGTTTGGTGAAAGGCAACACCCCATACCTGCTGACGCCCCCGCAGACCGGCTATGTCGCCGGTTAGCTCTGCCAACCTCCGCCCAAGTTTCTGTAGAGATCCACCAAAGCCAGAAGCTCATTGAGCCGTGCCTGCGCGAGTCCCAGCTCAGCATTGAAGTAATTGGTCTCATTCGTCAGCACTTCCAGATAGCTGGCTCGGCCGCCGCCATACCGTACTTCGGAGAGACGTGCCGAATCCTGAGCGGCCAGCGTCAGTTGCTCGTGAAATTCGCGAAACTCACGGTCCTTTTGGTAAGCGACCAGCGAGTCAGAGACACCGCGAAAGGCTTCCTGAATCGTCTTTTGATACGTCAGCAGCAATCTCCTGTTTTTGCGCCTCGGTGTACCTGACGCCCGACTTGATTCTGCCGCCGGTGAATATGGGTTGCATCAGTGAGCCTCCGAAAGCCCACCAACCAGCTGGGCCCGTAAACAAGCTGGTCAGCGCTGAGCTGGCATATCCTGCGTTGGCGGTCAACGCAATGTTGGGGTAGTAGGCGGCTTTCGCTACTCCGATTTGCGCATTGGCAGCCACGAGTTGCTGCTCGGCTTCCCGGATGTCGGGTCGCCTCTCCAGCAAACTGGAAGGAAGTCCGGCCGGCACGTCTGGCGGATGCGGCTGCTCGATCAGCGGTAGGCCGCGCGCGATTGGGCCAGGGTTGTTCCCCAGCAGAGTGCTGATGTAGTTCTCCTGCTGCTGAATACGACGTTCGAGATCTGGAATACTTTCAGCCGCAGCGGCGACCAGTTGCTCCGCCTGGCGTTGGTCAAGCATGTTGGTCGCGCCACCGCTTACCAAGGTCTGGGTCAGCTTCAGCGACTGTTTGCGAGCAGCCAAGGTTCGGCGCGAGATCTCCAATTGCAGGTCCAGCGCACGAAGCTGGAAATACGAAGCAGCGACATCGCTCACCAGCGTAGAAATCACGTACTCCCTTGCCCAGCGTGCCGCAACCAGATTGTGCGCGCGCCGCTTCGGTGGCGCGGCGGTATTTCCCCCAGAAGTCGAGTTGCCAATTGAAGCTGGCCGCGACTGCATTGACAGCTGGTACTCCGTGTTGGGAGTGAATTTGTTTTGCGGGGTATCGGCGATTGATAGCTGCGGCGCCTGCCGAAAGTGTGGGCAGTTGGTCGGCGCGCGTGATGCCTAATTGCGCCTGGGCCTTCAGAATGCGCGCCGCCGCAATGTTGACGTCATAGTTATTCTTGAGGGCAGTTCGGATCAGTTCCTGCAGCTGCGGATCCTGAAAAACCTCCCACCATTTCTCGTCGCCTATCGAGCTAGCCGCTGACTGCGACGGTTGGGCCGCGGATTGCCCCGGTTGCTGGTCCGGTTTCTTCTCACCAGATTGGGTGCCGGACTGTGCGCCGTCCGCCGACGGCGCGGCGCCACGAAATCCGCCCGGCACATCCACACTCGGTCTCTTGTAGTTGGGACCAACCGTGCAGCCGGTGGCCAGCGAGATCAGCATTACTATTGTTGCCAGCTTTTTCACGTTAGTCTCCTTCCACCGCAGCCGGTTCTGGAAGAGCGGGAGCATGCTGCTCCTGTTTCTTATCCGCGACCCGCCATACTGTTCCACGAGTACGTACAGCGCCGGGATAATGAAGATGGCAATGCCGGTTGCGGCCAGCATCCCGCCAATTACGGTGGTGCCCATGATTTGCCGGCCGACGGAACCTGCGCCGGTGGCGATGAACAAGGGCACGCAACCGAGAACGAATGCGAACGAAGTCATCAGAATTGGCCGCAACCTCAGCTTGGCGCCTTCCAACGCTGCATCCACCACCGGCTTGCCATAGACTTCGTGTTGCTCCTTGGCAAACTCCACAATCAGGATTGCGTTCTTGGCCGCCAGTCCGATCAGCATCACGAGCCCGATCTGCGAGTAAACGTCGTTGTCGATCTGCACCATGAAAGCCGGGAAGATCATCCCCAGCACGGTGCGCCGCAGCCATAGCAGGCCGAAGGCGCCGGCCACCGCAACCGGCGTGCTCAGCAAGACGCTGAACGGCAGCGACCAGCTTTCATACAGCGCCGCTAGGATGAGGAAGACGAACAGCAGCGAGACCGCGAAGATGACCGAGGATGGGATGCCCTCGCGCGCTTTTTGCTCTTGCCGGGACATGCCCATGTAATCGAAGCCCATCTCCGGCGGCATCGTCTGGTGGAAGACCTCTTCCAGCGCGGCAGTGGCCTGGTCTGAGCTGTAGCCCGGTGCGGCGCTGCCGATAATCTGCGCCGACTGAATACTGGTTGAAGCGCATCTTGAATTCCGGCCCATAACGCGACTCGAACCGGGTTAGCGCCGACAAGGGCACCATCTCGCCCTTGCTATTGCGAACGTAGAACTGTCCCGCATTGTCGAGGTTGGAGCGGTAAGGCGCTTCGGCCTCCACCCGCACTTGCCAGGCGCGGCCAAAGTCGTTGAAGTAGTTGACAAACAGCCCGCCCATGAACGCCTGAAGAGTGTCATAGACATCGCTGAGCTTGACGCCCTGCTTCAGTACCTTCTCCTTGTCCACGTACACGAATTTTTGCGGCGTGCTCGGTATATACGTGGTGGTAACCATGCCGATCTCGGGCCGTTTGCGAGCGGCTTCGAGGAACTTGTTCAGATTGTTCACCAGGAATTCGGGATCCTTTCCCGCGCGGTCTTCCAGCACAAACTGGAATCCGCCCGAGGTGCCGACTCCCGAGATTGCCGGTGGAGAGAAGGCGAAGACGGTGCCCTGGGGAAGGGTAAGAAGCTTAAGGTTCAGCTTCGCCTTGATTACCTGAAACTGCTCCTCAATGTGCTTACGGTCTTCCCACGGCTGGAGCGTCACCCAGAAGAATGCGTTGTAGCTGGTGCGGGTGAGGCTGAGGAGGCTGAATCCCATGACGGTGCTGGTGTACTTCACTCCTGGTGTCGACTTCAGGACGGCTTCTACCTCGCGGGCTGCGTCCGACGTCGCCTGAAGGGAAGACGCTTCGGGCAGTTGCATCTGGATGTACATGTATCCCTGGTCTTCGTCGGGCAGGAAGCTGGAGGGCAACACCTTTCCAAAGAAGAACACCGGCCACCGCAAATGCGGCGACTGCCACCAGGGCCAACGCACTTTTTCGAATCAAGCCATGGCATGCCCGTACATAGAGATTGCTGCCGCTAGTAAACACGCGATTGAACCAGGCGAAGAATTTCGCCAGCGGCCCATGACTCTCTTTCTTGGGCCGGAGAAACAAAGCCCCAAGCGCCGGGCTCAAGGTCAGGGCGTTGAAGGCTGAGATAATGACGGAAATTGCGATGGTTAGCGCAAACTGCTGATAAAGGCGGCCTGTAATGCCCGGAATGAACACCGTCGGCACGAACACCGCCGAGAGCACCAGTGCTATACCAACCACCGGCCCGGTCAGTTCCTGCATGGCTTTGCGAGCCGCATCCTTCGGAGACAGACCCTCTTCGATGTGGTGTTGTATGCCTTCGACCACGACGATGGCATCGTCCACCACCAGGCCGATCGCCAGCACGAGCCCGAACAGCGAAAGGGTATTGACCGAAAACCCGAACAACGGAAATATAGCGAACGTGGCCACCAGCGAGACCGGGACCGCGAACATTGGAATGATGGTCGCGCGCCAGTCTTGCAGGAAGATGTAGACGACAATGATTACCAGGATAAAAGCTTCCAAGAGAGTTTGGACGATCTCGTGCATTCCAGCCCTTACGGCATCGGTTGTGTCCAGGGTCACGGCGTAGTCCACGTCCGCCGGGAAGCTCTCCTTCATTTTGGCCATCAGCTTCCGAACGCCTTTGGCAGCTTCCACGGCGTTGGAGCCGGGTAGCTGATAGATGCCAATAATCGCGGACGGCTGGCCGTTGAGTCGCGTCAGCCAGCTATAGTCCTGCGATCCTAATTCGACCCTGGCCACGTCCTTCACCCGCACCACCCCGCCATCGGCGCTTTCGCGGATCACAATGTCGCCGAACTCCTCCGGCGTCCTGAGCCGGCCTTGCGCTCGTACCGCAT
This sequence comes from uncultured Acidobacteriaceae bacterium, assembly GCA_963772895.1. Taxonomy (GTDB): domain Bacteria; phylum Acidobacteriota; class Terriglobia; order Terriglobales; family Acidobacteriaceae; genus Bog-257. The sequence continues at coordinate 142,970 of CAVYZB010000010.1, forward strand.
ACGTGAACTTCTGGCCTGTCGGCGGCTGGTTCGCCTCCCACCTGACCGGCGGGATTTACGGTGTTCTGCGTTTGCACTGCATTGGCAACCTCGCTCACGGTAATGCCCAATTTCGCCAGTTGATCGGGTTTCACCCACAGGCGCATCGCGTACTCACCGATGCCGTAGATCTGAACCTGTCCTACCCCGTAGGAGCGCGCAATCGGGTCCTTAACATTGATATAGCCGTAGTTCGACAGGAACTTCGCATCGTGAGTGCCCTTTGGGCGAATACAACGCAATCAGCATCATCGGGGAGGTCAATGACTTCTTCACGTCGATCCCGATCTCGTTCACTTCCGGCGGTAGCTGGCCAATAGCCAGTGCCTGGCGTGACTGGGTGAGGATGAGGTCCATGTTCGGATCGGTCTTGAGATCAAAATCGACCATCAGCGTTGAACTCGAGTTGTTGGTCGAGTTCAACGAGTACATGTAATCCATATTGTCCACGCCATTGATCTGCTGCTCCATGGGCGTGGCTACGGCTTTCTCCATGGTCTCGGCGTCCGCACCAGGGTAAAGGGCCTGCACCCGTATCTCGGGGGGAGCGATGTCCGGAAACTGCGCGACCGGCAGGCTGACGATGGTGATCGCGCCAATGATCACCATAAGGATCGAGATAACGATGGCCACGATTGGACGCCGAATGAAAAACTCAGACATGACTACTGCTCCTCTGCTTGAAGGTTCGCGGGCTTGGGAACTACGGGCGTACCATCCTTCACCTTCTCAATGCCTTCCACAATCACCTGGTCGCCCGGTTTCAGGCCCTCGTCAATCACCCACATCGCTCCGACCTTCTCGCCGGCCTTCACTTGTCGAATGATGGCCTTGTTGTTGGGGCCGAGAAGCGCTACCTGGTAACCGCCCTGAAGCTCTTTGACCGCGCTCTGCGGCACCAGCAGCGCATTCTGCTCGATGCTGGTTTGTATCCTCACACGCCCATACTGGCCGGGACGCAGTTTGTTGCCAGGATTAGGAAATGCCGCTACCAGTCGGATGGTTCCGGTGTTCGGGTCTATCTGACGATCTGTCAGCAGGATTTTGCCCTTATGCGGGTACACCGTGCCGTCGGCCAGGATAAGGTCAGGAGAGCTTTCGAAAAGGTTGATCTGCTGACCTCCTGTGGTGATGTGCTGTGCTCGCAGATACTCCTGCTCGCTGACTGGGAAATACACCTTGATCGGATTCACTTGCGAAACGGAAGTCAGGTGAACATTGGGCCCCACCAGGTTGCCCATCTGCACTTCGGCGATCCCGGCCACTCCGTCTACCAGCGAAGTAACCTTGGTCCAGCCAAGATCGAGTTGTGCGCGTTCGACAGCCGCCTTCGCCGACTCGACGGCTGCCTGCGCTGCGAGTTTGGCCTGGATTTCGGTATCGAGTTGAGCCTTTGCAATGGCCTTTTGCTCAGCTAGGGGAGTATCGCGCTCTACGTCTAGCGCCGTTCTGCCCAATTCCGCCTGCGCCCGGGCAAGCTCTCCCTTGGCGCTGTCAAGAGCAGCCTGGAAGGGTCTTGGATCTATCTGGAACAGAACCTGTCCTTTGCTGACAGTCGATCCTTCTTTGTAGTTTTGGCTGATGATGTAGCCGGAGACTTGCGGCCGTATGTCTGCGTTGACGTAACCGTCCAAACTCGCGACCCATTCACGCTGCAGTGGAACGTCACGCTGAATAGGTTGCGCAATTAATACTTCGGTCACTATCTTTGGCACGGCAGCGTTGCCTTTGTTGCATGCAACCATACCTGCACTCAGAATTCCGAGAGCCGCAGTGAGGACGATCGGAGTGATCCGTGTTTTTTGTTTCTTAGGAGTTTTGCAATACATTCCAATACCTTCCTGCTCACATGTGCCCAATGAGTTGTCCTAACGAACAGCCTGACTAGTGCATGAGGCATGCCAACTGGCACATGAATCTAAGCTCGGCCATTCAAGGCACTTACGGGAGCGTGCGACTGCCCAAGCACTGTGCTTGGGCAAGATCACTGCCCGCATGCGGGCACCACACCCTATTCGTGTGCTGGATGACTGTGCCAGGAAATCGCGCCCGTGGAGATCATCAGACTGGGCGCTTAGGTTGGAAGATTGACTTCTGGCTTGGAGGAACATTAAGGAATCGCGTTACAACGCAACGGCACAGTGGGAGTCAGTATGCCAGAGTTTCGGCAGGATCACTCGCCAGCAAGAGGGTTTGGACTTGGATTTCGTTACTGTCGAGCTTCACTGCGTCGGCGCTTGCTTTGGCTATGTGCCTTAGAACAGCGTCTGTAGTTTCCTCAACACGAGTTTTAGTCCGACGGAACTTTCGAGTAGCGATCGATACCAGGCGGCAGAGGCTATACCGATTACGCAGAGTACGTTCGGCAGCAAACACCAGTTCAGATCTCATTGCTTTAATTGCTCCAGTAAAGGACTTCGAAGATTCTCAAAGCACTCTTGTCACCACACGTTCCGCAGAGCCATATCTTTTGAGACGGCGAGACGGCCGTACTTTTGGTACGGCCGCTGTGCGTGGGAAGGGCTATTAGGAGGAAGTTGGAAGCATGTTGGAGGTTGCTCTCGACTTTCTTGTCTAGTCACAGAGACGTAAAGTCTGTTGCACGTATTTGTCCATCCCAGACGCGTCAGCTGAAGCCGAGATACAACGAATCGGCAGAGGTGAACCGCCCTTATTCGGACGGTGACCGGATGCAGGCAATCAGTTTGTCCAAGCCCGAGGCAATCCGACTGATTTTACAGCCATATAGCCGCGCGTGAGCTTGGCAGCGGTTTTGCAAATAAGAACAGAGGAGAATAAGGCAACTGCCGAGATGGAGACCCATGTTTCGAGCGCAGATTTATCAAATGCCTGACGGTCCAACTCTAAAGATGGAAGGCTGTCTGGTCGCAGAATGGGCAGAAGAGGCTAAGTCCTTGATGACGAGTGGGCCTGTCCCGAAAGGCCTCATCGTTGATATAACGGATGTAGGACATGTCGATTCAGTAGGGGAGCAGGTTCTGGCTTGGCTGGCAAGTATTGGCGCATCCTTCATGGCTGGAGGGGTATATGCTGCGTCGATTTGCGAGCGACTGCAGCTGCCCTTTTACGGGAAGCCAAATCGCTCCCGAAAACAGTCCTAATGTTGCGATCCCGACTTCAGCGATCAGTCTCTCAGATATCGCCCTTCTATGCTTAATATGATTAGCAATCGCGGTTATCATGAGCGAAAACATGCTCGCGGTTGCGGTCAGTTGATGTGCACGGCGACCGATGGCGGGTAATGGTCCGACGCAGCAACGTTGTCGTGCAGCTCGGGCCTACCATAACGTAGCGGGCCGCCGACCAGGATCCAATCAACAGCCGTGCACCAACCACCCGAGGCCGGGTTATGGTGGGGGATCCTGTCGTTAGCTTGCGGAAGACCCGCGAAGATTCGCTCGCAACCGCGCGAAGCGGAAGACGCAATGGCCCTGTAATTTGCATGGTTTAAGCTTGACATCTCCTAAGTGCTCTCCTGATCAAGGGGGCTATACGCGTCCGGCTAGCGCCGGTCCGTGCGCCACTGCATAGAGTCTTGGAGATTTGTTCGACATCGAGATTGTAATCAGGCACAACCCCGCGATCGTTGACCAGAAGAGAGAACGGGCGCGACGGCACAAGGACAATGTCAAACCGGTTGCACTGCTAGCCCCGATCAACTTTGCCAGAATCATGTTTCCGCCTTCATAGGTCCCTACATTTCCCGGATTGAAGATCCCTACGACATTGATCAGTTTGGTTAGAGCTTCGAGAATCAACGCGTGCATCAAGCTGACTGGAACTCGCATGAAGTGCAACACCAAATAAACCTCCAGTATTGCAAGACAATGACACGCAAAATTCAGGCTCAGGCTGGCCCAGAAAGGCCCCGGTGCCTCGTGGCAAAATTGGTGAAGGTTGTTCTCAGCGGCACGAATTACTGGCTGTTTGCCTATCACCCAGGCCCTGCACCATGGAAGGCGCGCAATCATATCTGTGCACCGTGACAACACGGGCCAGCGGTGTTGCATAGCTACGACTATTGCGACCAACAACAGCAACTGCACGCTTGTTAACAAGGCGAGATAAATCCGCCATTTTCCAGAAAGCGACATCCGGAGCAGAGCCAAAATTAGTCCGGCTACGCTCACCATCGCCGCAGCTAGCAAGTAAAGTCCACGATCGAGTGTCACTGAGGAGACGGAATTCGCGATAGGCACCGATGGACCCAATAAGAATACTCTCGTGCTTTCGCCGACCACCTGTCCGGCAAGGCCTAACTTTCCTATACCTTCGGAGACCAAGCGAAGTGCGAACGTACGACCGAATGACAGCTGGCGAAGATCGCAAAGAAATGTAAGCCGCCAGGACCAGGTTTTTAGAAGGTGAGAGATCCCGCCGAGGGCGATTATTAGTGCCATTCCCCAACCCACGGCCTTCGCCTGCTGGACGACGATGTGGAGACCAGTTCGGTGCACCAGACATGCCAGCAACGCAACACCGAATAGTACGGCCGCGAAGCGCAATATCCGTTCTCGCCAATGAGTCTTAAGCATGCATGACCTTATAAAATCAGACGGTCCGTAAAGAGAACACGAAGTCAGGGGGCTTTGGCTCCGATCCGCATGCAAATCAGGATGGAGCCGATGCCCTACATTCGCTTAGTGCTTACCTCTGCTTGTGAACTTGGCCAAGATAAACTCCTGGGCTAGACCAAGTGCAACATGGATACCCATGTCAGTTCCGAAACTTTTGAATACAAGTCCAGCACCACGGTTCGAATCTGGGTAATAGGCATTGGCAATAGAAGCTGAAATCAAAGCGCCACCAATCTGAGAATAGTTCGGCTGCGACGCTCCATTGTCTCCCTTACACACGAACGGAGCTAAGAAGGCATGGCTAAACCGAGACCATTTTGTCCCCTCGCCCTGATAGAAATAACGAGGATCCTGATGCAGGAGCGACGGCAGAATAGCGTTGCTAAACAACATTTCGCTGGAGCCGCCGGCGAGGCTGGCCCCAAGCCGCTTGCCATATCCTTCGGCGCCTTGCGGCCAGTTCGGAGTGTTAGCGGCCTGCTGGATGCCGGCCCATGAAGCTTCCAACATGAAAAAAGTTGGGTGAGTGAGTCCCTTGTATGCGAGAGCGAACTTCATCTTCGTGGTAAGAGGCTCTGGGTGAGGGTCATAAGTCACATACATATTCGGTATAAAACGAAGAACGCGCTGCTGTTCTTCAGCTTTGAACTGCTGGGCAGCGATCTCCTTCGAGGAATAATTCACAGTAACTGCCCGCTGCACAGCCAAAATGCGGAGTTTGATTTCACCCAGGTTCTTCTCCTTTCCAGGTTCGACTGTAATGGACGAGCTCCAGTCGGCGAATCCATCAGCAGTCACAGCGATCTGATAAGCAGTTCCCGGAGTGACATCGTGCAGCGCAAAAGACCCATCGTCCTTTGTGACGCCCGTGAGATGATCGCCCGATGGTCCTTGCAGCACTACCGTGGCGCCGGGAATCGGATCGCTGGTCTCATCGACCACTGCGCCCAGGATGGTTGCCGATGGTGTATTTGCCGCCTCATTACGCTGCGCGAACGCGGGTACAACCACAAGCAATCCACCAATCAGGACGATGAGCAGCACGTGTGTTGTGCTCAGAAGCGCTGCCCAACATCTTTTCGGGGAATGTATCTTATTGTGTATCGTTGACATTGTTTAACCTCTGGCTAGTGTGAAATTAATTGTGATCCGGGAATCAATCTCGACCGGCTCGCCATTTAACAAGTAGGGTTTGTAGCGCCACTGCTTCACCGCATCGATTGCGGCCTGCGCGAGCAGGGGCAAACCGCTCACTACCTGTACATCCTGCACGCAGCCATCCTTGCCGATCACGGCCATTAATACGACCGTTCCTTCAATCCGCTGGCGGCCGGCCTCCGGCGGATACTGCGGCGCGACGTCATGCAGCAGGTTCGCCTCGGCTACCCTGGATGCGACACGGATTCTCTTAATCGGCGTTGACGTGGGCATTTTTGCAACGACGGGCATGCTGCGCGTGCCACTGGGTGGTTCGCTAGGCACTCCATCGGGAAGCCCGCCGACTAGTCCACCGGGAACTCCCCCGACCGCTGCGCCAGTTGTGCCGGCTGGAGGTGGTGCCGCTTCTTGTGTCTTGTGCACCGGGGCGGGGGGAATGGCTATGCTTTTCGAGCTGGTAATCGGCGCGGGCCTCGGGGCTTGAAGCTTCGTGGCATTACCGCCAGCCGCCGGTGGTGCCGGGAAATACAACGTCGTCAACCTCTCCCTGTTAGGAAGCGGAGCCGTGCGATACAAGGGAATGACAATTAGCGCCAGTAGGAAGAGCGATAGGAAGGCCAATGATCCAACTGTTGCCCAAGGATTCGGCGGTCGCGACTCGACTAGATAAAAAATGTCACCGGCGTCTTTCTCTTGCAGGGCGGATCGAACGGGAAGCTGTTCTTCCTTCTCCGCCAGCAACTCTGGAAGCCGCGAAGCAATTCGCAACCTTGGTCTCTCAGGGGACGGGTATGCAATGCGATGAATTAAATCCGAAGGATAGTCAAAAGTTGCCATTTACATTGATTCCTTCCCAGGCAGCATCGTTTTCGCTGCCTGGAATTGGCACCCTAATCCGCTCAGAATGTCAGGTACCGATCTTTGCTCATCTAATCGATCTCTGAAGGCATTTTGTGGGCCAAGTCAAACACTTTGCAGACACGGGACATAGCGATCGAAATCGCATTCCGTTTGCCCACATGAGGGCAGTCGCCAACAAAAGGTCATGAGCAGATACGCAATTCGTTGGGTGCTGTGGAGAATTTCTGACTGGAGAGCCGCCGACCAACTCCCTGAAAACCGCGAGTCGGCCACCGTGTCTCCTGTGATTACGGCACGTTCAACTATCTTCAGGACGGAGATGGGTGGTCCACGCAGTCTCGCGTTTTGCGGTTCCCTATGCTTGGAGTTGGCGAAAGGTCGTGGGCTGCGCCCAACATTGTAAAGTCTAAGGCAGGCTCAGGGTGTGCTTTAGAATTCGCGTCGGCAAGGCTACTAGCATCCTAGAAGGCGCTGCCTCACTAACGCACTGCCCAGCAATCCTATTGTTTATTCTTGACTATTCTGCACTCGACAGTGTCTCCAGGGAGGAGGCTACAGTTGCGCCTCCAGCCTGCGTGACTTGGTAATTGCGATATTCAATGTTTAGAACCGCCGTGCCGAAAACGCGTACCTTGGTTTCGCTCTCGTTGGATTCCGGCAACCAGAAGTCGCCGATTTTTTGGTAGCGGCGTTTGAAGTCAGTTCTGACGGTCCACCACGACGGGTTGACAGCCGGCTCCCCTTCGACTCGAGTGATCGCGAAGTCTTTTGCCTCGACCCAAATTTGGCCTCGAAACAGAAACTTGTTCTTGCTTCGCGGCTGCGCATCGAGCACATAAAATTCGTCCGTATCGGTTTTCTTATAATCAGACACTTGAAATGCATAGTTCTCGGGCGTAATCGCCGAACGCTGCTGGTTCTCGGCCCGCATCGACTCTTGTTCCGCCTCCAAAAGTTTCTTGAACACTCGGTCCCGGACAGTGCCAGAGCCACTCTCCGATACGATCGTGAACTCTTTCCTATTCGGCGCCTGGTAGTTAATGCGCACGACCATGTCTGCCTTCTTATGGGACAGACAATGGCATTCCAGGTGATAGGTACGGAGGCTGGAGTAGCCTTCGAGGGCCCTGGCACGCGCGTCGTTCATCTCGACGACGCGTTTCATCACATCATCAGCGTTCAGAGGTGCAGAGACACTTGCCTGCTGTGCAACTGCCGGGAAGCCGATCAAGAAAGCGAGTACGGGCACAAACCAGCGCCCATGAGATCTTTTCGCGTGGTAAAGCAGAGTCATTGTATGAGTCTCCTGGTGAGATCTGAGAATCCAAGTCTGCTCGTGTTTGTCGATGCGGGTTCTTGAGCATAGCTGTCGAACCGAAGTGGCGCCCCATGCAATTGAGTTAGTGTTGAGCCTTCCTCGGGTTTTCTAGCCGCCTGTACGGATACGTCGAAGTGATAAATCGTACTTGCGAGAACCGGCCCGACACGGACCTCGCTGCGGGACATACCTGAGTTCTTGAGGACGTCAAAAAATCTCTGTGTCTCAAAGAACCGCCGGGATGGCTCAAGAACGATCCAATCTCCGTCCAGCGGTACGTAATGGGGATCGTAGAGTGATACAACCTGCATGTCAGTGCGCCCGCAGGTCTGCAGGTAATAAGCCATGCTCATCGGTCTTGCCGTTGCTAACCTGGCCGAACGGGGCGCGAAGGGGCAGACTGCCTGTGCGACTTCGCGTGTGTCAAATTCGGACACCTCATCCGGCGCAAAATAACGGGTGATGTTCTGTCGTCCTCCACCGATGGAGTTCAGATAGAAGGGATAGTAGGGGGCCCATGCAACTGACTCAACGAGTGGCCATGCAATAAAAATGACTGCGGCGGTCCCGATAAAAGCTAGTGACAAGCGTTTTCGTTTCGCAACCTTGCATATCTGCTGTACGGCGTGCCCGCCGGCCAAGTAGAGAAAAGGCAGGAGGGGAAGCGAATAGCGGATCCACTTCGCTCCACTCACAGATAGCCCGGCTAATTGAAGCATTCCGAGCGACAGAAAAAAGCACGACGCGAGAGTCTGGCGGTTTCGCAAGAGCATTGCGCTACCAACAATGATGGCCATCAGAATTGGAAGCGGTGTCTTTACCAGCACTAGCCACAGATAGTAGAACCAGGGAACTCCCGCAAGCAGACGCGAGGGAAAGTTTCTATACAACGTGCCGTCAAAATCATATCCAGTATGTTTAACACCATCATGGCGTAGCCATTGCAGAATCGCGTGGAAGTTGCTCGGAGAGAGAACCACCGGGTTCACCAGAATGAAGCTGATGAACAGTACGAGAAAAAATCGTTTGTAGTTGAACCGTGACGGCTGATGAGTAATCCCCATTTTGCCGGCAATAAACCAGGCAAGCGCGTTCAGGCCGAGAAGGTGAAGAATGTACTGCGAGGCAAGGGCGAAGCCGAAGCTGATTGCGCTCAGGTCGTACCATCGCCTTGCATCCTGGTCGCCATCCGACTGCTGAGCGTGACAGTAGAAATAGCACGCCAGCAAGGTAAAGAAGGTGAGCGGCGTTTCCTCCTTCGTAAGTCGATTCAACGCGATTGGCAATGGCCCAACCGCCCAGAAGAAACTCGCTGCCAAAGACCCAGGAACCCCCATCATTCGGCGACACAACAAATACAGAATGAGGGTTGTGGCTGCGCCGAAAATTACATTGGGCAAGCGAAGCCAGCCCTCGGGCTTCAGTGAAGGCCAGTTGTGTGTCGCAGCGATTCGCCCCCAGCTTTCGCCCGCTGTTAGACTTGCCCAAGCCAACATCTTCGGCAGCATGGGGTGCTCGCTATTGACCCCGGCAAAGTGTCCATGCCGATACTCTTGAACGGCCGCCCATTTTGCCGACTCATCCTCAGAGAGGCTATTAAAGTCCACTCGGTCCACGCGAACTGCAAATGCGAAGATGGTCAGCAGGAGTATGATCCCAGCTTCCCGATGCCGGACAATCCAACGATATTGAACGTCGCTCAGCACAGATGCTCCATGGTGGAAGTACTCCGTCGCGTCCTCAAGAACTCACCTCGGGCGTGAGCACGATCCTTCGCGTTGCCTGCAAAGCAAGTACCTCAGACAGGGCGTAAGGTTTGCGCGCGGATGGATTGAAGTACTGCCACACATTCAACTCACCCAGAAGTCCGAGCGCCACCAATTGGAGTCCAACCAAAATCAGGACGGCCGCAAAGACCAGGAGCAACCCGTGTTGTGGCACAAGATCTACTCCGGTGAAGAGCTTCCAGATCAGTAGCCAGAGCGCAATCCCCGATCCAAGACCCATATTGATCGCGCCGAGGCGGCCAAAAAAGTGGAGTGGCCGCGACATATAACGCAGAAGGAATCGAATGGTCATGAGATCGAAGAACACCCGGAAAGTACGCGATAGGTTGTAATGCGACTCCCCATGCTTCCGATGCTTGTTTTGAATGGGTATTTCACAGATCGAGGCTCCGTAGGCAGAAGCAATTGCCGGGATGAAGCGGTGCATTTCACCATAGAGCGGCAATTGGCGAAGTAGGTCCCCTCGGTACGCCTTGAAGGTGGTTCCAAAATCGTGGATGTTGACGCCGCTGAGCTTGGCCATAAGCCAATTGGCACAGCGGGAAGGGATCTTTCGGAGCAGCAAATTGTCGACGCGGTGGCTGCGCCATCCGCTCACGATGTCATAGCCCTCTTCCATCTTCTCCAAGAACCCGGGGATCTCTGCGGGATCGTGCTGAAGGTCGCCATCCATCGCGATCACATATCCACCAGTGCTGTGCGCAAATCCGGCAGCCAGGGCTGCGGTCTGGCCGAAGTTTCGACGCAGCCGGACCGCGATTACGTGACGGTCGATTTCGGCGAGCTCTTTCAGCAATTTGTACGTATGGTCCACACTGCCATCATCGACAAAGACGAATTGGTAATCGCAACCAAGCTCCTCCATGACGGCTTGCAGGCTGCCATACAGTTCGATGACATTCGGTTCCTCGTTATGGAAAGGAACAACAATAGAAACCGTCGCAGACACGCTTTGTCCATTGCGCTGGATCGCGGGAACGCCATTGACCGCTCTTGTGGCGTACATATTGACTCCTTTGTTTCCTAGTTGACTGCCTCGTGCCGGGGTAGCTCTGCCTGAATATCCCCGAACCAGTTCAGCCATTCATGCACTGCAACTGTGTTAACGCACTTCGCTCGCCAAAGAACGCGCCGCAACAACTCGCTGTTCCTCAGATAGTTGGCTGCGTTGGAGCTTAGATCGGTGCCCTCAGTGGGGCAGTGCCCTCGAAAGTCATGGCAGTCGGCGGGCAGAATGTAGCGATTGATTTGAAACCAGAGATCATCTCAAGTAAGCGACGCCAGCCACTTAGTCTGGTATTCGGCGAGATGCTGCATGAGACAAGTCGGGAGTTATTCTTGCGTCCTCGGCCTGCCCGAGAAAGTCACCACGGTGTAGTGGTCGATCCGGCCGAGGGTGAACTCGACGACGCTCCCGCGCAGAGTGACATCAGACAACTGAGGCTGGGCCGCGTCCGGCGAAAGGACTTTGATGTCCCAGCGGTTCATGTCCTGGACGAACCCGCTCAGCTCGAGCCGGACTTTCACGTTCTCTGCCGGCGCTAGCTGATCGTAGTTGAGCAGGTGGAGAATAAAAATCCGACCGTTCGGTTTCCGAGTCAACTGGCCCAGCACGTAACCGCGCGGTTCCAAGCTGATGCGGGGCCCTCCGGCCGCGTCTTGGGCGCGCCCCGCAATCCCCGGCTGCGCCTTCCCGGCCTTGATGATGACTCCCCCGCCGGCGGCGAACGTAACCAACCGGGCCTTTTGCCCGGCGGTGAACTTGGGCATGCCGGCCGGGATCACCAACACCTTAAACTGGTCTAGTGGCACTCCCTTGTCCAGGTGCGCGAGCACTTTGGTTTCGAAGAGGACGCTCTGCTTCAGGAATTCGTCGGCCAGCGGGTTCTGTGGCTCCGCGGAGATCAAGGCGATCCGCGCCACCGGCACCACGTGGTGATAAAGCTCCCGATTGTCGACGACAAATTGGTTGTATTGAGCGATGGCGCTCCAGGCTTCCTTGGCCTCCGGTTCGCCCTTGACTAGCGCGGAGAGGAATCGGCCTTCGATGTTGCGCGACGTGGCCGCGCCGAAAGCATAGGCCTCGGCGATGGAAAGCTTCTCCTCAGGCGGGCTGGGGATGCAGCGCTCGCGCGCGCCGCAGTGGTAAAGGTCGTTCTCGTACAGCAGTGGCTGCCAAAGTTGCTTCTCGCCGTTGAGGAACTTAATTTTGCGCGCATTGTCTATTTGCCAGTGACCGTTCCACACCCCCGGAGTATCCTTACCGTCTTCCTCCCAGATCACCTCGTTAATGTCGTTCATCCCAAACCGGTCCGCCGGAATGTGGATATTGGCATAAACCATGACCTTGGGCCGGCCCGTCTCCCGCGCCTTCCGTTCCGCCATACGCTGGGTGTCATCGAGCAACTGGGCCAGGCCATCGTTGTAACCGATCATATTGTCCCAGATGATCGCGTCCGCTCCCGCGTCCATTGCCAGCGCGGCCTTCTTCAAGAGATAGGCCCGCCAGCCGGGATAGCGCGCGTCGGCCAAACGGCGATGCCAGGAGATATGCAAGTCGGTCATGGTGGGGCCGGCGTAGAACATGGGGACGCCGTGCATCCACAACCCGTATTGCTTCGTTTCCGGGTCGTCGCGGTAGGCGCTCTTGGGGAACATGTTGGAAGCCGAGAGATAAGCCGAAACGTGGATGCCATTCTCATGGCAGCGAGCGATTACCTTTTTCAGGTTCTCCCGGTTCTCGTCCTCGTCTTTAAGCGACCAACCGTTGCTCCACGTAACCCAAATCCAGTTGAACTCCGCCTGCTTGAGCAAGCTGAGCATTTGATCGAAATCGCGGTCATAAATGTGGGTCAGCACTTCTTTCTCTTCGGTGCTGAATTTGTTGCCCCACCAGGTCCGCTCGGCCTTCCGGCTCTCGATTTGCCCGCCGTCCAGCCGGATGAAACGAAAATTCCCCTGCTCTGCCCACAGCGGCACGTCCTCCGGCTTGGCACGATACAGTTTGGGGGCCGGCTGGAAAGACTGGGCGGAGCAGAGCAGCAGCGACGCGGCCACCGAACCAATGAATGCAATGCTTTTTACAATTCCAGGATGCGCAATCTTACTAGAGCCTACTAGATTGCTTACGAGAATCGATGGTTTGATCCGCATATCTCCTAGCAGACACTCCATTTTGTTCTGCAGGCGTGCTCGCTCGCACGTGAGCTGCAGTTTCGCAGGTTCGTGCTGTGCCAAAATACGATGTTCCCCACGGGGAAGAAAACCCAAAATGGACCCTCAACCAGAATGCCCCAGCATCCTTTGTCGCTGAACCTTATCGCTTTCCCGGCACCGACGATTTAGCAGCGCACGACGTTCTTGCTGTGAATGCCTTTAGTCGCATTGCGCGTGTCCACCACCAAGGATGCGTGCTGCACGATCCAGAGGTAGTCATAATCCGAATGATCCGTGACGATCAGTACACAGTCATATTTGTCGAGATTCTCCACGGGCACGCATTTCATCTGAAGTTCGTATTTGCGCCCTTTGCCGATAAAAGGGAAGTAGGGATCGTTGTAGCTGACTTCAGCGCCCTCCTTTTGCAGCAGCTCAATGATGGTCAGCGCCGGAGATTCGCGCAGGTCATCGATGTCTTTCTTGTAAGCCACGCCGAGCACCAGCACCTTGGCGCCTTTCAAAGGCTTTCCGTGTTGATTCAGAGCTCTGCTGACCTGCGAGACCGCGTGATAAGGCATGGCGCTGTTGATCTCTCCCGCCAGCTCAATGAAGCGAGTCTGAAAATCCCACGCCTTTGCCTTCCATGACAGATAGTAGGGATCGACTGGGATGCAGTGTCCGCCCAGGCCTGGGCCCGGGTAGAAGGGTTGGAAGCCGAACGGCTTGGTAGATGCTGCCTCGATGACCTCCCAAATATCCAAGCCCATTCGCAACGACAAAAGCTTCAGTTCATTGACTAGCGCGATGTTCACGCATCGGTAAATGTTTTCCAGCAGCTTAGTCATCTCAGCAACTGCGGGAGAGGATACTGGAACGACTTGGTTGAAGATTGCGCCATATAGCGTCGCCGCCAGTTCTGAGGCTTGGGGATTGAGGCCTCCGACGACTTTCGGGATGTCACGACGCGCGACGCTCTGATTTCCCGGGTCTTCTCGTTCGGGAGAGAAGGCGACAAAAAATTCACTCGCTCCGTCAGCCGTCTCGACGCGAGCGGCCTTTAAACCACAGCCATTGCCTCTCTCCAATATTGGAACAAGAACTTCCTCGGTAGTGCCGGGATAGGTCGTGCTCTCGAGGACCACCAATTGACCGGCGCGTAAGTGGGGTGCAATGGCCCTGCCTGTATTTGTAACAAAGCTGAGATCAGGCTCTCGATATTCGTCCAGAGGCGTAGGCACACAGATGATGATGGCATCCATGTCGGTCAGGCTGGAAAAGTCTGCCGTCGCGGAAAAATTTCGTACGCGCGCCAACTGGATCTCTGTCGGTGGAATTCGATAGATGTATGACCCACCAGAATTGAGAGTTCCGACCTTATGCTGGTCGATGTCAAAACCGGTTACTGGGAAGTTCTCTTCCGAGTAGAGCAGAGCAAGCGGTAAGCCCACATAACCGAGGCCTATTACCCCAATCCGCGCTTGGCGAGTTTCAATTCTGGTTTTCAGCTCTGAGAATAGACTGGCGGAATCGATGCAAGTACTCATGCGATGATCTCCAACATCAGAATCGACGCTTATGGCTATCAGCAAGAACAGCTTGATGTTTAAGATCAGATTCGGTCGCTCATCAAGCTGTTCCGCGCCTTCGACAATGTGATCAGTGCATTTTCCTCGCCGAAGCGCAACGCCTTTATCTCCTTACAGTGCTTCCCTCAGGTTCGCCATAGGTCTGCCCTCTTATGAGCAACTGCCCAAAGCTGGGCACTTGCAGCTGGACTGCTAGTAACTGGTAACAACGATGGCAACTTACCGCGATCGGGATTGGTATGTGGTGTGTATTTCGATCGGAGGAGAGGAAACCAGAACCTGGAGCACCCAAGCAAGAGTTGCGTGTGGTATATGTGCTTCTGGTCATAACGGCGGTTTACATCATCTTTTCCTTGTACCTCATCTTCAAAACCCGCAGTCGTCTGACCGCCAGCGAATCAGCCCAGCAGGCCACGATCGCAAAGCTGGTACAGTGCGAAAGACAGACACAAACTGAACTCAACGCCTCCAGCGACGCCCTGGCGCAGCGAATGGGCATGACGCAACAGGACTTGCAGCAGTTCAGAATTCCACCTTAGTGGATTTAGACTTGGAGAGACAAGATACACGGCCCAATTTGTGTTGACTATGTCAGGCATAAGTTATTGGATAGAACGGATAGCTAACACTCCGAACCTTGAGCTTCCAGTCGCCGCTGTAGCTCGTATTGGAGGTCCTCCAATTCGGCAACATCTTTTGACGTGAGCAGTCGTTCCACATCGAGAATTCCGATCACAAGGTCAAGCAGGACTTCGGTCGGGAGATCCGCAAATTCGTTCACCATGTGTACGTCCTTAATCGCGCGACCCTTGCGTCATATTTGCTTATAGCCGTCGGAGTGGGGCGCAATACCCTGGCATGGTGCGCGATGGGCGAGGGCCATGTGGTAGCTATGGCATGTCGCGCGGGGTGGAGGTAACAGCCAGAGTGCATCGCTAACAGTTGCTCCCAGGTCAACCCCCTCCGACGGCTGTACCGGCGCCGGTGGTATTACCACTGCGCCGGTAATTCCTCACTTAGTGCAGGTTGCAGTCAACTCCAACTCCGCCTCGAGCCAGTCGTTTAAGTCATGCCCGTGCTCTCTCCCGCGGAGTTCGTAAAGCTCGTGAGCTCGTTGACGGATCTTCTCCTCAAGCTCCTCCGGTGACGGCAACTCGCCTTCCGATTCGACTTTCGTGGTGTGCTGTTTCTTCATTCGCAGTGCTCCCTTTCTGCCCATCCGTGAACCTGCACGATGAGCGTGCTAAATGTGGTGGGTTACCGGTTTCCTACATAACATCCGACCGATTATGGCGGGGCGCGCGATGCGCTAGCCGCAGAGTTGCGAGTGAACGGCACCCGAAACGCGCATCGCGACTCCCGCCCTGAAGTCAATGCTCGCAAATCCACTTAGGACAACGGCCACAACTCACGCGAACTTATCGCAGTGGACATCTTCTACATCGCGGCTAGCTGCAAATCTAAGTCCACTTCTTCAGAGTTCGAAGGTGCAGCTCTTGCAATCATCTAGACAGGCCCTCTGCCGCGCGGTCGAGTCGCGGATGCCCTTATGCGGACAGGCGCCCGAAATTGGTCAGGCTGTGGCACAGTAGTATTTCGAACATGTCACCACAGAACCATTTCTCTGGGCATCTGTTAATGGCGCCGCGCATCTTGTGCAGCTACATCAGAATCAGGCAATCGGGCGGCTCCCGCTGTCTCCAACAACGCAAAGACGGAAGAACACGCTGCTTGGCAAACAGATAATCGCGCTCTGGGTCTGGAATATTACGACTTGGCACACATCCTGCGATCAATTCGGTTCGTGCACTATTGCCGCCGCCCTGCATTGGGTATCTGGACAGGGCAGTGCCAGCATCAGGGCAAGCGGCCTCTTCTCTCACCCACACGGTCAATGACTTGCGACGAATCTACTTTGGCCTATCACCTGCACTAGCAGCATTGCCAGTGCTAGGGTTCCGGGGCACGGCTGGAGATGAGACATGTTCCGCATGGAATTCCGCGAAATGACGGATTGCATAAATGTTCGAGTTGAAGGTCGTTTCGTGGGCACTTTTGCTGAACATGCACGACTATTGATAGCCGAATCCGAAGCTCCCTCTCGCTTTGTTTTAGACCTATCGGAGGTGAGTTATATCGATGAAGTCGGTGAACAAGTGCTGATCTGTTTCAAGGAGGCCGGAGTGAGGTTTACCGCCAATTCCCTATACTCTTGCGGCATTTGCGAACGCCTGCAACTGCCGATGCATGGCGGAAGATCAGTGACTTCCTGGCATCGTCGCGGCACCAGGCATTCACATTACACTATCGCAACAAGTAACAGCGAAGCACTTTGTGCCCGAGAGATGCTGAGCGGGCCTTCCAAAGTGCGTTCTAGTGCGCTGATTGCCACGGATCTAGAACACGAACGAGGAGGCAATTGGAAATGAATAATATTCTCCCATAAATAGGAGTCTTCGATGGCATCTGCTGTGGTGAGCTCGGACTTACAATTCCCCGTTTCGGAATACGGAGTTTTTTTTGAGTTGTGGCCTCAGTTCGCTGTGACAGGGGGAGAGCGTAAACGGCTTGGTCTTGAAGTCGAACTGATTGGATCCCATACGCCTAATATCAACCATATGGATCCAGCATGTCCGATGTGCTTTCGCCTTAGATCTTTACTGCTCGCTGTCGCGAAGCACATAAGACGCCAGACAACTTCCGACTCGCGTCCCATCCACTGCAGCATTGATTCCCATGCAAACTCAGTTCTATGTTTACCCCCCGCGGGGTAATCGTTCATTTGTTTCGGTGAGCCTCAATATCTCGTGGAGCGATAAACGCGGACCCAGCCTTGAGGCGGATGTGGTGAGCGAGATTAAAGAGCATCTAAGCAGGTTTGGTGTTTGCCAGCGCTAGGGTGCGTGATCGCTCGCCTTCAGGTTGGATGGTGCGATGCAGAAAGTGAAGCATGCTATTACTTGATCACATTCTTGTCGCGACGGACTTTTCCCCGGTTTCGAATGCCGCCGTGCGGCATGCTCTAGGAATAGCGAGCCGCTGCCACTCCACGGTATCCCTTGTCCACGTCATCGATACTTCCTTATACGGTATGGCGCCAGACGGAATAGCCGCAGCACTCGATTGCGCCGGGCTGGAGGCCGAGCAAGTCATGAAGCAATTACAGCATGAGGGAGTGATCAATGGCTCGGGGCCAGAATTGACGATTACAGTGGGTCCAGTGTGGCAAACGATTTCCAATATCATTCGCGAACAGAGCCCTGGCCTAGTCGTGCTTGGGACCCATGGCCGCTCCGGGCTACCCAAGCTGGTGCTGGGCTCGGTGGCCGAGCGCGCCTTCCGGGAAGCACCTTGCCCGGTGTTGACGGTAGGACCGCACGTTAGAGGATCCAAAACGTCCGGCGCTCAAGCCAAGCACCTCCTTGTTCCCAGCGATCTCTCCATGCAAGCGACCAATGGTTTGCGATATGGGATATCGCTGGCAAGCGCCACCGGCGGCGATATGACCTTGCTGCACGTCCTCAAGCCACGGACCGGCCGGGCGGCTGAAGAGGCCCCGCCGACCATTGAGGTCAAGAAACAACTTGCCGAATTTCTCAATCAGCGCCCGGGTGCGTCTACGATGGTCACCCCTCGCATAGAGTTTGGAAACCCTGCATCGACCATCGTGGAGGTCGCTAAACAAATGCGCAGTGATTTGATCGTGATGGGACTGCGCGCATGGTCAACCGAGGGGCCCCCAATGTGGCGCACTGCGTACAAGGTCGTAATACACGCTCGCTGCCCCGTGTTAACGATGAAATCTCCCGCGCTTACGGGGAGCGAGACTTAGGACTCTAGCTCTGCTTTTGGAGGTTCGACTAACATGAAGGTTCTTTACCTGAATCTTGAAGGCGACCTGATCGGAGCGCCAGAATTTCTCCGGACGGGGAACTATGACCTAATAGAAGTGAGTTCATTCCGCGGTGCTTTGAAATTGATCGAAGCCTACGGTCTTGATGCAATTCTCGTTGACAATGGGAACACGGAAACTGCTGATTTCATTGCCGACGTGCATCGTATTCGGCCGTATATGCCGGTGTTCGTAGTGGATGCTTGGGGGGCAGACCTGGTGTTAGCTTTGCAGTCTTTAGCGACGGCGGCCCACCCAAGCACTGTCTGTTAATCGGTGCCTGGTCCGAATGTAAAATCCTCCTGATGCGGCGAGACATCCTCGCGGCAAACGGCTCTGTGTTTCCTTTCGACTGCCCACTGGCCCTACAGTAACAAGATGCATCTGAACGCTAGAGAGGTCCCAGTGATGTTGTGCCCCGAGCAGTAAGCCGTTCCAGGGCGGCAGCGATGGCGCGAGTCCGATTTTGGCGGACTCGCGTTCGACGCGGCAGAAAATCTTTAAGGCGCCCCCAACTGGGTGCTGGAATCACCACCGGCGATTGCTAGCACTTAGGCTGCGGTACGGTCTTCGAGCTTCGAGCTCAGCCGGCTCGAGCGGCGCTGGATCGAGGCTGTCATTTATCGTTTTCCAGGCGGTAGCGATGGAGAAGGCTCTCTCGTCGGGCGAGCATCGATCGTGCCGGCGCTCTCTATTGCACAACCGGTTCCGGGGACTCCGCCTGAGGGAGGCTTACGGCAAGGTCGCCGGGTCCGCGCCAAGGATGCCGCCTGGATGAAATGCGTCCCGAGAACTTCTTCGGAGTGCGGCGACGGCGTTGAGACTTGTTCAGCATTCTGGCTGTTACAGCCGCCTCCCACTCAGGGCGCCAGTCTTTCCGGCAACGACCTTGGCAAGTAAATGCCGTCAATGCTCCACCAAGCGGGCCACCGCAGCGAGGACAGATCAGATTCAAGATGTAGGAAAAATCACTAGCAGTAAGTGACGTTTCTGTAACTGGCCGTGAGTGCATAGCTTCTCCATAAAACTGGGATTAGTCACACTCCCAACCGCAAAGTTCGTTCCAAACTACCAGCACTCTATCTCCTTGAAGAAAAAGCCTTGACGTATTCAGAGTCAGGTGTTCTGACCATATGTCGGCATTCGTGACATTATGCATTGACAGTCGTGTCACCGCGTTGGGAATCCTACCCAGATCTCAGACAAAACGTCCATTTAGGCGTGCACATCCCAAACTTCGTACCACAGGTTCGGCCTTAATCTTTTCAATAACTCTTGGCGTTGGCGGGAGCATTTTGAACATACGCTTCGCGACTCCTGGGGCGGGGGCAGCGGCGCTGAGTCAGGTGTTTCGCGAGCTCTCGGATGGATCGGGGTCGTCCAACGCAGCAATGAGTTCATTGTAGGCTGCTATCGCTGACCGCCAGAACAACGGTGAAGAAATCGGCTATCGCAAGCACTACTACAACACCCCCCAATATCAGCGCCGCCATCAAACGCGACGGCTCGTCGTCGGCGTGGAAGTAGAGCCCTGCTGGATACTCAATCACTAATATGTTTAGCAGCGCCGCAATGATCCACCATTTCGGGTCACGTCTTCTATTCCTCATCTCGCCACCTCGACCGAAAGCCTTAACCGTGTTCGTCATAAAGACTCTAGCTTTTCTACGTAGCACGAGTCGTGCCAATGGGCTTCGAGCTTCTGCTCGTTCATCAGGCGCCAGACCGATTCTTCGCAGCATAGACAACTACTATGTCATTTTCACGGAGCGTAAACGTAAGCGGTGTACATCTTTGTGGGCACATGGCTAACTCGCCGATTCGGACTCAAAGATTGAGGAGAAGGAGCGTGGTGCTTACATTAGCCGACAGATCGATTCCTGCTCTGCCCAGCTTTGCACATGCAGAGTTCCCAATTTCTGGGACCACATATGGTCAGTGCCGAAATGGGGGCGAACGTCATCCTCTTCTAGCCTCAGGCTTCAGCCGGTTACCGCCGGGCGGCAGCAGAACTTGGTTCCAAAATGGTTTGTCCAGTCCCTTGACCTTGCCGAATTTAGAACACCACTTGCTTGTCTACCCGCGACTTTTTATAGTCGGACTGCAAATGACTACCTGTGTGCGCACATCTTGATTCTGACCAACACGGAAGTCTGGGCGACGATGCTGCTTGAGTCTTACCAGTCGGCCCTCAACCGCTGGGTCCGACCGCATTGGCAGGATTACCGGCTGCAGGAATTCAACAAGCCTGCGGTGAGGGCAAGCATCGAGGAATGGCTGCGTTCCTTATGGCGTTCACCCAAGAACGCCAATGGGCTCGCACCGAAAATGGTTCGGTCCATTTGGAACGTGATGAAGCTCGCGTTCAAGTTCGCTGTGAAGTGAGGCTACCTCAACGAGAACCCAATGGGCGAGAAGCGGGTCGCATTACCCCGTGGCTCGACCAAACGGCAAAAGCAACCGGTGCAGGTAACGGCAGCCGGGTTCTTCTTGCTATTGAGCCGATTGGGGCCTTGCGAGAAAGTGGCAGTCGCTTTTGCGGGCTGGCTAGGGCCGCGTATCAGCGAGGCATTCGGACTAAAGTGGCAGGATCTGGAATTGGATCTCGGCTTGGTGTCCTTTCGCCAGGGCTGCGTCCAGGGACGAATAACGCCGCTCAAGACCGAGGCGTCACGTACCAATCTGCCGATACCAGAAGACGTGTTGGACTTGCTGCGCCAGTGGGGCTCCGTCACCATTTACGGCGCAGCCGGCGATTGGGTCTTTGCCTCGCCCTACACGAAGGGCAAGCGACCGTTCTGGCCGGCGCAGTTGCTCAAGACGCACATCAAGCCGGTTGCCTTGGCGCTTGGTCTTCCCAACATCGGGTGGCACAGCTTCCGGCATACGGTAAGTGCCTGGGGCAAGGAGGCGGGTCTCGAACTGGAGGAGGTCAAGACTCTTCTGCGGCACGAGAACCTTGCCACTACATCCGAGGTCTACGGCGATCTTGGTATGGAAGCCGAACGGCGGATCCAGCAGCAGCGGGTGAACTTTGTCAAGCAGCAGGCCACACGCATTCAATAAAGGCCTGTACCCACCTAGTAAACTTATGTGACCCTTATCTGACCCAGATCGTTTTCGCGGATTCGCTGGA